>NZ_JACVBJ010000006.1:0-622001 GCF_014852295.1 Pseudomonas sp. PDM10 | reverse complement strand
GCGAGCGTCTGGGCCTGTCCCTCGACGAAACCACGTCGCCAGCTGACGTGGAAACCCTGTGGGCCTTGCTGGCCGACGGCCAAACCCTGCCGGACTTCGCCGCCCTCGCCGCCTCGGTGGTTAGCGCCATCCCGGCCGCGCTGCTGCGCCAGTCGCCAATCCTCAGCCACCCGGTGTTCAACCGCTACCACTCGGAAACCGAGCTGATGCGCTACCTGCGCAAACTGGCCGACAAGGATCTGGCGCTGGACCGCACCATGATCCCGCTGGGCTCGTGCACCATGAAACTCAACGCCGCCAGCGAAATGATCCCGGTGACCTGGGCTGAATTCGGTGCCCTGCACCCGTTCGCCCCGGCCGCGCAAAGCGCCGGTTACCAGCAACTGACCGACGAACTGGAAGCGATGCTCTGCGCCGCCACCGGGTACGACGCGATCTCGCTGCAACCGAACGCCGGTTCGCAAGGTGAATACGCCGGCCTGCTGGCGATTCGTGCCTATCACCAGAGCCGCGGCGAAGACCGTCGTGACATCTGCCTGATCCCGTCCTCGGCCCACGGCACCAACCCGGCCACCGCCAACATGGCTGGCATGCGTGTGGTGGTCACCGCCTGCGATGCCCGCGGCAACGTCGACATCGAAGACCTGCGGGCCAAGGCCATCGAGCACCGCGAACACCTCGCCGCGCTGATGATCACCTACCCGTCGACCCACGGCGTGTTCGAAGAAGGCATCCGCGAAATCTGCGGCATCATTCACGACCACGGCGGCCAGGTGTACATCGACGGCGCCAACATGAATGCAATGGTCGGCCTCTGCGCGCCGGGCAAGTTCGGCGGCGACGTGTCGCACCTGAACCTGCACAAAACCTTCTGCATCCCGCACGGCGGTGGCGGCCCGGGCGTTGGTCCGATTGGCGTCAAGTCGCACCTGACGCCGTTCCTGCCGGGTCACGGCACCATGGAGCGTAAAGAGGGCGCGGTCTGCGCCGCACCGTTCGGCAGCGCGAGCATTTTGCCGATCACCTGGATGTACATTCGGATGATGGGTGGCGCCGGTCTCAAGCGCGCCTCGCAACTGGCGATCCTGAATGCCAACTACATTTCCCGTCGCCTCGAAGAGCACTACCCGGTGCTCTACACCGGCAGCAACGGCCTGGTGGCGCACGAATGCATCCTCGACCTGCGTCCGCTGAAAGACAGCAGCGGCATCAGCGTCGATGACGTCGCCAAGCGTCTGATCGACTTCGGCTTCCACGCCCCGACCATGTCGTTCCCGGTGGCCGGCACGCTGATGATCGAGCCGACCGAAAGCGAATCCAAAGAAGAACTGGACCGCTTCTGCGACGCCATGATCCGCATCCGCGAAGAAATCCGCGCGGTGGAAAACGGCACCCTGGACAAGGACGACAACCCGCTGAAAAACGCCCCGCACACCGCGGCGGAAATCGTCGGCGAGTGGACGCATCCGTATAGCCGTGAGCAGGCGGTGTATCCGGTTGCGTCGCTGATCGAAGGCAAGTACTGGCCACCGGTCGGTCGCGTCGACAACGTGTTTGGTGATCGCAACCTGGTTTGCGCTTGCCCGTCGATCGAAAGCTACGCTTAAAACAGTGTGGGGCGGTTAATCCGCCCCACTCAAGAACACTGCAAATCCCTGTAGGAGCAAAGCTTGCTCGCGATAGCCGTTACACGGTCTATCTGATGAACCGCGTCATCGTTCATCGCGAGCAAGCTTTGCTCCTACGGAGTCGCGTTGCATCTATAACAAGAAACCGGAGAACAACCATGTCTTTAAGCGTGTTCGACCTGTTCAAGATTGGCATCGGCCCCTCCAGCTCTCACACCGTCGGCCCGATGCGTGCTGCTGCGCGCTTCGCCGAAGGTTTGCGCCGTGAAGGGCTGCTGGCCGCGACCACTTGCGTCAAAGTCGAGCTCTACGGATCACTCGGCGCCACCGGTAAAGGCCACGGCAGCGACAAGGCTGTGCTGCTGGGCCTGGAAGGCGAACACCCGGACACTGTGAACACTGAAACCGTCGCCGCCCGTCTGCAAGAGATTCGCGGCAATGGTCGCTTGAACCTGCTCGGCGAACACAGCATTGCGTTCAATGAGAAAGAACACTTGGCGATGATCCGCAAACCGTTGGCCTATCACCCCAACGGCATGATCTTTCGCGCCTTCGATGCGGCGGGCATACAAATCCGCAGCCGCGAGTACTACTCGGTTGGCGGCGGTTTTGTGGTCGATGAAGACGCCGCCGGCGCCGACCGTATCGTCGAAGACGCCACGCCACTGACCTTCCCGTTCAAAAGCGCCAAGGACCTGCTCGGTCACTGCACCACCTATGGTCTATCGATCAGCCAGGTGATGCTGACCAACGAAAGTGCCTGGCGCTCGGAAGCGGAAACCCGCGCCGGCCTGCTGAAAATCTGGCAAGTGATGCAGGATTGCGTCGACGCCGGTTGTCGTAACGAAGGCATCCTGCCCGGTGGCTTGAAGGTCAAACGTCGGGCGGCCGCGCTGCATCGGCAACTGTGCAAGAACCCCGAATCGTCCCTGCGCGATCCGCTGTCGGTGCTGGACTGGGTCAACCTCTATGCACTGGCAGTCAACGAAGAAAACGCCAACGGCGGGCGCGTGGTGACGGCGCCTACCAACGGTGCGGCCGGGATCGTCCCCGCTGTTTTGCATTACTACATGCGCTTCATCCCCGGCGCCAACGAAGACGGCGTCGTGCGTTTTCTGCTGACCGCGGCCGCGATCGGCATCCTCTATAAAGAAAACGCCTCGATCTCCGGCGCCGAAGTCGGCTGTCAGGGTGAAGTTGGCGTCGCTTGTTCCATGGCCGCCGGCGCCCTGTGCGAAGTCCTCGGTGGCACCGTGCAGCAAGTGGAAAACGCCGCCGAAATCGGCATGGAACACAACCTCGGCCTGACCTGCGACCCGATTGGCGGGCTGGTGCAAGTGCCTTGCATCGAGCGCAACGCCATGGGCTCGGTCAAGGCCATCAATGCGGTGCGCATGGCCCTGCGCGGCGACGGTCAGCACTTCGTCTCCCTCGACAAGGTCATCCGCACCATGCGCCAGACCGGCGCCGACATGAAAAGCAAATACAAGGAAACCGCCCGTGGCGGTTTGGCGGTCAACATTATCGAGTGCTGATGCTCACGCGCATTTGCACACTTTTTCAGGAGCTGAATATGTCCACCGAACAACTGTCGAAAACCCCGCTGCACGCACTGCACATCGAACTCGGCGCCCGCATGGTGCCGTTTGCCGGCTATGACATGCCGGTGCAATACCCGCTCGGCGTGATGAAAGAACACCAGCACACCCGTGATCAGGCCGGGCTGTTCGATGTCTCGCACATGGGCCAGATCCGCCTGACCGGCGCCAATGCCGCCAAGGCGCTGGAAAGCCTGGTGCCGGTCGACATCATCGACCTGCCGGTGGGCATGCAGCGTTACGCGATGTTCACCAACGAGACCGGCGGCATCCTCGACGACCTGATGGTCGCCAACCTGGGTAACGACGAACTGTTCCTGGTGGTCAACGCCGCCTGCAAGGACCAGGACCTGGCGCATCTGCGCAAGCACATCGGCGACCAGTGCACCATCGAGCCGCTGTTTGAAGAACGCGCCCTGCTGGCGCTGCAAGGTCCGGCCGCCGTTACCGTGCTCGCGCGTCTGGCGCCTGAAGTGGCGAAGATGACCTTCATGCAGTTCGCCCGCGTGAAACTGCTGGGTGTGGACTGCTTTGTCAGCCGTTCGGGCTACACCGGTGAAGACGGTTACGAAATCTCCGTGCCGGCCGCCAACGCCGAAGCCCTGGCTCGTGCCCTGCTGGCCGAACCTGAAGTGGCGGCCATCGGCCTTGGCGCTCGCGACTCCCTGCGCCTGGAAGCTGGCCTGTGCCTCTATGGCCACGACATGAACACCGAGACCACCCCGATCGAAGCGAGCCTGCTGTGGGCGATCTCCAAGCCTCGTCGCGCTGATGGCGCACGTGCCGGCGGCTTCCCTGGCGCTGAAACCGTGTTCGCACAGCAACAAGCCGGTGTCAGCCGCAAGCGCGTTGGCCTGCTGCCTCAGGAACGCACGCCGGTGCGCGAAGGCGCAGAGATCGTCAATGAAGCAGGCGACATCATTGGCGCGGTTTGCAGCGGTGGCTTCGGTCCGACCCTGGGCGGCCCTTTGGCGATGGGTTACGTCGACAGTGCTTATATCGCTCTCGATACGCCGGTATGGGCGATTGTTCGTGGGAAAAAGGTACCTTTGCTTGTAAGCAAAATGCCATTTGTTCCACAACGCTACTACCGTGGCTGATTGACTGTTCCTATAAGTAACGCGGTTGCGTTAACAGCGCACTAATGTGTAACGCAACCGCCATAAAACAGTGCACACCTTCGATTACGAACTTGGCTTATAACGATCGAAAACAATTGAACACCTCTATCGCATAAGCCAGCGCTAGTTGCCGCCGAACGGCATCAACGCGAGCAAATCCGGGCCCTCCACAGGGCTTGTTTTTTCTCCCGTAGTTGGCGTAGAGTTTGTTCACTGTGTTTGCATGGGTCGCTTGGAATCGTGACCTGGGCAGTAGCCTACAAGTTAGCTACATCCCGTTCGACGTCTTCTTACTCTCCTGCAACCAGCCCCAGTACTCTTTCACAAGAAGGAGGCTGTCATTAATTTTTTGCGTCAAAGGAATAAGAAATGTCCACACGTCAGAGCGGTACCGTCAAGTGGTTTAACGACGAGAAAGGTTTTGGTTTTATCACTCCAGAAAGCGGTCCGGATCTGTTCGTGCATTTCCGCGCTATTCAGGGCAACGGCTTCAAGAGCCTGAAAGAAGGCCAGAAAGTGACTTTCGTTGCTGTGCAAGGCCAGAAAGGCATGCAGGCTGACGAAGTACAAGCAGAAGCCTGATCTTCTGTAACGAAAAAGCCCCTGATGCTGACATCAGGGGCTTTTTTGTGCGCGTAAATCCGTAAAATGGCTTCTTTTTTCCGTCCAGAGGCTGCCATGTCGAAACATCTTCTCAAACCCCAGGGCGACTTTCCTGCCGTCACCCTCGGACGTCGCCTGGCAGCGATGTTCTACGACTTCTTGTTGTGTACCGCCCTGCTGATCGTCACCAGTGGCATTTACAAGATGATCCAGATGGCGATCATCGGCGAAGACAAAATGCGAACCCTGACCGAAGCCGGCGCGCTGGACGGCGATCCATTGCTGTCAACGGTGCTGCTGTTTGTGCTGTTCGGCTTCTTCGCCAAGTTCTGGACCTGGTCCGGTCAGACCCTGGGCATGCAGGTCTGGTGCATCCGCGTACAAAATGCCGACGGCTCATCCATCAGCCTGTGGCAGGCATTGCTGCGCTTTGTGGTGTCGATCGCGTCCTTGCTGTGCGTCGGGGTGGGTTTCTTCTGGTCGCTGTTCGACAAACAGAAACGCAGCTGGCATGACATCTACTCCAACACCCAGCTCGTGCGGATTCCAAAGAAAACCAAGTAGCTCAGCCATACAAAAACCACTGTGGGAGCGGCGGTGCGACGATTCGACTTGCTCGCGAAGAGGGTGTGTCAGACAACATTAATGTCGACTGATACACCCTCTTCGCGAGCAAGCCCGCTCCCACAGATTTTGTGGACTATCTGAAAGATCTCAGGCGTTGCCGGCCAACTTCATCCGTGCAGCCTGGGTAAAGTCGAGCATGCGCTTGAGCGGCCGAATCGCTTGTGGAATCAACGCAGGATCGACAAAGATCTCGTTAGTCCCTTCCTTCAAGCTCTTGAGCGTGCGCTCAAGGGTATTCATCGCCATCCACGGGCAATGTGCGCAACTACGGCATGCTGCGCCGTTACCGGCCGTTGGCGCTTCGATGAAGACCTTGTCCGGGCACAGCTGCTGCATCTTGTAGAAGATGCCGCGATCAGTGGCGACGATAAGGGTCTTGTTTGGCAGGCTCTGCGCTGCCGCAATCAATTGACTGGTGGAGCCGACGGCATCTGCCAACTCGATCACCGACGTCGGCGACTCCGGGTGCACCAGAATTGCTGCGTCCGGGTACAGCGCCTTCATGTCTTCGAGCTGTTTGGACTTGAATTCTTCGTGAACGATGCAGGCGCCGTCCCACAGCAGCATGTCCGCGCCGGTCTGACGCTGGATGTAGGTGCCCAAATGCTTATCCGGGCCCCAGATGATGGTTTCGCCGTTATCCATCAGGCTTTCGACGATCTCCAGCGCGCAGCTTGAAGTCACCACCCAATCCGCCCGGGCTTTGACCGCCGCCGACGTATTGGCATACACCACCACGGTACGCTCCGGGTGCTGATCGCAGAACGCCGAGAACTCGTCCACCGGGCAACCCAGGTCCAGCGAGCAGGTCGCCTCCAGGGTGGGCATGAGGATGCGTTTTTCAGGGTTGAGGATTTTGGCGGTCTCGCCCATGAACTTCACACCGGCGACCACCACGGTCTTGGCCGGGTGAGCATTGCCAAAGCGGGCCATCTCCAGCGAGTCGGAGACACAGCCTCCGGTTTCTTCGGCCAGGGCCTGAATGACCGGATCGCAATAGAAGTGAGCAACCAGCACCGCATCCTGAGCCTTGAGCTCGGCAGCGATGGCGGCACGGTAATAGGCCTCCTCCTCGGCAGTCAGCGGCTTGGGCTGCTTGGCGTCGAGGTGGGCTTGAACCAGAAGGCGTTCGGAAATCTGCGTCATGTTCGCAAGACCTGCAGGCGCTTTCGCGCGAAAGTCGAGTATACACCCGGCTCCGGACCCTTCAGGGTACCGCCGGGAGAGTGAGTATCATCAGGCACGGACAACGTTGAAGCTGCGCAAGGCTACAGAATATCCCGTGGATGCAAAAGATGATTCTGACCTGCGTCACGCGGTGCAGCCCAGAACCTGGGCGACCTTAAATCGCGGGCAAAAAAAAATCCGGAAATCCTCACTTGCGTGGGCCTTCCAGACTTTTAAAACTGCTACAAAAATGGTGGGTCGTGTGGGATTCGAACCTACGACCAATTGGTTAAAAGCCAACTGCTCTACCAACTGAGCTAACGACCCGCTGTGTGGTGCGCGTATAATACTGATTTTTAAGGACTATTCAACACCTGATTTGAAATAAATCAAAAATAAGGTGTTGGGTCACTGATTCCGGCTGCCGCAAAGCCTTCTGCACGCAGGCGGCAGCTGTCGCATTTGCCGCATGCACGGCCGTTATCGTCCGCCTGATAGCAGGAAACAGTCAGGCCGTAATCAACGCCGAGCTTCACGCCCGCCTGGACGATCTGCGCCTTGCTCAGGTTCTGCAGCGGTGCCTGGATACGGAAACCATTCCCCTCTACACCGGCCTTGGTCGCCAGATTGGCCATGCGCTCGAAAGACTCGATGAACTCGGGACGGCAGTCCGGGTAACCGGAGTAATCCACTGCGTTCACACCGATAAAGATGTCGCGAGCGCCGAGCACTTCAGCCCAGCCCAACGCCAGGGACAAGAAAACGGTGTTGCGCGCAGGCACGTAAGTCACCGGAATACCTTCGCCCGCTTCTTCCGGCACATCGATACTGGTGTCGGTCAATGCTGAACCGCCGATACCGTTCAGGTTCAGGCCGATCACCTTGTGTTCAATCACACCCAGGTCGCGAGCGACACGTTCGGCGGCGTGCAGTTCGGCATGGGAGCGCTGACCGTAGTCGAAGCTCATGGTGTAGCAGCTATAGCCTTCAGCGCGAGCCATGGCCACAACGGTCGCGGAGTCGAGGCCGCCGGACAGCAAGATGACCGCGCGTTTTTCAGTGGTGTTCAGTTGTTCAGTCATTTCAGCGCCCCGGCTCGTCATTCCAAAGATATTTATGCAACTGCAATTGCAGACGCACTGGCAGGTTGTCCGCCACCACCCAGTCAGCCAGGTCCCGAGCATTAAGGTCATGGTGACTTGGCGAGAACAGGACTTCGCCGGAACGCTGATCCAGACCGTACTGGATCAGCTTGGACACGGCCCAGTCATAGTCTTCCCGCGAGCAGATGACAAACTTCACCTGATCGTTGCGCGTGAGCAGTTCGATGTTCTCGTAGCGGTTGCGGTGGGCTTCTTTCGAACCCGGGGTTTTCAGGTCGACGACGCGACTGACCCGTGGATCGACCGCCGAGATATCCAGGGCACCGCTGGTTTCCAGCGAGACCTCGTAACCGGCGTCACACAACTGCTTGAGCAATGGGATGGCATTGGGTTGTGCCAGCGGCTCGCCGCCGGTGACACAGACGTAACGCGGACGAAAACCGGCCACTTGCTCGAGGATGTCGTCGAGCGTGCGGAGGGTGCCGCCAGTGAATGCATAAGCGCTGTCGCAGTATTGGCAACGTAATGGGCAACCGGTCAGGCGCACAAAAACAGTGGGCAGCCCGGCAGTCCGCGTTTCACCCTGCAACGAGTAGAAAACTTCGGTGATTCTCAATGTGTCTTGCATAGTCGCCACGGGCATAACAGCTAAACAGGCTGTCCGCCTCCGTCAGGCACTTCAAGGAACCCCGCCACCGCGCAGATCCCAAAAAGCGTGTTTCATAAAAAGGGCGTGAATTCTAACGAAAAAACCCGCGACAAGCGCGGGTTTCTTCAAAACGGGTCAAGCCGCCCTTACATTTTTTGCAGATCACGCTGGGCCAGCTGAGCGGCGGAAGTGCCCGGATATTGGGACACAACCTGCTGCAGAATGCCTTTGACCTTGTCGGGATGACCGAGGCGGCGTTCTACATCAGCGAGCTTGTACAGCGAATCAGGCACTTTGGGATGCTTGGGGTACAGCTGTGAAACCTTGGCAAAAGCCTGACCTGCACCTTGCAGATCGCCTTTGGCCAGGTTCACTTCGCCCAACCAGTACTGAGCATTGCCCGCGTACTGACTGTTCGGGTACTTGCGCAGGAATGCGGCAAAAGCCTGGCTGGCCTTGTCGAAATCCTTGGCTTTGATCAGGTCGAAGGCTGCATCGTAATACAGTTTTTCCTTCGCCGGATCAGCCGGCTCGCTACCCGCGGCAGGTGCCTGAGCGGCTGTCGCTCCTGCGGCTGCGCCCGCTGCTGCACCGGGGGCATTCAAACTGCCACCGGTGGAAGAATTATCAGGAGTCGCGGCTGGTGCAACGCCGGTTCCTATGCGCCGATCAAGATCCTGATATCGCTCCAGGTTCTCTTGCTTCATGCGCGCTACATCATTTTGCAGAACTTCGATGATGCCTTGTTGGCGCGAGATCTGCTCCTGCATCGATTGCAGTTGGTTGAACAGCTCGCCCTGTGCCGAGACAGGGGCCGAAACCCCTCCCCCGGCATAGGCGCCGTTCGTACCGTAACCTGCAGGCGGATTATTAGTCCCGCTATTGGTATAGCCGGAGTCATTATCGACCACAGGAACCGCAGCCCACACCGCAAGCGGTGCGAGGCTGAGAGCCAAAACAGTTACAGCACGACGGCACGTTCGCATGACGAATTACTTACGCAGTTCGACGCGACGGTTTTGAGCCCAGGACTGCTCGTCGTTGCCGGTAGCAACTGGACGCTCTTCGCCGTAGGAAACCAGTTCCAGCTGAGCTGGGGAAACACCTTGCAGTACCAGGTAACGCTGAACGGCTTTCGCACGACGCTCGCCCAGTGCCATGTTGTACTCACGAGTACCACGTTCGTCGGTGTTGCCTTCCAGAACAACGCGAGCGCCGTTTGCTTTCAGGTCCTTGGCGTGAACGTCCAGAGCGCGCATGGCTTCTGGCTTCAGGTCCGAACTGTCGTATTCGAAGTAGAAAGTGGTGATTGCGCGCAGAGCAGCTTCTTCGCTCAGGGAGCCGTCAACTGCACCAGTGTTTGCGCCGTAACCAGCGTTTGGATCTACAGCGCCTTCACCGGCATTGTCGCCGCCTTTGGACGAGCAACCTACAGCTACAGCCATGGCCAGAGCCAGCGCAGCAAATTTACCAAACTTCAGCATTTCCATCGTGAAACTCCTAATGAACCCCAATGTGTTAAGTACAACGTATAGCGCCGCGTCAGTTCAGGTAAGGGGACCAGGAAGGTTCTCTGACTTCGCCTTGTGCGGTAGGAAGCGGGAGCCTTACGCGTCCATTAATGGACACGAGCATCAAGACTCCCCGGCCCTGCTGGCGGGTGGCGTAGATTACCATGGTGCCGTTGGGCGCAACAGTAGGCGACTCGTCCAGAGTGCTATCAGTGAGGATTTTTACGCTTCCGCGCTGCAAATCCTGGGCTGCCACCTTGAAATTAGTGAAACCTTCCTGACGATGGATCATCACCAGGGTCTTTTCATCAGCCGAAAGCTTAGGGTTGGCGTTGTAGTTACCGATAAAGGTCACACGTTCCGCACCACCACCGCCTGCGCTGGTTTTGTAGATTTGCGGCTTGCCGCCACGGTCCGAGGTGAAGTAGATGGTCGAACCATCTTTACCCCAGAACGGTTCGGTGTTGATGCCAGGACCGTTAGTGACACGCGTGATCTGACGCGAACCCAGGTTCATCACGTAGATGTCCGGGTTGCCATCTTTCGACAGTACGAATGCCAGGCGATTGCCATCAGGCGACCATGCTGGCGCGCCATTCAGGCCTTCGAAGTTGGTAATCTGCTCACGGCGACCGGTGTCGATGTTCTGCATGAAGATACGCGGACGCTTTTGCTCGAACGACACATAAGCGATGCGCTTGCCGTCCGGTGCGAAACGTGGCGACAGGATCGGCTCGCGCGATTGCAGCAGGGTCACGGCACGGGCACCGTCATAGTCTGAACGTTGCAGCGTGTAGCGAGTGTTCTTCTCGGAGAAACGCTCGGCTGTCACGTACAACAGACGAGTCGAGAACGCACCTTTGATACCGGTGAGTTTTTCGAACGACTGGTCCGCGATGTAGTGCGACATGTCGCGCAGTTGATCGACGCTGCCCGACACGCTGCCGGTCAGCACTTGCTGCTCGGTGGCGACGTTGAACAGTGCGTATTGGACCTGCAGGCGACCGCCCGCAGGAGCAATGCTGCCGACCATGACGTACTGGGCGCCCAGCGCCTTGAAGTCACGGAAGATGATTTCGCTGGCCTGGCTTGGCTGGCTGATCATGTTCTGTTTTGGAATCGGCGAGTAGTAACCCGAGTTGCGCAGGTCGTTACCGATGATTTCGGCCATGTCGTCCGGCAGAACGCTGCCGCCCTGGTTGCCAAACGGAACGACTGCGATCGGGGTGGCCCGATCACTGCCGCTGGTGACCAGAATGTTTTTTTCATCAGCTGCCGCTATCCCTGCCAGGCAGCAGATAACGACGAGCATTCCTCGAAGAAGGTTTCTCACAAGGCTAGATCCTCAGGTGTGAATGTCATCTTGAATGAACGATACGGAGCGAAATCGCTCGGCTTCATTCCCTGCATTTCTGTCAAACGTCCAATGTTCTTGACCGCCGCAACAGCGGAAGCGTCAAACGGACCATCGCCGCTGGACTTGGCCACGCCAACCGAAGTCACCGTACCATCGGGCAACATGCCGATTTGCAACACGACCGTCATGCCTTTGCGGGCCGAAGGTGGACGAGCCCAGCCTTCCGCTGCACGAGCACGAATCAGATCATCGAAACTACCGGCGACTTCGTCACCCTGCTCATCCGCCAAGGCCTGCTGACGCTGCGGCGTATCGGAAAGCAAATCTGCCAGGGCCTGAGCCTTTTTGTCTTCGGCGGATTTACGTGCCGCTTCCTGCGATTTTTTCTTCGCAGCATCGGCAGCAGCTTTCTTCTTCGCGTCTTCGGCGACTTTCTTCTTCGCCTCTTCAGCTTCAGATTTCTTCTTGGCGTCTTCCGCGGCTTTCTTCTTCGCGTCTTCGACGATCTTTTTCTTCGCTTCTTCAGCGGCCGCTTTCTTGGCCTCTTCTTCAGCTGCTTTCTTGGCTTCTTCTTCAGACTTCTTCTTGGCTATATCAGCCAATTGTTTCTCTTCGGCCTTTTTAGCTTCGGCGGTCTTCTTCGCTTCATCGGCTTTCTTGGCTTCATCAGCCTTTTTGGCCTCTTCCGCTTTCTTTGTCTCGTCGGCCTTTTTGGATTCTTCGGCTTTTTGAGCCGCGTCTTCCTTCTTTTGTTCCGCGGCCTTGATCGCTTCCTGCTCGATCTTTTTCTGTTCCATCTGTTCGACTTCGGTCTGGCGCGCGGCGGATTTCTTCGCCTCACCCGCAATCTTCTGATTGGTCTGGGTGGTCGCCTGACTTTTCGATTTCAGTTGGTACAGGGTCGCCTGGACAATCGGCTTGGCCGGCGGCAGTTCGGGCGTGAAGGCGAAACTGACGAACAGCATGCCGAAAACCAGCACGTGCAAGACAAGCGCCCAGACACTAGGCCAGAAATAGCTTTCCGAGGCGGACGGCTCTCGCATTTGCTGCATCAGGGTGCCTCGGTGATCAAGCCAACATTACCGACCCCGGCTTTCTGCAACCCGCCCATGGCGCCCATGACGGAACCGTAGTCGACGGTCTTGTCGCCGCGGATGAACACCTGGGTACGCTTGCCACCTTCAGTGCCGGCGCGAATGATTTTGGTCACGGCGTCAGTCATCTGCGGCAAGGTCATGGCCTTGTCCTGTTGCTTTTCAGTGTCGACTTCGCTGCCAAGGTTCCAGTAGTAGGTCTTGTCAGCCTTGATCGAAATGGTCAGGACCTGGGTGTTGTTGTCCTGCGGCAAGGCTTCGCTGGAAACCTTGGGCAGATCAACTTTCACGCCCTGATTGAGCATCGGAGCGGTCACCATGAAGATGACCAGCAGCACCAACATCACGTCGATGTAGGGCACCACGTTCATCTCGGCAACCGGCTTGCGCTTTTTGCGAGCTCGAGCGATTAAAGCCATTGGAAATTACCTGCTTATTCTTCGCTGGTGTGCACTTTGCGGTGCAGGATCGCCTGGAATTCATCGGCGAAGGTGTAGTAACGGCTCAGCAGGGTTTCGCTGCGAGCAGCAAAACGGTTGTAAGCGATAACGGCCGGGATGGCGGCGAACAAGCCGATCGCGGTAGCAATCAGTGCTTCGGCGATACCCGGAGCCACGGTGGCCAGGGTCGCTTGCTGGGCAGTGGCCAGGCCACGGAAGGAGTTCATGATCCCCCAGACGGTACCGAACAGACCGATGTACGGGCTGACGGAACCTACGGTCGCGAGAAACGGCAGGCTCTGCTCGAGCTTTTCTTCTTCGCGGGAAATGGCAACGCGCATGGCGCGGGCCACGCCTTCCATGACCGCTTCCGGGTCAACGCCTGGCTGCTGGCGCAGACGGGAGAATTCCTTGAAACCGGCACGGAAGATCTGCTCTACGCCCGAATCCGGATCAGGGTTGCTGCCGGCCTGACGGTAGAGTTTGGACAGGTCGATACCCGACCAGAAGCGCTCTTCAAAGCTCTCCAGGGCACGTCGACCGGCGCGCAGCAGATTGCTGCGCTGAAAGATCATGATCCATGAGGTCACCGATGCGGCTACCAGGATCAGCATTACCAGTTGCACCACGATACTGGCATTGCTGACCAGGCTCCACATGGAGGAATGGTCGACGACGTTAGCTTCCACGCTTTATCTCCTGCTTTGAGTGTGTACCCGCGCCGCTCACGTCGGCAAAGGCCGCACGTAGAGCTTCGGGAATGGCCCGGGGTTTCAAACTGTTAGTGCGCACACAGGCCACCAAAAACTGCCCTTCGCAGAGCAGCGCATTATCCGTAGCCCGCCTGACCTGCTGTTTGAAGCGCAGGCTGACACGGTTCAATTCGATTACTTCAGCGCTTACCAGCAGCTCGTCGTCCAGTCGCGCCGGCGCGTGGTAACGCGCTTCGCTGGAATGCACGACGAACAACAGGTCCTCACCTGCAAGCTGGGATTGGGCAAAGCCCAGCTCCCGGAGCCGCTCGGTTCGAGCCCGTTCCATAAACTTGAGGTAATTAACGTAATACACGATGCCGCCCGCATCGGTGTCCTCGTAATAAACGCGACAACGAAGTGCGAAAGGCTCAAGCCCGTTTTGCGCGCGCATACTCTAGTGCTTACTCCTCAGGTTGCCAATCCGGCCAGGCAACTGTTTTTCATTGATTCACGGCTTTCTGGCGAAAGTACGGTCCTGGGACCACACAAACCCCGAATATATCAGCGCGCAAAGGTTATTAATCGTCCACGGCATCGAGGAACTCGTCTACCACGGGCATCTCGCCCAATCGTGACGGGATGTTTAAACCGAAGTGCAGATACGCATGCCGGGTCACCACTCGACCCCTCGGCGTACGCATGATGTAGCCCTGCTGGATCAGGTACGGCTCGAGTACGTCTTCAATAGTGTGTCGTTCTTCACTGATGGCGGCGGCGAGGCTATCGACCCCGACCGGCCCACCGTCGAACTTCTCGATCATCGTTAACAGCAGCCGTCGATCCTGATGATCGAAGCCACGCTCGTCGACATCCAGCAGGTTCAAGGCCAGGTCGGCGATCGGTTTGGTGATGTGGCCCTTGGCGCGTACTTCGGCGAAATCCCGAACCCGGCGCAGCAAGCGGTTGGCGATCCGTGGCGTACCGCGGGCACGACGGGCGATTTCGAAGGCGCCTTCCGGGTCCAGCGGCAAACCGAGGATATTCGCCGAACGACTGACAATCGTTGCCAGGTCAGCGGTGTTGTAGAACTCCAGGCGCTGGACGATGCCGAAACGGTCGCGCAGCGGATTGGTCAGCATCCCCGCCCGCGTCGTCGCACCGACCAGGGTGAACGGCGGCAGATCAAGCTTGATCGAGCGCGCGGCCGGCCCTTCGCCGATCATGATGTCGAGCTGGAAATCTTCCATGGCCGGGTACAGCACTTCTTCGACAATCGGTGAGAGCCGATGG
The DNA here is from genome assembly GCF_014852295.1 of Pseudomonas sp. PDM10. NCBI lineage: Bacteria > Pseudomonadati > Pseudomonadota > Gammaproteobacteria > Pseudomonadales > Pseudomonadaceae > Pseudomonas > Pseudomonas sp. PDM10. Next base: position 607,118 of record NZ_JACVBJ010000006.1, on the reverse strand, counting down.
ATTTCGTCGATGAACAGCACGTCGTGTGGCTCAAGATTGGTCAGCAGCGCCGCCAGATCACCCGGGCGTTCAAGCACGGGGCCCGAGGTGCTCTTGATCGACACGCCCATTTCCTGGGCGATGATGTTGGCCAAGGTGGTTTTACCCAGACCCGGCGGGCCGAAAATCAGCGTGTGGTCCAGGGATTCATTGCGCCCACGAGCCGCCTGGATGAACAACTCCATTTGCTCGCGAACGGTCGGCTGGCCAATGTACTCGGCCAGGCTGACAGGGCGAATCGCCCGGTCCTGGACTTCCTCGCGGTCACGAGGGCCAGGCGTGGCGGCAATCAGACGATCAGCTTCAATCACTTAGATCATTCCCTTCAGGGCACGACGAATCATGTCTTCACTGCTCAAGCCTTTCTCCTTGATCGCAGAAATCGCCTTGCTGGCTTCCTGCGGTTTGTAGCCCAGGGAGATCAGCGCGCTGACCGCGTCATTTTCGGCGGTGGCAACCGGCGTCGTATCTGGCCCACCTGGCTGGTTTGGCACCAGGGCAAACATCGCCGGCACGGTTTCCCAGGCCTTGAAGCGATCCTTGAGTTCCACCAGCAAACGCTCGGCAGTCTTCTTGCCCACGCCCGGCACCTTGGTCAACGCCGAGGTGTCCTGGGATTGTACGCAGCGGACCAGCTCATCGACTTCCAGGCTCGACATCAGGGCCAGGGCCAATTTCGGCCCTACACCATTGAGACGGATCAACTCGCGAAAAAAGTCTCGCTCACGCTTGCCGAAGAAGCCATAGAGTAACTGCGCGTCTTCGCGTACGACCAAATGGGTGTGCAAGGTCAGCGGTTCACCGACCGACGGCAAGCGATAAAGCGTGGTCATGGGCACTTCCAGCTCATACCCCAGACCGTTTACATCCAGAATCAGGTGCGGCGGCTGTTTCTCAGCCAGTGTGCCGCGCAAGCGTCCAATCACGTTTCAGATCCTTGAGCGTTGGCCAGATCAGTGCTGGCGACTGACAGAACAAGGGTTTTGCGCCGACGACACAGGCGCAAAACCCTCATTCCGTAAAAAATGATTGCTGATGCTATCAGAGACGCAGGCGCCCGCCACGACTGCGTGCCGTACCCAGACCATGGGGCAACAGGCTGGAGCGGGTGTGAGCATGGCAAATGGCAATGGCCAGGGCGTCCGAGGCATCGATTTGCGGTTTGCTGGTCAGTTTCAGCATGTGCATGACCATCATTTGCACCTGCTCTTTATTCGCCGCGCCGGTACCAGTGACTGCTTGCTTGACCTGGGTCGCCGTGTACTCAGCGATTTCCAGGCTTTCTTCCGCGCCGGCAACGATGGCTGCGCCGCGGGCCTGGCCAAGTTTCAGCGCAGAGTCGGCGTTGCGTGCCATGAAGACCTTTTCGATGCCCATGGTCACCGGGCCGTAGGTCTGGATGACTTCGCGCACGCCGCGATAGACGATTTGCAGGCGTTCATGCAGCTCGCCGGAACCTGTGCGAATGCAGCCCGACGCCACGTAGACGCATCCACGCCCGGTATCGCGCACTACGCCATAACCGGTGATGCGCGAACCGGGGTCGATACCAAGAATTAAAGTCATAACGCCTGCGGGTTAGGTAAGAGCACGATATTCAATACAGCGAATAACAATTGTGGGAGCGAACCGTGGCGAGGGGATTTAGCGAAACGTCGCACCGCCCCGTTGGGTCGCGAAGCGGCCCTGAACCTGTGAATACGAAGATTTCAGAAAAACCGTAATCACTGGGTCTGCGACTGCTTCGCAGCCGAACGGGGATAAATCCCCTCGCCACGGTTCGCTCCCACATTGGATCTTAGTCGCCCTTAACCCAGCTGCGCGGCTACCGATTCAGGGATGTCCGCATTGGAGTAAACGTTCTGCACGTCATCCAGGTCTTCAAGCATGTCGATCAGCTTGAGCACCTTCTCGGCGCCTTCCAGGTCGAGTTCGGCACTGGTGGTCGGCAACATCACGATTTCCGCGTCATCACCTTTGAAACCGGCCGCTTCCAGCGCGTTACGCACGGAGTAGAAACCGGCGAACGAGGTGAACACGTCGATGGAGCCGTCTTCGTGGGTCACCACGTCATCGGCATCGGCCTCCATCGCCGCTTCCATCAGTGCATCTTCATCAACGCCAGGAGCGAAGGAAATCTGCCCCTTGCGCTCGAACAGATAGGCCACCGAACCGTCCGTACCGAGGTTGCCGCCGCATTTGCTGAACGCATGGCGAACAGCCGCGGCGGTGCGGTTGCGGTTGTCGGTCATGCACTCGACCATCACCGCCACGCCGCCCGGGCCGTAGCCTTCGTAGGTCAGCTCGACCATGTCGTCGGTGTCGGCAGCACCGGCGCCGCGGGCGACCGCACGGTCGATAATGTCCCGGCTCATGTTCGCGCCGAGAGCCTTGTCCAGCGCCAGACGCAAACGCGGGTTGGAACCCGGATCGCCACCGCCCTGACGGGCCGCAACGGTCAGCTCACGAATCCACTTGGTGAAAATCTTGCCCTTCTTGGCATCCTGACGTTCTTTGCGGTGCTTGATGTTCGCCCACTTGGAATGACCCGCCATATCTCGCTCCGAATTCTCTTTGAAACATTGCCCGCCGCGCCATGATGCGCCAGCCAGCAAATAAAAATCTCGACCATTCTATAAAGAAAGGGCGCATCCGAAGATGCGCCCTTCTGGTCAGCCTTACTCAGCCTTAGGCGCTTCGCGCAGACGAATGTGCAGTTCGCGCAGTGCCTTGGCATCTACCACACCCGGGGCCTGAGTCATGACGCAAGCGGCGCTCTGGGTTTTCGGGAAGGCGATCACTTCACGGATCGACTGGGCGCCGGTCATCAGCATCACCAGACGGTCCAGACCGAAGGCCAGGCCACCGTGCGGCGGCGCGCCGTATTTCAGGGCGTCGAGCAGGAAGCCGAATTTCTCTTCCTGTTCCGCTTCACTGATACCCAGCAGACGGAACACCGACTGTTGCATTTCCTTGCGGTGGATACGGATCGAACCGCCACCCAGCTCCGTGCCGTTCAGTACCATGTCGTAGGCACGGGACAGAGCGGTCGCCGGGTTGGCTTCCAATTCTTCCGGGGTGCACTTCGGCGCGGTGAACGGGTGATGCAAGGCCGCGAAGCTGCCGTCGTCGTTCTCTTCGAACATCGGGAAGTCGACCACCCACATCGGCGCCCACTGGCAAGTCAGCAGGTTCAGATCGTTACCGACCTTGATCCGCAGTGCGCCCAGGGCTTCGCTGACGATCTTGGCTTTGTCGGCACCGAAGAACACGATGTCGCCATCGACCGCACCTACGCGATCAAGGATCACATTGAGGTTGGCTTCAGGGATGTTCTTGACGATCGGCGATTGCAGGCCTTCAACGCCTTTGGCGCGCTCGTTGACCTTGATGTACGCCAGGCCCTTGGCACCGTAGATGCCGACGAACTTGGTGTAGTCGTCGATCTGCTTGCGCGGCATGCTCGCTGCGCCAGGAACGCGCAAGGCGGCAACGCGGCATTTCGGGTCGTTGGCCGGGCCGCTGAAGACTTTGAAGTCGACTTCTTTCAGCTGATCGGCAACGTCAACCAGTTCCAGCGGGTTACGCAGGTCCGGCTTGTCGGAACCGTAACGACGCATGGCCTCTTCCCAGGTCATGTGCGGGAATTCGCCGAATTCCACATCCAGCACTTCCTTGAACAGGTTGCGGATCATGCCTTCGGTGATGCCAATGATGTCTTTTTCATCGAGGAAGCTGGTTTCGATGTCGATCTGAGTGAACTCAGGCTGACGGTCGGCACGCAGGTCTTCGTCGCGGAAGCATTTGGCGATCTGGTAGTAGCGATCGAAGCCGGCCACCATCAGCAGCTGCTTGAACAGCTGCGGCGATTGCGGCAAGGCGAAGAAGGAACCGGCGTGAGTACGGCTCGGCACCAGGTAATCGCGAGCACCTTCCGGGGTAGCGCGAGTCAGGATCGGCGTCTCGACGTCGAGGAAGCCGTTCTCGTCCAGGTAACGACGGATGCTGGTGGTCATGCGCGAACGCAGGCGCAGCTTCTCGAGCATTTCCGGACGACGCAGGTCGATGAAGCGATAACGCAGGCGGGTTTCTTCGCCGACGTCGGAGAACTCGTTGAGCGGGAACGGCGGGGTTTCCGCTTCGTTCAATACTTCCAGCTCGTAGCCCAGCACTTCGATCATGCCCGACGCCATGTTGGCGTTGCCGGCACCGGCCGGACGCAGGCGTACCTTGCCGGTGACCTTGACCACATACTCGCTGCGCACGCGATCGGCGGCGGCGAAAGTTTCAGCGCGATCCGGGTCGAACACCACCTGGGCCAGACCGTCACGATCACGGATATCGAGGAAAATCACCCCACCGTGGTCACGGCGACGGTGAACCCATCCGCAAAGGGTAATTTCCTGGCCTTCCAGGCTTTCGTTCAGTTGGCCGCAATAATGGCTGCGCATCATGGTCGTAGTTTCGCTTCTCGTAATTCGAAATTCGGTTGGAGATCCTGCAACAGCCCCGCCTTTAAGAAAGGCGCCAGATGATGCAAGAGCTCGCACGTGTCGTTCAACTCAGGTTCAAGACCCTAGTCAGCTTTGTCGCCGCCGGCCAGATTCTTCTTGGAACCGGTCTTGAAATCGGTTTCGTACCAGCCGGTGCCGCTAAGGCGGAAGCCCGGCATGGACAGCATCTTCTTAAGCTCTGGCGCCTGGCAGGCAGGGCAGTCGACCAGCGGTGCTGCGCTGATCTTTTGAATGGCTTCCAACTGATGACCACAGGAAGCACATTGATAGTCGTACATCGGCATGGGGGTTGTCTCGGCGATCAGATTGCTACCGCACACGCTGGGTTTTGCGGCAAAGAGCGGGATTATATCCATTAAATGCAGCCTGTGCAGCCGTAAGACTGCACAGACCGACACTCTACCCGTTCCACCCCTGTGGTTAAGGCATGGCGACGCAGCCGCCTTCCTTCAGGCTGTGCACGACGCACACAACCCGCACCAACCCGGTGAAGTTCTTGACCCCGCCGTGACGCAAATGCACCTCGCGGTCCACATGGGACAACAGCGCACTGACGGTACAGCAGTTGATCTTGGCCATATCATTCAAAATATCCCAGTACACCTGTTCAAGTCGCAAGCAGGTGGCAAAACCATTCAAGCGCACTGATCGGGATAAAGGCTGGGCCAGGCCCATATCAAATTCGCTGACGAATGGATCGATCCTTATCTCCTTGACCGGACCGACCCTCCCCTCGTTTCTCCTGTCTTCGTCATCCATTTCGTTGACACTCCTTAGCCGTCCTTGCCTTCTTTAAGAGCAATATCTGTTGCCCTATAGAAGCGCAGGCGCAAAGGTATATCCAGATGACTTTATGACCATCAACGTAGGAGAAGCCAACAATTGAAGAGCGATCATGGAGACCGTCCTAGGCCGGACGTTTTCCTACATAGTCAGACGCCATTTGACTAGCGCGAAATGGGTTTAAAGAGACAAGAGGTCGAACGCAAATAACGCCAACGAACGTTATTTGCGACAAATCGACTCTCAGAGCACCGCTGGACTGCCTGATTTGAGTAGCTGCAGGCTTTGCTGTTAAATAGGCAGTGTGTCGCTACCGCCTATTTTCCGGGGGCTGCGCATAGGCTGATGCCGGGTACGTGTCCAACGCCTCCTATTGTTCTGAAGCGAACCGTGCTCACTCAGCTCTTCCTTGTGATCCGTCTTAACGTGAGTTACTCAAAATGTTGAAAATTGTCCACCTGCTAATGGGCGCAGCAGCCTTGCTGCTGTCCTTCATCCCTAGCCTGCGATCCGAAGCCGTACCTTACCTGCAACAACCTGATGCGTTGTACCTGGCCTTTTTCGGCCTGCTCAACCTCACCCTCGCTCCTGTTATCCCTTACTGGAACAAAGGCCCGCGTCATCAATTGCAAAACCTGGTCAGCGCCCTGCTGGTTCTGGCCGTCGTCCTGCAAACCCTGACGCTGATCGCGCCGATGCCTGTCATTGCCGGTCAACCTGCTGTTCTGTTCAGCCTGGTCGCGGCCCTGATTGCCGTTCTTCTGCACCTGGCCATCAGCTTCTACAAATCTTCACCGGCCGCCGCCTCGCCAAGCTATGACATGAGCAACCGCGATACCGGTACCGTAAAGTGGTTCAACACATCCAAAGGCTTCGGCTTTATTTCCCGTGATTCCGGCGATGATATTTTCGTGCATTTCCGGGCCATTCGTGGCGAAGGTCACCGCGTCCTGGTCGAAGGCCAGCGTGTGGAGTTCTCTGTCATGAACCGTGACAAGGGCCTGCAAGCCGAAGATGTGATCGCCGCACTGCCGCGTCGCTGATTCAAGGCTAAAAAAAACCGCGAACAGCCTGGCTGTTCGCGGTTTTTTATTGCCCGTCAGTTGATCACACTCAGTAATGCGGCGGTGGCGCTTCTTCTTCAAACGTCTCGAACTGACCGGCCATTTCCTCTTGCCGTTTGAGCAAGGCGGCCATTTGCAGTTGCAGGCGCTCAACCGCACGCTGCTGCGTCGCCAGCACATCACTCAATGCCTGGATGGTGTCATCCTGAAACGCCAGCTGGCTCTCCAGATCGGTAACGCGTGCTTCCAGGCTCATGATTCAACCCTCCAGAAACGTAAAATCATCGGTCAATACCAGGCGCAACCGCTCGCGAATCAACGCGATCTGCTCTGAGTTATAAAGCTTGGCTGGGTGTTTACCCCAGACCGGCGCTGGCCAGGCGGCGTCCTCACGCTTGCGCACAATCACATGCATGTGCAACTGACTGACGACGTTGCCCAGGGCCGCGACATTCAATTTGTCCGCGTCGAACGAATCCTTGAGCATCTCCGCCAGTGCGGTTGTTTCCCGCCACAGCTGCTGTTGATCTGCGACATCCAACTGAAATATCTCACTGATATCGTCGCGACGTGGCACCAGAATGAACCAGGGGTAGTTCGAATCATTGGACAGCAGCAACCGGCACAGTGGGAAATCCCCAATCGGTAACGTGTCTTGTTGAAGTCGTGGATCTAAAGCGAACACTGCGCGCACTCCCGCCTGGTCATCAATTTCAGCTTAGCGTCCATCTCAAGAGACGGCGCACCAAGCGACAGGACGGCAGCATACCTGCGAACGCCGCTGGCTTCACGATCAACCATGGTCAAAGCCAACCCGAGAAACTACAAACGACCGGTCACGCGCCCCGACATGAGTCATTTTCGCTCAGTCCGCACCATTACAGAACCGGCAGCCACACAAAAAACGCCGGACTGACTGATAAACAACGACGCGTTCGAATTTGGCAGACGGCCGCATTGTATGAATTCAGCACAGCGATTAAAATTTTTTGCACCAAAACCGCACAGTGCGTCTACGCTGAGTCGGTCAGGCATCCGCCATTTACTCACTGGTGGGGTGAACCGGTAACGTTTTGGGTTGTCACGCAGTCGGCCACAAGGGTACAACACGATGCAAACCATGGCGTCAAGCCCGAACAAAACGTGCTTGAACACCCCGGTTTTATGAGGTTTTTACAGCGACAGGCAGGCTTTCAGAAAAAAAACCAGCAGGATTCTGATTTGTGCACGCTTGTTGCATTCACACCCACATCGCCTCTAAAGCGTCCGCTGGAAGTGGAAGCCTTAAGGCAAATAAAAACAGTGGCAGGGTTGCCCGATGGAGATTCAAGCGTTTCACCAGGGACTCTTTTTACCGATGCTCAGGCCCTGGAAACAACGCTAAAAGTTGTCAGTCCGCTTGCGTCGGGGCTGTAAATTTGCGACATCTACCAAGCCGTTTGCGACAGGGTCGTAAAGAAGCTGAAAGGTTAGATACGCAAGTATCGCCAACATGGTCGGCGTGATATAAGTTTGCGCCGACACAAAAAGAAAGAGCCGCCCAGATAATAAATCAGGTGGGACGGCAGTACTCTTCTAAAACCAAAGGAGCAAATCACGATGCGCGTGATGAAGTGGAGCATGATCGCACTGGCAGTTGCAGCAGCAGCCAGTACTCAGTTGGCAGTAGCCGCACCTTTCGTAAGCGACCAGGCAGAAGCCAAAGGTTTTGTTGAAGACAGCAAGCTCGACTTGCTAGTTCGCAACTACTACTACAACCGTAACAAGAAAGACGGCGCAACCGACGACAAAGACTGGACCCAGGGCATCCAGGGCATGTTCAGCTCTGGCTACACTCAAGGTCTGATCGGTGTTGGCGTTGAAGCTTGGGGTCAACTGGCCATTAAACTGGACGGTTCCGACAAATATGCCGGTACCGGCAACATGTCCGTGGACTCTGATGGCGAAGTTAACAACAGCCAGGGCAAGGCCGGCGCTGCCGCCAAGTTCCGCATCTCCAAGACCGAGCTGAAAATCGGCGACATGCAGCCAAGCACTGCCCCAGTGTTCGCTGTTGGCGGCTCCCGTATCCTTCACCAAACTGCCACCGGCATCCAGCTGCAGAGCAGCGAAGTCAAAGACCTTGACCTCGAAGGCGGCCACTTCACTTCGGCGACCAGCCAAGACAGCAACGCCCGTGACGGTAGCCTGTGGGCTAACTACGCTGGAGTGGAAGCCAACTCCATCGACTACGTCGGTGGCAAGTACGGCATTACTCCAGACCTGAGCGTTTCGCTGTACGGCGCGAAACTGGAAGACATCTGGAACCAGTACTACGCCAACGCGAACTATACCCTGGCACTGGGTGGCGACAACTCGATCAACTTCGACGGTAACATCTACAACACCAAGGACACCGGTGACGCTAAAGCAGGCGAAATCAGCAACACCGCCTACTCGCTGGCCGCTGCTTACTCGTTCCTAAAAGCGCACACCGTCACCCTGGGCTTCCAGAAAGTGAATGGCGATACTCCGTTCGACTATGTTGGTGTGGGTAAAAACAACCGCGGTGGCGACTCGATCTTCCTCGCCAACTCCATCCAGTACTCTGACTTCAACGCCCCTGGCGAAAAATCGGTACAAGTCCGTTATGACCTGAAAATGGCCGAATACGGCGTACCTGGTCTGAGCTTCATGACCCGTTACGTGAAAGGTTGGGACATCGACGGTACCAACACACCGGCGGGCAGTGCCTACACCGGCTTCTACGGTGCAGATGGCAAACACCACGAAACCAACGTCGAAGCCAAGTACGTCGTTCAAACCGGCCCGGCCAAGGATCTGTCCTTCCGTATTCGTCAAGCATGGCATCGCGCCAACCATGACGACGCGTTTGAAGGTAACATCGACGAGTTCCGCCTGATCGTCGACTACCCGATTTCGGTTCTTTAATTGCCGAAAGCTAGTTCGCGGTAATAAAAAAAGGCCCATCTTCGGATGGGCCTTTTTTGTTGCTTACTGCACCGCAGATTCCTGAACCACTCGAATCACCCGCTGCGGAAACGGAATATCGATACCGGCCGTTTTCAAACGATCACGGGACTGTTCGTTGAACATAAACATCACGTCCCAGTAATCCGCCGTCTTCACCCACACTCGCAGGGAAACAGTAATCGAACTGTCGCCCAAGGTAGAAATCACCGCCTGAGGTGCCGGATCAGCCAAAACACGCTCGTCTTTGGCCAGGTCCAGCAAGACTTGACGAGCCTTCTGCAGGTCCGCTTCGTAATCAACGCCCACATCAAACACAACTTTGCGCGTCGGTTGACGGTTAGTGTTGGTGATGATGCCGTTCGACAGATTACCGTTAGGCACGATGATGGTTTTGTTATCGCCGGTGCGCAGCACGGTGTGGAAGATCTGAATGCTGTCGACAGTGCCGGCAACACCTTGGGCTTCGATCCAGTCACCAATGCGGAACGGGCGGAACAACAGAATCAGCACACCACCGGCGAAGTTCGCCAGGCTGCCCTGCAAGGCCAGACCGATCGCCAGGCCGGCGGCACCGATGGCTGCGACGAAGGATGTGGTTTCCACGCCGATCATCGAGGCGACGCTGACGATCAGCAGAACCTTGAGAATAATGTTCGCCAGGCTGCTGATGAAACCCTGCAGCGCCAGGTCGGCGTTACGCAACGCCAGCAGGCCGCCAAGCTTTTGCGTGACCTTGTTGATCAGCCACCAGCCGACGGCCAGGGTAATCACCGCCAACAGCACACGGCTGCCGTATTCCATGATCATCGGAATCCAGGCTTGGGATGCCTTGACCAGGTTGTCCACTTCAGCATTCAAATCCATCTACATTCTCCTGGGTTAAGCACAATCCGGGTGGGAGCGGGCTTGCTCGCGAAGAGGGCGTATCAGTCGACATTACTGTTGAATGACACACCGCTTTCGCGAGCAAGCCCGCTCCCACAGGGTTCCCGCTTGAAAGTCAGTCGCGGAAGTTGTTGAACTGCAGCGGCATGTCGAACGTCTTGGCGCGCAGGGCCGCGATGGCTTCCTGCAAGTCATCACGTTTCTTGCCGGTAATGCGCACTTGCTCACCCTGAATGGCAGCCTGAACCTTGAGCTTGGCGTCTTTGACATGAGCGACGATTTTCTTCGCCAGCTCTTTGTCGATGCCTTCCTTGAGGACCGCTTCCTGCTTCATCAGCTTGCCCGACGCATACGCATCCTTGACTTCAAGGCACTGCACGTCGATTTTGCGCTTGACCAGGGCCAGCTTGAGGATCTCAATCATCGCTTCGAGCTGGAAATCGGCTTCAGCGGTCAGGTTGACGGTCAGGTCCTTTTCCTTGAACTCGAAGGTGCCTTTGCCTTTCAGGTCATAACGACGATCGAGTTCCTTGACGGCGTTCTCGACCGCGTTGGTGACTTCGTGTTTGTCCAGTTCGGATACCACGTCGAACGACGGCATGTAATCTCTCCAATAAAAGGGCATGCTCGATCACGATGGAGCACGCCTGGCTTGCGGTTAAAATCCGCGCTGATTATAACGGGTCTTTCCCATCATTCACTGCGAGCCTCCCATGCGCGCGATAAACAGAGCAAAAAGCTGATGTCCACCACCTGGCATGTTCTGGGCGCCGGTAGCCTTGGCACCTTATGGGCCACTCGGCTGGCGCGAGCCGGTGTGCCGGTCAAGCTGATCGTGCGGGACGCTGCACGCTTAGCGGCGTATGAGGCGGCGGGTGGGTTGACGCTGGTCGAACACGGTGAAGCGAAGTGCTACCCGGTGCCCGCCGAGACACCCGACAACAATGAACCGATCAACCGCCTGCTGGTGGCCTGTAAAGCCTACGATGCCGAGAAAGCCGTGGCCCAACTGGCACCGCGCCTGGCCCCCGACGCCGAGCTGATCCTGTTGCAGAACGGCCTTGGCAGCCAGGACGCTGTCGCCACACAGGTGCCGCAGGCGCGCTGCATTTGTGCGTCGAGCACCGAAGGTGCCTTTCGCGATGGCGACTGGCGCGTGGTATTCGCCGGCCACGGTTACACCTGGCTGGGGGATGCCGGGCATCCCGTGGCGCCGATCTGGCTGGATGACGTGAGCGCCGCCGGTATTCCCCACGAGTGGAGCACCGATATTCTGACCCGGCTGTGGCGAAAACTGGCGCTCAACTGTGCGATCAATCCGCTGACCGTGCTGCATGATTGCCGCAATGGCGGTTTACAGGAACACCGCTGCGAAGTCGCCACCCTTTGCGGCGAATTGACCGAGTTGCTTGAGCGGTGCGGTCAGCCAGCAGCGGCCGAGGACCTTCAACAGGAAGTCGAACGGGTGATTCACGCAACCGCCGCCAACTACTCTTCGATGTACCAGGACGTCGCGAACCAGCGCCGCACCGAAATCAGCTATCTATTGGGTCACGCCTGCAAAGTCGCCGCGAGGCATCAACTCAACCTGCCGCACCTCAATCAACTTGAACAAAGGTTGATCACCCATCTGCACAGCCTTGGATTGCCCAGCGACTGAGCAGCGGCTACGCTGGCCACTTGTTCCTTTTCAGCGATGAACCTGATGCCATTGCGCCAGCGCCTTGAAAACCTTCCGGTCGGCCAGAAATTGCTGGCCGCCCTGCTGGTGCTGTTGACCACCGTCCTGCTGGTCGCCAACCTGACCTTTATCAGCGCCGCGTACTACATCTCCCAGGAAAGCATGGCGCCTCAGGCCTTGCAGACCATCGGCCGCCTGGTGTCCAACCCCAGCCTGGTGTCCGAAGCCTTGCAGTCACCGCAAAGCGCCGAACGCCTGCTCAATGAACTCAACAGCTATTCACCACTGCGCGCGGCGGCCCTTTATGACGGCAAGGGCGAGCGTCTGGCACAGTTGCAGCATGGAGAGCATCTGAGCCTGCCAACGCATTACCGGCACATTGAATCCTGGCAAGTTACCGAGTTTCGCAGCAATCAAATCATCACCCTGCCCCGCCCCGGCACCGCACCTGGCCACCTGTTACTGGTCGCCAGCAGCGAACTGCCAATGGCGTTCTACACCGGGACCCTGACCGCCAGTCTCGGGATTCTGATCTTCAGTGTGCTGTTGTGGCTGGTGATTGCCCGACAAATCAAACGCCTGATCACCCGGCCAATTCATCAGCTCGAAGAGCTGTCCCGGCAAGTGACCCGGGAAGAGAACTACGCCCTGCGCGCCTCCCGCGGTAACCATGACGAAATCGGCAGCCTCGCCGAGGCGTTCAACACCATGCTCTCGCGGATCGAAGCCCGGGAGCAGCAACTCAAGCGGGCCCGGGACGATTCCCAGGCGGCGTATGACCAGGCTCAGGGCCTGGCCGAAGAAACCCGCCATACCAATCGCAAACTGGAACTCGAAGTTCAGGTGCGCAGCAAGATCGAGAAGAAGCTCACCGGTTTCCAGAACTACCTCAACAGCATCATCGATTCCATGCCCTCGGCGCTGATCGCCCTTGATGAACAGCTCTATGTGACGCAGTGGAATCAGGAGGCCAGCGCCCTCTCCGGCACGCGCCTCGACGAAGCCTTGAACCAGCCGATCTTCCTGGCCTTCGAACCGCTCAAGCCGTTTCTGCCGCAACTCAAGCAAACCGTCGAGCAGCACACAGTGGCCAAGATTGAACGGGTGACGTGGCTCAAGGACGACGAACCCAAGCACTACGCCCTGACGTTCTACCCGCTAATGGGCGGTGCCGGGCGCGGTGTGGTGATCCGGATCGACGACATCACTCAGCGCCTGTCGCTGGAAGAGATGATGGTGCAGTCGGAAAAAATGCTCTCGGTCGGTGGCCTTGCCGCGGGCATGGCTCACGAGATCAACAACCCGTTAGGCGCGATCCTGCACAACGTGCAAAACATTCGCCGACGCCTTTCGCCTGATCTGCCGAAGAACCTCGAACAAGCCGAGCAAATCGGGATCGCGCTGGAAACGGTCAACAAATACCTGCAAGCGCGCGAAGTGCCGCAGTTGCTCGACGGCATTCAACAGGCGGGTGCCCGGGCAGCGAAAATCGTCACCCACATGCTCAGCTTCAGCCGCCGCAGTACCCGGCAAATGGCCCCCTGCGACCTGCCGGCGCTGATCGATCAGGCAGTGGAAATCGCCGGCAACGACTTCGACCTGGCGATCGGTTTCGACTTCAAGGGCCAGGCGATCATTCGCCAGTTCGATCCAGCGTTGGGCCCCGTGCCCGGGACCGCGAACGAACTGGAGCAAGTGCTGCTCAATCTGTTGAAAAACGCCGCTCAGGCGATTCACCAACGTGAAGACGACCGCGAGCCAGGACGGATCATTCTGCGTACCAAACTGAACCCGCCGTGGGCGGAAATCCAGGTGGAGGACAACGGCGTCGGCATGAGCGAGAACGTGCGCAAACGCACCTTCGAGCCGTTCTTCACCACCAAGGAAATCGGTCAGGGCACCGGCCTTGGCCTGTCGGTCTCGTATTTCATCATTACCAACAACCACAAGGGCCAGATGGAAGTGCAATCGACCCTGGGCCAAGGCACGTGTTTCACCTTGCGCCTGCCCTTGGCGGGCACGCCGCTCGTCTCTCAAGAACTCAATCAGCTATCGAGGTAACCATGGGCTTTCGCTTGTCGAAGATTTACACCCGCACCGGCGACAAAGGCGAAACCGGGCTGGGCGACGGCCGCCGCGTGCCTAAGGACCATCCGCGGATCGAAGCCATTGGCGAAATCGATACGCTGAACAGTCAGGTGGGTGTGCTATTGGCCGGGTTGGCAACGGAAAGTGGCGAGTATCCGGGCTTGAACGAAGTGATCGAGGTTTTGGCGCCTTGCCAGCATCGGTTGTTTGATCTGGGCGGCGAGCTGGCGATGCCGGTGTATCAGGCACTGAACACGGCAGAAGTCGAACGACTGGAAGCCGCGATCGATGTGTGGAATGAAGAACTGGGGCCGCTGGAGAATTTCATTCTGCCAGGTGGCTCGGCGTTGATTGCCCAGGCGCATGTGTGCAGATGCCTGGCGCGCAGTGCCGAGCGGCGGTGTCAGCATTTGAATGCAGTCGAACCGTTGGCCGGGGTTGGGTTGGCGTATATCAATCGGTTGTCGGACCTGTTGTTTGTGGTGGCGCGGTTGATTGCCAAGCGGCAAGGGATTGCCGAGATTTTGTGGCAACCGGCGGTGAAACCTCAGGGTTAACCAGCGCCTGTCAGGACGCCATCGCGAGCAGGCTCACTCCCACAGTTGACCGAGTTCTTCCTGAAGAAATGCGATCCAATGTGGGAGCGAGCCTGCTCGCGAAGAGGCCAGCCGCTACACCAAAGAATCAGGCCAAAACGCCCGGATCCCCGCCGCACCCTGTGCGCCCGCTTCCCAGGCTTTCTGAAGATCCGCCGGGCCAACACCGCCGAGCAAGAACACCGGCTTGCTGAAACCTTCGATCAATGCGCAAGCCTGCTCCCAACCCAGCGGCTGAGCACCCGGATGAGTCAGGGTCGGTTGCACCGGTGACAAGGTCACAAAATCAACGCCCATCTGCTCGGCCAACGCCAGCTCTTCAGCGTTATGGCAGGACGCCGCCAGCCAGCGCGACGCCGGTAACGGGCGGCCAGCCGCCGCGTATTTGCGCAACTGCGCGGAGGTGATGTGCCAACCGGCAGACGGGAAATCTCCCAACCACTCGAACGGTCCCTTGATCATCAACTGCGCCTTGCCCGCACACAGCCCCGCCGCGTCCACCGCCAGGTCACGGTACTTCGGATCGTAGCCGTTGGGTGCTCGCAACTGGATCAGCTTGATGCCGCCGGCAATGGCTTTTTGAATACCGCGCAGCAAGGCCGGGGTTTCCAGGTCTTCCGGGGTAATCAAATACTGCGCGGGTAACCGTGCAGCCGCGACAATCGGCTGATTGGCCGCCGGGAATTCGTAGTTCAGCAGATCCCGGGGCGCGACCCATTCCAACGGCTGGCCTTCGGCACCGTGCGGTTCGCCGGTAAAGGCCGACACTTCCCAAACGTCCAGCAACACTTGCTTGTCCGGGTAATCGTGTCGGACCTTGATCAGCGGGCGAGCCGCGTTGACCACGATGCCCAGCTCTTCAAGGAGCTCGCGAGCCAGGGCGGTTTCGACGGATTCGTCGACCTCGACCTTGCCACCAGGGAATTCCCACAGGCCACCCTGGTGCTGGGTGTCGGCACGGCGGGCAATGAGGATCTTGCCACTGCCATCACGGATAACAGCGGCAGCTACGTGGACTCGTTTCACCGTTCTACTTCCTCCAGTCCCGCCTTCTGCCAAGCCTTGAAGGCCGGCCATTGATAGAGGGTGTCGACGTAGGCCGCGTCCGCTGCGGGCAGCCTCACCTGATAGGTGCGCAGGCGCACGGCGATCGGTGCGAAGAAGGCATCCGCCAGGGTCGCGCTGCCAAACAGGTACGGACCGGTTTCGGTGGCGACGGCGCGGCACTCGGCCCACAACGCCAACATACGCTCGATGTCGGCCTGGACGTCAGCCGGTGTCGGCGACAGCGCAGCGTCGTGACTCAAGTCGAATGGCATGTTGCCGCGCATGGCGAAGAAACCGCTGTGCATCTGCGCGCACGCCGAACGCGCCTGCGCGCGGGCAGCGGTGTCTTCGGGCCAGAGGCCGGCGCCGGGGAACTGCTCTGCCAGATACTCGGCAATCGCCAGGGAGTCGGCGATGGTGCCGTGTTCGGTTTTCAGCAACGGGACTTTGCCGGCCGGCGAGTGCTTGAGCAGGCGCTCACGCGTATCCGGCTGGTTCAGCTTGATCAGTTCTTCGGTGTAGGGGGCGCCGGCCAGATCGAGGGCCAAAGCGGCACGCAGGGACCAGGAGGAATGCAGTTTGTCGCCGATGATCAGGTGAAGGCTCATGTTCGGGACCTTTTGATGGAGGGAACAAGCCAGTCTATGCAGTGACTGACAGACCGCTTCGCGAGCAGGCTCGCTCCCACATTTGATCCTGCTGTACACAAAACCTGTGTCCACTGAAGATCCCTGTGGGAGCGAGCCTGCTCGCGAATGCAGCGACTCGGTCTAACGGTTGGTTACGTGCGGTATTCGGCGTTGATTTTCACGTATTCGTGGGACAGGTCGGTGGTCCAGATGGTTTCGCTGCAATCACCGCGACCCAGCTCGATACGGATGGTGATTTCTTCCTGCTGCATCACGGCCGCGCCCTGGGCTTCGGTGTATGTCGATGCACGAGCGCCATGGCTGGCGATACACACTTCACCGAGGAACACGTCGATCTTGCTCACGTCCAGATTCGGTACGCCGGCACGGCCCACGGCGGCCAGAATGCGGCCCCAGTTCGGGTCGGAGGCGAACAGTGCGGTCTTGATCAGCGGCGAGTGAGCCACGGTGTAACCGACGTCCAGGCATTCCTGGTGATTGCCGCCACCGTTGACTTCAACGGTCACAAACTTGGTCGCGCCTTCGCCGTCACGAACGATGGCCTGGGCCACGTCCATGCACACTTCGAACACCGCCTGTTTCAGCTTGGCGAACAAATCACCGCTGGCTTCAGTGATTTCCGGCAGTGCTGCCTGACCAGTGGCGATCAGCATGCAGCAGTCGTTGGTCGACGTGTCGCCGTCGATGGTGATGCGGTTGAACGACTTGTTGGCACCGTCCAGCAGCAGGTTTTGCAGCACGTCGCGGGAGACTTTGGCGTCGGTGGCGATGTAGCCGAGCATGGTCGCCATGTTCGGGCGGATCATGCCCGCGCCTTTGCTGATACCGGTGACAGTGATAGTCACGCCGTCATGCTGGAACTGGCGGCTGGCACCTTTGGGCAGGGTGTCGGTGGTCATGATGCCGGTGGCGGCAGCTTCCCAGTTGTTGACCGACAGGTCGTCGAGGGCGGCTTGCAGGGCCCCTTCGATTTTCTCGACCGGCAGCGGCTCGCCGATCACACCAGTGGAGTACGGCAGCACCAGGCTGGCGTCGACGCCGGTCAGCTCAGCCAGTTTGGCGCACGTGCGCTCGGCGGCGGCAAGGCCGGGTTCGCCAGTGCCGGCGTTGGCATTGCCAGTATTGGTCAACAGGTAACGCACCGGACCTTGCACACGCTGCTTGGCCAGGATCACGGGAGCCGCGCAAAAGGCGTTCAGGGTGAACACGCCAGCGACCGTGGAGCCTTCGGCACAGCGCATGACCACAACATCCTTGCGCCCAGGGCGCTTGATGCCAGCCGAGGCGATACCGAGTTCAAAACCGGCAACCGGGTGCAACGTTGGCAACGGACCAAGACCAACAGCCATGAATGCGCTCCTTAATAAATGATGTCAGCACCGCTTTCAGGAAGAACGGTGGTTTGAATGGCAAAACGCCGCGACGGCATAAGCCGGTCGCGGCGCGGGTATTTCAGCGTATGAAACGGGTTTTACTGGATCTGCCCGTGGCAATGCTTGAACTTCTTGCCCGAACCGCAGTAGCAAAGTTCGTTGCGGCCCAGCTTCTGTTCATTGCGTACCGGCGCGGCGGCAAGGGCGACATCGACCTCTTCACCCAGCAGTTCCGGTTGCTCAAGCCCCGGTGCTTCGTCGTGCTGGAACTGCATGCGCGCAGCCAGCGCTTCGGCTTCCTGACGCAGGCGTTGCTCTTCTTCGATCGGATCTTCGCGGCGAACCTGAACGTGGGACAGCACACGGATCGAGTCGCGCTTGATCGAATCCAGCAGCTCGGAGAACAGCGTGAAGGACTCGCGCTTGTACTCTTGCTTCGGGTTCTTCTGTGCATAACCACGCAAGTGAATGCCGTGACGCAGGTGATCCATGGTCGACAGGTGGTCTTTCCACAGGTCGTCGAGCACACGCAGAACGATTTGCTTCTCGAAGCTGCGCAGCGCTTCGGCGCTCGCCTGCTCTTCTTTCTCGTTGTACGCGGCCAGTAGCTCGGTCATGAGCTTCTCGCGCAGGGTTTCTTCGTACAGGTGATCGTCTTCGTCGAGCCATTTCTGGATCGGCAGCGCCACACCGAAGTCGCTCTGCAACGCCGCTTCCAGACCGGCCACGTCCCACTGCTCAGGCAGCGATTGCGGTGGAATGTGTGCGCTGACGGTGGCGTTGAGCACGTCCTGACGGAAGTCGGCGATGGTTTCACCGATGTTGTCGGCGGCCAACAAACTGTTACGCATGTGATAGATCACTTTACGTTGTTCGTTGTTGACGTCGTCGAACTCGAGCAGTTGCTTGCGAATGTCGAAGTTGCGGCCTTCAACCTTGCGCTGAGCCTTCTCGATGGCGTTGGTCACCATGCGGTGCTCGATCGCCTCGCCAGGCTGCATGCCCAGGGCCTTCATGAAGTTCTTCACCCGATCAGAGGCGAAGATGCGCATCAGGCTGTCTTCCAGCGACAGGTAGAAACGGCTGGAACCGGCGTCACCCTGACGACCGGCACGACCACGCAGCTGGTTGTCGATACGGCGCGATTCGTGACGCTCGGAAGCAATCACCTGCAAACCGCCCGACTCGAGCACTTGCTGGTGGCGTTTCTGCCAGTCGGCCTTGATCTGGGCAATTTGCTCAGGGGTTGGCTCTTCCAGCGAGGCCACTTCCACTTCCCAGTTGCCGCCCAACAGGATGTCGGTACCACGACCGGCCATGTTGGTGGCGATGGTCAGTGCGCCTGGGCGACCGGCCTGGGCAATGATCTCGGCTTCTTTTTCGTGGAACTTGGCGTTCAGAACCTTGTGTTCGATGCCTTCTTTCACGAGCAGGCTGGACATGTGTTCCGACGTTTCAATGGTTGCAGTACCCACCAGCACCGGACGGCCCTGGGTCATGCATTCCTTGATGTCGTTGATGATCGCCGCGTATTTCTCTTCGGCGGTCAGGAACACCAGGTCGTTGTAGTCTTTACGCGCCAGCGGTTTGTTCGGTGGGATAACCATCACCGACAGACCGTAGATCTGGTGGAATTCGAACGCTTCGGTGTCAGCGGTACCGGTCATGCCGGACAGCTTGTTGTACAGACGGAAGTAGTTCTGGAACGTGGTCGAGGCCAGAGTCTGGCTTTCGGCCTGAATGTTCAGCCCTTCCTTGGCTTCGATGGCCTGGTGCAGGCCTTCGGACAGACGGCGACCCGGCATGGTACGACCGGTGTGTTCGTCGACCAGGACAACCTGACCATCCTGCACGATGTATTCGATGTTGCGATTGAACAGTTTATGAGCGCGCAGACCGGCATAAACGTGAGTCAGCAGACCGAGGTTGTGCGCCGAGTACAGGCTCTCGCCTTCAGCCAGCAGGCCAACGCGGGTCAGCATGTCTTCGATGAACTGGTGACCGGCTTCGTTGAGCTCGACCTGACGGGTCTTCTCGTCGACGGTGTAGTGGCCGGCCTTGGTGACTTCGCCTTCAACTTCTTCGATGTGCAACTCAAGCTGCGGGATCAGTTTGTTGATCTCGATGTACAGCTTGGAGCTGTCCTCGGCCTGACCGGAAATGATCAGCGGGGTACGGGCTTCGTCGATGAGGATGGAGTCGACTTCGTCGATCACGGCAAAATTGAGTTCGCGCTGGAATTTTTCTTCCATGCTGAACGCCATGTTGTCGCGCAGGTAGTCGAAACCGAATTCGTTGTTGGTGCCGTAGGTAATGTCGGCGGCGTAAGCAGCGCGCTTCTCTTCCGGCGGCTGGAATGGTGTGACCACGCCGACCGTCATGCCGAGGAATTCGTAGAGCGGACGCATCCAGTTGGCGTCACGACGGGCCAGGTAGTCGTTCACCGTCACAACGTGCACGCCCTTGCCGGACAGTGCGTTGAGGTAAACGCCCAGTGTTGCCACCAGGGTCTTGCCTTCACCGGTACGCATTTCTGCGATCTGGCCTTCATGCAAGGTCATGCCGCCGATCAACTGGACGTCGAAGTGGCGCATACCCATGACGCGCTTACCGGCTTCGCGGGCGACCGCAAAGGCTTCTGGCAGCAGCTTGTCGAGGGTTTCCCCTTTGGCGATGCGGGCCTTGAACTCGTCTGTCTTGGCACGCAATTGATCGTCCGAAAGGGCCACCATTTGCTCTTCGAAGGCATTGACGAGTTGCACCGTCTTGAGCATGCGTTTGACTTCACGCTCGTTCTTGCTTCCAAAAAGTTTCTTTAACAAAGGCGCAAACATATCGGCAGGATCTTCCACACTAAAGGGATGGAGGGCGGCCCCGTGAGTCGCCCGAGCAGCCCTCATGGCCGCATGCGAACGAGCATTCTACCCGGAAACGGTGGTGAGGAAAGTGGCGTTATTCCACGATGCTGGCTCAGCGCTGTGACGGGGCTCACTTAAAATAAGGGCTTTTTGCTGAACTTCAAGCCATTCACGGCAGAAGTTACTTGTTGATTTAATGGGTAAAGCGCTCGCAAAGCAATGGCTCGGGTGCATCCGGTGCTTTCTGCTACCATGGCCGCTCTGTTACTTCAGGTGTCTGATCATGGCATTTCGCCCTCTTACGGCCAGAGCACCCGCCGTCCTGCTTCGCGAAGCCAAACCGCTGAAAGCCATCTTCGGCCACGCTCAACGCCTGGGTCATTTACAACGTCTGCTGGAAAGCCAATTGCAACCCGCCGCCCGCGAGCATTGCCATGTGGCGTCGTGGCGCGAAGGCAGTTTGTTGCTGATAGTGACCGACGGTCATTGGGCGACCCGCCTGCGTTATCAGCAAAAGCGTCTGCAACGGCAATTACAGATGTTCGACGAATTCGCCAGTTTGACGCGGATTCTGTTCAAGGTTCAGCCTCCTACGGTTCAGCAAGGGGCGGCTGGCCATACCATCAGCTTGTCGACCGATGCAGGCGCGACCATTCAGGCCACGGCCGACGGGATCAGCGATCCGAATCTTCGGGCGGCGCTGGAACGGCTGGCGGCGCACGCCAAACCCAAGACCTGACTCCTTCTTACCGATCGTTCCCACGCTCTGCGTGGGAATGCCTCTTGTGACGCTCTGCGTCACGCTTTGGGACGCGGAGCGTCCCTGGCTGCATTCCCACGCAGAGCGTGGGAACGATCAATGAATCAGCGGCGTTTGCTGCTGCCGAGCAACGAGCCCATCAGACCGCGTACCAACTGTCGGCCCAATTGATTGGCCGCCTGGCGCATCGCTGATTTCAGTGCCTGCCCCGCCGCGGTGCCGAGGAATTCCCCGGCCTTGTCGGTGAAGCTTGGCTCTTCGGCTGTCGGTTTCCCCGGAACAGCGTCAGGTTCTGGCGCCAACCCTTTGCGCCCCATCAACACTTCATAAGCCGATTCACGATCGATGGGTTTGTCATACCGCCCCTTAAACGGCGAACCGGCGATCAGCACCGTGCGTTCAGTCTCGCTCAGCGGCCCGATCCGCGATTGCGGCGGTGCCACCAACACCCGCTGGACCATCTCCGGCGTGCCCTTGTCCTGCAACGTGCCGACCAACGCCTCACCGATCCCAAGCTCGGTCAGTACCGCCAAGGCATCGAACGCCGGGTTCGGCCGGAAGCCTTCGGCCACCGCTCGCAAGGATTTCTGTTCCTTGGCGGTGAACGCGCGCAGGCCATGCTGAACGCGCAGACCGAGCTGGGCCAGCACGTCATCCGGCAAGTCGCCCGGAGATTGCGTGACGAAATACACACCAACGCCTTTCGAGCGTATCAGCCGCACCACCTGCTCAAGACGTTCCTGCAAGGCCTTTGGCGTACCGGCGAACAATAAATGCGCTTCGTCGAAAAACAACGCCAGCAGCGGTTTGTCCGAATCCCCGCGCTCCGGCAATTGCTCGAACAGTTCCGCCAGCAACCACAACAGGAACGTCGCGTAGACCTTCGGCGCTTCATGCACCAGACGGCTGGCATCAAGCAGGTGAATGCGCCCACGCCCCTCGGCGGTCGGCTGCAGAATGTCTTCGAGTTGCAGCGCCGGCTCACCGAACAGCGCTTCGGCGCCCTGCTGTTCAAGGGTCGCCAGACGCCGCAACAGTGCCTGACTGGAACCGGTGGTCATCAGCGCAGCGTCGTCACCCAGCAATTCGGGGTTGTCACGCAGGTGATTGAGCAGTGCCTTCAGGTCCTTGAGGTCCAGCAACAACAGCCCTTCACGGTCCGCCACCTTGAACGCGGCGTACAGCGCCGACTGTTGACTGTCGGTCAGCTCCAGCAGGCTGCCAATCAATAACGGCCCCATTTCACTCAAGGTTGTGCGCAACGGATGACCGGACTGACCGTGAATGTCCCACAGGGTCACCGGATACGCTTGAGGCGTGTGGTTCAGCCAGGGCATCCCGGCGATCCGCTCGGCGATTTTGCCTTGAGGGTTGCCGGCGGCGCCCAGACCGCACAGGTCACCCTTGATATCGGCGGCGAACACCGCCACGCCGGCATCGCTGAAGGCTTCGGCCATCCGTTGCAAGGTGACCGTTTTGCCCGTCCCGGTAGCGCCCGCGATCAAACCATGACGGTTCGCCAGACGCATGGCCTGGGCAATCGGCTGCCCGGCGAGGTCAGCACCGATAACGAGTTGTAATGAGTCAGGCATTTTGTCACCCATGGTTAATCTTTGATCCTTCACGGCCGATAGAAATAAGCGAGAGACCCAATTGAAAGCAAGGTCCGACATTCCCCTATGGAGAGCAGGAATTACCGACTCGCTCCATTGCGCACTCATTTTGCGCGCATCAGCAGCAACGCGCCCCGAACAATAAGACCTTAGCGGACACCCCGAGCCATGAACAAAAATCTGCGCTTCAGCCATAAAATCCTGCTGGCCGCCGCCCTCATCGTCATTGCCGCCTTCGCCTCGTTCACGCTGTACAACGACTATTTGCAGCGCAATGCGATACGCCGCGATCTGGACAACTACTTGCAGGAAATGGGCAGCGTCACTGCAAAAAACATTCAAACCTGGCTGGCCGGTCGCAGCCTGCTGATCGAAAACCTGTCGCAAACCGTTGCCTTGAACGCAGATACAGCCAATGTTTCCAACCTGCTGGAACAGAAGGCCGTGTCGTCGACCTTTATGGGCGCCTACCTGGGCAACAAAGATGGCACCTTCATCATTCGTCCGGACAGCAAGATGCCCGACGGTTATGACCCTCGTGCCCGCCCCTGGTACAAGAGCGCGCAAAGCACCAGCGGTTCTGCCCTGACCGAGCCCTACATCGACCTGGCTTCTGGCCAGTTGGTGATTTCCATCGTTAACAGCGTACTCAAGGACGGTCAAAACATCGGCGTGGTGGGCGGTGATTTGAGCTTGCAGGTGATCACCGACAGTCTCAACGCTCTGGACTTCGACGGCATGGGTTATGCCTTTCTGGTCGGCGCCGACGGAAAAATCCTGGTCCACCCGGACAAAGCGCTGGTGATGAAGTCCCTGAGCGAGGCGTACCCGAAAAACACCCCGCGTATCAGCAGCGACTTCAGTGAAGTCGACGTCGACGGCAAGACTCGCATCGTGACCTTTACCCCGATCAAAGGGCTGTCCTCAGTCAACTGGTACATCGGTCTGTCGGTGGACAAGGACAAAGCCTTCTCCAAGCTCAGCGAATTCCGCGCCTCGGCGCTCGTTGCGACGGTGATTGCCGTGGCCATCATCATCGCGCTGCTGGGCATGCTGATCCGCATTCTGATTCAGCCGCTGCACGTGATGACCCGCGCCATGGCAGACATCGCCGACGGCGAAGGCGACCTGACCAAACGCCTGACCATCGTGAACAACGACGAATTCGGTGTCCTCGGTACCGCGTTCAACCGCTTCGTGGAACGCATTCACGGTTCGATTCGTGAAGTGTCGTCGGCCACAGGGCAAGTCAACGAAGTGGCGCTGCGGGTAGTGGCCGCCTCGAACTCGTCGATGTTCAACTCCGACCAACAGGCTTCGCGCACCAGCAGCGTGGCCGCGGCAATCAACCAGCTCGGCGCCGCGGCTCAGGAAATCGCCCGTAACGCCGCACAAGCATCGAGTCAGGCCAGCGATGCCCGCAGCCTGGCCGAAGATGGCCAGCAAGTGGTGGATCGCAGCATTGTCGCGATGAATCAGCTGTCGAGCATGCTCAGCGCCTCGAGCACCAACATCGAATCGCTGAACAGCAAAACCGTGAACATCGGGCAGATTCTCGAAGTGATCACCAGCATCTCCCAACAAACCAACCTGCTGGCGCTGAACGCGGCCATCGAAGCGGCGCGCGCCGGTGAAGCCGGACGTGGTTTTGCCGTGGTGGCCGATGAGGTGCGCAACCTGGCGCACCGCACTCAGGAATCGGCGCAACAGGTGCAGACCATGATCGAGGAGCTGCAAATCGGCGCCCGCGAATCCGTCAGCACCATGAGCGACAGCCAGCGCCACAGCCAGGACAGCGTCGAAATCGCCAACCTGGCCGGCGAGCGGTTGAACAGCGTGACGTTACGTATAGGCGAGATTGACGGGATGAACCAGTCGGTGGCCACGGCGACCGAAGAGCAGACTGCCGTGGTGGAGTCGATCAATGTGGACATTACCGAGATCAACACACTGAATCAGGAAGGGGTGGAAAACCTGCAGTCGACGTTGCGGGCGTGTGCGGATCTTGAGCAGCAGGCGGCGCGGCTTAAACAATTGGTGGGCAGTTTCAGGATCTAAACATCAAAATCCACCCCTCACCCCAGCCCTCTCCCCACGGGGGAGAGGGGGAAAGGGAGCCGATCTTCAAGCTTTTCAAAACCTGAGTTCACTTCGGTAACTCAGGTCGATGTAACTCAAACAAACAGCTCGGTCAGTCCCCTCGCCCCCTGGGGAGAGGGTTAGGGTGAGGGGGACGATCGACGCCCCGCCACAAAACCCCAACCGAACATCTATCCTTCATAAAGGTCAACCAAGGGAGAACAACGGACCGGAGGGATGTTCATCGTGCATATCGCTGACATAACCATGTTCTACGCCCCTGCCAGCGGTGGCGTGCGCACTTATCTGGATGCAAAACACCGTCGCCTGAGCATCAAGCCGGGCATTCGCCACAGTCTGTTGATTCCTGGGGCTTACTTCAGTGAACAAGATGGCGTCTACACGGTTCCGGCCCCCGCCCTGCCCTTTGGCAAAGGCTATCGCTTCCCTCTCCGTCTCGCGCCATGGCGCAATGTTCTGCAGGATTTGCAGCCCGACCTGATCGAGGTCGGCGACCCCTACCTCACCGCATGGGCGGCCCTCGATGCCCGGCGGCAACTCGATGTCCCGGTGATCGGCTTTTATCATTCGGACTTGCCGCTGCTGGTCAGCAATCGCATGGGCAACTGGGTCACCACCAACGTCGAAGCTTATGTCAGCAAGCTCTATGGCAACTTCGATCGGGTTCTGGCCCCCAGCCAGGTCATGGCCGACAAACTGATCGGGCTGGGGGTCAAGAACGTTTTCGTGCAACCGTTGGGCGTCGACTTGCAAACTTTCAATCCCACGGCACGAGATTCGGGCCTGCGGGCCGAATTGGGCATTGATGAAAACACTCATTTACTGATCTTCGCCGGGCGCGGCTCCAAGGAAAAAAACCTGCCAGTGCTGCTCGACTGCATGAAACGCCTGGGTCGACGCTATCACCTGCTGTTGGTAGGTTCGTCGATGCCGGCCGTGGTACCGGACAACGTCACCGTGATCGATGAGTTCTGTCCGGCGGCACAGGTGGCGCGGTTGATGGCCAGCGCCGATGCGCTGCTGCACGCCGGCGACCAGGAAACCTTTGGCCTGGTGGTTCTTGAAGCCATGGCCAGTGGCATTCCGGTGGTGGCCGTGGCGGCCGGGGCCTTTCAGGAAATCATCACCGATCAATGCGGCCTGCTCTGCCCGCCGAATAATCCATTGGCGATGGCCAACGCGGTCCGCGAGCTGTTCAGTTCGGGCAGCGTGGTTTTGGGCAAACAGGCCCGTTGCCATGTCGAGCGGCATTACTCTTGGGACACGGTGGTCGACAGCCTGCTGGGGCATTATCACGCCGTGCTCGACAGCCACTGGCCGCTGACGGCCAATGGTTGAGCCCATGAACCCGCCCAGCCTGTTACTCGTGCTGCACGACGTCGCACCGCAAACCTGGGCCGATTATCAACCCTTTGTCGAAGCCGTCGACGCCCTGGGCGAGGTGCCGATGACCTGGTTGGTGGTGCCCAATTTCCACAAACACAACGATCTGGAGGAGCATCCGGGATTTCGACGTTTGCTCACCCATCGTATCGCCCGAGGTGACGAACTGGTATTGCACGGTTACTTTCATTGCGATGAAGCGCCCACTCCCACTACACCACGAGACTGGTTCATGCGCCGGATCTACACCCACGAAGGCGAGTTTTACAGCCTGTCTCAAGATGCCGCCCTCGCCCGCCTGCGCGCCGGCATCGAAATGTTCCACCGTTATCACTGGCCGCTGGAGGGCTTCGTCGCCCCGGCCTGGTTGATGAGCGAAGGGACGCGCCAGGCCTTGCGCCAGTTACCCCTGAGTTACACCAGCGACTCGCAGCATCTGTATCGCCTGCCGGACTTCACCGCGGTCGACGCGCCGGGACTGGTCTGGAGTGCGCGCAGTGCCTGGCGCCGAGGGCTGTCGAAGCTCGTCAGCGATCAACGCGAACAACGCTGGCAGCAAGCACCGGTGATTCGTCTTGGCCTGCACCCGGTGGATATGCGCCACGAGTTCTCGCGCACTTACTGGCTGCAAACCCTCAAGCGCTTGCTCGACGAGGGACGTGTGCCGATGACCAAGGCACGCTGGCTGGCGCTGCAAAGCGACCGTATGGGTCGCGCCGCATGAGTCGCGGGATTCTGCTGCTCGTCGCGCTGCTCGCTGCGGTGCTGATTCCGTCGCTGCTGGGCGGTACCGAAACCTGGTCTCGACTGCAAAGCTTTCCGCTGACATGGTTACTGATCATGTTCGGCATGATCCTGCTGTGCTGGGTGCTGAACACGATGCGCTTGCGCCTGTTGCTCGGGGATCAGCGCGACAAGGTGAGCCCGTTCAGAAGTCTTGGGGTGGTGATGGCCGCCGAGTTCGCTTATTGCGCCACACCGGGTGGCAGCGGCGGGCCGCTGACGATCATGGCGTTGTTGGCGCGCCATGATGTGCGTCCGGCCAGGGGCAGCGCCGTGTTTGCCATGGATCAGTTGAGCGATTTGCTGTTCTTTCTCTGCGCGCTGAGCGCAATCCTGATTTATGCGTTGTTCCAGCACCTCAGCCAACGCATGGAATGGCTGCTGACCGTCAGCGCCATTTCGATGTTCGGCGGGTTGTTCAGTTGCGTGGCGGTCGCCCGCTACCATCGCGTGCTGATTCGTTTGAGCGGTCGGGTGCTCGCTCGCCTGAATGTCAAAACCACCACACGCCTGCGCTGGGCACGAAAACTCCTGCACTTTCTGGCGGCGTTCACGGACACACTGAAGCTGCCCTTTCAGACGCTCATCACAGTGTTTGCCCTGACGTGCCTGCATTGGATCTTGCGCTATAGCGTGCTGTATCTGGCATTGCGTGGGCTTGGGGCGGATTTGCAGTGGGCCTGGAGCTTTCTGATCCAGATGCTTTCGCTGAGCGCGGGGCAGTTCAGCCTGTTGCCGGGCGGTGCCGGGGCGGCGGAGTTGACGTCGGCGGCGCTGCTGGCGCCAATGGTGGGAAAATCCACCGCGGCGGCGGCGATTCTGATCTGGCGGGCGGTGACTTATTACTTCTATTTGCTGGTGGGCGGGCCGGTGTTTTTACTGATGCTCGGGCGACCGCTGCTCAAAAAACTGATGAAATTCAAACAAGCCTGAAAGATCGCAGCTCGCGGCAGCCCCTACATGGAGATTTGCAGCGCCGATTCGGGCCTCATCGCGAGCAGGCTCGCTCCCACAGGGGATCTTCGGTGTGGCATCGGACCCATGTGGGAGCGAGCCTGCTCGCGATGACGGTGGATCATTCACCGAAAATATCCATGAGCTGCCGGAGGCTCGGGCCGCGTTCGGACGATCTTTTTAGGCCTCTGCGATTTAATCGTCGGACTCCGGATTCAAATGTTCCCACAACTCGGCGGCACCGGGAAACTCCGTGCCGTCTTCGGGGTTCATGTCATCCGGGTCGTAACGACTCAAACACCCCTCGCCCAACGTGGCAGGAGCCTTGGATGTGGCTTTGTCCAGTGGATCGGCCATGGTCATGTCCTCGTTCTGTAGATCGCTCCCACGCTCTGCGTGGGAATGCAGCCCGTGACGCTCCGCGTCACTGGACGCGGGGCGTCCCTAGAGGCATTCCCACGCAGAGCGTGGGAACGATCAGCAGCAAGCTGTCAGAACACGACGGTTTTGTTGCCGTGCACCAGCACCCGGTCTTCCAGGTGATAACGCAGACCACGGGCCAATACCATCTTCTCGACGTCCCGGCCGAAACGCACCATGTCGTCAATGCTGTCACTGTGGCTGACGCGAACGACGTCCTGTTCGATGATCGGACCGGCATCCAGCTCTTCGGTCACGTAGTGGCAAGTAGCACCAATCAACTTCACGCCACGCATCGATGCCTGGTGATACGGCTTGGCACCGACAAACGAAGGCAGGAAGCTGTGGTGAATGTTGATCACCTTGTGAGCGTATTCGCGGCACAACTCAGGCGGCAGGATTTGCATGTAGCGGGCCAGTACGACCACTTCGGCGTCGTGCTGTTTGACCAGTCGCGAGACTTCGGCGAAGGCCGGCTCTTTATCCTGCGGATTGACCGGTACGTGGTAATACGGAATCCCGTGCCACTCGACCATGCTGCGCAAGTCGTCATGATTGGATATCACGCAGGAAATTTCGCAATCCAGCTCATCACTGTGCCAGCGGTGCAACAAGTCGGCGAGGCAGTGAGACTCGCGACTGGCCATCAGTACCACGCGCTTTTTCTGCTCGGTATCGGTGATGCGCCAGTCCATCGAGAACTCTTCGGCAATCGGTGCAAACGCTTCTCGAAAGGCATCGATACCGAAGGGCAGCGAATCGGCACGAATTTCGTGACGCATGAAGAACCAGCCACTGAGGTTGTCCGAGTGATGGCTCGCTTCAGTGATCCAGCCGTTATGTGACGCCAGAAAGTTACTGACTTTAGCAACGATACCGACGCGGTCCGGGCAAGCAATCACCAGCCGAAAAGTGCGCATGAGGGTAAAACTCCAGAACTTCGCAAAGGCGGCCATTCTAGCGATTGCGCAGCAAAACTGCAGTATTGATGACGGTTGGTCCGACACAAAGGTAAGCGGCACAGGTTCTGGCAGCACCTGCAACCCGCGCGATGGTGTTCCTGTTGCCCATCTTCAAGTGCCCAATTGTGAATATTCGTGATGACTGCATCACACTATTTAACTACACCGGTAATTTATGCCTACTCACCGTAACTAATTTAAATAAAACTCCGGTTATATGTTTACTTGATGAAACACCCTGACTATTATTGCCGCACTGTCACCTGCCATTCAGCGTCCCAACATAAGGTAGTCCTCATGTCCTTGATCAACGAATATCGCGCCACCGAAGAAGCTATCAAAGAGCTGCAAGCCCGTTTGAAGAACCTGTCCCAAGACGACAAACTGCAAACCGAGCTGGAATTCGAAGGCAAACTGCGCACCCTGATGGGCGAATACTCCAAGTCGCTGCGTGACATCATTGCGCTATTGGATCCAGAGTCCAAAACCAAAGCGCCACGCGGCGGCGCAGTAAAAACTACTGGCACCAAGCGTGCTCGCAAAGTTAAACAATACAAAAACCCGCACAACGGCGAAGTCATCGAAACCAAAGGTGGCAACCACAAGACGCTGAAAGAGTGGAAAGCCAAGTGGGGCGGTGACGTGGTTGAAGGCTGGGCTACCCTGCTGGGCTAAGCCGTAGCGCTTGTCGCAGGTTTATCCGCGACAAAAAAGAACGCCAGCATCTGCTGGCGTTTTTTTATGCCCGGTATTCAGCCCCGAACATTTTCGATTTCAAAGATTCAAACGTTTGCGTAATCCTTCGACATAATTCTGCCATTCGTTCAGCACCTCTCGCTGAAACGATGTAGCCGTATTACTCCATTGGGCTGCGGCTTCTGCAAAAGTTTCCAGCGTATTTGGCGCCCCCCACTCAGGTGCTGACAAACGTTGCTGACAAAATAGTCTCCAGCGTTCTTGCTCTTCGAAATTCAACGTATCGGGGAAGTTGCGTGCGCGATATCGAAACAATAATTCGGGCAATCGTTCATCATCGAAGGGCCATTGTTGTTGCGCTAATTGAGCAGGGTCGGCAGACCTGACTTGCTCACAAAGACGCCGATCCCGATCACCGATAAAACCATCGTATAACTGTTGCTCAGGGTCTTGGCTCGAGGTGAAAGCTTCGCTGGCATACATCGCCTGAACTTTATCCAGCCAAACTGTTTGTGCGTCACTTAGCCGCAGCGCGCGCTCTTGGTAGAGCGACATATCCAGCCCCAAACGTTGCTGATCTTCAGAGCGAAGTACCGACAACGGCGCCACCACCGGGCATTTATTGATGTGGATAAGTTTGAGCGGCACCGGCAACTCGCCCTCGGCCAAGTCATCGCGGCGGGTATACAGCCGTTGACGCAAGGTGTCGGCATCAAGGTCGAGCAAGCCCTGAGGGTCCAGGTGCAAATCACAGACAATCAAGGCGTTCTTGTTGCGCGGGTGCCAGGCCAAGGGCAGCACCACACCGATATAATTGCGCGCCGCTGAAAAGCGCCCGGAGATGTGCACCATCGGCTGCAACAGACGAATCTGATCCATCACCTTTTGTTTACCGCGCAACTGAAACAACCAGTCATACAACTTCGGCTGCTTTTCCCGGATCAGACGCGCCAGGGCGATGGTGGCGCGAACGTCCGACAGCGCTTCGTGAGCATTTCCGTGATCAATGCCATTGGCGGCGGTCAGGCGTTCGAGCTTGAGCGTTACCCGCCCCTCGTCGTCCGTCGGCCAAACGATGCCGTCAGGGCGCAAGGCATAGGCTGCACGCACTACATCGATCAGGTCCCAGCGGCTATTACCGCCCTGCCACTCGCGTGCATAAGGGTCAAAAAAGTTTCGGTAAAGACTGTAACGGGTCATCTCGTCATCGAAACGCAACGTGTTGTACCCCGCCCCGCACGTGCCGGGCGCCGCGAGTTGGGCATGCACCCGGGTCATGAAATCGGCTTCGCTCAAGCCTTGCTCGGCCAGTCGGCCGGGCGTGATACCGGTGATCGCACAGGCCGCCGGATGAGGCAGGATGTCTTCACTGGGCTGGCAGTAAAGGTTGACTGGCTCGTCTATTTCATTGAGATCGAAGTCAGTGCGAATCCCCGCCATCTGCAGCGGGCGGTCGCAACGGGGGTTGATGCCAGTGGTTTCATAGTCGTACCAGAAGATAGAGGTCACGGGCTATTCCTGAACTGAAGATCGGCGAAGTCTAGGCGTTCACATCCCGCCCCGGCCAGTAATCTTGTCATTCAATCACCTCTGGCTACGTACCGTGCAATACATAGTTATGTCGTTTCCCCCCGAGAGGCTGCTAGCATCGGACGGACATCGAATCCCGAACAGGCCACATCAAGGTTGCCCATGCTCGAGACCACAGCACTGCCAAGGAAAGCGACGCTGGCCCCGCCACTGGATACGCGGTATCAAGTCGAAACGCCGGAAGGCATCGACCTGCCACTGCGCCCGGCCGGGTTGATGGTTCGTGCGTTGGCGTTCGCCATCGATCTCGGGCTGCGCGGGTTGATCGTTGGCCTGCTGTTCATTGTCCTGGCGTTCCTCGGAAAACTCGGTGCCGGGCTCGGCTCGATTCTGTTGTTCGTGGTGAGCTGGTGGTACATGGTGCTGTTCGAAGTGCTCAACCAGGGTCGTTCGCCAGGCAAGCAATGGATGGGCCTGCGGGTGGTGCAGGACGATGGCACACCGATCGGCTGGTCTGCTTCGCTGCTGCGCAACCTGCTGCGATTTGTCGACATGCTGCCGTTCGGCTATTTCCTCGGCGCCATCAGTTGCCTGCAACATCCCACCTTCAAGCGCCTCGGCGATCTGGCCGCCGGCACGCTGGTGATCTACCGTGAACAACCGCTCGCCCGACCACAACTGCCTGACATCCAGCCCCGGCGCCCGGCCTTTGCGCTGACGCTGACCGAACAACGCGCCATCCTCGGGTTTGCCGAGCGTCAGGGTGAACTCTCTGAAGCACGGGTCAAAGAGCTGGCGGCGATACTCGCGCAACCGTTGCAGGTGTCGGCGTCAGGGGCCGTGGACGAACTCAATGGCATCGCCCGCGGCTTGTTGGGCCCGACATGAAGCAAAGCCTTTTCGAAACTCGCCACAAGGCCGAATGGGAGCAATTTTCCCTTGTGCTTGAACAGCTGGAGCAAGGCAAGGAAGCACAGCGAGTCGCCGGTTTTCCCAGCGATTATCGTCGTCTCTGCCAGCATCTGGCGCTGGCCCAGGAACGGGGTTACAGCAGCTTTCTGATCGATTCATTACAGCAACAAGTACTGCGCGGGCATCAACAGCTTTATCGCCACCGCAGTCGACTGGGTGCCAACGTGCTGGGCTTCATCCTGGCTGACTTCCCGCGACTGGTGCGCGAACAGTGGCGTTTCGTGCTCGCCGCCAGCCTGATGTTTTTTGGCAGCCTGATTGGCTTCGCGTTGCTGGTGTATCTGTTCCCCGACCTGGTCTACAACCTGATCCCGGCCGAGCAGGTCAGCGAGATGCAAGGCATGTACGACCCCGAGGCCGGCCACCTGGGGCGTTCGGCAGAACGGGCGGCCAGCGAAGACTGGGTGATGTTCGGTTACTACATCATGCACAACATCGGCATCGCCTTTCAGACCTTCGCCAGCGGTTTGCTGTTTGGCCTGGGCAGCGCGTTTTTCCTGTTCTTCAACGGTTTGATGATTGGTGCGGTGGCCGGGCACCTGACGCACATCGGCTACGGGCAAACCTTCTGGTCATTCGTGGTTGGCCACGGCGCCTTTGAACTGAGTGCCATCGCCCTGGCCGGTGCCGCCGGCCTGCAACTGGGTTGGGCCTTGATCGCGCCGGGACGCCTGCCCCGCTCCGAAACCCTGCGATTGGCGGCACGCAAGAGCGTGCTGCTGATTTGCGGGGTCATGCTGTTTCTGCTGATTGCGGCGTTTATCGAAGCTTACTGGTCGTCCACGATCGGGGTCGCGCCCATGACCAAATACCTGGTCGGCGCAGCGCTCTGGTTGTTGGTGGCGGTTTATCTGCTGTTTGCCGGACGGACCCGCCATGCGCCTGAGTGACGCCACCGCTGTCATCCGCCCGCGCACCACCTGGGAAGCCATGGACCTGGGCGTCCTGCTGAGCCAGCGACACCGGCGTCTGCTGATGACCAGTTGGGCCATCGTGACCTTGCCGGTGTTCGCCCTGCTCAGCTGGGCGCTGTGGGATTCGCCCTCCCTCGCCGTGTTCATTTTCTGGTGGCTGAAACCGGCGTTCGACCGCCTGCCGCTGTACATCCTGTCCAAAGCCATGTTCGGCGAAACGCCCACGCTGAAGCAGGCGTTGCGCCAATTTCCACGGCTGCTCCAACCGCAACTGTTGGTGAGCCTGACCTGGCGACGCCTGAGCCTGAGTCGCAGTTTCCTGATGCCGGTGGTGCAACTCGAAGGGCTCAGTGGTGAGCCACGACAACAGCGCTTGCAGGTGCTGTTGCAGCGCAACGCCGGTGCCGCGCGTTGGCTGACGATCATCGGCGTACATCTGGAAACCGCGCTTTGGATCGGCCTGATGGTGCTGTTCTACATGTTCTTGCCGCAACAGGTCGAACTCGACTGGAGCTGGCAGACCTTGATCACCGCCGCCACACAGGACTGGCGATGGCTGGAACACCTGACCAACGCCTTTTACGCACTGGTGCTGATTGTCTGGGAACCGGTGTATGTCGCCTGCGGCTTCAGCCTTTATCTGAACCGGCGCACGGTGCTGGAGGCCTGGGATATCGAGCTGGTGTTCCGCCGCATGCGCCAACGCTTGAGCAGCGCCGCCGTCCCCGTGCTGCTGGCAGCATTCCTGTTGCTGCCGACAGCACAAACCGTGTGGGCCGCCGAGCCAGTCATTTCACCCGACACCCCGCGTCTGCTGGACCAGCCACTGACCAGTCAGGCCTCCCGGGACAGCATCAAGGCGATCCTTGATCAGCCTCCGTTCAAGAATAAGGAATCGGTCACGCGCTATCGTTTTGGCGAGGACCAACCCGCCGCCGACACGGCGGACGATGCCCCAACAACCGGATGGCTGG
Organism: Pseudomonas sp. PDM10; assembly: GCF_014852295.1. Classification (NCBI taxonomy): domain Bacteria; kingdom Pseudomonadati; phylum Pseudomonadota; class Gammaproteobacteria; order Pseudomonadales; family Pseudomonadaceae; genus Pseudomonas; species Pseudomonas sp. PDM10. The sequence goes on along the minus strand of NZ_JACVBJ010000006.1, from coordinate 572,506 downwards.
AGGCGCTGCTCAAGCTTCTGGACAACCAACGCTTCGGCGCAGCGGCCACCCTGATTGAAGTGGTGTTGTGGGGTGTCGTGATCGGTGCCATCGGTTTATTGATCTGGCATTACCGTGACTGGATGCAAGCCTTCGTCAGGCGTCGACCGGCCTTGAACAGCAAGGTCACGCGGCCGTTACCGCAACAGGCTTTCGGCCTGGACCTCAACCGCGAAACCCTGCCCGCCGACATCGCCGCCAGCGCCGAACGCCTCTGGCAAACCCACCCTCGCGAGGCCCTCGGATTGCTCTATCGCGGTCTGCTCAGCCATTTGCTGCACGACTTCAACCTGTTGCTCAAGCCCGCCGACACCGAAGGCCAGGTCTTGGAGCGCATTGAACAATTGCAACAACCTGCCTTGCTGGCCTTCAGTAAAAGCCTGACCGGGCACTGGCAGAACATGGCCTACGGGCATCGCCTGCCTCCCGCGCATTTGCAACAGGAACTCTGTGACGGCTGGCGAGCCCTGTTCGGCCCGGGAGCGTCGCGTTGAACCGGCAACGCGGGCTGGCGATCGGCGTGTTCATCGCCGTGCTATTGATCGCGCTGAGTGTTTATCTGTACGTCAAGGCGACGCCCTATCAGACAGACATCGATCACGGCCCCTCGCCTGAAGCCCAAGCCAACCCCTATCTCGCCGCCGAGCATTTCCTGCGCAAACAGGGCTTGTCGGTGAACCACGCCAACAGCCTCGACATTCTGCCCACCCTGGAGCCGCATCAGCACAGCCTGTTATTGCTCGGAGACCGCGACAACATGACTCCGCGCCAGGTCGATCAGCTGTTGAACTGGACCCGGGCCGGCGGGCGACTTTTGTTTGTTGCCCAGTCGCTGTGGGATGAACAGACCGGCCAAAGCAACGACCTGTTGCTCGACCGGGTGCAGCTGCACCAGTCGCTGAGCAAAGACCTCAAGGACCCGCCGCCCGCTATCGACGACGATCCTTACCCCAAGTTGACCAAGCTGTATCTGGAAGACGAAAACGCGCCGGCCTACGCCAGCTTCGATACCGCGTTCCATCTCGAAGACCCGATAAACCTCGCGCAAGCCTGGGCCAACAGCGGCAAGGCCACGCACATGATGCAGCTCAATCACGGGCTCGGTTCAATCATCGTGGTCACCGACGCCGACCTGTGGAAAACCCCGACGATCGACCAGTACGACAACGCCTGGCTGCTCTGGTACCTGACCGCGGACACGAACGTGACCCTGCTGTTCAACACCGATCACGACAGTCTGCTGACCTTGCTCCTGCGCTATTTCCCCCAGGCACTGGTCGCCCTTTTTGCCCTGATCGGCCTTGGCTTCTGGCACGTCGGCGTGCGCCAGGGTCCGCTGCTGGAACCAGCCCCAAGAGCCCGCCGTCAACTTCAGGAACACCTGCGCGCCAGCGCCGATTTCATGTTGCGCCGCAACGGTCAGCAGCACCTGTTGCACGCCTTGCAGCACGACATCTTGCGTCGTGTGCGGCGCCGTCATCCCGGTTTTGAACAACTCGGCGTTGCCGAACAATGGCTGGTGCTCGCACGCCTGACCGGCCAACCCACACGCGCTATCAGCCAGGCCATGAGCCCGCGACCGAAGCAGCGGCTGTCCAACGCTGAATTCAGCCGTCAGGTCGCCCACCTGCAAACCTTGAGGAATGCCTTATGAGTGAGATCGAGCCCGGCACACTGAACCACGCTGCGCAGCAACGTCAGCGCGCCAGCCAGCTGGCCCAGGCGGTAAGAACTGAATTGCAAAAAGCCGTGATCGGCCAAAACAGCGTGATCGACGATGTGCTCACCGCCCTGATCGCCGGCGGCCACGTACTGCTCGAAGGCGTGCCGGGGTTGGGCAAGACATTGTTGGTCCGTGCCCTCGCTCGCTGCTTCGGCGGTGAATTCGCGCGCATCCAGTTCACCCCGGACCTGATGCCCAGCGATGTCACCGGGCATGCGGTGTACGACTTGCAAACCGAGCAATTCAAACTGCGCAAAGGGCCGTTGTTCACCAACCTGCTGCTGGCCGACGAGATCAATCGCGCCCCGGCGAAAACCCAGGCCGCACTGCTCGAAGCCATGCAGGAACGCCAAGTCACCCTCGAAGGCCGCGCCCTGCCGATTGCGCAACCGTTCATGGTGCTCGCCACGCAAAACCCCATCGAACAGGAAGGCACTTACCCGTTGCCGGAAGCCGAGCTCGATCGCTTCATGCTCAAGGTGCGCATGGACTACCCCGACGTCGATCAGGAACTGAACATGGTGCGCCAGGTCAGCCGCTCGACACGCGCCGACATGCTCGACGTGCAGCCGTTGCGAACCGTCCTGCAAGCCAAGGACGTGCTGGCCTTGCAGCGCATCGCCAGCGACTTGCCGCTGGACGATCAGGTGCTCGATTACGCCGTGCGCCTGGCCCGCACCACGCGCACGTGGCCGGGCTTGACCCTCGGCGCCGGGCCTCGGGCGTCCATCGCGCTGGTACGTTGCGCCCGCGCCCGCGCCTTGTTGCGTGGCGGCGATTTTGTGATACCCGATGACATCAAGGGCTGCGCACTGTCGGTACTGCGCCACCGGGTGCGCATTGCCCCGGAGCTGGACATCGAAGGGCTGGAGGTCGATCAAGTGCTCAAGCAACTGCTCGATCAAGTGCCGGCGCCACGCCTGTGAAACCCTCGCGCCTGCTGCTGATCTGGCTGGCAGTATTGCTGGCCATCGGCATCGTGCTGGGCGCGTTGCGGGCATTGGACATCGAGGTTCCATCGAGCCTGTTGTCGATCCACTGGGGATTGTTATTGGCGCTGCTGGCCCTGGTGATACTCGACGCCGTCCGTCTCAAACGACTGCCCTCGCCCCGACTCCACCGACAAATGCCCGGCAGCCTTGCACTCGGTCGATGGGGTGAAGTGCGACTGGAGGTCGAGCATGATTTTGCCCAACCACTGAACATACAGATTTTCGACCATGTGCCGCACGGCCTGAGCTTCGAAAACCTGCCCCTATCGGTCGAACTGCAACCCGGCCAGCACAGCCAGATCGGCTATCGGCTGCGCCCGCTAAAACGCGGTCATTTCACCTTCGAACACTGCGAAATCAACCTGCCGAGCCCATTGGGCCTGTGGTCTGACAAACGCCTGCTCAGCGTGACCGATAACGCCCGCGTCTACCCCGACTTCGCCCGCCTCTACGGCGGCCAATTATTGGCGGTGGACAACTGGCTCAGCCAACTCGGCGTACGCCAACGCCAGCGTCGCGGCCTGGGTCTGGAATTTCATCAACTGCGTGAATTTCGCGAGGGCGACAGCCTGCGCCAGATCGACTGGAAAGCCACCGCCCGCCAGCGCACTCCAATTGCCCGCGAGTATCAGGACGAGCGCGACCAGCAGATCATCTTCATGCTCGACTGCGGCCGACGCATGCGCAGCCAGGATGATGAACTGTCGCACTTCGACCATGCCCTCAATGCCTGCCTGCTGCTCAGCTACGTCGCACTGCGCCAAGGCGATGCGGTAGGCCTGAGCACCTTCGCCGGAGACCGACCGCATTACCTTGCGCCGGTCAAAGGCACCGAGCAACTCAAGGTCTTGCTCAACGCTGTCTATGACCTCAACAGCACCCAGCGCCCAGCCGATTATCAAGTCGCCACCAACCAACTGCTGGCCCGACAGAAACGCCGGGCACTGGTGGTGCTGGTGACTAACTTGCGGGATGAAGACGACGATGACCTGCTCAACGCGGTCAAACGCCTGGGCAAGCAGCATCGAGTACTGGTGGCGAGCCTGCGCGAAAACTTGCTCGACACGCTGCGACACACACCGGTGCAGACCTTGCAGGAGGCGCTGGCCTACTGCGGGACGGTGGATTATTTGAATGAACGGGCGGAACTCCATGAGCGGTTGAGTGCTCACGGGGTTCAGATGCTGGACGCTCGGCCCGGGGAGTTGGGGGCTGAGTTGGTGACGCGGTATTTGAGCTGGAAAAGAGCCGGGATGCTGTAGTGTCTTCTTACATATTTAAACGTTAACGGGGAATAACCGAGACTATCAATAACTTGGTGTCAATTGGCGTGCCATGCAGGTCGCGGACCTGCGCCTCGATTCTCATGTCGCCAACGACGTCGGCGGAAAGATTTTTATAAGTCAAACCGTCTGTGTTGGTTTTCGTCGGTAAGCCTTGCTCAATACCACCTTTAAACCAAAATACCTCTACGCCATCAACAGGTTTGTCAGTTGCTGAAGAAACGATAATGGCATAGGCGTACACCGTTCCCCCAACCGTCACAACGTCACCACCGTTTGACACCAGTCGCCGCACCTGAAGACTATCCAATGTAACGACCAATAACTTCGCATCCCAACCACCGATTCCGCCCTCTACAACAGCCTCCAGCAAGCCTTGTTTTACGAAGGGAAGTTTGAACGTTGCACCGGCGATACCGTTCGAGTTTGTCTTGCTCGGGGCTATCGATACACCCGGAAAATCCCACTTCACCCATACATTCGGCAATGGCTCGCCTGTCCTGGCGGAAACGATGGTTGCTAGCGCAGAGAACTCTTGTTCTGGATAACCCGGAGGCCCAACGCTAATTAGTTCTTTTACTTTGCGAGGTTCGTTCAGCGTAAAGCTCAAGGAAACGGAATCCGAATTCAGCTCACTCCCCACCGTCGCGGTCAGCTCAGCCACACCGGGCATGATTGGAACAAAGCGCACTTTCGCCACACCGTAAAAGTCTGTCACAGAGGTCGCAATCCCGAGGTCGGGACTGCGCCAGGTCACCGTCACCCCTACCATTGGCTTGCCACTGATGGTCGATACCACACTTACCTTTTCGACAAGTTCCTGCCCCCAGTCCAATGTCTGATTAACGCTGTTGCTCGCGATAATTTTCAGCACCTGTGAGCCTTCGCCCAAGGACATCGCGCTCGCCGGGGACAAGCTTGCCAGGCGCTGCGACGACAGGCGCAACGCAAAACTGCCGTCCTTCAGATCGCCCACCTTGAATAAGTATTGCAACCCCACTCCTTCGTAGAACGGCCGTGGCACCCCAAGCCCGTCCGACAAAAAGCTGATACCCAGTTCGGAAGGTCCGGTTCCGGTCATTCCCAGCATCAATTCATGATCTAACAGTGGGCTATTACTTGGCGCCATCAGATCGATCGTGTGCTCTCCCTTGCGGCGCGGAAAGTAGGTCTTTTGGCCCCATGGCTGGAACGGTTGCTTGTCAAAACTGACCATCATCCCCTCCCACGGATCGCTCTCCAGCGCGGTGGCCGTCATGGTGTGTTTCTCTGAATAACCGTCGTAAGGACTCTCCACCAACGCCTCCACCTGATGCTCAGAATGAGCATCAGCGGGTGCAAAGGCAAAGCCGGACCAACCATCAGCATCGGTTTTCACCACGCTCGGAATGCCCGATGCCGACCAGGTCACCGGCACCTGATCCACGGCGTGACCGGTGAAATGGGAGAACACCTGAACCCACATCCACGCAGGATCCTGCCCCACGACCGGATCCACCGTCGATTCGCGCCACGCTCCAATCCTGACTTTGTTATGCGCCAGCGCCATCGGCTTTGCAGTAGCGGCAAAGTCCAGCTGAGGCAATGCCAACGTCAGGGCAAACTCGCCCGGTTGCACACTTTCAGTAAAATCCAGCTTCCAGATCGCGCCTCCGTCGCTGATGACCTGAGGAAGGTTCAAATCAGGTTCGACGGTTGCCCCCAGTTTTTCTCCCGTCCATGTCAACGTTGACATCAACCCCACCAGCGGGCTCAGCGCATTGGGCAATACGCTAAAGCGGTGGCAGGCTTCCAGACAGGGATGGAGCATTTCCCCGTCCAGCGCTGCCGGTATCTGATCGAGCATCAGGCTTAATTCTTCTGCCAGATCTACCGATACCAATCGCCCAGACAGTTCTCGAACGGTTGTAATGCCGTCCAGGCGTAGCTCCAGCTCAAACAGACTGCTGATGCTGTTATTCGCCTGTGAGACGAGTTTCCATTCCGCACCTGCTGCCTCTAGAAGCTTGGGCGTCCCTAAATCACTGGGCACCAGCCCGATATTCGGTGCCGCACCGCGCCAGTGCAAACTGATGCTTTTACCAATCCACCCACTGCCGGTGACAGGCACAACCTTCAAGGTATGTGTTTGACCACGTCGGCAGAGCACGCCGAGCGTAGCCCGATCGACTTCCATCCCGTCCAGGAAGATCCTGACCTCTCTTTTCCAGGGACTGGTCGCAATAGCCTTCACCTCGAAAACATGCGGCTCAACCGCAACGGCCTCCGCGTGGGCCTTGATGCTGGCCGTGACAATCAGATCCCCGGCGCTATTGGGCGTATACAGCAAACTGGCCCAGCCACCAGCCCCGGTAACAGTAGGAACAGTTCCAAGGGGAGTCTTCCAGTCGACCAATGCATTGACCACCGCACCACCATCACCGCTGGCAATGACATGCACCACCTGCACCCGCAACAACACACTTTCCTGTTCATCCACCACTGGAGACTTGTTGGCTTCACGCACCTGACCGACCTTGACCAGATTGCGCGCCAGCGACATGCGTTTTTTCGGCGAAGGCAGCAACAGTTTCGAGCAAGCCAGCGACAGATCGAACCGGCCGTCCAGTCGGTCTTTGCTCGTCAAGCTCCATACCGATTCAGTGCCAGTTACCGGCACCGGATGCTCTAGCGCAGGACTGACGGCAACCCCCAGTTGCTGATGGGAGTCACCACTCCAATGCAATGACAACTCCGTCCCCGACAATGGGCTGCCCGACGCCAGTTTTATTTTGACGGGATAATCCGCCCCGCGATTGGGGTAACCGGTTTTTTCCTCCCAGCGCGTCTCCCCCCCATCGGCGACCACCAATACGTCCTTCCACGGGTCCGTCTCCAACACTCGGACCGCAAATGTTTGAGTCACGACACCCGCGACGTAATACAGACTCTCAACCGATGCCTCTATGTCGAATTCGCCTTGCTCCGTCGGCTGATAGTCAAAGTACGCCCAGCCTTCATCATTGGTAACGACGGCCGCTCTCACCCCTTGTCCCGCAAGCGTCCAGTTCACCGTCCGCCCGCTGAGAGACTGCGCGGTGTAATAAGACGCCACCTTGACCCCCAGACGAACACTCTGACCGTATTCAAGCACCGGATAATAGGCCGCCTCGATCGCCTCTCTGAACACCAACCGATGATGCCCGAGGGATACGTTTACCGGGTAAGGCTCGGCGGTGTACTGGTTATGCAGCTTCATCGAGAAGAAGTAGGGCCCCTCATCCCCGATCCACGGGCAATCAAGTTGCCATTGATCCTCAAGCGGGTGATCCACGCCCCAGGCAGGCTTCGCGACAATTGCACCTATCGGGTTATCGTCGCTGGTCAACGCGGCTTTGGTACCCAGCCAGGCGTTGCCCGGCGTGAGGTCGAATTTCAGCTTGTGAGCAAAGCTCGCAGATGCCCCCAGGCATAAGTGCAAAGTCTGCGACGGTGACACCTGCTCCTCATCAAGCGTCAGCCGTTGCATTACCGCCGGCTCCAGATGCAATTGAAGCTTGATCCGGGTAATACACACCCGCGACCAGTCGTCCCCAATCTCGTTGGCCGGGCTGAACACGCTGACGGTGATGGTGTCTTGACTGTGGAACGGCAGATCCAGGTCGACTTCGTACTCGATCGGATTGAACGCCAGCGGCTGCCCACTCTTAAGACGCGCCTGATCCTCCTCCAGATCCCGGAGTTTACCCGGCCGCAAGGGGATCTCCAGCTTATCTACCCCCCCCTCGATACTGATGACCAGCCTGCCCGCTTCGGTATGCCGCATCTCGCACAGAAAACTGATGACATACCGAGCTTGAGCGCCAGGGTCTTGGGGAATCTTCAGCGCCTGGCTGACCGAAGCCTGATTACCGGCCTCCAGTAAACGAATCGGGATACCCCCATAGACTTCATCCACAGTGCCCAGCCAATCCGCATTGACCGGCCCCTTTTTCCAGTGGCTGAGGCCTTCCTCGAAATCACCATTGAGCACAAGGCTCTCATTGGCCAGGACAATCGGTTCATTCATGGCTGCCAGCTCCTTTGGTATTGGGTGTATTGGCAATCGTCTCGGCTCTGGTCACCAAGTCTTCCACGGTTCGAATGAAGGTCGGCTCCCCGGCTTTGGCCGTGTAGCGGACGCGCACAATGACGTCTGTCAAAGAAGCGAGCAGGGAGGACTGCGGTTCTTTGTTCGGCCAAGGGAAGTGCACCCTCCACTGAGAGACCACCCCGGTGTTTTCGAAGGGGTTGAGCAAACCTTCATCAGGTTTCATCGCCGTCAAGCCGTTGTCTGCAATGCCCATCGACAACGCTATTTGCTGACCACTGCGCAGATTGATTTGCACGTCGGATGGAGCCACAGCGCCATCCGGCTTGTGCAAATACCTCACCGACGCTGTCGATGCCTTGGTTGCGGTCATGCTGCTGATCTGCAACAAGGTGGCCCGCACGTCCTGGTAAGGCCCGGTCAGCACCGGCAAATCGACCTCGACCGAGCTGATTTGCCGGCAGAAATGCCCTGGATAATCACGATCAAAAAGCAATTGCGTGAGCCTGAACTCCAATGTTCCTTTACTCGTCAACCGATCCAACGCCTCCTGCCAGGTGGTAACCCCCGGCTGCGGCTCGATCGTGTCCTCGAACAATTGCCGAAGCGAAACGGTTTTGACCAGTTCCAGCCGCCGCTCATACCGTTGCAGATACTCACATTCCATGCGCAGCAAATAAGAGCGCAGGTGGTCGCCTGCGGTCAGGCCGTGGCGGTTGTCCAGCCAGACCTGGGGCAATGGAATCTGAGAATCGTAATCGCCTGTTTCGGCGCTCAGCGACGCCTGGGCGCTGAGGCACAAACTGACAACCGCATCGTACGCCTGGTAGTGCAACGCCTTGAACTGGCCGAGCAACCAGCCGAACAGTTCAGCATTGGTCGCACGCTTCTTGAGGAAGTTGTAAACCGTCAACGACTGACTATTGGCCTTGAGGGTTTGCTCCAGGCTGGTTTGCGCAGCTTGTACGGCGTAGTTCTGGGCGACGATTTGCGCATTAATTGCGCGGACTTCCGCCAACGCCTGATCGCGTTGCAACTGCCAATCCTTGCGGCGACGGCGGTAGCCTTCGGTGGCGGCCTGTTTGTCTGCGTCCATTTGCACCACCGACGAGCCGACGCCCAATCCGAAGACAACCCCATCAACAATTTTATCGAGGCGATGCCCACCATTCGAAAAACCGAAAATGTTAGGCAAAGAGGCAAGAACCGCGCCGGCGGGTTTGATGCTTGCGGCGGCCAACGACAATTGTTTTGACAGATACAGATTTTCCATGACCTCGTATTCAACCGCCGACACATTCTCGTCATAGCGTTGTGCATAGTCATCAGCCCGTTCCTGCGCGACTGCCCGGCTTTGCTCCAGCGCTGTCACGTTCGCTCGCATTTGGGCGATGGCTTGCTCCTGTACGGTCTTGGCGTAGGTTCCGAGCTCCACCAAATGGGATTGCTGCATTTCTTCCTGTTCGGCGCGATCCCGTTGTTCAAGCAGGCGCAGCACCTGATTGCCGTACTCCTGCAGGACCTGCACTGCACGCAACGCGACATCAAACGTCACGCGCCAACGGAACGCACCGACCACCAGGCGCCCCCCCATCGGCCTTGGTCCGCCCACGCCTCCAGACGCAAGATCACGCAACAGTTGATTGGGATCCGTGGGTGGGCTGAAGAGCGGTATATCCAGTGGTTTGCCATCCAGGGTCAGATTGTGGCGCAGGTTATGCAAACGTTGATTCGGCAAGTCATACAGTGCAAGCAACTGCTCATTGATCGGACAGGTGAACGGTTCGTTTGCCAGTAGCCCGAGTTCGAGCGGCGCCTCGGTGGCGGCGGGAAAATCCGCCAGGCTGTACTCGAAGGTTTTTTCGAACCGCTCGAGCGCCGGTCGTGAAGTACTGTTGTTTAACAGATTGCTCAGCGTGTCTGCTTGCCAACGGTTCGCCGTTCGCACCAACGGCGGTTGGCCCATCAGGAATTCAGCCTGGACATAGCACAGCTTTGCCGCCACCAGGCTATCGCGGGTGAGTTGTCGGTAGTACCAGTCCCCCCAGGCCACCAGATTCTTGACGTAATCCGTGAACACCAGAACCTTGAAGTGATAGGGCGCGGAATAGCCAATAGCGTCTGGATCGGTCGGGGCTCGGGTTTCACAGCCCACATTGCCTTTGACGTTCAATGGACGGCAGCGCCAATACGCGGGTTTTGGATTCAGCCTTGAGGGGGTTTCCGGATCCGCCGGCGCCTGCGGATCAAACAGATAATGCAGCCATTTTTGCGCCTCCAGGTAACGATCCTCTGCCCGTAGACGCGTCGCGATCAGATGAGGCACATGGAAAAACAGCTCCCAGAAAAACAATCCGTTGGCGCCATCGAATGCACCGTTCGGCTCGTTGAAAGACGCTGAAGCCGGAGGTGGTTCTTGCAGAAACTGTGTGTCCCAATCCAGTACGGCATCGACGGAAATGTTCGAACGCTGCACCAGTTCCGGGCCGAACAGTGAGTTCAGACGGGTGAATTGGAGCGTCAGGTTTGGCTGTCTCAGTTCTAGAAACTGTGCCGCATCGCGGCTGTTCTTGTGCAACCTTGGTGCAATGAAGTCCGTCACGTTGATGATCGTCAACTCAAACTTCATGCGTCCTTGGGAAGTGCCTGCTGCCCCGCCAAAGAAAAAAGTGGACGGCTGCGGCCATGTACCTTCATCGCGACTGAAGGTCTGCCAATCAGTGCTCCAACCGCCAGCTAGCGGGAAGGATTTTTTAATTGGAGCCGGATCTCCACCGCCATGACCTTCATACGTCAGCTCGAGCTCGACGTCGCTGCCGGTCAGCCCTGTAGGCCTGCAAATGCCGCGGACGAAAAGAACATCTTTGTCACCTTGGCGAAACGCCAGAGCCTGCAGATCCAGGTAAGACGTCAAGGTGCCCGCTGTCTGGACAGTGGGCACAACGCTCGGCTGATTCATCAGCGGATGCTGAACCGTCTCGGCAGCGATAAAGCGATGCTGTGCCGCGTAAATCAGCCAGCTGCCATCATCGCCGGTCAATGGTCGTAACAGCACATCACGCACTACGTACTCGTTGAGGGTAGTGCCATTAGTCAACAAGACGCCAAGCTTGCCTTTGGGGTTTTGATAATCAGCCCATACGGTCGCAATCAGCCGGGCTCCTGCTGGGGAGTCATTGGGAGGGGTGGAACTGTGCAGGCTCAACGGCGCCAACCATTGGCCATTCTGCGCCATGAAAGCCACGTTGATGTCCAGTTGATGCGGCAAAAACTTGTCAGGTTCCTGCCCCGCCACCTTGTCGCGCCACTCGGCCCACACCAGGCACAACCGCCCGTTCCAGAACACCGGACGCATGTCCAGCACCTTCGCCCCCACGGGAACATCCGCCAGCTGCCACTCACTCCATGCCGCCGGATTGATGGCAACATCGCCTGCCGAGAGCTCCACCTCGGCCTTGCGCCAGAAGTACCGTGGGGCAGACGAACGCTCGCGACCGACAAAGTAATAATCGGCACGCGTGGGCGAAGCTCCGTCCATGTAACTGCTGATCACATCCAGGTTGCAGGTCTGCTCGAACGTTTGCAGGTACTCCCCCAAAGCGCGCTGAACGGAGTCGCTGTTCAACTGGGTCTGGTTCAGGTTGTTTTCAAGGGTTTTGAACAGGCTGGTCTTGCGCTGCCGCACAAAAGGGTTAATGAAGTTTTCCGGATAAAGTGCTATCAGCTGTAGCGCTGCCCAATCCGGGTAATTGCTGTAAAGCTCCCAGGTGGCCAGATCCCGCTTGTCGAATTCAATCGTCTCATAGCCCGGTTCGAGCTTGCGGTACGCGGCATGAATGAACTGCTGGGCACAGCTCGTCGCTTCGGCGACCCAGGAACTCTGAACCGGGTAGCTGTCCAGCGGGTCCATGCGCAGCAATTCGAACAGGTCTGCCGGGGTTCGCAGGAAGGCGTACGGGGGATTATCGCCTTTTTTTCCGATTTGCCCGATGCAGTACTCGACCAACGCATTACGTCGTTTTTCGAGCAATCCAGCCATATTGTTCAGTGCCATGATCTTTCCTCCAGAGGGTTTGAACCGGGAACACACGACCAGCCATCGATGCAGTTCATCATTCAGGCTCTTCGGCGGCGAAGGTGATTGGCTCAAAATAGGCGGTCGTCTCACTTCCTTGTGCCAGGATGCTGATCTCGAACTCTCCACCGGTAGGGCTGGAGACGAACACGCGCGCCTGGCCTTCCTGGTTCGTGAAAGCCTGGCTCGGGCGAATGACCAGCCCAGGTTGCTCGATACCGGACTGCGATGAGTTGAAAAACCACTGTACGAGGCTGTTTTTCCCAAGATTTCCGTATCTATCCTTCACCGTGGCGTAGAGTTCGATTTCCTCACCGAACGCCACGGTCCGCAACGGCACTTGCGCCATGAGCGGTGGCGGAAATCTCAAGGTAGCGTGGTCTGCGATGACGTTGATGGTAGGCGCGTACTCCGGCTCGAACAGATCCAGCCAGAACTGCGGGGTATCCGTACCCATGACCTTGCCGGGTATGAACTCTGCTTGCACCACCCCATAGACATCTGTTTCCTCGGTAGCAATGCTGCCCAAGGTGGCGCTCCAATAAACGTTCACACCTCTCAACGGTTGTCCGCCGCTGTCCTTGAGGGTCACGGTGAAGGTGATTTTTCCTTCTGGGTTGCCGGCAACGACCGTGCTGTTGTCGACAGTACAGGTCGAGGTGACGATCTGTTTCAGATCCTCGGAAAAGGCAAGCGCAGGCTCAGGGGATTCGGACAGACTCAGCAAAGCACGCTCTGCGGCAACCTCGTACCTCTGCCTATCGACAACCTCCGGCAACGTGCCGATCAGAAAGATCGTCAGGGCATCCATACCGGTGTGCGTCGCCAGAACCCGAACGCGCATGAACAGATCCAACTCGGTCAGGTTTTTGAGGATTCTGAGTTCTGGAGACACGCGGCCGAGGCACTCGCGCACCTCCTGAACGCTCCAGTTGAAAAACTCGGCCAGCCGGATCGATGCCGCTTGTTGGGCCAAATGCGTTGCATCCGCGCCTAGCGAGGAAGGCAGTGCGTTGACCTCGCGCAAATAATCGAGCAACTTCTGCGGGGGTTGCGCACTCATCCCAAACGCCCGGGTAAGTGTCGTCAAGTAATAAAGCGTCTTCACCGTAAACGCGTGCTTGTCGTCCAGGTCCATCCAGGCCTTGTAGCCATAATCGAGATAGTCCCGCAACAGCTCGGCGCCAAGCCCCAGTTCCAGGACCACCGCGCTACGGCGGCGTACGTCGGCCAACAGCGCGAGCAATGGGTCAGGTTGTTCGTTGCGCCCCCTTACAGACTCGTCGAGCCCCAGTCCCGTATGCTCGAGCACCTGACGCAACAACCGATACACCGTCGCATTGGCCCAGGCCAGAACCAATAATGCCTGCTCGGCATTAAGGCCCGTATGTACCACCAGGCACTCCTTGACCACCGATGCCTGAGCCTCTCTAACCTGCAAGAGCACGGTGAGCATTTTTTCGACGATAACAGCACGCACGCTTGCATTGCTTTCACCCAAGCCATCCCTCACCGCTTGATCAAACTTTTCGCGTGCAAAGTCCAGATAGTCGGCCTCCGTTCCCGCTGGGGCCTTGATCAAGCCGTCGGGATCGACCAGCACCGTCAACAGGTCCAGCCAGTTGGCACCCGGCAGCGCTGGCACACCGGCCATCAACAACGCCGCGTCGGTGAACAGTGCACCAGGCAACAGATTGCGTACCTGCTTGAATAACTCGAGCTCCTTTTCAGAGACGACCAACGTCTTCGGCGGTGAAACCTGCTGCAGCATCCAGGGCACCCCAATGCCGCGGTCGGCACACCACCCCGCGCAGGAGTGCATCGCATAGATGAGGTTCAACACATCCGGCGTATTGACTATGGCCGTATTATGTGGGGTCAGACTGATCCGGGGAGCACCCGCCAGGCCATTGACCCAAGATGTTCCACCCAACAATGTCAGCATCTTGATGCCATCGACCGGCGACATACCCAACAGGCCCGGCAGCTTCACAAGACGGTAAAAACTGGACAAGGTCGCCGCGTTACGCGGCAACTGGTTGTTCGTGACATCCTGTGCTTCGGCAATCGCCTGAGCCAGAACACTGTAAGTCTGCAAATCGATCGTAAAAGCATTGCATATCCGGGCGACCGTCAAATCGGACACGCCCTGTGTCGGAATCACCGGAAACGTGCCGCCATCGAGCAGCAAGGCTTGAGAATATTCGCCCTCCTCATTGAAAACCTGATCGAACTGCGAGCGCGCTTCACCACGACCGTAAATCGACAACTCATCGATAAACACTGCGAAGTCTTGCGCCGTGCACCCATAGCGCTCACGCAATGATTGAAACAGGCCCAATGCGTGCACGACTCTTTCCGTGATTTCCCACGCATTGGCCTGCGCACCACCGCGCACTTCAGCCCTTATGGCTGCCGCTAACAGCGCATCCACCTGATCGCTGGGCAGCTCCAGCCACTGATCCAGGCGCAACTTGCGGTTCATTCGGTCATATCGCTCAAAATCATCGGCACTGTCGGGGAGGGCTGACAACCGATGCAGAAACACTTCCTCCACTTCTTCACCCGTAATGCTGACGGCAGGGTGGGTGTGGGCATTGAGATAAACCGAACCGGAGCGCCAGCTTTCTGGCCCCACAGGCATTGTTTCCGTGTCCGTCACATTGGGCGAGCGCAGAGGGGCGAAGCTGCGAACCGACAGCAGCGCCTCGAGCCCTGGGGTATCGAGTTTGGTTCGCTCGCCGAAGAATCGAACTTGATTGAGGTTCTGATACATCGAAGAGTTATCGGTACCGAAATTCAGTGCGTAAAATTCTTCCCGGTTTGCATATGCCGGCGGATCCTCGGTCAGCAATTGTCGTTGATAAGGTCCCAGCCGCGACGCGTGGGCCAGGGCTCGACCCGCATCCTCGTCCCACGCCTGATCTTGCAAAAAGTAGGGAAAGGAGAGATCCACCATATGCGCAAAATTGCCCACCGACAGGCCATGGTGACGGGCGACCGCATCCAGGGTAACCCAGTGCTGGTAGTACGGAAGCCCGTTGGGATATCGCGCATTGATCATCGCCAACTCAAGATCCGTTGGATCCGCTTGATCTGGATCCTTGTGTTCCCTGATGAATGTTTCAAGCACCGGTACGATGATGTCGACCGCAGACACTGGTCGATGTATCGCATTGAAGTCGACGGACAGATTCATCAGGTCTTTGCGGCGCTCACGCAGTCGCAGAGGAACCGGACCGGTTGAAAAATGCTCGATGCGGTCTATGACCCACCTCACCATTTCAACCAAATACGCCGCAGACGAAGCAAGAGACTCGATAGCATCCGGGGGGCACAGACTGTCGAAACGGGGATCGAACAAACGCTCGAAACTGGGCCCCTCGACCATCGACAACAAACCGCTGCGCGGTGCGGCGCTTTCGGTATTTTTACCGTGCAGGCTGTGCTCGATGAACTGGCGCCGCAGGTAGACAGCCATGCTGTTGGCCCGACGCAAAAACAGGCGCGCATCATCGGGGCTAACCTTGAATTCCTTCACCAGCCCTTGAACGCCCTTCTCCACCAAAGGAAAGATAGACCCGCCTTCTTCCAGGTAGGTCGCGAGGTCGGGGTACTCTGTGAGTTTTTCTTCACTGAATACTTGGCTCAGCAGTTGTGAAGCAGGGCGAGGGTCAGACATGGTCAGGTTCCTTGAGTGGATAAGCGTCCTGAACGGCCCGACGAAATTCGCAGGCCGTGCGTTCGACTGAAGAGATTTGGCCTCCGAAGGCGGTCATCGTCTACTGTCATAAATGACAGTCTTTGTGACCACTCATCGGAAATCGAGTGTCAGGACTCCGCTGTCGGCGGCTCGCTTTCAAAGCGTTTACTTTCGACCCAGTCGGAAACCGTCGCGCCATCGGCACTGTCACTGAGGCTTTGCCTGAACCGGCACCATTGGCCACCCCGGGGCAGCGATTGCTGAGCGTCCCCCTGCCAGCCTCCACCCGTGACGGGAAGATCGGGTGCCCATACGTGATCCGGATTGAACCAGCTCACCACTTGCCCGACGCCCGGCCTGCCCTGGCCTTTGAACTCGACCGGGTGACTGACCCACTGTCCTTGCGCAGGCACATCGACAGAGGGCCGATAAGTACCCAACACCACCTGGCGTATGGCGGAATCTGCCGAGTCGAACCCCTCGCTCGACGCTACAGCCAACAGTGGGTAGCGCCCGTCGGGCTGATCGAATTCCACAGTTACCGACCAGGTGCGGTCCTCCAGCACCGGGCTTCGCCCCAGCACCGTCTGTGCGACATCGCCGAGCCTCACCGCCACGCTGTCCCCCGCAACACCGAAGCCTGACACCACCACCCGCCGGCCGATGCGCTCGCCCGTAACAGGGGTTTCGATAACCGGGGCCGCTGGCACGACGTTGTAATTCAGAGGCTGGCTGTCCTTGGATGTTCGCCCCCCAAAGGTTTGCCTGGCCCGGATGGTTTTGGCTCCGACCGGCAAGGTCACCTCGGCTTTCCAGCAGCAGTCATCATCCACTTCAATATTTTCAAGCAAAGGCTCGGCAGTGTCCTTCAACCAAACCTCTACCCTCCCCCCCGGCGCGCCCCATCCCGACAGGGTCGAGGTTCGCGGCAGATCGCCGTTTTCCATCGGCACCTCAATGATCGGGGGCACCAGCACCACCTCGAATGCACGGAATTCGCTGCGCTCGGACTCCCGCTGACCAAGCGATTGCTGCGCGTCAATGGTGTAACCACGAAAGTCCAGCCCAGTGAGATCGATTGACCATTCACCGTTCTCGGTCAATACCTTGGGCTGGCCCAGATCATTGCCGAATTGAGCGTCGCGCAGTTGCATCGTCGAGTCCTTGTAACCCTTGTCACCCGTTACGGTGAAGTCGCGCCACACCTCTGCCTTATCTCTCGGACCGGTAATGCGCGGTGTTGGCAATTTGATCGTAAAGGCTTTCGAGGCAACGGGTGATGGCTCCAGCCCGGCATAATCCTGCCATGCAGTGACCGTGTAATCTCCACCCGGGGTGAACGGAGTCGGGCGTTCAAAGACCCAGGTGCCGTTGCTGACAACAGGCTGATGCAAATCGGCGCTGTCGCTGAACTTTAGGGTGAGCACCGCCCCGGCCCAGCACGTGCCGGCTACTTCTGCCTGTAACTCATCGACGGTGACACGGGAGATGTCAGGTGCCAGCAACGGGTTGGTCACATTCAGTTCAACAGGCGTAGAAGACAGCCCACCCTGTTTATGCACAACGGTGACTTTTAGCGACTTGATCGGCCCCCACAGACTCGACGCACGGATTGTCCAGTTCGAGGTGGTCAGCAGAAGGGGGGGAACGACATCATTACCGCCCGCGTCCAGAACGTGAATCGTCGCCCCGACAATGCCTTTGCCGGTAAAGGTTGGCGTGTAGTCCGAGACGCTATAGTCCACCTCGGTCGGTGGCGCAAGATTTTCGATGGTGACCCTGATCTGAACGGGATCAGAGGTCTCCGTTCCGATTTTCTGCACCACGTTGATGGTTCGCGAGTTCACCGGCTCCCAAGGTGCCGTGGCACGGGTTGACCAGGTTCCGGCGGCGACGGAAGCATTCGGAACATTCACAGGGCTGCCAGCAACGCCCGTAATGACAATCGTTGCCCCATTCACGCCATTACCGCTGAACATCGGCGTGCGGTTGTCCACGGTGTACTTCACATCAGTGGGCGTCGGTACTTTCCTGACAACGTCGAAATCGAGCGACAGGGAAGGTATCCAGCCATTGGCATTGTCGGGCACCTTCTGAACCGCGGTCAGCTTGTACGTACCAAAGGTCCAGTTCGTCGCCGTGGTTTCCCATTGGCCGTTTCTCACCTGTACAACGGGCGGTGGTGCCGTTTCTTCAGGTTCTTTAATGGTGATCTCGACGGTGGCGCCATCATGACCAGCACCTGAAAATTTCACGTTTCCTACAGGTGTGGTCGGAAATTCCGTTTTGATATTCGCCAATTTAGGTGGGCGGATTTTAAAGCCGCGCGCCACACTCCGCGGGGAATGCTCACCGCTGCCAATGAACTGCTCCGCCACCAGGGAAATAGGTCCCGGTGGTACGGTGACAGTGACGTCCCAGCTTCCGTTAGCCTTCACTGGATCGGTGCCAAGAACGTTGTGGTCGCCCTGTTCCTTAAGAATCTCGACGGTGGCACCTGCCAATCCGGTGTGGCCGCTTAGGGTAAAGGTTTGTTCCTGAGTACTACTACTCACGGGACTGGTAATGACCGGCGGCACACCGGCCACTAAAAAAGTCACGGCGTCCGAATAGTTGGAGTTCCCCTCAGGCACTCGCCATCGAACCTGTACCTTAAGTTTTCCAATTGGCAGCACTGGATCCGGCAACACTTCCCAATCACCGGAACTTGGAACAGTAATCGGAGGGCTGAACACAACATCATGATCATCCGCATTGACTATCTGAACAGTAGCACCTGCAACGGATTCCCCCTTGAAAATGATATTGTCCTGGAGCAGTACTTCACCCGCGCGCGGTTTTAATAGCGTTGCACCGTACAATTTGAATGTTCGAACTGCAGAATTACGAGAAATAAATTCGCTCTTGGATTGCTCAATTTGAAATGAGTGTTGCCCATATGGCAAATCATTGAGGGGATATGTATACCACTGATCACTGGCCGCACTAAAGTTGCCAAAAAAGTATCCCTCTCGATTGAATACAACTTTCAGGGAGCAATCTCCCCCTCCCGTGCCTGAAATTCTCGGTCTGCGGGTGGAGATTACGGCATTATTAGCCGGAAAATCGATGACAGGTAAATCACTTACATAGACATGCCTATCAACAATGTCAGATTTCGTCCCGCCATAATACCACCATGTCGTGTAAAACCCCCTGCCAGGACGTGGACTAGTGCTGTATAAGAAGTTCCATTTGCGTCCTTCATACAACACGTTCTCATGTGAAATGATTGTTGAATTATCCACTACATAGTAAATAAAGACCCGATGACTACCTTGCTGTGCAACATTAAACTGTATAAAACCGTCTGTTTGATTGACGATAGATTTATGTGTTGGCAGAAGAATTTGCAACCCACCCACTAATGGACCAGGCGATTCAAATTCCCCAGCAACCGTGATTTCGGCGGGGGCTTGCGAGGTATTTCCAGACAAAGGGTCTTCAAGATTACGCGCCTCTTTACTGGCAGAATCCACGCCCCCCACAGCAGACTCTTTCTCGTCCGAGTTGCCTGACATACAACACCCCCTAAGTTAATTTCTCTAGAGATAAACGACTCAGGTTTATTTCTATGCCATTCCTCACACACCTTCTACCTGTCAGATATGACAGTACCGACGAACGGCAACCCTCTACCTCGTCACTTTTCCTAATGTTTTCAACCCTTCAGTTCGCGGCTACAGCGCCTTGCGCCTTTGCCTACAGATCCGCCAGAATCCGCCGGCTTGTGCGCCTTGGTCTTGCCCCGTAACTTGATCCGCGTCGCTGCCAATCAGCGATCGGGTTTAGTCGCCCGGTAGGTAACATGAAGGTGCATAAGCGTCATTCAGTCGGGTATTCCCTATCCCCGCACTCAATGGTGGCTGTGCGCAGGGCGCCCTCGGGCGCGCCGGTTTTTTCATGTTCCTCCCGGTCGACTAACCTGCGTCCAGCCGCCACCCCTCGTTTAGTCGCGAGACGGTGGCAGCTTCACTAAAAGGAACAATGATCATGTTCAAGGCAACACCCAATCCCCCCGAAGCCGACCCGGTTTCCCCCTATTCCACCCTCCATTCAAAAAAGCTCAACGCCGCCGCCAACAAGGCGCTGGACCATTACCTCAAACCCCACATCAACCGCCTCCCTTCATCCCAGGACCGTGCCATGGAAATGTTCACCGTCGTCCCCGATGCAAACCCCGAAGCCCTGACCATCCAGACCTACGAAACCTTTTCCTCGGTCAGCATTCTGCTGCTCGACCTGGCCGAAAGCCTGGAGGACAAGCCGCGGCATCTGGCGATGGCGATTTACCAGTTGAGTGAGTTGGGGTTGATGCTGGTGGAACGGTCGCTGGCGAACGAGGCGGCGATCAAGACGATCTAAACCCATGTAGCAGCAGGCGCTGTGGCGAGGGGATTTATCCCCGTTCGGCTGCGAAGCAGTCGCATATTCGGCGCACGCGGTTTGCCTGCTTCACCGTGAGCGCTGATTTTACGACTGCTTCGCAGCCGAACGGGGATAAATCCCCTCGCCACAGCGTAGCTGCTACAGGTTGTGAATTCAGGCTGAGGCAGGCAGCGGCTGAAAACTGAAGTATTGCTTCAAGGCGCTGACCAGTTGCCCATACTCCGGCGGTGCCCGTTGCAGGCTGAACCCGGCGTCGTAATGGTGAGGGGTCGTGTCTTCATGGCACCACAAACAACACCCCTGAAGATCGATGACCTGCATGCAGCCATCGCTGTCGGGGATTTTCAGACGCAAATCGAAATCGGCGCCGATCATCATCGGCAGCTGGCTGATCAGCATCAGCCCGTCTTCGGACACATTGCCCAGAAAGCCGATGGGTTTGTCGGTGACGCTGTTGAACACTCTTAGAAAATACGGCAGTTGATGCCGCTCGATCCGGCGGTCAGTAAACATGCGCAAATGGCCCAGCAAGGCTCTTCAGCAGAGCCGCACTAATGCTTCGGAACGGGCCGGCTTCTTTTATACAGAGGCATGGGCGCGCTCTCCCCGATCCCGGTGCGACAGTCCATAACGCCGCTGCCGCTTACGCCTGCCGATCACAGGTGTTGCGTCGATCAGAGGCAAGGCTCTGAATCGATCTATTCGACTATAGCTCACCACCGCCGGTGAGCCAGCCTTTGAACGATCAGGACAATCAGAACTGCGTCGGGCGCACGACCGCAGCCGCACTGCGCAGCGGATAGTGGCCCAGCGACTGCAAGGTTTCCAGGCGGGCGCGGGCGCGGTAGGCGTATTCACTTTGCGGGTACGAGGCGATGATGAACTGGTAGGTTTGCGCCGCATCGACAAACAGTTTCTGCCGTTCCAGGCACAAGCCGCGCATCATCGATGCTTCCGGCCACACGTAAGGCCGCGCTCGGCTGGCGCGTTCGACTTTGGACAGTTCGAGCATCACCTGCTCGCAATTGCCACGGTCGTAGGCGCTGTAGGCGTTATTCAAATGATGGTTCATCGACCAACGGGTGCAGCCCGTGACGCTGAGGGCAAGGGCGGCAATGAGCACGAATCGCATGGGGGTTCTCCTGTCTTGAGCTCTATATCGACCCGTTGGCGGAAATCTTCAGGATTGTTCGTTTCAAGAAACAAACGAATAAGTAGTGCAAACGAACAATGACTACAACCAGAGACCATAGTAGCCTCACCCAGCGCTTGAACTCAGGAGTCTATGCATGTCCGTCCGTCGCACCAAAATCGTCGCTACCCTTGGCCCGGCCAGTAACTCGCCGGAAGTTCTCGAACAGCTGATTCTGGCTGGCCTGGACGTCGCCCGCCTGAACTTTTCCCATGGCACCCCCGACGAGCACAAGGCTCGCGCCAAGCTGGTGCGTGACCTCGCTGCCAAGCACGGCCGCTTCGTCGCCCTGCTGGGTGACCTGCAAGGCCCGAAAATCCGTATCGCCAAATTCGCCAACAAGAAGATCGAGCTGAAGATCGGTGATCAATTCACCTTCTCCACCAGCCATCCTCTGACCGAAGGCACCCAGACCGTCGTCGGCATCGACTACCCGGACCTGGTTAAAGACTGCGGCGTGGGCGACGAGCTGCTGCTCGACGACGGCCGTGTGGTGATGCGCGTTGATACCGCCAATGCCACCGAACTCAATTGCACCGTACTGATCGGCGGCCCGCTGTCCGACCATAAAGGCATCAACCGTCGCGGTGGCGGCCTGACCGCTCCGGCCCTGACTGAAAAAGACAAGGCCGATATCAAGCTCGCCGCGGAAATGCAGGTCGACTACCTCGCCGTGTCCTTCCCGCGTGACGCCGCCGACATGGAATACGCCCGTCAATTGCGCGACGAAGCCGGCGGTACCGCTTGGCTGGTGGCGAAGATCGAACGCGCCGAAGCCGTGGCTGACGACGAAACCCTCGACGCGCTGATCAAGGCTTCCGACGCCGTCATGGTGGCCCGTGGTGACCTGGGTGTGGAAATCGGCGACGCCGAGCTGGTGGGCATTCAGAAGAAAATCATTCTGCACGCACGCCGCCACAACAAGGCTGTGATCGTGGCGACCCAGATGATGGAGTCGATGATCCAGAACCCGATGCCGACTCGCGCTGAAGTGTCCGACGTAGCCAACGCCGTGCTCGACTACACCGACGCCGTGATGCTCTCGGCGGAAAGTGCTGCCGGCCTGTACCCGCTGGAAGCGGTGCAAGCCATGGCGCGCATCTGCATCGGCGCTGAAAAGCACCCGACCAGCAAGACCTCCAGCCACCGCATCGGCAAGGTCTTCGAAAGCTGCGACCAGAGCATCGCGCTGGCGGCCATGTACACCGCCAACCACTTCCCGGGCGTTAAAGCGATCATCGCGCTGACCGAAAGTGGCTACACGCCGTTGATCATGTCGCGCATCCGTTCCTCGATCCCGATCTACGCGTTCTCCCCGCACCGCGAAACCCAGGCTCGGGCTGCCATGTTCCGTGGCGTCTACACCGTGCCGTTCGACCCGGCATCGCTGCCGCCTGAGCAAGTCAGCCAGGCCGCGATCGACGAGTTGCTCAAGCGCGGTGTCGTCGAAAAAGGCGACTGGGTGATCCTGACCAAGGGCGACAGCTACCACACCATCGGCGGCACCAACGGGATGAAAATCCTGCACGTTGGCGACAAGATGGTCTGAGTGATCGGTTGCTGAAAAACAAAAGCCCCGCCATGTGAATGGCGGGGCTTTTTGGTTTCTGATCCGGGATGTGTATTGCCTGACCTGGCCTCATCGCGAGCAGGCTCGCTCCCACAGGGTTTTGTGTGCGCCACAGTTCCAATGTGGGAGTGACCGGCTTCTGATCCGGGATGTGTATTGCCTGACCTGGCCTCATCGCGAGCAGGCTCGCTCCCACAGGGTTTTGTGTACGCCACAGATCAATGTGGGAGTGAGCCTGCTCGCGATGAGGCCCGCCCAGCACCGCAGAATCAATGCCGCTTGATGAACCCGGTCAACGCCGCAATCGCTTCCGCCGAGCGCAGCTGCTGGGTGATCTGTGCGCTCTCTTCTTCTATGGCCGGCTCATCCTGAATAACAACTGACCGTCACACGTTCACCGTTACCTTCAGTGGTACCGACGGTGATGATATTCGCGTCGTGCTGTCGTAGCGTTGCAGCAGCGATAGATACCCTGGGTTCCCCTCGGATAACGCCCTCTTGTCCAAAACGGCTATCCAATTGTCCGGAGGGCAGGTAGCGGGCGATGGCATACCGGGTTATGCCTTCCGATGTTTGACCGCCGCCGACCAGTGTGAGGTGTTGATTCTGGACGATGACATCGCGCCACATCACATCCATTTGCGGGATGGATAGCAGGGCAGGCATTCCATTGTTGAACTGCGCATCCGGTTGGCCTTCGGTGTCGATAACCGATAGAAGCCCACGGCCGGTATACCACGCCCCGCCCAGATGTCCTGCGCCGACCGTTTTGCCGTCCTGGGTGAGGGCTATCGGTCCCAGATAAGTGTTTACCCCTGGTATCTCGACCGTGGCATAACCTAGCTCTCCGAATGTCGCGTCGATGCCCCCGTTCTCATGAACTCGTGTCATAAAACTGAACGTGTGTGTACGTATTCGCGTCGTACCGGCGACCAGGTAACGGCCATCGGCTTGCACGGCAACACCTTCAAGCGTCGTCAGCCCAGTGTCTTTGTAAGGGACAGGGACATAGCCTCGGCTATTAAATGTGGTGTCCAGCGAACCATCGGGTTCCAGTCGAATCAGCAATCCCTCGTATCGGTCGTTCAATATCCTTTGGGGGGTGAGTGTCAGGAGTATTTTATCGCCGGCCAACACCGTTGAATGGCGGCAGAATCCTGTTTGCAACTCGTCTTGTCCGGCAGGTTTGAGCTGGACGATTTGTTGTCCGTTCTGGCCAAAGGTCGTATCTGCACTGCCATTGCGATGGAACATGGCCAGTGCCGGGTACGTGCCCATTGATGTCGTCTTCTCTGCGACGAGTAGAATTCGACCATCGCGCAGCAGGTGCAGATCAGTCACCGGGGTGATCTCGTTATCCTGGCCGAACTCTCCAATGACGTATCCATCGATACCAAAGGTCATGTCTGGCGAGCCATCTGGCTGGAGACGAGCCAGCCCGAAGCCGGGACCAGTGCGAAATCCAACGACGATTTTATTGTCGGGTTGTATTTTTACAGTTTCGCCATAGCCCTCAACACTCAGGTAAATTCGGCCGCCATCGCCGAAGCCGGGATCTAGATCGCCAGAAGCTAAAGGTGACTGGTTGTGTACGTTGGACATGGTCCTGCTCTCCCGACTGAGGATGATGACAATCGTGCCCGAGCCCTTTCGGGCCCGGGTGAAGGGCTACGCCAGGTAACGCAGGATGGCTGATTTTTGCGATTGATCGTCAGCCGCGAGCAGCGTCTTATTGTCGGTCTGCAGCGTCATCGCAGTGACACCATCACCTTTGTCGAAACCGGTACGGGTCCAACCCGATCCGTTGAACACAGGATCCAAGGTGCCATTGCTCTGGAAACGAGCGACAACGCCGTCGAAGTGAATGGCGTCTGAACCCTGTATGGCTCCCGCCACGACGATCTTCCCGTCGGTTTGCATCGCAGCACCTACCCAGCTGGTCGGTTTGTCATCCAGTTGCGTGTAAACCGGGCGCGCGCCATTGAACTGAATGTTTGGACTTCCATCAGGCTCAAGACTCACCATCACGCCTTCAGAGGGGCTGGAGATAACTTCGCCAATAGCGAGAATTCGTTGATTAGGTTGCATCGACATCTGTGTGAAGCGCAGGCGTTTGTCGTCAGAGGGAGAGGAAGCAACGAGAACGAAGCCCTCTTTACCAAAGGTGCGATCCAGGCTGCCGTCAGTGTTGTAACGAGCGACAAACGCATTTTTTGATTGGTTAAAACTGCCACAGGCCAGGTACTGGCCGTCTGCTTGAAGCAATACATTGTCGATCAATACCGGCTGAGCAGGTGCGTCAGGGTGGCTCAAGGTAATGTAGCCAACACCGTTGAAACTCAGATCAAGTGAACCGTTGCTCTGGAGTCTGAAAATCGCTCCTACCCGGGGACGATAGGTGCAGACCAGGATTTTACCGTCGGGAAGTACCTGGGCAATGTCTGATGCCGGGCTTGTCGTGGTCATTGCCGTTTGACCCGGTGGGTCAATGGCAGTGGCAAGCGGGGTGTCGATGATGACTTTCCCCCCAGTGCCAAAATCTGGATCAAGGCTGCCGTTGTGGTTGTAGCGGGCCAACGCCGGGACGTACGCGGGGTACTGATCTACACGGGTTGAGGCCTGAAGAAGAATGCTCCCGTTTTCAAGAAGGGTAATGGTACTGCCAGCTGAGTCGGGTTCACCTGCGAACGAGTCAATGACAAGACCATGGGTGCCGAATGTCGGGTCAGGCGATCCATCGGCATTAAGGCGTCCGAGCATGTACCCGGCCTGTTCGTTAGCGATGTAACTCCCGGTGAAATAGATTTTTCCATCGGTCGCCACGGTCAGTCCCTTGATGGTGGCGCTTGTCGCTGCGTCGAAGTCAAGGTGGACCTTGCCGTTTACCCCAAAGGCAGGATCGAGCGTGCCAGAGAGCAGGTCTTGTGCTGACATAGTGTTCTCCTTCAAAAAATGAATGATCACCGGGTGTTTTAAAGACTGTGCCGGGTCAAAGCATCTGAACAGTGAAGGTGGGGGCCGTCTACTGTCAGACTTGACAGTAGACGGCCCGTGTTTTTTCAGTTTTTGGGCGCACATACGCAAAAAGCCCCGCCATGTGAATGGCGGGGCTTTTTGGTTTTTGATCCGGGATGTGTATTGCCTGACCAGGCCTCATCGCGAGCAGGCTCGCTCCCACAGGGGTTTGGTTGAACTGGCCTCGGGTTTTGTGTACGCCACAGATCAATGTGGGAGTGAGCCTGCTCGCGATGAGGCCCGCCCAGCCACCGCCGAATCAATGCCGTTTGATGAACCCGGTCAACGCCGCAATCGCTTCCGCCGAGCGCAGCCGTTGGGTGAACTGTGCGCTCTCTTCTTCTATGGCCTTGCGCAGTTGTTCGCGGTCCGCGGCTTTCATCAATTGCTTGCTGATGCGCACCGCTTCCGGCGGCAGCGACTCGAAACGCAACGCCACCTCCCGCGCCTTGGCCAACGTAGCTTCGCCACTGTCCAGGGCTTCGGTCGCAATCCCCCACTGCGCGGCTTGTTCACCGCTGAAGCTTTCACCCAGCAGTAACAATTGCGCCGCTTTGGCCTGCCCGAGCAGTCGTGGCAGGATCAGGCTGGAACCAAATTCCGGACATAACCCGAGGTTCACGAACGGCATGCGCAGGCGCGCATCGCGGCTGACAAACACCAGATCGCAATGCAGCAACATCGTCGTGCCAATGCCCACGGCTGCACCGGCCACGGCGGCAATCACCGGTTTACGGCATTCGAGCAAGGTGAGCATGAACTGAAACACCGGGCTGTCGAGGTTGCTCGGTGGTTGCTGGATGAAGTCGGCGATGTCGTTGCCGGCGGTGAAGCACTCGGCAGTCCCGGTGATCAGCACGGCATTGATTTCAGGGTCGGTATCCGCCAGTTGCAGCGCTTCGGCCAAGTGGCTGTACATGGCGCGGGTCAGGGCGTTTTTCTTGTCTGGGCGGTTGAAGCGCAGGGTCAGCAGGCCGCGCTCGCGTTCAAACTGGATGGCATCACTCATGGTCGGTCTCGCGTCTGAAAAATCAGCGCTCAACCGCGCAGAACAAAGACGTCCGCCAGCAGTTGATTGCGCGGCAATCCCGCCAGGTACAAGCGCCGGGCAAAGGCGTCCACGCTGTCAGGGGCCCCGCAGAGTAAGGCCAGGGTTTGCCGTGAAACAAGCCGCAGTTGCGCCAAAGCCTCGGGCAACTCGGCCGCTGTCCACAGCTCAATGCTCAGGTTAGGGCGGCTGGCGGCCATGGCTTGCAGGGGTTTGGCCAGGTAATGCGCCTCGGCATCATGGGCCAGGTGAATGACGCGAATGGCACCTTGGTGATCTTGCCGTAACGCTTCTCGCAAGATGCCGAACAACGGGCCCAACCCCGTGCCGGCGGCCAGCAGCCAAAGTGGTCGGGTGTTCCAGTCCGGGTCGTAATGCAGCGCTCCGCCGCGCAATTCGCCGAGGCGGATCGCATCACCGATTTTCAGCTGACGGGCCGCGTCGCTGAATTCCCCAGGCTGGCGACAATCGAGGTGGAACTCCAGAAAACGGTCTTCTTCCGGCAGGCTGGCCAATGAATACGGGCGCGCCACATTGCCTGCCCACAACACCAGATGCTGCCCGGCGCTGTAGCGCAACGGACGCTCGGGGATCAGGCGCAAACGCAACACGTTGGCGCTTAACCAATCGACAGCCGCCACTTCGGCCGGGCGGCCGTCCTGTAGCGGATCGAACGTGTGGACTTGCAAGTCCTCGACCACCTGGCACTGACACGCCAGGCGCCAGCCTTGGTGTCGTTGCTCTGCGCTGAGGTCGTCGGGGCGGCTGTCGCTCGGCAGCCCTTGGACACATTGCACCAGACAGGCATGGCAACTGCCGGCGCGACAGCTGTAGGGCACCGACACGCCGTTCTGATTCAACACATCGAGCAGGTTGCTGCCCGCCGCCACCGACCATTGGCGTTCGCCGACGCGTAACTCAGGCATCGACGTTCTCCCACGCGGCCGCGCAACGATTGCGGCCGTCACGCTTGGCGCGATAAAGCGCCTGATCGGCGCGCTGCAAGGCTTCGTCGAGATCATCGCCCACTTCGAGCAATGTCATGCCCGCCGACAAGCTGAGATGGGCGACGTCGAGTCCGATCAGTTGTACATCGGTGAACGCAATGCGCAGACGCTCGCAGCAGGAGGTCAAGCGCTCGGGGTTGCAATCGGGCAACAGCACGACGAATTCTTCGCCACCGTAACGGGCCAGAACATCGCCATCGCGCAAGCAGGCGGTGGCCACGGCGGCAAAGGCTTGCAGCACCTGATCACCGGCGGCATGGCCGTGCACGTCGTTGATGCGTTTGAAATGGTCGAGGTCGATCAGCGCAAGGCCATGCATGACATCGGCGTCCATGGCCCTCAGCTCCCGGGAGGCCAGGCGCAGGAAATGCCGGCGATTGAACAGCCCGGTCAGCTCGTCGGTGGCCACCAGGTCTTCGAGCTGGCGCATCATCCCGCGCAGGGTGTCCTGATGCGCCTGCAAGGCAAATCGACGCTGGCGCATGCGTTGACGGGAAGCCTGGACGTGACGGGCATAAAGCTCCAGCCAGACCAGCACGATGAGCAGCACGCACACCTGCAACGCGGCCAGTGCCGGGTCGGGCAACTGGAAGTGGTAGCCCTCCCACAGCGTGATCGCGCTGAAACTGACGAACACCAACAGCGCGCACCGCAAGAAGGCAAAGCGCGAAAGGTGAAACAAGCCGAACAGCAGAATCAGCACGTAGAACACCAGGAACGCGCCGCGTGCTTCGTCCAGATGGGCGATCAGCCAGGTTTGCCAACCCAGCCCCAGCAACACTTGCGCTTCGGTCAGGCTGGGATCGGAAAAACGCAGGTTGCAGCCGCTGTAAAACACCGCAAACAACGCGGCCTGGCTGATGACCACCAGCGCACTGCCGATGACCACGTTGGACAGGGATTCATCGTAATGACCGGTAAAAAACGCCAGCCACAACAGCAACAGAGCCAGGGCGTAGGTGCCGGCTGCGAGGGCGAAGCGTTTGAGCAACAAGCGCTGGATGGCGTTATGGGTCAATCGTTGACTCACCGTGCGAAGGGAGGCTGCTTGAGTGTCCTACTCTACAGACCGAATGCCACTTTAGTTGCGTGCCTGATAAATGACCATTCAATTTTTAGGGCGAAAAACTGGCGTCAAAGGCATGACCTCCCGATCCCTGTTTATCGCCAAGTGCAATACCTGTGATGAGTGGACTTATCTGGAATGAGGGATTTATCTGGTATGAGGGATTTATCTGTGGCGAGGGGATTTATCCCCGTTGGGTGGCGAAGCCGCCCCCAAACCTGCACCCCGGTTGGTTCAGGTATACCGCGTGTGTCGGATTGACGACTGCTTCGCAGTCGAACGGGGATAAATCCCCTCGCCACAGATAAATCCCTCGCCGCAGATAAATCCCTCACCACAGTTGAATCCACCTCACCACAGTTGAATCCACCTCACCACAGATAAATCCCCTCGCCACGAGATTGACTACCGGCGGGTGTGCCCGGAACCGAGGCGCGTTATACTGCCGCGCCTTTTTAGCGTCGCGCCAGCAGCCCCGGCGTGCCTTGTAAAGGTGCTTGCAACCGACCGATGCACCCAAGCTGCAAGCACCTTATTGAATGTTCCCGTCTTTTAGAGGAGCGCGACTCATGACCGTGATCAAGCAAGACGACCTGATTCAGAGCGTTGCCGACGCCCTGCAATTCATTTCCTATTACCACCCCGTTGACTTCATCCAGGCGATGCACGAAGCCTACCTGCGCGAAGAATCGCCAGCGGCCCGTGACTCCATGGCGCAAATCCTGATCAACTCGCGGATGTGCGCCACCGGCCACCGCCCGATCTGCCAGGACACCGGCATCGTTACCGTCTTCGTTCGCGTGGGCATGGACGTACGTTGGGATGGCGCCACCATGGGCCTGGACGACATGATCAACGAAGGCGTGCGCCGGGCTTACAACCTGCCGGAAAACGTTCTGCGTGCCTCGATCCTCGCCGACCCGGCGGGCGCTCGTAAAAACACCAAGGACAACACCCCGGCCGTTATCCACTACTCCATCGTTCCGGGTAACACCGTGGAAGTGGACGTGGCGGCCAAGGGCGGCGGTTCCGAGAACAAGTCGAAAATGGCCATGCTCAACCCGTCCGACTCGATTGTTGACTGGGTGCTGAAAACCGTTCCGGAAATGGGCGCCGGCTGGTGCCCACCGGGCATGCTCGGCATTGGCATCGGCGGCACCGCCGAGAAAGCCGCGGTGATGGCCAAGGAAGTGTTGATGGAATCCATCGACATTCACGAGCTGAAAAAGCGCGGCCCGTCCAACCGTATCGAAGAAATGCGCCTGGAGCTGTTCGAGAAGGTCAACCAACTGGGCATCGGCGCCCAGGGCCTGGGTGGCCTGACCACCGTGCTCGACGTAAAGATCATGGATTACCCGACCCACGCCGCTTCGTTGCCGGTGTGCATGATCCCCAACTGCGCCGCCACCCGTCACGCGCATTTCGTGCTCGACGGTTCCGGACCGGCCTCCCTGGAAGCGCCGCCGCTGGACGCCTACCCGGAAATCGTCTGGGAAGCCGGCCCGTCGGCCCGTCGCGTCAACCTCGATACCCTGACGCCTGAAGACGTGCAGAGCTGGAAGCCGGGCGAAACCGTCCTGCTCAACGGCAAGATGCTCACCGGTCGCGACGCGGCGCACAAGCGCATGGTCGAGATGCTGAACAAGGGTGAAACCCTGCCGGTGGACCTCAAGGGTCGCTTCATCTACTACGTCGGCCCGGTTGATCCGGTGCGCGAAGAAGTGGTGGGCCCTGCCGGTCCGACTACCGCGACGCGGATGGACAAGTTCACCCGTCAGATTCTCGAGCAAACCGGCCTGTTGGGCATGATCGGCAAATCCGAGCGCGGCCCGACTGCGATCGAAGCGATCAAGGACCACAAAGCCGTTTACCTGATGGCTGTTGGCGGCGCGGCTTATCTGGTGGCACAAGCCATCAAGAAATCCCGCGTGGTGGCTTTCGCCGAACTGGGCATGGAAGCGATCTACGAGTTCGACGTCAAGGACATGCCAGTGACTGTTGCAGTAGACAGCAAGGGTGAGTCGGTACACATCACCGGTCCTGCCATCTGGCAGAAAAAGATCAGTGAAAGCCTGGCGGTAGAAGTGCAGTAAACGCTTCAGCTTGCCTATACGGCCGGGTCGTCTTTCAGATGCCCCGGCCGTTTTTTTGTGCGCCACTTTTACCACTCGCTATAACGCACAGCGTTTTTCAACCTATTCGGTCTAGAAAACCCCGCCCTACCTGTCAGATGTGACAGGTCACACCTTCCTATGATTTTGTTAGCGTCGCTCTATCACGCGACTCCATTGCTATGGGAGAGCGCAAAGCCGATACAGGATCAGCCCCATGGAAGAGCAAGCGTCCCTGAGCATCACTGAACCCTCGATCGCCAAGAGTGCTTCCATTGCCACGATCGGCAAAAGCTGGGGTTCGGTCGGCGTAACGGGCAGTGCTTCATTCGAATTGCCGCTGCCCCTTTCAGCAGGGCGCGGTTTCGACCCCGCCATGACGCTGCGCTATGACAGCCAGGGCGGTAACGGTCCGTTCGGCATTGGCTGGCGTTTGGGCTCCAGTGCCATCACTCGCCAGACCAGCAAGGGCGTGCCCGATTACCTCGCCACCGACATCATGGTCGGCCCAGGTGGCGAGGAGTTGATGCCCGAACTGGATGCCGAGGGCAAGCCAAAGACCAGGATCGAAACCCACTACCGCGGGCTTCCCATTGGCGAGCACAGCGTGGTGCGCTACTGGCCACGGGTCGAGAGTTCGTTCGATCTGATCGAGCTGTGGCGTTCTGACGTCACCCCTCAAGGATTCTGGCTAGTGCATGGTGCCGACGGAAACCTGCATCTTTATGGCAAAACTGCGGCATCCCGTCGAGCAGACCCTCAGGCCGAAGACCGGGTGGGCGCTTGGCTTCTGCAGGAAAGCATGAATGCTCATGGCGAGCACATTTGCTTCGAGTACAAGCCAGAAGAACCTCATGATCCAGACAATGCACATGACTACAGCGCTCAGCGTTACTTGCAGCGCGTGCTGTATGGCAATTTCGAGGCAAGCAGCCACTTGTATGGCTGGAATGTACTGAAACTGGCACCCCCTTCGTGGCATTTCCACCTGCTGTTCGACTACGGCGAACGCACTCTCGACCGTGAAAAGAAGCCGATCTACGGCCCGCCCTTTGATGCTCCCGGCGATGGTCATGGTGAGTGGCAATTGCGCAGCGATCCCTTCCACAGCTACACCTACGGATTTGAACTAGGGACCCGCCGCCGGTGCCATCAGGTCTTGATGTTTCATCACTTTCCAGAGCTGGGCGCAAAACCGGCGCTGGTTCGGCGATTGTTGCTCAAGTACCAGCCGACTGCGCTGGAGTACACCCAACTGTGTGAGGCGCACTATCAGTCATACGACGCCAGCGGCGCCGTGGAAAACATGCCGCCAATAGAGTTCGACTATTCAGAGTTCGAACTGAACAAGCAGTCGAGCCCGTTTTTCCCGTTCGAAAACATGCCCGGCATCGAGGACGGTGCGCTCCACCAATGCGTTGATCTGTTCGGTGAAGGTGTGCCGGGGTTTCTCTGTCGTTACGACCAGAGCTGGTATTACCGCGAACCCTTGCGCGCGCTGACAGGGGCCGATGACATCCACTACGGTCCGTGGACAGAACTGTCCCGAATCCCCGTGGCCGATCGCAATCAACCGACCTATCAGGCGTTGACCGACCAGACCGGCGACGGTCGGCTGGACTGGATCCTCGCGTCCCCCGGTGCGAGCGGTTTCCACACCCTCAACCCCGATCGCAGCTGGTCAGGGTTCATTCCCTTTACAGCATTCCCGGTGGAGTTTTTCCAAACGCTTACACAGTCTGGCGATTTGATGGGCGACGGGCTCAGCTCGATGGCGCTGATCGGCCCGCGCAGCGTGCGCCTGTACGCCAATCGGCGTGAGGAAGGTTTCGCGCCGGGCCAGGATGTCGAGCACACACCGGACACCGATCGCCTGCCGCTGTTCAGCAACGCTCGCAGCGAACTGGTGTTGCTCGGTAATTTACTGGGCAGCGACATGACCGAGCTGTGCCGCATCCGGCACGACGAAATCAAATGCTGGCCAAACCTCGGGCACGGTCGGTTCGGCAAAGGCTTTGTCATGAGTGCCCTGCCCTTCGACTACGCGACATTCGACGCGGCGCGGGTGCGGATTGCCGACCTGGAC
Source organism: Pseudomonas sp. PDM10 (assembly GCF_014852295.1). NCBI lineage: Bacteria > Pseudomonadati > Pseudomonadota > Gammaproteobacteria > Pseudomonadales > Pseudomonadaceae > Pseudomonas > Pseudomonas sp. PDM10. Next base: position 539,099 of record NZ_JACVBJ010000006.1, on the reverse strand, counting down.
GGCTCCGGTGCACCGGCACTGATTTATCTGAAGTCCGACTGTTTCGAGATCTATTTCAATCACGGCGGCAATGGTCTGGAGCAAACCCCGGTAACGGTCCCTTGGCCCGAAGCAATCCGCTACGACAACTTGTGCCAGGTCACCCTCGCCGACTTGCAGGGCTTGGGGTGCGCGAGCCTGATCTTGACCGTGCCGCACATGAAACCGCGGCACTGGCGCTACGATTTCGTCAGTGCCAAGCCGTACATGCTGGTCGCCAGTAATAACAACATGGGCTGCAGCACCCAGGTGGTGTATCGCAGTTCGGCGCAGGAATGGCTGGATGAAAAAAATCGGATACTCAAGTTCAAACGTCTGCCGATTTCCTACTTGCCGTTCCCGGTGCCCGTGGTCAAGCAACAAAGCCAGCTCGATGAAATCACCAGCAACTGCCTGAACCAGTTTTTCCAGTATTTGCAGGGTTATTACGATGGCCGGAACCGCGAATTTCGCGGCTTTGGCCTGCTGCGCCAGACCGACAGCGAAACGGCCACACGGGCAGATGACACCGGTTTTACCGCCCCGGCGCTGGTCTGCACCTGGTTTCATACCGGACGGCAAATCGACTTGCCACGCGATGGCTATTTCAACCGTGACTCCGAAGCCTGTGATTTAAAACCCACATTGTTCTGCCAGTATCACCGCAACGACGCTTTCGATGAGCCGATCCCGCCGCCCGATGAAGCCACCGCCCACGCCATCGCCCACGCCCTGGCCGGTTCGGTGTTGCGCGTGGAGACCTACGCCGCCGACGATGACCTGGCCACGGCGGTGCCGTTCGCGGTGGAGGAAAGCCGTTACAAGGTTCGCGAACTGCGCAAAAAGGCAGACCATGACGCGTACCCGGTCATGCTCCCCTTGCAACTGGAAACGATCAGCTACCAGTACGAACGCTTCGAGAATGACCCGCTGTGCCGACATGAAATCACCTTGAGCCACGACGAGTTCGGTCTGCCTGTGCATGCCATCACGGTCAGCTATGCGCGGCGCCAGACCGAGCAGGATGAACCGCCCTTTGACGACGTCGATGAACAGAAATGGTGGCTTGATGCCCATGACCCGGCGCAACAGTCTTATTACCTGAACGAAACCCGCGCCAAGTTCATTCATTTGCAGAAGTTGGAGGACTGGCAAGGCTGGCGACTGGGTCTGCCCTATCTGCAACGGGGCAATGCGTTGGTACTGCCCAAGAAGCCAGCCGCCGGGGGGCTCGCTCCCGCAGACATTTCTTATGAGGGCTTGCTCGAACTGTACGCCTCGCCCGAATGGGTCGCTCAGCGGCTACTGACCACGCAGTCGGTCTATCGCTACGTCAAGACTGACGGCCGGGCACTGCTTGCCGACGGCGAGGCCGATTTCGAGGCACTGCGGGCGCCGCTGGAAATTGCCCAACTGGACAAGATCGCACTGCAAGCCTATGACACGGTGGAGTCGCTGGATATTCGGGACGAACTGGGAAAAATCGGTTATTCGGCCATGCCTCTGGTGCTGGGGATAAACCCGGCGGCAGACCGGGAAGAGGACGAGGAGAGAAATCTATGGTCGTCCCGGTACGGTTTTGCCAAATACGGCAAGCTCGATAGCTTTTACAAAGTGATGGAGTACAACGAAACGCCCAGTTACGGCATCACGAAAGCCCAATACGACGCCTACTGTCTGCTGCCGAAAAGCATCACCCAGCCGGACTTGTGCGAAGCCCGTTTCGAATATGACTACCACGCGCTGCAACTCATGCGCAGCTTCGATGCCAATGACAATGTCGAGGAAGCCCTTTACGAGCCGTCCGGACAACCCCTTGCCATCAGTTTTTATGGCACTGAAGGCGGCGAAAAAGTTGGTTTTCGCCCCCTCGACGAACACGAACGTCCCATTGACCATCGTCCAGACCCGGCCATCGAAGATCCCAAAGGCGCCCTGCAAAAAGCAGCCAGCGTATTGCGCAAGGACCTGTTCAGCTGGATGGGCGAACTCCCCCCGTCCGTCAGCCAGACACCTGACTGGCTGGCCACCTGGATCGACCAGGGTTACGTGCTACCCAGCCTGCACATTTGCGCCAGCGCCCGCCGTCGCCTGTCCCGGCTCAAGTCCCTGACCGCGCCTGAACAAGCACTGCTCGACCTGATCCGCACGGTGCCCCGCGAACCGGTGCACAGCGTCGTCCTCACCGCTGACCGCTATTGGGATGATGAGCTGCAACAAATCCAGATCGTCAAAGTCTTTGTGGACGGTTTCGGCCGGACGCTGCAGACCAAACAGTTGGTCGAGCCAGGGCTGGCTTTTGTGGTGGAAAACGGTGAGCTGGTGATTGAAGACGGCAAGCCCAAGGTTGCGCACGCCGACCCACGCTGGCGCGTCAGCGAACGTGTGGAATACAACAACAAGGGGTCGGCCGTTCGGGTATTTCGCCCTTATTTCGCCGATAGACATTGCTATATCAATGACCATTCCTTCCGGGAGTTCGGTCATCACGATCAGAACTTTTACGACGTGCTGGGTCGCCTGTACAAAGTCATCAACGCCAAAGGAGATGTCGCGCTCGAGATCATCCATCCCTGGTACACCACCAGCCTGGATTTCAACGACACCTACGTTGCGCCGCCTGAAGGTGAGCTGAAGGCAGGCAAGCCATGACGACCTCGGTTCATTGGCGCACCCCGAACCTGACGGTCATCGATAGTCGGGGCTTGTCGATTCGCCAGGTCGCGTACTTGCGCAAGGTCGCTGCCGCCCCCGTGGAAACCCTGATCGGCCGCCAGCGCTACGACGTTGCCGGGCGACTGCTGGAGCAATGGGATCCGCGACTGTTCGGTGTCGTCCCCAACATGGCTACGGTTTATCGCCTGTCCGGTGAGCCGTTGAAGGTCGATTCCGTCGACGCCGGTTGGCGTTTGAGCCTGCCTGGGCTGTCGGGGGAAGAGCTCCAGCGCTGGGACCAACGCGGCAGTCATTGGCGCACCACCTACGACCGTCAGTTGCGTCCGATAGTCGTCGAGGAAATTGATACGCCGAACGTCGAAACCTTCTCCTATGCCGATGACTCCGCCGATCCCGCGTTTAACCGGCGCGGCCAATTGACCGGGCAACTCGACCGCTCCGGCACCTTGAGTTTCGACAGCTACAGCCTGCTCGGACAACCCTTGCGCGAAACCCGATCCCTGGCCGAGGACAAGCCCTACCGCAGCAGCCGGATTTATGGCCCCCTCGGCACGGTGCTGAGCCAGACTGATGCCGCTGACCACCAGCAACAGTCGCGTTACGACATCGCCGGGCAGCTCAAACAGGTTGAGCTGCGGATCAAAGGCAGCCCCGACTGGCAGCCGGTGCTCAAAGACGCGCAATACAACGCCGCCGGCCAGATCATCGAACAACGCGCTGGCAACGAGGTGCTGAGCACCTGGACCTACGACCCGGCCGATGGGCGCCTGGCTACGCAACGGGCACAAAAAAACGCCGAGCCGGCGCTGCAGGACCTGGAATATTTCTACGATCGCATCGGCAACATCACCCGTCTCGAAGACCACACCTTCCAGCCGATCTTTTTCGCCAACCAGCTGGTCGACGGCCACCGCGACTTCACCTATGACTCGCTGTACCGCCTGACCCGCGCCAGCGGTTACGACGATGCGCCGCCATCGGATGTTCCGGGCCGGCCCCTGCCTGGGGATCCGAACAATCGTCTCAATTACACGCAACACTACGAGTACGACGCCGGTAACAACTTGATCGAACTGCGGCACGTGCGGGCGGGCGCCTCACACACCCGCGCGATGTTCATCGACCCTGCCAGCAACCGTGGTGTGCGCTGGAAAGAGGGAGATCCTGCCCCGGTTTTCCCCGCGTTGTTCGACGTTCATGGCAACCTCCAGGACTTGCAACCGGGCCAAGCCTTGCACTGGAACAGCCTGGATCAGCTGGAGGCGGTGACGCTGGTCAAACGCACCAACGGCCCCAATGACGAAGAGTTCTACCGTTACAGCCAGGGCGTGCGCGTGTTCAAACGCCACGAAACCCACACACCTTCGCTGACTCATTTCCAGGAAGTGATCTACCTGCCGGGCCTGGAAATCCGCACCCGCGACAACGGCGAAGAACTGCACGTGATCATCTTGCCCGGCGGGCACGGCAGCGTCCGTTGCCTGCACTGGGTCAGCGGCCAACCGGCCAACGTCGCCAACGATCAAGTGCGCTACAGCCTCGATGATCACTTGGGTTCCTCCACTCTGGAGCTCGATCAACAGGCACATGTGATCAGCCAGGAAGGTTATTACCCGTTCGGCGCCACGGCCTGGTATGCGCGGGGCAGCGAGGTGGACGTCGACTACAAAACCATCCGTTATTCAGGCAAGGAAATGGATGACAGCGGGCTGTATTACTACGGTGCGCGGTATTACGCGCCGTGGTTGCAGCGTTGGGTCAGTGCCGACCCGGCGGGGGATGTAGATGGGCTGAATTTGTATGGGTTTGTCGGGAACAATCCGATGCAGTATGTGGATGAGAACGGAGAGGCCAGCGCAGAAGCAGTTATTTATAACTACTCGAATTTTATTTCGGTTTTGGGAGGCCATGCCGCTCAGGCACTTGAACAACTCGACAACGTCTTCAACCAAACCAACATCGCTTTGGACCTGCTGAAAAACCTCACCGGCGAATCAATCAATGCAGCAATCGGCTTTGCGGGCGGGTACTACGGTGCGAAGGCAAGCGAGGTGCTGTTGCCTGAGTCGAAACATTTCGCCAATTTAATAAAGCAGGGCAGACCTCCTTTTTCCGAAGGCTTGACCGGCGGCAATATGGGTGGCGAACTGGCCGGCGCGGTTGCTGGATCGATCCTTCCCACAGCAAGCCTGATCCGACCCTTGATACCGCAGACATCGGCAATGAGCATCGAAGCCATTGATCGTCAGCTCGGCCTCGCTGAAGAATCCACTGACTGGCTTGGCAGCGGAATCGGTATTTTCCTGAATAATGTGGTCGGCTCAGTCGTCCCTGCGGTGGGAGCTGCACTCAACATGGGGTCCAGGGTCCAGGAGGCCGAGGACATCAATAACAGACTTGATCCAGTCAAGATCACCAAAATCGAGAAAATGCTGGACGAGTGGGAAACTATCGACAATCAACGCTACGCCGAAGCCGAAAAAGCTTTTAAGGGCGCTGGGGTTCATCTCATTTACCCAGCCGTCCTGTTTCCCAACGTCAATGCCATGACCGACCCGAGCGTGCTTGAGCCGATTCATCACAGCGTGTTGAAAGACCGGCACAACAAAACTCAGGATCTGATAAGGCGAGCAAAAAGCGGCTTGGCGCACTACAAGGAAATGGGCACGACAGACAACCAATATTTGTTAAAGCAAGCCCGCAGTGCTCAACGACAACATGCAAAAAAATGATGGACGATTCGTGCAAAGCACTTTCCAGCCGGATGCCGAACTCTTGAGCGCCGAGCCATGAACCCGATCCTGCATACGCGCACCCCGAACCTGACGGTCATCGATAGTCGGGGCTTGTCGATTCGCCAGGTCGCGTACTTGCGCAAGGTCGCTGCCGACCCCGTGGAAACCCTGATCGGCCGCCAGCGCTACGACGTTGCCGGGCGACTGCTCGAACAATGGGATCCGCGGCTGTTCGGTGTCGCCCCCAACATGGCTACGGTTTATCGCCTGTCCGGTGAGCCGTTGAAAGTCGATTCCGTCGATGCCGGTTGGCGTTTGAGCCTGCCTGGGCTGTCGGGGGAAGAGCTCCAGCGCTGGGACCAACGTGGCAGTCATTGGCGCACCACCTACGACCGTCAGTTGCGTCCGATAGCCGTCGAGGAAATTGATACGCCGAACGTCGAAACCTTCTCCTATGCCGATGACTCCGCCGATCCCGCATTTAATCTGCGTGGCCAACTGACCGGGCAACTCGACCGCTCCGGCACCTTGAGTTTCGACAGCTACAGCCTGCTCGGACAACCTCTGCGCGAAACCCGAACCCTGGTCGAGGACAAGCCCTACCGCAGCAGCCGGATTTATGGCCCCCTCGGCACGGTGCTGAGCCAGACTGATGCCGCTGACCACCAGCAACAGTCGCGTTACGACATCGCCGGGCAGCTCAAACAGGTTGAGCTGCGGATCAAAGGCAGCCCCGACTGGCAGCCGGTGCTCAAAGACGCGCAATACAACGCCGCCGGCCAGATCATCGAACAACGCGCTGGCAACGAGGTGCTCAGCACCTGGACCTACGACCCGGCCGATGGGCGTCTGGCTACGCAACGGGCACAAAAAAACGCCGAGCCGGCGCTGCAGGACCTGGAGTATTTCTACGATCGCATCGGCAACATCACCCGTCTCGAAGACCACACCTTCCAGCCGATCTTTTTCGCCAACCAGCTGGTCGACGGCCACCGCGACTTCACCTATGACTCGCTGTACCGCCTGACCCGCGCCAGCGGTTACGACGATGCGCCGCCATCGGATGTTCCGGGCCGGCCCCTGCCTGGGGATCCGAACAATCGTCTCAATTACACGCAACACTACGAGTACGACGCCGGTAACAACTTGATCGAACTGCGGCACGTGCGGGCGGGCGCCTCACACACCCGCGCGATGTTCATCGACCCTGCCAGCAACCGTGGTGTGCGCTGGAAAGAGGGAGATCCTGCCCCGGTTTTCCCCGCGTTGTTCGACGTTCATGGCAACCTCCAGGACTTGCAACCGGGCCAAGCCTTGCACTGGAACAGCCTGGATCAGCTGGAGGCGGTGACGCTGGTCAAACGCACCAACGGCCCCAATGACGAAGAGTTCTACCGCTACAGCCAGGGCGTGCGCATATTCAAACGCCATGAAACCCACACCTCCTCGCTGACTCACTTCCAGCAGGTGATCTACCTGCCTGGCCTGGAAATCCGCACCCGCGACAACGGCGAAGAACTGCACGTGATCACCCTGCCCGGCGGGCACGGCAGTGTGCGTTGCCTGCACTGGGTCAGCGGCCAACCCGCGACCATCGCCGCCGATCAAGTGCGCTACAGCCTCGATGACCACCTGGGTTCCTCCACGCTGGAACTCGATCAACAGGCGCAAGTGATCAGCCAGGAAGGTTATTACCCGTTCGGCGCCACGGCCTGGTATGCGCGGGGCAGCGAGGTGGACGTCGACTACAAAACCATCCGCTATTCGGGCAAGGAAATGGATGACAGCGGGTTGTATTACTACGGTGCACGTTACTACGCGCCGTGGTTGCAGCGTTGGGTGAGTGCCGACCCGGCGGGGGCTGTAGATGGCCTGAACCTGTATGCGATGGTCGGAAATAACCCGCTTCTGTACATCGACAAGTCAGGCACATCAAAAGCGGTGTTTGAACTGGCGAAGGATTTCGTCGGTGTGCTCGGTAAAGCCAAAAACGCGGCCGACCAGATACACAACCTTGCCACTGAATTCGACGGCCTCGTTCCCGAAGACGCCGATATTGCCGAGGTACGGCAGAACATGACGCTGGGTAAATTCCTTCTGTCCAAACACGGCGTCAAATCAATTTTGAAAGGTGCGATTGCGGGTAGCACAGTGGCCTCGGCGATCGGCAGTGTCGTCCCCGGTGTCGGCACCGGAATTGGCGCGGCGATCGGCATGTTTGTCGGCGCCATAGCGATGCCGCTACTGCGCTACTACTTTTTCAAGAAAGGCCTGAAGCTGGCAGAGACACTGCATACCCAAGAGATCAAAAATGGCCTGAACACAGCGGTCGACACCACGAATAAAGTGATCGACGGGGCAAAAAGCATTGCCAATGGTGGCCAAGACCTGATCGACAAAATCAAGAATTTCGCAGACACCATCAATGCCTATCCAACGCAAATGCAGGACCTGTTTTACAAGCAGCTGGAGGAACTCACCTCCGAAAGACAACGTGACGTGATGAAACTGCTCAATAGCGGCATCGGTATCGATCCTTTTGCGGCAATCACTCAGGTGCTGGAGACAGCCCAAACCATCGGTGAGAGGCCAAGCGAGGCAGAGGGTGCAAGTCAGCGGCTGGCACAACTGGCTGACGAAGTCGCGAATCCTGTTTCCGAGAGGCCGATTCCCAAACCGAGGAAACTGATACAGAAGCTACAGCGAAGAAACAGCGAATCAATCGCATAGACCGATTAGCCGCCGTCACTCCATGTTATGGTGCCGGCCCCGACCTTCTATGCGTTTGCGACAAGCATGCTGCCGACCTCTCGTACCTTGCGTTTGACGTTGTATACCTTGCTGATCCTGGCCGGTGCCGCGCTGGCGGCAGTGCTTGCCATCCGCCACACCGAACGCCAGGCGCTGGTCGAAGACGCCGCCCGCGCCAATCAGCAATTGGCGCTCTACGCCAATTCCCTGCACACCCTGATCGACCGCTACCGCGCCCTGCCGGCAGTCCTTGCGCTGGACCCGGAGTTACGCGCCGCGCTCAAGGGTTCGGTATCCGCTGAACAGCAGGACGCACTGAACCGCAAACTGGAAAAGATCAACGGCGCTGCGCAATCCTCGACCCTGGAACTGCTCGACCACACCGGTCTGGCGGTGGCCGCCAGCAATTGGCGTTTGCCCAGCAGTTATGTCGGCCACAACTATGGTTTTCGCCCCTACTTCAGCGAGACACGCACCCAGGGCACCGGGCGTTTTTACGCGGTGGGCGTGACCAGCGGGATTCCCGGTTACTTCCTGTCCAGTGCAGTCACCGGCGACAACGGTCAGTTCCTCGGCGCGATGGTGGTGAAACTCGAGTTCCCGGAACTGGAGCGCGAGTGGCGTCAGGGCAGCGACACGTTGCTGGTCAGCGATGCACGCGGAATTGTTTTTATCGCCAACCAGCCGGGCTGGCGCTATCGCCTGTTGAAACCGCTGAGTGACAGCGATCACGCCGAACTCAAGGTCACCCGCCAATACGACAAACAACCGCTGACACCGCTCGAATATCAATCGGTGCGGCGCTTCGACGACAACAGTGACCTGACGCGGGTCGTGGGGCCGGACGGGACGGCCAATTACCTGTGGGAATCGCTGCCGCTGAGCACCGAAGGCTGGACCTTGCACCTGCTGCGTCGCCCGCAAATCGCGTTCGAAGACAGGCGCAACGCCGGGCTCGCCGCTGCCGGGTTGTGGCTGGCGGTGGTGTTTCTGTTGCTGTTCCTCAATCAGCGCTGGCGTCTGGCCAAGCTGCGCCAGCGCAGTCGTGAAGAACTCGAACAACTGGTGGAGGAGCGCACTCGCGACCTGCGCACCGCCCAGGACGGTCTGGTGCAATCGGCCAAACTCGCCGCCCTCGGCCAGATGTCTGCCGCGTTGGCCCATGAAATCAATCAGCCGTTGACCGCCCAGCGCATGCAGCTTGCTACGCTGAGGCTGCTGCTCGATCACGGCCGGGTCGACGACGCTTACAAGGCGCTCAAACCGGTGGATGACATGCTGACGCGCATGGCCGCCCTCACCGGCCACCTGAAAACCTTCGCCCGCAAAAGCCCCAGCGGCTTGCGCGAACGCCTGGATTTGGCGGCGGTGGTCGATCAATCCTTGCAGTTGCTGGATGCCCGCCTGCGTGACGAGCGCATCAGCACCGTGCTGCACCTGACGCGCCCGGCCTGGGTGCGTGGCGATGCGATTCGCCTGGAGCAGGTGCTGATCAATTTGTTGCGCAATGCCCTGGACGCCATGCAGGACAAACCCTGCAAACGCCTGGAAATCCGTCTCGAAGCCGACGAACAACTCTGGCGCCTGACGGTCGCCGACAACGGTGGCGGCATTGCCCAAGAGCACTTGGCCAACGTGTTTGATCCGTTTTTCACCACCAAACCGGTGGGTGATGGCCTGGGCCTCGGGCTGGCCGTATCCTTTGCCATCGTTCACGAATCGGGCGGACGCCTGAGCGCCGACAATCATGCCAACGGCGCGGTGTTCACCGTGACCTTGCCCATCGACCTGGAGGCTCCTGGCTCATGCTGAATTCAGTGATGGTGGTCGACGACGAAAGCAGCATTCGCAGTGCCGTCGAACAATGGCTGAGCCTGTCGGGGTTCGAGGTGCAGTTGTTCAGCCGCGCCGATGAGTGCCTGGCGCAGCTGCCGAAGCATTTCCCCGGGGTGATCCTCAGCGACGTGCGCATGCCTGGCATGACCGGCCTGGAACTGTTGGCCGAGGTTCAGCGCCGCGATGCCGACTTGCCGGTGATTCTGCTGACCGGTCACGGCGATGTGCCGATGGCGGTCGAAGCGATGCGCGATGGCGCCTACGACTTCCTTGAAAAACCCTTCAGCCCCGAAACCCTGCTCGGCAGTCTGCGTCGTGCGCTGGACAAGCGGCGGCTGGTGCTGGAAAACCGCGCCCTGCATGAGCAGGCGGACAACCGCGCCAAACTCGATGCGACGTTGCTGGGCGTGTCCCGTGGTTTGCAGACGCTGCGTCGGCAAGTGCTGGACCTGGCGACGCTGCCGGTCAATGTGTTGATTCGCGGTGAAACCGGCAGCGGCAAGGAATTGGTCGCCCGTTGCCTGCACGACTTTGGTCCGCGCGCCGACAAACCGTTTGTGGCGTTGAACTGTGCGGCGATCCCCGAGCAGCTGTTCGAGGCCGAGCTGTTCGGCCACGAGAGCGGCGCGTTCACCGGCGCCTCGGGCAAACGCATCGGCAAGCTCGAATACGCCGATGGCGGCACGCTGTTTCTCGATGAAATCGAAAGCATGCCGCTGGCCCAACAGGTGAAATTGCTGCGGGTGTTGCAGGAGCAGAAGCTGGAGCGGTTGGGCTCCAATCAGAGTATCCGCGTGGATTTGCGAATCATCGCCGCGACCAAACCCGACTTGCTGGACGAAGCCCGGGCCGGACGCTTTCGCGAGGATCTGGCCTATCGGTTAAACGTGGCCGAGTTGCGGCTGCCACCGTTACGCGAGCGGCGTGAAGACATTCCGTTGTTGTTCGAGTCGTTCGCGCAAAATGCCGCCGAGCGGTTGGGGCGCACGTTTCCACCGCTGAGCGGCCCGCAGTTGAGCCATCTGTTGAGCCATGACTGGCCGGGCAATGTGCGCGAATTGGCGAACGTCGCTGAGCGACAAGTGTTGGGCCTGGGCGAGCCTGAACCGATGGGGATCGACTCCGGGCAGTCGCTGGCGGCGCAGCAGGAAGCGTTTGAAGCGCATTGTTTGCGTGCGGCGTTGACCCGGCATAAGGGCGATGTGAAAGCGGTATTGGAAGAACTGCAACTGCCGCGCCGGACGTTCAATGAAAAGATGCAGCGCCATGGCCTGACCCGCGAGATGTTTTTGAGGGAGTGAGTTTTCACGCGGGATTTTCAGTGATGCTGAAATCCATCCCCTCACCCCAGCCCTCTCCCCACCGGGGAGAGGGGGAAAGGGAGCCGATCTCCATGCTTTTCAAACCTGAGTTCGACTCGATTTTCCAGGTCGATGTACCTCGAGAGAACACCTCGGTCAGTCCCCTCTCCCCCCAGGGGAGAGGGTTAGGGTGAGGGGTGGCTCTCCCGCAATAAGCAAATTTCCGCCTACAACCAAGCCAGAATAAGCGGATTTCCGCTCACTAAACCCCGCCACCCCCTCTAAACCGGCCCTCCTCCCCTTGGCACATCTCCTGCTATAGCCCAAGCAGGCTGCGTTTCAACGCGCTCCACAAAAACAATTAAATGAAGGATCCGTCATGGATAACTCACAAACCCTGCCTCTTGGGTCGGCAGCTTCGCCTGCCAAAGAAAGAACCACTGCCAGTCGCATCAAATCGATCTTCAGCGGCTCCGTCGGCAACATGGTCGAGTGGTACGACTGGTACGTCTACGCCGCCTTCTCCCTGTACTTTGCCAAGGCCTTTTTCCCCAAAGGCGACACCACCGCGCAACTGCTGAACACCGCCGCGATCTTCGCCGTGGGCTTCCTGATGCGCCCGATCGGTGGCTGGCTGATGGGCCTCTACGCCGACAAGGCCGGGCGCAAGAAAGCACTGATGGCTTCGGTGTATCTGATGTGCTTCGGCTCGCTGCTGATTGCCCTGAGCCCGGGTTATGAAACCATCGGCATTGGCGCACCGATCCTGCTGATTTTCGCCCGCCTGCTGCAGGGCCTGTCGGTCGGTGGCGAGTACGGCACCTCGGCGACGTACCTCAGCGAGATGGCGACCAAGGATCGTCGCGGCTTCTACTCCAGCTTCCAGTACGTGACCCTGATCTCCGGCCAGCTCATCGCGTTGGCAGTGCTGATCGTGCTGCAACAGACCCTGACCACCGAGCAGCTGTATGCCTGGGGCTGGCGCATCCCGTTCGCCATTGGCGCGCTGTGTGCCGTGGTCGCGCTGTACCTGCGTCGTGGCATGGAAGAAACCGAGTCGTTCACCAAGAAAGAGAAGGCCAAGGAAAGCGCGATGCGCACCTTGTTGCGCCATCCGAAGGAACTGATGACCGTGGTCGGCCTGACCATGGGCGGCACCCTGGCGTTCTACACCTACACCACGTACATGCAGAAATACCTGGTGAACACCGTCGGCATGAGCATCTCCGACTCCACCACTATTTCGGCTGCCACGCTGTTCTTGTTCATGTGCCTGCAACCGATCATTGGCGGGCTCTCGGATAAAGTCGGTCGCCGGCCAATCCTGATTGCCTTTGGTGTTCTCGGGACGCTGTTCACCGTGCCGATCCTGACCACCCTGCACACCGTGCAGACCTGGTGGGGCGCGTTCTTCCTGATCATGGCAGCGCTGATCATCGTCAGCGGCTACACCTCGATCAACGCGGTGGTCAAAGCCGAATTGTTCCCGACCGAAATCCGCGCGCTGGGCGTCGGCCTGCCGTACGCGCTGACCGTGTCGATCTTCGGCGGCACCGCTGAATACATCGCACTGTGGTTCAAGAGCATCGGCATGGAAACCGGTTACTACTGGTATGTCACCGCGTGTATTGCCGTGTCGTTGCTGGTCTACGTGACCATGAAAGACACCCGCAAGCATTCGCGGATCGAGACGGACTGATTCCGCCCGCGCAATAAAAACAGGGGCAGACCTTAACCGGTCTGCCCCTTTTTAAATGCCTCAACCCAACCCCTGTGGGAGTGAGCCTGCTCGCGATAGCGGTTTGTCAGTCGACATTAATGCTGAATGACACACCGCTATCGCGAGCAGGCTCACTCCCACATTATTAGGATCTCATCGCTGGAAATTATCCATTCGTCCCAGCACTATGGCGCGATCTCCAAATAAGCCTCAGGAAAGCCTTCCATGCCCGACGACATCCACTACTACGAACCCGCCAACGGCCACGGCCTGCCGCATGACCCGTTCAACGCCATCGTCGGCCCGCGCCCCATTGGCTGGATTTCCTCTCAGGATGCCGATGGCCGCTTGAACCTGGCGCCCTACAGCTTCTTCAACGCCTTCAACTACATTCCGCCGATCATTGGTTTTTCCAGTGTCGGGCGCAAAGACAGCCTGAATAACATCGAGCGAACCGGCGAGTTCGCCTGGAACCTGGCGACCCGTCCGCTGGCCGAGCAGATGAACCAGTGCTCTGCGATGGTCGGGTCTGAGGTCAACGAGTTCGAGCTGTCCGGGCTAACCCCGGCAGCGTCGAAAATCATCCAGGTGCCGCGCGTCGCCGAAAGTCCGGTGTCCTTCGAGTGCAAGGTCACGCAGATCATTCAGTTGCAGCGGGCGAACGGCGAAGTGGTGCCGAGCTGGCTGATTCTCGGAGAAGTGGTCGCCGTGCATATCGCCAAGTGGCTGTTGAAGGATGGGGTGTACGACACCGCCGCGGCAGAACCGATTCTGCGCGGCGGCGGGCCAGCGGATTATTTCCAGCTGGGGCCTGAGGCGTTGTTCAAGATGTATCGCCCGGGGGCGAAAAGGTAATTACCAGATCAGGTCGCCGTCTTCACTGACATCTTTGAGGTGGGTCAGTTGCAGCGCGGCGGCTTCATCGGCCTCGCGGGCAGTTTTGAAGGTCTGCTCTTCGAGCAGCTTGTGAAAGCGCGGTGCACCCGAACCACCGATGGCCTTGGTGGCAATCGCGGCGTTATAACCGCCTTCACGGGGTACTACGGCCGATACGGCTTCGAAGGTTTCAAAGGCTTTGCGTGCCATGTCGCGGATCCTGCTGAATGGAGAATTGAGCCATTAAACCCTCAACCCGCCATTTTGTGTACCCACGACTGGGACTGCCCCTGCGCCTGGGCAGCCGACACGTCCTTGAAGGTATGAAAATCCAGGCTGTTGACCACCAGGTCTTGCACCAACCCGGCAAAAATCTGCATGGCCGGGGTGCTGAAGTAAGCGGTCATGGCCTGCTGGTTCATCCAGAAACCGGACACCAGCCACAACTCCGGATCGCACTGCGAATGTTGCAGGGCAAAATTCAGGCAACCCGGTGCGCTGCGGGACGGCTCGATCAAGGCGCTGAGGCGCGCACCGAGTTCCGCCGAACGCCCGGCGCGGGCGCGTACAAAGGCCATATGACTGACGGGGATCTGCGTAGACATGGTTAACCCTCCCAGGTACTCGAGTGGCAGCCGTGGGACGGGCTGCGACAGGATCAAAGGTTAAGCGCGCCGGTGGAAGCGCGGTTAGTCGATTCCTGCCGGCTTATTGCACAATCCTGCGCGGCTTCTCGAAAAACCTGTAACAACCAGTTAAAGCTCTGGTGCCAATGAAACAGGGCTTTCAAGCAAGTTTTCCTTGGGTTGGCCTGTCATAGAGGTGCCGTCAATTCACTCCGTGCAGAATCAGGCAAGGTTGAGGCAGGATGTGTCTACCGCTTCGTCTTGCACAAATTTAAGCTCACCTCATTACTGACGCCCCACCGAGGATGCCTTGCATGTCGTCGCTCGATCATTTTCAAGCCCCGCTGGACGCCGACATGGAGAAACAGCGCGCGGAACTGGCCGCTATCATTCGCCATAACACGGCGGAGGATGGCACTTATGCCACTGCCGTCGGCTCGCTTTTCATGTCTCGCCATAGCCAGTCCCATGAGTTTGCCCCGGTACTGGCGCAACCCGCGCTGTGCATCATGGCGCAAGGCCGTAAAGAGGTCAGGTTGGCCGATGAGTACTTCAATTACGATCCGCTGAACTACCTGGTGGTCTCTGTCTCGATGCCATTGAGCGGACGCGTGGTGAACGTCACGTCTGAAGAACCGATCCTCGCGGTGCGGCTGGATATCGACCCGGCGGAAATCTCCGCGCTGATTGCCGATGCCGGTCCTCTCGGTGTGCCCACCCGGCCAACGGGGCGCGGTTTGTACGTCGAACGGATCGACACCGCGATGCTCGACGCCGTGCTGCGTCTGGCACGCTTGCTAGATACGCCGAAAGACATCGCCATGCTCGCGCCGCTGATTCGCCGGGAGATTCTTTATCGGTTGTTGCGCAGTCAGCAGGGCCATCGGCTGTACGAAATCGCTATCGCCAACAGCCAGAGCCATCGCATCAGCCAGGCGATCAAATGGCTCAACGGCAACTATGAACAGCCGTTGCGCATCGATGATCTGGCGAAGGAAGTGAACCTGAGCGTGTCGACGTTGCATCACCGGTTCAAGGCGATGACGGCGATGAGTCCGTTGCAGTATCAGAAGCAACTGCGCCTGCAAGAAGCGCGACGGTTGATGTTGGCGGAAGGCTTGGAGGCTTCGGCGGCGGGGTATCGGGTGGGGTATGAAAGTCCGTCGCAATTCAGCCGTGAGTACAGCCGATTGTTCGGGGCTCCGCCGTTAAGGGATTTGGCGCGGTTGCGGTTGACGGTTTGAGCTGATTTTGTGTTGTTTGTGCCGGCCTCATCGCGAGCAGGCTCGCTCCCACAGTGGATCAGTGGTGTTCACAAATCCAGTGTTCACAGGAGACCCAATGTGGGAGCGAGCCTGCTCGCGATGGGGCCAGCAAGTCAGGCGCTTAGTACTCGGCACGCCTCAGCCGGCAATGTCACCGACACCGGATTGCCAATGCTCAACCCAAACCCCTGACACGGCGTACTCAACGCCGTAAACGACACCCCGGAACACTCCACGGTCGTTTCAATCGTCGCGCCAATATCACGCACAAACGTCACCTTACCGAGCAGCCGATTCCCCGCCGTCGCCTGTGGATGCGACAGTTGCAGGTCCTCAGGGCGAATCAGCATCTTCACCTTCTCACCGACCACAATGCTGCTGCAGATCGGCACTTCCAGCGCATCGCCACCCGGCAACCCGATCTTGCCGTTGCCCAACGCGGTGGCCGGGAAAATGTTGCCCGAGCCAATAAAGTCCGCAACAAACTCGTTCGCTGGATGACGATAAATCTCAATCGGCGTGCCCACTTGCTGCACCCGATGTTCACCCAACACCACAACGATATCCGCCATGGTCATGGCTTCACGCTGGTCGTGGGTCACCATGATGGTGGTGATGTTCAAGCGTTGTTGCAGCTGACGGATTTCCACCTGCATCGATTCGCGCAGCTTGGCGTCGAGCGCCGACAGCGGCTCATCCAGCAGCAGGATTTTCGGCCGCGAGGCAATCGCCCGGGCAATCGCAACGCGCTGACGTTGACCACCGGAGAGTTTGGCCACCGGGCGATCAATCATCTCGCTCAGCTGAATCAGTTCGAGCAACTCCACCACCCGCGCCTGCTGATCAGCCTTGCTGACACCACGCAGTTTCAGCGGATAGGCGATGTTCTCCCCCACTGTCATGTGCGGGAACAGCGCCAGGGATTGAAACACCATGCCGAAATTACGTTGATGCGCCGGCGTGTGGCCAATGTCTTCACCGTCCAGGCGAATCTCGCCGCCGCTCAGGGTTTCGAGCCCTGCAATCATTCGCAGCAAGGTGGTTTTGCCGCAGCCCGACGGGCCGAGGAAACACACCAGTTTGCCCTCAGGCAAATGCAGGTTTACATCCTTTACCGCGCAGGCCGAGCCGTAATGTTTCTCGACGTTTTCCAGAATCAGACCAGTCATTTGAATCACCTCAAGAAATCAGAACGAAACGCCGCCTTCGCCAACCAACTTTTCCAGCGCCCAAATGAGCACGAAGTCGATCAGCACGATCAGCACGGCAAACGAAAATACGGTTGGGTCGAGCGAAGACACGGTGCGGCTGTACATCCAGATCGGCACGGTCATGACGTCGATGGTGTAGAGGAAGTAGGTCACGGTGAATTCGTTGAACGAGACGATGAACGCCAGCAGCATCCCCGCCAGAATCCCCGACTTCATCAACGGCACCACCACATCGATAATCGCCCGGGTCGGTGAAGCACCCAGCATCTGCGCGGCTTCTTCGACTTCGCTGCCGATGGAGAGCATCGCCGCGGTGCAGTTTTTCACCACGAACGGCAGCGCCAGGATCACGTGGGCAATCACCAGCCGCGACGTTGTGATTTGAAAGGGCAGGCTGTCAAACACCAGCAATAACGCCAACCCCAACACCACCATCGGGAACACCAATGGCAGCGACATCAGTTGCAGCGCCACGGCTTTGCCGCGGAACTCGCAACGGGTCAGCGCGTAAGCGGCCGGCACCGCCACAATCGTGGCAAACACCATGGTCAGGCACGCCACCATCAGGCTGGTGGTCATGGCTTTGCCGAGGCTCAGCACATCGCTTGCATCCGGCGACACGAAGGTGTGCCAGGCAGCCTTGTACCATTGCAGGCTGTAGCTGCTCGGCGGGAAGTCGAGGTTCGACGCACCGCTGAACGACATCACAATCATGGTCAGGATCGGCAACACCGCCAGCAGCAGGATGAAGCCCGAGAGGATGCCAGCAAACTTGCCGGTCTCGCCGGGCAGCAGCCCATAACGTTTCTTGATCAGGGTGCTCATTGGGAAGCCTCCAGCATGCGCCGACGACGGCCAGTGATGTATTCAGACAAGGTCATGATTGCGAGCGTGGTGACAATCAGCACCACACCGGCAGCGGAGGCGGCGGGCCAGTTCATCAGCGGGGCGATCTGGTCATGGACCATCACGGCCAGCATCGGCACGCGTCGGCCACCGAGCAGCAAGGGCACCACGAAGCTGCTGGCGTTGTAGGCGAATACCAACGTCGCACCGGTAATGATCCCCGGCATGCTCATCGGCAGCACCACCTGACGGAATACCTGCAAACGGCTGGCGCCCAGGGTTGCAGCGGCTTCTTCATAGGTACGGGCAACGCCGCGCATGGCGCTGGCAATCGGCAGCACAGCCAACGGGAACGCGGTTTGCACCAGGCCCATCAGTACGCCGTTCTGGTTGTAGAGCAGCATGATCGGACGCTTGATCAGGCCCAGGCCCATCAGCGCCTGATTGAGCATCCCGCCAGGTCCCAGAATTACCAGCCAGCCATAGCTTTGCAGCAGCAGGTTGACCAGCAATGGCAACAGCACCGCGGCGAGGAAGATTCGCCGCACGAACGGCGAGGTCAGCCGCGACATGGTGTAGGCCACCGGGATCGCCAACACGACCGCGATCACCGCGCTGATCAGTGCCAGACGCAGGGTCAGCAGCAAGGATTTGAGGTAGTACGGTTCCAGCAGCTGGGCGTAACTGGCCAGGCTGAACCCGGTCCATTCCGCGCCTTTGGTGCCCACGCTCATGCGCAGTACCAGCAGGCTGGCGGCGATCAGTACGCCCAGAAACAGCATCGACGGCGAGAGGAAAATCCAGGCACGCGTCGTCGGCGAAACACCCCGATTGGTGCGCACTGCAGCGGCGACGACCGGATGAGTCAGAGGTTGGTGTTCCATAGCAAAGGGTCTCGTCAATGGAAAGCAGCTGACAAACACAAGTCCTGGAAACCACATCGACCCCCTGTAGGAGTGAGCCTGCTCGCGATAGCGGTGTGTCAGCCAACATCATCGGTGAATGTCAGTCCGCAATCGCGAGCAGGCTCGCTCCCACAGGGGATCTTCAGTGGCTGAAGATCCTGTGGTCGTCACTCGATCAGGAAGAAAAGATTTCCGTGTAACGACGAATCCATTGGTCATGCACGGTGGCCAGGAAGGCGTTGTCGTGCATGATCGCCTTCTCGGCAATCTGCTCAGGCGTGAGGATGAACGGGCTCTTGCGCGCTTCGGCGGAGATGATCGCCTTGGCGTTGACCGGGCCGTTGTAGATGTCTTCAGCCATCTTGCCCTGCACCAACGGGTCCAGAGAGTGGTTGATGAAGGCGTAGGCCATGTCGGTGTCGCCCGGACGGTTCTTCGGCATCACCGATTGCATCAAGTCGGTGTAGAAACCTTCCTTCATGCCAAAGGTTGCACTTAGACCGTAGGCTGGATCGCGGATCTGTTTCGGGAAGAATGCCGGCGCGTACAGGCCGCCCATGTCCAGCGAACCGGTGCGGAACAGTTCGGCGATCTGGTTCGGGTTTTCACCCAGGGTCACTACGCGATCTTTCAGCTCGGCGAGTTTCTTGAAGCCCGGTTCGATGTTGTGTTCGTCACCACCGGCCAGTTTGGCGGCGATGATGATCAGGTCCATGGCCTCGGTCCAGTTTGGCGGCGGCAGGAAGATGTTCGGTGCCAGGTCCGCGTCCCACAGGGCGGCGTAGCTGTCCGGCGCTTCTTTCTGAGTACGCGTGCTGTAAACCAGGCTGTTGCACCAGAGCAGGTAACCGATGCCGTGGCCATTGGCGCCGGTGCGGTATTTCTCCGGCACGTCGACCAGGTTGGGAATGCGGTTGAGGTCGGGTTTTTCCAGCAGGTTGGCGGCGGCCAGACCTTCGGCGCCGACGCCGGCCAGGGTGATGATGTCGTACTGCGGACGATCACCGCCGGCCTTGAGTTTGGCGACCATTTCCGAGGTGCTGCCGGTGCGGTCAGCGATGACCTTGCAGCCGTATTTGTCTTCGAAGGTCGCGGCGATATTGCGCAGGGCTGCCAGGCCGGTGTCATCGGACCAGGTCAGCAAACGCAGGGTCTTGCCCGCAAAGCGTGTGTCGCTGGCATTGGCCTTGATGAACGGCATGCTCATGGCGGCCGCTGCCACCGAGGCTACGCCTACGGTCTTGATGAATTGACGTCTGTTCAGATCATGTTCGCCCATTACGGACTCCCTTTGTTTTTGTAGGTATAAGGCAGGTCGAAACTGTTGCATCCGCGCGACCGATTCAGCATTAGCCCCCGTATTTTCGGGGGTTTGGCTGAGCCAGCGAGTTCATCCTGAGGTCGTGTAAAACACCTGACTATCGATAAAAACTCATCGAAGCCATGACGCCAGCGCATGCCTCATCACGAGGCATGCGCTCACCTTTTTCGTGCCGTCAGACAGCCCGAATCACGTGTTTGATTTCCTGGAAAGCCTGCAAGCCCCAAGGCCCCAATTCGCGGCCGATGCTGCTCTGTTTGTAGCCACCCCAAGCGGTCTGCGGGAAGATCACTTGCGGCGCGTTGATCCACACAAGCCCCGCCTGCAAGGCGTTGGCGACCCGATCTGCCGCTTCGGCGTCGCGGGTGACCACGCTGGCCACCAGGCCGAACTGGCTGTCATTGGCCAGGGCAATCGCCTCGGCTTCGCTGGCAAAACTGCGCACGCAGAGCACCGGGCCGAATATCTCTTCGCACCACAGCGCACTGCCTGGGGGCACGTCCGTGAAAATTGTCGGCTGCAAAAAATAACCGCGCGGCAGGTCTGCCGGACGATTGCCGCCGCACACCAGTTTGGCGCCAGCACTCAAACCGCGATCGATGTGCCCCAGCACGCGCTGGTATTGCGCTTGGTTGACCAGTGCGCCCATTTCCACGTTCGGGTCGAACGGGTCGGCCACGCGAATGGCTTCGGCGCGGGCCTTCAAACGGATGAGGAATTCGTCCGCCAGTTCATCGGCGACCAGCACGCGGCTGGTGGCCGAACACATCTGCCCGGCGTTGAAGAAACCGCCGCCACAGGCCACTTCCACGGCCAGCTCGATGTCAGCATCTTTGAGCACCAGCAGCGAGGATTTGCCGCCCAGTTCCAGGCTCACGCCCTTTACGGTTTCTGCGGCACGTTGCATGACTTGAACACCGACGGCGTTGCTGCCGGTGAAGGAAATCTTGGCGATGCGCGGGTCGGCCGACAACGGCGCACCAACCGCCAGACCCGTGCCGCAGACCAGGTTGAACACGCCCTTGGGCAGGCCGGCCTCGGCGATGATCGTTGCCAGTTCCAGCTCCGGCAGAGGCGTCACTTCTGACGGCTTGAGCACCACGCAGCAACCGGCGGCCAGGGCCGGGGCGAGTTTCCAGGCGGTGGTGACCATCGGGAAGTTCCACGGCACGATCAGGCCGACGACACCGCACGGCTCGCGGCGTACACGAGCGCTGAAGTCGTCGGTTGGCAGCTCGACGTTGCTGTCTTGCTTGGCATCGAGGCCTTCGGCCAGACCTGCGTAGTACTCGAAGGTGGCGATCACGTCGTCGACATCGATGGCCGCTTCAAACAGCGGTTTGCCGTTGTTGCTCGATTGCAGATGCATCAACTGTTCGCGACCGGCCTGCACGCCCGCAGCGATTTTGCGCAGGATCGCGCCGCGCTCGGCGCCAGTGGTTTTCGACCAGTCGGCGAAGGCGTTGGTTGCGGCAGTAACGGCTTGCTCGACCGCGCGTTCATCGCCGCCATTCACGGTGGTCAACAGGGCTTCGGTCGCCGGGTTGATCACACGCAGGTGTTCGTTGCCGGCGGACCATTGGCCGTTGATGTACAGGCCATCCAGAGTCGTAGGGAAACTCATTTCGACACCGCCTTCATCCAAACAGTCTGATCGATTTCAATCAGGGTCGGACCCTGGCGATCGGTGGCGGCGCGCAGTGCGCTGCGCAGTTGCTCGACACCGCAGATGGCTTCGGCGGCACAGCCCAGCGCCTTGGCCACGCCGATGAAGTCCGGGGTGTAGATGTCCACGCCAACCGGCTCGATGGCGCGGTTGACCATGTATTTCTTGATCTCTTCGTAGCCCTGGTTGTTCCACAGCAGGACGATCACCGGGGTGCGCGCTTCAACAGCGCTGGCCAGTTCCGGCAAGGTAAATTGCAGGCCGCCGTCGCCGATCAGGCACACCACCGGAGGACGTGCGCCGTTTTCAACGCTGCCGCCGAGCCAGGCGCCAATCGCTGCCGGCAAGGCGTAACCGAGGGTGCCGTAACCGGTGGACGAGTTGAACCAGCGACGCGGGCGCTCCGGGTTGAACGTCAGGTTGCCGGTGTACACCGGTTGTGTCGAATCACCGACGAAGACTGCGTTTGGCAGTTCGTGCAAGACGGTTTCCAGGAAACGGGTCTGGGCCAGGGTCGGCGCGTCCCAAGTGGCGGCCAGTTCGTCGCGCAAGCGTGCGGCACGGACCTGGCCCCAATCGTTGCGGCGCTCGGCCAGCGAGTGGTGGGACAGTTCGCTCAGCAAGGCTTGGGCGGCGTTGCGCGAGTCGGCTACCAATGCGACTTTCGGCGGGTAGTTGCGCACGGTCTGGTCGGGGTCGATGTCCACACGCAGCAGCACGCCAGGAATCTCGAAACCGCCGGCGAAGGTGATGTCGTAATCGGTTTCGGCCAGTTCGGTGCCGATCGCCAGCACCACGTCGGCTTCAGCCACCAAAGCGCGAGTCGCGACCAGACTTTGGGTCGAGCCGATCAGCAACGGGTGATTGGATTCGAGCATGCCTTTGGCGTTGATAGTCAGGGCCACCGGGGCGTCCAGCCGTTCGGCCAGTTCAGTCAATTCGGCGGCCGCATCGATGGCGCCGCCACCGGCAAGAATCAGTGGGCGCTTGGCACCGGCCAGCAACGCGGTCATGCGGCTGATGGCGCTCGGCGAGGCACCGGCGCGGTCGATGTTCACGGGTACGCTGGCGAGCAGGTCATCGGCCTCTTCTACCAGCACGTCCAACGGAATTTCGATATGCACAGGACGCGGACGGCCGGCCTGGAACAGGGCAAAAGCGCGAGCCAGGACGCCCGGCAATTCAGCCGCCGACATCAAGGTGTGGGAGAACGCCGCAACACCGCCGACCAATGCGCTCTGGTTCGGCAGCTCGTGCAGCTTGCCGCGACCGCCGCCCAACTGGCTGCGCGATTGCACGCTGGAGATCACCAGCATCGGGATCGAATCGGCGTAGGCCTGGCCCATGGCGGTGGTGATGTTGGTCATGCCAGGGCCGGTGATGATGAAACACACACCCGGTTTGCCGCTGGTGCGAGCGTAACCGTCGGCCATGAAACCGGCGCCCTGTTCGTGACGCGGAGTGACGTGGTTGATGCTCGAACGGGCCAGCCCGCGATACAGCTCCACGGTGTGAACCCCGGGAATGCCGAACACCTGCTCAACTCCGTAATCTTCGAGTAACTTGACCAATACTTCGCCGCACGTCGCCATGTCTTTGCCCTTTTTGTTCGTTTGAGACGCCGGACCTGCGCAGTGTTTATGATGAGTGGGCAGGTCCAGGGATGGCCTCATTGGAACGGGCGACACGTAGCCGCAACAATGGATAAAAAGTCATACTAGCCATGTCCTCACGTCATACCTTGGATCCCAATGAAACGATTGCCTCCCCTGCCGGCGCTGCACACTTTTCTGATTACCGCGCAGTGCTGCAACTTCACCCGTGCTGCCGAACAGCTGTACATCACCCAAGGTGCGGTGAGTCGGCAGATCGCCGGGCTGGAAGAACATCTGGGTTATGAACTGTTCATTCGCCAGGCCCGCGGCCTTGACCTGACGGCCGAAGGACGGGAATGGCTGCCACGGGTCCAGCAGATTTTCGGCTTGATCGACGAAGCCGTGGAGCAGATCGGCGAGAAGCGCGAAACCCTGCAACTCAAGGCCCCGACGTGTGTCATGCGCTGGCTGTTGCCACGGCTGGTGCAGTGGCAACGGGAGCGCCCGGATGTGCCGGTGCAATTGACCACCACGGTCAAGCACGGTGTGGATTTTCATCGCGAGCAGTTCGATGCGGCGGTGATGTACGGCGCACCACCGGACAGCGCGCTGGCCTCTTTTCATTTGTTCGATGAGCAATTGACGCCGGTCTGCTCCAAACCTCTGCTGGAAGGTCCCGTGCCGCTGATGACGCCGCAGGATCTGGAACAGCACATGCTGCTGCACCCGACACGGGATGAACGGGACTGGAAGGCCTGGCTGGCCACTGCGGATATTCGCTTGAGCAATGTCGGCAAGGGTCAGCATTTCGAAACGCTGGACCTGGCGATGTCGATGGCGTCCCAAGGGACAGGCGTAGCGATCGGGGATTGGTCGTTGATCGGCGATGATTTGAGTGCCGGGCGGCTGGTCATGCCGTTTGAATTGAAGGTGAAAACCGGGTTGGCGTATTACCTGGTTTTCCCCGAGAAACCCGGGCCTTCGCCGAAGTTGCGCGAATTGATGGGATGGTTGGTGGAGCAAGCCAGTTCTCGCTGATCGTTCCCACGCTCTGCGTGGGAATGCAGCCCGTGACGCTCCGCGTCACTGGACGCGGAGCCTCCCTTGAGGCATTCCCACGCAGAGCGTGGGAACGATCAGTGAACTCAATAGCCGACTGTGAACCGCTGGCGGGAATGCTTCGGCGCTTCCACTTCATCGATCATCGCAATCGCATAATCGGCAAAAGTGATCCAGCTCCGCCCTTCGCTACTCACCAGCAAATCATCTTTGCCAACCCGAAACGTCCCGGTGCGCTCACCTTCGACAAACTCTGCCGACGGCGACACAAAGGTCCAGTCCAGCTGTTTTTCCTGCCGCAGGTTTTCCAGGAACAGCGCACCGGCACTGGCCTCAGCCTTGTACGCCTGCGGAAAACCTTCGCTGTCGATGACGCGGGTTCCGTCCGGCAGCAACAGCGAACCGGCACCGCCCACCACCAGTAGGCGTTTGACGCCGGCCTGTTTCACCGGCCCGATCACGGCGCTGGCAGGAAGGGTCGCGAAGTGCGCAGCGCTGATCACCACGTCATGACCAGCGACTGCCGCTTGCAACGCTTCGGCATCGAGGGCATCGACATTCTTGGCGACCACACCGGCACGCTGACCGATCTTCGAAGTGTCGCGGGCGATCGCGGTAACGCTGTGACCACGACGCAGGGCTTCTTCCAGCAGTTGGCTACCGGCACGACCGGTGGCACCAATGATTGCGATTTTGCTCATGACATTCTCCAGTTGGCGTAGTTGAATCTGATCGTTCCCACGCTCTGCGTGGGAATGCAGCCCGGGACGCTCCGCGTCCCTTCCAGAGCCGAACGCAGAGCGTCCGTTGAGGCATTCCCACGCAGAGCGTGGGAACGATCAGGTACGGCGGGTTACCACTTCATCTCGCCCTTGGCGACTTTGGCGCTCAGTTCAAGCGAGCTTTCTTCACCCAGCGTCGGGTAGCGTTTTTTCATCGCGGCGATCAGCGCGGCAGTGTCTTTTGCCTTGGCGGTTTCTTCGTCGAAGGCCTTGATGTAATCGGCGGTGAACTGCACGGCGGCCAGCGAACGGGCGCTCTCACCGAGGTAATGACCCGGCACGATGGTTTTCGGTTTCAGGGTTTCGATGGAATGCAGCGTAGTCAGCCAATCGGCATGGGACTGCGGCGTCTGGGTGTCGGCCATCCACACGTGAATGTTTTCTGCGACGACAACGCCACCGACCACAGCCTTGATCGACGGAATCCAGACGAAGCTGCGATCCGGCTGCTTGCCATCCAGCCCCACCACCTGCAACTTCTGCCCTTCAAGCATCAGGGTGTCGCCCTTGAGTACATCCGGCACGATGGTTTTGGCTGGCACGTCGGCGCCCATTTTCGGCCCCCAGAACGCCAGTTTGCCGTCGACGGTTTTCTGGATGTGGTCCACGGTCGGCTGCGAGGCAAACACTTTGGCGTTGGGGAATGCGGCGGTCAGGGTGTCGAGGCCGAAGTAGTAATCCGGGTCACCGTGGCTGATGTAGATGGTGGTCAGTTGCTTGCCGCTGGCGCGGATCTTTTCGACCACTTGCTCGGCCTGGGATTTGCCAAATTGTGCGTCCACCAAAATCGCGTCTTTCTCGCCGCTGACCAACACCGAGGTCACCGGGAAGATCGCCTTGTCGCCCGGGTTGTAGACGTCCAGGGTCAGGGTCGATGCAGCCGCTGCGTGGGCGGCGAAACCGAGGGTGGCGGTGGCCAGCAAAATACGTTTAAGCGAGGTGAAGCCGATCATCTGTTGCTCCGGTGTCCGAATGCCGTGCTTGGCGATGGGACAGAGCTTAGTTGCATGACTCAGTACAAAAAATGCGATGCTGGAACATAGTTTGTTTCTGAAAGCGGGCAAATCATGGATCGTCTACAAGCAATGCGGGTGTTCGTCACGGTGGTTGACCTCGGCAGCCAGTCGGCCGCCGCCGATCACCTGGACCTGTCACGGCCAGTGGTTTCGCGCTATCTGGCGGAGCTGGAGGATTGGGTCGGCGCACGCCTGATGCATCGCACCACGCGCAAGCTGAGCCTGACCGCCGCCGGCAGTGAAATCCTGCCTCGATGTCGGCAGATGCTCGACCTGTCCACAGACATGCAGGCCGCCGTCAGCGAGCCGGACGAAGCGCCGCGCGGGCTGCTGCGGATCAGCGTCAGCACTTCGTTCGGTCAGGCACAGCTGGCGGATGCCATGGCCGCTTACGTCAAACGTTATCCCGGCGTCAGCATCGACCTGCAGATGCTCGACCGCACGGTGAACCTGGTGGATGAGCGCATCGATCTGGCGATCCGCACCAGCAACGACCTGGACCCGAACCTGATCGCGCGACGGCTGACGGTCTGCCGCTCGGTGATCTGCGCCTCCCCCGCTTATCTGCTCGAACACCCGACACCGCTGCGGGTCGAAGACCTGAGCCAGCACAATTGCCTGACCCACTCCTACTTCGGCAAAAGCCTCTGGCATTTCGAGGAGGACGGTGAGCAGGTGTCAGTGCCCGTGCAGGGCAACATCAGCGCCAACGAAGCCAGCACGTTGGCGCGCGCGGCGATGGCCGGCGCCGGGGTGGCGATGCTCCCCAGTTATCAGGCCGGCGTGCATATCCACAGCGGCGAACTGATCCGCCTGCTGCCCCGCGCCGAACCCCGGCAGATGAACATTTACGCGGTGTATGCCTCACGCAAACACATGCCAGCGGCGTTGCGCAGCATGCTGGATTTTCTGGTGCTCAGATTCCCCGAGGAGCCGGAGTGGGATATCGGCCTGTAACCGAATCAAAAAACACTGTGAACCCCTGTGGGAGCGGCGGTGCGGCGATCCGACTTGCTCGCGAAAGCGGTCGATCATTCAACAATGATGGCGACTGACCCACCGCTATCGCGAGCAGGCTCGCTCCCACAGGGGGTATCAGCGCTCTGAATGTCGGGGTACATACGCAAGCCGCGTTGCTGGCAACTCACTGGCGCTGACCTATGCTGAAAGTAGTACCGAAGGGTATTCGTTCAGAGGTCAACGCCATGAACATCAAAACAAGAAGATACCTCGCGATTTTCATCACCTGCGCGGCCACGCTCGCGCTGTATGGCACCGCGGCCTGGCGCGTTGAGCAGTTGCGACAAGTACCCCGTGAATACGCAAGCTGCAACTTCGAACGCTGCATTCCCCACAACGCGACCCTCAACGCCCTCAAGTAACGAAGGGGATCAGGCCTCGTTATCCTGATCGGCCTTCAAGCGGTCGCGAAATGCCTTGGGCGAGATCCCCACTCGACGCCGGAACAGGCGCGTGAAGTTGGTCGGATCAGAGAACCCCAACACGTCGGACATTTCATAAATGGTCATGCTGGTGTAGGTCAGCAAGCGCTTGGCCTCCAGCAATTGACGTTCGTGCATGATCTGCAACGCCGGTTGTCCCGCCAGCTCACGGCAGGTGCCGTTGAGGTGGGACACGGAAATCCCCAGCCGATGCGCCAGGTCCTCGACCTTGACGTGCTGGCGATAGGTCTCTTCCACCAGCTGGATAAAACCGTTGAGGTATTCCCGGGCACGCTGCGGACGCTGGCTGGCGTTGCGGCGGGAAATCACCTGGCGGCTGATCCACACCATGATCACGCTGACCAGCGAATGCATGAGCATTTCGCGAGCTGGCTGGTGGCCGGTGTATTCGTCTTGCAGCGCTGAAAACAGACTGTTGAGGTATTCGCCTTCCTTGCCCGCCGGATAACTCTCGGCCTGGGCCAGTGCGTTCACCGAGTTGCCCAGTTGCGCCTGAAGATGAGCAACCAGCGGTGCGGCAAGGGTCACGACAAACCCTTCGACGTCCTCGGAAAACCGATAGCCATGCACCGATAACGGCGGCAAAACCAGAATCGCCGGCTCGGTCAACTGCGTACGTTTGCCTTCGATTTCAAGCTCTGCCTGACCTTTGAATACGAAGAGCAACTGGCACAAGTCGGCGTGGCGGTGGGGTTTGATTTCCCATTGGTGTTCGCGGCTGCGTTTGGAAATGGTTTCACAGTGCAGCAAGTCCGGGGTCGGCCAATCCAGGCTTTCACCGTAGAGCTTGAACACTGGAATCGAAGGTAGGTCAGGCTTGTTCATCACTTCAATCCAGGCCTCGGGGGTAGGCGGGCGATAATCGCACCGATTGGCAAAATGTACAGGTATCGGCTCAGTTTTCCCCTTCAATTGACAGACTCGCGAGAGAAAAATGCAAGCACTCGATCCATAAAAATTATTCACCGGCCCTGGTCGTGTGAAGCTTGCGAGTCATAAAAACAATGAAAATGCTGAAAACCCAAATCGCCATCATCGGCGCCGGTCCGTCCGGTTTATTGCTCGGCCAATTGCTGCACAACGCCGGCATCGACACCCTCATTCTCGAACGCCAGACCCCGGATTATGTCCTCGGACGAATCCGTGCCGGCGTCCTCGAACAAGGCATGGTAGAGCTGTTGCGCCAGGCCGGGGTGGGTCAGCGCATGGACGCCGAAGGGCTGGTCCACACAGGCTTCGAACTGGCCCTCGACGGACGCCGCGTACACATCGATCTGCACGCCCTGACCGGAGGCAAAACGGTGATGATCTACGGTCAGACCGAGGTCACCCGCGACCTGATGGCCGCTCGTCGGGAGGCCGGTGCGCAGACGATTTACGAGGCACGCAACGTCGTTCCTCACGGGATGAAAACCGAAGAGCCGTTCGTGACTTTTGAGAAGGACGGCGAGCTGTATCGACTCGATTGCGACTACATCGCCGGGTGCGACGGTTTCCATGGCGTGGCCCGGCAGTCGATTCCTGCCGAGTGCCTGAACGTGTTCGAGCGGGTCTATCCGTTTGGCTGGCTAGGCATCCTCGCTGACACGCCGCCAGTCCACGAAGAGCTGGTTTACGCCCGGCATGAGCGCGGTTTTGCCCTGTGCAGCATGCGTTCGGCCACCCGCACTCGCTATTACCTCCAGGTACCGGCCGACGAGCACGTCGAGAACTGGTCTGATCAGCGCTTCTGGGATGAACTCAAATCCCGTCTGCCTGGCGCCTTGGCAGCATCGTTGGTCACTGGGCCTTCTATCGAAAAAAGCATCGCGCCGTTACGCAGTTTTGTCGTCGAACCGATGCAGTACGGGCGGATGTTTCTGGTCGGCGACGCCGCGCACATCGTCCCGCCCACCGGCGCCAAGGGCCTGAACCTGGCGGCCAGCGACGTCAGTACGCTGTTCAACATTCTGCTGAAGGTTTACCGGGAAGGCCGTGTGGATTTGCTGGAGAAATACTCCGAGGTCTGCCTGCGTCGGGTATGGAAAGCCGAACGGTTTTCCTGGTGGATGACCTCGATGCTGCACCGTTTCGATGAACACGACGCCTTCAGCCAGCGGATTGCCGAGTCAGAACTGGAGTACTTCGTCGACTCCGAGGCCGGTCGAAAAACCATTGCAGAAAATTACGTCGGCCTTCCATACGAGGCTATCGAATAGCCTGCTACCGACTTACACTGGCGAGCATCCCCGCTCGCCTTGCTCCTTGCGGGTCAATCACTGTCCGCAGGTTCAAACCCGTGACCAATCTCAACCAGCCTGAAACGCCCAAACCGGCCATTCGCAGCGTGTTGATCGCCCTGATGCTGGCAATCTTTCTGGGCGCGCTGGACCAGACCATCGTCGCCGTGTCGATGCCGGCCATTTCCGCACAATTCAAGGACGTCAGCCTGCTGGCCTGGGTAATTTCCGGCTACATGGTGGCGATGACGGTGGCCGTGCCGATCTACGGCAAACTGGGCGATCTGTACGGTCGCCGCACGTTGATGCTGTTTGGCATGGGGTTGTTCACGGTCGCATCGTTTTTCTGCGGCATGGCCCAGAGCATGGAGCAGCTGGTGCTGGCGCGGATTCTTCAGGGCATCGGTGCTGGCGGGATGATTTCGGTCAGCCAGGCGATCATTGGCGACATCGTGCCGCCCCGGGAACGTGGCCGCTATCAAGGCTATTTCAGCAGCATGTACGCCGTGGCCAGCGTGGCCGGCCCGGTACTCGGCGGTTACATGACCGAGTACCTGTCATGGCGCTGGGTGTTCTTGATCAACCTGCCGTTGGGCCTCGGTGCCTGGCTGGTGGCCAATCGAACGCTGGTGGGTTTGCCAGTGCCGCAACGCAAACCAATCATCGATTACCTCGGCACGGTGCTGATGATCATCGGCTTGACCGCCTTGTTGCTGGGCATCACTCAAGTCGGCCAGGGCCATTCATGGCGCAGTGCCGACGTGCTGGGCCTGCTCGGTTGTGCAGTGTTGGTATTGGCGCTGTTCGTCTGGCATGAACGCCGGGCGCGGGAGCCGCTGCTGCCGATGCATTTGTTCGCCAATCGCAATGCGATCCTGTGCTGGTGCACGATCTTCTTCACCAGTTTCCAGGCGATCTCGCTGATTGTGTTGATGCCGCTGCGTTTCCAGAGCGTGACCGGCGCCGGGGCCGACAGCGCCGCGTTGCACCTGTTGCCGCTGGCGATGGGTTTGCCGATTGGCGCGTATTTCGCCGGCCGCCGGACCTCGGTGACCGGGCGCTACAAGCCCATGATCCTGACCGGCGCCCTGCTCATGCCGATCTCGATTCTCGGCATGGCGTTCAGCCCTCCCCAGGCATTTGTGCTCAGTAGTCTGTTCATGTTGCTCAGCGGGATCGCCAGCGGCATGCAGTTCCCGACGTCCCTGGTCGGAACGCAGAACGCGGTGGCACAACGGGACATCGGTGTCGCCACCAGCACCACCAACCTGTTCCGCTCACTGGGCGGTGCGGTGGGCGTGGCGTTGATGTCGGCACTGCTGCTGGCGTTGTTGCAGGACTCAAGTTTCGCCCACCTGGCCGGCTCTTCGATGATTGCCGAGGGCAGTTCTGGGAATGTCTTGCTCGATGGTTTAAACGCTGCGCCGGGGGATGCGCAGAACGCCTTGCGCGCTGAGCTGCTGCTGACGTTCCGGCATTTGCTGATGGTCAGTGCGGCGGTGTCGCTGCTGGGGCTGGCGGCGGCGGTTGCCATGCCGGATAGGGTCTTGCGTGGGCGAGAGGATAAGGTTCGGTAGAAGGACCGAGTCGGCTGCAATCGCGAGCAGGCTCGCTCCCACATTGGATCTGCGTCATACACAAATGCTGTGATCACTGGAGATCTACTGTGGGAGCGAGCCTGCTCGCGATTACGGTGTGTCAGGCACCACTATTCAAGGGCTGTAATACCCGACAGCCACCAGAAAATGCCCGACCTTTTTCAGGTAGGCATGTTTGTCCTCGACCTTGCCAGTCACCGGGTTTTTCCAGCGGTACTCGTATTCGCCATCGTCCTGCCTGGCCATCAGCGCCAGGATCGGCTCTCCAACCGGCTTGCCTTCCGGATCCTTGATCTTGCTGAAATCGGTATTGATCAACCGCAGGTTGGTGCCATGGGCGACATAACGCTGGTTATCCAGGTCGACGACGAAGACGTACAGGTCATCCTGCAAGTAACCGCCCTTGAGGGAGTTGATGGCCGTGAGCGTGCCCTTCTCGTCCTTGGCCAGATCGGCCGCTGCTTTGTTCAGCAACGCCATCGCCTGTTCCGCTGAGGCCCGTGGCAAGTAGTAACCGACCGCCAGGATCCGCTGACCGACGCGCTGGTAGAACACATGCTTGCGTTCGACCTTGCCGTCGGACCAGTTCTGCCAGCGATATTCGGCTTGCTGGATGCCATTGCCCTCCGGCACTTTCAAGGCGTCTTTGAAGGCTTTCTGCAAATCCGGCCCGAGCACATCGGACACATCACGGCCAATCAACGCCGAAGACGGCCCGCCGCTGGCGAGCATCACGCCTTTGGTGTCGACCACGAACACGTAACGATCCTTGTCGACAAACTCGCCCTGACGGCTGAAAGCAGCGAAGGCCTTGTCGCCATGGTCGTGGTAGTACGCCAGGGCTTTTTCCAGCAAGGCTTTGGCCGCCTGGCTGTCGTCCTTTTCCGTGCCGGCGGCTTGAACCTGGCCCAGACACAGCAAAAGCATCACGCCCAGCAAGGCCAACCTATGCAAAAACCCCATTGCGCATCCCTCGTTCTTGTTGGTGTTTCAAGAGCGTAGCCGGCTTGGGGATATGTATGAATATTCAGGAAAGCACAGAACACGATCATGCAGCCTGCGGGGTGAGGTGTGGCGAGGCGAGGTGAGGTGATTGTGGCGAGGGGATTTATCCCCGTTGGGCTGCGAAGCGGCCCCTGTTTTTCCAGCCACCCCGCGTCCAATGGACTACGACGGCTTCGCCGCCTAACGGGGATAAATCCCCTCGCCACAATCCCCTCTTCTCACCTCACCTCACCTCGCCAGCTGCACCAGCTGCTAAAGCAGCTTGGTGTAGCTGGTTGGTTCTTACGGCCTTGCGCGCAGCTGCTGCTGCAGATTCTGGATCTGCGCCTGAAGGGAGTTGATGGTGCGGGTGACCTGGCTACGGAAGGCGTCGAATTCGGCGGTATTGGTCCCGCCTGACGTCGCGGCCGAGCGATTGTCCTGTTGGCTTTTGAGGATAATGACTTCCTGCTCCAGGCGCTCGATGGCGGCGCTCGGGTTGCCTTGTTTCTTCAGGGCAACGATGTCGGAGCCAAGGCTTTTAAGTTGCGCGTCGAATTTGTCGGTGTCCGTCAGGTTACTTTTCAGCACGGCTACATCGCTGTTCAAGACTTTGACCTGAGCCTGCAATTGAATGGTGGCAGTCTGTTGTTCGCTGCCTTGCCCGGTTATCTGCGCCAGGCGCTTATCCAGCTCGGTGGTCTGTGCACTCATCTGCGCCAGGCGCTTGTCCAGATCGGTGGTCTGGCCGACAACGCCCTGCTGTTGTTTGCTTTGATCCTGGAGTTTGCTTTCCAGCTGTTTGATTTGCAGCTTCAAGGCTTCGCTGTCGCTGTTGACGTTGGTCTGACTGGCGACAACCTTGCCGGAAATGTCCTGCAAGCGCCCCGCCGCTTCTTCACTGATACGCGCGAAACTTTCCTGGGTCGCCACCAATTGCTGTTCCATCAGCGAGAGCTGCTGAAAGCTCCACCAGGCCAGACCTGCAAACGCGAAGAACAAGGCGCCAACCAGCGCCCACAGCGGGCCGGTGCTCGGACTTTTGACTTTGACGACTGGCGTGGTCCGCGAATGCACGGAGGTGCGAGCGGTGGTCGGAAAATCATCGTCGTCGAGGCTGTCGGCACGCAGGCTCGGCAGATCGAAGTCGTCGTTGGCATCGTTACGCATGGACATTGAGTCAACCTTTGTGGAACGCGGTGATGGCTTGATGCGGCGCAGTATAACCCCCACTGCCGCATCGATTGACCCTCAACCCCGAACTCGGTTCAGTGTGGCGGCGCTAACCCGTGCGTCAGCGGATGTCCTGGGCCTTCCACCAGCCGCAGAATTCATCGAGGGCGGTCCAGAGACTGACTTTTGGATCGTAGTCCAGATAATGCCGGGCGCGGCTGATGTCCAGGGTGAAATTTTTGTTCATCACCTGCATGCCCAGGCGCGACAGGGTCGGCTCGGGACGACCTGGCCACAGTTTGCACACACCCTCATTGAGCGCCGCCACGGTGTAGGCCAAACCGTAGGAACGGTGGCGCGTGACCTGTGGGACATCCATCTTGCGCATCACGTAATTGACCACGTCCCACAACGGCACCGGCGTGCCGTTGCTGATGTTGTAGGCCTTGCCCAACGCCGAACCGCTGGCCAGCAAACTGCTGAGCAATGCTTCATTGAGGTTTTGCACGCTGGTGAAATCAACCTTGTTCAGGCCGTTGCCGATGATCGCGAGCCGTCCTTTGCGCTGCATTTTCAGCAGCCGCGGAAAAATGCTCATGTCGCCAGCCCCCGTCACGAAACGCGGGCGCAGGGCCAGGGTTTCGAGGCCGAACTCCTGAGCGCCGAAAACCTTTTGCTCGGCCAGGTATTTGGTCGCGGCGTAGGGATGCTTGAAGCGCTTGGGCACCTGTTCTTCGGTCAGCCCCAGGTGATCGCGGCCATCAAAGTAGATCGACGGCGACGACAAATGCACCAGTCGCCGAACCCGCTGTTTCAGACAGGCCTCGACCACGTTTTCCGTGACCTGCACGTTGCCTTGATGGAAATCCTGATAACGCCCCCACAAACCGACCGCACCGGCGCAATGCACCACGGCTTCAACGTCTGAGCACAGGTCACGTGCCAGTTCCGGGTCGCTCAAGTCACCCTGGATGAACTCGGCGCCACGACGCACCAGATGCTCCACACTTTCGGCCCGGCGACCGTTGACCCGCACGTCCAGGCCCTGCTCCAGGGCAAAACGCGCAAAGCGCCCGCCGATGAAGCCGCTTGCGCCGGTAACCAGAATCTTCATGAATTGCTCCGAATATTTCGTTTTGCGTTTTGCATTTTGCGTGAGGTCTTGACGCTGCCCGTCAGTCCAACGGCACCAGCCATTGCTTCGACGAACGCACCAACTGATCGGTGAGTAACCCCAGCAACTGACCGCCATTGCGCCAATGATGCCAGTACAGCGGCACATCGATCGGCTTATCGGGCAAAAGCTCTACCAATACACCACGCTCCAGTTGCTCGCGCACCTGCAGTTCTGGCACCAGGCCCCAACCGAGTCCCGCTTCCGTGAGACGGATGAAGCCTTCGGACGAGGGGCATAGATGGTGTTCGAATCCGCCATCGACGCCGAGGGACGCCAGGTAGCGATGCTGTAGGAAATCATCCGGGCCAAACACCAACGCGGGCGTTTTCGACAACAGATCGGCGCGCACACCTTCAGGAAAATGCCGGGCGATAAATGCCGGGCTGGCCAACGCACGGTAGCGCATGGCCCCCAGCAAAACGCTGCGTGCGCCGGCCACCGGTCGCTCGCTGGCGCAGATGCACGCGGCCACTTCGCCAGCGCGCATGCGTTTGAGGCCCACCGTCTGGTCTTCGACGACCAGATCCAGCAGCAGGTGTTGCTCGGCGCAGAAATCACTGACGGCTGCGGCCCACCACGTGGCGAGGCTGTCGGCATTCAAGGCGATGCGCAGACGTTCCGGCAGACCTTCTTCATCGAGTGCCGGCACCAGTGTTTGCAGGTCCCGTTCAAGTAAACGCACCTGCTGCACATGGTTGAGCAGCCGTCGGCCGATTTCGGTCGGGGCCGGCGGAGTCACCCGCACCAGCACCGGTTGGCCGACCCGCGCCTCCAATAATTTGATGCGCTGGGAGATCGCCGATTGCGACAAGCCAAGCACCTGAGCCGCACGTTCGAACCCGGCCTGCTCAACCACCGCGGCCAGAGCAGAAAGCAATTTATAGTCGAACATCAGTTTTCCTAATGAGCGATCAGCATGATTGGTTTTTCTTATACAGCCTGACACCGGAGAATGGCCAGCAAGAACTCTTCAACAAGGATCATCGACATGGCTGGCGAAACTTCATTGGCAACCCTGCTGCGCAGCATGAGCCCGCAACTCAATGTCGGCGAATACGTGTTCTGCACCCTGCGCGACGGCAAGTTGCCGGCAGGCCTGGAGATCGTCGGCAGTTTCCGCGAACAGGAAGGTCTGACGGTGATTCTGGAACGTTCCCACGCCGAGAAGGCCGGTTTCAGTTTCGATTACGTCGCGGCCTGGATCACCTTGAACGTGCATTCGGCCCTCGAAGCCGTCGGCCTGACCGCCGCGTTCGCCACGGAATTAGGCCAGGCCGGCATCAGTTGCAATGTGATCGCTGGCTATTACCACGACCATTTATTCGTCGGCCAGGCCGATGCTGAACGCGCCCTGCACGTATTGCGGGATCTGGCGGCCAACGCGGAGTAAACATCTTATGTGGCAAAGCTATGTGAACGGCCTGTTGGTGGCCGCGGGGCTGATCATGGCGATCGGTACTCAAAATGCGTTCGTGTTGGCTCAGAGTCTGAGACGTGAACATCACCTGCCGGTGGCGGCGCTCTGCGTTACCTGCGATGCATTATTGGTCGCTGCCGGCGTATTCGGCCTGGCGACGGTGCTGGCGCAGAACCCGACGCTTTTAGCGGTTGCCCGTTGGGGTGGCGCCGTATTTCTGATTTGGTATGGCAGCCAGGCACTGCGCCGGGCCTGCTCGAAACAGAGCCTGCAACAAGGTGAAAACCAGACCGTGCGCTCATTGCGCGCGGTGCTGCTCAGTGCGTTGGCCGTAACGCTGCTTAACCCGCACGTTTATCTGGATACCGTGTTGCTGATTGGCTCCCTCGGCGCCCAACAAACCGAGCCCGGCGCCTATGTCGTGGGCGCGGCCAGTGCGTCGCTGCTGTGGTTTTTCACCCTGGCGCTCGGCGCGGCGTGGTTGGCGCCATGGTTGGCGCGGCCGAGCACCTGGAGAATTCTCGACCTGCTCGTGGCCGTAATGATGTTCACAGTGGCGGCCCAACTAATCACCAGCGCCTGATTTATTCCAAAAGGCTCTGGAACCTCTATCCCACACAGTTGTTGCGTGGTTATGCCGCACCCCCGGTGCTATGATCCGGTCCGATGCGCCGCAAAGAGTACAAACTCCCCGGCGCTTGTCTGGCCGCCCGTGATCGGCCTTGCGCTCACCGCAACTGACCTGATTAGGAGAATCATCATGGCTTTCGAATTGCCGCCGCTGCCTTACGCACACGATGCCCTGCAGCCGCACATTTCCAAGGAAACTCTGGAATACCACCACGACAAGCACCACAACACCTATGTCGTGAACCTGAACAACCTGGTGCCAGGCACCGAGTTCGAAGGCAAGACTCTGGAAGAAATCGTCAAATCTTCCTCGGGCGGTATCTTCAACAACGCCGCTCAGGTCTGGAACCACACCTTCTACTGGAACTGCCTGGCGCCAAACGCCGGCGGTCAACCAACCGGCGCACTGGCTGAAGCTATCAACGCAGCCTTCGGTTCGTTCGACAAGTTCAAGGAAGAATTCAGCAAGACTTCCATCGGCACCTTCGGTTCCGGTTGGGGCTGGCTGGTGAAAAAGGCTGACGGTTCCCTGGCCCTGGCCAGCACCATCGGCGCCGGCAACCCGCTGACCAACGGCGACACCCCGCTGTTGACCTGCGACGTCTGGGAACACGCTTACTACATCGACTACCGCAACCTTCGTCCAAAATACGTCGAAGCGTTCTGGAACCTGGTCAACTGGAAATTCGTGGCTGAGCAGTTCGAAGGCAAAACCTTCACCGCTTAAGATCGACGCCAGTCAAAAAAACCCGGCTTTGCCGGGTTTTTTTATGGGCGGGGGAAAGTCTTGGGGCGGCAGTTGGACTGCCTTCGCGAGCAGGCTCGCTCCCACAAGGACACCACTGTACCTGTGGGAGCGAGCCTGCTCGCGATGAACGATAACGCGGTCAGCCTACGGACTACTGCGGGTCGACGATATCCAGTGCCCGATTAACGGCTAAGTCCGCCAACATGACGATCTGCGCAATGGCCAACGCCGTACTGCGCTGTGAGCCGGTCAGGTAGGTGGCGAAATCACTGGCCAGAACACTTGCCGAAGCCAATGACTCACAGGCGTGGGCCAGGAGGGATTCGGTATCCATGTCGGGGGCGATCATGAACATGGTGTTGGGACTGTAGGGTTTGGTGGTGTTGAAGGGGGGATCGGGGATTAATTTATCCAAGGGAATGCCTATGACGTTGGGTGCCATTCCCTCGCCGTTTCTCACGCGACGAAGAGGTGGCAGCTATGTGCGAGGTGAGAAACCGGTCATAGACACCCGGCCAGACCGAAGTCTGCCCGCACACAGCCGCCATAACGCATATGCAGCAGATAAACTGGCGGCAATTATGCGGATACTGGCGCTGGATGACTATGACTTGCCGGGTTCTCACACCCGATCGCTGATTTTTTCAGCGACAGCCAAAAGGTAATTGAACCCGCTTCCTACGGGCAACCTGAAAACCTCGTGGGAAAGGTCTGGTTTTTTTACCGCTGTTTAAACGAACGCATCCGTTGCCTGTGCGTCCGCCATCGCGAGCAGGCTCGCTCCCACAGGGATTGGATGTTTGGCAGGAAAGATTGGTCGGCTGTCAGGCCGCCTTCGCGAGCAAGCCCGCTCCCACAAGGGGGATCGGCGTTCGCCTTTCGCCCCTTACCACTCAACAGGTACATCCGCAAAAACCAGGCCGATTTCCCACGATGAAACCAGCCTTCAGCCCTTGCCCCAACGCCACAGCCGTCTAACATCAATCAAACGGAAAATATGTCCAAATTCCCCTCAAGTTGAAGGCCCCAACAACCGACACAGTACAAATGGCGCAAATAGTCCAAATAGTCAAAACGCCAGCATTTCGGGCCAAGCTACAGGCAAAACCCCATGTGATTGATTGTCCCTTTGACTGCCATCACCGGATTGCCAATACTCAGGCAACTTGACGCTACCCGCACGGAACAAGGAATGACTCTTTGAAGCTGGAACTCAAGAACAGCTTGTCGGTGAAGTTGCTCCGGGTCGTGCTCCTGTCGGCATTGATCGTTGGCGTGGTCTTGAGCTGCGCGCAGATCGTTTTCGATGCCTATAAAACACGCCAGGCCGTGGCCAGCGATGCCCAACGCATCCTCGACATGTTCCGCGACCCCTCGACCCAGGCCGTCTACAGCCTGGACCGGGAAATGGGTATGCAAGTGATCGAAGGCCTGTTTCAGGACGACGCTGTGCGCAAGGCCTCCATTGGCCATCCCAACGAAGCCATGCTCGCGCAAAAGACCCGCGAGTTGCAGCATTCCGACAGTCGCTGGCTGACCGACCTGATCCTCGGCAAGGAACGCACCTTCACCACCCAGCTGGTGGGTCGCGGCCCTTACAGCGAATATTACGGCGACCTGAGCATCACCCTCGACACCGCCACCTACGGCCAGGGTTTCATCGTCAGTTCGGTGATCATCTTCATCTCCGGCGTGTTGCGTGCGATGGCCATGGGGCTGGTGCTGTACCTGGTCTATCACTGGCTGCTGACCAAGCCGCTGTCGCGGATCATCGAACACCTCACTGAAATCAATCCGGATCGCCCCAGCGCACACAAAATCCCGCTGCTCAAGGGGCACGAAAAGAACGAACTGGGAATCTGGATCAACACCGCCAACCAGTTGCTCGAGTCCATCGAGCGCAACACCCATTTGCGCCACGAAGCGGAAAACAGCCTGCTACGCATGGCCCAGTACGACTTCCTCACCGGCCTGCCGAACCGCCAGCAATTACAGCAGCAACTGGACAAAATCCTGGTAGACGCCGGCAAGTTGCAACGTCGGGTCGCGGTATTGGTGGTCGGCCTGGACGACTTCAAGGGCATCAACGAACAATTCAGCTACCAGACCGGCGACCAACTGCTGCTGGCTCTGGCCGATCGCCTGCGAGCTCACAGCGGACGCCTTGGCGCCCTCGCCCGCCTCGGCGGCGACCAGTTCGCCCTGGTCCAGGCCGACATCGAACAACCCTACGAAGCGGCCGAACTGGCCCAAAGCATTCTCGATGACCTGGAAGCGGCCTTTGCTCTCGATCATCAGGAGATTCGCCTGCGCGCCACCATCGGCATCACCCTGTTCCCCGAGGACGGTGACAGCACCGAGAAACTGCTGCAAAAAGCCGAGCAGACCATGACCCTGGCCAAGACTCGCTCGCGCAACCGTTATCAGTTCTATATCGCCAGCGTCGACACCGAGATGCGCCGCCGTCGCGAGCTGGAAAAAGACCTGCGCGACGCTCTGGTCCGTGGTCAGTTCTACCTCGTCTACCAGCCGCAGATCAGCTATCGCGATCACCGGGTGGTGGGTGTCGAGGCGCTGATTCGCTGGCAGCATCCCGAGCACGGGCTGGTTCCGCCGGACTTGTTCATCCCCCTGGCGGAGCAGAACGGCACCATCATCGCCATCGGCGAATGGGTGCTGGATCAGGCGTGCAAGCAATTGCGCGAGTGGCATGACCTGGGTTTCGTCGACCTGCGCATGGCGGTGAATCTGTCCACGGTGCAGTTGCACCACGCCGAGTTGCCACGGGTGGTTAACAACCTGCTGCAGATGTACCGCCTGCCACCGCGCAGCCTGGAGCTGGAAGTCACCGAAACCGGCTTGATGGAAGACATCAGCACGGCCGCCCAGCACCTGCTGAGCCTACGCCGCTCCGGTGCGCTGATCGCGATCGACGACTTCGGCACCGGTTACTCGTCATTGAGCTATCTGAAAAGCCTGCCGCTGGACAAGATCAAGATCGACAAGAGCTTCGTTCAGGACCTGCTCGATGACGACGACGACGCGACCATCGTTCGGGCCATCATCCAGCTGGGCAAGAGCCTGGGCATGCAGGTGATTGCCGAAGGCGTGGAAACCCCCGAGCAAGAGGCCTACATCATTTCCGAGGGCTGCCACGAAGGTCAGGGCTATCTCTACAGCAAGCCGCTGCCGGCGCGGGAATTGAGCGCGTATCTGAAACAGGCCCAGCGCAGTAACGCGGCTATTTTGTAAAAAATCAAAAGATCGCAGCCTCGTTTCACTCTGTAGCAGCTGTCGAGTGAAACGAGGCTGCGTGCTCTTGATCCACGACACAACTCCCCCTGAATAAGAAATATTTCCAGGTACAACCCTTTACAGATAATGCGAAAGATTTGCATTATGTCGCAGTTTTGCGCGCTTGCTGCGCCTTTCCACCCCTCTCGAAGCAGGATGTTCGCCATGATTCGTATGCCTCTGGCTACCGCCAGTCTGTTGGCCATCGCTATTTCCCTCGCCGGTTGTGGCGAAGGCAAAGACAAAGCTGTCGCTGCGCAAGCACCGACGCCGGCCACCAGCACCACGGCCCCGGCTGTTGCACCCGCCGCTGCCAGCAAAGTCGACGAGGCCGCCGCCAAAGCCGTTGTCGCGCATTACGCCGACATCGTCTTCGCCGTCTACAGCGATGCCGAATCTACCGCGAAGACCCTGCAAACCGCCGTCGACGCCTTCCTCGCCAAGCCGAACGCCGACACCCTGAAAGCGGCCAAAGCTGCCTGGGTCGCTGCCCGCGTTCCTTACCTGCAAAGCGAAGTGTTCCGCTTCGGCAACACCATCATCGACGACTGGGAAGGTCAGGTGAACTCTTGGCCGCTGGACGAAGGCCTGATCGACTACGTCGACAAATCCTACGAACACGCACTGGGTAACCCGGGCGCCACGGCCAACATCATCGCCAACACCCAGGTTCAGGTCGGCGAAGACAAGGTCGACGTGAAAGACATTACCCCGGCAAAACTTGCCAGCCTGAACGAGCTGGGTGGTTCCGAGGCCAACGTCGCCACCGGCTACCACGCTATCGAATTCCTGCTCTGGGGCCAGGACTTGAACGGTACCGGCCCTGGCGCCGGCAACCGTCCAGCTTCCGACTACCTGGAAGGCAAAGGCGCCACCGGCGGTCATAACGATCGTCGTCGCGCTTATCTGAAGTCCGTGACCCAACTGCTGGTCAGCGACCTGGAAGAAATGGTCGGTAACTGGAAGCCGAACGTGGCCGACAACTACCGCGCCACCCTGGAAGCCGAGCCAGCTGAATCCGGCCTGCGCAAAATGCTGTTCGGCATGGGCAGCCTGTCCCTGGGCGAACTGGCGGGCGAGCGCATGAAGGTTTCCCTGGAAGCGAACTCCCCGGAAGACGAACAGGATTGCTTCAGCGACAACACCCACAACTCGCACTTCTACGATGCCAAAGGCATTCGTAACGTGTACCTGGGCGAATACACCCGCGTCGACGGCACCAAAATGACCGGCGCCAGCCTGTCGTCCCTGGTGGCCAAGGCCGACCCGGCTGCCGACACCGCGCTCAAAGCCGACCTGGCCGCCACCGAAGCCAAAATCCAGATCATGGTCGATCACGCCAACAAGGGTGAGCACTACGACCAATTGATCGCCGCCGGCAACACCGCTGGCAACCAGATCGTCCGTGACGCTATCGCTTCGCTGGTCAAGCAGACCGGTTCGATCGAAGCCGCCGCTGGCAAACTGGGCATCAGCGACCTGAACCCGGACAACGCTGATCACGAGTTCTGATCAACGCTGGCTGAATAAAAGGCGACCTTCGGGTCGCCTTTTTCATGCCTGCCTGATGCGGTCCCCTGTGGGAGCGAGCCTGCTCGCGATAGCGGTCGTACATTCAACATCAATGTCGACTGTGATGACGCCATCGCGAGCAGGCTCGCTCCCACAGGGGGTGTGGGTGTCCAGGAAAAATGCGCTGCATCAACCAAACGATAATTCCTCTTATTCAATCTCCCCTGCCCTGTTAGACTTTGCGCCCTTGTTTTGCTCGTCTTGCAGGATGTCTGATGCCCTCGCTGCTTCTTCGCTTGTCCGCACTGTTTCTGGCCCTGGGCCTGAGTGCCTGCGATGACGCCCCGCGTTTTACCCAAGCCGAACCCGGTGAAGCCCGGTCCGGTGGCAGCGCAACCGTGCGCAAGACCGATCAGAACGCATTTTCCCTGCCGTCCGCCAACCTGCCGCCGTCACGGCGCGTGGACTTCAGTGTCGGCAACAGCTTTTTCCGTAGTCCCTGGGTGATCGCCCCGTCGACCACCACCGCCCGGGATGGCCTCGGGCCGTTGTTCAACACCAACGCGTGCCAGGGCTGCCACATCAAGGACGGCCGCGGTCATCCGCCCGCGCCTGATGCGCAGAACGCCGTGTCGATGCTGGTACGCCTGTCGATTCCCAATGCGCCGACCTATGCCAAGGTCATCGAGCAGCTCGGTGTCGTCCCGGAACCGGTCTACGGCGGACAATTGCAGGACATGTCCGTGCCGGGTGTCGTGCCGGAAGGCAAAGTGCGCGTCGATTACACGCCCGTTCCGATTCGCTTCAAGGACGGCACCGAAGTCGAGTTGCGCAAGCCGACGTTGCAGATCACCCAGCTCGGCTACGGCCCGATGCACCCTGACACGCGCTTCTCGGCCAGGGTCGCGCCGCCAATGATTGGCCTGGGCCTGCTTGAAGCGATCCCCGACGAGGCGGTCCTGGCCAATGCCGAGGCTCAGGCAAAAGCGAAGAACGGGATCGCCGGACGCCCGAACCGGGTCTGGGATGACGCGCAGCAAAAAACCGTTCTCGGGCGATTCGGCTGGAAGGCCGGCCAACCCAACCTCAATCAACAGAACGTTCATGCGTTCTCCGGCGACATGGGCCTCACCACCCGTCTGCGCCCCGTCGATGACTGCACCGCCGCGCAAACCGCTTGCAAGCAAGCGCCCAACGGCAATGGCGCGCAGGGCGAACCGGAAGTCAGCGACAACATCCTGCGTCTGGTGCTGTTCTACAGCCGTAACCTCGCCGTCCCGGCTCGCCGCGATGTCAGCGCCCCCGAGGTGCTGGCCGGCAAGACTCTGTTTTTCCAGGCCGGATGCCAGTCCTGCCACACCCCGAAATACACCACCGCCGCCAACGCCGCAGAACCTGAACTGGCCAATCAAGTGATTCGCCCTTACAGCGATCTGCTGCTGCATGACATGGGCGACGGCTTGGCCGACCACCGTAGCGAATTCCAGGCCAGTGGCCGCGACTGGCGCACCCCGCCGTTGTGGGGCATCGGCCTGACGCAGGCGGTCAGTGGCCACACCCAGTTTTTGCACGATGGCCGTGCCCGCAATCTGCTCGAAGCCGTGCTCTGGCATGGCGGCGAAGCCGCAGCGGCGCAGCAACAGGTTTTGTCTTTCAATGCCGAGCAGCGCGCTGCGTTGCTGGCGTTCTTGAATTCCCTTTAATACGTATTCCATAGCGGGAGCCCGACATGTTCCGTCCCAAATTGTTGTTCACCAGCCTCGCCGCACTAGCCTTGGGCGCCTGTTCGCCTCAGGATCCGCAGGCCGTGACGTCAGCAGCCATCGCCAAGTCGGTGATCCTGCCGACCTACACACGCTGGGTTGAAGCCGACCGCCAACTGGCCGTCAGCGCCCTGGCCTACTGCGAAGGCAAGGAAAACCTCGACACCGCCCGCGCCGACTTCCTGCATGCGCAGAAAGCCTGGGCCGAGCTGCAACCATTGCTGATCGGGCCGCTGGCCGAAGGCAATCGCGCCTGGCAGGTGCAGTTCTGGCCTGACAAGAAAAACCTCGTCGGCCGTCAGGTCGAGCAACTGGTCACCCCACAACCGCAGATCGATGCCGCCGCTCTGGCCAAATCCAGCGTTGTGGTTCAAGGCCTTTCCGCCTACGAATACATCCTGTTCGACAGCAAGCCTGATGTGGCCAACGCCGAACAGAAAGCCAAGTACTGCCCGCTGCTGATCGCGATCGGCGAGCGTCAGAAACAACTGGCCGAAGAGATTCTGAAAAGCTGGAACAACACCGACGGCATGCTCGCGCAGATGAGCAAATTCCCGAACCAGCGCTACGCCGATTCCCACGAAGCCATCGCCGATCTGCTGCGTGTGCAAGTCACCGCCCTCGACAGCCTGAAGAAA
Organism: Pseudomonas sp. PDM10; assembly: GCF_014852295.1. Classification (NCBI taxonomy): domain Bacteria; kingdom Pseudomonadati; phylum Pseudomonadota; class Gammaproteobacteria; order Pseudomonadales; family Pseudomonadaceae; genus Pseudomonas; species Pseudomonas sp. PDM10. The sequence goes on along the minus strand of NZ_JACVBJ010000006.1, from coordinate 494,278 downwards.
AAACTCGGCACGCCGATGGGCCGTCAGACGAAGGGTGTGCCGCAACCGTTCCAGGCCGATGCATGGCGCAGCCAGTCGTCCCTGACTGGCCTGGAAGCCAGCCTCGCCGCCGCCAAAACAGTGTGGGAAGGCGTCGACAACAAAGGCCTGCGTGGTCTGTTGCCGAAAGAGCAGAAACCATTGGCCGACAAGATCGACGCCGCTTACGCCGCGTCCCTGACGCTGTTCGCCAGCAACCAGCGCTCGCTGACCGAGATGCTCAACGACGATGCCGGTCGCCAGCAACTCAATGACCTCTACGACAGCCTCAACGCCGTCCACCGCCTGCACGAAGGCGACCTGGCCAAGGCGCTGGGCATCCAACTGGGCTTCAACGCCAACGACGGTGACTGATGAGGGCAAGTTCCATGCTGCGACGCCAGGCTCTGACGTTAGGTAGTTTGCTGCTCGGTGCGGTGACACTGGGCGGCTGGACGCTGTTCAAGCAGAAGGACAAAAGCCCGCTACTGCTCTCTGCGCGGGACGATACCGATGGCAAGCATTACGCCGTCGGTTACCGGCTGGACGGCACCCGGGTGTTTGCCACCCAGGTCGGCCAGCGCTGCCACGACATCATCAACCACCCGACGCTGCCGATTGCGCTGTTCGTCGCCCGTCGTCCTGGCACCGAGAGTTACCTGATCGACCTGCGCGACGGCACGCTGCTGCAAACCGTGACCTCGCTGCCGAACCGGCACTTCTACGGTCACGCGGTGATTCACAAGAGCGGCGACTGGCTGTACGCCACCGAGAACGACACCTCCGATCCGGGTCGCGGCTTGCTCGGTGTGTATAAGTTCGAAGGCGAGCGGCTGGTGCACAGCGGCGAGATTTCCACCCATGGCGTCGGCCCGCATCAGGTGTCGTGGATGCCCGATGGCGAAACCCTGGTAGTGGCCAACGGCGGCATTCGCACCGAGGCCGAAAGCCGCGTCGAGATGAACCTCAACGCCATGGAACCGAGCCTGGTGCTGATGCAACGCGACGGCACCCTGCTGAGCAAGGAAACCCTCGCCCAGCAGATGAACAGCGTGCGTCATTTGGGGATTGCCAGCGACGGCACCATCGTCGCCGGTCAGCAGTTCATGGGGCCGTCTCACGAGTCGTCGGAGCTGCTGGCGATCAAGCGTCCCGGCCAGCCGTTCGTGGCCTTCCCGGTGCCTGAACATCAGTTGCAGGCCATGGGGCATTACACCGCCAGCGTCGCGGTGCACAGCGAACTGCGCCTGGTGGCGTTGACCGCGCCACGGGGCAACCGCTTTTTCATCTGGGACCTGGACAGCGGTGAAGTGCGACTGGACGCGCCGCTTCCCGATTGCGCCGGGGTCGGCGCGGTAGCCGACGGCTTTGTCGTGACCTCGGGTCAGGGGCGCTGCCGGTTCTACGACTGCCGCCAGACAAGCCTTGTTGCAAAACCCCTCGACCTACCCGCAGGGCTCTGGGACAACCACCTTCATCTCATCTGACTTCTATGCTCCCTGTGGCGAGGGGGCTTGCCCCCGTTGGGTCGCGAAGCGGCCCCAAAACCTGCAACACCGGTGAATCAGACACACCGCATGCAATGGTTTTACGACTGCTTCGCAGCCGAACGGGGGCAAGCCCCCACGCCACAGGTTTGTGTTCAATCCATTCCGCGCAGACATGCTGGCCTCCCTGTAAGTTCTGCCAGTTGGAATCAAGCTCCCACTCGGAGTAATGTGCCCGACTGAGTCACCTGATTTTCTCCAAGGAAGTGGAAATATGCTGCGTCGCCGCATGCTGATCATGTTGGGTGTTGTTTTGCTGATCGTGCTGGTCCTGGCCGGTTACAAAGCCTTCTCCATCTATACGATGATTCAGGGTTTTGCTGTGCCGAAACCAGCGATCAGTGTCGCCGTGGCCACTGCCACCGAACGGCCGTGGCAAGCCCGCCTGCCCACCGTCGGCACCCTGAAGGCGTTTCAAGGCGTGGACCTGAGCCTGGAGACCGACGGCACCGTCATCGATTTGCAGTTCGAGTCAGGGCAGAAGGTCAAGGTCGGCCAACCGCTGCTTGTGCTTGATAGCGTGGTAGAAACCGCCCTGCTCGAAACCGCGGAGGCCGACCTGGGGCTGGCGCAGCTCGATTACGGTCGCGGCAGTCAACTGGTGGGTAGCCAGGCCATTTCCAAAGGCGAATTCGACCGGCTCTCTGCCGTGTTGAAAAAGAGCCGGGCCACGGTGAATCAGCTCAAGGCGGCGCTGGCCAAAAAACGCTTGCTCGCACCGTTCAGCGGGACCATCGGCATTCGTCAGGTGGACATCGGTGACTATCTCGCCAGCGGCACCATGATTGCCACCCTGCAAGACCTCAGCAGCCTCTATGTAGACTTCTTCGTGCCCGAGCAGTCGGTACCGAAGATCGCCCTCGGGCAACCGGTGCAGATCGTTGTCGCGGCCTACCCGACACAAACCTTTCCCGGCACCATCAGCGCGATCAACCCAAAAGTCGAAAACAGCACGCGTAACGTCCAGGTCCGCGCGACTCTGGCCAACCCCGACGGCAAACTGCTGCCGGGGATGTTCGCCAGCCTGCAAGTGTTATTACCCGACCCGCAGCCGCGCATCGTCGTGCCGGAAAGCGCGATCACTTACACGCTGTACGGCAACTCGGTCTATGTCGTCGCGCAGAAAAAAGCCGAAGACGGCAGCCTGGAAAAAGACGACAAGGGCCAACCGATCCTGATCGCCGAACGGCGTTTCATCGAAACCGGCGAGCGCCGCGATGGGCAAGTGATGATCACCAAAGGTGTGCAGAACGGCGAAAAAGTGGTCACCGCCGGCCAGATCAAACTGGACAACGGCGTACACATTGCGATCAGCGACGACAAGACCTTAGCCGAGAAGAACAGCCCGCCGCGCGCGGACTGATCAAGGAATCCCCATGGCTTTTACCGACCCGTTCATCCGCCGCCCGGTGCTCGCCACCGTGGTCAGCCTGTTGATTGTGCTGCTGGGCTTCCAGGCCTGGAGCAAATTGCCGCTGCGCCAATATCCACAAATGGAAAACGCCCTGATCACGGTGACCACCGCTTATCCCGGGGCCAACGCCGAAACCATTCAGGGCTATATCACCCAACCGATGCAGCAAAGTCTGGCCAGCGCCGAGGGCATCGACTACATGACCTCGGTCAGTCGCCAGAACTTCTCGGTGATCTCGATCTACGCGCGCATCGGCTCCAACAGCGACCGCTTGTTCACCGAACTGCTGGCCAAAGCCAACGAGGTAAAAAACCAGCTGCCTCAGGACGCCGAAGACCCGGTGCTGAGCAAGGAAGCCGCCGACGCCTCGGCACTGATGTACATCAGCTTCTTCAGCAAGGAGCTGAGCAACCCGCAAATTACCGACTACCTGTCGCGGGTGATCCAGCCGAAACTGGCGACCCTGCCGGGCATGGCTGAAGCCGAGATTCTCGGCAACCAGGTATTTGCCATGCGCCTGTGGCTGGACCCGGTCAAGCTGGCCGGTTTCGGCCTGAGTGCCAGCGACGTGACCGATGCCGTGCGCAAATACAACTTCCTCTCCGCCGCCGGCGAAGTGAAAGGCGAGTACGTCGTCACCAGCATCAACGCCAATACCGAGCTCAAGTCCGCCGAAGCCTTTGCCGCGATTCCGCTCAAGGTCGAGGGCGACAGTCGCGTGCTGCTCAGCGATGTGGCGCGGGTTGAAATGGGGGCGGAAAACTACAATTCGATCAGCTCCTTCGGCGGCACCCCTTCGGTGTACATCGGCATCAAGGCCACACCCGGCGCCAACCCGCTGGACGTGATCAAGGAAGTGCGCAAGATCATGCCGGACCTGGAAGCCCAGCTGCCGCCGAACCTCAAAGGTGAAATCGCCTACGACGCCACGCTGTTTATCCAGGCCTCGATCAACGAGGTGATCAAAACATTGTTCGAAGCGGTGCTGATCGTCATCGTGGTGGTGTTCCTGTTCCTCGGCGCACTGCGTTCGGTGGTGATCCCGGTCGTCACCATCCCGCTGTCGATGATCGGCGTGATGTTCTTCATGCAGATGATGGGCTACTCGATCAATCTGTTGACGTTGCTGGCGATGGTATTGGCCATCGGTCTGGTGGTGGACGATGCCATTGTGGTGGTGGAAAACATCCACCGGCACATCGAAGAAGGCAAGACGCCGCTGGATGCGGCCATCGAAGGCGCCCGGGAAATCGCCATGCCGGTGGTCTCGATGACCATCACCCTGGCGGCGGTCTATGCGCCGATCGGCTTCCTGACGGGGCTCACCGGGGCGCTGTTCAAGGAGTTCGCCCTGACCCTGGCCGGCGCGGTAGTGATCTCCGGCATCGTCGCCCTGACCCTGTCGCCAATGATGTGCGCCCTCCTGCTGCGTCACGACGAAAATCCCAGCGGTCTGGCCCATCGCCTGGACCTGATTTTCGAAGGCCTCAAGCGCCGTTACCAAAGCATACTCCACGGTACCCTCAACACCCGGCCGGTGGTGCTGGTGTTCGCGGTGATCGTGCTGTGCCTGATTCCGGTGCTGCTCAAATTCACCAAGTCGGAACTGGCGCCGGATGAGGACCAGGGCATCATTTTCATGATGGCCAATGCCCCGCAACCGGCCAACCTCGACTACCTGAGCGCCTACACTGACGAGTTCGTCACGATCTTCAAAACGTTTCCCGAGTACTACTCGTCGTTCCAGATCAATGGCTTCAACGGCGTGCAATCGGGGATCGGCGGCTTCCTGCTCAAGCCGTGGAACGAACGCAGCCGCACGCAAATGCAGATCCTGCCCGAGGTACAGGCCAAACTGGAGAGCATTTCCGGTTTGCAAATCTTCGGCTTCAACCTGCCTTCCCTGCCCGGTACCGGCGAGGGGCTGCCGTTTCAGTTCGTCATCAACTCCGCCAAGGATTACGAGTCGCTGCTGCAAGTGACCGACCGGGTGAAAAAGCGGGCAATGGAATCCGGCAAGTTCGCCTTCGTCGACGTCGACCTGGCCTTCGACAAACCGGAAGTGGTGGTCGATATCGATCGCGCCAAGGCCGCACAGATGGGTGTTTCCATGCAGGACCTGGGCGGGACGCTCGCGACATTGCTGGGTGAGTCGGAGATCAACCGTTTCACCATTGAAGGTCGCAGCTACAAAGTCATTGCGCAGGTCGAACGGCCCTTCCGGGACAACCCCGACTGGCTGAACAATTATTACGTCAAGAACACCAAAGGCGAACTGCTGGCCCTGTCGACCCTGATCACCGTGACCGACCGGGCGCGTCCACGGCAGTTGAACCAGTTCCAGCAACTCAACTCGGCCATCCTGTCCGGGGTGCCGTTGGTCAGCATGGGGGAAGCCATCGACACCGTGCGCCAGATCGCCCGGGAAGAGGCGCCGGTGGGTTATGCGTTCGACTATGCCGGCGCATCACGGCAATACGTCCAGGAAGGCAGTGCGCTGTGGGTTACCTTCGCCCTGGCGCTGGCGATCATTTTCCTCGTCCTGGCGGCCCAGTTCGAAAGCTTCCGCGATCCACTGGTGATTCTGGTCACCGTGCCGCTATCAATCTGTGGCGCGCTGATCCCGCTGTTCCTGGGTTGGTCGAGCATGAACATCTACACCCAGGTCGGCCTGGTGACGTTGATCGGGCTGATCAGCAAACACGGAATCCTGATCGTCGAATTTGCCAACCAGTTACGCAAGGACAAAGGCCTGACGCCGCGCGAAGCCGTGGAGGAAGCGGCGGCCATTCGTCTGCGTCCGGTGTTGATGACCACCGCTGCGATGGTGTTCGGTATGGTGCCGTTGATCATCGCCACGGGGGCGGGCGCCGTCAGCCGGTTCGACATCGGCATGGTGATCGCCACGGGGATGTCGATCGGGACGTTGTTTACGTTGTTTGTGCTGCCGTGTGTGTACACGCTTTTGGCAAAACCCGATAAACCCTCACGCTAAGAGCGTGGGAACGATCGGAGCTCTGTAGGTGGGAATAAAAAAGGCCTCGCATTAGCGAGGCCTTTTATTTGGGCTTCAATCTGTTCAACTTTGTGGCCTCAATCCTTGAGAAAGTCCGAACATGAACAGCAATAAATCATGATCGGGTTGGGATGCCACGGATGCCTTCGCAACGCGTGGCAACGGACAGTGCGCGTCGCCATTCACTGAACTGAGGACTTGCGTGCGGGGCTGCTCCCAAGCCGCCACCGCCAGAGAAGCAACTGCCAAGGCACCTAATAAAAATACACCTCGTGCAATTTCGAGTTTCATTGCTATAAACCCTTGATAGCGCTGCCAAACGCCGTCCTATAAAAGTAGACGAGTTTCTGCCAGTCCGTCGTGCTGAACGACGAGTGGCGACGCAATTGCTTCATGTCATGAGTCGCCGCTTGCCGGGCGGTCAAACGCTGGCGGCCTTTCTCCAGATCGATCAAGGCCACTTCAACTTTGCAAGCCTCGCCTTCGCCGGTGATGCCCACGAATACGTGCTTGAAGTAGAGGCAGCCGTGCTGCCAGCGGCCCTTGTGCATCCGGGCCAGGCTCTCGGCCAGTTCCTTCAACACGCGATCATGCACAGCCTCACCGTGACGCTCGCGACCGCCGCCAGCGTACCAGTGTTCGATTTCCTCGAAGCCGTCCAGCGCCTTGGTGATCAGCAATGCGCGCCATTTATGCACCGGATCGCGCTGTGCACCGCAGAAAACGAGTTCCGGAACGCGAACGTCGAGCAGGTTCAGGCCGATGAGCGCATCGCGCTCGCGCAATACTGTCGGCCGACCGAATGGATGCAGCAAGCTGCGATAGATATGCCCGGTCTGACGTTTAACGTAAAGCAGCTGTCCACTGCTGCTCACGACGCGCTGCACGCCGCTTTCTCCACCGCGACGGACGTTGGGTTCTTCGACCCATTCACCGCGCTGATTCCAGAAATAGTCGAAGCGATCCTGAGGAGCGACGTCCGTTTCTGCTGCACACTGCACTGCCATTCTGTTACCTCTTGCGTAATACGTAGACCCGCCACATGGCATAGAGCGGTAAAAAGTCCAGTTGTTCCTGAATGAGAAAACCCGCCTGCTCAAATTCCTTTTCAACCGTAGCAGCCGGTAACACAAAGCGATTTTGGTAACCTCCCTGCGCACGGGTTTTCTCGAGGCGCTTGCGTTTCCACGCTTTGAAATTGCCGTCCACCCATAGGGAAAGGATCACGCTATCACGTGTGACGCGCTCGAATTCACGCAAAATGGCCAGTCGATGCTCGGCTTCACCGACGTGATGGAGCAAACGCATGCAGAAAATGTTGTCGACGGCGTTATCAGGCAAGGCGATGTCGAATGCAGAAGTGTGCAAGGGTTGTACCCGTTTCACCACCTCGGCAGGTTGCGCCTTCATGGCAATCTTCAGCATGGATTCGGAGTTGTCGGCGCCAATGATCGCACGATTGGTTTTTTCCGCCAGCAATGGCCAGAAACGTCCCGCACCACAGGGCAAATCGAGGATCAGCCCCGGGTCACCGGCCAGTGCCAGCGCCTTGCGTGCCAGTTGCTCGTCACGCCAGTGGGACAGGCGGCGGCCAAGGCCATCCTTGTGTTTACGCAGGTATTGTTGAGCGTGTTGATCGTCGTATTTTTCGGAAAATTCAAGTTTGACCGGGCCGTCCATCATCAAGATTTCCTGAGCTGCTGATGACTCCCACGATAGGTAGCACCGTGTCAGCGACAGGTCATACCGTTGTGAAAAATATGTCATGTAAAACCGCGAATTGTTTCGAGGACTTACAAGATGAAAACGAATGCACCGGATAAATGCGTTTCAACAAGGCGATCAGTTGTTCGTTGACAACTCCACCTGAAAACGACAGCCGTTGGGTTCCATGTTCGTCAGGCTGACGCTCCAGCCCTGGTTTTCACAGATCCGCTGCACCAGCGACAACCCCAGGCCCAGGCCTTCGCCGCGTTTCTCGCTGCCCCGCACAAAGGGCTCGAACATTGCCTCGCGTTTGTCCTCGGGAATGCCCACGCCACTGTCCTCGACCATGAAACCGGTGGCCGTCAGCGTCAGGCGAATAAACCCGTGCTCGGTGTAATGCAGCGCATTACGCAGCAGGTTGCCCATGACCGCGTGCAGAAGGGTTGCGTTGTAGCTCGTGTTGGCCGGATTTCCCGGTTCAAAGATCAGCGCCAGCCCCTTGGTCTCGATCGGCTCGCGCCACTGATGGAGCAGTCCATCGGCGACCTGGTTCAGGGTCTGCTGGGGCGACATGCTGGCGTCTTCACGTTGTGCGCGGGCCAACATCAGAAAGGTTTGCACCAGCTCGCGCATCTCTTCACAGGCGCGGGCGATTCGCTCGACCTGAGCACGTCCACGCTGATCAATTCCGGGGTTTTCCAGCAACAGCTCGCAGGAACTGGCCAGCACCATCAATGGCGTGCGCAGCTCGTGGCTGACGTCACTGGTGAACAACCGTTCGCGGGTCAACGCCTGGCGCAAGCGCCCCAGGGTGGCGTCGAAGGCCACGGCCAACTCGCCCACCTCATCAGCGGCGTAATCCGGCGCCAGGGGTGGCGCCAGACCTAACAATTGGTCACGGTGACGGACCTGGCGGGCCAGTCGCACCACGGGCGCCATCACTTTGCGCGCGAGTATCCAGCCGAGAAACACCGCCAATGCCAGACTCAGGACGAAGCCCACCAGCACCACGGCAAACAGCACCCGCTCACGCTCTTCGAAATCGCTCTGGTCCTGCAACAGCACATAACGCCGGCCGTCGACGACTTCGACCATCGCGTGATACGACAGCTGTTCGCGAAACACTTCGTGAAAGCCCGGGTCCAGGTGCCGCAAGTCTTTGGGAAGATTGAAATCCCCCGGCCCGCCACTGAAATAGAACAGCTGGTCCGGCTCAGGGCGATGGCTCCAGTCCGTGACACTGTCCATGAGCAACAGCCGTTGTAAATCGCCCCCCAGACCTGCCGAAATCAGTTTTTCTTCCACCAGGTGCACAGTCGCCACAATGCCCATGGCAAAGGTTCCCGCGACCAGTGCGCTCATCAACGCAAAGGCGATGATGATCCGTTGAGCAAGGCTCTGCTTAAACTCCATCACGGCCCTCGGCCAAGCGATAACCCACACCGTGCACGGTTTGCAGCAACGGTTTGGCGAACGGCTTGTCGATCACCTGGCGCAATTGATGGACGTGGCTGCGCAGGCTGTCGCTGTCCGGGCAGTCATCCCCCCACAGCGCCTCTTCGAGAATCTCGCGGCGCAGGACATGCGGACTTTTCTGCATCAGCACGGCCAGCAACTTCAGGCCCACCGGGTTGAGTTTGAGCAGGCGACCTTCGCGGGTGACTTCCAGAGTGTCGAGGTCGTAGTTTAGATCGCCAACCTGCAACGTACGGCGTCCACCGCCCTGGGTACGACGCATGACCGCCTCGATGCGCGCCGCCAATTCAGACAGGGCAAAGGGTTTGATCAGGTAATCATCGGCGCCGGATTTGAAACCTTGCAGCCGGTCGTCCAATTGATCGCGGGCGGTGAGCATGATCACCGGCGTGTCGCGGCGCGCGTCTTCGCGCAGGCGTTTGCACAGGGTGTAACCGTCGATGCCTGGCAACATGATGTCGAGCACGATCAAGTCGTAATGCTCGGTGGCGGCCAAGTGCAAGCCTGACAAACCGTCCTGCGCGCAATCCACGGTATAACCCTTGAGCCCCAGGTAATCGGCCAGGTTGGCCAGGATATCGCGGTTGTCTTCAACCAATAGAATTCGCATGGTTATCTCCTGCATACACAGTAACGGCCGTCTTGGCCCGCGCAGCTTAAGGCCAAGTGTGGCTCAGGGCTAGGATTACGGTACCTGGAATCAATCCGCTCAACCAAATGTTAGGCTTAACAAGTTTTTCACTATCGATTCACAAGCCAACTACAGTGGTGGCGCGAAAATCCCATGCATTTGTTGTTAAGGAATGTACACACAATGGACTTCTTCAAGACCGCGCCAATGCGCTTTCTCCTGCTCGTGACCGGCGCATGGCTGGTCATTTTCTTGCTGACCCGCACGGTGCTGCTGCTCACCCATCTGGACGAGGCCGGTAGCGGATTTCTGTCAGTGTTTGGCATCGGCCTGCTGTACGACCTGGGCTTCATTGCCTATGCAGCGCTGCCGATGGGCCTCTACTTGCTGCTCTGCCCACCGGCCTTGTGGCGTCGCCGTGGTCACCGCTGGCTCCTTCAGGGGCTGCTGACCGTCAGCCTGTTCGCCATGTTGTTCACGTCCGTGGCCGAATGGCTGTTTTGGGATGAGTTTGGTGTGCGATTCAACTTCATCGCCGTCGATTACCTGGTGTATTCCGATGAAGTGCTGAATAACCTCCTTGAGTCCTACCCGATCGGCACACTGCTGAGCATCCTCGCCGTGTTGGCCATCGCCCTGAGCTTTGCATTGCGCAAACCGTTCAATGCCGCGCTGGACGCACCGTTGCCGCCATTGCGCGGGCGCCTGCTGAATGCGCTGGGCCTGTTGATTGTCGCCGGCCTGAGCTCGCAACTGCTCAGCCAGGATTCGCCGCGCGCCCAGGGCGGTAACGCCTATCAGAACGAACTGGCGAGCAATGGTCCCTATCAGTTCTTCGCTGCATTCCGTAACAACGAACTGGATTACCCGCAGTTCTACAGCAGCCTGCCGCCGGCAATTGTTGCTCAGCAGATTCGTGCCGAACTGAGTGAACCCAACGCGCATTTCATCGGCGAGGATCCACAGGACATTCGCCGGATGATCGACAACCCGGGCACTGTGCGCAAACCCAACATTGTGCTGGTGACGATTGAAAGCTTCAGCGCCAAGTACATGGGCAGTAACGGCGACACCCGTAATCTGACACCCAATCTCGATGCCTTGCGCAAACAGAGCCTGTACTTCAATAACTTCTACGCCACCGGCACCCGCACCGATCGCGGCCTCGAGGCCATCACCCTGGCGATCCCGCCAACTCCAGGGCGTTCGATCGTCAAGCGTGTGGGGCGTGAAAGCGGTTTCGCCAGCCTCGGCCAGCAACTCAGCGCCGTGGGTTACGACAGCGTGTTCGTCTATGGCGGACGCGGTTACTTCGACAATATGAACGCGTTCTTCAGTGGCAACGGTTACCGGGTGGTGGACCAGAGCAGCGTCGATGAATCAGAGATCCACTTTAAAAATGCCTGGGGCATGGCTGACGAAGACCTCTACAAGCAAACCCTCAAACTGGCCGACGCTGACTACGCGAAACAGCAGCCGTTTCTGCTGCAATTGATGACCACCTCCAACCATCGTCCTTATACCTACCCGGACAACCGGATCGACATCAAGTCCGGCAACGGTCGCGACGGTGCAGTGAAGTACACCGACTATGCCATTGGTCAGTTCCTCGATCAGGCGCGCCAAAAGCCGTGGTTTGACAATACAATCTTCGTCTTCGTCGCCGACCACACGGCCGGCAGCGCCGGCAAGGAAGACTTGCCGATCAGCAACTATCAGATTCCGCTGTTCATCTATGCACCGAAGCTGATCGATGCACGGGAAACCGCGCAACTGGCCAGCCAGATCGACCTGGCGCCGACCTTGCTCGGTTTGCTGAACCTGGATTATCAATCGACCTTCTTCGGCCGCAACTTGCTGCAGGACAATCCACTGCCGCCTCGCGTGGTCGTTGGTAATTACCAGCATCTGGGCTTGTTCGACGGTAAGAATTTGGCGATCCTGAGCCCTCGCCAAGGGCTGCGGCGCCATGATGATGCACTGACCGAGAGCCGCGAATCCCAGGCCACCGCCAGCGATCCATTGATTGTCCGAGCGATCACCTATTACCAAACCGCCAGTTATGGCTTCAAGCAACAGCTGCTTGGCTGGAAGACGCCCATGGAGGGCACCGACCAAGTCAGCGCACATTAATCGAATCGCCCCGGGCTGATGCCCCGGGGCTTTTTCCTTTGTTCAGGATCCTCCATGTCATCAATTGCTGTCCGCCCCGCCTCCCGACCACTCAATTTCTGGGTGTGCCTGGGCGTTCCCGTCTTCGCGGCGATCGTTCTGGTGTTGCTCGAACTGACGTCCCTGGACATGGACCTTGCCAAACTGCTCTATGACCCGATCACGGGGGAATTCATCGGGCGGCACAGTTACTTCCTGGAAGACATCCTGCATGACCGCGCCAAGCAGGTGGTCATCGCCTTCTCGGTGTTGGCCATCTTCGGTTTCATCGCCTCCTTTTTCATGGACCGGCTCAAACCGATCAAACGGGAACTGGGCTGTCTGGTGCTGTCTTTGGCGCTGGCAACCTCCTTTGTCACGCCAGTCAAGGCGGTGACGGCCGTTCAATGCCCGTGGAGCCTTGAGCAGTTTGGCGGTCACGAAACCTATAGCGAACTGCTCAGCCCTCGCCCGCACACCGATAAACCCGGCCGTTGCTGGCCCGGCGGTCATGCGGCAACCGGTTTCACACTGTTTGCGCTGTTCTTTGTCCTGCGTGACCGTCGTCCGCGCCTGGCGCGCAAGGCATTTGTATTCGCTTTCGCCTTGGGCACGGTGTTTTCCATCAGCCGGATGATGCAGGGCGCGCACTTCTTTTCGCACAACGTGTGGACGGCGATTTTCTGCTGGCTGATTTGTCTGGGGGCGTATTACTACATCCTGTATCGCCCAGCCTCGAAGGCTGATCGAGAGTCCGAAGCCCAACCGGTCAATGCCTGAAGAACCTGTAGGAGCAAAGCTTGCTCGCGATGAACGATAACGCGGTGTAACTGATACACCGCGGCGCCTGAATCGCGAGCAAGCTATGCTCCTACGGGACAGGGTAAATTCCGGGCAATAAAAAACCCCGCCTGCTTAGCGCAGGCGGGGTTTTTTTATAGGGGTAAGGCTGGCTTACATCATGCCGCCCATGCCGCCCATACCGCCCATGTCTGGCATGCCGCCGCCAGCTGGACCGTCTTCCTTGATCTCAGCGATCATGGCTTCGGTGGTGATCATCAGGCTGGCAATCGACGAAGCCGCTTGCAGAGCCGAACGAGTCACTTTGGCCGGGTCCAGGATACCCATTTCGATCATGTCGCCGTATTCGCCGGTAGCAGCGTTGTAACCGTAGTTACCCGAACCCTGCTTGACCTTGTCGACTACTACGCTTGGCTCGTCACCGGAGTTGGCAACGATCTGGCGCAGTGGCGCTTCAACAGCGCGACGCAGCAACTGGATGCCAACGTTCTGGTCATCGTTGTCGCCTTTCAGCTCGGAGATAGCCTGCAGAGCGCGAACCAGTGCCACGCCGCCGCCAGGTACCACGCCTTCTTCAACGGCTGCACGGGTAGCGTGCAGGGCGTCTTCAACGCGGGCTTTCTTCTCTTTCATTTCAACTTCGGAACCAGCGCCAACCTTGATCACTGCAACGCCGCCGGACAGTTTGGCCAGACGCTCTTGCAGTTTTTCACGGTCGTAGTCGGACGAAGTGTCGGCCACTTGCTGACGGATCTGCAGAACGCGAGCCTGGATGTCAGCCTCAACGCCGGCACCGTCGATCACCGTGGTGTTTTCTTTGGACAGGATCACGCGCTTGGCATTACCCAGGTGTTCCAGGGTAGTGCTTTCCAGGCTCAGACCGATCTCTTCGGAGATAACGGTACCGCCAGTCAGAACAGCGATGTCCTGCAGCATGGCCTTGCGACGGTCGCCGAAGCCTGGAGCCTTGACGGCTGCGACTTTAACGATGCCACGCATGTTGTTCACAACCAGAGTCGCCAGGGCTTCGCCTTCAACGTCTTCGGCCACGATCAGCAGTGGACGGCCGGCTTTGGCAACGGCTTCCAGTACTGGCAGCATTTCGCGGATGTTCGAGATCTTTTTGTCGACCAGCAGGATCAGCGGACCGTCCAGCTCGGCAGTCATGGTCTCTGGCTTGTTGACGAAGTACGGGGACAGGTAGCCACGGTCGAACTGCATGCCTTCAACAACCGACAGTTCATTTTCCAGGCCCGAGCCTTCTTCAACGGTGATCACGCCTTCTTTACCGACTTTTTCCATGGCTTCGGCAATGATGTCGCCGATGGAGCTGTCGGAGTTGGCCGAGATGGTGCCGACCTGAGCGATGGCCTTGGTGTCAGCGCAAGGCTTGGACAGGGCTTTGAGCTCTTTGACGATAGCGATGGTCGCTTTGTCGATGCCGCGCTTCAGGTCCATCGGGTTCATGCCGGCAGCGACGGCTTTCAGGCCTTCGTTGACGATCGATTGAGCCAGAACGGTAGCGGTGGTGGTGCCGTCGCCTGCGTCATCGTTGGCACGGGAGGCAACGTCTTTGACCAGCTGCGCGCCCATGTTTTCGAAGCGATCTTTCAGCTCGATTTCTTTGGCAACGGACACGCCGTCCTTGGTGATGGTCGGAGCGCCGAAGCTCTTCTCGATGATCACGTTACGGCCTTTAGGGCCCAGGGTCGCTTTTACTGCGTCAGCCAGGACGTTGACACCGGCGAGCATTTTCTTGCGGGCGGAATCGCCGAATTTAACTTCTTTAGCAGCCATGATCGATATTCCTTAAATACTTTGTAGTAGCGGGAAAATGAGCGGGGAATCAGCCTTCGATAACGGCGAGGATTTCGCTCTCGCCAATTACCAGCAGGTCTTCGCCGTCGACTTTCACGGTGTTGCTGCCGGAGTACGGGCCGAACACAACCTTGTCACCCACTTTCACAGCCAGTGCACGCACTTCACCGTTTTCCAGTGCTTTGCCTGGACCTACGGCGAGAACTTCACCCTGGTTTGGCTTTTCAGCAGCCGAACCTGGCAGGACGATACCGCCAGCGGTTTTCTTTTCTTCTTCGCTGCGACGGACGACGACGCGGTCATGCAGAGGACGAAGCTTCATTGTCGATCTCTCCTAATTGTGGTTTTCATCGGCCGGTGTATTCCCGGCGGGTTTAACAAATCCGGCGGTGCCGGGTGCGGTTCGTCGAGCGAACCGCGGAAGTCTGTCTGGCGCAATCGCCAGAAACCTTGCGGTGACCGTTACATAAGGGCGCATAAGCTTATTACAAGGGCGAGGAAGCAAATTTTTTCAGGTTGCTGCCCCACAAACGAACACGGCACCCGAAGGTGCCGTGCCGGTGGTGCGGACTACTTGGTATCGCGGTGTTCGAATTCGCCTTCGATCACATTGGGCTCACGGCCCAGCGGCTCGCGTGGAGCAGGACCGCCACGTGGCTGAAGGTCGTCGGCGAATGCACGCTGACGGATTGCCGCCTCTTCGGCACGCTGGCGCATTTTATTGGCCAACAGTCGACGAGAGATCGGCAGCAACATGATCAGACCCAGCACGTCAGTGACGAAGCCCGGCAGGATCAACAGACCACCCGCCAGCGCCAGCATCAAACCTTCGAGCATGGTCTGGGCCGGCAACTCGCCGCGGTTCAGGCTTTCACGCGCACGCAATGCAGTTGCCAGACCAGCGATACGCAGCACGAACACGCCGAGCATCGAGCCGAGAATGACCAGCAGCAGGGCCGGGAAAAACCCGATCGCCCCGCTGACCTTGACGAATACGAACAGCTCCAACACCGGAAACAGTACAAAGAGCAATAAAAAAGGGCGCATCAAATGGTTCCTCAACGCAAGAATGCCTTGCCAGTCTTCCCTAGATGACGTCGCCGATTCGTGAATTCAAGCGTCGGCCACTTCATTTTTCGGCCAATGTTCGGCGTGAGCCAGGAAAACCAAGGCTTCGCGCACTTGTGTCGGCGTATTACACGGCGCTTGAAACGGCAACCAATAGAGCCCCTGACCAATGCGCAGGTGCATGCCTTCGGTGTCGATACCCGCCAGTTGCGCCGGCTCGGTTTTCGGCAGGCCCGCCAGTTCGACGTAATGGGCGATGGCTTTGGCGTGATCGGCATTCATGTGCTCGACCATGCTTGCTTCGGCTTTTCCGGCGAACGGGTTGGCCAGCGTTAACTGATCGACCCAGTGAATCGCACCGAAACCGCCGATGTAACGGTGACGTACCGGTTTGAGCACCCAGAAATCGAAATCGTGGGCCTTGTGGTAGCTCTGCGAATCAGGGAAATAGCGGTAGTAACGCTCAGCTGCCGCTTCGATGGCTGACTCGTCCTCGAGCTTTTCTGCTTCGGCGAGGTAGGTCAGGCGACCAACGGCTTGCACATCTTCGGCCCCGCGCTCACCCACAAACAGTGAGCATTTTGGATCTTTCTGCAGGTTGTGGGTGTGCTGGGCGATGCGGCTGATAAGGATCAGCGGCCAACCCTGTTCGTCCAGACAGTACGGAACCACGGAGCCAAACGGGAAACCGGGCATCGCCTTGGAGTGCGTCGAGAGCACTCCACGGTATTCCTTGAGAAGCAATTCTCGGGCATTCTTGGCCGCTTCAACGCTCAATTTATGACTCCTTATTAGAATCCGTCAAAAAAACGGACAGGCGCCTGGGGATAAGTTCCAGCACGCTATCGGGGCAGTTCTCATGTGCAGCCAGGCCATCAGGTGCAGATCGAGAGGCTACTCTCTAAAAGGAAACCACTCCTCTGACCTGCTATTGGGGGCATGCGAATGCAACTCACTGACAAAGTAATCATTATCACCGGCGGTTGCCAGGGTTTAGGCCGTTCCATGGCCGAGTATTTCGCCGGCAAAGGCGCGAAGCTGGCGCTGGTGGACCTGAACCAGGAAAAGCTCGACGACACCGTCGCCGCTTGCAAGGCTAAAGGCGTCGAGGCTCGCGCTTATCTGTGCAATGTCGCCAATGAGGAGCAAGTGACTCATATGGCCGCCCAGGTGGCCGAAGATTTCGGTGCGATCCATGGCCTGATCAACAACGCCGGGATCCTGCGCGATGGCTTGCTCATCAAGGTCAAGGACGGCGAGATGACCAAGATGAGTCTGGCCCAGTGGCAGTCGGTCATCGACGTCAATCTGACCGGCGTATTCCTGTGCACCCGTGAAGTCGCGGCCAAAATGATCGAGCTGAACAACAGCGGCACGATCATTAATATCTCGTCGATCTCCCGTGCTGGCAACGCCGGCCAGACCAACTACTCCGCCGCCAAGGCCGGTGTCGCCGCGATGACCGTGACCTGGGCGAAGGAATTGGCACGCTACGGTATTCGTGTGGCAGGCATTGCACCGGGTTTTATCGAAACCGAAATGACGCTGAGCATGAAGCCTGAGGCGCTGGAGAAGATAACGTCGGTGATTCCACTCAAGCGCATGGGCACGCCTGAAGAGATTGCCCATTCGGCGGCGTACATCTTCGAGAACGACTACATCAATGGTCGGATTCTGGAGCTGGATGGCGGGTTGCGCATCTAAATCCACCGCAAAACAAATGTGGGAGCGGCTGTGGCGAGGGGATTTATCCCCGTTGGACTGCGAAGCAGGCCCAGTTTTTTGGGGGCGGCTGCGCCACCCAACGGGGCGGTGCGACGTTTCGCTAAATCCCCTCGCCACAGCCGCTCCCACAGGGAATCGTATTTCAGCTCATTAATCGTCGCTGATGGTGATGTTCGGCATGGCCGGTGTCGCCGCTTCCTGCAACACGATCCGCGCGCCGACATGGCGGGCCAGTTCCTGGTAAACCATTGCAATCGGGCTGTCAGGCTCGGCGATTACCGTTGGCTTGCCGCCGTCGGCCTGTTCGCGGATGGCCATCGCCAGCGGCAACGAAGCCAGCAGCTCGACGCCGTACTGGTTGGCCAGCTTCACACCACCGCCCTCACCGAACAGATGCTCGGCATGCCCGCAGTTGGAGCAGATGTGCACGGCCATGTTTTCCACCACGCCCAGTACCGGGATGTTGACCTTGCGGAACATCTCCACGCCCTTGCGTGCGTCCAGCAATGCCAGGTCTTGCGGCGTGGTAACGATCACCGCGCCGGCCACCGGGACTTTCTGCGCCAGGGTCAGCTGGATGTCGCCGGTGCCTGGTGGCATGTCGATGACCAGGTAATCCAGGTCGCCCCAGGCGGTTTGAGTGACCAGTTGCAACAAGGCGCCGGAAACCATCGGTCCGCGCCAGACCATCGGCGTGTTGTCATCGGTCAGGAACGCCATGGACATGACTTCGACACCGTGGGACTCGATCGGAATAAACCACTTCTGATCCTTGACCTGGGGCCGGGTGCCTTCAGGGATACCGAACATGATGCCCTGACTCGGTCCGTAAATGTCCGCGTCGAGAATCCCGACCTTGGCGCCTTCGCGGGCCAGGGCCAGGGCCAGGTTGGCGGCGGTGGTTGATTTGCCCACGCCACCCTTGCCGGACGCCACGGCCACCACGTTCTTGACGTTGGCCAGCCCCGGGATCTGCGCTTGAGCCTTGTGCGCGGCAATGACACTGGTGATCTCGACGCGCGCGATGGTCACGCCGTCCAGCCCTTCAATGGCCATTTGCAGTAACTGCGCCCAGCCACTCTTGAACAGGCCGGCGGCATAACCCAGCTCCAGCTGGACGCTGACGCGATCACCCTGAATGTCGATGCCGCGTACGCACCCGGCGCTGACCGGGTCCTGGTTCAAGTAAGGGTCGGTGTATTGGCGAAGGACGGCTTCCACCGCTGCGCGATTGACGGCGTTCATGGGCAACTCCGATAGCAAGACTGGAAAATCAGGCGGGTATCCTACGCCGGACACACATTTGTGGCGAACAGATTACTGTGGCTGGAGAGCTTGCCTGTGGCGAGGGGATTTATCTGTGGCGAGGGGATTTATCCCCGTTCGACTGCGCAGCAGTCGTAAAACCATCGAACACAATGTGCCGATATGCCGATGTAGACCATTTTGGGGGCGGCTTCGCCACCCAACGGGGATAAATCCCCTCGCCACAGATAAATCCCCTCGCCACAGATTAATCCTCTCTACACAAAAAAATTATTGTGACAATAAGCCTGCAGGCCGCGGGGGTGAAAAATATGCGCTGGCGCTTTATAGTGGCCGACCTCCGTTTCATCAAGTAGCCGAGCCCCATGTCCGAGCCACGCAAGATCCTCGTCACCAGCGCCCTGCCCTATGCCAATGGTTCGATCCATCTTGGCCACATGCTGGAATACATCCAGACCGATATGTGGGTGCGCTTCCAGAAGCACCGCGGCAATCAATGCATTTATGTCTGCGCCGACGACGCCCACGGTTCGGCCATCATGTTGCGCGCGGAAAAGGAAGGCATCACCCCGGAACAACTGATCGCCAACGTCCAGGCTGAACACAGCGCCGACTTTGCCGAGTTCCTAGTGGACTTCGACAACTTCCACTCCACTCACGCCGAAGAAAACCGTGAGCTGTCGAGCCAGATCTACCTGAAGCTGCGCGACGCCGGGCACATCGCCCAGCGCTCGATCACGCAATATTTCGACCCGGAAAAGAAAATGTTCCTGGCCGACCGCTTCATCAAGGGCACCTGCCCGAAATGCGGCACCGAAGACCAGTACGGCGACAACTGCGAAAAATGCGGTGCGACCTACGCGCCGACCGACCTGAAGGATCCGAAGTCGGCGATCTCTGGCGCCACGCCGGTGCTCAAGGATTCCCAGCACTTCTTCTTCAAGCTGCCGGACTTCCAGGAAATGCTGCAAGCCTGGACCCGCAGCGGCACCCTGCAAGAAGCCGTGGCGAACAAAATCGCCGAATGGCTGGACGCCGGCCTCCAACAGTGGGACATCTCCCGCGATGCGCCGTACTTCGGTTTCGAAATCCCCGACGAGCCAGGCAAATACTTCTACGTCTGGCTCGACGCGCCGATCGGCTACATGGCCAGCTTCAAGAACCTCTGCGACCGCACGCCTGCACTTGATTTCGACGCGTTCTGGGGCAAGGATTCCACCGCCGAGCTGTACCATTTCATCGGCAAGGACATCGTCAACTTCCACGCTCTGTTCTGGCCAGCCATGCTCGAAGGTGCCGGTTTCCGTAAACCGACCGGTATCAACGTACACGGCTACCTGACCGTCAATGGTCAGAAAATGTCCAAATCCCGCGGCACCTTCATCAAGGCCCGGACCTATCTCGACCACCTGTCGCCGGAATACCTGCGCTACTACTACGCGGCGAAGCTGAGCCGTGGCGTCGATGACCTCGACCTGAACCTCGAAGACTTCGTGCAGAAGGTCAACTCCGACCTGGTCGGCAAAGTCGTCAACATCGCCAGCCGTTGCGCCGGTTTCATCCACAAAGGCAACGCCGGTGTACTGGTGGCGGGCAATGCCGCGCCGGAACTGACCGAAGCGTTCCTGGCCGCAGCGCCGAGCATCGCCGAAGCCTACGAGGCTCGCGACTTCGCCCGTGCCATGCGCGAGATCATGGGCCTGGCCGACCGTGCCAATGCCTGGATCGCCGACAAGGCCCCATGGTCGCTGAACAAACAGGAAGGCAAGCAAGACGAAGTCCAGGCCATCTGCGCCCTGGGCGTCAACCTGTTCCGCCAGCTGGTGATCTTCCTCAAGCCGGTGCTGCCGCTGCTGGCCGCCGACGCCGAGGCGTTCCTGAACGTCGCGCCGCTGACCTGGAACGACCACGCGACCTTGCTCAGCAACCATCAGCTGAACGAGTTCAAACCGTTGATGACCCGTATCGATCCGGTAAAAGTGCAAGCCATGAGCGACGCCTCGAAAGAAGACCTGACCGCCAGCGCTACCGACACCGGCGACGCTGCACCTGCCGGCAATGGCGAACTGGCCAAGGATCCGCTGTCGCCGGAAATCGAGTTCGATGCCTTTGCCGCTGTCGACCTGCGCGTCGCCCTGATCCTCAAGGCCGAACACGTGGAAGGCGCCGACAAACTGCTGCGCCTGACCCTCGATATCGGTGACGAGCAACGCAACGTGTTCTCCGGGATCAAGAGCGCTTATCCGGATCCGTCCAAGCTCAATGGTCGCCTGACCATGATGATCGCCAACCTCAAACCACGGAAAATGAAGTTCGGCATCTCCGAAGGCATGGTGATGGCGGCCGGCCCTGGCGGTGAGGAAATCTACCTGCTCAGCCCTGACAGCGGCGCCAAGCCTGGTCAGCGCATCAAGTAAGGCTCTGCAGTAAACCGATCCCACAGTCGTGCCTCGCACGACTGTGGGATTTTCATGTCTGGCCCACCCTCCGTCCTTGCCGGATAATGCCTAAGCTTTTTAGACCGCTCCGTTAAAAAGCCCCGTTCTTGCCGGCACGATCATGACCGAAATTGTTCTTACGCTTATCAGCACTGCCCTGATCAACAACCTCGTGTTGCACTGGCCGCTGGGCGTCGATCCGCTGCTGGGCAACGAGCATCGACAAGTCCACGCGTTGGGCCTTGCGACGACGTGTTTGATGCTGATCGTCGGCACGCTGGGCTACTCGGCCTACCGTTGGTTGCTGGTCCCGCTGGAGCTGACGTCGCTGCGCCTTTTCGTGTTCCTGCCATTAAGCGTTCTGCTGATTGGCCCGCTGCTGAAAGTGCTTTCCCGGTTACTTCCAAAATTTGCGTTCGATGGCCTCTGGCCCCTGCTGCTGGGCAACGCTGGCGTACTCGGGCTGACGCTGCTCAACGCTCAGGACGACAAAGGCTTCTTCCACGCCCTGGCCCTGAGCCTGGGCGCCGGGCTGGGATTCTGGCTGGTACTGAGCCTGTTCAGCGACTTGCGCCAACGCACCCTCGAAAATGATATCCCCCTGCCCTTTCGCGGCCTGCCCATCGACCTGATCGGCGCCGGACTGATTGCAGTGGCCTTTCTCGGATTCAGCGGACTGATCAAAACATGAGTCTGATTCAACGCATCGATGCCCTCTTGCCGCAGACCCAATGCGGCAAGTGCGGCCACCCCGGATGCAAACCGTACGCCGAAGGCATTGCCAGCGGCGAACCGATCAACAA
The DNA here is from genome assembly GCF_014852295.1 of Pseudomonas sp. PDM10. NCBI lineage: Bacteria > Pseudomonadati > Pseudomonadota > Gammaproteobacteria > Pseudomonadales > Pseudomonadaceae > Pseudomonas > Pseudomonas sp. PDM10. The sequence goes on along the minus strand of NZ_JACVBJ010000006.1, from coordinate 472,399 downwards.
GTGCCCGCCGGGCGGCAGCGAAACCATCGCGGCCCTGGCCGAACTGCTGAAAGTGCCGGTGCTGGAACTGGACCTCAGTCGTGGTTCGGCCCCGGCGCAGATCGCCTATATTCGTGAAGCCGAGTGTATTGGTTGCACCAAGTGCATCCAGGCCTGCCCGGTGGATGCCATTGTCGGCGCGGCGAAACTGATGCACACGGTGATCATCGACGAATGCACCGGTTGCGACTTGTGCGTAGCGCCCTGCCCGGTGGATTGCATCGAAATGCGGCCGTTGCCGCTGGACACTGTGCTGCCGGTTGTCGGCGGCCTGGCGTTCAGCCTTGAGGAACAACGCGCCCGGGCGGCCAAGCGCGATCACGCACGGCGCCGATTCGAACAGCGCAACGCTCGCCTGCATCGCGAAGAAGAACAGAAAATCGCCGAACGTCAGGCCCGGGCCCAGCGCGCCGTCCAGCACAGTGAGGTCGCAACGCTCGATCCGGTTCAGGCCGCTCTTGAGCGCGTCCGCGCGCAGAAGGCAGCCAATGCCGATGCGGCGTTGAAAAAGGCCAAGATCGATCTGGCGATGAGTCGGGCGCAACTGAATAAGTCACTCAAGGCGTTCGGGCATCCGCCGACCTTCGAACAGCAGTCACAACTGATTGTCTTGCAACAGCAATTCGAGGCTTGCGAACAGGCGTTGGCGCAACTGGAAAGCACTGCACCACCAGTCGCAGCACCCGTCGTTCCGGCGAAAAATGCGCAGCTGAATCGGGCAAAGATCCAGTTGGCCATGCGCCGCGCCGAACTCAAGAAAGCCCAGGCCAGCGAAGCGACGGCTGAGCAGATTGAAGCCCTGGAACTCGCGGTAATTGAAGCCGAGCGTCAGGTAGATGCCTATGCCGCCCCTTGAATCGGTCGACGAGCGCCTTCAGCAGGCCATGAAGCTGGTATTGCTGGCCACCGTGCCGGGAATGCTGGTGTTTTTCTGGCTGTATGGCTGGGGCGTGTTGATCAACCTGATTCTGACGTGTGTTACCGCACTGGCCGTTGAAGCGGCCGTGTTGCGCTTGCGCGAGCAACCGCTCAAGCCGACCTTGAGCGACGGCAGCGCACTGGTCAGCGCGACGCTGTTGGCGCTGGCCTTGCCGCCTTATTGCCCGTGGTGGCTGACGGTCTGTGCCGCAGCGTTCGCGATGGTGTTCGGCAAACACCTGTATGGCGGTGTTGGCAAGAACCCGTTCAACCCGGCAATGCTGGGCTTCGCCCTGGTGCTGGTGACCTTTCCCCAACAGATGACCCACTGGCCGTCGTCCCATGGACTGGACCTGCTCGGCGGTTTGCAGCAGGTGTTTGGGTTCAGCCTCAGCCAGACTCCGGATGCCTGGGTCCAGGCCACAGCGCTGGACAGCCTGCGGATCAACAAAAGCCTGACCATGGACGAACTGTTTGCCGCTAACCCGGCCTTCGGTCATTTCGGCGGCCGAGGCATGGAATGGGTCAACCTGGCCTTTCTGGCGGGCGGCGCATTTTTGCTGCAACGGCGGGTGTTCAGCTGGCATGCGCCGGTCGGCATGCTGGCCAGCCTGTTCATCATCAGCCTGCTGTGCTGGAACGGCTCGGGCTCCGACTCCCATGGCTCGCCGCTGTTTCATCTGCTCACTGGCGCGAGCATGCTGGGCGCATTCTTCATCGTCACGGAACCGGTGTCCGGCGCAAAAAGCCCCGCCGCGCGACTGCTGTTCGGCGCAGGCGTCGGGCTGCTGACGTACTTGATTCGTACCTGGGGAGGTTATCCGGACGGCGTCGCCTTTGCCGTGCTGTTGATGAACCTCTGTGTGCCGGCGCTGGAGCGGTTTGCCAGCTCCAGACAGGAACGGGGGACGCCATGAGCCGAGCGTCGAGCGTTGTGATCCTGGTGGTGCTGGCAAGCCTGGGGATTGGCGCGACTTACCTCGTGCAGCACACCAGCGCGCCGCGCATTGCGGCCGAACAGCGCCTGCTCGACAGTCGTAACCTGCTGGACCTGCTTCCTGCTGAAAGCTACGACAATCAGCCACTGGAACAGCCACTCGCCCTCGAAAACACTGGGTTAGCCAATAGCACGCTGCTGGGTGGCTACCTGGCAACCAAGACCGGCCAGACCAGCGCCGTGTTGCTGCGCAGCCAGACCCTGGGTTACGAGGGTTCCATCGAATTGCTGATCGCCATCGGCGCAAACGGCAAGGTACTGGGCGTAAAAACGCTCAAGCAATCGGAAACTCCGGGACTGGGCGGTCGACTCGCCGACTGGCCCAATGCCTGGCTTCAGGCTTTTTCCGGAAAGTCCCGAACCGAACCTGCCGACAATGGCTGGGCCTTGAAAAAGGATCAGGGGCAATTCGATCAAATGGCGGGGGCGACCATTACTTCGAGAGCGGTCATCAGCGCCATCCATGACGCGTTGCGCTATTTCGACGAACATCAGCAACAGTTGATCGGGAGCAGCGCTCATGAATAAGTCATCGATGCTGCAGCATTCGCTGATGCTTGCACCACTGATCGGTGCCACGGATTCATTGGTGTCCGCTCTGGGCTTGTGGCTGATGTTTATCGTGGTGATCAGTGCCTTTGGAGTGAGCATGGGCGCCCTGCGATCCCGACTTGTCCCAGAGACACGTTTGCTTGCCAGCGTCCTGCTGGCGGCCACACTGACCAGTTGCACGGAACTCGCCGTGCAAATCTGGTCGCTGCAATGGCACCAACAGGTAGGGTTCTATGCAGGACTGATTGCCTTGCAATGTGTTGTGCTGGAACACACCGGTTTTCAACAGAGCGTCTGGCGTGATCGCCTGCGCCTGTGTGGCCTGTTCGGTGCGTTGATGGCGGGCCTTGGCGTGCTACGCGAATTCATCGGCAACGGAACATTCGGCAGCCATCTGCCATGGCTGGCTGGCACTGCGCAAGCGGACTGGCAAGGCTGGGTGCTGACCACCGACGGCGGCTTGCGCCTGGCCACCCTGGCCCCTGGTGGATTCATTCTGCTGGGACTGCTGATCGCCGCACGTCAGGCCTGGACCCGCTCGACGCCCTCACACTGACCGCCTTCGAGGAAATGCACTGCCCATGAATGCCGCAAAACGTCTGGAAATTTTTCGCCGATTTCACGAAGACAACCCGGAACCGAAGACCGAACTGGCCTACTCCTCGCCGTTCGAACTGCTGATCTCCGTGATTCTCTCGGCGCAGTCGACCGATGTCGGCGTCAACAAGGCCACCGCGAAACTCTATCCGGTGGCCAATACACCGGCGGCGATTTATGCCTTGGGTGTCGAGGGACTGTCGGAATACATCAAGACCATCGGCCTGTTCAACAGCAAAGCGAAAAACGTGATCGAGACCTGTCGCTTACTGATGGAACGTCATGGAGGCGAAGTCCCGCAAACCCGTGAAGAGCTGGAAGCGTTACCCGGCGTCGGCCGCAAGACTGCCAACGTGGTGCTCAATACCGCATTCCGTCAGCTGACCATGGCCGTGGACACGCATATTTTCCGGGTCAGCAACCGTACCGGCATTGCTCCCGGCAAAAATGTGGTCGAGGTTGAGCAAAAACTGATGAAGTTCGTGCCGAAGGAATATCTGCTGGATGCCCATCACTGGCTGATCCTCCACGGACGCTACGTTTGCCTGGCCCGCAAGCCTCGTTGCGGCAGCTGTCGGATCGAAGACTTGTGCGAATACAAGCAAAAAACGTCGGACGATTGAGGCGCTATTAGGTTTTTCAATTTATCGATTGAAAAAATCTTTTTTACCCGCCGGGAGATTATCGATATAAGGAGCGCCAAAGGCAGCCTTAGCCTGGAGTAACACTATGAGCACTGGCAAAGAGCAATTGGACGTAGAAGACGACTTCACCCCTGTTGAGGCTGATGACGCTGAACCAGTGGTTGAAGTGGCGAAGACCAACCTGAGCAAACGCCGTACCATCGACAATCTGCTGGAGGAGCGCCGACTGCAAAAGCAATTGGCCGATTACGATTTTGACCTATGACACCTAAAAGCCTCCCGAAACGGAGGCTTTTTACTAAGTGCCGCTTGATGCCCGCCCCCCGCTCATCGCGCCTCGTCAAACGCCGAGGCAGTCACACCAGACCATTGCGTTGAGCCAATTCGATCAGGTCGACCAGGGAGCGGGCATTGAGTTTCAACAACAGACGCGTCTTGTAAGTACTGACAGTCTTATTGCTGAGGAACATTCCATCGGCAATCTCCTTGTTGGTCTTGCCTCGGGCCAATTGCTGCAAGACCATCATTTCCCGTCCCGACAGCCGATCCACCATATCGGCTTCACTGGCGTTCCCCAAACTGGAACGTACGGTATGCAAGGCTTGATTCGGAAAGTAACTGTAGCCCGACAATACTGCCTTTATTGCACTGAGCAACTCGGTGAGATCCTGTTGCTTACAAACATACCCTGCAGCACCCGTTTGCATGCAACGCATAGAGAAATGCCCGGGCGCCTGAGAAGTTAGTATCAGTACTTTCATGGGCATTGCTGTCGATGTCAGGCGCGCAATGACTTCCAGCCCATCGAGTTTTGGTATTCCGATATCCAGGATAACAATATCCGGCATATGCTCACGGGCAAGTTGCAACGCATCCACGCCATTATCTGTCTCTGCAACAACCTCGTAGCCGTGACGTTCCATTAGCATACGTACCGCAAGACGAATGACGGGGTGATCATCCACGATCAGCACTTTATTCATGGGCAAGTCCAATTTTCGCTGTTCGAATTTTTAGAGCCCGCACGATAGCCTAGTCGTTTCACCCATGGCATGCCGCCCCCCTCGGCCACCCACACCGAGAGACATTCCCTACAGACATTAGAGAATTATCTTACAAAACTCCCAAAAATACCGAGGGGGTAAAAATTTTATCGACCTGAAAACATTTCGATTATCCGCAGTTTTTTGTTTCTGTTTACAACCAGAAAACCAAATAGCAGGGATCGTCGCAAGACGATCCAACGAATACTGACTATTGAGCTACCCTTAAAAGTAACTGATATTTACCACTTGAACCCCCCATACCACAAACACTGGACATCAAGATTGTAATAAAAAATCACACCAAGCAACACTTCATCAACAAACTCAACCCATCACCACTTAAAACTCATCAACAGAGGTACCCGCCACACACTCAATACCGCTACTATCAAACCTTCAAAATCCATAACTTAAAAAGGAGTGCCACACCAATATAAACACCGACCACTTAGTTATTAAAATCAAAACCAAAAACACTAATCATTCGAGAAAAGACAATATTTTATGAGCAAAAAACATGAACAAACAAAAGAAAAAAATCATCAACCCCATGACCGTCATTGCGATATTTGCCGCTATTTCTGAAACATCGGCCGCCGTTTCACTGCCCTTTCTCGACAACAAGGAGCGGGAGCTCTATGTCTGGTTCCTGATTAGTTTCCCTTTTTATTTGCTTTTTCTTTTCTTCGCCACACTCAACTTCAACTACCGGTCGCTGTATGCGCCATCCGATTACGGCAAGGGAAAGCATTTTATAAAAGTGATGGACAACGCAGAACGCGGTCAGCGGCCCGACAACCTGAAGGACCCTCCCGCCCGGATCAGTATTCAGACGGGCCTCTCGGCTCTACAGCACGTTTGCATGGCCGAGCAGCTAAAAAACCTGCACATCGTCGATGCGCGGTGGCTACACAAGAAAATGGAGTTCGGCGCCTGGATTGAAAAAAACCGGCACCCACAGGGAAGCCCTGCACAAGTGATCGTATTTCTCACCTGTACCGATTCGGAGGCACTACTGAAGGAAAGCGCAAGCAAGCAATCAAAACAGGCAAAGAATCGCAACGGCCCAACGCTTTGCATTGCTTACAATTTGAATTCACACGGTCTGACGATTCTTGATCACTCTTTTTACCTGACATGCAGCAGGTAACGCTTGAAGAGCATTCAGAAGAGGAAACAGTAGGAAGGTATTACAGATACAAAAAAAGCGCTAATAACACGATGTCCGGCAGGAAAACTCCCCCTATTCAGAAATTGTGGCCTTGTCACCGACAAGGCCACAACTCTACGGTTTCAAAGATCTCAGAAAAGCTTCCGGCCTTTGTTCGCCGCAATACGCATGCGCAACGCGTTGAGCTTGATGAAGCCCGCCGCGTCGGCCTGGTTGTAGGCGCCGCCATCTTCTTCGAAGGTCGCGATGTTGGCATCGAACAACGATTCGTCGGACTTGCGACCGGTGACGATCACGTTGCCCTTGTACAGCTTCAGGCGCACAACGCCGTTCACGTGGGCCTGGGACGCGTCGATCATCTGTTGCAGCATCAGACGCTCAGGGCTCCACCAGTAACCGGTGTAGATCAGGCTGGCGTATTTAGGCATCAGCTCGTCTTTGAGGTGAGCCACTTCGCGGTCCAGGGTGATCGATTCGATCGCACGGTGGGCGCGCAGCATGATGGTGCCGCCTGGGGTTTCGTAGCAGCCACGGGACTTCATGCCCACGTAACGGTTCTCAACGATGTCGAGACGGCCGATACCGTGTTCGCCACCGATACGGTTCAGGGTCGCCAGCACGGTAGCCGGGGTCATTTCGACGCCGTCCAGTGCAACGATGTCGCCGTTGCGGTAGGTCAGTTCCAGGTATTGCGCTTTATCTGGAGCCTTCTCCGGGGAGACGGTCCATTTCCACATGTCTTCTTCGTGCTCGGTCCAGGTGTCTTCCAGCACGCCGCCTTCATAGGAGATGTGCAGCAGGTTGGCATCCATCGAGTACGGGGATTTTTTCTTGCCGTGACGCTCGATCGGGATATTGTGCTTTTCAGCATAATCCATCAGCTTTTCACGGGAGAGCAGGTCCCATTCGCGCCACGGAGCGATCACTTTCACACCTGGCTTCAAGGCGTAGGCGCCCAGTTCGAAACGAACCTGGTCGTTGCCCTTGCCGGTGGCGCCGTGGGAAATGGCGTCAGCGCCGGTTTCGTTGGCGATTTCGATCAGGCGCTTGGCGATCAACGGACGAGCGATGGAAGTACCCAGCAGGTACTCGCCTTCGTAAACGGTGTTGGCGCGGAACATCGGGAAAACGAAATCGCGCACGAATTCTTCGCGCAAGTCGTCGATGTAGATCTCTTTCACGCCCATGGCTTGTGCCTTGGCGCGTGCAGGTTCGACTTCTTCGCCCTGACCCAGGTCAGCGGTGAAGGTCACGACTTCACAGTTATAAGTATCCTGCAGCCACTTGAGGATCACCGAAGTGTCCAGGCCGCCGGAATACGCCAGAACGACCTTGTTTACGTCCGCCATGCCATCACTCCACGGGGTTCTACGGAAAGCCGTCAAGTCTACCGGTCATGCAGGATAATTTACAGAGGCGCGACAGCTTATGACGACGAAGCGACAGATTATGTCGAGTGAGCGACGAAAACAGCGGGTTCAGGAGGTCGATGCGGCGCTCGCCGAAGCAGTGGCCTGAGGAACCGGCTTTTCGGTGGGCGCAACGCGCGCGAGGTGCACATTGACCCGACGGTTCTTTGCCCGGTTGGCGGAATTGGTATTGGGCACCAATGGATAACGCTCGCCGTGAAAGCGCACGGTGATCTGCGATTCCTGAATGCCGTTGGCCTTGAAGAACTCCATGACGGCCAGGGCCCGACGCCGCGACAGGTCACGGTTGGTCAGGCGGTTGCCGCTGTTATCGGAGTGGCCATCGAGTTCGATGTGGTTGACCGTCGGATCAGCCTTCATGAACTCCAGCATTACTTGTAATTGCGCCTTGGCCTGCGTGTCGAGTTCGATGCCTTCGCCGGGGAAGCCGATCTGCGATTGCTTGACCTGCTCGAAATTCTTCGGCAGCAGCTTCGCCACGCAGCCCTGATAGTCGTTAAATGCCTTGCTGAACTTGACTGGCAACAGACGCACTTCCGACACCCGGCCATCGCCCGAGTCATGTCGAACGACCGGACTGCGGCCATCCATCAGGCCACTGATCAAGCGGCCCGCCTGAACTTGCGAACTGTTGAACAACACATTGCCGCTGCCGATTCGCACAGAACCGAGGTTGATGTCGCCACGCCCCGGCTGCCAGGGTGCAGCCGCCGCCAGCAAGGTGGCCGAACCGCCGCCGATCATCGAGTTATAGGCCTTCAGACGGAACGTCGCTTGCTCGCCAGCGCGACGCACGAATTCACCCGAACCAAAATCGGTGATCGGCTGAGCCAGGCGGCACTCGAACTTGTCTCCTTCGACCGTCCACTCGATGCTCTCCAGACGGGTCTGGAAAGTGAGCGCCATCGCAGGAAGGCTGGCAAACACGCTGAGCAAGGCTAAATAACGCTGGCGCACGGGAGGCTCCACTGGCTTCTACAACAAAAAGACCGACACACAGATGTTTACGGCATACCTGTTGGATATCGGAAGCTTCCTGCAAAACTTGATAGCGAGTGCCTGGAAGAGTCTTTTCCGGTAGCATTCCCCTCAGTTTGACCCGCCTGGAATCCCCTCATGTCCGACCGCCTGACCCTGCTGCGTCCCGACGACTGGCATATTCATCTTCGCGATGGTGCTGTGTTGCCCAATACAGTCGCGGATGTCGCGCGCACCTTTGGTCGCGCCATCATCATGCCCAACCTGGTACCTCCGGTGCGTAATACCGCTGAAGCCGACGGCTATCGCCAGCGGATTCTCGCTGCACGCCCGGCTGGCAGCCGCTTTGAACCGTTGATGGTGCTGTACCTGACCGACCGCACCCAGCCCGAAGAAATTCGCGAGGCCAAGGCCAGCGGCTTCATTCACGCCGCCAAGCTGTACCCGGCCGGCGCGACCACCAACTCGGACTCTGGCGTCACCAGCATCGACAAGATTTTCCCTGCACTTGAGGCCATGGCCGAAGTCGGGATGCCCTTGTTGGTTCACGGTGAAGTCACCCGTGGCGATGTCGACGTGTTCGATCGCGAAAAAATCTTTATCGATGAGCACATGCGTCGTGTGGTCGAGCGCTTCCCGAGCCTCAAAGTGGTGTTCGAACACATCACTACCGCCGACGCCGTGCAGTTCGTCAACGAGGCTTCGGCCAATGTTGGCGCGACCATCACCGCGCATCACCTGCTGTACAACCGCAACCACATGCTGGTGGGCGGGATTCGGCCGCACTTCTACTGCCTGCCGATCCTCAAGCGCAACACCCATCAGGAAGCCCTGCTCGACGCCGCCACCAGCGGCAGCGACAAGTTCTTCCTCGGCACCGACTCGGCGCCCCATGCCCAACACGCCAAAGAAGCCGCTTGCGGCTGTGCCGGTTGCTACACCGCTTATGCAGCGATCGAGATGTATGCCGAAGCCTTCGAACAGCGCAACGCGCTGGACAAGCTCGAAGCCTTCGCCAGCCTGAACGGCCCGCGTTTCTACGGCCTGCCGGTAAACACCGATCGCATCACCCTGGTCCGCGATGAGTGGACCGCCCCAACCAGCCTGCCATTTGGCGAGCTGACCGTAATCCCGCTGCGCGCCGGTGAAAAACTGCGCTGGCGCCTGCTGGAGGAACACGCGTGAGTGAAGACCATTTCGACGACGAACAGGACGGTCAAGGCGGCGGAGGTGGTTCGCGCCACCCGATGGCTGAGCGCTTCCGTGGATACCTGCCAGTCGTTGTCGACGTTGAAACCGGTGGTTTCAACTCTGCCACTGACGCCTTGCTGGAAATTGCCGCAACCACTATCGCCATGGATGAAAAAGGGTTTGTGTATCCCGATCACACCTATTTCTTCCGCGTCGAGCCTTTTGAAGGCGCGAACATTGAAGCGGCCGCGCTGGAATTCACCGGGATCAAACTCGATCACCCGCTGCGTATGGCGGTGAGCGAAGAAACGGCCCTGACCGATATCTTCCGCGGCATCCGCAAGGCCCTGAAAGCCAATGGCTGCAAACGGGCGATTCTGGTCGGACACAACAGCAGCTTCGACCTGGGTTTCCTCAACGCCGCTGTCGCGCGTCTGGACATGAAACGCAACCCGTTTCATCCGTTCTCCAGCTTCGATACCGCGACCCTGGCCGGTCTGGCTTACGGTCAAACTGTACTGGCCAAGGCTTGCCAGGCAGCAGACATCGACTTTGACGGTCGCGAGGCTCACTCGGCGCGCTACGACACCGAGAAGACGGCCGAGCTGTTCTGCGGCATCGTCAATCGCTGGAAACAAATGGGCGGCTGGGAAGACTTCAACGACTGATCCCGGTCGCTGGACTTACCCCGCCCATAAAAAAACCGGCCTCAACGGCCGGTTTTTTTTATGCCTCAAACGTGCCTTACAGCGCAGCAGCGTGCTCGGTCAGGTAAGCCGCAACACCTTCGGTGGAAGCGGTCATGCCTTTGTCGCCTTTTTTCCAGTTGGCAGGGCAGACTTCACCGTGCTCTTCGTGGAATTGCAGCGCGTCGACCAGACGAACCAGCTCTTCGATGTTACGGCCCAGCGGCAGGTCGTTGATGATCTGCGAGCGGACAACGCCTTTGTCGTCGATCAGGAACGCACCACGGAAAGCTACGCCGTCAGCGGACTGAACGTCGTAAGCCTTCATGATTTCCTGCTTGATATCGGCAGCCATGGTGTAACGGACCTGGCCGATACCACCATTGTTGACCGGGGTGTTGCGCCAGGCGTTGTGGGTGAAGTGCGAGTCGATCGAAACGGCGACCACTTCAACGTTGCGTGCCTTGAAGTCAGACATGCGGTTGTCCAGAGCGATCAGCTCGGACGGGCAAACGAAGGTGAAGTCCAGTGGGTAGAAGAACACCAGGCCGTATTTGCCTTTGATGGCCGACGACAGGGTGAAGCTGTCTACGATTTCGCCATTGCCGAGTACAGCCGGTACGGTGAAGTCAGGGGCTTGTTTGCCTACGAGTACGCTCATTGGATATCTCCTGGTGTAAAAACGTGAAGTTCCGGGTTTGCGCCAGCCTGCCACCTTCAGGCGACAGCCCTGTGACACGAACCCGCTTCATAAGGACCGGCCATCATACACTGCGTTTTTACCCTGTCCTTAACGGTTTTTTTGACAGGGGAAATGCAGTCGACGGGTTTTCCTCGTGATCGAAGCTGAGAGGAAACCGTTCGTCAGCCCTGATCAAAGCTTTCAGAAACCACTTTGACAATCATTCTCGTTAACATTAAGATCCATCGCAATTGAGTCACAACCAGCGACGGTTTTCACTTATGTATGTTTGCCTCTGCACTGGCGTCACCGACGGTCAAATCCGCGAAGCGATCTATGAAGGTTGCTGCAGCTATAAGGAAGTCCGTCAGGCCACCGGCGTAGCTAGCCAATGCGGTAAATGTGCCTGCCTTGCCAAGGAAGTGGTCCGCGAAACCCTGACCAAACTGCAATCGGCCCAGGCCGCGATTCCCTACCCTGTAGAATTTACTGCCGCGTAATTAACGTATTTCAAAGAACCGGACTTGATGTCCGGTTTTTTTATGTCTGAAAATCAATCGCTTACGCGCTAGACGCGGAACACAAACATTCTTATTCAGATTAATTTTCACTTAAGTTTCAATAACTTAGGTTTGACACTCTTAATGTCGCGGCTCAGACTCTGCCTTATTGACAGCTACTTAGGGCAGGACCCCATCATGAAAGGCGACGTTACAGTCATCCAGCATCTCAACAAAATCCTTGCCAATGAACTGGTCGCGATCAATCAATACTTCCTGCATGCACGCATGTACGAAGATTGGGGCCTGAATAAGCTCGGCAAGCACGAATACCACGAATCCATCGACGAGATGAAGCACGCGGACAAGCTGATCAAGCGCATCCTGTTCCTTGAAGGCCTGCCGAACGTCCAGGACCTGGGCAAGCTGCAGATCGGCGAACACACCCAGGAAATGCTTGAGTGCGACCTGCGTATCGAACGCACCGGTCACGCGGATCTCAAAGTGGCTATCGCTCATTGCGAAACCGTTGGTGACTTCGGCAGCCGTGAACTGCTCGAAGATATTCTTGAATCCGAAGAAGAACATATCGACTGGCTGGAAACCCAACTGGGTCTGATCGATAAAGTCGGTCTTGAGAACTATCTGCAATCGCAGATGGGCGAAGAGTAAGTTAGCGCCCGCTAAACTCGAGACAATAAAAAGCCCCGCATTCTTTTAAGAGGCGGGGCTTTTTAATGCCTGCTCTTTTAGGAGCATGGCTTGCCAGCGATGAACAATGACGCGGTACTCTTGCTAAACCGCGGCGCCTGCATCGCGAGCAAGCTCGGCTCCTGCAAAGACCGAATCAGGCTTCGGTCTTGTTGGCAGCAGCAGCTTCGACAGCAGCCTTGATGGTGGTCTGCAGCGAACCGTCTGCAGCCATCTCGGTCATGATGTCGCTACCGCCGACCAGCTCACCGCCCACCCACAGTTGCGGGAAGGTTGGCCAGTTGGCGTATTTTGGCAGGTTGGCGCGGATTTCCGGGTTCTGCAGGATGTCCACGTACGCAAACTTTTCACCACATGCCATCACGGCCTGCGCGGCTTTCGCGGAGAAGCCGCACTGCGGGGCATTCGGCGAACCTTTCATGTAAAGCAGAATGGTGTTGTTAGCAATCTGCTCTTTAATCGTTTCGATGATATCCATGAAGCACCTCGGCTGAACTTTCCGACTCAGGGGTCGGCACGGTGGCGCATTGTAACGGAAACCCGAGCGCCATGCTCGGTCTCCCCGACAGACTCAGTCAAGCCGCCGCCACGGTCACTGGCACGCCATTCAACGCCGCATTGCCCGACAACTCATCGAGCAGACATTCGTCGGTCAGGTCATTGGCGCTGGAGCCCGGCTGACCACTGGCAATGGTCATCTGCACGCCTGGCCGCGCATGGCCCCAACCGTGCGGAAGGCTGACCACGCCTTTCATCATATCCAGACTGCCGAGCACTTCAACTTCAATCACACCGACCCGCGAACTGACCCGCACGCGCTGCCCGTCATTGAGCCCACGGCTGGCCAGGTCATCCGGGTGCATCAGCAATTGATGGCGCGGCTTGCCCTTCACCAGGCGGTGATAGTTATGCATCCACGAGTTGTTACTGCGCACATGACGGCGGCCAATCATCAGCAATTCATCGGCCGGGGGTGCTTGCAAGGCGGCAAAGCGCGCCAGGTCGGCAAGGATCGCTGGCGGCGCAGCCTGGACGCGCTGGTTTTCGGTTTTCAGGCGAGGCGTCAGGTTGGATTTCAGCGCCCCGAGATCGACACCATGCGGGTGATCGAACAAGGTCGCCAGTGATAATTTCTGTTCTGAAGTATCGCCATACAACCCCATCCGCAAGCCACGGTCGATCATCTGCGCTGGCGGGATCGTTGGTTTCAGTTCCTTACCGGTCTTTGCCGCAAACGCCTTGGCCAGCCCTACGAAAATCTCCCAGTCATGCAACGCACCTTCAGGTTTGGCCAGGATCGCGCGATTGAACCGAGTGACGTTACGCACCGCGAACATATTGAACGTCGTGTCGTAATGATCGTTTTCCAGGGCCGATGTGGACGGCAGGATCAGGTCGGCATACCGCGTGGTTTCATTGATGTACAGGTCGATGCTGACCATGAACTCCAATCCGTCCAGCGCCTGTTCCAGCTGTCGGCCATTGGGCGTCGACAGCACCGGGTTACCCGCCACGGTAATCAGCGCACGAACCTGCCCTTCCCCTTCGGTAAGCATCTCTTCGGCGAGCGCCGAGACCGGCAGTTCGCCACCGTATTCAGGACGCCCGGAGACCCGGCTCTGCCACAGATTGAAATGCCCACCTGAGGTCGATGCCACCAGGTCCACCGCCGGTTCGGTGCACAACGCCCCTCCCACGCGATCGAGATTACCGGTGACCAAGTTGATCAGTTGCACAACCCAATGACACAAGGTGCCGAACGCCTGGGTCGAGACCCCCATGCGGCCGTAACAGACTGCTGTCGGCGCCGCCGCAAAGTCCCGCGCCAGTTGGCGGATCTGTTCGGCGGGCACCGCGCACAGTGGGCTCATGGCCTCGGCGGTGAAATTCGCGACCGCCTCGCGCACCTCATTCAGACCGTCCACCGGCAAATGACTGTCGCGGGTCAGGCCTTCAGCGAACAAGGTATTGAGCAGTCCGAACAACAACGCCGCATCGCCACCGGGGCGCACGAACAAATGCTGGTCGGCAATCGCCGCGGTTTCGCTGCGGCGCGGATCGACCACCACCACTTTGCCGCCGCGGGCCTGAATGGCCTTCAAGCGCTTCTCCACATCCGGCACGGTCATGATGCTGCCGTTGGAGGCCAGCGGATTGCCGCCTAGGATCAGCATGAAATCGGTGTGATCGATGTCCGGGATTGGCAACAGCAAACCGTGGCCGTACATCAAATGGCTGGTCAGGTGATGGGGCAACTGGTCGACCGAGGTCGCGGAAAACCGGTTGCGGGTTTTCAACAGGCCGAGAAAGTAATTGCTGTGGGTCATCAGCCCGTAGTTGTGCACGCTGGGGTTGCCTTGATAGACCGCCACCGCGTTCTGTCCGTGACGCTCCTGAATCGCCGCCAGACGTTCGGCGACAAGGTTGAAGGCGTCTTCCCACTCGATGGGCTGCCATTCACTGCCGACCCGCAGCATCGGCTGACGCAGACGATCCGGATCGTTCTGAATATCTTGCAGGGCGACGGCCTTGGGGCAGATATGCCCCCGGCTGAAGGTATCCTGAGCGTCACCCTTGATCGACGTGATCTGCACCGCGCCTTCGACCTCGGTGGTTTCGATGGTCAGGCCGCAGATGGCTTCGCACAAGTGGCACGCACGGTGATGGAGAGTCTTGGTCATGGCCAGTCTCTGTCTTGTTCTGGGCGGGCAATATCGGCCGCGGGAACAAAACTATGGCGCCTGATCCACGGCTGCGCCAGCGACGTTCGTCTTGTGAATCGGCGGCCATCAGGCCAGCCGATGACCGCAGGGGATCAGTTGGGCGGCAGCTTCGGCGGCGTCTGCAACTGGATCTCCTGGATGGTTTCGATCTGCTCTTGAGCGAGATGAACACCGGTGAGTTCACCGATCAGCCGCCAGTGCTCGTCGAGCCCGGTGCTGATGGTTGCCATGCGGTCGATCATCCGCCGGCCGGCGGCCTTGGTCACTTCGTCTTCACTGCGCATCAACTCGAAGGACATCGAGGTCATGGACGCGGTGAGGTGGGTCAGCGAGCGAGCCGTGAGGCCGAGTAATTCCATTAACTGTCGTTCTTTCGATTCCATTCCGAAGGCTTCCTGCGTCGTTCGTGCGTTAGTTATAACCCGCCACTTTGCTTTAGCAAATGTTTCAGACCAGACACATCGATCGATCCCGAGCACAAATGCTTCGAATGGCAGGTCAGAAACCGACCGCCGCTATGCTGTCCCCGCCCCGTTTGATTGCAAAGCCCCGTGACCCCAGTGTACAAATGACAGGCTGCTGTCAGGAAACAGGCTTCAAAAGCGCTACTGCGGTCATCCCGTAGCCCCTCTGAAATCCCCTAAAAACCGTAGCCCTATTGGTAAGACGCGACATTTAATTATAAGATCGCGCCTTCCCCTATTTCGTCGCCCCGTGCGGCTTACGCCGCAGGTCTCGCCCGTTTTTCAGTTAAACAAGGCTTTGAGTATCTGCGGTCTGTTGCAAAAAGGTAGTCAATGATGAGCGCAAGGCACTTTCTCTCCCTGATGGATTGCACGCCCGAAGAGCTGGTCAGCGTGATCCGTCGAGGCGTTGAGCTCAAAGACCTGCGTAACCGCGGCGTACTGTTCGAGCCTCTGAAAAACCGCGTGCTCGGGATGATTTTCGAGAAGTCCTCGACCCGCACCCGTATTTCGTTCGAAGCCGGCATGATCCAGCTCGGTGGCCAGGCGATCTTCCTGTCGCCGCGCGACACCCAACTGGGCCGTGGCGAGCCGATCGGCGACTGCGCGATCGTCATGTCGAGCATGCTCGACGCCGTGATGATCCGTACCTTTGCCCACAGCACCCTGACCGAATTCGCCGCCAACTCCCGCGTGCCCGTGATCAACGGCCTGTCCGATGACCTGCACCCGTGCCAGTTGCTGGCCGACATGCAGACGTTCCTCGAACACCGCGGTTCGATCCAGGGCAAAACCGTGGCCTGGATCGGCGACGGCAACAACATGTGCAACAGCTATATAGAAGCGGCGATCCAGTTCGACTTCCAGTTGCGAGTCGCGTGCCCGGAAGGCTTTGAACCCAACCCTGAATTCGTGGCCAAGGCCGGCGATCGGGTCACCATCGTCCGCGATCCGAAGGATGCCGTACGCGGCGCCCATCTGGTCAGCACCGATGTCTGGACCTCCATGGGCCAGGAAGAGGAAACCGCCAAGCGCCTGAAACTGTTCGCGCCGTTTCAAGTCAACCGCGCCCTGCTCGACCTGGCCGCACCGGACGTGCTGTTCATGCATTGCCTGCCGGCCCACCGTGGCGAAGAGATCAGCGTCGACCTGCTCGATGACCAGCGCTCCGTCGCGTGGGATCAAGCCGAAAACCGTCTTCACGCACAAAAGGCCCTGCTCGAGTTTCTCGTCGAACCGGCGTACCACCACGCATGAGCCATCCATTACTGTTGAACCTGCGCAATCTCGCCTGCGGCTATCAAGACCAGCGCGTCGTGCAGAACCTCAACCTGCATTTGAATGCCGGCGACATCGGTTGCCTGCTGGGCTCTTCGGGTTGCGGCAAAACCACCACGCTACGGGCAATTGCCGGTTTCGAACCGGTACACGAAGGTGAAATCCAGTTGGCGGGCGAGACAATCTCCCGCGCCGGTTTCACCCTCGCCCCGGAGAAACGCCGGATCGGCATGGTGTTCCAGGATTACGCACTGTTTCCGCACTTGAGCGTGGCCGAGAACATCGCCTTCGGGATCCGCAAGCACCCGCAAAAGGATCGCGTCACCGAAGAGCTGCTGGAACTGGTCAACCTGAAAAACCTCGGCAAGCGCTTCCCCCATGAGCTGTCCGGTGGTCAACAGCAGCGCGTCGCACTGGCCCGCGCCCTGGCGCCGGAACCTCAACTGCTACTGCTCGACGAACCCTTTTCAAACCTTGATGGCGAGCTGCGACGCAAGCTCAGCCATGAGGTGCGCGACATTCTCAAGGCCCGTGGCACCAGCGCGATTCTGGTAACGCATGACCAGGAAGAAGCGTTCGCGGTGAGTGATCATGTGGGGGTTTTCAAGGAAGGTCGCCTGGAGCAGTGGGACACGCCTTACAACCTGTATCACGAACCGCTGACGCCGTATGTCGCCAGCTTCATCGGTCAGGGTTATTTCATTCGCGGTCAGTTGAGCAGCCCCGAGTCGGTGCAGACCGAGCTGGGTGAGTTACGCGGTAATCGTGCCTACACCTGGCCGGTTGGCGGGGCGGTGGATGTGTTGCTGCGTCCGGACGATATCGTTTATGCACCGGACAGCACGTTGAAGGCGCGGATTGTCGGCAAGTCTTTCCAGGGTGCGTCCACCTTGTATCGCTTGCAGTTGCCGACCGGCGCGCAGCTGGAATCGATTTTCCCGAGCCATGCCGATCATCAGGTGGGTTCAGAGGTCGGCATTCGTGTCGCGGCTGAACACCTGGTGCTGTTTCAGGCATCGGGCAGTACGGCGGCGCAGATTCCGGTCGTCGAGTCCGGTGTCCGCCGTTACAGCAGCGCCCACTGACACCCCATTTCTGTAGGAGCAAAGCTTGCTCGCGATAGCATCACCGCGGTTTAGCTGATGCACCGCGTCATCGTTCATCGCGAGCGAGCTTTGCTCCTACAAAGATCAGCATCAACCCAGCATCAGCGTTCCGCTCGCAACGAGCGTCGCATTCCCGCCGATTTTTACCCGATCCCCTTCCAGCCGACAGAACAACTCCCCGCCTCGAGCCGAACGCTGACAAGCCGTCAGGCTCAACTTGCCCAAGCGTTTCGACCAGTACGGGATCAGGCTGCAATGAGTCGACCCCGTCACCGGGTCTTCGTTGATGCCGATCGCCGGCGCGAAGTAGCGGGAAACGAAATCATGCTCGCTGCCCTTGGCCGTGACGATTGCCCCCGGCCACGGCAGCTTCGCGAGTGCCGCCATGTCCGGCTGACATTCGAGCACCGCCTGCTCGGACTCCAGCACCACGAACAACTCGTTCGACCCCAGCACATCAACCGCTTCCACACCCAGCGCGCGCTCGACATCCAGGGTCACGCCCACTTCCGACGGGATGAGCGCCGGAAAATCCAGCCACAAGCGCTCACCCTCACGGCTCACGCTTAGCAGGCCGGACTTACAGATGAAGTCCAGCCGCTCGACCGGTTCCTTATAGATTTCAAACAGCACGTAAGCGCTGGCCAGGGTTGCATGACCGCACAGCGGCACTTCGGTGGTCGGGGTAAACCAGCGGATGTGCCAGCCCTGCCCTTCGCGCACCACAAAAGCGGTTTCGGCGAGGTTGTGCTCGGCGGCGATCTTCTGCATCAACTCATCGGCAAGCCAGGCATCGAGGCGATAGACCATCGCCGGGTTGCCACTGAACGGCCGATCACTGAACGCATCGACCTGATGAAACTCAAGCTGCATAACCCTTCTCCTTTTGTCAGGCCACCGAGCATGACGCTGCCGACAACCCGGCACCAGTGACAGAGCCCGTACATTTGCACCATACAGCGCCGGGCTGATAGTCCGCGTCAGGCGCGGCCGATATCGGCGAACTTCGCCTGGGTATGTTCGGCCAGCACCGCGGGTGCCAATTCGACTTCCAACCCTCGTCGCCCCGCGCTGACAAAAATGCTGGCAAAGGGCTGAGCTGAATTATCGATAAACGTGCGCAAGCGCTTTTTCTGTCCCAGCGGGCTGATGCCGCCCAGCAGGTATCCGGTGGATCGTTGCGCAGCGGCAGGATCGGCCATTTCGACTTTTTTCACGCCAGCGGCATGAGCCAGGCCTTTCAAGTCCAGACTTCCGACGACCGGCACCACGGCCACCAACAATTCACCTTTTTCGCTGGCCGCCAGCAAGGTCTTGAACACCTGCGCCGGATCCAGCCCCAACTTCTCCGCGGCCTCCAGCCCGTAGGACGCGGCCTTCGGATCATGTTCGTAACTGTGCACGCGATGTTCGGCACGAACTTTTTTCAACAAATCCAATGCGGGGGTCATGACAGCTCCAGACTGGGCGGCAGTAGAAAAATACTGCGCTGGATTCTAGGCCATTGCTCCATAAAAGGCTCTATTGCGGCGTTATTTCAAAGGCTTGGCGGTGCCTTATGCCGTTCGTCCACCTTCGGTCTGCCGCGTGAACGACGCGGTCATTCATGTGACTAATAGTTCGATTGTGACTGACGGTTCACTTTCGACCTTTGACATCAGCGTTTCTTGTCTATATTTTTTCGAATCTGAATACTGTACGAATGTTCCTATCGCAGCACCCAGCAGCAGGCCGAGAACAGGATGGGGATCCTGTCTCGGTGAAAATCGCGCTTTGACCATGATGCAAAAGCGCCAGACAACAACAAAAATGAGGTTTTCAATGACAACTGCTTTACAACAACCGTCGCTCTCAAGCCAATGCATGGCCGAATTTCTGGGCACTGCGCTGCTGATCTTTTTTGGTACAGGTTGCGTTGCCGCGCTCAAGGTCGCGGGTGCCGGCTTCGGCCTTTGGGAAATCAGCATCATCTGGGGGGTCGGCGTGAGCATGGCGATCTACCTGACTGCCGGCGTTTCCGGAGCTCATCTCAATCCCGCCGTCAGCATTGCCCTGAGCATTTTCGCTGACTTCGAAAAACGCAAACTGACTTTCTATATTCTCGCCCAGATCGCTGGGGCCTTCTGTGGAGCGTTGTTGGTTTACACGCTGTACAGCAATTTATTCTTCGATTACGAACAAACTCACCATATGGTTCGTGGTACTCAGGCCAGCCTCGAATTGGCGTCGGTGTTTTCCACCTTCCCCAACCCGGCCTTGACCACGGCGCAAGCCTTCCTGGTTGAAGTGATCATCACCGCCATCCTGATGGGCGTGATCATGTCCCTGACCGACGACAACAATGGCTTGCCAAAGGGTCCGCTCGCTCCGCTGCTGATCGGCCTGCTGATTGCCGTGATTGGCAGCTCGATGGGGCCGCTGACCGGTTTTGCGATGAACCCGGCGCGCGACTTCGGTCCTAAACTGATGACTTTCTTCGCTGGCTGGGGTGAAATTTCCTTCACCGGCGGGCGCGATATCCCGTATTTCCTGATTCCGATTTTTGCACCGATTGTCGGTGCCTGCCTCGGTGCTGCAGCGTATCGCGGGCTGATTGCCCGCCATCTGCCCAGCGCCCTACCTGCTACAAAGGAAGCAGTACCGGCCATTGACGGCAAACCAAGAACTTCTTGATACCGTTGGCGCGTGATCCTGCCCATCAGATCACGCGCCGGACCTCACTCCCCCTTTTTTCGTCCAAGGCAATCGACATGACCGACACTCAGAATAAGAACTACATCATTGCCCTCGATCAGGGTACGACCAGCTCCCGCGCGATCATTTTCGACCGCGACGCGAACGTGGTCTGCACCGCCCAGCGCGAATTCGCACAGCATTACCCGCAAGCCGGCTGGGTTGAACACGACCCGATGGAAATCTTCGCCACCCAAAGCGCCGTGATGGTCGAGGCCCTGGCTCAAGCCGGCCTGCATCACGACCAGGTCGCCGCCATCGGCATCACCAACCAGCGCGAAACCACCGTGGTCTGGGACAAGACCACCGGCCGCCCGATCTACAACGCGATCGTCTGGCAGTGCCGCCGCAGCACCGAGATCTGCCAGCAGCTCAAGCGCGACGGTCACGAGCAATACATCAGCGACACCACCGGCCTGGTCACTGACCCGTACTTCTCCGGCACCAAGCTCAAGTGGATCCTCGACAACGTCGAAGGCAGCCGCGAACGCGCGCGCAAAGGCGAACTGTTGTTCGGCACCATCGACAGCTGGCTGATCTGGAAATTTACCGGCGGCAAAGTGCACGTCACCGACTACACCAACGCCTCGCGCACCATGCTCTTCAACATCCACACGCTTGAGTGGGACGCGAAGATGCTGGAGGTTCTGGATATTCCGCGCGAGATGCTGCCGGAAGTTAAATCCTCGTCCGAAATCTACGGCCACACCAAAAGCGGCATCGCTATCGGCGGTATCGCGGGTGACCAGCAAGCGGCCCTGTTCGGCCAGATGTGCGTCGAGCCAGGCCAGGCGAAAAACACCTACGGCACCGGCTGCTTCCTGCTGATGAACACCGGCGACAAAGCCGTGAAATCCAAGCACGGCATGTTGACTACCATCGCTTGCGGCCCGCGCGGCGAAGTGGCTTACGCGCTGGAAGGTGCTGTGTTCAACGGTGGTTCCACCGTTCAATGGCTGCGTGATGAACTGAAAATCATCAACGACGCCCACGACACTGAATACTTTGCCAACAAGGTCAAGGACAGCAACGGCGTGTACCTGGTACCCGCCTTCACCGGTCTGGGCGCTCCGTACTGGGACCCGTATGCCCGCGGCGCATTGTTCGGCCTGACTCGCGGGGTACGCGTGGATCACATCATTCGTGCAGCCCTGGAGTCGATTGCCTACCAGACCCGCGACGTTCTCGATGCCATGCAACAGGACTCCGGCGAACGCTTGAAATCCCTGCGTGTCGACGGCGGCGCAGTCGCGAACAACTTCCTGATGCAGTTCCAGGCCGACATCCTCGGCACTCAGGTCGAACGTCCGCAAATGCGCGAAACCACCGCACTGGGCGCGGCTTACCTGGCCGGTCTGGCGTGTGGCTTCTGGGGCAGCCTGGACGAGTTGCGCGGCAAGGCTGTGATCGAGCGCGAATTCGAACCGACCCTGGACGAAACCGCGAAGGAAAAACTCTACGCCGGCTGGAAAAAAGCCGTCAGCCGCACCCGCGATTGGGAACCGCATGAAGGCGCTGAATAAGCCGGGCTGAGTACTCGTATCTGTATGTCCAAATAGCGTGAAAGCGTAGCGAGCGAAGGCAAGACAAGGCAAAAACAGGCGAGGACCGGCTGGGGTCGCACCCGACTTTACGAGGTTGTAAATGAGCAGTCCGAGCCTGTTTTTAACGCAGGATTGCCGAGCGCAGTAGCTTTCACGTTATTTGGAAACTGGCAGGGAGCAGATTCCTGCGTCATCATGGGCAAATTTTTGCACGGCAGCCCAAAGGAAGCCCCATGAATCTGCCTCCCCGTCAGCAGCAAATCCTCGAACTGGTCCGCGAACGCGGCTATGTCAGCATCGAGGAAATGGCTACGCTGTTCGTCGTTACACCGCAAACCATCCGCCGCGATATCAATCAGCTCGCGGAAGCTAATTTGTTGCGTCGCTACCACGGCGGCGCAGCCTACGATTCCAGCGTCGAAAACACCGCCTACGCCATGCGTGCCGATCAGATGCGCGATGAAAAGCAGCGTATCGGTGAAGCCATTGCGGCTCAAATCCCCGATCACGCCTCGCTGTTCATCAATATCGGCACCACCACCGAATCCATCGCCCGGGCGTTGCTCAATCACAATCACCTGAAGATCATCACCAACAACCTGCATGTGGCTTCGATGCTCAGCGCCAAGGACGACTTCGATGTCCTGCTGACCGGTGGCAACGTGCGGCGCGACGGTGGTGTGGTCGGTCAGGCCAGTGTCGACTTCATTAACCAGTTCAAGGTTGATTTCGCCTTGGTCGGCATCAGCGGTATCGATGAAGACGGCAGTCTGCTGGACTTCGACTATCAGGAAGTTCGGGTGTCCCAGGCGATCATCGCCAATGCCCGAAAGGTCATCCTCGCGGCGGACTCCAGCAAATTCGGGCGCAACGCCATGATTCGTCTGGGGCCTATCAGTTTGATTGATTGCCTGGTGACCGATCAGCAGCCTGTGCCGGCGTTGGCGCAGTTGTTGAGCCAGCACAAGATTCGGCTAGAAGTCGTTTAACCGCGAAAGCGGTTAAATAACCTGTAGGAGCACGGCTTGCCGGCGATGGCGGCCTCGAGTATGCCATCGCGGGCAAGCCATGCTCCTACAGAAGTCGCGGCAAATCTCCCCTCTTCACTCTCTCAATGTTCGAAAATTTTCCTTTCACGGCCCTTCGATCAGTATTTTCAATCGAAGTTAACTGGCTGCGGGCGACTTTATGGGCTACCATTTTCGCAAATGAACATTAATGTTCGAATTCCAATACAGAAAATCATAAAAGCCCGAGGCTAGCCGATGCCCACTTCTACCTTGCCTACGCCCCCTCTCGCTGAGATCTACGATATCGCCGTCATCGGTGGCGGGATCAATGGCGTGGGGATCGCAGCGGATGCCGCCGGTCGCGGTCTTTCGGTGTTTCTATGCGAAAAAGACGACTTGGCCAGCCACACCTCGTCAGCCAGCAGCAAGCTGATCCACGGTGGCTTGCGCTACCTTGAACATTACGAATTCCGTCTGGTGCGCGAAGCCCTAGCCGAACGCGAAGTGCTGCTGGCCAAGGCCCCGCACATCGTCAAGCAGATGCGCTTCGTGCTGCCGCACCGTCCACACCTGCGTCCAGCCTGGATGATCCGCGCCGGTCTATTCCTTTATGACCACCTTGGCAAGCGGGAAAAACTCGAAGGTTCGAAAAGCGTGAAGTTCGGCCCGGACAGCCCGCTGAAAAGCGAAATCACCAAAGGCTTCGAATACTCCGATTGCTGGGTTGACGATGCCCGACTGGTGGTGCTGAACGCCATGGCCGCCCGCGAAAAAGGCGCCCACGTTCACACCCAGACTCGCTGCGTCAGCGCCCGTCGCACCAAGGGTATGTGGCACCTGCATCTGGAACGCGCCGATGGCAGTCTGTTTTCGATCCGCGCCAAGGCACTGGTAAACGCCGCCGGCCCGTGGGTCGCCAAGTTCATTCGTGACGACCTGAAGATGGAATCGCCGTACGGCATCCGCCTGATCCAGGGCAGCCACCTGATCGTGCCGAAACTGTACGAAGGCGAACACGCGCACATTCTGCAAAACGAAGATCAGCGCATCGTGTTCACCATTCCATACCTGAACCACTTCACCCTGATCGGCACCACCGACCGCGAGTACACCGGCGATCCGGCTGCAGTGGCGATCACTGAAAGCGAAATCGATTACCTGTTGAAAGTGGTCAATTCCCATTTCAAGAAACGCATCAGCCGCGACGACATCCTGCACAGCTATTCCGGCGTTCGTCCGCTGTGCAACGACGAATCCGATAACCCGTCGGCTGTCACTCGCGACTACACCCTGGCGTTGTCGGGCACCGGCGAAGAAGCGCCGCTGTTGTCGGTGTTCGGCGGCAAGCTGACCACCTACCGCAAACTGGCCGAGTCGGCGCTGGCGCAACTGGCTCCGTACTTCAAAGACATCAAGCCGAGCTGGACCGCCAGCGCTCCCCTGCCGGGCGGCGAAGACATGACCACCCCGCAAGCCTTGTGCGCCTTGATCCGCGACAAGTTCGACTGGGTGCCGACCGAAATCGCCCGCCGCTGGGCCACCACCTACGGCAGCCGCACCTGGCGCATGCTCGAAGGCGTGCAGAATCTCAGTGATATGGGCGAACACATCGGCGGCGGGCTCTACACCCGTGAAGTCGATTATCTGTGCAGCGAAGAATGGGCAACTACCGCGCACGACATTCTGTGGCGCCGCAGCAAGCTGGGGTTGTTCACTACTCCGGCGGAACAGGAAAAGCTCAAGGATTACCTGAACAAAGTCGAGCAGAACCGCAGCAAGATCGAAGCGGCCTGATCGTCGATCCGGTTAAACAAAAGCCCCTGAACCTCACGATTCAGGGGCTTTTTGCATTCTGCCAAACATTACATATCTCCTGTGGGAGAGAGCCGGCTCCGGGCGGCGTTCCGACGATAGCGGAATGTCAGGCAACATCAATGTTGAATGTGCCGACCTCATCGCGAGCAGGCTCGCTCCCACAGGGGATAGGTGCAATACGAGAGATTGCATTCGGTTTTCCGAACGCGACCAGTCGGTCGATTCGGTTAACCGGATTTCCAAACATCAAAACCCTCGCCATAAATATTTAATAACCTTATAAATCAATAGGTTGCCCTACTCATCCTGGCCTGGCACGAGTCATGCTCTACACTCTTGGACGAATGACAGCTGTGCCAACCCTTCAGGAGCCGGCAAGCATTCGAAGCACAAAAAAGAGCCGATGAACTGGCTCCATATAAAAACAATGTCGAGGAAAATTTGATGCGCATCGTTCCCCATCTCCTGGGCGCAGCCATTGCTGCCGCTCTGATCAGCACTCCAGTTTTCGCCGCCGAACTCACCGGCACCCTGAAGAAGATCAAAGAGTCCGGCGTTATCACCCTCGGGCATCGTGACGCTTCCATTCCGTTTTCCTACATCGCGGACGCTTCCGGCAAACCGGTTGGCTACTCCCACGATATCCAGCTGAAAATCGTTGAAGCCATCAAAAAAGACCTGGACATGCCGAACCTCCAGGTCAAATACAACCTCGTGACTTCGCAAACCCGTATCCCGCTGGTGCAGAACGGCACCGTGGACGTCGAGTGCGGCTCCACTACCAACAACGTCGAACGTCAGCAGCAAGTTGACTTCTCCGTCGGCATCTTCGAAATCGGCACCAAGCTGCTGTCCAAGAAAGATTCGCCTTACAAGGACTTCCCGGACCTGAAAGGCAAGAACGTCGTGACCACCGCTGGCACCACGTCCGAGCGCATCCTCAAGTCGATGAACGCCGACAAGCAAATGGGCATGAACGTCATCTCCGCCAAAGACCACGGCGAGTCGTTCAACATGCTGGAAAGCGGCCGCGCCGTGGCTTTCATGATGGACGACGCCTTGCTGGCCGGTGAAATGGCCAAGGCCAAGAAGCCAACCGATTGGGCCGTGACCGGTACTGCACAGTCCTACGAAATCTACGGCTGCATGGTCCGCAAGGGTGACGCACCATTCAAGAAAGCTGTGGATGACGCAATCATCGCGACCTACAAGTCCGGCGAGATCAACAAGATCTACGAAAAATGGTTCATGCAGCCAATCCCGCCAAAAAATCTGAACCTCATGTTCCCGATGAGCGACGAGCTCAAGGCCCTGATCGCCAATCCGACCGATAAAGCGGCTGACGAAAAGAAATCCTGATTTCTGACTAACCTTATCTCCTGAAAGGGCCACTGCCCTTTCGGGGGATAGTCACTCCCTGCTGGCATTTTTGGAAACACTCGAACCGGTGGCTGTCGAGCCGCTCGTGTGTGCCTGATCTTCACGATCAGGGCGGGAACGGAGCTTCCCCAGGCGGGCACTTGTACATCGATCGATCTGAGGGGAGACCCTAATGAATTACAACTGGGACTGGGGCGTGTTCTTCAAGTCCACCGGAGTGGGCAGCGAGACGTATCTCGACTGGTACGCCTCCGGTTTGGGCTGGACCATCGCCATCGCCGTCGTGGCCTGGATCGTTGCCCTGCTGCTGGGCTCGATGCTGGGCGTCATGCGCACCGTGCCGAACCGCATCGTATCGGGCATTGCGACCTGTTACGTCGAACTCTTCCGTAACGTGCCACTGCTGGTTCAGCTGTTCATCTGGTACTTCCTGGTGCCCGACCTGCTGCCTCAGAACCTGCAAGACTGGTACAAGCAGGACCTGAACCCGACCACCTCGGCTTACCTCAGCGTCGTCGTCTGCCTGGGCCTGTTCACCGCCGCTCGTGTTTGCGAACAAGTGCGTACCGGTATCCAGGCGCTGCCTCGCGGCCAGGAATCCGCCGCTCGCGCCATGGGCTTCAAACTGCCGCAAATCTACTGGAACGTGCTGCTACCCCAGGCTTACCGGATCATCATTCCGCCGCTCACCTCGGAATTCCTGAACGTGTTCAAGAACTCTTCCGTGGCGTCGCTGATCGGCCTGATGGAGTTGCTCGCGCAGACCAAACAGACCGCCGAGTTCTCCGCCAACCTGTTCGAAGCCTTCACCCTGGCAACGCTGATCTACTTCACCCTGAACATGGGCCTGATGCTGCTGATGCGCATGGTCGAGAAGAAAGTCGCCGTACCGGGCCTGATCTCCGTAGGGGGTAAATGATGGAATTCGACTTCTCGGGCATCATCCCGTCCCTGCCGGGCTTGTGGAACGGCATGGTCATGACCCTGCAATTGATGGCGCTGGGCGTCGTCGGCGGGATCATCCTCGGCACGATCCTGGCGCTGATGCGCCTGTCCCACAGCAAACTGCTGTCGAACATTGCTGGCGCCTACGTTAACTACTTCCGCTCGATTCCACTGCTGCTGGTGATCACCTGGTTCTACCTGGCGGTGCCGTTCGTTCTGCGCTGGATCACCGGCGAAGACACCCCGATCGGCGCGTTCGCCTCGTGCATCGTGGCGTTCATGATGTTCGAAGCGGCGTACTTCTGCGAAATCGTCCGGGCCGGCGTCCAGTCGATTTCCAAGGGTCAGATGGGTGCAGCCCAAGCCCTGGGCATGACGTATGGCCAGATGATGCGGTTGATCATCCTGCCGCAAGCGTTCCGCAAGATGACCCCGCTGCTGCTGCAACAGAGCATCATCCTGTTTCAGGACACCTCGCTGGTCTACGCGGTTGGTCTGGTGGACTTCCTCAACGCCTCCCGTGCCAGTGGCGACATCATCGGTCGCTCCAACGAGTTCCTGATCTTTGCAGGTCTCACGTACTTCACAATCAGCTTTGCCGCCTCGCTGCTGGTCAAGCGTCTGCAAAAAAGGTTTGCCGTATGATCTCTATCAAGAATGTCAACAAGTGGTATGGCGACTTCCAGGTACTGACTGACTGCAGCACCGAGGTCAAAAAAGGCGAAGTGATTGTGGTGTGCGGGCCGTCCGGTTCCGGCAAATCCACCCTGATCAAATGCGTCAATGCCCTGGAACCGTTCCAGAAAGGCGACGTGGTGGTCGATGGCACGTCCATCGCCGACCCGAAGACCGACCTGCCGAAACTGCGTTCGCGCGTGGGCATGGTGTTCCAGCATTTCGAACTGTTTCCGCACCTGACCATCACCGAAAACCTGACCATCGCGCAGATCAAGGTGTTGGGCCGCAGCAAGGAAGAAGCCACCAAGAAAGGTCTGCAACTGCTTGAGCGCGTCGGGCTGTCTGCCCATGCGCACAAGCATCCGGGCCAGCTTTCCGGTGGTCAGCAACAGCGTGTGGCGATTGCCCGTGCGCTGGCGATGGACCCGATCGTCATGTTGTTCGACGAACCGACTTCGGCGCTGGACCCTGAAATGGTCAACGAAGTACTCGACGTGATGGTGCAACTGGCCCACGAAGGCATGACCATGATGTGCGTGACCCACGAAATGGGCTTCGCCCGTAAAGTGGCGGACCGGGTGATCTTCATGGACCAGGGCAAGATCATCGAAGACTGCAAGAAAGAGGAGTTCTTCGGCGACATCAACGCCCGCGCCGAGCGTACGCAGCACTTCCTCGCCAAGATTCTGCAGCACTAAGAAAGGCACCGCTCCCCAAATGTGGGAGCGGGCTTTTGTGATGAGGGATTTTTTGGGGGGGGTGAGTGGTTCTGTGGTGAGTGGGGATTCTGTGGCGAGGGGATTTATCCCCGTTGGGCTGCGAAGCGGCCCCAGCACTTCAAAGTCAAACCGTATGCGATGGGTTGACGACTGCTGCGCAGCCCAACGGGGATAAATCCCCTCGCCACAGAACCCTCTCACCACAGGACCTCCTCACCATTAAAGCCCCTCACCACAAAAGCCCGCTCCCACAGGGGCCGGTGGTGGTCTGGAGATTTGTGTTGTGGTTGACCCAAGGCATCTGTGATGAAATGCGACACCAATCTCTATCGCGCCGCGCCGCCATCACTCGCCGTGAAACCCCGTCTGATTCGCCATCTGTTCCTGCCGCCGCTGGTCATCGCCCTGATGATCGGATTGGGTTACCTCGGCTTCTGGGTCAGTGAACACTACGGGATTCGCAGCCTCAGCGAGAACGGCCAGCGTCAGCTGGAACTGCACGCCCGCGCCGTCGAGAGCGAGATCAGCAAGTACACCTACCTGCCCAGCCTGCTGGAACTCGAATCCAGCGTTTCGACGCTGTTGGCCGACCCGTCGCCAGAACACCGACAGACGGTCAATGAATACCTCGAAGGCCTGAACCGGCGCAGCCGCAGTCGGGCTATCTACGTGATGGACACCACTGGCCGGGTCATGGCCACCAGTAACTGGCGCGATGTCGACAGTTACCTGGGCGAAGACCTGTCCTTTCGCGCCTATTTCCAGAATGCCGTGCGCGGTCAGCCGGGGCGCTTCTATGGCATCGGCAGCACCAACGGCGAGCCCGGTTATTACTTGGCTCATGGCCTGGAAGAACACGGCAAGATCATTGGCGTCGCGGTGGTCAAGGTGCGCCTCGAAGCCATGGAAGAACGCTGGCAGCGCGCGCGGCTGGAAGCGTTCGTCAGCGATGAAAACGGCATCATCATTCTTTCCAGCGATCCGGCACGGCGCCTGAAATCGGTTGTACCGCTGAGCGACGAGACCAAGGAAAAACTGGCCCGCAGCCTTCAGTACTACTGGTTCCCACTGAACGAACTGCAACCGCTGGCCCGTGAACAACTGGCCGAAGGCGAGGAAAAACTGACCTTCCCCGCCAACAGCGAAGTGGAATCCGATGAAGAGGACATCAGCTACCTCTCGCAAACCCGGCCATTGAGCGATACCCCGTGGAATTTCACCCTGCTCACCCCCCTGCAGGATTTGCGTCGCGAAGCGATCAATCAGGGGATTCTGGTGGCGGTGGCGTTTGCCCTCGTGGCGTTCCTGCTGATCGCCTGGAACGAGCGGCGCAAGGTCATTGCCACGCGCCTCGCCGCCCGGGAAGCCTTGCAGGAAGCCAACAATCAACTGGAGCGTCGGATTACCGAACGCACCACCGACCTTCGCGCCAGCAACGAACGGCTCAAGGGCCAGATCCGCGAACGACGTGTGGCTGAAGAGACGCTACGCCGTGCCCAGGATGAACTGGTGCAGGCCGGTAAACTCGCGGCCATCGGCCAGATGTCCACCAGCATCGCCCACGAATTGAACCAGCCACTGGCGGCGTTGCGGACCTTGTCCGGCAACACCGTGCGGTTTCTGGAACGCGGTCAACTGGACGTTGCCAGCACCAACCTCAAGACCATCAATGAACTGATCGACCGCATGGGCCGGATCACCGCGAGCCTGCGTTCGTTCGCTCGCCGCGGAGACGACAAAGGTCAGGCCAGCCTCGGCAAAGGGGTGGATGCAGCCTTGCAGCTGCTCGGTGGTCGCGTGGAAAGCGCGCATCTGCAACTGCACCGAGACTTCGCCGATGTGCAGGTGCAGATCGACCAGACCCGTCTGGAGCAGATTCTGGTCAATCTGGTCGGCAACGCCCTCGACGCCATGCAGGCACAGCCGCTGCCAGAACTATGGCTCGAAGGCGAAGAGTACGATGGCAAATATCGCCTTCGTGTACGCGACAACGGCCACGGCATCGACGCCGAAGCGCGCAAGCATTTGTTCGAGCCGTTCTTCACCACCAAACCCGGCGAACAGGGCCTGGGCCTTGGCCTGACCCTTTCCGCCAGCCTGGCCGCCGCCACTGGCGGGCACCTGGGTGTCGAGCACCCGGCCAGCGGTGGTACCACTTTCGTCCTCAGTTTACCGTTGGTAAGCCCCACTCACGCCGAGCCAATATGAACAACGACCTTAGTGTGCTGATCGTCGAAGACGACCCCCATGTGCTGCTCGGCTGCCAACAGGCGCTGACCCTGGAAGACATTCCCTGCGTGGGCGTCGGCAGCGCCGAAGAAGCGCTGGAGCGGGTCGGCGACAACTTCGCCGGCATCGTCATCAGCGACATCCGCCTGCCGGGCATCGACGGTCTGGAATTGCTGACCCGACTCAAGGCCCGCGACCGCAGCCTGCCGGTGGTGCTGATCACCGGTCACGGCGACATCTCCATGGCCGTCGGCGCAATGCAGAAAGGCGCCTATGACTTCATGGAGAAACCTTTCTCCCCCGAGCGTCTGGTCGATGTAGCGCGCCGTGCGCTGGAGCAACGCAGCCTGGCGCGGGAAGTCTCTTCATTGCGTCGGCAACTGGCGGAACGGGACTCCCTCGAAGGCCGGATCATCGGCCGCTCGCCCGCCATGCAGAACCTGCGGGAACTGATCGCCAACGTCGCCGATACGTCGGCCAACGTGCTGATCGAAGGCGAAACCGGCACCGGTAAAGAGTTGGTTGCGCGTTGCCTGCACGACTTCAGTCGGCGGCACACCAAGCAGTTCGTCGCGCTGAACTGCGGTGGCCTGCCGGAGAACCTGTTCGAAAGCGAAATCTTCGGCCATGAAGCCAACGCCTTCACCGGCGCCGGCAAGCGCCGGATCGGCAAGATCGAACACGCCGACGGCGGCACGCTGTTCCTCGACGAAGTGGAAAGCATGCCGCTACCGCTGCAAATCAAGCTGCTGCGGGTGTTGCAGGAACGCACCCTGGAACGCCTCGGGTCGAACCAAAGCGTGGCGGTGGATTGCCGGGTGATCGCGGCGACCAAGTCCGATCTGGACGAGTCGAGCAAGGCGGGCGAGTTTCGCAGCGACCTGTATTACCGCTTGAACGTGGTGACCCTCGAATTGCCACCGCTGCGCGAACGCCGCGAAGACATCCTGCAATTGTTCGAGCACTTTCTGCAGCAGTCGTCCCTGCGCTTCGACCGTGCCGTGCCGGACCTGGACAACCAGACCCTGTCGAACCTGATGAGCCACGACTGGCCGGGCAACGTACGCGAATTGCGCAACGTCGCCGAGCGTTTTGCCCTCGGTCTGCCGGCCTTCAAGAAATCCGGCGCCAGCGGCAGCAATCAGGGCCTGGCCTTCGCCGAAGCGGTAGAAGCGTTTGAACGCAACCTGCTGAGCGACGCATTGCAGCGCAGTGGCGGCAACCTGACCCAAGCCAGTCTGGAACTCGGGATGGCCAAGACCACGCTGTTCGACAAAGTGAAGAAGTACGGGCTGAGCCACTGATGGACCTGATCCTCAAAGCAACCCTGGGCGCAGCCGTAGTGGTGATCCTCGCCGCACTGGCCAAGACCAAAAACTATTACATCGCAGGATTG
The DNA here is from genome assembly GCF_014852295.1 of Pseudomonas sp. PDM10. Taxonomy (NCBI): domain Bacteria; kingdom Pseudomonadati; phylum Pseudomonadota; class Gammaproteobacteria; order Pseudomonadales; family Pseudomonadaceae; genus Pseudomonas; species Pseudomonas sp. PDM10. The sequence continues at coordinate 440,237 of NZ_JACVBJ010000006.1, read as the reverse complement.
GTGCCGCTGTTTCCGACCTTTGCGCTGATTGCGCATTACATCGTCGGCAAGGGTCGCTCGCTGGAGGATTTGAAAACCACCATCGTGTTTGGGATGTGGTCGATCATTCCTTACTTCATCTACCTGGCGACGTTGTATGTGATGGTGGACCGGATGCGGCTGGAGGCTTCGCTCGCGGTGGCGGCGGTGGCTTGGTTGATGGCGGCTACGGTACTGGTTTCGGTTTGGGTTCACTTCCAGAATTGACCGCAAATCACTGTGGGAGCGAGCCTGCTCGCGAAGGCGGTGTTTCAGTCGACATTAATGCCAGCTGACACTCCCTCTTCGCGAGCAGGCTCGCTCCCACAGTGACCGCGCGTGCCACAGGATCAGCTCACCGTCCCGCCCTTCGCTTCACTCATGATCTGCCGAATCGCCCCGACAAACGTCTCCACCGGCTGACCGCCACTGACGGCGTATTGTCCGTTGAACACCACCGTTGGCACCGAACTGACGCCTCGCGACAGCCACACCTGCTCTTCTTCGAGAACCTCTTTGGCGAACTCGTCCGACGCCAGGATCGCCTCGGCTCGCGACCGGTCCAGCCCCACGCTTTCGGCAATCTGCGCCAACTGCCCAGGGTCGGACGGATTGCCGCCCTCGGTGAAATACGCCTTGAACAGCGCCTCTTTCAGATTGAACTGCAACCCTTCCAGCCCCGCCCAGAACAGCAAGCGGTGGGCGTCGAAGGTGTTGTAGATGCGACTGTTACCATCCGTGCGAAACGCAAACCCGACCTCGGCGCCGCGCGCGCGGATCATCTCGCGATTCTTCTGGGATTGCTCGGGCGTCGAGCCGTACTTCTCGGTGATGTGTTCGGTAATGTTCTGCCCTTCAGGCCCCATCTTCGGGTTCAGTTCGAACGGCTGGAAACGGATCTCGGCCTGCACCTCGTCACCCAGCAAATCCAGGGCCCGGGTCAGGCTATACAGACCAACGACGCACCAGGGGCAGGACACGTCGCTGACGAAATCGATTTTCAGGGGGGGACTCATCACACACCTCGCAGACTGGAACGCGCCGGAAAGTTCGAACGATACACCCGACGAGACCGGGGTGGCAGCCGTTCCACTAACCCCTGTGGGAGCGGGCTTGCTCCGGGCGGCGTTCCGACGAAGGCGTCGTGTCAGTCACCATCTGCTTGACTGATACACCGCCTTCGCGAGCAAGCCCGCTCCCACAGTTGGATTTGGGAGTTACAGGAGGTTGTGTTCCGCCACCGGATCAATCTGCGCCCAATGCGAGGAGTCTTCGCGATGGGCCTGCAAATACGGCAACACCGCTGCCAGCAACGGTGCCTTGAACGCTTCCTGGAATCGATGCGCCAGCCCCGGAATCAGCTTCAACTGACTGCCGCGGATATGCGCCGCCAGATGAACGCCGTGCATGACCGGCAGCAACGGATCAGCGGTGCCGTGAACCACCAACGTCGGTACGCGCAGTTGATTGAGCAGCGCCACACGACTGCGCTCGGCGAGGATCGCCATGATCTGGCGCTTCACGCCTTCGGGGTTGAACGCCCGGTCATAAGACAGTGCCGCCTGATGCAGTAGCACTTGCCGATCATCGCTCACCGTCGGGCTGCCCAGCGCCGCCAGCAAATCGGCTTGCTGCTCCAGTGCCACCTCGCGATTGGGCGCCCCACGACGCGACAACAGTTGCACCAACGCCGCACTCGGCGCCGGCAAGCCTTCGGCCCCGGAGCTGGTCATGATCAGGGTCAGGCTCTCGACCCGTTGCGGCGCCATCGCCGCCATGTGCTGGGCGATCATCCCGCCCATGCTCGCGCCCAGCACGTGGAACTGCTCGACGTGCAACGCATCCATCAAGCCAAAAGCATCGTCTGCCATATCGGTCAGGGTGTACGGCGCCGACACCGGCAAACCCAGTTTGTAGCGCAGCACTTCGAAGGTCAGGTTGGCGTCAGGGGGGGCTTGCCGCCAGGTCGAGAGCCCGACATCGCGATTGTCATAGCGAATCACCCGAAAACCCTGCTGACACAGCGCGACCACCACCTCGTCCGGCCAGTGAATCAATTGCCCGCCCAGGCCCATCACCAGCAACAACGCAGGGTCCGAGGCACGGCCGATGCTCTGGTACGCCAGGCTCACCTGTGCCAGATCGACCCGTTCGGTCGGAACATTGATATCGCAACGAGACGCCGCCAAGGACGGCAGGCCGAACAACAGCGCGGCCAGGAAAACCGCTGTGGAAAAAAATCGTGCACGCATGAAAAACACCGAAACGCAGGACTCCAGTAGAGCGCGAGTCTGATGAAGTTTGTTCAAGCGCGCTGCCACAGTTACGTGACAGTTTGATGAAGTTCGCTGAACGGTCAATGCGATAACTACGTACCACCACCGCCCGAGCCCCTTCGCATTCAATGCCTGCCAACCGTCCACTTTGAAGCCAGGCACACCATGCTCGAACAACATCACAACACTGACCCAGTCACCCTCAGCGATTTTGGCCTCGCACTCGCCACCGCCCCGGCGATGCAGAATGAACATTTGTTCCTCCAGGCCTCGCAGCGCTGGCGAGACAGCCAGCAGCAAATGCTCAAGCTCATGGCGACCTCCCCCAGCGTTCACAGCCTGTTGACGCAAACGCTCAAGCAGCAACTGGATCTGGATGGCGAGCGGGTCGGCCTGTTTTTTCCGGCCACCGCCGAGCGCTCTTCGCGCCGTTGCAGCCTGACAGAAGCCTGCGCCTTCCTGCTGCAACAACCGGATCTGGACCCGCGGCATCTCCCCACCTGTCGGGTGACGGGGATCGATCGCAGCCATCGACACTTCGCCACCTCTGCCGGCGAGCTGCTCAAACAACTCAAGGCCCTGGGTCTGAAGCAGCGCCTGACGGACGGCTGGAACACGTACTGGAACGGCCGGGCCAATGGCTCGCCATTATCAAGACGGCACCTGGCCGCCCGGTTGTACCGCACACACGTTGACGCGGCAGGCCAACTGGCCCTCGCCGAGGGTGCGTTAAGTACCGAGCAGTTAAAGCCGCTGCTGGCGATCCTCGATCCTGTCGACGGAAAGTCCGAAGTGGCAGGCCAGCGAGTCATCGCCGAACAGTTGGCCCTGCAACGCGCTGACAATCGTTTCGCCAAACTTCCTGGTGTGCTGGGCATCAGTCTTTACGGGGGACAATCCACCGAGCAGTTGCTGTATTTGCCCACCCACCGGCCCGCACTGTTGCACTTCAGTCAGCGCAGCGAGCTGGACAGTTGGCTGATCAGGCATCAACACGAAATCCCCTGGAGTGTCACGACTGACGGTCACAGCGTCGTCGACTACAACAACCCGAGTGCCCCGCTGGAGGTCGGTGCAGCCCAATTACTGGAGCGTTTGCATGCCATTCAATTGGAAAGCGCATGCACCGGCCTTGGCGACGACATTGCCGAACAGGTGGCCTATGCACTGCTCGCTGTCAATCAAGTCGACGCGCAACGCCGCGCAAAAGGAGGCTTTAGCGAAGCGCCGGACCTCTCCGCGCCGGTACACGAGCAGGACGATCAGGCGCTCGTCCCCTCCTTCCCGCTCGGTAATCCGGGGCACGAATTCTCTTTGTTCGTGCGCAAGGCCGCACTCAGGCAGCAATACAGCGCCATCGAAAACATGCTGAAAAAACACGATCAGGAGACGTTCGACAATCCACAGGTGACAGCGCTCAAGGCCCTGTTTGCATCCCTGGACGAGGCCGAGCAGGCCGCCATGACCGCGGCATCCGCCCTGCTGGAGCGCGAGCGCGTTTTCGATACGTCGACGATCAACATTCAATACACCGCACTCTATCAGGCGAGACTCAAGGCCCTGCAAGCCGAGGCCAACATCCAACTCAAGCTGGAGCAGATCGATACCGCCGAACACAGCCTGCTTGAAGCCATGTTGAAAACACCTGCCAGCGCCGATCGCTCGGATCAGAGCGCCGCTGCCTTCGTGACCTTATCGGTCAGCGAAACCGGCGACATTGAAACCGTTTCGCAGCGCCAGGAGCTGGAGGGGCTGCTGGTTTTCGCCGACACCGCGACGCTGCAAGACCCGTCCTCGACGCAAAGCCTGTTGCTCTACTGCACCGGTGCTGGCGGTGGCTTGCAACGGTTCGCCAATCGCCGGGAAATGGAGCGTTCCCTGTTTAAACTGCATGCCGCCGACGGGCACGCGGCGTTGCACCTGACCCCGATCGCCACCGACCCTTTCGAGTACAGCTTGCATCAACAAGTCTCGACCTTCGAACGCCGCGCAGCGGAGATCCGCCAGCAATACCCCATCGATTCCCAACCCGCACAACACGCGAACGCACTGGGACAGTTACGCGAGCAGACGCTTGCCGCCCTGCAGGTGCCCAGCCACCAGAACCGCGACCTCGCTTTTGCACAAATCGTCGAGCAAAACCTGAGCGCACGATTGACCCGCCAGTTCCCCCAATGGCTCACCCAGGCGTCACCGGGTGAACGCTTGCAGCTCAATGCATTGATTGAACGCTATGTGCCAGCCTTGCAACGCGCCCACGCGTTACACGAGCTCACTTTGCCGCTGGTCAGTGACTTCGCCGCCAAACGCATCGATGCCAGGTTGCGCAAGGATTTCTCACTCCAGCACAGCTTCGCCGTGCAATTGGACCTGCCTGATGCAGTGACATCCGAACAACACTTCACCGTGGCCCCAGGCGCACCGGGAACGCCGACCAAAACCGTGTGGGTCGCCAGCCAAAGCCGCAGCAAACTGTCGATCCATGAACTGGCGCTGCTGAACATCGACGACAGCATCAAGCAGCGCTTGAGCTTCATGCGTGTCGAAGTCACCGCCGACTCCGATACCGAGCGCAATGCGCTGGTCAAAGGCATCACCCTGCCGTACCTGTGCGCCCTCGTGCCGGAACTCGATCTGGCGCAGCACTACGAAGAGCTGATACGCAGCACCTACAGCGGACCTGCGACAGCATCGGCGTTCGAACGTGAATACCACCACGAATGCCTGCTCGAACCCTACCGCTTGCAACTCGCCATTCAGGGACGCTTTGCCCTCCTGCGAGGTGCAATCAACGCCACCGAGTGGCAAATCCTCAACGTCGCGATTGAGGCTGCGACGGCGCAGGACTGGTCCGCCAATGGCCAGCAGATCGTACTGCTGCCCGCCTTCCTGAGTGCGGGTGGCAAAGATACGGATTACAAGCCAACCACCCTGTCGGGCATTACCTTCATTGAGGAGAAAATCAGCGGACTTACGCTGCTGTACCTGCCCGACACCCCGGACGGCGGGTTCCTGCGCCGATACAACAGTCTGGAGCAAGCTCGAAAGGCGTTGTTCGATCTGTGCCTTGGCAGTGAAATGGCCAACTATCTGGCAGAGCGCGCCCTTGATGGCCTGAAGGCAAATCACTTGGGCCGCATCACGCAAGCCTTGCTGAAAAACTTCGACGGGATCATCGGTGTCGGGCGCCCGTGGCCCAAAAGCACTTCATTGCCAGCCCATCTATTGCATGCCGAGATGGGCCGCCTGATCCTGGCTCATCGCAACACCTCACGCTCCAACAGCGAACTCTTTCTGGAGCAATACGCGGTCAAGGGCGAGAAGGTGTTCACCTATTTGAAAATGGCCATTGGCGTCTTGCCCATCATCGGTACCGGTGTCGGCCTCTATGATGCCTGGAACAGCGCCAATCAAGCCGTCGCGGCCTTTCGCAAAGGTAATCACGTGCAAGGCATGGCTGAAATAACCATGGTTTTGCAGGCGTTGATCGATGCAGGCATGGACTTTCTTTCGGGTTTCAGCTTGCGGCTCAGCGCGATCCGCACACGAACGTTTCATCGCCAGTTGAGCAGGATGTTCAGAGGCACTGACGCTTCGTCCACACCGCTGATATCGGCACGAGAGGCCCGGCATATCGCAGCCCGATTCGCTGGCTATCACTACGAAAAACCTGTTTCCCTGGTGGGCCTTCAACCCGGTACGGACGGCGTTTATCGCAATGTCTATCGACACGCCGACGGTGACTTCATTGTCAGGTACGGAATCATCTACAAGGTGGAATTGCATGACGGGGCCTGGCGGCTGAGCGGGACTGAGCTCAAAAGCTATAAACAACCCGTAGCTCTCGATGCGAGCGGGCAATGGAACACTCATTTCGCCGTTTACGGGACGGCCTTCAATGGCGGCCTGGCGGGAGGGGGTGGGGTACAAAGTTACCTGGCCAACAGGCTTGATCCGATCTGGCCGACGGTCATCCGCGAGCGACTGCCGCGTTGGTGGGTCGATCGGTTTTTTCGGCGCCAACAAGCACTGACAGCCAGCACCGATACCAGGATCGAGCAACTGAGCACCCTGAGCAAGCGCACAAATGAGGCGCTGGAGCGCTACAAAATCAGCCCACCTCAAACCCACATGGCACAAATCAAGCACCTGGACGCCGCTTGCCTGAAAGAAATAGAACTGGCCAAAACCGGTTACCTGGAACTCGAAGAACTGTTGCCGTTGAGCCATGGCAACAAACGGGCAGGTATTAACGACGTAAAAAGCCGAATGGCCTGGGTGATAGTGGACCGCTCACTGCACCGGTTGAGGTTTGGCGCCAGGCGCATCGCTCAGCACCTGGAGGAACTCGACGATTTTGCAAACCAGTCGGATACTCTGCCCAACACAGACTTCAAGCCCATATTGAGCCTTCTGCAACAGCGCAAAAATGCACGGGTAGGGATGGTCAAGGCGCTCGAATTGATCGACGCGACCAGCGCACAGATTGATGAATGGAGCAAACGCATCACCAATGACGCTCAACGAAGAGTCGTAGCGACAGAAAAAAACAAAATGGCAGCCGCATTGCTGCCGGAGAACCGGCAGTACCTGAAAACGGGTCAATACTTGCAAGTCGTCAGTCGGTTTGATGCGGTTAATGATGTCTCCTGGTTTTATCTGCAAACCCAGATGGCTGACGCACGGGCCAGGATCGATCGGGTCCTGGCTACCCAACACTGTCTTCACCAAGTGAACGCCCGCCCCGCGGAACGCACCAGGATTCTTGAAGAGTGTCTGGCGGCCTACGATCAATTTCGCAAGGAGCTGACCGCATGGACGGCCAGCTATCCTCAACATTTCGATCTCACCTATGTCCCGCTGCTCCTGGACGGCATAGAAAAAACCGCCGAACGAGCTCGCCAGGCCATCAGGCAAACATCTGTGCCACGGCCGACCGGGCCTATCGTGAAACAGATCTTTGAAACCGAACAAGGTCAATTGTTGATCGGTGACGTGATCAGCGGCCAGGATCGATTCACACTCAAGGGCATCGATGGCTATACCGAAAACTGGTTGCCAGGGTTAAACGGCAAATACCGTCTGCAGGACAATCCCCTGCGGGTCAGCCAACAGCATGCCCCCACGGATGTCAGGCCTTTGTTGGCGGAGGCAAAGAGTCGCCTGAACACCCAGGCGGCGTACCAGGACAAGGTCGAAGCCTATGCCAGGCAAAAAATGCTGCCCGTCGACCTTGAACACATGATGCTGACTGAAGCCACCGAGCTTCGCCTGCGCGCCAGCCAGATCGAACGCCTCGACCCCCAGGCCCCTCTCATCGGGCAACTGCGAGAAAAGGCTGCCGAACTGACGCGCAAAGGACAAGACTTGCGCATCCGGCACTCCCTCATCAGCCAGACACCCACAGAAGGGTATCTGGACTATCTGCTCAAACAGGGTGCGGTGCAGATTCGCAAGAACGGTGAATTGACCGAGCTCGCACGCCTGAAGGACGGGCGCAGGGACTTCCTGCAGGAATACGAAGTGCTCGACCTGACGCAAACTCCGACACAGCCCCTGTGGTATGCCCATTTTCACTACAACAAGCCCCAACCGCGCTTCGACGAGTTCGTCAGAGCTCATCTCAAAACAGCGCAACAACGCCAGCTCGGCCTGCAATGGCAACAAAAGCAGGCGCAAACCGGTGCGCCGGTCGACTCTATCTGGCGTGGTGAAATCGGCAGGCCGTTAGCCTTGCAGCACTTCCAGAACCTCTGACACCCCGTAATGAAACAGGCCTGCTGATGAAGTAACCATTCAGTAGGCCTGTGCCCTGACCTATGCCAACTGCCCCCTCAACTGCCGCGCCGCCGCCACCATGTTCACCAACGCCGCCTCAGTCTCCGGCCAAGCCCGGGTCTTCAGCCCGCAATCGGGGTTCACCCACAACCGCTCAGCCGGAATTCGCTTCACGGCTTTGCTCATCAATTTCACCATTTCCGCCGTGTCCGGCACCCGTGGCGAGTGGATGTCATACACGCCCGGCCCGATGTCATTCGGGTAGTCGAAGGCCTCGAAAGCCTCCAGCAATTCCATGTCCGAGCGCGAGGTTTCGATGGTGATCACATCGGCGTCCATCGCCGCGATGGACTGGATCACGTCGTTGAATTCGCTGTAGCACATGTGGGTGTGGATCTGGGTTTCGTCCCGGACACCAGAGGCGCTCAAGCGGAACGCTTCTACCGCCCAGTCAAGGTATTCCTGCCATTGCGCACGGCGCAGCGGCAAGCCTTCACGGAAAGCGGCTTCGTCGATCTGCACGATCTTGATACCGGCAGCTTCCAGGTCCACCACTTCGTCACGCAGGGCCAGCGCCAGTTGCTGCGCCTGGATTTTGCGCGAGACGTCTTCACGCGGGAACGACCACATCAGCATGGTCACGGGACCGGTCAGCATGCCTTTCATAACCTTGTCGGTCAGGCTTTGCGCATAGGTGATCCAGTCGACCGTCATGGCGTTCGGCCGACTCAGGTCACCATAGATGATCGCCGGTTTCACACAGCGCGAACCGTAGCTTTGCACCCAGCCGAAACGGGTGAACAGGTAGCCGTCCAGTTGCTCGGCGAAGTACTCGACCATGTCGTTGCGTTCGGCTTCACCGTGAACCAGCACGTCCAGCCCCAGGCGTTCCTGGACTTGCACGGCGTGACGGATTTCGCTGTGCATGGCGTCGGTGTAATCGTTGGCTGACAGCTTGCCTTGCTTGAACGCCTGGCGTGCCAGACGAATCGAACCGGTCTGCGGGAACGAGCCGATGGTGGTGGTCGGGAAGGCCGGCAGTTTCAATCGCGCACGTTGCTGCTCGATGCGTTTGGCGAATGGCGAGTGCCGTTGGCTGTCCTTGTCATTGATGGCGCTTATCCGTGCCTGCACCTCGGCTTTGTGGATACGCGGCGACTCGGCGCGACTGGCCTGAATCCCACGGCTTTCGGCGAGGGCGGCTTGCACCTTGGGTGATTGCGGGTCGTTCAGGGCATCGCGCAGCACGGCGATTTCACCGCACTTCTGCACGGCAAATGCCAGCCAGCTTTTCAGTTCCGGGTCGAGTTTGTCTTCGCGATCCAGATCCACCGGGCTGTGCAGCAGCGAGCAGGAACTGCTGACCCACAGGTTGTCGCCAAAGCGTTCCTGGGCCGGTTGCAGTTGCGCGAGCACTTGCTCCAGTTCGCAGCGCCAGACGTTGCGACCGTTGACCAGGCCCACCGAGAGAATCTTGTAGGTCGGCAGACGGTCCAGCACCTGGCCGAGTTGATCCGGGGCGCGCACGGCATCGATGTGCAGGCCTTGTACCGGCAGGCTGACCGCCAGGCCGAGGTTGTCTTCCAAACCGCTGAAGTAGGTCGCCACCAGTTTTTTCAGCGGCGAATATTGAAGAATGTGATAGGCGCGCTCGAAGGCGTTTTTCCAGGCTTGAGGCAGGTCAAGGGTCAGGATCGGTTCGTCGATCTGCACCCATTCCACGCCCTGAGCGGCGAGGCGGCCGAGGATTTCGCCGTAGATCGGCAGCAGGCGTTCCAGCAGGTCGAGTTTGTCGAAGTCATTGCCTTTGGCTTTGCCCAGCCACAGGTACGTCAGTGGACCGATGATCACCGGTTTGACGTTGTGGCCGAGGGTCTTCGCCTCGTCGACTTCGTCGAATAACTGTTCCCAGCTCAGCTTGAACGGCTGGTCAACGGTGAACTCCGGGACCAGGTAGTGGTAGTTGGTGTCGAACCATTTGGTCAGTTCCTGGGCGTATTGCGCTTTGCTGTGTTCGCCGCCGCAGCAGGCCGTCGTGGCGCCACGGGCCATGGCGAACAGGGTATCGAGGGTCGGCAGGCCGCGCGAGTCCTTGGCGCTGTCGAAACGCTCGGGAATCACACCGAAGGTCAAGGAGTGGGTCAGGACCTGGTCGTACCAGGCGAAGTCGCCCACGGGCAGCAGGTCGATGCCGGCGTCTTTCTGCAATTGCCAATGGGTGGCGCGCAATTGGCGCCCGACGCTTTTCAGCGCGTCCTGATCCAGATCGCCCTTCCAGTAGGATTCGAGGGCTTTTTTCAGTTCGCGGTCAGCGCCGATGCGCGGGAAACCCAGTGTGTGTGCCAAGGCCATGTGAAATTGCTCCCATAAAAGTTGCTGTAAAACATGGCGCTATTGTCGACAGCCAACCCAACATGAGACAAACTCAACCTTTTCGTGTTGATCACAAGTTTTCCTCATGGAGCCCCCGGTGCTTGAAATCCGTCACCTGAAGACCCTGCACGCGTTGCGCGAAGCCGATAGCCTGGTGGATGCGGCCGACCGCTTGCACCTGACGCAGTCGGCCCTGTCCCACCAGTTCAAGGAACTGGAGGAGCGCATGGGCATGCCGTTGTTCGTGCGCAAGACCAAACCGGTGCGCTTCACCAGCGCCGGTTTGCGTCTGCTGCAACTGGCCGACGCCACTCTGCCGTTGCTGCGCGGCGCCGAACGCGATATCGCGCGGCTGGCCGGTGGCACTGCCGGGCGTTTGCACATGGCGATCGAGTGCCACAGTTGCTTTCAGTGGCTGATGCCGACCATCGACCAGTTCCGCGATGCCTGGCCGGAAGTCGAGCTGGACCTGGCCTCAGGGTTCTCATTCGCCCCGCTGCCTGCGCTGGCCCGTGGCGATCTGGATTTGGTGGTGACCTCCGACCCGCTGGAACTGGCCGGGATCACTTACGTGCCGTTGTTCACCTATGAAGCGATGCTCGCGGTCGCCAATCAGCACCGTTTGGCGAGCAAGGCCTACATCGTCCCGGAAGATTTGCTCACCGAAACGCTGATCACCTACCCGGTGGAGCGTGATCGGCTGGACATCTTCACCCGTTTCCTCGAACCGGCCGATATCGAACCGGCGCAGGTCCGCACGTCGGAACTGACGGTGATGATGATGCAATTGGTGGCCAGCGGCCGCGGCGTGTGCGGCATGCCCCATTGGGCGCTGCATGAATACAGCTCACGGGGTTATGTGAAGGCCAAGCGGCTGGGCGAGAAAGGTTTGTTTGCGACGCTGTACGCCGGGATTCGCGCCGACATGCTGGATGCGCCGTACATGCGCGACTTCCTGCTGACGGCCAAGGACACATCGTTCTCGACACTGGATGGCGTCAGCGCGGTTAGATAGCACACCCTCCCCTACCGATCGTTCCCACGCTCCGCGTGGGAATGCAGCCCGGGACGCTCCGCGTCCCTTCAAGGGCCGAACGCAGAGCGTCCGTTGAGGCATTCCCACGCGGAGCGTGGGAACGATCATGTATGTGATCCCCAGATTCAGAGTTCCCGCCACATGTGGACTTTGTCGAAGTAGTCTTCGCCAACGCGTACCGCCAAAGGTTCGAGGCCAAACTGGATGAAGCCGCAACGCTGGTACAACTTGAACGCGGCCTCATTACCAGCGGTGACGGTCAGCTGGATCAGCCTCAGACCTTTATGGTCCTGCGCTTCAGCCAGGGCAGCCTGCACCAGGTGATAACCGACCCCGCGTTGCCGGGCCTTGCCCGATACGTACATGCCAAACAATGTCGCCTTGTGCCGGGCCTTTTCCCGAGGCTCGAAGGCCAGCCCGACGATGCCCGCCAACTCACCGCCTTCGAACGCGCCGAATACCACGTCCAGCTTGCTGCTCAGGCGTGATTCCCACCAACTCAATGGCATCACAGCACGTTCGCGCACGCTGGAGGTAAACGCCTGGGGATGCAGGTCATAGGCTTCGAGCATCAGCGCCCGATAATCCAGAGCATGACTGGCATCAAGCCGTTCAATCCACATGTTCAAGCCATCCGTCGTTGTTCCAGCATCAGTCGCACTGCCAGCGCCGACAGCACGAACCCCATGAAATAGCGCTGCACCGCCAGCCAGGACGGGTTGTTGACGAACCAGGAGGCGATGCCCGCGGCGAACAGCGCGATCAGCAGATTGACGCTGAAACTGACGCCGATCTGAGTCAGCCCCAGCGTGATGCTTTGCGTGAACACCGAGCCATGCTCAGGCGTAATGAACTGCGGAAACACCGACAAATAAAACACGGCGATCTTCGGGTTCAGGGCGCTGGTCAGAAAACCCATGGTGATCAGTTTGCGCGACGAGTCCGGCGGCAACTGCTGTGCTTCGAACGGTGAACGCGCACCCGGTTTGACGGCTTGCCACGCCAACCACATCAGGTACAGCGCGCCAGCCCACTTCAGCACTTCGTAGGCCATCGGCACCGCCAGAAACACCGCGGTCAAACCGGCAGCGGCCGCGAACAGGTGCACGAAAAACCCCGCGACCACACCGAGCAACGAGGTCACACCGGCCTTGCGGCCCTGGCAGATCGAACGGGAGATCAGGTAAATCATGTTCGGCCCCGGCGTCAGCACCATCAGCAACGCGGCAGCGGCGAAAATCAGCAAGTCTTGAAGCGGGATCATGGGCAGTCCTTTGTCCGGGAATAATCAGGCAGTTCGGTTAACAAGGCTCGATAAAACGGCAGGATCAGGTCCCGTGTCAATGGCGCCAGCGTGACATTGCCGTCAGTGGCCGGGTCGATCCAGCGCACCTCTTCGATCTCCGCCGCCGGCGATACGTCTGAATCGATAGTCAGCTGAAAGAGTTCGGCCTGGACGGTAAAACCCGGCTCATTGGCGGCCGCTGCCGAGAATTGCCCGAGATAAGTGGCGTGTGCCGGATCGATGACCAGGCCCAATTCTTCTTCAAGTTCACGGGCCAGCGCCTGGACCGGTTGCTCATGGGCTTCGATCTTGCCCCCCGGCTGCATGAACGCTTCGGTGCTGCGCTTGCGGACCAACAGCGTGCGCCCGTCCGGGCCGATCAACAGGGCAGCGGCGATGCGGATGAGGCGGGGTGAAGCAGCGGATGACAGCGTCATGGATCAGGATCGCCCTTGGCAAAAGGCGCAAGGATCACATGGCTCCGCTGCCTCGTCACGCCGAAAAACATCGTCAAAGCACCACTGCCCACTGTGGGAGTGAGCCTGCTCGCGATGGCGGTATTGACTGACACACCGCTATCGCGAGCAGGCTCGCTCCCACAAGGGATTTTTGTAGAGTCTGGAAAAACTAACTGGCCTCGAGAACCGCAACGTCTTCCGGCACCTTCACGAAAATGCTGTATTTCGCGCCTTCCATGGCTTCGAAGGCGATCAACTTCTCCACCAGTGGCCCGTTCAACACCTTGCCGGCATTGAGCAGCAGCATGCCGTTGTCGGCATTGAGGTTGCGCGCCAGGATCATGCCCGCCGCCACTTCCCGTGTGGTCAGCACCTTGACCGACGGATCGGCCAACGAGACATCGCTCAGGTAGGCGGCACAGACCTGAATGAAATCCTCTACCAACTCGGGATCGTAGAGTCGCCCGGCATAGCTGCGGATGTAGACCAGCGCTTCATCGCTGTTCATCTGCCGCTCGAGGATCAGCCCACGCTGCAACTCAATGAAATCCACCGCCAGTTTCAACAGCCGCGAACCGAACGGAATCGCCTCGCCCTTGAGCCGGTCGGGGAAGCCGCTGCCGTCCCAGCGCTCCTGGTGATGAAGAATCAGACGGGCGGCGTCCTTCATCGGATCGAGCGTCATCAACAGCGATTCGCTCTGCTTGGGATAACCGCGATAACGCTCCCGATCGCTGTGGTGCAGCAGGTCCGCGGGTGCGGTCATCATGCTGTCGGTCCAGCTCAGCTTGCCAATGTTGTAGAGCGCCGCGGCCATGGTCAGGTCGCGACTGGTGCCCTCGTCCAAGCCATGAAGTTTGCAGTACACCCGCACCAGTTCGATGATCTGGCGGTTGGTCTGTTTGGCCGGCGGCAGGCGCAGGTTGGCCAGCAGCGAGAACACCTCGGTGCCGGTGACATAGCTGTGCTTGAGCTCTTCGTAGGCCAGGTCGAGCATGTCGGCGGTCTGCTGCAGTTCGGCAGTGCGGGCGGCGACGTGTTTTTCCAGGGTGATGTTGAGCGACTTCAACTGGTCGTTCTGCAACCGGGTCAACTGCTCCAGACGCTGGCGTTCGCGCTCGGAGTATTGATGAGCGAGGGACTGGCGCAAGGTCAGGAGCATTTCCTCGTCGCTCCAGGGTTTGCTGATGTAGCGGTGAATCTTCCCTTCGTTGATCGCTTTGATGATCGTCGGCATGTCCGCGTAGCCGGTGAGCAGAATCCGGGTGGTCGTCGGGTAAAGCTGATGGATGCGGGCCAGCAGCGTGGCGCCGTCCATATTGGGCATGCGTGCGTCGGTCATCACCAGGTCAATGGAGTGTTGCTCCATGATCTCCAGCGCCTGGCCACCGCTGGTGGCCAGCAGCAACTCGTAGGGCTGGCCGCGTAACAGGCGACGCAGGCTGTTGAGGATTGACTCCTCGTCATCGACCAGCAGCACCTTGGGTTTATCGTTCAAAGTCGTGGGGAGTTGCTCTTCCATGGCGTCACCTCAAGAAAAACGGGCACATCGTTGTGGCAGGCCCCGAGGCAAACATCCCCTATTGCCGGAGCCTGACCTACAGGCTAGATGATTTTCAGCCCGCCAACAGAAATGATTCAGCTCATTGAGTTGCGCGAAGTGCTGGACAGGCGACTATGCTGAGCTGACTCGGATCCAAATCTGCACGTTCGGTCAGGTGATCTTGGAAAGGAAGCCCCCATGCGAAAACCGCATCAAGCTGCCGCCGGTACTGGCGTATGTCGATAAATACGCTGCTGGCGCGGACCAACCGACGGATTCTTATCGTCGACGACACAGCCTCGATTCATGCGGACTTTGCCAAGATCCTTAGTCCCCCATCGATCGAAGACGACAGCCTGATCAGCGCCGAAAATGCCCTGTTCGGCACTCCTGCGGCGCTATCGCTGCAGAGCTTCGTGCTCGATTCGGCGTTTCAGGGCCTCGAAGCCCTGGACAAGGTCGAGACGGCGCTGGCCAACGACATGCCCTACGCGATGGCCTTCATCGACATGCGCATGCCGCCAGGCTGGGACGGGCTGGAAACCATCGAACGGCTGTGGCAGGTCGATCCCAAGCTGCAAGTGGCGCTTTGCACCGCTTATTCCGACTATTCCTGGGAAGACATCGACGAACGCCTGGAACTGGGCGATCGCCTGCTGATTCTGAAAAAACCCTTCGATGCCATCGAAATCCGCCAGATGGCCAGCGCATTGACGGCCAAGTGGCAAATGACCGAAGACGCAGAGCTGAAGATGTCGCTGCTCGAACAGGCGGTCGAAGAACGCACCCGAGAGCTGTCCGACGCCAACATCATCGTGCAAAACAGCCCGACCATTCTGTATCGGTTACGCGGCGAACCGTCGTTTCCGTTGATGTACATCTCGCACAACATCACCAAATACGGTCATGTCGCGGCGAAACTGGTCACCTCGACCAACTGGGCCCAGGAACTGATCCATCCCGATGATCAAACCAAGGTCGACACCGCCATGGCCCGGGTGCTGGACCGTCATGCGGCAGGCGCTTCCATCGAATTCCGGATGCGCACTGGCGAAGGCGCCTGGCGCTGGGTCGAAAACCGCTACATCCCGGTGCGCGACGATGAAGGCCGTTTGCTGGAAGTCGAAGGCATCATCATCGACATCACCGAACGTAAACTGGCCGAAGAGAAAATCGCCCTGCTGGCCCGCACCGACGGGCTGACCGGGCTGGCCAACCGGGCGACGCTGATCGAGCGGTTGCACCAGGCATTCGCCTCGGCGCGTCGGGGGGCGGCACCGTTCGCCATGTTTTACCTGGACCTGGATCACTTCAAACGCATCAACGATACCCTCGGCCATCCCGTGGGCGACCTGTTGTTGCAAGAGGTTGCCCGCCGGATCAAGGACTGTGTGCGCGAAAACGATGTAGTGGCCCGCCTCGGCGGTGACGAGTTCGCGATCTTGCAACTGGACGTCAGCGACCCGACCCAATCCGCAGCCCTGGCCGCCAAAATCCGCGATACGTTGGTACTGCCCTATTCCCTGGCCGGCAATGATGTGCGGGTCTCGGTGAGTATCGGTATCAGCAGCTGTACCCCGGAAAGCACCAGCGCCGACGGCTTGCTGACCCAAGCCGATATGGCGCTGTATCGCTCCAAGGAAAAGGGCCGCAACCAGTACCACTTCCACTCCGAGGAGATCAATCAGGAGGTGGTCGAACGCATGACCATCGCCAGCGACCTGAGAACGGCCATCGAACACGAAGAACTCGAACTGCATTACTGGCCGGAAGTGGACTTGACCAGCGGCAAAATCCTCGGCATGGAAGCGCAAGTCAGCTGGAACCACCCTGAGCGCGGCTTGCTGGAAGCCCCGGCGTTCCTGCCTGCCGCGGAAAAGACCGGCACCATCGTCGCGCTCGGTCACTGGGTGCTGGATCGCGCCTGCCGGCAAATGCGTCAATGGCGCGATGAGGGAATGGCGCCGCCGGTGATTGCGATCAAGCTGTCCCTGGCGCAACTAAAAAGTGGTCCCGAACTGATCTATGACGTGCTGCGCACCACCGCGCGCTGGGAACTCTGCCCCTGGGACCTGCGCTTCGACGTCACGGAAGCGACACTGGCCCAGACCAAATGGACCCACAACGATGTGCTGCCGCGCCTGCGTGAACTGGGGGTGAAGATCGCCATCGACGACTTCGGCACCGAGTACTCCTCGTTCGACTACCTCAAGACCTACCAGGTCAATCACCTGAAACTCGCTCAGGCCTTCATCGACACCGCCGCCCGCGATCCGGCCAGCGCGAACACCTTGCGCGCCATCATCAACTTCGCCCGTGAAGTCGGGATCGGCATCATTGCCGAGGGCGTCGAAACCCAGGAGCAGCGCAGCTCGCTGATGGCCACCGGTTCACCGATGAACGCCCAGGGTTACTTCTTCAGCAAAGCGGTCAGCAGCCAGCAGGCCGCCGAGCTGCTGAAGGCCGGCAGCATCGTGCCCCCGAACCATGACATCGGGCCGATTCTGGAAAACTCGCCGCGCTCCACGGAGGACAAAGGATGAAAACGCCTTTCGTGCGGACTAACCGGCGCATCTTGATCATCGACGACACGCCCTCGATTCATGAGGATTTTCGCAAGATTCTTGGCGCCGAGATCGAAGGTGAGGAACCCGGCGGCGAACAGACCCTCGCCAGCGCTGAAGAAGCCCTGTTCGGCACCGTGCAGCTTGATCGGCTGACGTTCCAGCTCGACTCGGCCTACCAGGGCCAGGAAGCCCTCGAACTGGTCACGCGCTCACTGGCCGAAGGTCGCCCCTATGCCATGGCGTTCACCGACATGCGCATGCCACCGGGCTGGGACGGCCTGGAAACCATCGAACAACTGTGGAAGGCCGACCCTCACCTGCAAATCGCGTTGTGCACCGCTTTTTCCGATTACACCTGGGAAGACATGGCCGAACGACTGGAATTCGGCGACCAGTTGCTGGTGCTGAAAAAGCCTTTCGACAGCCTGGAAATCCGTCAGATGGCCAGTGCACTGACCTGGAAATGGCAGATGGCGCAGGACGCGGCGATGAAGGTCCTGAGCCTGGAGCAAACCATCGAGGCGCGGGTCCACGAACTGCTCAAGGTGTCGCACCTGTTGCAGTACGACGTACTGACCGAGCTGCCCAACAGCACCTTGCTCGGTGACCGGTTGAACCAGTCCCTGGCCCTGTCCCGGCGCCATGACAAACAACTGGCCGTGATGTTTCTGGGCCTCGATCGCTTCAAGCGCATCAACAACGCCCTGGGTCATCCGGCCGGTGACGAAATGCTTAAACAGGTCGGGCGCAATCTGGTGGCGACGGTGCGCGAGTCCGACTCGGTGTTTCGCTACGGTTCCGATGAATTCGTGGTGATCCTCGCCGACGTCCGCCATCCCCAGCAGACCAAGGGCATCGCCGAAAAACTCTTGAACGCCATCCGCGCACCCCAGCACATTGCCGGCCACGACCTCAGCGTGACCGCCAGCCTGGGCATCAGCATTTACCCGGACGACGGCTTCGATGCCATCGCGCTGATCAAGAAAGCCGAAACCGCGATGCGCAACGTCAAGGAAAGCGGCCCGAACGATTTCAGGTTTTTCATCGACGAGATGAACCAGCGCGCCCGGGATCAGCAAAGCATCGAGAGCGGCATTCGCCTGGCGCTGGAACGCAACGAATTTGTCCTGCATTACCAGCCCAAACTGGACCTGGTCAGTGGCCAGGTGGTCGGTGCCGAGGCGTTGATTCGCTGGCAAAAACCGGGGCATGGCCTGGTCTACCCCTCAGACTTCATCAGTATTGCCGAAGACAGCGGCTTGATCGTGCCGTTGAGCAAATGGGTGCTGGCCGAGGCATGCCGACAAGCCTGCGCCTGGCAGGCCGCGGGGCTGCCGAAAATCTGTATGTCGGTGAATATGTCGGCCATCGATTTCCGTCAGCGAGACTTTGTCGACGGCATCGAACAGATCCTCAAACAAACAGGTCTGGAACCGGCCTTGCTGGAGCTGGAAATCACCGAAGGCGTGTTGATGCAGAACGTCGAAACCACGGTAAACGCTCTGGCCCGGCTCAAGGTGATGGGCGTACGACTGGCCATCGATGACTTCGGTACCGGTTATTCCAGCCTGAGCTACTTGCGGCGTTTTCCCATCGACGTGCTGAAAATCGACCAGTCGTTCATTCGCGGCTTAAGCCGCGACAGCAGCGACGCCGCGCTGGTCAGCGCCATCATCAGCCTGGGCCGGAGCCTCAAGCTGACCATCATTGCCGAAGGGGTGGAAACCCTCGAACAACTGGACTTCCTCAAGTCACATCAATGTGAAGAGGGTCAAGGTTACTACTTCAGCAAAGCCGTGGCGCCGGACGCCTTCGTCCGGTATCTGGGGTCGGTGAAGCCCTCTTCATCCGCAGCCACGTGAGCGATGCGCAGGCCCAAGCCAAGGAATCATCAGATGTCGCCTTCTTTTCACCGTCTGCTATTGGCGCCGTTGTTCGGCTTCTGCCTGAGCGCTGGCGCCGCACCGCTGGATGAGCCGCTCAAACCACTGCCGGCGGTGCCCCAGCAAAATCCGCTGCGGATCGAGCTCGGTCGCCAGTTGTTCAACGAGACACGCTTGTCGGTCAACAATTCACTGTCCTGCGCCAGTTGCCATCGACTGGAAAATGGCGGTGCCGACAACAAGGCGTTTTCCCTCGGGTTCAACGGCGTTCCAGTGACGATCAACACCCCCAGCGTGTTCAACGCCAGCCTGAATTTCCGACAATTCTGGAACGGCCGCGCCGACACACTGGAAACCCAGATCCACGGCGTGGTGCAAAGCCCCAGTGAAATGGGCAGTAACTGGGAGCATGTGGTGCAGATGCTGACCGCCGATGCGGCTTATCAGACCTCGTTCGCCAACGCCTACCCGGACGGCGTGACCATGAACAATGTGCAGAATGCCCTGGCCACCTATGAACGCACGCTGATCAGCGCCAACTCGCGTTTCGACCAATACCTGCAAGGCGATACCGACATTCTCACCCTCGACGAGAAATACGGTTACCAACGTTTCAAGGACTACGGCTGCATCGCCTGCCACCAGGGCGTCAACATCGGCGGCAACATGTTCCAGAAGTTCGGGGTCATGGGCGACTACTTCAAGACTCGGGGCAACCCCACCGAAGCCGACCTGGGCCGCTATCTGGTCACCAAAGACGAAGAGGACCGCAACGTGTTCAAGGTCCCGAGCCTGCGCAACGTCGCCGTGACCGCGCCGTACTTTCACGATGGCTCGGCCAAGACTCTTGAAGAAGCGGTGGATGTGATGTTCAAGTTCCAGCTCGGTCGTATTCCCTCTGCCGACGATAAAACGCTGATCATCAAATTCCTCAAGACCCTGACCGGTGAATGGGGAGGCAAGCCCTTATGAAAACGTCTAACCGCCGCAACCTGGCGTTGCTCGGCGTCGTGGCCCTGATGCTGGCTTCAGTGCTGCTGTTTCTGTACCTCAAATCCAGCTCGAACCAGACGATAACCTACGCCGAATCCCGGGACCTGATCGGCCGGATCAAACAGCTGAACGCACAATGGGAAACCGAGATCCTCAAGGCCAGGATCGCCATCAGTCACAACTATGATCCGTTGGTCTCGCCACTGACCGAGATAACGGACCTTTGGGAGCGGTTCGACACCATGGAGTCGAGCCATGGCCGCAACGACTCGCCCGTCTGGCGCACCAGCCATGATGCGTACCTGAGCGCCATTCAGGAAAAGACCCGCTTGGTGGAGCAGTTCAAGTCTCACAACGCCGTGCTGCGCAACTCACTGGCGTTCCTGCCCACCGCCGAGGACGACATTCAGGAACAGTTGGCCCGGTTGGCGGACGAAGACAAACTGCAACTTCAGAACATCGCCACCGATACGTATGACTTGTTGCTCAGCAGCCTGGAGTTCGCTCAGGTCACCTCCGACGACAAGGCGGCCGACATCCTGTTGGGGCTGAACAAAATGGGGGTGAACAAACAGCGTCTACCTGAACAGTTCCACAGTCCGATCGATATTCTCAACAACCATATTTCACTGATCCTGCGTGAGCAGCCGGTGGTCAATCGGTTACTGGAAAACATCGAAGCCGTTCCCGTGGCCGAACGCCTGGACGACATTACCAACCTGCTGAACACCGACCAGCAGCGGACCGACGCGGCCAATCAGCGTTATCACTTCTACATGCTGGTGTTTTCCGTACTGTTGGTGCTGTTACTGGTGTACCTGGCGATTCACCTGATGCGCAGTTTCACGGTGATCAACCGCGTCAACAAAGCCCTGCAAACCGCCAATGAAGACCTGGAGCTGCGGGTTGAAGAGCGCACCCGCGAACTCAAGGATACCCAGAGCGAACTGCTCGACACCGCGCGCCAGGCCGGCATGGCCGAGATCGCCACCAATGTGCTGCACAACGTCGGCAACGTGCTCAACAGCGTGAACATTTCGGCCGACCTGGTGAGCCGCAAACTGCGCGGCAGCAAGGCGCTGGGCCTGGGCAAGGCCATGCAGCTGATCAACGACCATCAAGGTGACCTCGGCACCTTTCTGACCGACGACCCGAAAGGCAAGTTGCTACCCGGTTACCTGAATCAACTGGTGGACGCGATAGCCCTGGAACAACAAGGCATGACCGACGAACTGGCCCAGCTGACCAAAAGCGTGGACCACATCAAGGACATCGTCGCCACCCAGCAGTCCTACGCAGGCGCCAACAGCCTGATGGAACCGCTGCACATCAGCGAATTGCTGGAAGACGCCCTGCGCATGAACTCCGGCGCCCTGACCCGACACCACGTCACGGTGGTCAAGGAATACGGCGATGTGCCGCAGGTCATGGGGGACAAGCACCGGTTGCTGCTGATCCTGATCAACCTGATCAGCAACGCCAAATACGCCATGTCCGACCTCACCAATCGCCCACGACAAATGACCCTGGGGGTCAAAATCGTCGAAGACAAGATCCTGCAAGTCAGCGTCAAGGACGACGGCGAAGGCATCGCCGAGGAAAACATGACGCGCATCTTTTCCCACGGGTTTACTACCCGCAAGGAAGGCCACGGCTTCGGCCTGCACAGCTGCGCCCTGGCCGCCATCGAAATGAACGGCCACCTCACCGCCCACAGCGACGGACCGGGCAAGGGTGCGCTGTTCACGTTGCAGATACCGCTGAAAACCGTCAAGGAGGAAGCATGAGCGAGCTTTCGAATCGACGCATTCTGCTGATCGATGACACCCCGTCCATTCACGTGGACTTCCGCAAGATTCTCACGCCCATGCCGGAGCAGACCGTCGAACTGGACGAGATGGAGGCCGAGCTGTTTGGCAGCGAAGTGAAATCAACCCGTGCACTGTTCGAGCTCGACTCGGCCTATGGCGGCCAGGAAGGCCTGGGCAAACTCAAATGGGCCTTGCAGGAAAACCGCCCCTACGCCCTGGCCTTTGTCGACATGCGCATGCCCGAGGGCTGGGACGGTGCGCAGACCATCGAACATTTGTGGCAGGCCGACCCACGCCTGCAAGTGGTGGTGTGCACCGCCTATTCCGACTATTCCTGGGATGAACTGCTCGATCGATTGAACGCACATGACCGGCTGCTAATCCTGAAAAAGCCGTTCGACAACATTGAAGTCCAGCAGATGGCCAACACCCTGTTGACCAAATGGGACATGACCGAACGGGCCAGCGTGCAGATGGACCATTTAGGGCAAATGGTCGAACGCCGAACCCGGCAACTGACAGAAACCAGCGTTGAATTGCAGCGGGAAGTCGACGAGCGCAAACAGCTGGAAACCCAATTGGTGCAATCGGAAAAACTCGCTTCATTGGGGCAACTCGCGGCTGGCGTCGCCCATGAAATCAACAACCCCATCGGCTTCATTTCCTCCAACCTCGGCACCCTGGACGGCTACTTCAAACAACTGCAGGAAATGCTCGACGCCTATCGCGATGCGGAAGAGGCGATCGGCTCCAGCGAGCTCATCGAGCGTTTGAACCAACTGCGCGAACGGGTCGAGCTGGAGTTCCTGCGCGAGGACATTCCGCTGCTGATCAAGGAATCCAAGGACGGCATCAACCGGGTCGGGCAGATCGTCAAGGACCTGAAGGACTTCTCCCGAGTGGACTCCAATCAGGAATGGCAGTGGGCCAATCTGCAACAGGGCATCGAATCGACCTTGAACATTGTCGCCAACGAACTCAAGTACAAGGCCGATGTGCTCAAGGAATATCAGGCGTTGCCCGACATCGAATGCCTGCCTTCGCAAATCAATCAGGTGATCATGAACCTGATCGTCAACGCCTCTCAGGCCATCGGCCCGGAGCGCGGCACCATCACTTTGCGCACCGGGCTTGAAGCGGAAACGGTGTGGATCGAGGTCGAAGACACCGGCGCCGGCATTGCGCCGGACTGCCTGCAAAAAATCTTCGACCCGTTCTTCACCACCAAACCGGTGGGCCAGGGGACGGGACTGGGGTTGTCCCTGTCCTATGGCATCGTGAAAAAACATCGGGGGGATATCACGGTGCGCAGTGAAGTGGGCGTGGGCACAACCTTCAGGGTCCAGTTGCCGATTCACCAATCCAATCTCTGACCCCCCCTGTAGGAGCAAAGCTTGCTCGCGATTGCGGTGTGTCATTCACTATTAATGTCGACTGACACACCGCAATCGCGAGCAAGCTTTGCTCCTACAGGGGGTGGGGGTCAGGTGGCTTCCTGGAAATCCATCTCCGGTGGCTGGCGACGGAAGCCGCCAGTCAGCACCGCCAGGTACACCACGCCAATCGCCAGCCAACTCACCCCCAGATAGATCGCCAGGTGATCGAGGCTGACCATCAGCCACAAATCCGCCGCCAGACCGATAAACGGGAACAGCAGGAACAACACGAATTCACGCAGCCCTTTGTGCTCACCGCCGATCCAGTAGTGAAAGATCACCGACAGGTTCACCAGACTGAACGCCAGGAACGCGCCGAAGTTGATGAACGAGGTCGAGGTGGTCACGTCCAGTTTCAGCGCCAGCAACGCGACCACGGCGCACAGCAGGATGCTGTTGACCGGCGTGCCAAAGCGTTCATGCAAGGTGCCGAAGAACGATTTTGGCAGCACACCGTCACGGCCCATGGCGAACAACAGCCGCGAGCCGCTGGCCTGCGCCGACAAGCCCGACGCAAACTGGCCGACGATCAGGCCGATCAGGAAGATCGACACGAACAGGTCACCACCAATGTTGCGGGCAATTTCATAGGCTGCCGAGTCGACGCTGTCGAACTGGAACGACGGATGCGCGATCTGCACGAAGTACGACACACCGACGAAGATCAACCCGCCGATCAGGGTGATCAGCATGATCGCTCGCGGGATGGTGCGGCGCGGGTCGCGGGTTTCTTCGGTCAGGGTGCTGACCGCGTCAAACCCGAGGAATGAGTAACAGGCGATGGCTGCACCGCTCATGATCAGCGGCATCTGCATATCACCGTTGAAGAACGGTTTGACCGACCACAACGGCGTACTCGCATCACCACCGACGTAATGAACGCACAGCGCCACGAAGGCGATCAGCACCAGGAACTGCACCAGCATCAGTAATGCGTTGATGCCGTTGGCCAGTTTCAGGCCGACGATGTTGATCGCACTGGTGATGCCGATAAACGCCAGCACCCAGATCCACTGCGGCACGGCCGGGAACGCGGAGTTGAGGTAGGCCGCGCCGATCAGCCAGATCGCCATCGGCAGGAACAGGTAGTCGAGCAGCACGGCCCAACCGGCGATGAAACCGAGTTTCGGGCTGATCGCCTTGCGGACATAGCTATAGGCCGAGCCAGCGACGGGAAACGCCGAGGCCATTCGGCCGTAACTCATGGCGGTGAAAAACATCGCCACCAGCGCCGCCAGGTAAGCGGCCGGGACCATGCCGGCGGTGGATTGAGCGAGGATGCCAAAGGTGCCGAGCACGATGATCGGCGTCATGTAGGCGATGCCGAACAGCACCACCGACCCCAATGACAGGGTGCGTTGCAAATGAGCCATGAGCGACTACTCCGAATTTATTAGATTTATGGCAGAGCCGAGTTCGGCAAAAAATTACGTCTACTTCAAAAGCCACCCCTCACCCCAGCCCTCTCCCCACGGGGGAGAGGGGGAAAGGGGGCAGATCTCCATGCTTTCAAATCCTGAGTTCGACTCGGTTATTCAGGTCGATGTAGAGCTTCGCATCACCTCGGTCCGTCCCCTCTCCCCACGGGGGAGAGGGGAAAGGGAGCTCGACCTCCATGCTTTTCAAATCCTGAGTTCGACTCGCTCTCGCAGTTCGCAGTCAATCGTCCAGGCACCTCGGTCCGTCCCCTCTCCCTCCGGGAGAGGGTTAGGGTGAGGGCTTGGTTTAACGCTCAGGAATCAATAACTCCCGAACACCGCCGATCTGCTCCACCACTTCCCCCGGCAACCGCAGCCGCTGATCATCCAGATACCGATAATCCTGTCGCGCCGCCGTCAGCTGATTCAGGTCCAGCTCCACTGCAAACTGCCCCTCCTCCCGCCCGGCCTCGAACAACAAAGTCCCCAGCGGATCCACCAGCGCACTGCCGCCCGCAAACACCAACCCGCCATCGCCCTCTTCCACCCGGTTGACCATCAGCGCAAACGCCTGGTTTTCCTGGGCGCGGGCCATTATCGCGGTGCGGTGAGTCGGGCCGTAAGGGTCCATGTTGCCGTTGGTGACGATCAACAGTTCGGCCCCCAATTGCGCCAGGGCCCGGGCGGTTTCCGGGAATTCGATGTCGTAGCAAATCAGCAGGCCGACCCGCACACCGTTCCACTCACACGTGGCGTAACGGTCGCCAGCCTCGAACACCCCGCGATCCGATGCCCACAGGTGCGTCTTGCGATATTTCAGCGCGACACCTTCGGGGGTGATCAGCAGCGTGGTGTTGTAGAAGCGGCCGTTGTCGTTCTCGGCCATGCCGATCACCACGGCGATATTGCGTTCACGGGCCGCAGCCAGCACCGCGCTGACGGTCGGACCGTCCAGCGGTTCGGCGGTTTCGGCCAACGCCTCGAGGGTCGGAAAGCCCATCAGGTGGGTTTCGGGAAACACGATCAGCTGCGTATCGGCAGCACAGGCCGCCATCGCCTTCAGCGCGCGGTCGAGGTTGTAAGCCGTGTCGTTGTCACGGCCCGCCAACTGGGCGAGTTCGACTTTCATGGGTATTCCTTGTTCTTGACCAGGCTGGCAGAAAGATTGCCCGGTCGGTGTCTGTGCGCCAGTATGCGCAGCAAGCCACCGGCCGGGAAATCACGCCGCTGGGGTAACCCGATAGGGGTAGAGGCATGACACTTTCGTTAGACGACATCGCGTGGCACCGCTCGGTCGGGCAACTGATCGACGCCCTGGACAAGCCCAATTTCTGGACGCAGCTGGTACGGTTGCTGGATCAGTACGTGACCTTCGACAGCTGGGTGGCGCTGCTTTTCAGCGCCGATCAGCACCCGCAAGTGTTCGCCGAATGCCCGGGCGCGGACGGCAGTCCTGATCAGTTGTTCCAGGACTATCTGCGCGGTTTGTACCTGCTCGATCCGTTCTACATCGCCTGTCGCGAGCAGTCGCGCACCGGGCTTTATCGCCTGTCGGAAGTGGCGCCGGAGCATTTCGAGCTGACCGAGTATTACCAGCGCTACTTTCGTCTGAATGTGGTGGCCGATGAAATCCAGTTCAATTGCCAACTCGAAGGCGACCGCACGCTGTGCCTGTCACTGGGCAGCAAGCAACGTTTCAGCGGCCAGCAGATTGCCTTGCTGTCGCTGATCCAGCCCTGGGTGCTCGGCCTGTTGCGTCAGCGCCTGCCCTACGAAATCAACGAAGTCGTGGCCCTCGCGCCAGCACCACCGCCAGTCGACTGGCGCGTGCAGCTGGAGGCGTCGGTGCAGCAACTCAAAGGCGCGCAATTGACCGCCCGGGAGCTGGATGTCGGACGCTTGATGCTCAGCGGTTGCTCCAGTAAAGAAATCGCCCGTAAGCTGGAAATCTCTGTTGAAACCGTGAAAGTCCATAAGAAACACATGTACAGCAAACTGGGGATCAAATCCCAGTCGGAGCTGTTTTCGATTTTTCTCCAGGCACAAAATGCCTGAAACAGCCTTGAAATGCTTTCCTGTGTCGATAGATTTCCTGTGGCGAGGGGATTTATCCCCGTTCGACTGCGCAGCAGTCGTAAAACCTATGCATGCGGTCTTTCAGTTAAACCGCGGTGAATAGTTTTGGGGCTGCTTCGCAACCCAACGGGGATAAATCCCCTCGCCACAAAAGCCCATGCCACAGGCTTGCAACCCATTGAGTCCGAACCCAAGGAAACCGTATGAGCCTGTCACTCCTGAGCCGCTACGCCTTCTTTGCCGTCTGTGTGATGTTTACCCTCGCCAGCCTGCCCTTCCTGGAGCACGACTGGCTCTGGCCGATCACCGTCGCCACCGGCATTCTCAGCCTCGTGGGCCTGTTCGATCTGCTGCAAAGCCCTCACGCCGTGCGCCGTAACTACCCGATTCTCGGCAACATCCGCTATCTGGTGGAGGGTATTCGCCCGGAAATCCGCCAGTACCTGCTCGAGTCCGACAGCGACGCCCTGCCCTTCTCCCGGGCTCAGCGTTCGCTGGTCTATTCACGGGCCAAGAACGAAAGCGCCGACAAACCCTTCGGCACCTTGATCGATGTGTATCAGTCGGGTTTCGAATTCATCGGCCACTCCATGCGCCCGGCGCCGTTGAGCGACCCGAGCAGTTTCCGGGTCACGGTCGGCGGCCCGCAGTGCACGCAGCCGTACTCGGCGTCGGTGTTCAACATCTCGGCCATGAGCTTCGGCTCCCTCAGCGCCAACGCCATTCGGGCGTTGAACCAGGGGGCGAAACTCGGCAACTTCGCCCATGACACCGGTGAAGGCAGCATCAGCGCCTTTCACCGGGAAAACGGCGGCGACCTGACCTGGGAACTGGGCAGCGGCTACTTCGGCTGTCGCACCGCTGACGGGCGCTTCGACCCTGAACGCTTCGCGGCACAAGCGCAGACGCCGCAAGTGCGGATGATCGAAATCAAGATGAGCCAGGGCGCCAAACCCGGCCACGGCGGGATCCTGCCCAAGCACAAGGTCACCCGGGAAATCGCCGAAACCCGCGGCATCCTGATGGGCGAAGATTGCATCTCGCCGTCGCGGCACAGCGCGTTTTCCACGCCGATCGAGTTGATGCATTTCATCCAGCAGTTGCGCGAACTGTCCGGCGGCAAACCGGTGGGTTTCAAGTTTTGCCTGGGGCATCCGTGGGAATTCATGGGCATCGCCAAGGCCATGCTGGAAACCGGCATCCTTCCCGACTTCATCGTGGTCGATGGCAAGGAAGGCGGCACCGGCGCCGCGCCCGTGGAATTCACCGACCACATTGGTGTGCCAATGCGCGAAGGCCTGTTGTTCGTGCACAACACGCTGGTCGGCCTGAACCTGCGGGACAAAATCAAACTCGGCGCCAGCGGTAAGATTGTCAGCGCCTTCGACATCGCCAGCGTCCTGGCCATCGGCGCCGACTGGGCCAACTCGGCGCGTGGCTTCATGTTCGCCATCGGCTGCATCCAGTCGCAAAGCTGCCACACCAACAAATGCCCGACCGGTGTCGCCACCCAGGACACACTGCGCCAACGCGCACTCGTCGTCCCGGACAAGGCCCAACGCGTCTTCAACTTCCACCGCAACACGCTCAAGGCCCTGGCCGAAATGCTCGCCGCTGCCGGGTTGGAACATCCTTCGCAGCTATCGGCCAAGCATCTGGTACGGCGCATGTCGGCGACCGAGATCAAATTGTTCTCGCAGTTGCATGTGTTCTTGAAACCGGGGGAATTGTTGACCGGGGAAGTGAATGGCGAGTTTTACTCGCGGATGTGGCAGATGGCGCGGGCGGATAGTTTTGAACCGAATGAGTTGGCTGCTGCGTAAACAACGATTGAACGCCAACCTCATCGGGAGGTTGGATTAACACCAAGGAAGGACAGCATGCTGAAAGTCATCGCTCGGGATTTCATCAACCCCCAATACATTGAAACCGTTCGCCCGTGAAGCGGCCCAAACATCGGGATTGTCGGCTGAGAAGCCCTCATGACTCACACCCACGCAACACCACAAACCTGGAAAAGAAGAACTCGCCAATCAGGTACAACAACCAAGACGATGTCACCGTCACCAAACCATGCACCTGCCACAGATCTGCGATATGTCCGACGCCATAGCTCACGACACCTATGACAGCGCTGAACAACAGATAGCCCAGCACCATCGCCTTCCTGTCAAAGGTGTAAAGCGCATGCACATGGAAGGAAAAGGAGACGGCGACGCAAAACGCGATAAGGTTGCTGATCGCCTGACTGAGTTCGGCGGCGACGGTGAGTACGAAAAAAATCTGCCAATGGATGAGCGCATTGACCACGCCAATGACCATGTAGCTACAGAATCCTTTCCATAACGCTTTCATGCTGACTCCTGCCAATATCCCTGTTTCAGGTGCCTTTCAAACTAGGTGACTGCCCTGTAGCGGTCTACTGACAGAAATAACAGGCAGGCGAGGATTCCAGACCAACGGTCACATCTAACGATATCGTCGCGAACAGTGCCCCTCACCTTTCACCAGTGCAGCCTCTTAATCGGCGCTGGCTCTTTCATGACAATAAAACCGTAATCGCCAATCAGATAAATCCGGTAGTACTGGCTCTCCACCAGCGGCGGATAACCCTGATAACCCACCCGGGTCGCGTTACGTCGCTCCTTCTCCGCAACGACGTTGGTGATCCCCACTTTCGGCAGGTTCTCGGCCAGCATGTAGAAGTCGATGTTCAGCAGATAGTGCAACACCGGCATCTGCTTGAACGAGCCTGCTGCCCCCAGCAACCAGTGATCGGAATAGGTCACTGACATGTAAATGCGCTTGGCTTCGAACAGCTGTCGATTCGACACGATGTCGTGTTGAAGACTCAATAGCGCGCTGGCCGCGAAGGCTTTCTGCACCGTCAGCACGCGCCCGTAGGCGTACGACAGCGAAAGCATCGCCAGCAACGGAATCACCAACAACAGCGGCAGCCGCTGGTGGATTCGTGCCAGCGCCAGATGGCTCAAATAGAACAACAGCACCAACAGGACCGCGAAGCCCATCAAGGTCCTGGCGCCTTCATTGAAGTCCCGGAAAAATAGCGCCATACCCGACATCAGTAAGGTCACTGCCGGTAATGCCAGCACACAGATCAGGCCGATCAGCATCTTGTTCGCGGTACTGTCCTGACGCGCCACGACGTTGAGCCCCAGGCGAACCGCGCCTGCAATGGCGCACAGCAACAACCCGGCGAACACCCAGGTAAATCCGCCGTGAAACAGCAGCACGACTTTTTCCAGCACCCTGGCGATGTTGACGTGCAGTTGCAGCAACGGCTCCGCGTTCCAGTTCAGCAGCAGGGTGCGATTGTGTTGAGTGAACGGATAAGCACTGACAGCGTAAATCAGGCAGCCCAGGAAGGCCTGAGCGATTTTCCAGCCGATCAACCCACACCATTGCGGCCAGGCCAGTTTGTCATTGGCGCCCCTGAGTACCTCCACGCAACACAACCCGAGAAACACATTGAAGCTCACCTGATACAGCCCTATCGCCAAGGCAACCAGGAAGGACGGCATCAGCCACTGCTGAATGCGCGAGGGGGGACGGAACGTGATCGCATAGATGACCGCCACCACGCTCAACGCCATGGCGGGCCCGTCGTATTGATAAGACAGGTTTTGCAGAAAGAACGGGTTGTACCAGAGCGGTAGCGTCACCAGGCAGCAGGCAATCGTCGGTTGCGGGTAGTAATGAAACGTCAGACTGGTCAGCGCCGCGGCCATGGCCAGTGTGGCGATCAACAGCGGCAGCGGAAAGATGTTCGGCGCGGCATTGCTGAACGTCAGCAGGTTGTAGAACAGCTCGCTGAACAACCGCCCCTGCCCCGTCCAAGCCAAACCGGCCGACAACGATCGCCAGTTGTCATCGATATACGGATAGTCCGCGAGGAGCAACGGCACCACATACACCAAGGTCGCCAACAGAAAAAACAGCCAGACCTGCCGACGCCCGAGTTCCTTGCTGAAAAAGTCGCTGAACCTGCCCATGCTAAAACCCGAGCCGGTCTTTGCCGCCAATGATGTCTTTCACCACATAACGCGGCCGATGCTTGGCTTCGATGTAGATGCGGCCGACGTACTCACCGAGGATGCCGATACCGATCAACTGCACGCCGCCGAGAAACAGAATGGCCGTCATCAACGACGGGTAACCGGGGACGCTGTTGCCGAAGAAAATCTTGTCCAGCACCATGTACACCGCGTAGAGCACCGCGAAGATCGAAATTCCGCCACCGACGTACGTCCATAAGCGCAACGGCACCGTACTGAACGAAGTCACGCCTTCCAGCGCCAGGTTCCAGAGCTTCCAGCCATTGAACTTGCTGGTGCCCGCCACTCGCTCGGCGCGCTCGTACTCCACCACCACAGTGTTGAACCCGGCCCATGACAGCACGCCTTTCATAAACAACTGGTGCTCGGGAAGCGCGCGAATCACGTCGACCACTTTGCGATCCATCAGCCGAAAATCGCCGACATTTTCTTCGATGCGGGTGTAAGCGATGCGGTTCAGCACACGGTAGAACAGCGAAGCGCTGTGGCGTTTCAGGTAACTGTCGGTGGTGCGATCCCGGCGCTTGGCGAGCACCACATCCGCGCCTTTTTGCCATTCGCCAATCAACCGCGGGATGACGCTGATCGGGTCCTGCAAATCGACGTCCATGGGAATCACCGCGTCGCCGGTGGCATACTCCAGGCCGGCGAACAACGCCGGCTCCTTGCCGAAGTTGCGCGAGAAGTTGATCAGCAAGACCTGTTCATCGGCCTGCGCCAGGGCCTTGACCTCCTCAGCCGTGCGGTCGGAACTGCCATCGTTGATGAACACGATTTCGACCTCAGCCGGGTCAAGCCTCAACTCGCGACGCACGGCCTGATAAAACAGGCTGATCGCCTGTTCTTCATTGAATACCGGAACGATCAACGAGACTCTCATGCACTGCGCTCGCGAAAGACCACGTACTTTGAAAACAGAAAGCCAAGCACCAGGCTCAATGCCGAAAAGATAAACACCGTCAGCAGGCCATGAAGTCTCCATACGTCACCGGCATGGCCGACGCCCAGGCTCAGCGCCCCCATAGCTCCCAAGAATAGAAGATAACCGCCGACCGACGCCTTGGCTTCGAAGGTATACAGCGCGTTCATGTAGAAGGAAAACGAGGCGGCAACGCAGAAGGCAGCCAGGTTGCTGACCGCCTGACTAAGGCCGGCCCCCACGCTCAGCAGGAAAAAAATTTGCCAGTGGATCAGCGTGTTGGCGACCCCGACTACCGTGTAGCTGGAAAATCCTTTCCACAAAAATCTCATGGTGATTCTCCCGTTTCACGTCATAAAACTTTGAACTTGTCTACTGTCAGAAATCACAGGTGGGCGGACCTTTCAGACCAGCGGTCAAGGCTTGCCTGAATGCCAGGAGACATCCCGTAATATCCCGGTTTTGCAATTGCCCGCGAATCACGCCACCCTGCGCGCCGCCGATGTGCGGCACGCAACTCCTTTGGCCCCTTCGGCTACTCCTTATCCCGACACCCGTTCACGAGCCTGCCGTCATGACGTTTGAGCGCGATCACCGAATCGACTTTTTTCGCGGTCTGGCACTGATCTTCATTTTTTGGGATCACGTGCCTCACAACCCCCTTGGTCAAATCACCCTGCGCAATCTCGGTTTCAGCGATGCCGCAGAAATATTCGTGTTTCTCGCCGGCTACGCAGCCGTTCTGGCCTACGGCAAAATCCTTGCGCGCGAGGGTTACCTGATCGCCTGCGTGAAGATTCTGCGGCGCGCCTGGGTGCTCTACGTGGTCCATATTTTCCTGCTGGCCATGCTGATGGGCATCGTGTTCTTCGCCAACAGCCATGTGGAAACCCGCGATCTGGTGGAGGAAATGGGCATGCATCACTTCATCAGCAACCCCCAGCAAGCGTTGACTGATGAGTTACTGCTGCGCTTCAAGCCGAACCTGATGGACCCGCTGCCGCTGTACATCGTGCTGCTGGCGGGATTGCCACTGGTCTTGCCGTTGCTGGTGCGCAAGCCGTGGGCGGTTGTAGCGGTGTCATTGGCGGTGTACTTGCTGGCACCGCGGTTTGGCTGGAACCTGGCGGCCATCAAGGACGGTGTGTGGTACTTCAACCCCGTCACCTGGCAACTGCTGTTTATCCTCGGCGGCTTTATGGCGATTCACGGGCAGCGGCCACGGTTGCCCGACACTCGCCCGCTGTTGCGCCAGCCCTTGTTTGTCAGCGCAGCGGTGTACGTGGTGGTGACCGGGGTGATGACTGTCTCCTTGCGCTGGCCGCAAATACACGATGCCCTGATGCCCGCCAGCCTGAGCAACCTGCTGTACCCGATCAGCAAAACCGATCTGTCGCCGGTCCGTCTGCTGCACTTCCTGGCGCTGGCCTACGTCACCGCCAGGCTCTTGCCCGGCAACGGCTGGACGCAAAACTGGCTCGCGCAGCAATGCTGCCGCATGGGGCGCTACTCACTGGAAGTTTTCTGCCTCGGCGTGCTGTTGGCGCCCTTGGCGGACATGCTCAACGCCCTGACCGACGATGCGTTTGCCATGCAGGTTTTCACCGCGTTGGTGGGGGCCGGGGTGATGGCGTTGCTGGGGGCGTGGCTGGAATTCAACAAACGCCTGAATCAGCCGATTCAGGTCGCCGCCGCTTGATATCGACAGTGGTGAGGGGAATTTTGTGGTGAGGGGATTTATCCCCGTTGGGTGGCGCAGCCGCCCCAAAACCAGCAGTCGCGATTTGTCAGGTATACCGAGTGCTATGGATTTACGACTGCTTCGCAGCCCAACGGGGTGGTGCGGCATTCCGATAAATCCCCTCACCACAAAAGCTTGCTCGACACATGATTGCCAGCCAATAAAAAGCCCCGATCATCACGACCGGGGCTTTTTCATTTCAGGCGTTACACCTTACGAAGCACGCACCGCCGCCCCCTGCGACACATTGGTCGGTTGCAGCTTGAACATGTAGAACAACACCGTCAGCAGCACCAGGAACGCCGGCCCCACATAGAGCGCCACGCGGGTGTCCGGGAAGTACGCCATCAGGCCGACCACCAGCACCAAAAACGCCAGCGCCAGGTACGAGCTGACCGGATACAGCCACATCTTGTATTTCAGGCCGGCACGTTCGCTGGCGCTCAGGCCTTGGCGGAACTTGAGCTGGGCCAGCAGGATCATCACCCAGGTCCAGATCGCGCCGAAGGTGGCAATCGCCGTCACCCAGACGAACACTTTCTCCGGAACCATGTAGTTGAGCAGCACACCCAATAACAGCACGAAGATCGACAACAGCAACGCGCGACGGGGCACGCCGTTGTTCGAAGTCTTGGCGAAGCCGGCCGGGGCCTGACCGTTCTGCGCCAGGCTGTAGAGCATGCGCCCGGTGCTGAAGATGCCGCCGTTGCAGGATGACAGTGCCGCAGTGATCACCACGAAGTTGATGATACCGGCGGCGGTCTTGATGCCCAGACGCTCGAAGGTCATCACGAACGGGCTGCCCTGGGTGCCGATTTCGTTCCACGGGTAGATCGACAGGATCACGAACAACGCGCCGACGTAGAACAGCAGAATCCGCCAGAACACCGAGCCGATCGCATTGGGAATGGTCTTCTGCGGGTTCTTCGCTTCACCCGCGGTCAGGCCGATCATCTCGACGCCGAGGTAGGCGAACATCACCATTTGCAGGGACATCAACACGCCTTGCACGCCGTTGGGCATGAAGCCGCCGTGTGCCCAGAGATTGGAAATCCCCAGCGCCACGCCGTCATTGCCAAAGCCGAACGCGATCACGCCGATACCGCCGATCACCATCGCAATGATGGTGACGATCTTGATCAGGGCGAACCAGAATTCGAACTCACCGAAGGCTTTCACCGCGATCAGGTTGATCGAGCCCATGCTGATCAACGCGGCGAGCGCCCAGATCCAGCGCGGCACATCGGGGAACCAGACGCCCATGTACACCGCCACCGCAGTGATTTCCGCAACGCAGGTCACCAGCCACAGGAACCAGTAATTCCAACCGGTCAGGAAGCCCGCCAATGGGCCGAGGTAGTCTTGAGCATACCGGCTGAAGGAGCCGGCGACCGGGTTGTGCACCGCCATCTCGCCGAGGGCGCGCATGATCACCAGGATCGCCAGACCGCCGATGATGTAAGAAAGCATGATTGCCGGACCAGCCATCTCGATGGCTTTGGCCGAACCGAGGAACAGGCCGACGCCGATACAGGCACCGAGCGCCATCAAACGAATATGCCGTTCGCCGAGTTCGCGTTTGAGCGGGCCGCCTTGAGCGGTCTCGCCATTGGACAGGTGATTGCCTGGCATAGGGGTACAACCTCGTCTTGTTATTGGATATGACCACCGAGTGTCGAAGCGCTGACCGGTAAGCCAATGCTTTTCTGAAACCAGGCCTGCTTCGTGGGCAAACCCGTCTTGTAGGACAAAACCTGCAAGATCAGCGGGGCGTGCAGTATAAAAAGCTTCCTATAGGGTTTTTCACTCTATAAACCACAACATTTAGCGAGAACTCTCGGTAAAAGTCCGGTTTACGGAGGGGCATTACCTGCATTACGTAGGATTATTCGCCAATGAAACGGCGCGGAGTATTGCACGGTAATGGTGCATCGTCATGCCCCTGCCTGCGCAGAAGTTACCGGCCGATGGCTCTAGTTCAGGTCTTTCAGACTCCCCAACCTCTGTGGTGAGGGGA
This sequence comes from Pseudomonas sp. PDM10, assembly GCF_014852295.1. Lineage (NCBI taxonomy): Bacteria > Pseudomonadati > Pseudomonadota > Gammaproteobacteria > Pseudomonadales > Pseudomonadaceae > Pseudomonas > Pseudomonas sp. PDM10. The sequence goes on along the minus strand of NZ_JACVBJ010000006.1, from coordinate 404,533 downwards.
TTGATGTGGTGAGGAGAGATTTAATGTGGCGAGGGGATTTATCCCCGTTCGGGTGCGCAGCAGCCGTAAAACCTGTGGATGCGGTATGACTGAAAGAACACAGGGAGCGCTTCGCACTCCAACGGGGATAAATCCCCTCGCCACATTAAATCCCCCCCACCACATAAATACCCTCACCACATCGATCTCCTTGCCACAGAGGTGCTCCCACCACTGCTGTGAATCTTTCGTAGCAATCAGAAATTTCACTCAAAAGTCTCAGCGTCGATACAGACCACTGCGTACTAGCCTGAAAGCGTCACTTGACGATCACGTAAGGAAGCAATGGATTGCCTACTCAACCAAACTCCCATCGCCTGCGTTTAGGCAGAAACTCCGAAAACGGTCGTGCCTACCTCATCACCGCAGTTGTTCACGATCGACAACCCCTATTTTCTGATTGGCGGTTGGGGCGTTTGCTTGTCGCAGAACTGCGCCGGGCTCACGACTCCGGGCTGGTGAATTCAATCGCTTGGGTGGTTATGCCTGATCACTTTCATTGGCTGATGCAATTGCAAGACGACAATTTAGGGAATGTCATTGGTGCTACCAAATCCCGATGCGCCCAGGCAGTGAACAAAACGACAGGCCGAAGTGGCTCTTTGTGGCAAACCGGCTATCACGACCGGGCAATCCGCGATGGAGAAGAACTCCTGCCGTTCGCTCGATACATCGTTGCAAATCCCTTGAGAGCAGGGCTCGTAGACAAAATCGGCGATTACCCGCTATGGGATGTCTGCTGGTTGTAACGTCACTCCTCTTCTGTGGCTACCGAACTCCCTGTGGTGAGGGGATTTTATGTGGTGAGGGGGATTTATGTGGTGAGGGAAATTTATGTGGCGAGGGGATTTATCCCCGTTCGGTTGCGCAGCGACCGTAAAACCTGTGGATGCGGTATGACTGAAAGGGTAAAAGGGAGCGCTTCGCACTCCAACGGGGATAAATCCCCTCGCCACATAAATCCCCTTCACCACATAAATCCCCTCACCAATCCCTTCACCACATAAAGCCCCTCACCAATTCCCGAGCCACAAAAGCGCCCTCGCCACAAGTCAAAGTGGATCCATGATATTTGTGTATCCACAATTTTTTCACCAACGCCAACCACCGTCTAAGCTTCAGACAAGTCCTCTCAATCTGCGTAAATGGATCAGTCGACTATGGGCGTTTTGTGGCAAACCGATTCGAGTAAAAATGTGGTTCCGACTGGACGTATGGACGAAACGCCTTTACCTGAAAAACCCCGAAGCAGTCGCACAAAGCACGGCTGGTGGGCGTTCTGGTTGTTGTTGCTGATTATCCTGATTGTCCTGGGGTTGGCTGCGGCCAAGGAAATGCGCACGTCGAAGTTTCAATCCCGGGAACTCAGCCAATACGCCGCCACCCTGAGCTACGAGCTCAAACCCGGTCCCAGCGATGCCATTCGCTATCCCGGTGCCGGTCCTTTCGACTTGCGCCTGGGCTACAGCTCTCTGGGTGAGTTCCTGCCGCGTTTGATCAAGCGTGATTACGTTGTGGCGTCACAGACCCGGTTTTCGCAAAAGTTGATGGACTACACCGACAAGGGCTTTTTCGTGCCCTACGCGGAGAAAATCCAGGCTGGATTGGTGATCACCGATTGCCGTGCGGCACCGCTTTACCAGTACAAGTACCCACAACAACTGTATTCAAGCTTTGCGGCGATCCCCCCTGTGGTGGTCAACAGTTTGCTGTTCATCGAAAACCGCTTTCTGCTCGATCCCCGTCAGCCCCGGGCCAACCCTGCCGTGGATTGGCCTCGGTTCGGCATGGCAGCGTGGTCCCAGGTCGCCAAGTTAATGCACCTGCCGGGCCAGTCGGCGGGCGGCAGTACCCTGGCAACGCAACTTGAGAAGTACCGGCATTCGCCCGATGGCCTGACCGTGTCGGGCGCGGAAAAAATCCGGCAGATGATTTCTGCCAGTGTGCGCGCCTATCAGGCCGGACCGGAGACCCTCGAAGCCCGGCAGAACGTGATTCGCGATTACCTCAACAGCGTGCCCCTGTCGGCAGTACCGGGTCACGGTGAAGTGCATGGCATGGCCGAAGGTTTGCGCGTCTGGTACGGCGCCGATTTCAACCAGGCCAACGAGCGGCTGGCCAGCAAGGAGACAGATCCGAAAAGCATGTCGGAAAAAGGTCTGGCCCTGCGGGAGATGCTGTCTTTGATGATTGCCCAGCGCCGCCCTTCCCACTACCTGACCAAGGGGCGCGAGGAACTGGCCGACCTCACCGACAGCCACATTCGCCTGCTGGCACAGAATGACGTGATCGATGCGCCACTCGCGGCAGCGGCATTGGCCAGCAAAGTGACCTATCGCGACTGGCAGACACAGCCAACCATTCAGCCGATCGAAACCAACAAGGGCATCAGCGTGGCACGCAGTCGTCTGGGCGGGTTGCTCAACCGTCCGCTGTACGACCTCGATCGCCTTGATCTTTCCGCCACCAGCACCCTGCAAGGCGAGTTGCAAACCCAGGCTACCGAGTACCTGAAGCATCTGGCCGACCCTGTGTTTGCAACGCAAATCGGCTTGATGGGCGAACGCCTGCTGACCCCCACCAGTACCGCCCAGGTGCGCTACAGCTTCACGCTGTTCGAACTGACCCCGGACGGCTCGCGGGTGCGGGTGCAGACCGACAGCACCGACCAGCCGTTCGATATCAATGAAGGCAGCAAGCTGGAGCTGGGCTCCACCGCCAAGATGCGTGTGCTGACCACCTATTTGCAGATCATGGCCGAGCTGCACGATAAATACGCAACGATGACCGTCCCGGAACTGAAGAAAGTCGAGGTCCCGGAGCAGGACCATCTGAGTCGCTGGGCCGTCGATTACCTGATCCAGAATAAAGACCGCAACCTGCCAGCCATGCTTGGCGCCGCGCTGGACCGCAAATACTCCGCCAGCCCCGGCGAAGCCTTTTTTACCGGTGGCGGGTTGCATGTGTTCCATAACTTTCGCAAGGAAGACAACGGCCGCATGCCGACGCTACGCGATGCAATACGTGAGTCGATCAACCTGCCGTTCATTCGGCTGATGCGTGATCTGGTGCGCTATACCACCTATTCAGGCCCCAACAGCAGCGCCGAATTGCTCAAGGACGACCGCGACCCTCGGCGTCAGGAATACCTGGCTTCGTTTGCCGACCGCGAAGGCACATCGTTCCTCCTGAAATTCTGGAAGAAGTACAAGAACAAGGACACCCAGGCGCGGCTCGAAACCTTCCTCGACAGCATGCGCCCGACCCCGATTCGCATGGCCGCGGTGCATCGGTATCTGTTGCCGCAGGCCAGTCAGGAAAGCTTCAACATGTTCGTGCGCTCGCACCTCAAAGGCGCCAAGCTCACCGAAAAGCTGACCGACGAACGTCTCCAACGGCTTTACGAAAGCTACGGCCCTGGGGCCTACGACTTGCCGGACCAAGGCTTCATCGCCAAGGTCCACCCGCTCGATTTGTGGTTGATGGGCTACCTGCTGAACAACCCGGATGCCAAGTTCAGCCAGATCGTCAAAGCCAGCCAGTTCGAACGCCAGGAAGTCTACAGCTGGCTGTTCAAAAGCCGTCACAAGCTTGCCCGCGACAGCCGCATTCGCACCATGCTGGAGATCGAGGCGTTCCTCGACATTCACCAGCGCTGGCAGAAAGTCGGCTATCCGTTCGATCACCTGGTACCGTCGCTGGCCACCGCCATCGGCAGTTCCGGCGATCGTCCGGCAGCCTTGGCGGAGCTGATCGGTACCATCCTCAACGACGGCGTGCGCATGCCGACACTGCGCATCGACAGCCTGCACTTCGCGGCGAACACGCCGTATGAAACCAAACTGATCAATAACCCGGATGTCGGTAAACGGGTGATGCCTTCCGAGGTAGCCACAGCCATGCGCGAAGCGTTGTCGCAAGTGGTAGATGCCGGTACAGCCAAACGTATCTCCGGCAGTTTCGTAACGCCTGATGGCAAACCGTTGGCCATGGGCGGCAAAACCGGCACGGGCGATAACCGCATCGAAGCCTTCGGTTCGGGTGGGCGAATTCTGAGTTCGAAATCCATTAACCGCACCGCGACCTTTGTGTTCTACATCGGCGATCGTCACTTCGGCACAATGACGGCGTTCGTGCCCGGGCAATCGGCCGAAGCGTTCAAGTTCACTTCGGCCTTGCCAGTGCAAGTGCTCAAAGGGATGGCGCCGATTCTGATGCCGTACCTGCAACCGGGTAGCAGTGTCGCGTGTGCGCCGGTTCCGACATCGCGACTGTGAGTTTCAGACATTCAGTTCAATAGTGGCGGCCGATACCCGAGCGCCTTGAAAACCGAAGCGCCTGCTTGCGCTCACTCCCCCGGCGCCCTGGCGTTGAACAACAACAGTACGTTGCCGTCGTAATCCCCCGGGCGGTATCCCCCGGGCGGCTTCACTGGCGCGATTTCCAGCAACACCCGCGTGCCTGCCGCCGCTTCAGCCGCTGACACCACCAGCCGTGAAGAAAGGTCCGGGCTCAACTCCACCCCGTTGAAACTGACCCGCAATGCCATGTTGTCACTCGGCCTGCCGTTCGACAGGTAGGGGGTGGCCTCCAGGCGCGCTTCAATGGCGCTGGTGTCATGCCGCACATCGAAATACTTGCGCACGCTGCTCAGGGTTTTTGTGGAAGGGTTCCAGTTCAACCGCTGCGGTCGGTGAATCCAGTCCGACTCGGCCGGGATTACATAAAACCCAAGGGTCGGAATATCCGCCGACACTTCGAACGTTGCTCCTCCCGCGCCGCGAAAGCGCAAGCACTTATCAGCGTCAAGGCACCCACGCATCCGGCGACGGTCGCTTGCTTGATCATGTCAGTTATCTGTTGCATCACCGATCACCTCTTCATTGCTTGCTGGCGATGCGCAGCGTTTTTTTCGCGTTGCCCTCGACCAGAGTGAAGCGGTACTCGCGACCGGGCTTTTTCTCGAATTCGAACGTCTTGCCCGCAAGGATGTGGTGCTTGGTAGTCGGCTCGCACTCGGTCTCATCCTTCAGCGAGCAGTTGCGAAACTCGTCGACCACCACGACCGTATTGCCGTTATTGCGCAGCGTGTAACGCTCGGCTGCGTCATTGATCACGCTGTCGAAACGAGTGTCCTTTGGCCGCACGAAGAACACCGTGCCAAACCCGGTCATGACGTTGACCCCCGCCGACAGATTCTTTTTGTACTCATCACGTTCCTCGCTGGACACCGCAAAGTCGTCTTCCTTTTCCGGCACCACCGGCACAAAGCGCACGCGAAAATATCGTTCGGTGTCCCGATTGCCCATCAGCAGCAAGCGTGTGCCTTGCATGCCATTGGCCGGCACGATCAAGCGCGCGGGACTGGCCATCAAGCCATCACGGCCACTCTCATCCGCTTGTGTCTTGACCGGCACTTCACGGGACGTGCCATCGTCGTCGTAGAGGATCTCCAGGATGTTGACTTTGACGAACGCGGTGCTGTCACCGCGGTTGAACACACGCTTGAGGTAGGTGCTCTTGTCACCATCCAGATAGTCGTAAACCGTTCCGACGTTAATCTGCGGCCCGGCCTGAAGACCCAATGAAAAACCGCTCAAACCCAACAGCAACCACAGACGTTTCATACCCTTGAACCTCATGACATTGAACACAACACGGATGGCACCTGGCGATACGCAGCCCATCAAAGATCCGAATCCCAGATCACCGTGACGTTGCCGGCGTAGTAGCCCGCCTGACCGGGGCTGAGCATGAAACCCATCTGACTGGATGGAATTTCGAAGTGCAGTACGCCTGGACGCCTTTCCACATAAAAGCTCGGTTGAAACTGCTGGGCATTCGCTGCACCGGTACGTAGCCGGCGTTGCTTGACCGGTTGGCCGGCGAGGTCGGTCAGGCCATTTGGCAGCGTGGTACTGACCTGTACCTCAACCGCACGCCCGGTCCTGCGGTCCTGGATCATGCACTCGAAAGGGTTTATGGCGATTTCGCATTCCAGGTGCATTTTGAAACGCGTCGACGCCGAGATATTGAAACTCTGATCCCGGAACAGCCGTACAGGCTTGCGCCCTTCCTGCAACCAGCTTTGCCAGCCACCTGCCGGGGTCAACCGAATTTTTTCCCCGCCAGGAGGAAGATCGACCTTCAGCGTGTGTTGTACGTCCAGCACGAAGTCCAGGGTCAGGTTACTGTCGTTCGCAGGCATGCTTCCCAAGTCGAAATCGGCGCCTTGGCCGACCCGATAGCTCATCGAACCGGTATAGAGGCCGCTCGACATCCCCAACGGGTTAGGCGTGCGCAGTTCATAGGCAATATCCAGATTTTCGAAGGACATGTGCGGGATAGCAAAGTAGGTTCTTTTGTTGCAGGCCGCCTCTGCCGGGGTTTTCCAGAAGAATCGATACGTATTGGGTGAGTACGCCCCTACACCGCTGTACTCGCAAGGAGGTGGCGCGTATACCCAGCTGCTGCCGTACCACAGTTTCTGATGTCCCTCGAGAATGTCTGTCACACCGACCAGGCTGGCGGCCGAATGACTCAGGACGTATTCGGAACCAACACCGGTAATGCGCACCTCGACCGTTTCGGTTTCCAGTGTTTGCCTGTTCGTCACCGTCAGTTGCCGCCAGTTGGCCGGTACTTTCACAGGGATGAGATCCAGACGCCCGATGTTTGCCCTCGGTCCGAAGCGAATCGGCAAACGAATGCTGAACATATTGTTGTCCTGGCACTGGTCCGGGTAAGTCGCGCAATAGCCGCTGTTCGGGGTCTTGTTGATGAATACGTTTTTTTGCGGCTGCGAGGGATCGGGGGTGAACAGCGCCCGGATCTCCTGATTAACCGCCCCGACCGATGGAGCCACCAGTGTCATCGCCAGCGCCAGGCCGATAGTAGAGATTTTCATGGCTTCAACCTGCCTTCTGATCAAAGGAACTGGCATCAGCCAGCGTGTCCGGCGTGCACTGCAGATCACCGATCATCAACACGTTGTTTTCACTGCGATGACGATTGGCATCGAGGCGGAAACAGCACAACAGCTGATTGGCGTAACGCACCTCCAGGGTCGGTGAACCGGCGTTCATTTCCATCGAGAAAAACCCGTCGACTTCAGTCACCCCACGGCTGGCATGGTTGATCACGTGATGCCCCTTGAGCGGCTTTCCTTGTGCGTCGAGCAAGCGCCCGAGCACGGTCAGGGTTTTCATCACCCGCACCTGGCGATAATCCACGCCGCCCTTGTTGAGGTGATAGCGGGTACGGGAAGGTTCGATGCTCGCCGCCGGCACATGGTTGCCTTCGAAATCAAAGCTCACCGAGCTGTTCCTGTAGGCCGTCAACGGAATGAAATTGCGCCCCGGGCGCAACGCCACGCTGCCGCCACTGAGGTCGTCGGCGCGCAGGGCGATGCCGTCGATATCGGACTCGATGTCGACAATCATCCCGGCGCCGCGCCCCTGATGCTGGCTGGTCAGGGCCATGCGCTGACCACCAACGACCACCGTGCTGTCGAGGTTTACGCCGCCAGTGAAGTTGCCATTGAAGGATGAACGCTGAACAAAACCGTCGCCGTTGATCGCATCGGTGCGAAAGTTCGTCAGGCTCGACAAGCCGACGCCGTAGGTGTCGGTGAGCGCGGTTACCGAGACACTTTGCAGCACATGGTCTTGCAGGTCTTTGCGGTAACCGAGTGACGCGTTGTTGTCGCGGCTGCCGTCACGGGCCGTACGCGAGCCGATGCTGCCGGATACTTGCTGGCCAGGTCCGCCCAATGCCATGTTGATGCTTAGATCAACCCCGCGATTACGCGCATCGCCGCTGCTGTAGCTGCCCGGACGATCGAACAGCGACAGTCGCCAGTTGGCATCGCTGCCCAGCAGCGTCATGCGTTGCGTCCAACCCAGATCCAGACCGACGCCTTCAACGTTGCCGTCGCTGTGAGACACCCGCGCGTTGAGCGAGTTTTTGCGGCTGATCCGGTGGTTCAATGCCAGCGATGAATTGCTGGTCTCGCCGATGAACACGTTACGTTGGCGCACGCGGGTGCCGTCGGGCAACGTGTCGTAGGTGTTGGTGGTGTCGAGCCAGCTGCGGTTATGGCTCACTACCAGGCTGCCGGAACCATAGTTGTAGAGCGCTTGCAGATCGGCGCCGCTGCCGTGGTCTTCGGTTTGGTACAGATTGGCGTAGAGGTTGATGCTGTTGGCCAGGCTCCAGTCGATGGAACTGCCGTACTGAAGCGTGTTGCGGACCTGACGTGCCGACAACCCTAGAATCGCTCGAGGATGCAGCAGGTAATTGATCGCAGCTCCCGCCGTCGCGTCACCGTCGTTCTGTTGATCCCAGTTGCTGAGCAGTTTGTTTTCCTGCCCGGCGAACAGGTTGTAGCGCCAGCGCTCATCGAGATTGCGCCAGTTGATCGGTTTGTAGATCAGTTCCTGGGTGGTCGTGGTGGTTTGACCGTCTTCGATCAATCGCACTTCCACTTCGTAAATACCGCCGGGCAATGGCCGGGTGTCAAGGGTTTGCAAACCTGCCGGGACTGACTGGGTGTGGATCAGTAAACCATCGCGAAAAATCTCCACCGAGGCCTGGCGATTGGCGGTGACATAAATCGGATAAACACTGGGTTTCGGGCTGTCGATCGCCAGGCTGTCAGAACTGCCGTACATCACGCCCACGGCGATATCAGGGCTGGTGCCAAACGAGCGCGGCTGACGAGTGAGGCCTTCGGAATTGGGGGTGAAATAACCCAGTCGAAAAAAACTGCCTTGCAGTTCGCGCTGGGTGTAGAGCTCATGCACCGCGTGGTAGGTCTTGGTGTCCGGGCCGCCAAGACGTGCCAGTTGCATGTTGATGGTCTGGCTCCAGTTGCCAAGGCTACCACTGGCTTCGAGGCCGAAACGCCCGCCCAGATCCTGATCCTGGCCGCCGTTGAGGTTGAGCTGGTTGCGCACCATCAAGCCGCTGCTGCCGCCTTCGGGCTGTTCGTAAAAGCGCTTGGCTTGAGTGTCGCGCTCGGCATTTTCGGTGACGATCGACAGCAATGAGCTTTCCAGGTTGTAGTGAACCGCCAGCATCTGTTCCGGGCACTGGCCGGTACAGGCACCCAGCGCCACGCCGGGCTTGAGCACATCGGCCCAGGTTTGGCGCTCACTGGCGTCAAAGCGGCTTTCGCTGGTATCGGTGAAATCGAGCAACGTCACCCGGTCGTCGCGGGACAACACAATCATCGCCTCGCCGAGGGGCTGTTGATCGAGCTCGACCCGAACGGCCAACGGCACATCGAAGAAATGCTCCTCGAAATCCGCCGGCAGACCCTTGGCCTGGGCCAGCAAACTTCTGGGGGTATTATCAATAGAAGTCGGCGCCGCAAATGCGCTGCTACATAACAGCAACGCAAGCGCTGCCGCGATGGGCGTCATCGGGAACATGAACAAGTACTCTGATTACAAGGAAGTCAAAACCCGGCCGACAAACCGAACGTTTGCCGACCGGTTACGTTACTTTGAATAAGTAAACGTTCTGCCGCGAGTCTTACTTAGACGGAAGGTTCAACTACCAGCAGGACAACGCCGGTGTAATCACCTGCATCAGGCTTGCCGCCTGTTGCACTGATTTTGAACGGTGCGCGATAGCGGACGTTGGACTCGGTTTCGCCAACAACTTCCTGCGAAGTGGTTGTCAGCGTTTTGCCGTTGAGCTCCACTTTCAGGTCGATGGTCTTGTTACCGGCAATCAGCTTCGGCACGCCTTCCAGGCGGGCGTGAACCTTGCCGGCGGTGTGCAGCACGTCAAAGTGCCCGTCAACTGTTCTCATGGAGTCGGTAGACGGGTTGTAGCTCATGTCCTGGTCCTTGTTGACCAGGTCCGCATCGACCGGCACCGCGTAGAAATCGTCGGCCGGAACGTGGGCCACAATGTTGATGGAGTGCTTGGCCTCGGTAGCGGCAAACGCCATCGAGGAGCTCAGTGCCAGAACAGCCAAAGGAGCAGCAAACGCGATTTTCTTGAACATTAGTCAGTACCTGTCGTTTTAAAATAATCGATTCGTTGAACGTTACTGGATAAGTGGAACCGTCACGAGCAACCCTTTATTCAGATGAACTTTCAACGCCGAAAGATGATCGGCCAATTATTCTGGAAAGTAAGCAGGCAAGTTCCGACAACCGCGTAGCCAGAGTGCATTAGCGAGGAAAGAAAAAACCTGAAATAACATAAAAGTGACTGTCTGGCTGTAAGACACAGACTACAATTCTTGCTCTATCCGCGATAACAACGAGATATTAAGGAAGTCACTTCTGTAGGACTAACACTACATACCCAGCAAACATTAGGCACGCACATAACATTAGAGAGTTAACACTAATTTCTGGCTTTTCACTGAATTAAAAACCACCATTTTTTTGATATTGCAGGCTTCGACCCGACGCGACGCTCGGGGTGGCCACTGGTCGGGAGTCCTTGCGCTCTCGTTAAGATATATCTTAAGTTGTATCTAAACACGACGAGAGAAAGCAAAAAATGAGAGACCATCATTCCCCCCACCGTGAACACGGTGACAGCCACGACGGCTTCGAGAAACGCCCCGGCCGCGAACGCGGTGGACGCGGTCCCCGGGTTTTCGCCCCCGGTGACCTGAAACTGCTGCTGTTGGCGCTGATCGCCGAACAGCCTTGCCACGGCTACGACCTGATCCGCCAGATCGAAAGCATGTTCGACGGCGCCTACTGCCCCAGCCCCGGTGTGATCTACCCGACCCTGACCTTCCTTGAAGAAAGCGAAATGATCCTGGGCGACGCCGAGGGCGGGAAAAAACGCTACACCATCACCGAGGCCGGACGTCTGTCATTAAGCGATCAGGCGATCGCACTGGACGGCGTGCGGATGCGCATCGAAGTCAGCAAGCGCTCATTGCGCGGCCATGATCGCCCCGCCGAGATTCACGAAGCAGTGCACAACTTGCGTCATGCCTTGCAGATGCATCACGGCCGCTGGAGCCCGGAAGAAATCCTGCGGGTGCGCGACCTGCTCAACAACACCGCCAAAGCCATCGTCGATGGCCCTGTCGTTCAACCCGCTCAGGAGCAAGCCGAATGACCGAAGTGATCGTGCAAACCATCCACCGTGTCAGCCACGAGATCAAACGCCGTCGTCTGGAAGTGTTGCGGGTAGTCGACCTGACGCCGCGCATGCGCCGCATCACGCTGGGTGGACCGGAACTCGCAGGCTTCGTCAGCCTCGGCACGGACGACCACGTCAAACTGCTGTTTCCACAAACCGCGGCGGAACAAGCGGCGCTGGAAACCCTGGTGCTCGGTGCCGGCAAAACCGATCAGCCGATGCCGGCCATGCGCGATTACACACCGCGTCGTTACGACCTGAACACGCTGGAACTGGACATCGACTTCGTGCTGCACGGCGACGGCCCTGCCTCGACCTGGGCCGAGCAAGCCAAACCCGGCCAATTCCTGCACATCGGCGGGCCACGGGGCTCGATGGTCGTGCCGGACATCTTCGACAGCTACTTGCTGATCGGTGACGAAACCGCCCTGCCTGCGATCGCTCGACGCCTGGAAAGCCTGGCGGCCAATCGCCGGGTGCTGGCGGTCATCGAAGTGGAGAACGGTGCCGAGCAACAAAAGCTGGAAAGCGCTGCGCAGGTGAATGTGATCTGGGTCTTGCGCGAAGGCGGGAAGAACAACTTGCTCAACACCGTTAAACAACTGCAAGTGCCCAGCGGCAACCTGTACGCCTGGGTGGCGACCGAAAGCAAAGTGTCGCGGCAGATACGCCGGGTGTTGCTCGATGAGCATGGACTGGATGAAAAGTTCGTCAAAGCCGTGGGTTACTGGCGACTGGATGACAGCGACGAAGAGTGACCGCGACTTTTGCGCTGCCGAGTTTTCTGTGGCCCGGGGGCTTCTGTGGTCAGAGGACTTCTGCGGTCAGGGGCTTTTGTGGCGAGGGGACTTGTCCCCGTTGGGCTGCGAAGCAGACCTGAAATCTGCTGAACCGAGTCGCATGGTCTTGCGGCCGCTTCGCGACCGAACGGGGACAAGTCCCCTCGCCACAAAGGCCCTCTGACCACAGACCCTCTGGCCACAGAAGCCACCCTAGCCACCCTAGCCACAGTGGATGCTCACTTTCGACCCGCGTGCCAGCGATCCAGCCCAATCAACACAAGCGCAATCACCACAAACCCCACCAATAACCCCCCGGCATTCACAAACACCTGTGGATAACCCAGCTTCTCGACATCTATGAACGGATAGGGATAAACCGCCAGCAGATGCCCGCGCCACAACGAATATGCGAAGTACACCACTGGATAGATCACCCACGCAGCGATATGCCGCAGTCGCAACGCGCCTTTCGGCACACAGCACCACCAATACGCCAGAAACAGCAGGGGCATGACGTCATGCATCAGCTCATCGGCCAGCCATTGCCAGCCTTGTGGATGCCATAAATGGCGCAACAACACGTTGTAGGCCAGGCCGACCACGGCGATGCTCACGGCAATACCGCTACTCACCCACGGCTGCAAAAACCAGCGGCGCGCCGCCGACTCGCGGGACGTCAGTTCACAGGTCAGCACGGTCGCCACCAGCGTATTGCTCAGCACGGTGAAATAGCTGAAGAAGCTGACCAGCCCGCCGAGCAGGCTGGCCTCCAGCGTCCAGCGTGAGTAGAAAATCAGGTACAGCTGAATGCCCAGTCCCGCCCAGCCAAGCACCGCCGCCACGGCCACAAAACGACGCCTCGCGGCAGACCCCGGCGTCGAGAGGCTAACCATGCTCAGACCGGGCGCTTGGTGCGCATCAACTTCACGTACAAGCGCTCGACCTTCTCCCGCGCCCACGGGGTTTTACGCAGGAATGTCAGGCTCGACTTGATGCTTGGATCACTCTTGAAACAGCGGATATCGATGCGCTCGGCCAGCCCCGACCATTCGTAGTGATCAACCAGGGCGTTGAGGATTTGCTCCAGCGTCACGCCGTGCAGCGGGTTGTTGTTCTGTTCGGTCATGCCGGGCCTTTGCGCGAAGAAAGAATAAAGAAGCCGCGCACCTTAGCCGAGGGCTTCGATGGGGGGAAGGACTCAGTTAACTGTAGGCCAACGACAGCGATTTGTAGGAGCAAATAGAACCCTGTAGGAGCAAAGCTTGCTCGCGATGGCGTCTTGCCAGTCAACATAGATGTTGGATTGAGCCGGCGCCATCGCGAGCAAGCTTTGCTCCTACAGGTTGTGCATTTTTTTGCCGGTTAATGCACTGTTACCAATTCCGAAAAGCTGCATGTCAGTAAAAGCGCTTTCTCTCTTTGTAACAGATCATTATCCTGCCGCCCTTAAGCTGAAACGCTTCACTGCCCGATCCATCTCGTTGCCTTCAGTTCACCCCCAGAAAAAGATCAGAATTTCTACTTATATGTCCGACTTCCCAACTCCGCGAGACAGCGCTGTCTGCACCCCTATTGCTCATCGAAAAGCCCTGAACCTGATCGGCGGATTCACCGCGTTGGGCCTCGCCACTTGCACCCAGGCCGCTCCGGCTTTCGACAGTGAGTCGCCGTGGATGCTCGGCGACTGGAACGGCACGCGCACCGAACTTTCGGAAAAAGGCTACGACTTCAAAGTCGATTACACCGGCGAAATGGGAAGCAATCTGCACGGCGGTTACGACCATGACCGCACCGCTCGCTACAGCGATCAGTTTGGCCTCGGCACGCACCTGGACCTGCAGAAGATTCTGGGCTGGGACGACGCCGAATTTCAGCTGACCATCACCGAGCGCAACGGCAACAACATCAGCAACGACCGCATCAATGATCCGCGTGTGGGCGGATTCACCTCGGCTCAGGAAGTCTGGGGCCGTGGCCAGACCTGGCGCCTGACGCAGATGTGGTATCAGCAGAAATTCTTCGATCAGAAGCTCGATATCAAAGTCGGCCGTTTCGGCGAAGGCGAAGACTTCAACAGCTTCCCCTGCGACTTCCAGAACCTGGCGTTCTGCGGCTCGCAGGTCGGCAACTGGGTCGGTGGTATCTGGTACAACTGGCCGGTCAGCCAATGGGCGATGCGGGTCAAATATCACCTGACGCCTGAGCTGTACGCGCAGGTCGGCGCCTACGAGCAAAACCCGTCGAACCTTGATCGCGACAATGGTTTCAAGCTCAGCGGCAGTGGCACCCAGGGTGCGATCCTGCCGGTGGAACTGGTCTGGTCGCCGAAGCTCAACGGCCTGCCGGGTGAATACCGCGCCGGCTATTACTACAGCAGTGCTAACGCCACCGACGCATACAAGGACAGCAACGGTCAGCCGGCCGCCCTGAGTGGCGAGGCTTACCGCAGCGCGTCGAGCAAACACGGTGTGTGGCTCGGTGTGCAGCAGCAATTGACCAGCCGCGCCAGCGACAACTCCCGCGGCCTGAGCGTGTTCGCCAACGGCACGATGCACGACAAGAAGACCAACGCCATCGACAACTATGTCCAGGCAGGCGTCGTCTACAAAGGCTTGTTCGATGCACGCGCCAGGGACGATATCGGTTTCGCCCTGGCTCGCGTCCACGTCAACCCGGCCTATCGCAAGAACGCCGAGGCAACCAATCAGGCCCGCGCCGTGTTCGACTACAACGCCCCGTCCTTCCTGCCACCGCAGGACACCGAATACAGCGCCGAACTCTATTACGGCGTGCACGTCACGAACTGGCTGACCGTGCGCCCGAACCTGCAATACATCCGCCACCCCGGTGGCGTGGACCAGGTCGATGACGCGCTGATTGGCGGGATCAAGATCCAGTCGTCCTTTTAAGACTCATGCAAAAAACCTGTGGGAGCGAGCCTGCTCGCGATGGCGGTGTGTCAGTCGACATCAATGCTGAACGTTAAGCCGCCATCGCGAGCAGGCTCACTCCTACAGGGACTGCGTCAACCCAACAGTTTTTATCTGAACCCTGCCCGCACCGGATCATCATCTACAGTGAACTTGCGCGGGACTACTTAAAACGTCACGGAGAACCACACTATGAGCACTGATGGTGCTTTGAGTCGAAGCCGTCTGCTGCCGAGCCTGCTCGGTATCCTGCTTCTGCTAATGGGCCTGGCCATGCTGGCCGGGGGGATCAAGCTGAGCATGCTCGGCGGCTCGCTGTATTACCTGCTGGCCGGTATCGGCCTGGCGCTGACCGGCGTGCTGCTGATTGCCGACCGTTATGCAGCGCTGAGTCTGTACGCCGTGGTGTTGTTCGCCAGTACGGTCTGGGCACTGTGGGAAGTCGGCCTGGACTGGTGGCAACTGGTGCCACGTCTGGCGCTGCTCTTTACCCTCGGGGTCGTCATGCTGCTGCCGTGGTTTCGTCGCCCGTTGCGCAGTGGTGAATTCAATCCGGTCGGCACCGGCGTACTGAGCGCTGCCGTGGTCATCACTGGTATCGCCGCGCTGGCCAGCCTGTTCACCCACCCGGGTGAAATCAAAGGCCAACTGGACCGCGACAGCGTGCCGGGCATGACCAACACCGCCCCGGCCATGCCCGACGGTGACTGGAACTCCTACGGCCGCAGCGCCCATGGCGATCGTTACTCGCCACTGACCCAGATCACCCCGCAGAACGCGAACAAACTCGTTCCGGCCTGGACCTTCCGCACCGGCGACCTGCCAGGGCCGAACGACCCGGGTGAAACCACGGCTGAAAACACCCCGCTGAAAGTCAACGGCATGCTCTATGTCTGCACGCCGCACAGCCAGGTGATCGCGCTGGACCCGGACACCGGCAAGGAAATCTGGCGTTTCGATCCGAAGCTCTCCACGCAAAACGCGGCGAACTTCAAGGGTTGGGCACACATGACCTGCCGTGGCGTGACCTATCACGATGACGCCGTTTATGCGTCCGAACAAAGCCCGACCGGCACCGCCAACCCTGCGCCGGTCAGCAGCGTCTGCCCACGCCGGATCTTCCTGCCGACTGCCGACACCCGCCTGATCGCCCTCGACGCCGACACCGGCAAGATGTGCGAAGACTTCGGCGACAAGGGCCAGGTTGATCTGCGCGCCAACATCGGCGGCTTCACGGCGGGCGGTTACTACTCCACCTCGCCTCCAGCGGTCACTAAAGACCTGGTAGTGATTGGCGGCCACGTCACCGACAACGTCTCCACCGACGAGCCTAGCGGCGTGATCCGCGCGTTCGACGTGCACAGCGGCAAACTGGTGTGGAACTGGGACAGTGGCAACCCGGACGACACCACGCCGATTGCCGAAGGCAAGATCTACACCCGCAACTCGCCGAACATGTGGTCCATGTTCGCGGTCGACGAAAAACTCGGCATGCTTTACCTGCCGATGGGCAACCAGACCCCGGACCAGTTCGGTGGTGCGCGCACCCCTGAATCGGAATTGCACGCCGCCGGCCTGACCGCCCTCGACATCGCCACCGGTAAAGTGCGCTGGCACTTCCAGTTCACCCACCATGACCTTTGGGACATGGACGTCGGCGGCCAGCCAACCCTGATGGACCTGAAAACCGCTGACGGCGTGAAGCCAGCGGTACTCGCGTCCACCAAGCAAGGCAGCATCTACGTGCTGGACCGCAGCACCGGTAAAGCGATCGTACCGATCAACGAAGTGCCGGTGCCTCAAGGCGCTGTCGAAGGTGATCACACTTCGCCAACCCAACCGAAATCCGACCTGAACCTGATGCCGCCGCCGCTGAAAGAACGCGACATGTGGGGCGTGACACCGTTCGACCAACTGATCTGCCGGATCGGCTTCAAATCCATGCGCTACGACGGCCCGTTCACGCCGCCATCGCTGCAAGGTTCGATCGTGTATCCAGGCAACTTCGGCGTGTTCGACTGGGGCGGCATCTCGGTTGACCCGGTGCGTCAGATCGCTTTCATGAACCCGGACTACATGGCGTTCAAATCGAAACTGATCCCGGCCGCCGAAATCGCTGCCCAAGGCCCGCGTAAAAGCGAAACCGAAGGCGTGCAGCCGAACAAAGGCGCGCCCTACGGCGTCATCCTCGAACCTCTGCTCTCGCCATTGGGCCTGCCGTGCCAGGCACCGGCCTGGGGTTACGTGACAGCGGTCGACCTGACCACCAGCAAAATCATCTGGAAACACAAAAACGGCACCGTGCGCGACAGCTCGCCGGTTCCGATCCCGCTGAGCATGGGCGTGCCTAGCCTGGGCGGCACCTTCACCACTGCCGGTGGCGTGGCCTTCCTGAGCGGCACCCTCGACCAGTACCTGCGCGCCTACGACGTGAAAAACGGCAAGCAACTGTGGGAAGGCCGCCTGCCAGCCGGCGCGCAAACCACGCCGATGACCTACACCGGCAAGGACGGCAAGCAATACGTGCTTGTTGTTGCAGGTGGTCATGGGTCGCTGGGCACCAAGCAAGGTGACTATGTGATTGCGTACAAACTGTCCGAGTAAGTTTTAGCGGCAGCAAAGTAAAAGGCGACTCCTGTTTGGGGAGTCGCCTTTTTTTGCGAATGATTACCTGGCGGAGCCTGCGACTTTTGGGCTTTACGAGTCGATTTGAACACCCGCAGGTCCTTGCCGTTCGTCTGGAAACCACGTCTACCTGTTATTTATGACAGTAGCCAGTCCCCCGCAAAACCTGTGTGATACCTCCATCGCCCGGCAATCGAAGGCCTGCGAAGTCTTTCAACGATGGAGAGTTCCCAATGACCACCCAACTGACCGATGCCGAACTTCAGGACCTTGCCCCTCTGGCGCTCTACCAGCCGAGCCTGACTGAGTGGACCACACCGGTTGAGGGTTACCACGGTGGCATTCCGGTCCGGGCGGTCGAAGGTGGTTTGCGGTTTGTCATCGCCCCTTGGTTGAACATGGACGTCGATGACCACGTTGAGATGTTCTGGGGCAGCACACTGGAGTCGGTCTGGACAAAAACCATCGAAACCGACGAGGTGGACAAGCCGGTGCGGGGGACCCTCGACGCCGGGCATATCGTGCGCGGTGACGCCTACCCGGTGTTCTACCGCGTGAAGCGCAGGAGCCAGCCGCAGCCGGAGGACTCGCAGCCGCTGCTCAAGCTGCTGGTCAAACTCGATCGCCCCGGCGGCTACGATGAGGACCAGGCGACCCCCGGCCATTCGCACCTCAAGTACCGGATCCCGCAAGCGATCATCGACAATGGCGTGGGCCCGGGGGAGGCCGAAGCCGGTGTACCGATCACGATCCTGCCTTACCCCTTCATGAGAAAAAACGACCGTGTGCGCCTCGCCTGGGGCAGTGCAACAAAAATCGTCACCGTCACCGAGGATCAGGCAAAAGATCCGGTCACTTACCCGCTGATCATCACCCTCGACAAAGCCATGATTGAATTCGCCGGCGACAGCGCCGGGGTGGCCGTGGCCTATCAGGTGGTGGATGAAGTCGGCAACTACCCGGACGAGCGTTCGCCCTGGTCGGCGATCAGCTACATCCTGGTCGATCTGGGGGGCAATCGGCTCGATGCACCGCTGGTGCTGGAGGCGGATCCCGGCACTCACGTGATCGACCTTGAGACCCTGGGTGATGCCGACGTGACGGTGCTGGTCAATACCACGGGGGGGCACTTCAAGGTCAACGACACCATCGTCATGACCTGGATCGGCACGCCCGCCGAAGGCGCGCCGGTCATCGAAGGGCCGATCGAGCGACCGGTCAGTCGGGTCGGGGTCGCGGTGACATTCAGCATCCCCAACGCCAAGGTCAGGGCCATCGCCAAAGGTCGGGCCAGCGTGTCCTATGTGCTGAAAAGCCAAGGCGTGGCGGACCGCCCCTCGAAAAACACCAGCGTCAGTGTCGAGGGCAAGATCAGCCCATTGCGGCCGCCCAGCGTGGACGAGGCCCCGGACGCCATCCTCAACCCGAACGAGCCCTGGGCAACGGTGAATATTCCTTATTACCCTGGCCGCCAGAACAGCGACCTGGTGACCCTGATCTGGGAAGCCCCTCGCCCCGGTGGCGAACCGCCCTATCACGAAGACGCGCGGCCGGCCGGCAACCTGCCGGAGAACCAGCCTATCCAGCGCAGCGTGAGCAATAGCGTGATCCGGGAGTTCAATGGGCTGAAGGTGAACGTCTATTACAAGGTGGCCAACGACGATGTGGCCCTGCGCAGCGTGCGTGAATCGGAGCATTACCTCATGCAGGTGGGGGTGGCGCTCCCGCAATTCCCTCGGCCGGAAGTCGAAGAGGTCGAGGCCGGCAGCGACGTGTTGGACCCGGTAAAAGTCCCGTCTACCGGGGCCACGCTGGTCATGCCGTTTCTCGGAACCCGGGACAAGGACCGGGTGACCTATCACTGGCGGGGTTCGGCCATCGGCACCAGCAATTATGTGGACCTGACCTCACAAACGGCCGGCAAGGCGGTGAAGTTCACCGTGCCCAAACAGTACGTGACGAACAATCTGGATGGCACCCTGAGCATCGATTACGTCATCACTCGCGACGGTGTGACCTTGGGGCATTCGTTCAAGCGGGATCTGTGGGTGCGTGCGCAGCTGGAGCTAAAACCGCCGAGCGTGAAAGAAGCCCCGGGCGACAGGCTGAACCCGATTGCGGCCAGGGACAGCCTGACCGTGGTCGTGCCTCAGGGCGATCTGCTGCCTTCCGACCAGTTGAGCGTGACCTGGACCGGCGCCGCCGGCACCCCGGCCGACGGTTCACACACCACCACACCGGCCCCGATCAGCAACATCGGTCGGGAGATCCCGATCCCCACCAGTGTGGTGGCCTTCAACTTGGGCAAAGCGGTAACGGTGACCTACACGGTGACTCGCAACGGCACAGCCTATCCCCCCTCGCAACCACTGAACCTGGCCGTGCAGGCCATCCCCAACGAGGATGGTGCGTTGCCGACGCCGGTTATCGATGGCGCCGTGGGTAATGAGCTGAATATCAGCACACTGCTCGACGGGGCGCGGACGCGGATCGCGAAATGGCCGTTTATCGCTCTAGGCCAGAAACTCTGGCTCCGCTATTCGGGAACCAACGCCGATGGCTCGGCATTTACCGACCAGACCTACAACGCGGCCCCGATTCCCACGGACGGTCTGCCCAATGGCATGCTGCCGCATGCGCCAGTGGCCAAACTACGCAACTTGAAGGACGGTTCGACGCTGCGGGTCGAATTCAAGGTGACCTTTGATGGCAGCACCGATGAAAGCACGGCGGTAACTTTTCCTGTGCGCACGTACACGATCAAAGCCGTGGCCATTGTTGCGCCGACCCTCGACTCGGTCAAAGGCTCACCCAGCGGGGAAGAGATTCCTGACAACGGCTATACCGTGGAAACTGCGGTGACCCTAAGCGGTACAGCGAGCAAGGGGCATAACGTCGAAGTATTCGACGGCACCACCTCCAAAGGTCAAGCCATGGCGGACAAGAGCACCGGGGTCTGGACGTTGCTGGTTTCGGGGCTGAGCGAGGCGTTGCACAGTTTCAAAGCCAAGGCGCTGTATGGCACTGGGGTGGTGTCGGCAGAGCGAACATTGACCGTAACGGCACGCGGATCGGGATCTGAAGATTGGGAAAAGGAGTCGATTAGAACTTTACCTTATAATACGCCTATCACCTGTGCAAGTGGACTCACGCTAACGATCCGAAAGTGGGAGGACAGCGGCTTTGATTCAAAGTTTGCTCGGTGGGGAACAGAGTACGGCGCAGTGGCTTTCAATGCTGGAAGAGGGAACTTACATCGAATCGAACCACCTATAAAACCTAATAAAATCACGATAACATACGACTATGTTTATACTTCGAATGCTTGTAAAGTCGTTTTTTTTGATAATTTTGGAACGGTGATTATTGAGCATTTTTTTAGCCCATTCAAGGGTATAGTGGAGTTTGATTTGTCAAGGCATTGCGACTATTTTGAAGTAACAGCTACTGAAAATATAATGATGAGTGGGATGATTATTGATCGGATTACCTGGAGCAATTGAAACTCTATCTATTATTAAACTAACTCGATAACTGAAGGAAGAAATCCGGGGACAGACCACAATATCTATCGTGGTCTGTCGCTTCATGCCCGGAAGGCGCAGCAGGTATCGACATGAAAAATGATGACGGACTTATTTACTAGTTAGTTTTAGCGGCGATTAAAGAAAAGGCGACCCTGTGAGGGGTCGCCTTTTTTTGTGCATACACAATACTTACACATCCAAAATCCCTGTAGGAGCGAGGCCGCCCGCGAAGGCTTTCTCACATCCAACAGTGAGGTTGCCTGACACGCTGTCGGTCCACGCAGGCTCGCTCCTTCAAAAAAAACAACGCACAGCTGAACATCCTGCCTTTCTATTAATATCCTTGCCCGCCCCTATTGCTGTCTCGCGCCGCTGCCACTTGAGAATCGATAACCTGTTTTGCTTCTTCCAACGTATTACACAAGCCACTGAAATTCCCAGGCGAATATTCGAACTGAAGCTTGCGGCCGCCAAGTCAAGCACACCTGTCCGAACCCTGAACACACACCCAGAAATATCCCGAGCCATTGAAACCACCCCCCACCTGCCCCATCTAAGACCCATACCCTATTGCGCAGGTGCCCCATGACCGACCAGCAAGAATTCCCCGAAGACCCGAGCGACTACGCCGACCCAGAGAACGCCGAACACCACTCCACCGGCAAAGGCCTCGCCCTGCCAGGCCAGAACCTGCCGGACAAGGTCTATATCATCCCGATCCACAACCGCCCGTTCTTCCCGGCCCAAGTGCTGCCGGTCATCGTCAATGAAGAACCGTGGGCTGAAACGCTGGACCTGGTAAGCAAATCCGATCACCACTCCCTGGCCCTGTTCTACATGGACACGCCCCAGGAAGACCCGCGTCATTTCGACACCTCGGCCCTGCCGCTCTACGGCACGCTGGTCAAGGTGCATCACGCCAGTCGCGAAAACGGCAAACTGCAATTCGTCGCCCAGGGCCTGACCCGCGTACGCCTCAAGACCTGGCTCAAGCACCATCGCCCGCCGTACCTGGTGGAAGTCGAATACCCGCACCAGCCCACTGAGCCGACCGACGAGGTCAAGGCCTACGGCATGGCGCTGATCAACGCGATCAAGGAACTGCTGCCGCTCAACCCGCTGTACAGCGAAGAGCTGAAAAACTACCTCAATCGCTTCAGCCCCAATGACCCGTCGCCGCTGACCGACTTCGCCGCCGCCCTGACCTCGGCCACCGGCAGCGAGCTGCAAGAAGTGCTCGACTGCGTGCCCATGCTCAAACGCATGGAAAAAGTCCTGCCGATGCTGCGCAAGGAAGTCGAAGTCGCGCGCCTGCAAAAAGAGATTTCCGCTGAAGTTAACCGCAAGATCGGCGAGCATCAGCGCGAGTTCTTCCTCAAGGAGCAACTCAAGGTCATCCAGCAAGAGCTGGGTTTGACCAAAGACGACCGCAGCGCCGACATCGAGCAGTTCGAGCAACGGCTGACCGGCAAGGTTCTTCCGGCTCAGGCGCAAAAACGCGTCGAAGAGGAAATGAACAAACTGTCGATCCTCGAAACCGGTTCGCCGGAGTATGCGGTCACCCGCAACTACCTCGACTGGGCAACCTCGGTGCCGTGGGGCGTGTACGGCGAGGACAAACTCAACCTCAAGCACGCACGCAAGGTGTTGGACAAACACCATGCCGGCCTCGACGACATCAAGGACCGCATCCTCGAGTTCCTCGCGGTCGGCGCCTACAAAGGCGAGATCAGCGGCTCCATCGTGCTGCTGGTCGGCCCGCCGGGCGTTGGTAAAACCAGTGTCGGCAAATCCATCGCCGAATCCCTCGGTCGGCCGTTCTACCGCTTCAGCGTCGGCGGCATGCGCGACGAAGCCGAGATCAAGGGCCACCGCCGCACCTACATCGGCGCGCAGCCGGGCAAACTCGTCCATGCGCTGAAAGATGTCGAAGTGATGAACCCGGTGATCATGCTCGACGAGATCGACAAGATGGGCCAGAGCTACCAGGGCGACCCGGCCTCGGCGCTGCTGGAAACCCTTGACCCGGAACAGAACGTCGAATTCCTCGACCACTACCTGGACTTGCGTCTGGACCTGTCGAAAGTGCTGTTCATCTGCACCGCCAACACCCTGGACTCGATCCCCGGCCCGTTGCTGGACCGGATGGAAGTGATTCGCCTGTCGGGTTACATCACCGAAGAAAAAATCGCCATCGCCAAACGACACCTGTGGCCCAAGCAACTTGAGAAGGCCGGTGTGTCCAAAGGCAGCCTGTCGATCAGCGACAGCGCGTTGAAGGCGTTGATCGATGGCTACGCTCGCGAAGCCGGGGTGCGACAGTTGGAAAAACAACTGGGCAAACTGGTGCGCAAAGCCGTTGTGAAACTGATCGACGATCCGAAAGCGGTGATCAAGCTCGGGCCGAAAGACCTGGAAGCTTCACTCGGCCATCCGGTGTTCCGTAATGAACAAGTGCTGTCGGGGACTGGCGTGATCACGGGCCTGGCCTGGACCAGCATGGGCGGCGCGACCTTGCCGATCGAAGCCACGCGGATTCACACCTTGAACCGCGGCTTCAAACTCACCGGGCAACTGGGCGATGTGATGAAGGAGTCGGCGGAAATCGCCTACAGCTACGTCAGCTCCAACCTGAAGTCGTTCGGCGGTGATCCGAAGTTCTTCGACGAAGCCTTCGTTCACCTGCACGTCCCGGAAGGCGCCACCCCGAAAGACGGCCCGAGTGCCGGCGTGACCATGGCCAGCGCCCTGCTTTCGCTCGCCCGAAACCAGCCACCGAAAAAAGGCATCGCCATGACCGGCGAACTGACGCTGACCGGGCATGTACTGCCGATTGGCGGCGTGCGTGAAAAGGTGATTGCGGCGCGGCGGCAGAAGATCTTCGAGTTGATCCTGCCCGAGCCTAACCGCGGCAGCTTTGAGGAATTGCCGGATTATCTGAAGGAAGGGATTACCGTGCACTTTGCCAAGCGCTTTGCGGATGTGGCGAAAATCCTGTTCTAACCCCCGCAACCGATCATTCCCACGCTCTGCGTGGGAATGCATCCTGTGACGCTCTGCGTCACGCTGGTGAAGGGACGCGGAGCGTCCCGGGCGGCATTCCCACGCAGAGCGTGGGAACGATCATCTCCCGCAACGCCGTCACACTTTGTCTCATCTTCAGTTATGCTCGCCGTTCGTCGTGAATGCCGGAGCCACTGACCTTATGTCCCCCACTCGCCTGTTTGTCCCCCTCGCCCTCTCCTTGCTGGCCGCGTGCGCCACGCAACCGAAACAGAACGTGACCGTGGAAAAACAAAGCGAATGCCCAGTGCAATTGCACAACGGGCAAAACCTGATCCTGACCCTGCCAAGCAACCCGACCACGGGTTACCGCTGGGCGATCCAGGATTCGGCCGGTGGCGTATTGCGCGCGCTCAGCCCCGAGGTCTACAGCAACCCGCAAGATGCGGGGATCGTCGGCAGCGCCGGCCTCTCCACCTGGCGCTTCCAGTCCTTCGCCGCGGGCACTGGCCGTTTGCGTCTGACCTACTCACAGCCATGGGCACCGGAAGTACCGGCAGTGGAAACGTTCGACTGTGCGATCTCGGTTAACTGATCGTGGGCTGGCTGATTCTGGCGCTGATGGGCGCGGTGACGTTCCTCTACGGCGTCAGTGTGCATGCGGCGTTGCTCTGCCTGCTGGTCAAACCGCTGCCGGTATTGGCGCTGCTCGGTTGGTTGCATGACGCAGCGCCCAGCGAATATCGGCGCTGGATCAGCCTTGGATTGATTTTCTCCCTGCTCGGCGATGTGTTGCTGGCATGGCCGGGGGATTTGTTTGTGTTTGGTCTTGGGGCGTTTCTGGTCGCCCACCTGGCGTATCTGAAGGCCTACTTGAGTGATTGCCGGCGGTTGGCGCTGTTACCGCTGATCATCGCGTTGGGCGTCGGCGCGGTGTTATTGGGGATCTTGATTTCCAATGGGCTGGGTCCGCTGCTCATCCCGGTGATCGTCTACGGCCTGGCCATCAGCGCCATGCTTTGGCGGGCGCTGGCTCGACTCGGCACCGATGTGCCCAAACGCTCGGCGCTGCTGGCGGCTGGCGGTGCATTGGCGTTTGTGTTTTCGGACAGCGTGATTGGCATCAATCGATTCGTCGCACCGTTTCATGCCGCGCCTTACGTGATCATCCTCAGCTACTGGTTGGGGCAATGGGGGATTGCGGCGTCGGCGTTTGGCAAGAAAAGTACCGCAGTCAGAACGGAATAAGCTGTTTTTCGTAATAGCATAAAAAATATTACTCATTGCCAATCGTTATAAACAACTGTCACATTTGACAGTAGCATCAGGGTTTCTTCCGAACTTATATTTGCGTGGCGTTAACCCATCACACATCTAAGCAAGGAAGAATTATATGAGCTTTTTTAAAGGCAATAACACAATCGCTTCTGCAGATCCAATTATCACCGTTAGTGCGGAAACTCAAGCCGCAGTTTCAAACAGGGTGAAGCTTGATAGTCAAATTGTCGAATTCGAAGCAGACCCCAATAGCAATCTAATTGCGCTGGTCACTCGGGCGAATACACAAGACTACTCGCATAGAAGTAAAAAAGGTCTGGTGCTGATATTTGATAGAAACATCAAATCCGGCACCTATTCAGTCACAGATCAAAACTTCCCCTTCGAAAATGTCTATTACTTTGAAACGGGAACCATCCCAGGCCTTACCACCTCTTTTGTATATAAGCCAAAGATCGGTTCTTTCACGGTAGAAGCAGTCGAGAGCAGCTCTGAGAAATTGCACTATCAAATCAACTTTGATTTCAAAGGGGTAAATGATAAGAATGAAGAGCTCAAAGTCGCTGGCAAATCTACCTATATCGTGCTGATTAAACCGCAGTAATCACATCTAAGTAATGGATGGCCACGTCTCGGTATTGGGACGTGGCCAATCATTTTTCGTTTAGCGTTTCCTCTCTACATGCTGCTCCCCGACCTTCACTGCTGAGAATCCCCGCCCGGCATCACTCACGGTTTATCAGACAACCCGCGCATCCCCCCGTCAATTTGGCTAAAATGCTGGCCTTTTCCACCTATGCCGCTGGAACCGCCGTGAGCAAAGAATCCGATCGCCTTTTCGCCCAGCCTCTGGCCCAGGTGCCTGACTTCGCCTTTAACGAGGACGTGGTGCGGGTGTTCCCGGACATGATCAAGCGCTCGGTGCCGGGTTATCCGACCATCGTTGAAAACCTGGGCGTACTTGCCGCGCAGTTCGCCCAGCCCAATAGCGTGCTTTACGACCTCGGTTCGTCCCTCGGCGCGGTGACCCAGGCCTTGCGCCGTCACGTGCGCACTGACGGCTGCCGCGTCATCGCTGTGGATAACTCGGCGGCAATGGTCGAACGCTGCCGCGAATACCTCAACGGTCAGGACTCGATGTTCCAGGAGTTGCTGCCAGTGGAAGTGATCGAAGGCGACATCCTGGCCCTCGAATTCCAGCCAGCCTCGGTGGTGGCGCTGAACTTCACCCTGCAATTCATCGCCCCGGAGCAGCGCACCGCCTTGCTTTCGCGCATCCGCCAATCGCTGCTGCCCGGTGGCGCGCTGATTCTGTCGGAGAAGCTGCGCTTCAACGACCCCGAAGAACAGGCGCTGCTCACAGACCTGCATGTCGCGTTCAAACGCGCCAATGGCTACAGCGAACTGGAAATCGCCCAGAAGCGCAGCGCCATCGAAAACGTCATGAAGCCCGACAGCCTCGAAGAACACCGCGAGCGCCTGCTGGCCGCCGGGTTCTCGAAAGTCGTGCCGTGGTTCCAGTGTCTTAACTTTGCCTCGTTGATTGCCTTGCCATGATTGATCTCTCCCCCCTCGCCCGCCGTCTGGCCGGTACTCCGCTGGCCGACTGGGCGAACACCCTGCAGGCGCAACTCGACAAAAAAATGGAAAAAGGTCACGGCGATCTGGAGCGTTGGCAAAGTGCGCTGGACGCTTTGCCGAAGATTCAGCCGAGTGTCGTCGATCTGCTTGACGGCCTGACGCTGGACACCGATTGCGATGACCAAACCCGTGCGCAAATGCGCACCGCGCTGATGGGTTTGTCGCCGTGGCGCAAAGGGCCGTTCGATCTGTTTGGCGTGCATGTCGACACCGAATGGCGTTCGGACTGGAAGTGGTCGCGGGTTGCACCGCATCTGGATCTGAAGGGTAAACGCATCCTCGATGTCGGCTGCGGCAATGGCTATTACATGTGGCGCATGCTCGGTGCCGGGGCCGACAGCGTGATTGGTGTTGACCCGAACTGGCTGTTCTTCTGTCAGTTCCAGGCGGTGCAGCGTTACCTGTCCGAACCCAATGCCTGGCACCTGCCGTTCCCGTTCGAAGACCTGCCGCCGAACATGGAAGGCTTCGACACGGTGTTTTCCATGGGGGTGTTCTATCACCGCCGCTCGCCGATCGAGCATTTGCTGGCGCTGAAGGATTGCCTGGTCAAGGGCGGCGAATTGGTGCTGGAGACGCTGGTGATTGAAGGCGATCAGCAGCAGGTGCTGGTACCGGAAGACCGTTATGCGCAGATGCGTAACGTGTGGTTCCTGCCGTCAGTACCGGCGCTGGAGCTGTGGCTGCGCCGCGCCGGGTTCACGGATGTTCGCTGTGTGGATGTGAGCGTGACGACGGTCGAGGAACAGCGCGGGACGGAGTGGATGAAGTATCAGTCGCTGAGCGACTTTCTTGACCCGCAAGATCACAGCAAGACCATCGAGGGCTTGCCCGCGCCGATGCGCGCCGTCATCGTCGCCCGCAAATAAACCCAATCGCCCAAACACCAGAAAAACCTGTGGGAGCGAGCCTGCTCGCGATGAGGACCTTTCAGCCAACGAAGATGTTGGATGTTAGTCCGCTATCGCGAGCAGGCTCACTCCCACAGTAATTCGGTGTTTATTCTGTGGATTTGGCTCTTCGGGCCGGCCCGTAGTTAACCCCCAATCCCCCAGACACTCGAGATAAACCTGTGGGAGCGAGCCTGCTCGCGATGAGGACCTTTCAGCCAACGAAGATGTTGGATGTTAGTCCGCTATCGCGAGCAGGCTCACTCCCACAGTAATTCGGTGTTTATTCTGTGGGTTTGGCGCGTCTGGCCTTGAAGAACTCGCTCAACACCGCCCCGCACTCCTCAGCCAACACCCCACCTTCGTAAAGCACCCGGTGATTCAAGAATCCCTGGGTAAAAAACTGCCCCTGACTCTGCACAATCCCGGCCTTCGGCTCCAGCGCCCCATACACCACTCGTGCAATCCGCGAATGCACGATCAGCCCGGCGCACATGCTGCACGGTTCAAGCGTCACGTACAGCGTGCTGCCGGGCAGACGATAATTGCTGGCGGCCAACGCGGCAGCGCGGATCGCCACCATCTCGGCATGAGCACTCGGGTCGTTGCCGCTGATCGGGCAGTTGAAACCCCGACCGATGATTTCACCGTCCTGCACCAGCACTGCGCCCACCGGCACCTCACCCAGGGCCGCGCCTTGGGCGGCCAAGGCCAGGGCTTCGCGCATGAAGTCACGATCACGGCTGCGGTCGATGATTGCGGCGGGGCGTATCTGACGCATCAGGCCACCTCGATGGCGGCCATCAGGCCGGTTTCCATGTGGTCGATCACATGGCAATGAAACATCCAGACCCCTGGGTTATCCGCCACCAGCGCCACTTGCGCGCGCTCGTTCTTGCCCAGCAAGTAGGTGTCCGTGAAGTACGGAATAACCTTGTGCCGGTTCGAGGCGATGACCTTGAAGCTCATGCCGTGCAGGTGAATCGGGTGTTGATACTGAGTCATGTTCTTCAATTCGAAAATGTAGCTCTTGCCCTTCTCGAGCTTGGCAATCGGGCGGTCGGCGCAAGTCTTGTCGGTGATGTCCCAGGCCTTGCCGTTGATCTGCCACAGGCTTGGCGGCTTGCCATTATCGACATTCACCGACACTGAGCCTACCCATTCGAAATTGAAGTTTAGTTTCTCGGCATTGGCCAGGTCCGGCTCGGCCACCGGGTTGGCGGGCAGTGCGGGTGGCCACTCGGTCGGTGCATCGGTGCTCGCCACCGAACGGAACGTGCCCAGGCGTACCGGGCCATTGCGCAGGGACAGTTCTTCACCGGCCGGTGGTGCCTTGATCGCCAGGCAAATGCGCATGCCCGGGCCGAGCCAGTATTCCTTGCCCAACGGGCGCGGTTCGATGGGGTTGCCGTCCAGCGCGTAGATCTGCGCTTCGACGCCAGGAATGTTGAGTCGGTAGGTCAGGGTGTTATCGAGATTGAGCAGGCGCACCCGGGTGATCTGCCCGGCGGGCAATTCGATCACCGCTTGCGCGACACCGTTGATGGTCGACAGGCGCCCCGCCGTGCCACCACGGGCCGCTTCGCGAGGAATGCTGAACGCGACAAAAGCGCCCTCTTCATCGACGTGCCAGCTCTTGAGGCTCAAGGTCTTTTCGTACTTGAAGCCGGTAGGCTCGCGCTCTTCGATGATCAACGGGCCGACCAGCCCGCGACCGAGTTCTTCGCTGCTGTTCACATGCGGGTGATACCAGTAGCTGCCGGCGTCGGGCACGCGGAATTTGTAGTCGAAATATTCGCCTGGCAGCACTGGAAGCTGCGAGACGTAGGGCACGCCGTCCATTTCCAGCGGCAGGCGAATGCCGTGCCAGTGAATGGTGGTGGCAACCGGCAGGTGGTTGATGAAACGTACCCGCAGCCATTCGCCCTGACGCACGCGCAACTCGGTGCCCGGCGCCGACGGGCCGAACGCCCAGGCTTCGGTCTTGTGCCCGGCCACCAGTTCAACGTCCAGCGGTGCGGCGATCAGCTCGTAGTCGTGGCCCGCGTCGGCGTCGGCCATCTTGCCCAACCAGTACCGCGACGCGCCCCCCGCTCCGACACCAACGACAACAAGACCGGCCAGGCCACCGAGGATTTGGCGACGGGTAAAGGACATGAACTCAACTACCTCACGTATCAGCGACAGGCATGGAGCCTGTAAAAGGCGAATACGATACACCTGCGGATGAGAAACAGTAAGGGTGACGCGGCGGATGGCCGCAGAGGCCGCCCCTCACCCTAACCCTCTCCCCAGGGGGTAGAGGGGACTGACCGAGTTGTTCTTGGAGCTACATCGACCTGAAAAATCGAGTCGAACTCAGGTTTGAAAAGCTTGAAGATCGGCTCCCTTTCCCCCTCTCCCCCGTGGGGAGAGGGCTGGGGTGAGGGGTGGCTCTTGAATCTGATCACCTAACGCCCGGCAATCACCAACCCCATCAACAAATGCACAACACCTCCGTCCAACATCATCACCCCCGGTACCCCCGCCGTATTTAATGCCTGCCGATCCATCCGCCCCACATCCCGCAACTCCACCCGAACCCGGGTCAGCGCCACCGGCTGCTGCGCCTTGAGGTTATCCACACCGCCCAGAGCGGCCACGATATCCGGAGCCAGACCAGAAACAGGCTGAGCCACCACTTTCGGCTCATCCACCACCAGGTCCGGGGTCAACGCTTTCCAGAACGCTCGCTGCATTTTCTCGAACATGCTCAGTTCTCCAGTACCAGTGAAGTATCGACCGTCGCCTCGTGATACAGCCGCAACGCCTCGCGCACTTGCTCGGCGCTTTCCAGGCCCAGCACTTGTTGGGCGATGGCCTGGCAGTCCAGCAGATCCACTTCGCGAACCGCCGCTTTGATCGCCGGAATTAACGGCACGCTCACCGACAGTTCATCCACCCCAAGTCCCAGCAACAACGGCACCGCTAGCGTTTCCGACGCCATGGCGCCACACACACCGACCCATTTGCCGTGGGCATGGGCGGCCTTCACGGTGCTGGCAATCAAACGCAGCACCGACGGATGAAAGCTGTCGGCCTGACTGGCCAGGCGCGGGTGATCGCGGTCCATGGCCAGGGTGTATTGGGTCAGGTCGTTGGTGCCGATCGAGAAGAAATCCACTTCGGGCGCAAACAGATCGGCCATCAGCGCCGCTGCCGGCACTTCGATCATGATCCCCAGTTTCGGCCGTTCAGTGAGGCCCAATGCCAGCGCCTCTTCCTCAAGCATCTCCCGGGCCAGGCGCAACTCCGACAGCTGCGTGACCATGGGCAGCATGATGTGCAGACGGGCCAGCCCGGCGCTGCTCAGGATCGCCTTGAGCTGATCGCGCAACAGCTGCGGGCGCTCCAGACACAAACGAATCCCGCGCATGCCGAGGAACGGGTTGGTTTCGCTGTCCATCGGCACGTAAGCCAACGGTTTGTCGCCGCCGACATCCAACGTCCGCACCACCAGATTGCGCGCCGGCCCCAGGGCGCGGGCGATGGCGCTATAGGTGCAGGCCTGCTCTTCATGGCTCGGCGCATGATTGCGATCCAGATAAAGAAACTCCGAACGCAACAGTCCGACGCCTTCTCCGCCCAGCGTCATGGCCTGCTCCGCTTCAGCCAGCGAGGCGATGTTGGCCGTCACTTCAAAGTGGTGTCCATCGCGGGTACACGCCGCCAGCGCTGCGTGCGCCAACTCATGTTGATGGCGTTTCTGCTGGCGCTGACGATTGGCTTGCAGCTGCTCGATGGCCGCCAGATCCGGGTCCAGATGCAGCTCGCCCTTGTCGGCGTCGAGCAACACTTGAGTGCCGTTGGCCAGCCCCAGCACCTGAACGGGCAACCCGCAGATCGCTGGCAAACCGGACGCCCGAGCGAGGATCGCAACGTGGCTGGTAGCGCCACCACCGACCGTGGCGAAACCCAGTACCTTGCGGGTATCGAGCCCGGCGGTCTGTGACGGCGTCAGTTGTTCGGCGATCAAGATCGCCGCTTCCGGCAGCTCCATCGCCTGATCCTGTACGCCGAGGATCAGCTTGAGCACTCGCTGGCCAACATCGGCCAGGTCCGCCGCCCGCTCCGCCAGCAAGGCATTGCCCAAGCTTTTGAACAAGGTTGCCGCCGACTCGGTGGCCGCGCGCCAGGCGAACCCGGCACTTTTGCCTTCGTTGATCAGCACGTGAGCCACCTCCAGCAAACCCGGGTCTTCGAGCAGTTCCTGATGGGCCTTGAAGATCTCTGCCTGCGCGCTGCCCATGGCGTTATCACGCAGTTGTTGCAGGGCCAGCAGCGCCTCGGCCAGGGCGCGGGACAGATGATCGCGTTCAACCTGTGGTGTGGCGCCGAATTCATTCACTTCCAGGTGTTGTTCGGCTATCTGCACCACTTGGCCAAACGCCGACCCGGCCGATGCGCACACCCCACGCAACACCGTCAGCGATGAAACCTCGGTCGCCTTCGCCTCGATCGGCGCCGAGGCCGCCCCCGCTTCACCGCATCCAGTCGCCAGCAATTCAGCGAGTGTTTTGATCGCCGCTTCAGCATCCGGGCCGGCCGCGCTGACTTGCACAACGTCACCGTGCCCCGTCTGCAACGCCATGATCGCCACCAGGGATTTCGCGTTCGCACTCGCCTGCTGTTTATGCAGGTAAATGCTCGCCGAAAAACCTTTCGCCGCCTGAGCGAACACCGCTGCCGGACGGGCGTGCAAACCGTTCGGATTGGCGAGTGTCACCGGTTTGGAAAACACTGCTTCGCCCGCTTCCGGCACTGGCTCATCCGTTGCCTGCTCGATGGGCTTCAAGCTCAGTAACGGCTGGCCACTGTCGACCACACCCGTTTCCGGCGTCAGCCAAGTGAACGGCTCACCGCTGACCACCAGCATCAACGTCAGCAGACTGCGGGCATTCAATGCCACAAAATCGGCATCGAACTCGATCAGCGACTGCCCAACGTCAACCTGCTGGCCCTCCTCCACCAACCGCGTGAAGCCTTTCCCGGCGAGGTTCACCGTGTCGAGGCCAATGTGCATCAATACCTGCACGCCATTTTCGCTGGTGATGCTGATCGCATGCCCGCTGGCCTGCACGTTGCTGACAACCCCTGCCAGCGGCGCGCACAACGTCGTTGAAGTCGGATCGATGCACAGGCCATCGCCGATCACGCGGCTGGAAAACACCGGATCGGGCACAAGGTCCAGTGGCATCAATACGCCGGACAGGGGCGCGTGCAGTTGCAATTGTTGGGGTGTGGCCATGACATCACCTGCTGTTTTGTTCTTTGAAGTGCCGATGGAGCGCGAGGCTCCGACAGCATCGCTTATTTCCACCAGTACTCGACCTGCAATCCGACGTTCGAACCGTGTCGCGCCGTGCCGAAGGCGCCGGTGTCGGACAACGCCGAACCCTGCGCCTGTTCATTGGCGGCCCGTTTGGCCGCCTCGTTCCAGCTCGCATAGGTGTAATACAATCGCACCTCGGGCCGTGCCCAGAATTCCGGCCCCTTGGGCGACCAGGTCGGGGCGAAGGTGAACTTGCTCAGCTTGCGCGTGCCGCCCGTGGCGTCGACCTGATCGTGACCCAGTTCGGTCACCAGTTTGAATTGCTCGGTGAGCGCATAGGTCGGGCGAACACCCAGGGAAATCCAGTTCTGATCACTGCCGTCGGAGCGAATGTCTTTCTGGTAAACCGCCTCGATCTGCCCGCCAAATCGCGGCGTCACCTGCCAGTCGAAGAACTCCACCACCCGATAACTTTTGTTGCTGTCGTCGAGCTTCACGTTACCGGTATAACCCAACCCGGTGCCGGGACCTTCGCCGTACTGGAAAGCCAGTTTGTTCTTGCCGCCCAAAAAGCCCTTCTGCACATGCTGGGTGGTGATCGCCCAGCCACGGTGAGCGTCGCGGCTGTCGGGTTTGTCGATGTAGCTCAGCCCGAATTCCAACGCACCGCCGGGGTTGGTGTTGAAGCCGGCAACGTTGAAGTCATGGCGGTTGATGTAGTCCTTCTGGTACAGGTTGTCCTTGCGCGAGAAGGCGTAGCTGTATTTCAGATCGCCGATCAGCACGTCCTCGATACCGCCGCCGGTGGCGCTCTGGTTCCAATAGTAGAAGTCGGAAATGTGAATATCGTTCCGTTTGTAGTAACGCCGGCCGGCCCACAGCGAGCCGCCGTTGAGGCTTGGCATGTTCGACCACTGCGCATACGCCTGCGGCAGGCGCACCGAGCCGTTGTCACCGTTGAAGGTCAGGTCCTTGTCGTACTGGTTGTACAACGAAGCCATGCCGTCGACGCTCAGTACCGAGCCGTCATCCAGGGTGTAAAGATCCTGGCGTAACTCCAGTTCCGCGTACTGCTCGCATTCGTTGCCCAAGCGATATTTGGTCTGCGCACCCGGCAGCTGGAAGCACTGCTGTTTACCGCTGTTGACCGAGGTGCCGACGCCGCTGCGCAAGTAACCGGCGAACTCCAGCGCCTGGGCCGAAAGAGGCAAGGCCAGGCACACGCCCGCCATTGCAAGGCTGCGATTTATTGTTGTTTTCAAGAGCTACCCCATTATTTTTATTGTGTGCAGCAGCAAAATCGGCGCGCAAAACTCCCCCGCGCAGCGTTCTGCGTGTTTTTTTGAGTCGGTGTTTTTTTGCGGTCGGTCAGTCGGTCATATGCAGCACGAACGACTCATAAGGCCGTAAGCGGACCTGCCGATTTCGCGTCGGACAGTCCGGGTAATTGCTGATGACCAGACGTTGGGCCATGGTTTCGCTGATCACGTGATCTGGCAGTTCGACTTCGCATGGCATGCCGTAGAAGTTGTTCAGCACCAGCAAGCGTTCGCCATTGCCCTCACGCACGTACGCCCAGATTTGCGTGTGCTCGGGCAACAATTGCCGATAGACACCGTCGGACATCAGCGCTTCACTGCGGCGCAGAGCGATCAACTGACGGTAGTGATGCAGCACCGAATCCGGGTCATCGAGCTGAGCGGCAACGTTGATCTGCCCGGCGTTCGCCGGCACCCCGATCCACGGCTCGACAGCGCTGAAACCCGCGTTGGGCTCGGCATTCCAGTGCATCGGCGTACGGCCGTTGTCCCGGGACTTCTGCATGATCGCCGCCATGTTGTCGGCATCGCTCGCACCCGCCTCGCGCTTGAGCCGGAAGATGTTCAGCGTCTCGACATCGCGGTACTGATCGATGTGATCGAAGCCCGGATTGGTCATGCCCAGTTCCTCGCCCTGGTACACGAACGGCGTGCCCTGGAGGAAGTGCAATGCCGTGCCGAGCATCTTCGCCGAGAGCACGCGATATTCGCCGTCATGACCAAAACGCGAGACCACCCGTGGCTGGTCGTGGTTACACCAGAACAGCGCGTTCCAGCCACCGCCGGCCTGCATGCCGATTTGCCAATCGGAGAGGATGCGTTTGAGTTCGAGGAAGTCGAAGTCGGCGCGAATCCACTTCTGCAGGTTCGGGTAATCGACCTTCAGGTGATGGAAATTGAAGGTCATCGACAGTTCTTTCGACTCTGGTCGCGAGTAACGAATGCAGTGCTCCAGACTGGTGGAAGACATCTCGCCGACGTTGATCAGGTCATGACCTTCGAACACTTCACGGTGCATTTGCTGCAAGTACTCGTGGACGTTCGGGCCATCGGTGTAGAAACGTCGACCGTCGGTGTTGTCCTCCGGGAAGTCCGCCGGTTTGGAGATCAGGTTGATCACATCCAGACGGAACCCGCCGACGCCCTTGTCGCGCCAGAAACGCATCATCTTGAAGACTTCGGCACGCACCTTTGGGTTGTCCCAGTTCAAGTCGGCCTGAGTGTGGTCGAACAGGTGCAGGAAGTACTGACCGGTCTGGGCTTCATACTCCCATGCAGAGCCACCGAACTTGGACTCCCAGTTGTTCGGCTGGTCGCGCCAGATGTAGAAATCCCGGTACGGGTTGTCGAGGCTGCTACGGGCCTGCTGGAACCAGGTGTGCTCGATGGAGGTGTGGTTGACCACGATATCGAGCATCAGCTTGATCCCGCGCTTGCCGGCCTCGGCGATCAGTAATTCGCAATCGGCCATGGTCCCGTAACTCGGGTCGATGGCGTAGTAATCACTGATGTCGTAGCCGTTGTCGCGTTGGGGCGAACGCAGGAACGGCGTGATCCACAGGCAATCGACACCCAGCCAGTGCAAGTAATCGAGCTTGGCCACAACGCCAAGCAAATCACCCGTGGGGTTGCCGGCGTGGCTGTGAAAACTCTTCGGGTAGATCTGGTAGATCACCGAACGTTGCCAGTCTTGCATGGCGCTATTCCTTCAATAAGTTTTGTAGCGGCCCTTAGGGCCTCATCGCGGGCAAGCCCGGCTCCTACAATGAAATGCGTAACCCTGTAGGAGCCGAGCTTGCTCGCGATAGCGATCTATCAGGCAACCCGATACCCAGGCCGAACAATCTTCATGCTCAACCCACAGGTCAGAACAAACGGCACGACCATGGCAATCACCATCCCGATCACGAACATCGGAATGAACTGCGGAATGATCGAGATAAAACCGGGCAGCCCACCGACGCCGATCGCCGAGGCCTGGACCTTGTTCAGCGACAGGAAAATGCAGCCCAGGGCCGACCCGATCAGGGCCGCATAAAACGGAAATTTGTAGCGCAGATTGACCCCGAACATGGCCGGTTCAGTGATGCCGAAGTAAGCGGAAATCGCCGAGGTCGAGGCCATGCTTTTATCCCGCACGTTGCGGGTCATGTAGAACACCGCCAATGCCGCGCTGCCCTGGGCCAGGTTGGACATGACGATCATCGGCCAGATGAAAGTGCCGCCCTGGGTGGAGATCAGCTGCAAGTCGACCGCGAGGAACATGTGGTGCATGCCGGTGATCACCAGTGGCGCGTAGAGCAAACCAAAAATCGCCCCGCCGACCATCGGCGCCAGGTCAAACAGCATGACCACGCCTTCGGTGATGAGAATCCCCAGATGACGGGTCACCGGGCCGATCACCGCCAGCGCCAGCACGCCGGTCACAACGATGGTGGTGATCGGCACCACCAGCAATTGCACCGCGTTAGGCACCCGCGCCCGCAGCCATTTTTCGATGACGCTCATCACGTAGGCTGCCATCAGGATCGGCAGGATCTGCCCTTGGTAACCCACCTTCTCAATCTGGAACAAACCGAGGATGTCGAAGTACGGCAGGCTCTGCCCGTCGAGACCCGCAACGGCCTTGCCATAGTTCCAGGCATTGAGCAGATCGGGGTGCACCAGCATCAGGCCAAGCACGATGCCGAGGATTTCGCTGCCGCCAAAGCGTTTGGCCGCCGACCAGCCCACCAACGCCGGGAGGAACACAAACGAGGTATTGGCCATGAGGTTGATCAGGCTCCAGAGCCCGTCAAGCTTCGGATAGGCGTCCAGCAGGGTCTTGCCCTCGATGAACATGCCCTTGGCGCCGATCAGGTTGTTGATGCCCATCAGCAGGCCGGCAATGATCAACGCCGGCAGAATCGGCATGAAGACGTCGGAAAACACCCGCACCAGACGCTGCATGGGATTGATCTTCTCGACGCTTTTCTGTTTGACGTCGGCGATGGTCGAGGCGGCGAGACCGGTTTGACGACGCAGTTCGGCGTAGACCTTTTCCACTTCACCGGGACCGATGACCACCTGGAACAGGTCGCCAGTGAAGAACGAGCCTTTGACCAGATCAATCTGGTTCAGCGTGGCGCTGTTGACCAGGCTCGGGTCCTTGAGGGCCAGGCGCAGCCGTGTGACACAGTGCGCGGCCTGCTCGAGGTTGTCGCTGCCACCGAGGCTTTGCAGCAGCTCGCTGGCGATATTCGGATAGTCGTGGCTCATGATTGTCCTTGCGCTGTAGTTTTTTGTTATTGGCAGCACGCCGAAACGAAAAGTACTCGTCTGTACGAGTTAAAGCAACAACTCGTACAGACGAGTTTGATTTTGTTTATCCTGAACCCGACAGGTGGCGATGTTTCCTACCTCCAAAGTCAAAGAAACCTAACGCCGCATGGACAAACCCCTACCCTGCCCTTAAGGTTCGAAGCCTTGAGTACAGCGCGGCATAGAGCCATCCCCATGAGTAAATACAACCAGATCTACAGCGATCTGCTTGCCAGCATCACGACCGAACGTCTGGAACGCGGCGCCCGGTTGCCTTCCGAAACCGAACTGATGGACAGCTACCAGGCCAGTCGCGGCACCGTGCGCAAGGCGATCGAGCAATTGCAGGAGCGCGGTTTCGCGCAGAAGGTCCACGGCAAAGGCACGTTCGTGCTGTCGACCAACCCGATCGAATTCCAGCTCGGCGGGATCGTCAGCTTTCAGGAAACGTATCCACGCCTGGGTAACGACGTCAGCACCGAGGTGGTCGAGTTCACTCAAATCCCCCTCGAAGGTCCATTGATCGAACACATCAAGGCTGAAGCCGGCAGCCTGATCACGCGAATCAAACGAGTACGGCGGATTGACGGCAAACGGGTGATCCTGGACATCAACCATTTCGTCAGCGACGTGATCCCCGGCCTGTCCCGGGACATTGCCGAGCACTCGATCTACGCCTTCATCGAGCAGACCCTGCAACTGCAAATCGCCTATGCCCAGCGCACCATCGAAGCGGTGCCCCGCAGCAAGGACGAC
Source organism: Pseudomonas sp. PDM10 (assembly GCF_014852295.1). Lineage (NCBI taxonomy): Bacteria > Pseudomonadati > Pseudomonadota > Gammaproteobacteria > Pseudomonadales > Pseudomonadaceae > Pseudomonas > Pseudomonas sp. PDM10. The sequence goes on along the minus strand of NZ_JACVBJ010000006.1, from coordinate 366,008 downwards.
CAGCAACACCTGGACCTCGACGGCCAGAGCCATGTGATCGTGGTCAGCAACCAGACGTTTTTGCAGGATGGTCGGCAGTTCGAGTACACCGAGTCGCGGCATACGCTGGACAAGTTTTACTTTTCTGACATTGCGCGGCGCTGAGCCTGACTCTGGTACTCATCATTTCCTACGTCTTGCGTCAGCAATTGACCACCGCCAGCGACCCAGTGCCTTACAGCTGGAACCGATGCCCCTTGAGATAGTGAGCGCCCCGACCACCTCTCAAGGAAGACATCATGGACGATACCCAAGAAATTACCCTGCCCGACGCTGCCGATGTGTTGGCCCTCCAGCCCCTGATCACTGATCTCGTTGCCGATTGCCCCGACCTGCACGCGTTGGCATATCAGGTCGCCAAGGACATTCTCGTCCAGCACGACATCACGGATATCGAACCCGACAAAGTCTGGTGGCACCGGTTCCATGGTGCCCAAAGCAGCTCCACGGCCTTTACCGGCTGGCAGCACATCCTTGAAAAACCCAAGGAATCCATGACCTTCCCGCAACTGGTCATGCAACGTTTCAGCGTCCACGACCAGGACAATGCCGACCTGCTGGACCTCTACGGCGGCTTTTATCGTGTGGGGGCGGACGCCGAATCCTACGATGAAACCAATGAAGTGCGCCTGCACGGCAACGACGTGCTGAAAGCCTTTTGGGACATCAATTTCGCTGATCGCTACAAAACGGCCATCGCGACATTCTGGGAAAAGCACAGCGCCAACTTCCGTGCGCTGGCCAAGTGCACCTTCATCGCCAAAGCCATTGAAGACTACGAGAAGGGTTACTTGACCCAAGAACACTTCAGCACGGTGCTCAGCGCCTGCGCCGGTAATGTCAGCAGGCCGCTCACCCGGCAAATGCTGCTGGACGAGGCGACCACACCCAGCGGTTTATCGATTCGCAAGTTTTGCATTGACCACTTCGTGTCGACGGACATCCTCAGCATCACTGACGACAGTGACCTGAACATTCTCTACATTCCGGGCGAGCTCAGAGGATTTCACTGTTTCAACAAGGTCGAAGAGCTGCACGAATGGCTGGTCAATGAGGTCAAGGATGCTGAAGGCCGCGAACGCATGCTCATGCACTTCAAGCAGGAAGAGCGCGACATCGTTCAGGAAAAGCCCACTTCCCTAGGGCACAAACTGGCCAACTTCACCGGCATTGGTCTGATCGTTCATTTCCTGGAAAACACGGAACATGAAAATGTCGGCCTCACCCACGCCTATGACGTTCTACCCAGTGACAATGAAGCCGGGAACGTTCATTTGCTCCACTATCGTGGCGAGAAAATTGCCGGTGATGCGTTCACCTATCTGAATCAGTCCACCCATGAGCGCATGCTCAGCGACGCCAATTTCCTGCTGCACTCCAACGGCGAGATCAGGAAAAAGCTGTGGATCGGCTACCTCAATGCCTTCAACCACACGTTCGGACCGATGGCCGCCCTTGCATGGCCGGCAGCGCTGGTCGTCATCGGTGCCGGCATCGCCAATGTCGGCCTGCACATCGACCAGGCCATCAACGGCACCACTGCGATGGAACGCAAGGCCGCGGTCAAAGCTGCGATTTTTGGCAGTGTGGATGTACTGTTTAATTTGCCATTTCTGCGCGGCGCAGTTGAACTGGCAGATGCCGCCGAGATCGCAGAGGCCGCCGAGACAGAAGAGGCGCTTGCCTCCGGGGAAGCGCCGAAGACAGACATAGAATCGCCCGCGATACCTTCCCTTTCCGTCGACGCCGAGGCTATTGGCCCCTCAGACATGGACATACTGGCGCCCTTTGAAACCAATGAGGTTCTCGACGGCGAATTCCCGGTGAGTGTTGAAGGTAAATTTCAAGGCATCTATCAACCCGCAACCGGGGGTCACTACATTACTATCGACGACCGCTTTTTTCAGGTGCGTTACAGCAATGAACTGCGGTCCTGGGCAATCGTCGACCCCACCAATCCCTACTCCTTTTTCCGCAACATTCCGGTACGTCTGAATGAAGCAGATGAATGGGAAATGTTCTCGCGACAGGGTTTGAAGGGCGGTGGCAAAAATCTCTCTAAACCGGCGACACCGAAGCCCGGCCAGAGCACCAGCAACTCCGCGCCACCAGCCCCTGTCCCCCTTGAACCAGTAGCTTCTACCTCCCCCCACCCCACAATGCAGCCCCTTCGTACTCTGAGAACGCCATACGATGTTCAGCCGCGACTCCAGGCATCACTAAAAAAATGGGCATTGAACCTATTCGAAACCCATGTCCGCCTTACAATGCGTCACTTGCCGGTGTTCACGGTGGAAGACCGCTACGTAAGTCACTTCACCGACAAGCTAAACCTGCTGAGGTCCACGGCCGGACGCTTCTTCAACGAGTTGCAGTGGCGCAACCTGCCGTCTCGGCCAATGATTCCTGCCGTCAGTGAGTCCATGACCAGTGCCGAATTGATTGAGAGAGTGTTCGAAACAGCACCGGGGCTGGTCGTGGGTGAAACCCTGGATCGCATCAGCAGCATGCGCTTCATGATTGAAAACATGCCTGAATTCGCTCGGCGGGGTGTCAATACGATTTACATGCGCGGCTTGCTCAGTGATTTTGCCCAGCAAGATCTGAATGCCTTTTTCAACACAGGAAGCATGCCCAAGGATCTGCGCGAATACCTGACCGAGCTCGGCCAGGATCCCGCCGGGCGTTTCAACGAACTGGAACTAGTCAAGAGCGCAAGACAAAACAACATCCGGATCCAGGCCACCGACTGCGCAACAAGCTTTAAAAAACCGCTTTTTTTCAGGCCGGTTGAAGAGCAAATGATCACTAACAGCCTGACGAACGAAATCATGCTTGCCGATAAGGCCTTGAACCAGCCGACCAAATGGGTGGTGTTAACCGGACAGGAAAACATCAATACCTTCCGCGGGATGGCCGGCATCAGTGAACTGCAAGGCGGTATCGGCCTGCGGATCGAAGAGGTCAATCCAGGCGAAAGCCTGGGCATCACCTTGGATCCCGGCATCGAAATCGATCGCGGACCGATCATGCAGAACGAGACCATGCGCGGAACTTTCGACCCATTCTATGCAGACCTTCGCATACAAATGGAAGCGATGCCGGCGATCCGAACCGAGCAGCAAATGGAGAAGCTACTCGATGTACCCAGCAAATACCTGTTCGAGAAAACCGGTGACAGCTACACCCTGATTCACCGCGGCAGAAACGAACTGATCAATCGCACGCCGGTCGAGCGACTCGCCAACGGCAGTTTTGTTATCGACCGACCATCCTGGCCACAAAACAGGCTTCCTTTCCCCAGCATCGAAGCGCTGTCGAGCTCGCTGAACAACTCAGGTATGAGGCTGCAGATGCGCATTCCCACTTGATCAGTTGTATGTAACAACAGTTTTGCTCGCGAATTCACTGCATACCAAGGAAAGCATCATGGACGATACCCAAGACCTCATCCTGACCAACTCCGCCGATGCCCAGGCCCTCCAGGCCCTGGTCCCCGGTCTGGTCGACGACTGCCCCGACCTGTACGCCATGGCGTACGAAATCGCCCAGGACATCCTCACCCGACATCACATCACCGACATCACACCGGACAAAGTCTGGTGGCACCGGTTCCATGGTGCCCAAAGCAGCTCCACGGCCTTTACCGGCTGGCAGCACATCCTTGAAAAACCCAAGGAATCCATGACCTTCCCGCAACTGGTCATGCACCGTTTCAGCGTCCACGACCAGGACAATGCCGACCTGCTGGATCTCTATGGCGGCTTTTACCGGATCGGTGATGACGCCGAGAGTTACGACGAAACCAACGAAGTGCGCCTGCATGCCAGCGACGTGCTGAAAGCCTTCTGGGACATCAATTTCGCTGATCGCTACAAAACGGCCATCGCGACATTCTGGGAAAAACACAGCGCCAACTTCCGTGCGCTGGCCAAGTGCACCTTCATCGCCAAAGCGATTGAAGACTACGAGAAGGGTTACTTGACCCAAGAACACTTCAGCACGGTGTTCAGCGCCTGCGCCGGTAATGTCAGCAGGCCGCTCACTCGGCAAATGCTGCTGGACGAGGCGACCACACCCAGCGGTTTATCGATTCGCAAGTTTTGCATTGACCACTTCGTGTCGACGGACATCCTCAGCATCACTGACGACAGTGACCTGAACATTCTCTACATTCCGGGCGAGCTCAGAGGATTTCACTGTTTTAACAAGGTCGAAGAGCTGCACGAATGGCTGGTCAATGAGGTCAAGGATGCTGAAGGCCGCGAAAGCATGCTCATGCACTTCAAGCAGGAAGAGCGCGACATCGTTCAGGAAAAGCCCACTTCGCTGGGGCACAAGCTCGCCAATTTCACCGGCGTTGGCCTGATCTTTCACTTTCTGGAGAACACCGAATATGAAAATGTCGGCCTCACCCATACGTACGAGGTATTACCGGATGAAGACACCGCCGCCGACCATCACTTGCTTCACTACCGTGGCGAGATAATCAGCGGTGATGCGTTCACCCATTTGAGCCAGTCCACCCATGAGCGCATGCTCAGCGACGCCAATTACCTGCTGCATTCCAATGGCGAGCTACGCAAAAAGCTGTGGATCGGCTACCTCAATGCCTTCAACCGCGTCTTTGGGCCAATGGCTGCAGCGGCGTGGCCAGCAGCGCTGGTTGTCATAGGCGCGGGCATTGCCAATGTCGGCTTGCACATCGATCAAGCCATCAACGCCACGACCCCTGCGGAACGCAAGGCCGCGATCAAAGGGGCCATCCTTGGCAGCGTGGACATCCTGTTCAACTTGCCGTTCCTGAGAGGAGCAAGCGAGTTCGCGCAAGCATCGGAAGCAGAGGAGGCAATCATCCCTGGGGAAGATTTGAAGTCGCCGAGCCCCCCAGTGCAACTGCCCTTCGAATCCGTCAAACCCGACCCGGGAGAAGCCAGCCTGTTGGCGCCTTTTGAAACCAATGAAATTCTCGATGGCTATTCCCCCATCAACGAGGAAGGCAAGTTTCAAGGCATCTATCAGCCCGAGACAGGTGGTAATTACATCGCCATGGGTGACAGTTACTACCAGGTGCGCTACAGCAACGAACTGAAGACCTGGACGATCATTGATCCGGTCGATCCCCACTCCTTTTACCGCAACATACCGGTGCGCCTGGATGAAATGGGTGAGTGGATGCCCCTCACGCGCCCCGGTCTGGCGGGAGGCGGCAAGTTTTCCGATCTGTTCGCCAGGGCCGAGCCGCCACTGCCCGACTTCGACGCCCCGGCGACTGCATACGATGTTCCTCAGGACATCAAGCCGGCCCTCAAAAAGGCAGCCAATGGTTCGGAAACAAAGGGCGATTTGAAGGACGGCTTTATCAATCCCAACAATCCAGCCGATGAGCTCGAAGCCTTCAAAAGACTACGCCGAAGACTACACGACGACGCCGTGTCCTTTTATTCGCAGCCGCAACCACAGCTGCCACCCAGGCCTGCCATTCCATCGTTCATCGCGAATGCGAAGCTCAAGGACATCATCAAGACCCTGTTCAAGCGCTCACAAAGCCTGGTCGTCGGTGAAAGTCACTCCAGCGTGGGCAGCAAACAATTTTTGATCGAGAACATGAGCGTGCTGCGCAAACAGAAGGTCAAAACCCTGTACATGGAGCATCTGCTGACCGATTTCCATCAAGCGGACCTGGATGTGTTCAACCGCACCGGGGTGATGTCCGAGGATCTGGAAAGCTACCTCCAGGATCTTGATGCAACTTTTTCGACCGACCCCAGCAAACAATTCACGTTTGAACAGGTCGTCAGGACAGCGCAAAAAAATAACATCCGCGTGCAAGCCATCGACTGCCTGGCCAGTTACCGCAGCGCCGGTATTCAGAGGCCTGATATCAATTTCCGGCAAAAAATGATGAATTTCTTCGCCCAACAAGTCATCGGCGCCGACCAGACAGCCAGAGGCTCCCATCGCTGGGTGGCACTGGTCGGTAACAGCCACGCCAATACCTATGCCGACGTGGCGGGTGTCAGTGAGCTTGAAGGCAGCATCGGCCTGCGTATCGAGAGTGTGGGCCCGGATGAGCTCGGCGGTATCAAGGTCGACCCCGGGGTCTCCGATGTGGCGCGCCCGGGGCAAGCGGTCAGTTTTGTCAAAAATGACTTGTTGCTGCAGATCCCGACGCCGAAAAGCGTGGCCCTTGCGCAAAGGCTGGAAGATGGCCTGCCCAGGCCTGGCATGTACACCCTCAGCACCAGTACCGGTGAACCCATACTGGTTCATCGCAGCAGAACCGTCACCAAAAACGGCATCGTGACCTGGGGGAAACTCGTTCGCACGCCCATAAAACAAGATGCAAACGGCTACTACATCGAACGGGATTCCTGGCAGATCAGCGGACGACGTTTTCCAACGACCGAGGGCTTGAGCTCAGCGCTGCACAGAATGGGCATGGCCCCCATTCGGCTACCCGGCGTCTAAAACGTAAAAAGGCCGTGTGAACAGTGTTCACACGGCCTTTTCAGTTACCTGCGATCAAGCCATCAAGGCTAGTGCGGGATCACTCCCACTCAATCGTCGCCGGCGGCTTGCTCGACACGTCGTAGGTGACGCGGGAGATGCCTTCGATTTCGTTGATGATCCGACCGGAAACGGTTTCCAGCAGTTCGTAAGGCAGGTGCGCCCAACGCGCGGTCATGAAGTCGATGGTTTCAACGGCACGCAGGGCAACGACCCAAGCGTAACGACGGCCATCGCCGACAACGCCAACCGATTTCACTGGCTGGAACACCACGAATGCCTGGCTGACCTTGTGGTACCAGTCGGCCTTGCGCAGTTCTTCGATGAAGATGTGGTCGGCGCGACGCAGCAGGTCGGCGTATTCCTTCTTCACTTCACCGAGGATCCGCACGCCCAGGCCCGGGCCCGGGAACGGGTGACGGTAGACCATGTCGTACGGCAGGCCCAGTTCCAGGCCCAGACGACGGACTTCGTCCTTGAACAGCTCGCGCAGGGGTTCAACCAGCTTGAGGTTCATTTCTTCCGGCAGGCCGCCCACGTTGTGGTGCGACTTGATCACGTGTGCCTTGCCGCTTTTGGCGCCAGCCGACTCGATCACGTCCGGGTAGATGGTGCCTTGGGCGAGGTACTTGATGTTGTCCAGTTTGTTGGACTGGGCATCGAAGACGTCGATGAAGGTACGGCCGATGATCTTGCGCTTCTTCTCCGGGTCGGACTCGCCAGCCAGGTTGTCGAGGAACTGATCTTCGGCATTGGCGCGGATCACCTTGACGCCCATGTTCTCGGCGAACATGGCCATCACTTGCTCACCTTCGTGCAGACGCAGCAGGCCGTTGTCGACGAAGACGCAGGTCAGCTGGTCGCCAATGGCTTTGTGCAGCAGCGCGGCAACCACCGAGGAATCCACACCGCCGGACAGGCCGAGCAGTACGTTGTCGGTGCCGACCTGGGCGCGAATGTTGGCGATGGCGTCTTCAGCAATCTTCGAAGGCGTCCACAAGGCTTCGCAGCCGCAGATGTCGAGGATAAAGCGCGAGAGGATGCGACCGCCCTGCTTGGTGTGGGTCACTTCCGGGTGGAACTGCACGCCGTAGTAGCCACGCGCGTCGTCGAACATGCCGGCGATCGGGCAGCTTGGGGTGCTGGCCAGGATGTGGAAGTCTTGAGGCATCTTGGTGACCTTGTCACCGTGACTCATCCACACGTCGAGGCCGAACAGGCCGTCGGCGTCGATGTGGTCTTCGATGCCGTCGAGCAGACGGCTCTTGCCGACCACGTCGACACGGGCGTAACCGAACTCACGCAGCTCGGAACCTTCGACCTTGCCACCCAGCTGTTCAGCCATGGTTTGCATGCCGTAGCAGATACCGAAGACCGGTACGCCCAGGTCAAACACCGCTTGCGGGCAGCGAGGGCTGTCGGCGACGTGCACGGACTCGGGGCCACCGGCGAGAATGACGCCTTTTGGAGCGAATTCGCGAATCGCTTCGTCGTCCATGTCGAACGGATGCAGTTCGCAGTACACGCCGATTTCACGCACGCGGCGGGCAATCAGCTGGGTGTACTGGGAACCGAAGTCGAGGATCAGGATGCGGTGAGCGTGAATGTCGAGGGCCATGATTCAGTCTCGTCTAAGTAATTCAGAAACAGTCGTGATTCAGAAACAACTCGGGGCTGAATAAAACAGCCCCGGTTACTTAACTTTTTGCTGGAAGGCTCAACCTACGCGGTAGTTTGGCGCTTCTTTGGTGATTTGCACGTCGTGAACGTGGGATTCGGCCATGCCAGCGCCGGTGATCCGCACGAACTCAGGCTTGGTGCGCATTTCTTCGATGTCGGCACTGCCGGTGTAACCCATCGAGGAACGCAGGCCGCCCATCAGTTGATGGATGATGGCGCTCAATGTGCCCTTGTAAGGAACACGCCCTTCGATCCCTTCCGGAACCAGCTTCTCGGCGCCTGCCGAGGAGTCCTGGAAGTAACGGTCGGAGGAACCTTGAGCCTGGGACATGGCGCCCAGCGAACCCATGCCGCGGTAAGCCTTGTACGAACGACCCTGGAACAGTTCGATCTCGCCTGGCGCTTCTTCAGTACCGGCGAACATCGAGCCCATCATCACGCAGGAGGCACCGGCAACGATGGCCTTGGACAGGTCACCGGAGAAACGGATGCCGCCGTCGGCGATCAACGGAACGCCTGTGCCTTCGAGGGCAGCGGCGACGTTGGCGATGGCACTGATTTGCGGGACGCCGACACCGGCGACGATACGGGTGGTGCAGATCGAGCCTGGGCCGATACCGACCTTGACTGCATCGGCGCCTGCTTCGGCCAGAGCCTTGGCGGCAGCGCCGGTGGCGATGTTGCCGCCGATGACCTGCACTTCAGGGAAATTCTGTTTGACCCAGCGAACGCGGTCGATCACACCTTTGGAGTGACCGTGAGCGGTGTCGACCACCACCACGTCAACGCCGGCATTGACCAGGGCGGCTACGCGATCACCGGTGTCTTTACCGGTACCGACTGCAGCACCAACACGCAGACGACCTTGATCGTCCTTGCTGGCCAGCGGGTATGCCTTGGCTTTTTCGATGTCGTTGACGGTCATCATGCCTTTGAGGGCGAATTTGTCGTCGACGATCAGCACGCGTTCGATGCGGTGTTTGTGCAACAACTCGCGGACGTCGTTCTTGTCGGCGCCTTCCTTGACCGTGACCAGACGCTCTTTAGGCGTCATCACTTGACGGACGGTGGCGTCCAGACGGTTTTCGAAACGTACGTCACGGGAAGTGACGATGCCGACCAGGTCGCCATCGTGCAAAACCGGAACGCCGGAGATGTTGTGCATGCGGGTCAGTTCGAACAGTTCACGAACCGTGGCGTCAGCCTCGATGGTGATCGGGTCCTTGACCACGCCGGCCTCATAACGCTTGACCTTGCGCACTTCGGCAGCTTGCTGCTCGATGGTCATGTTCTTGTGGATAATGCCGATGCCACCTTCCTGAGCCATGGCAATTGCCAGACGGGCTTCAGTAACGGTGTCCATGGCGGCAGAAACCAGAGGAATATTCAGCTCGATGCCACGGGTTAGGCGGGTCTTGAGACTGACTTCGTTAGGAAGCACCTCGGAATAACCAGGCACTAGGAGAATGTCGTCGAATGTCAGAGCTTCTTGGCTGATACGCAGCATCGCGGGGGCTCCCGAGCGGGAAAATGGAAGCGCGCCATTATAGTCAGACACCCCCTCGGGTTCAATGTAAAACTCTGTCTATTTCGACACGGTCGATCGACGGGTATTTAACGCCGAATTCTGTAGGAGCACAGCTTGCTGGCGATGGCGCCCTTAAGTCCGCCATCGCCAGCAAGCTGTGCTCCTACAGTTCGACTTTCACCCAACTGACAGGTTGATCGAGCCAATCGGCAAATTCGTCGATAAAGCTCTGTTTGAACCCGGCCTCGGCCCAGTTGTTGAAGATAAAGCCCAGGTTGGAAAAGCCGCATTCCTGCAGGAAAAGAAACCCGTTGATGTCGTCTTCATGCCCGCATTCCGGACACGTGAAGTTATCGGTGCGCCCCGGCATCCAGTCTTCCAGGCTTTCGAACAGCGCTTCGCCGACTTCCTTGCGGCACTCGGCGCAGCCCGCCTCTTCAAGGAAACCCTTGGCGGGCGTGTAGATGCAGCGCTTGGTGATGATTTCCAGGCCATTGATCGGTTCGCCGAACGGCAGCGCTTCAGGATGCAGCACGACAGCGCGGGCACCGTCGGCGATGGCATGAGCCATGCGGTTGCCAGTGCGACCACAGGTGGTCAGTTCTTCTTTAATGATGTTCTTGCGTACCAGCCAACGCACGACCGCCCGGGCCCGGGGTTCGTGCACCGGCAGGGTGGAAATTTTCGGGACGATGATGCTTTGCGAATTCATGATGCAAGCCTACTGCAAATACTGAAGATTACCCTTGTGGGAGTGAGCCTTTGTGGCGAGGGGATTTATCCCCGTTGGGTCGCGAAGCGGCCCCAGCACTTCAAAGTCCAATCGCATTAATGAGCTGACGTCTGCTTCGCAGCCGAACGGGGATAAATCCCCTCGCCACAAAGGCTCACTCCCACAGGATTGCGGCCGGCAGCTTAATCCCTGACGAAATCCGGTCAAGCACTCAAATAACGTCCGATCAAGGCAATTCCGCTAGCCAGCACCAACCAGGTCACCAGCCGCACAAACGCCTCGCGGGACAATCTCATGGTCAACCGCCGGCCAATCCACAGCCCCACTGCCATCGCCGGCAATAAACACAGCGCCAATACCAATAAGGGTAGCTCGGCGTACACACCTGCGACGGCAAACAGGCTCAAGCGCACCACCGTGCTGCAACTGATCAGCGCACTCTGGGTCGCCCGGGCCGCCTCTTTGGGCAGACGACTGTTCAAATAGATCGCATATAAAAAACCGCCACTGCCAAACAAGGCCCCGAACATCCCGCCCACCGTGCCCATTGGCACGGCCCAAGCGGCGGACAATTGGGTCGGACGGGTTTTGACCCACAAGCTGTAAATCGCATATGCGCTGATAAACAGCCCCATCAACAGCAACAACACATCGGATTTCAGATTCAGTAGAAAAATCACCCCCAGCGTGCAGCCCACCGCCATGCACGGCAGCAGCCGCAGCAACTCAGGCTTTGCCACATCCCGTCGCGAAGGCAGCAGATTGCCGAACGCCGCGACGAAATCCAGCAGCACCAACAGCGGTACGATTTTCGACAACGGCATAAACATGATCAGAATCGGCCCCGCCACCAGCGCCGTGCCGAAACCGGCTATGCCGAACACGATGTAGGCCAGGGCAATGCCCAGCGCGATTACCAGCCAATCCGTAGCGCCGAATGGCCATTGGTTCAACAACTCAAACACGCTCATTCCCCCATCTTCCCTGAATCCCGGAGCTGACTTTACCCCTGTGGGAGTGAGCCTGCTCGCGATAGCGGTTTAACATTCAATACTGTTGTCGACTGATGTACCGCTATCGCGAGCAGGCTCACTCCCACAAGGGGATTTTCGTTGGGTCATGGAGATTGATCGCCGAATGCCTTTAAACTGCGCCCCATGATTAAAGATCCCTTTGCAAGACTCGGCCTGGACCGTGAAGTCCTGACTGTCAGCCAGCTCAACGGCCGCGCGCGGGTGTTGCTCGAAGACGTGTTCAGCAACATCTGGGTCGAAGGCGAAATCTCCAACCTCGCCCGCCCGGCGTCCGGTCATGTGTACTTCACCCTCAAGGACAGCGGTGCCCAGGTACGTTGCGCACTGTTCCGGCAGAACGCCGCACGAGTGCGCCAGGCATTGAAGGATGGCCTGGCGGTGAAGGTCCGCGGCAAGGTTTCGCTGTTCGAGGGCCGTGGCGACTATCAGTTGATCCTCGATACCGTGGAGCCGGCCGGTGACGGTGCGCTGCGTCTGGCCTTCGATGCACTGAAGGAAAAACTCAGCGCCGAAGGCCTGTTCAGCGCCGAGCGCAAAGTGCCGCTGCCCGCGCATCCGCAACGCATCGGCATCATCAGCTCGCCCACCGGCGCGGTGATTCGCGACATCATCAGCGTATTCCGCCGTCGTGCGCCGCAGATCCAACTGACGTTGATCCCCACTGCCGTGCAGGGCCGCGAAGCCACTGCGCAGATTGTCCGCGCATTGAAACTGGCGGACGCCCGCGGTTTCGATGCGTTGATCCTGGCCCGTGGCGGCGGCTCGCTGGAAGACCTTTGGTGCTTCAACGAAGAAGCCGTAGCGCGCGCCGTGGATGCCTGTGTGACGCCGATTGTCAGCGCCGTTGGCCATGAAACCGACGTGTCGATCAGCGACTTCGTAGCCGACGTCCGCGCCCCGACGCCTTCCGCCGCTGCCGAACTGCTCGCGCCGGACTCCAGTGACCTGGTCCGTCGGCTCGAAAGCCTGCATCGACGGCTGGTGATGCGTATTCGCGACCGCTTGATGCGTGATCGACTGCGCCTGGAAGGCATGTCTCGCCGCTTGCGTCATCCCGGCGAACGTCTGCGCCAGCAAGCGCAGCGCCTGGACGATCTGGACATGCGCATGCGCCGCGCGTTCGAACGCAGCCTCAATACCCGTCGCGAACGGTTGATCCGCCTGGAAACCCGCCTCGCCGGGCAACATCCGGGACGGCAACTGGCGATGCTCCGTCAGCGCCTCGACAGCCTTGCCGAACGCTTGCCCCGTGCCATGCGCGAAGGGCTCAAATCCCGTCGCCTGCAGCTGCAAAGCCAGATGCAGACCCTGCATGTGGTCAGCCCGTTGGCGACCCTTGGCCGTGGCTACAGCATCTTGCTGGACGAACGCGGCAACGCGATCCGCAACGCCGCGCAAACCCACAACGGTCAGCGCCTGAAAGCCAGACTTGGCGAAGGCGAACTGCAAGTGCGGGTCGAAGATAACCACCTGACGCCCGTCACCCTTTCTTTACTGGATTGATCCATGCCGCGTTTTTTAGCTCCGCTGCTGTTGCTGTGCCTGACCTTCAATGCCCACGCCGACAGTTACATCACCCGCCTGTTGAACAAACCGGTTCCGGGCGGCGTGGCCGTGGTGGATCTGGGTGCCTCTGCGCAGGCGCCGAAGGCCAGTTATCAAGGCAAGCCTGTGCTGGTGGTCAAGGAACAGAACAACTGGCTGGCGATTGTCGGTGTGCCGCTGACGGTTAAACCGGGCACGCAGCAGGTCAGCAGTGACGGGCGGAATCTGAGTTTCACGGTCGGCAACAAGAAATACCCGGAACAACACATCACATTGAAGAACACCCAGCAGGTCAATCCGAACCCGGAGAATCTCAAGCGCATCGAAGGTGAGTTGGCCGAACAGATCCAGGCTTACCGCAGCTTCAGCCCCAACACCCCGAGCAATCTGTTGCTGGACAAACCAGTCAACGGCCCGCTGTCGAGCAAGTTCGGCGTGCGCCGCTTCTTCAATGGTGAAGAGCGTAACCCGCACGCCGGCCTGGACTTCGCCGTGCCTGCCGGTACGCCGATCAAGACCCCGGCTGCCGGCAAGGTGATTCTGATCGGCAACTACTTTTTCAATGGCAACACGGTGTTTGTCGACCATGGGCAGGGGTTTATCAGCATGTTCTGCCACATGTCGAAAATCGACGTGACGGTTGGCCAGCAATTGGCCCGTGGCGGGGTGGTCGGGAAAGTGGGGGCCACCGGACGGGCGACCGGGCCGCATATGCACTGGAACGTCAGCCTGAATGATGCGCGGGTTGATCCGGCCATCTTTATAGGTGCATTTCAGCCCTGAATATGCGGTGACGCGGCTGGCCTCATCGCGAGCAGGCTCACTCCCACATTGGATTTGTGTTCACCATAGATCAACTGTAGGAGTGAGCCTGCTCGCGATGGCGGAATAACAGACACCATCTATTCCGCCTCCAAGTCCTCAATCCCATGAATCTCCCTGTGTGCCAGGCACTCTTTGATCCACGCCTGGGTTTCCTCCGAGAAGCCCGCCAACTCTTCAGCGCTGATCAACTCATGCGTACACAGCCCCAGCAAGTGAGCAGGCGCCTCATTGCGTGAATGACTGAACACGCCAAACGCCCAATACAGCTCCTGTTGACCCGCCTTCAGCCTTTCCTCACTGGCTTCAATCCGCTCGTAAGGCGCAATGCTTTTATCCAGCACGATGCGCTCGACTTCTTCCATGATCCGGATGCACAGCCGCTCATGGGCCAGCGGACGCAGTGCGCTATAAAGTTTCCAATCCGACTCGTTCATTGCCGACTCCTGCCTGACAGTAGTCCTTGGTGAGGCTTTAAGAATAGCCGCGCTGACACGCCCCATCACCGAAAGCCTTCAATTGCGCATCGCTCAAACCTCGCGCAAACATAAAAACGATCACCGCCGTTCACCGCAATAAAATCTCGATAACCACGACTTTTCGAGGATTCCTCTCAATTTTTTTCGACCGCTTGCCATCCTTCACCCTCGCGGTTAGGGTTGAAGGCATGAAAACCTCTCACACCCTCATTCAGCTTCGCCAGCACCGCAGCCTGTGCCTTGTCAGTGCACGACTGCCAGGCTGAATCGCGGTGCCTCGTCCTACGCTTTATCCCCAGAACATTTGATCCACCGGCAGGCCGCCTTTTTTCGGCCCACACAATAAGGATTTCCCGATGAGCATGCTCAAAGACCCGTCTTCGAAATACCGCGCGTTCCCGACCATCGACATTCCGGACCGCACCTGGCCGTCGAAGACCATTACCGCCGCGCCGATCTGGTGCAGCTCCGACCTTCGTGACGGTAACCAGTCGCTGATCGAGCCAATGGACGCGGTCAAGAAACTGCGTTTCTGGAAAACCCTGGTGTCGGTCGGCGTGAAAGAAATCGAAGCGTCGTTCCCGGCGGCTTCGCAAACCGACTTCGACTTCGTGCGCACCCTGATCGAAGGCAACCACATCCCGGACGACACCACCATTCAGGTGCTGACCCAGGGCCGTGAAGATTTGATCGAGCGCACCTTCGAATCCCTGCGCGGAGCGAAGAAAGCCATCGTTCACCTGTACAACGCCACCTCCCCTTCCTTCCGTCGCATTGTCTTCAACCAGGACAAGGAAGGGGTCAAGGCCATCGCCGTGAACGCGGCCAAGCTGTTCGTCAAATATGCCGCCCAGCAGCCAAACACCGAGTGGACCTTCGAATACTCGCCAGAAACCTTCAGCGCCACAGAACTCGAGTTCGCCAAGGAAGTCTGCGACGCCGTCATCGAAGTCTGGAACCCGACGCCTGAGCACAAGGTGATTCTCAACCTGCCAGCCACCGTCGAATGCGCGACCCCGAACATCTATGCCGACCAGATCGAATGGTTCGGCCGTCACATCAACCGTCGTGACAGCGTGATCATCAGCCTGCACACCCACAATGACCGTGGCACTGGCGTTGCGGCTACCGAGCTGGGCCTGATGGCCGGCGCCGACCGTGTCGAAGGCTGCCTGTTCGGCAACGGCGAACGTACCGGTAACGTCGACCTCGTGACCGTGGCGCTGAACCTCTACACCCAGGGCATTCACCCTGAGCTGGACTTCTCCGACATCGACGGCGTGCGCAAAGTCGTCGAAGAATGCAACCAGATCCAGGTGCACCCACGTCACCCGTACGTCGGCGACCTGGTGCACACCGCGTTCTCCGGCTCCCACCAGGACGCCATCCGCAAGGGCTTCGCCCAGCAGAAACCGGACGCCCTGTGGGAAGTACCGTACTTGCCGATCGACCCGGCCGACATCGGCCGCAGCTACGAGGCGGTGATCCGCGTCAACAGCCAGTCGGGCAAGGGCGGTATCGCTTACTTGCTGGAACAGGAATACGGCATCAGCTTGCCGCGTCGCATGCAGATCGAGTTCAGCCAGGTGGTGCAGCGTGAAACCGATCGCCTGGGCCTTGAGATGACGGCTCAGCAGATCCATGCCCTGCTGCACAGCGAGTACTTGCAGGCCAACACCCCGTACGCGCTGGTCAGCCATCGCTTGCAGGAAGAAAACGGTCATAGCGCCGTCGAAGTGGAAGTCTCGGGCAAAGGCCAGGGTGAAACCAACCTGCACTGGCGCGGCAAGGGCAACGGCGCCCTGGAAGCGCTGGTGGCCGGTCTGCCGATTCCGGTTGAAATCATGGACTACAACGAACACGCCATCGGTTCGGGCACCAATGCCAAGGCGGCCGCCTACATCGAGCTGCGTGTGAACGGCGAGCGTGCGGTGCACGGCGTCGGTATCGATGAAAACATCACCACCGCCAGCTTCAAGGCTTTGTTCAGCGCGCTTAACCGCTCGCTGAGCCAGCCGGAAGCGAAAGCGGCGTAAGCCTTCGCTGCAATGCAAAAGGCCCCGGGGTGAAAACCTCGGGGCCTTTTTTGTTGATCGTTCCCACGCTCTGCGTGGGAATGCAGCCCGGGACGCTCCGCGTCCCATCAGAAGCCGAACGCAGAGCGTCCGTAGAGGCATTCCCACGCAGAGCGTGGGAACGATCGGTTACGTGAACTGGAAAGTATCGGCATCCAGGTTTGCCGGAAACCGCGTGCGATAAGCTTGAAGGTCAGCAGCATTCAGAACAACCTGAAACACCCCATCCGCCTCGCCTGCACTGAGCAATGTCTCACCCTGGAAGTCCAGCACCTGACTGTCACCGGTGTAGGCAAAACCTTTGCCGTCAGTACCAACGCGATTCACCGCCGCCACGTAGCAGAGATTCTCGATCGCCCGCGCTGGCAGCAAACGGTTCCAGTGCTGACGCCGCGCCCCCGGCCAGTTGGCGGTGTACAGCAGCAAATCAGTGTCTTGAGCATCGCGGCTCCAGACCGGGAAGCGCAGGTCGTAGCAAATCAGCGGCCGCACGCGCCAACCCTTGAGTTCGAACTGCACCTGACGCTCACCGGGGGTGAAGTGGTTGTGCTCGCCGGCCATGCGGAACAGGTGGCGCTTGTCGTAGTGCCACACCTCCCCGTCCGGTCGCGCCCACAACAGGCGATTGCGATGACTGCCGTCAGCCACCTGGACGATGATGCTGCCGGTGATCACCGCATCCAGTTTCGCCGCCTGAACCCGCAGCCATTTGCTGGTGGGACCGTTTTCCGATTCGGCGAGCGTTTCCGATTCCATGGAAAAACCGGTGGTAAACATCTCCGGCAGGATGATCAGGTCAGCGCCGCGAGCCTGTTCCAGCAATGGCTCGAAATGCTCCAGATTAGCCTGTCGATCGTGCCAGGCCAGGGTGGTCTGGATCAGCGCGATGTTCAGATTGGGTAGCGCACTCAGATCACGCATAGTTTTGCCGCTGCTTCACGCAGGGTCTCCTCGCGTTTGGCGAAGCACAGGCGCACCAGGCGCTGGCCTTCGGGTGGGGTCTGGTAGAACACCGAGATCGGGATGCTCGCCACGCCATGTTCGCGGGTCATCCACAATGCCATCTCGACGTCGTTGAGGTCCGGGCGAATCTGCGAGTAATCGACCAGTTGGAAATACGTGCCGGCCACTCGGGTGAAACTGAAGCGCGACGGTGTTAGCAGATCGCAGAACAGATCGCGCTTGGCCTGATAGAAAGCCGGCAGTTCTTCAACGTGTTCCGGGTGCTCGGCCATGTAATCGGCCAAAGCATATTGCAGCGGCGTTACACCGCAGAAACTGACGTATTGGTGAACCTTGCGCAGCTCCGCTGTGAGGGCCGGCGGTGCGACCACGTAGCCGGTTTTCCAACCAGTGACGTGATAGGTCTTGCCAAAGGAGCTGACCACGAAAGCGCGCTGATACAGCTCTTCGTGATTCAGCACGCTGGCGTGAGGCACGCCATCGAAGACCAGGTGTTCGTAGACTTCGTCGCTGACGATGTAGATGTCGCGATCTCGGATCAACGCTGCCAGCTGATCCAGCTCGGCACGACTGATCAGTGCGCCACTTGGGTTATGTGGAGAGTTGAGGATGATCATCCGCGTGCGCGGCGTAATGGCTTCACCCAGCTTCTGAAAGTCGATGGCGAAGTCATTCAGGCCCAACTGCACATGGACACAACGACCACCGGCCAGCTCAACCGAGGGTTCATAACTGTCGTAGGCCGGGTAGAACACGATCACTTCGTCGCCGCTGTGGATAACCGCCTGAATAGCGCAGAAAATCGCCTGGGTTGCGCCGGGCGTGACGGTCACTTCATGGTCGACATCCACATTGACGCCGTAGCTGCGGGCGATCTTCGCCGCAATCTGCTGACGCAATACCGGAAGGCCGGTCATCGGCGAATATTGGTTATGGCCATTGGCGATATGCCGTCCGACCGCATCACACAGGGCCTGCGGGGCGTCGAAGTCAGGAAAACCCTGGGACAGGTTCAGCGCCCCGGTTTGCGTCGCGAGCTGAGACATCTGAGTGAAGATAGTGATGCCGACATTCGGCAGCTTACTGGTGATCATCGGTGTTTCCCTGCTCTACACCCGGCTCTACGGCGGCGCGGGAGAGCCCGAGAATAGCCCAAACGACGCCCATAAAAAAAGGGCGCCAATTGGCGCCCTTCTCTAATCTGATCGTTCCCACGCTCCCGCGTGGGAATGCATCCCGTGACGCTCTGCGTCACATTCGCGGTGGACGCAGAGCGTCCATGGCGGCATTCCCACGCAGAGCGTGGGAACGATCAATATCCACCTGAATCAGCGCTTGTCGCGGCGCTTCTTGTCGGCTTTCTTGTGGTGCGACATCATCCGACGCTTCTTGTTGACCTGACGGTCGGTGAGCGAGTTCTTGTTGCCTTCGTACGGGTTCTCGCCGCCCTTGAACTCGATGCGGATCGGCGTACCGACCAGTTTCAAGACACGGCGATAAGTGTTTTCCAGATAGCGCACGTAAGACTTCGGCACCTTCTCGATCTGGTTACCGTGAATCACGATGATCGGCGGGTTCGCGCCACCCAAGTGGGCATAACGCAGCTTGATCCGGCGGTTGTTGACCATCGGCGGCGCGTGCTCACCGACCGCATCTTCCAGAATCGTGGTCAGGCGGTTGGTTGGCCAGCGGGTGACCGCAGACTTGA
Source organism: Pseudomonas sp. PDM10 (assembly GCF_014852295.1). Classification (NCBI taxonomy): domain Bacteria; kingdom Pseudomonadati; phylum Pseudomonadota; class Gammaproteobacteria; order Pseudomonadales; family Pseudomonadaceae; genus Pseudomonas; species Pseudomonas sp. PDM10. The sequence goes on along the minus strand of NZ_JACVBJ010000006.1, from coordinate 346,892 downwards.
ACGAGTTCTGTACGGAGGCGTAGAGGTTGCCCACGCCCGTGCCGTGCAGGGCCGAGATGAAGTGAATGTCGGCGTAGTCAACGAAGAACAGTCGACGTTGCAGCTCGACCTTCACGAAGTCGCGCTCGCTCGGCGTCATGCCGTCCCACTTGTTGATCGCGATCACCAGCGCACGACCCGACTCAATGGCGAAGCCCAGCAGGTTGAGGTCGTGGTCGACCACGCCTTCGCGGGCGTCCATCACAAAGATCACCACGTTGGCATCTTTGATCGCTTGAAGGGTTTTGACCACGGAGAACTTTTCAACTTCTTCGTGGATCTTGCCGCGCTTGCGCACACCAGCGGTGTCGATCAGCGTGTACTTCTCGTCGTTACGCTCGAACGGGATGTAGATACTGTCGCGGGTGGTGCCGGGCTCGTCATAGACGATTACCCGGTCTTCACCGAGCATACGGTTGACCAGGGTCGACTTGCCGACGTTCGGACGGCCGATGATCGCGATCTTGATACCGTCTTTTTCGCTAGGGCCAGGAATGCGCTTGGCTTCCTCGCCTTCGGCAACGATCTCTTCTTCGCCTTCTTCCAGCTCGTCATCGTCTTTCGGGAAGTCGCTCAGGGCGATTTCCAGCATCTGGGTGATGCCACGACCATGAGCACCGGCGATCGGGATCGCGTGGCCCATGCCCAACGGGGCGAATTCGGCGCGGGCCATTTCAGGGTCGATGTTGTCGACCTTGTTGGCAACCACGTAAGAACGCTTGTTACGTTTGCGCAAATGCTCGGCGATCATCTGGTCGGCGGCGGTGAAACCGGCCTTGGCATCTACCAGGAACAGAACGACATCCGCTTCTTCAATGGCCAGCAGCGACTGCTCGGCCATTTTTTCGTCCATACCGTGCTCGTCACCGGAGATACCGCCGGTGTCGACCAGAATGTAGGAACGCCCTTGCCACTTGGCCTCACCGTATTGGCGATCACGGGTCAGACCGGACAAGTCGCCAACGATGGCGTCGCGAGTCCTGGTCAGGCGGTTGAACAAGGTGGACTTGCCGACGTTCGGTCGGCCCACCAGGGCGATTACGGGAACCATGCGGCTCTCCACTTCGTTATTTCAGAAAATACAAAAGCCGCTGCGAGGCAGCGGCTGGTGCTCGGGGCAGCACTGTGGGAGCGGGCTTGCTCGCGAAAAAACGTAGCAGCACCGCGTTTATTCAGGCTGTACGCGTCATCGTTGACGCCCTTCGCGAGCAAGCCCGCTCCCACAGGTGAAGCCGCTTGGGGGTTAAACCCCAAGCATAGTCAAACCTTTACTTAATGGTCAGGGCTTCCAGTTTGCCGCTGTTGCCATACAGATAAATCGTGTCACCCACCACCAGCGGACGGGCACGCAGGCCAGCGCTGTCAATGCGTTCGCGGCCGACGAAACGACCGTCCACCTGGCTCAGCAGGTGCAGGTAGCCTTCCATGTCGCCGACTGCAACGTAGCTGGAGAACACTTCCGGAGCCGACAGTTGACGGCGAGCCAGCGAATCGTTGCTCCACAAGGCTGTGGTGGAACGTTCGTCGACGCCTTCAACGGTGCCCGAAGACAGGCTCACGTAGACGTTGCCAAAACCCTGGGCGACACCGGCATAGCTGGAAGCATCACGCTGCCAAAGCTGACGACCGCTTTGCAGGTCCAGTGCCGCAACGCGACCCTGGTAGCTGGCGACGTACAGCGTTTCGCCGGAAAGCAGCAGGCCGCCGTCGATATCGACAACGCGCTCCAGTTCCGAACGACCCTGTGGAATGGCTACACGTTGTTCCCAAACCGGCACGCCGTTGGAAATATCGAGAGCGACCACTTTACCGGTCGACAGGCCAGCCACCGCGAGGCGGTTGGTGACGATCGGCGCACTGGTGCCGCGCAGGGTCAATACCGCCGGAGTACTGTCATACAACCAGCGCTGGTTGCCGGTAGTGGCATCCAGACCGATCAGACGGTCATCCTGAGTCTGAACGACAACGACATCACCGTTGTTGGCCGGCGGTGCGAGGACTTCACTGGACACGCGAGCGCGCCATTTCTCTTCACCGTTGATGGCGTCCAGGGCAACGATTTCACCCTTGATCGTACCGATCAGGAGCAGACCGTAACTGACGCCGACAGCGCCGGAAACGGGCAATTCGAGATCTTTCTTCCATTTGACGTCGCCATTGCTGCGATCCATCGCCATCACCACACCGGTGACGTCGGCGGCATAGATGGTATCGCCATCGATCGCCGGAACCAGCATGTTGTACGACTCGCCCTGACCGTCACCGATCGAACGACTCCACTGCTTTTGCAGAACCACTTCTTCTTTGAAGTCGGTCAACTCGGCCGGTGGCAGTTCTTTTTTGCTGTTGCTGCTGCAACCCGCGGCCAATATGGCCAGAGCCAGCAATGCTGCATGTTTCCAACGAATCACGTCACGCATCCCCTTTGGCCAGGTCGTCCAGCTTGATTTGTAGGCCACCCACTGCCGCTTCATCCGACAGTGCCGCCTTGGCTTTTTGATACGCCGTGTTCGCTTCGTCGGTACGACCCAACTGCACCAGCAGGTCGCCTTTGAGTTCTTCGCGAGTGGCCAGGAATGCTTTATCGGCATCGCCTTCGAGCAGCTTCAGGGCTTCATCGGCCTTGTTCTGCGCGGCCAGCACCTGAGCCAGACGCTGACGAGCAATTTCGCCCAGCGCCGGGTTGGCCGGTTTGGCAACAATGGCTTTCAGCTCGCTGGCTGCGTCATCCAGCTTGCCGCTGTCGACCGCAACTTTTGCCACGAACAGGCTGCCGTACTGCGCGTAAGCGCTACCGCCGAACTCGCTGTTGAGCTTGCCGGCCAGGTCCGCAACACGGGCGGCATCAGGCTTGCCGTCTGGCGTCAGCGTGGTTTCCAGCAGTTGCTGATAGAGCATCGAGGCGCCTTGCGACTGATTGCTCTGATACTTATGAAAGGCCTGCCAGCCGAACACGATGACCAGCGCCAACAGGCCGCCAGTGACCAGGGGCTTGCCGTTGCGTGTCCACCAGTCCTTAAACTCCGCCAGATGTTCGTCTTCGGTACTCGACACCCCAATACTCCTTAATCGCTAAATCGGCTGTTTGACAGCTTCAACCCTGCACGACGCAGGTGGCCAGGTGTGCAGCAAGCGCATCCCAGGCAATGCTTTGTTGTTCGCCCTGGCCACGCAGGGGTTTGAAACCTACCACTTGCTGGGCCATTTCGTCGTCACCGAGGATCAGCGCGTACAACGCACCACTCTTGTCGGCCTTCTTGAACTGGCTTTTGAAGCTGCCGGCGCCGGCATTCACTTGCAGGCGCAGGTTGGGCAATTGATCACGAACACGTTCACTCAGGGCCAGACCGGCCAGCTCGGCGGCTTCACCGAAGGCGCAGAGGTAGACGTCGACCTGACGGGAAATCTCTTCCGGGATCTGCTCCAGGGTTTCAAGCAGCAATACCAAGCGCTCGATGCCCATGGCGAAACCAACGCCCGGGGTCGGCTTGCCGCCCATTTGCTCCACCAGACCGTCGTAACGACCACCGGCACACACGGTGCCTTGGGCGCCCAGCTTGTCGGTGACCCATTCGAAAACGGTCTTGCTGTAGTAATCCAGCCCGCGAACCAGCTTCGGGTTGATCACGTAAGGAATGCCGGCGGCGTCCAGGCGAGCCTTGAGGCCCTCGAAGTGCACGCGGGATTCTTCGTCGAGGTAGTCGGCCATTTTCGGCGCGTCGACCAGGACCGCTTGAGTGTCGGCGTTCTTGGTATCAAGAACCCGCAGCGGGTTGGTTTTCAGACGGCGCTGGCTGTCTTCGTCCAGCTTGTCCAGGCGGGCCGAAAGGAACTCGACCAGCGCTTCGCGATAACGACCGCGGGATTCGGCAGTGCCCAGGCTGTTGAGTTCGAGCTTGACCGCATCACGGATGCCCAGCTCGCCCCACAGGCGCCAGGTCAGTACGATCAGCTCGGCATCGATGTCCGGACCGTCGAGGTTGAAGACTTCGCAACCGATCTGGTGGAACTGGCGATAACGGCCTTTCTGCGGACGTTCGTGGCGGAACATCGGGCCGATGTACCAAAGTTTCTGCACCTGGCCACCGCCGGTGATGCCATGCTCGAGCACCGCACGCACGCAGGCCGCTGTGCCTTCGGGGCGCAGGGTCAGGGAGTCGCCGTTGCGGTCGTCGAAGGTGTACATCTCTTTTTCGACGATGTCGGTCACTTCACCGATGGAGCGCTTGAACAGCTCGGTGAACTCGACGATCGGCATGCGGATCTGCTTGTAACCGTAGTTATCCAGCAAACGCGAGACGGTGCCCTCGAAATGACGCCACAGGGGAGTCTGCTCGGGCAGGATGTCGTTCATGCCACGTATGGCTTGCAGAGACTTGCTCACTATAAATCCTTAAATTCGTTCGGCTCTTTAGTCGGCTCAGCCACGCGCGATAACGGCAGCGTCAGCTTCGACCTTTTCGGCCGCTTTCTGGCGGATCAAGCGTTCAAGCTCATCCACCAGATTGTCATTCGTCAGTTTCTGCGACGGCTTGCCGTCGATATAAATCAGGTTTGGCGTGCCGCCGGTCAAGCCGATATGGGCTTCCTTGGCTTCGCCCGGTCCGTTGACCACGCAACCGATGACCGCGACATCCAGCGGCACCAGCAGGTCTTCGAGGCGCCCTTCCAGCTCGTTCATGGTTTTGACCACATCGAAGTTCTGCCGCGAGCAGCTCGGGCAGGCGATGAAGTTGATGCCACGGGAACGCAGATGCAGGGATTTGAGAATGTCGTAGCCGACTTTCACTTCCTCGACCGGGTCGGCCGCCAACGAGATGCGAATAGTATCGCCAATCCCTTCGGCGAGCAGCATACCGAGGCCCACGGCGGATTTCACCGTGCCTGAACGCAAACCACCGGCTTCGGTGATCCCTAAGTGCAGGGGCTGAACGATTTCCTTGGCCAGCAAGCGGTAAGCGGCGACGGCCATGAACACGTCAGAAGCTTTCACACTGACCTTGAAGTCCTGGAAGTTCAGGCGTTCAAGGTGCTCGACGTGACGCAGGGCAGATTCAACCAGCGCAGCCGGAGTCGGCTCGCCGTATTTCTTTTGCAGGTCTTTTTCCAGGGAACCGGCGTTCACGCCGATGCGGATCGGAATCCCGCGATCACGGGCGGCATCGACTACCGCACGCACGCGGTCTTCGCGACCGATGTTGCCCGGGTTGATGCGCAGGCAGTCAACGCCCAGTTCGGCTACGCGCAGAGCGATCTTGTAGTCGAAATGGATGTCGGCAACCAACGGCACCTTGACCAGTTGCTTGATCTTGCCGAAGGCTTCAGCGGCATCCATGTCGGGCACGGAAATACGCACGATATCGACGCCAGCGGCTTCCAGACGATTGATCTGGGCCACGGTGGCGGCGACGTCGTTGGTGTCGCTGTTGGTCATGCTCTGCACAGCGATAGGCGCATCGCCGCCAACGGGCACGTTACCGACCCAGATCTTGCGGGATTCGCGACGTTTGATTGGAGATTCGCCGTGCATGACTTATTGACCCAACTTCAGGCGAGCAGTCTCGCCACTGGTGAACGGAGCGACATCAACCACCTGCCCGTTGTAGCTGACCTGCGCGCCACGGGCGAAGCCCAGACGCACGGAAAACGGTGGTTTGCCGCTGACGGAAACGTTTTCGCCTTTACGCTTGAGACCGCTCAACAACACCTTGCCGGTGCCATCGGTCACTTGCGTCCAGCAATCAGAAGTGAACTGCAGTTGAACCTGACCTTGGCCGGCAACCGAAGCAGCCGCTGCTGGAGCGGGAATGGTCGGAGTAACCGAAGCGCTCGCAGGCGGGGTTGATACAACAGGAGCCGTCGGGGCTGGCGCGACTGGAGTCGAGACAACCGGAGCGGTGCTGTGAGCCGGTGCAACAGGCGTTGGCGCGGGTGCAGCGGGCGCAGTCGCTTCAGCTTCGGCCGGCGCTTCAGCCGACGTCTCGGCTTGCGGCAACGCAAGAGCGGTTGTGCCTTCAGCCTGACCTTGCGCGACGGCCTGGTCTTCCGGCTCATCCAGCGGATGGATCTGGGTGGTGCCGTCAGCGCCTTCGACTTCAACGTGTTCCGGGCTCAGGCTGATCAGGTCTTTGGTACGCAGTGAGGTTTGATCCTGCCACCAGACAAAACCACCACCAATCACTGCGATCAGCAACAGCAGGCTGACAATTCGCAAAATGGTGTGGGAAACCCGAACCGGCTCTTCGATACGCCCCAGGCTATGAACGTTGCTGCCCTGGGAGTCGGTGCCGGTGGATTGGTCGAACTGTTGGACCAGTACGGTTTGATCCATGCCGAGCAATTTCGCGTAGGCGCGAATATAACCGCGAGCAAAGGTATGCCCAGGCAGCTTGTCGAAAGCGCCGGCTTCCAGATTGCTCAGGGAATTGACGGTGAGGTTGAGCTTGAGGGCCACTTCGGCCAGCGACCAGCCATTGCTTTCGCGGGCCTGGCGTAAAGTCTCACCGGGATTAACGCGATTCGCTGCTACAACTTCGGGATGCGCCGCTTTCATCATTGCTCCGACAGGTATTGCTGATATTCCGGCGTACCGGGATAGAGTCGTTTTAGTTGCAGGCCAAAACTGGCGGCCTTGTCGCGATCTTCAAACACTTTTGCCAGCCGAACGCCGAGCAATAGACTACGTGCATTTTGCTCGGTGAGCAGGCTAAAACGATCGTAATAGTCACGCGCGGGCACATAATGCCTGTCTTCGAAGGACAACTCAGCCATTTCCAGCAATGCACGTGGCTGTTGGCGATTCAAACGCAGGGCTTTTTCCAACTGCTGCTGGGCCAGATCACGCTGCCCCAGCTTCGAAGCGGTCATTCCGAGGTTCTCGAACACCCGCGAACGCTCAGGGTACAAGGTATCGGCGGCGGCCTGTTCAAAGCGTTCGTAAGCTTCTTTGTAGCGTTTCTCTTCGAAAAGAAAACTGCCGTAGTTGTTCAGGATTCGCGCATCGTTGGGGCGGGAAGACAGCGCCTTGCGAAAATGCTGATCCGCCAGCTCCGGCTCCATCTCGGCCTGGAATACCAGACCCAGCGCAGCGTTGGCATCCGGATCCGAGTCATCCAGATCCAGCGCTTTCTTTAACGGTACTTTCGCCCGTTCGGTCATGCCCTGCTGCAAGTACCCCAAGCCCAGCTGCACATAGGCAACACGCGCTTCATCGCGGCCCTTGCTGGTCTTCATCGGGTTGAAATCGCCCGACAGGACACAGCCAGCACACAGGCTGGCCAACAGCAAAAGCAGCGCGAAGCGCAGGGACATAGAGATCCTCTCTTAATTATTGTTCGCAGCGTTTGTTGCGATATCGTTTTCGGCGCTTAACTCGCGCACGGCGATATAACGTTCGCTGCGACGGGTGCGATCCAGCACCTGTCCTACCAATTGGCCACACGCGGCATCGATGTCTTCACCGCGGGTGGTGCGTACGGTGACATTGAAACCGGCATGGTGAAGCTGATCCTGGAAACGACGAATCGCGTTGTTGCTCGGGCGCTCGTAACCGGAATGCGGGAACGGGTTGAACGGAATCAGGTTGATCTTGCACGGGATGTTCTTGAGCAACTCGATCATCTCAACGGCATGTTCAACCTTGTCGTTGATGTCCTTGAGCAACGTGTACTCAATGGTCAGCACGCGCTTCTCGCCCAGGGACGACATGTAGCGCTGGCACGACTCGAGCAGCATCTTAAGCGGATACTTCTTGTTGATCGGCACCAATTGGTTACGCAATGCGTCGTTCGGTGCGTGCAGGGACAACGCCAGGGAGACGTCGATGTACTTGGACAGCTCATCGATCATCGGCACCACACCCGATGTAGACAGGGTTACGCGGCGCTTGGAGATCCCGTAGCCCAGGTCATCCATCATCAGATGCATGGCGGCCACGACGTTGTCGAAGTTCAGCAGCGGCTCACCCATGCCCATCATCACCACGTTGGTGATGGCACGGTCGGCGGTCGCCGGGATGCTGCCGAACGATTTATTGGCAATCCACACCTGGCCGATGACTTCGGCGGCGGTGAGGTTGCTGTTGAATCCTTGCTTGCCGGTGGAGCAGAAACTGCAATCCAGGGCACAGCCTGCCTGGGACGAAACGCACAAAGTGCCGCGTTTGCCCTGGGGAATGTACACGGTCTCGACGCAGCTGCCGGACGCCACGCGCACCACCCACTTACGGGTGCCGTCGGTGGAAATGTCCTCGCTGACCACTTCAGGACCGCGAACTTCGGCAATAACCTTGAGCTTGTCGCGCAAGGCCTTGCTGACGTTCGTCATGGCGTCGAAATCATCGACGCCAAGGTGGTGAATCCATTTCATTACCTGACCGGCACGGAAACGCTTCTCCCCGATTGAGTCGAAGAATTTTTCCATTTCCAGCTGAGTCAGACCCAGCAGGTTGGTTTTTACAGTCGATGTAGTCATGGATTCACCTTCACTCTTAAGCCAATGCTTAGCGAGTGGTTACTTCAGTAGCTGCGAAGAAGTACGAGATTTCGCGAGCAGCAGCGGCTTCGGAGTCCGAACCGTGTACAGCGTTGGCGTCGATCGAATCAGCGAAGTCAGCGCGGATGGTACCGGCAGCAGCTTCTTTAGGGTTGGTAGCGCCCATCAGCTCACGGTTCAGAGCGATAGCGTTTTCGCCTTCCAGAACCTGAACGACAACCGGACCGGAGATCATGAAAGCAACCAGGTCGTTGAAGAAACCACGAGCGCTGTGCTCAGCGTAGAAGCCTTCAGCTTCAGCTTTGGACAGTTGCTTCAGTTTCGAAGCTACAACGCGCAGGCCAGCTTTTTCGAAACGAGTGGTGATCTCGCCGATAACGTTTTTTGCAACAGCGTCAGGCTTGATGATGGAGAAAGTACGTTGAACAGCCATGGTGTAACTCCAGAAACGGTAATTTGCGAAAAATTAAACCCGCGAATTATACGCGGGTTCTTGGGTATTGCCTAACTGCATACGGTGCAGACTCAGTCTGCTTCTTCGATCCAGGCGGCCTGAATGGCTTCAAGCACCTTCTCGCCACCGCGGGTCGGATCATCACTGAACTCCGGCAATGCCAGCACCCATTTGTGCAGATCGACGAAGTTCACGTAACGCGGATCCACATCCGGCTTGGATTCAGCCAGCTGGATCGCGATTTCCAGCACATCAACCCATTTCAGACTCATTTCAGTTCCTTGAATCAGTGCGGCGCTTCAGCCGCATGGTTGACCGAGTATTTCGGGATTTCGACAGTCAGGTCTTCAGTCCCGACGATCGCCTGACAGCCTAGACGCGATTGCGCCTCCAGACCCCAGGCACGATCCAGAAAGTCTTCTTCCAGCTCGTCCGCCTCTTCCAGCGAGTCAAAGCCTTCACGAATGATGCAATGACAGGTGGTGCAGGCGCAGACGCCGCCACAGGCGCTTTCCATCTCGATATGGTGTTCGTGGGCCAGCTCGAGAATGGATATGCCGGGCTCAGCCTCCACAACCATACCTTCCGGGCAGAACTTCTCGTGTGGCAGAAAAATGACCTGCGGCATCGTTATTCCTCAATCTCATTCAGGTTGCGCCCCGCCAACGCGGCTTTCACCGTCGAGTCCAGGCGGCGGGCGGCAAAGGCGTCGGTCACTTGCGACAGACGCTTGGTCTGCTGCTCGATGGCGTAACCATCAGTACCTTTCATCAGTTCGGTCAGTTCCTGCATCTGCAATTCGATGACCATGCGCTCTTCGGCGTCGAGCAAGCGCTCGCCATCGACATCGAGGGCGCCCTGCACCGCTTCGATCAGGCGCTGGGCATCGACCTGCTGTTCACGCAAGACACGCGCGACCTTGTCGTCGTTGGCGTGCTGGAACGAATCCTTGAGCATCTTGGCAATTTCGCCATCCGTCAGACCGTAGGACGGCTTGACCTGGATGCTGGCCTCAATGCCCGAGCCCAGTTCGCGGGCAGAAACGCTGAGCAGACCGTCGGCATCGACCTGGAAGGTCACGCGAATCTTCGCCGCACCGGCCACCATCGCCGGAATGCCGCGCAATTCGAAGCGTGCCAGGGAGCGGCAGTCGCTGATCAGCTCGCGCTCGCCCTGCAATACGTGGATCGCCATGGCCGACTGGCCATCTTTATAAGTCGTGAAGTCCTGAGCGCGGGCGACAGGGATGGTGGTGTTGCGTGGAATCACCTTCTCCATCAGGCCGCCCATGGTTTCCAGCCCCAGGGACAACGGAATCACGTCAAGCAACAGCAACTCATCGCCATCGCGCTTGTTGCCAGCCAGGGTATCGGCCTGGATCGCGGCACCGATGGCCACCACTTGATCCGGATCGATTTCGGTCAGCGGTTCGCGGCCGAAGGCTTCAGCGACGGCTTCGCGGACGCGAGGTACGCGAGTCGAGCCGCCGACCATGACCACCGCGTGCACTTCGTCCAGCTCGATGCCGGAATCACGCACAGCGCGGCGACAGGCTTTCAGGCTGCGGACAACCATTGGTTCGATCAGCGTATTGAAGGCTTCACGGGTCAGCTCGGCTTTCCAGTCGCCATAAGCGACCTCAACGGACGAGGCATTGGTCAGCGCTTCTTTGGCCGCACAAGCGGTTTGCAGCAGATTGCGTTGCGCACCCGGATCGAGGTCGGCGGACAGACCGGCGCTCTCGATGATCCAGCCGGCGATTGCATGGTCGAAGTCATCGCCGCCCAGCGCGCTGTCGCCACCGGTGGCCAAAACCTCAAACACACCGCCGGTCAGGCGCAGAATCGAAATATCGAAGGTGCCACCACCCAGGTCATAAATCGCGACCAGGCCTTCAGCGTGCTGATCCAGACCGTAAGCCACAGCGGCAGCGGTCGGCTCATTAAGCAGACGCAGCACATTCAGACCGGCCAGTTTGGCCGCATCCTTGGTGGCTTGACGCTGAGCATCGTCGAAATAGGCCGGAACGGTGATTACCGCGCCCACAAGTTCGCCACCCAACGTCGCTTCGGCGCGCTGACGCAGCACCTTAAGGATATCGGCGGAGACTTCGACCGGGCTTTTCGGGCCCTGAATCGTGTCGATGAACGGCATGTGCGACTCGCCGCCGACAAAGCGGTACGGCAGTTGATCGCCCAACTGCTTGACGTCGGACAGACCACGACCCATCAAGCGCTTGACCGACAGCACAGTGTTCAAAGGGTCGGTGGCGGCAGCCAGCTTGGCCGACTCGCCGACTTCAACGCGATCAGCGTGATAGCGCACGGCAGACGGCAGAATGACCTGCCCATCTGCGTCAGCCAGAGGTTCGGAAAGACCACTGCGCAACGCAGCGACCAGCGAATTGGTAGTGCCCAAGTCGATCCCCACAGCCAGACGACGCTGGTGCGGTTGAGGACTTTGGCCGGGTTCGGCGATCTGCAGTAGGGCCATCGTTATCAGGACTTATCTGTATATCAGGCGTGCGACCGGAGCGGCACTGGGTTAATCGTCGAGGCGCTCTTCTAACTGGCGCACTTCGTAGGTGAGCTTGTCGAGGAACTGCATGCGTCGCATCAGGCGCTCGGCCTGTTCACGTTGCGCTGCATCATCCCAACAGGCCGCGAAGCTTTCGTTCAGTTCATCCTGCGCAGTCTTCAGGCGACGCTTGAACACTGCAACACCCGCCAGGTCGGCGCTGTCTTGCAGGTCTTCGAGCTCTTCACGCAGCTCCATCTGCTGCAGAAGAAACTCCGGATCATGCACCGTGACCTCCAGCGGCAGCTCGCGACCGCCCATGGCGAGCAAGTAACGCGCGCGCTTTGGGGGACTTTTGAGCGTCTGGTAGGCCTCGTTGAGGCTCGCGGATTGCTCTAGCGCCAGCCGCTGCTCGCGCTCGGAAGCGTCTGCAAAGCGGTCCGGATGAACACCGCGCGCCAACTCACGGTAGCGCGTGGCCAACTGATCGAGATCCAGACGGAAGCTCGGTTTCAGCTCAAATAAAGCGAAATGACAAGGAGTACCCACGAGCAGCCTCAGATATTGAAGCTTTCGCCGCAGCCACATTCACCGCGCACGTTGGGGTTGTTGAACTTGAAGCCTTCGTTCAACCCTTCCTTGACGAAATCGAGTTCGGTGCCGTCCAGGTAGGCCAGGCTTTTCGGGTCGATGATCACTTTCTCGCCGTGACTTTCGAACACCTGATCCTCTGCAACCACCTCGTCGACAAACTCCAGCACGTAGGCAAGGCCGGAACAGCCTGTGGTGCGAACACCCAGACGAATCCCTTCACCTTTGCCGCGCCCGTTGAGGGAGCGTCGCACGTGTTGAGCAGCCGCTTCTGTCATGCTGATAGCCATCGGTGACTCCTTACTCGTCGCCAAAACCTGAAAGTCAGATCAAGCCTTTCTTCTGCTTGTAGTCGCGAACGGCCGCTTTGATAGCGTCTTCAGCAAGTACGGAGCAGTGAATTTTTACTGGCGGCAGAGCCAGTTCTTCAGCCAGCTGAGTGTTTTTGATGGTCTCTGCTTCATCCAGAGTCTTGCCTTTCATCCACTCGGTCGCCAGGGAGCTGGAGGCGATAGCCGAACCGCAACCATAGGTCTTGAACTTGGCGTCTTCGATGATGCCTTGCTCGTTGACCTTGATCTGCAGACGCATCACGTCGCCGCACGCCGGAGCGCCGACCATGCCGGTGCCGACATCAGGGTCTTCCGCGTCCATCTTGCCGACGTTGCGCGGGTTCTCGTAGTGGTCGATGACCTTTTCGCTGTAAGCCATGATTCTTAATCCTCACTCATCAGAGAGTCGCTCTTGAAGCCCTGCGCCCGAAGGTTCACAGGGCCGGTTTGCGGCGACTTGAAATCAGTGTGCCGCCCACTCGATTTTCGAAATGTCGACACCGTCTTTGTACATGTCCCACAGCGGCGACAGGGTGCGCAGCTTGGTAACGGCCTCGCAGACTTTCTGCGCGGCGTAGTCGATTTCTTCTTCGGTGGTGAAACGGCCGAAGGTGAAGCGAATCGAGCTGTGTGCCAGTTCGTCGTTGCGGCCCAGGGCGCGCAGTACGTACGAAGGCTCAAGGGAAGCCGAGGTGCAGGCCGAACCGGACGAAACCGCCAGGTCCTTGAGCGCCATGATCAGCGACTCGCCTTCAACGTAGTTGAAGCTCAGGTTCAGGTTGTGCGGAACACGAGCGGTCATGCTGCCGTTGATGTACAGCTCTTCCAGGCCTTCGACCTGCTTGAAGAAGCGGTCACTCAGGGCCTTGATGCGGATGTTCTCGGCAACCATGTCTTCCTTGGCTACACGGAAGGCTTCGCCCATGCCGACGATCTGGTGGGTCGCCAGGGTGCCGGAACGCATACCACGTTCGTGACCGCCGCCGTGCATGGTCGCTTCGATGCGAACACGCGGCTTGCGGCTGACGTACAGCGCGCCGATGCCTTTAGGGCCGTAGGTTTTATGAGCCGAGAACGACATCAGGTCGACTTTCAGCTTCGACAGGTCGATTTCGACCTTGCCGGTGGACTGAGCAGCATCGACGTGGAACAGGATGCCCTTGGAACGGGTCAGTTCGCCGATGGCTGCGATGTCGTTGATGGTGCCAATTTCGTTGTTCACGTGCATGACCGAAACCAGGATGGTGTCGTCGCGCAGGGCCGCTTCGATCATCTCTGGGGTGACCAGACCATCAGTGCGAGGCTCGATGTAGGTAACTTCGAAGCCTTCACGCTCCAGTTGGCGCATGGTGTCGAGGACAGCCTTGTGCTCAATCTTGGTGGTGATCAGGTGCTTGCCTTTAGTGGCATAGAAATGCGCCGCACCCTTGATTGCCAGGTTGTCGGACTCGGTGGCACCGGAGGTCCAGACGATTTCGCGCGGGTCGGCGTTGACCAGGTCAGCGACCTGACGACGAGCGTTTTCGACGGACTCTTCAGCTTTCCAGCCGAACACGTGGGAACGGGACGCCGGGTTACCGAAGTTTCCGTCAACCAGCAGGCATTCACTCATTTTTTGCGCTACACGCGGATCAACCGGGGTGGTCGCAGAGTAATCAAGGTAAATCGGCAATTTCATGGACTATCTCCTAAATCAGGCTGGCTGGCGTGCCGCTAGCTCTTTGGCTGTCATTCGACGGCGGACGCTTCAATCTTGTCCAGGCGTGGCGCCTTGCTGTTGCAACGGCGTTGATCCTGACGCTGGGCTACTTCTTGTACCTCACGGCGAGTGACAAGGTCAGCCAAGCTGATACCGCTGAGAAATTCGTGAATCTGCAGGCTCAGATCGCACCACAAGTGGTGGGTCAGACAGGTGTCGCCTTGATGGCAATCACCCTGGCCCTGGCATTTGGTTGCATCGACCGATTCGTTTACCGCATCGATCACCTGGGCGACCTGAATGCCCTGCATGTCGCGCGACAGCTGATAGCCGCCGCCCGGACCACGGACGCTGGACACCAGATTGCTGCGGCGCAATTTGGCGAAGAGCTGTTCGAGGTAGGACAGGGAGATGCCTTGGCGCTCGGAGATATCGGCCAGGGACACCGGCCCGTGCTGCGCGTGCAACGCCAGGTCAAGCATGGCGGTTACGGCGTATCGGCCTTTTGTAGTCAGTCGCATGGACAATTACCACGGAGTTCGGAATGGGGCGAGTATGCAATTCCCGAGTATTTAAGTCAACTATAAGACCTAGTGCTTTACTCGGGATTACCCGCAAAAGAGCGGGCGCATCATAGCAAAGGCTGGCGGCGTACAGCCAGCAAATGCGCGTTATCGCTCTTCGCGAGCAGGCTCACTCCCACAAGAAACCCATACACACCACAAGTCCAATGTGGGAGCGAGCCTGCTCGCGATGAAGTTGACTCGGTTTAGCTGGCCTGACTCTGATCCTTGTCCTTCACACAGGCAAAGTCTTCTTCGCGCAGTTCAGGCAGATCTTTCGCACAGTAATTGCTACCCAGATCCTTCAGCGCCCCGCACATCCCTTCAAGTCGACCATCTACAGCCTGCAAATGATCGAGCAACTGGTTAATGGCTCGAGCCACTGGGTCCGGCATGTCTTCACCGACACCGTAGGCATCGAAACCAATCTTCTCGGCCATTGCCTTGCGCTTGGCGTCCTGCTCTTCATCGGACTTGACGATGATCCGCCCCGGAATCCCCACCACCGTCGCCCCGGGCGGAACCGCCTTGGTGACCACGGCGTTGGAGCCGACCTTGGCACCAGCGCCAACCGTGAACGGACCAAGCACCTTGGCCCCCGCCCCGACCACAACGCCATCCTCAAGCGTCGGGTGGCGCTTGCCCTTGTTCCAACTGGTGCCACCCAAAGTCACACCCTGATAAAGGGTGACGTCATTACCGATCTCAGCGGTTTCACCGATGACGATGCCCATGCCATGGTCGATAAAGAAGCGACGACCGACCTTGGCGCCCGGATGGATCTCGATCCCGGTCAACCAGCGACCGAAGTTCGACACCAGCCGCGCCAGCCACTTCCAGCCCATGCCCCACAGGGCCGACGACAAGCGGTGGATCCAGATGGCGTGCATGCCCGGGTAGCACGTCAGAACTTCAAAGGCGTTGCGCGCTGCCGGATCACGATGGAAAACACTCTGGATATCTTCACGCAAACGCTCGAACATTTTTAATCCTTCCGCTTAAGAAGCTCACCACGGGCCGCTTTCTGGGTTTCCGTGAGGATGCCACGCAATATATTCATTTCCGCCCGACTGACCGAGCTACGTCCGTACAACCGGCGCAGGCGCGCCATCAAGTGCCGTGGCTTTTCCGGGTCGAGGAATTCAATGGCCACCAGGGTTTGCTCCAGATGCTCATAGAATCGCTCCAGCTCATCCATGGTCGCCAGCTCAGCGCTTTTGACGGAGGCCACTTCTTCCTTCTCGACCTTGCTCGGCTGGCCTTGGGCCGCCAGCCAGGACATGCGCACTTCATAACTCAACACCTGCACCGCTGCCCCAAGGTTCAGCGAGCTGAACTCAGGGTCTGAGGGGATGTGCACGTGATAATGACATCGCTGCAGCTCTTCATTGGTCAGGCCGGAATCTTCACGACCAAAGATCAAGGCAATCTCGGCACCCTGCGCCGCCTCCTCGACCACTTTCACGCCGCATTCGCGGGGATCGAGCAATGGCCAGGGAATGCGACGGTCACGGGCACTGGTGCCGAGCACCAGATTGCAGCCAACCAAGGCATCTTCCAAGGTGGCGACGACTTGCGCGTTTTCAAGGATGTCACCGGCACCGGAAGCACGAGCATCGGCTTCGTGATGCGGGAATAACCGCGGTTCGACCAGCACCAGCCGCGACAGGCCCATGTTCTTCATGGCACGCGCAGCACCGCCGATATTCCCGGGGTGGCTGGTATTGACCAGGACGACACGAATGTTTTGCAGCAAGGGAGGCGCTCTCGAACACTTTAATGGGGAGCAGAATCTTACAGCTCAACCTACCGTTAAGCTATGAAAGCGAACACCGACCTTCTCCTGTAGAAACTTTCTGATAGAATGCCCGGCTTTCTTTAACAACCTTAGGTGACACATCCATGCAGCCCATGCTGAATATCGCGCTGCGCGCCGCCCGCAGCGCCAGTGAATTGATCTTCCGCTCCATCGAGCGCCTGGATACCATCAAGGTCGACGAAAAAGACGCCAAGGATTACGTATCCGAGGTGGATCGCGCCGCTGAGCAAAAAATCATCGACGCGCTGCGCAAGGCCTACCCTACCCACGGCATTCTCGGTGAAGAAACCGGCATGCACCCGGGCAGCGGCGAAGGCGAAGAATACCTGTGGATCATCGATCCGCTGGACGGCACCACCAACT
Organism: Pseudomonas sp. PDM10; assembly: GCF_014852295.1. Lineage (NCBI taxonomy): Bacteria > Pseudomonadati > Pseudomonadota > Gammaproteobacteria > Pseudomonadales > Pseudomonadaceae > Pseudomonas > Pseudomonas sp. PDM10. Next base: position 330,022 of record NZ_JACVBJ010000006.1, on the reverse strand, counting down.
TCCTGCGCGGCATTCCTCACTTCGCTGTCAGCATCGCCTGCAAATACCGCGGTCGCCTGGAACACGCTGTTGTTCTGGACCCGGTTCGCCAGGAAGAATTCACCGCCAGCCGTGGTCGCGGCGCCCAACTGAACGGTCGTCGCCTGCGCGTCAGCGGCCGCACAAGCCTGGACGGCGCCCTGCTGGGTACCGGCTTCCCGTTCCGCGATGACCAGATGGACAACCTCGACAACTACCTGGGCATGTTCCGCGCCCTGGTTGGCCAGACTGCCGGCATCCGCCGCGCTGGCTCGGCGAGCCTGGACCTGGCTTACGTAGCGGCCGGCCGTTTCGACGCCTTCTGGGAGTCGGGCCTGTCCGAATGGGACATGGCTGCAGGCGCCCTGCTGATCCAGGAAGCCGGCGGTTTGGTGAGCGACTTCACCGGCGGTCACGACTTCCTTGAGAAAGGCCATGTTGTTGCCGGTAACACCAAATGCTTCAAAGCAGTACTGACGGCCATTCAGCCGCACCTGCCGGCCTCGCTGAAGCGCTAAGCTTCCAGCGAAAGAAAAAGCACCCTCCGGGGTGCTTTTTTATGCCCTCAATTCCTGAACCTACCCCCTGTAGGAGCAAAGCTTGCTCGCGATTGCATCACCGCAACCCGGCTGAGAAACCGCGCCGCCCGCATCGCGGGCAAGCCTTGCTCCTACAGGGATGCGTGCGCGCAAATCCCGGACACAAAAAAAGCACCCCGCAGGGTGCTTCTTTTTGACTCTCAAACCTGAATATTTAGCGGTTCTCTTCGTTCTGCCCCAGGATCAGTTTGCCTTCCTTGTCGACCGGAATCTGATTACCCGGATCGCGATCCATCCGCACTTTGCCTTCCTTGCCATCCAGCGAATAACGCACGTCGTAACCTACGACCTTGTCACTGATGTCATTCACCGTATTGCAGCGAGTTTGGGTCGTGGTGTAGGTGTCACGTTCCTGCATGCCTTCTTGCACCTTGTTACCCGCATAACCGCCGCCGACCGCACCGGCCACTGTGGCGATCTTCTTGCCAGTACCGCCACCGATCTGATTACCCAACAGACCACCCGCCAGCGCACCAACCACCGTACCGGCGATCTGGTGTTGATCTTTCACCGGCGCTTGCCGGGTTACTGCAACGTCCTTGCATACTTCACGTGGCGTCTTGATTTGCGTCTTGACCGGTTCAACGGCTAGAACTTGCGCATACTCAGGGCTGCTTTTTTTAACAAGGCTGTAGGTGGCAACAGCACCCCCGGCCGTCACACCAACAGCACCCAATACTGCACCAACCAGCATCGACTTGTTCACATGAACCTCCTGACCATCACATGCGGGACATGCCCGCGCTTCTCCTAGCCTTGGAGCATAAAAAAAGGCGCGAGTTCAACACTCGCGCCTTTTCGGCCAACAGCTGGAAAACGATAGCCGTTATGGGCGGTCGTCAACTTCCTTATCGGTAGCCACCGCAGGAATCAGATCCTCGGTGCTCAGGTTCAGCCAGATCAGCACGACGTTGGCGATGTAGATCGACGAGTAAGTACCCGCCAGTACACCGATGAACAGAGCAATCGAGAAGCCGAACAGGTTATCGCCACCGAAGAACAGCAGGGCCGCGATCGCCAGCAAGGTGGAGATCGAAGTCGCCATGGTCCGCAGCAGGGTCTGGGTAGTCGAGATGTTGATGTTCTCGATCAAGGACGCCTTGCGTAGCACACGGAAGTTCTCACGAACCCGGTCGAATACCACGATGGTGTCGTTGAGCGAGTAACCGATAATCGCCAGTACCGCCGCCAGCACCGTCAGGTCGAAGGTGATCTGGAAGAACGACAGGATACCGACGGTCACGATCACGTCGTGAATCAACGAAACGATGGCACCGACCGCGAACTTCCACTGAAAGCGGAAAGCCAGGTAGATCAGGATGCCCCCGAGCGCCATCAGCATACCGAGGCCGCCCTGGTCGCGCAGCTCTTCACCGACCTGAGGGCCGACGAATTCGACGCGCTTGACCGTCGCCGGGTTATCGCCGCCGACCTTCAGCAGCGCTTCAGCCACCTGATGACCCAGCTGCGGGTCTTCACCTGGCATACGCACCAGCAAATCGGTAGTCGCACCGAAGCTCTGAACGATCGCCTCGTGATAACCCGATGTAACCAGCTGCTCACGCACCTTGGTGACGTCGGCCGGACGCTCGTAGGTCAGCTCGATGAGCGTACCGCCGGTGAAGTCCAGGCCCCAGTTCATGCCCTTGGTGGCGACACTGAACAATGCCAATGCCGTGAGGAACAATGTGACGCCGAACGCAAAGTTGCGAACGCCCATGAAGTTGATTGTACGTAACATGGCAGCCCCTTAAATCCACAACTTCTTGAAGTCACGACCGCCGAAGATCAGGTTGACCATCGCGCGGGTCACCATGATGGCCGTGAACATCGAGGTAAAGATCCCGAGGGACATGGTCACTGCGAAGCCTTTGACCGGGCCGGTGCCCATCGCAAAGAGAATCCCGCCGACCAACAAGGTTGTCAGGTTGGCGTCGAGAATCGCGGTGAATGCCCGGCCGAAGCCTTCGTTGATTGCCCGTTGTACGGTCATGCCCGCCGCGATCTCTTCACGTATCCGCGAGAAGATCAGAACGTTGGCGTCGACCGCCATACCCATGGTCAACACGATACCGGCGATACCCGGCAGGGTCAGCGTTGCACCCAGCAGCGACATCAGGGCCAGCAGCAGCACCATGTTCACTGCCAGAGCAACGGTGGCGATGATGCCGAAGAAGCGGTAGATGGCCATGATAAACAGCGAGACAAACAGCATGCCCCACAGCGATGCATCGATACCTTTGACGATGTTGTCGGCACCCAGGCTCGGGCCAATGGTGCGCTCTTCAGCGAAGTACATCGGTGCAGCCAGACCACCGGCACGCAGCAGCAGCGCCAGTTCGGACGACTCGCCCTGACCGTTCAGGCCAGTGATGCGGAACTGAGCACCCAGCGGCGACTGGATGGTCGCCAGGCTGATGATCTTTTTCTCTTCCTTGAACGTCTGGACCGGCACGTCTTTCTCGACGCCGTTAACCACTTGCTTGACGTAAGTGGTAACCGGACGTTGCTCGATAAAGATCACTGCCATGCTGCGACCGACGTTGCTGCGAGTCGCACGACTCATCAGCTCGCCGCCGTGGCCATCCAGACGAATGTTCACTTCTGGCGTGCCGTGCTCGCCGAAGCCAGCCTTGGCGTCAGTCACCTGGTCGCCAGTGATGATCAAGCCACGCTCGATCTGTGCTGGCGGACGCTTGCCTTCACGGAACTCGAAAGTTTCGGAAGTGGCTTTCGAAGCACCTGGCTCAGCGGCCAGACGGAACTCAAGGTTGGCCGTCTTGCCGAGGATACGCTTGGCTTCGGCGGTGTCCTGCACGCCCGGCAGCTCAACCACGATGCGGTTGGCGCCCTGACGCTGAACGATTGGCTCGGCAACACCCAGCTCATTGACGCGGTTACGTACCGTGGTCAAGTTCTGCTTGATGGAGTATTCACGGATTTCCGCCAGCTTGGCCGGGGTCATCGCCAGACGCAGTACCGGTTGGCCATTGAGGTCGGCCGGAACAATGTCGAAATCGTTGAAGCTCTTGCGGATCAGCGCACGGGCTTGTTCGCGGGCTGCTTCATCAGTGAAGCCCAGCTGAATGGCACCGTTGAGTTGCGGCAGGCTGCGATAGCGCAGTTTCTCTTTACGCAACAGGCTCTTCACATCGCCTTCGTACACTTTCAAGCGAGCGTCGAGGGCTTTGTCCATGTCCACTTCCAGCAGGAAGTGCACACCACCGGACAAGTCCAGACCCAGCTTCATCGGGTGCGCGGCCAGGCTGCGCAGCCATTGCGGGGTGGTTTGTGCCAGGTTCAGTGCAACGACGTAGTCATCACCCAATGCCTTGCGCACGACGTCCTTGGCAGGTAGCTGATCTTCAGCCTTGGTCAGACGAATCAGACCGCCCTTGCCGTTTGCTGCCAGGGTGGCAGCCTTGACGTTGATCCCGGATTCCTTGAGCGCTGTGCTCACACGATCCAGATCAGCCTGATTGACCAACAGCGCAGTGCTTGCACCGCTGACCTGAATGGCCGGGTCATCAGGATATAGATTGGGAGCGGAATAAATCAGACCGACCGCCAGCACCGCCAGGATCAGAATGTATTTCCACAGAGGGTATTTGTTCAGCATCACGCCGCCCGCTTATGACGCGGGGCGCCTTGCGCGCCCCGTCGATTGAGTAGAAGTTGAAACTTAGATCGCTTTTAGCGTGCCTTTTGGCAGCGTGGCGGCGATGGCGCCTTTCTGGAACTTCATTTCGATGGTGTCGGAAACTTCCAGAACAACGAAGTCGTCGGCCACTTTAGTGATCTTGCCGGCGATACCACCGGTGGTCACAACTTCGTCGCCTTTCTGCAAGCTGCTCAGCAGGTTCTTCTGCTCTTTGGCGCGCTTGGCCTGTGGACGCCAGATCATCAGGTAGAAGATGACCAGGAAACCGACCAGGAAAATCCACTCAAAGCCGCCGCCCATTGGGCCTGCAGCAGGTGCAGCAGCGTCAGCCATGGCATTAGAGATAAAAAAGCTCATTTAGCACTCCAGTTGCAAATGTTGAATCTTGGGGTCAGAAAACTCAGTCCAAAGGCGGAACAGGTAACCCGCGTTTGGCGTAGAAGGCATCGACAAAGGCGGCCAATGTACCCTGTTGAATAGCCTCGCGCAAACCAGCCATAAGCACCTGGTAATGGCGCAAATTGTGGATGGTATTCAACATGCTACCCAGCATTTCGCCGCACTTGTCCAGATGGTGCAGATAAGCACGGGAGAAGTTCTGGCAGGTGTAGCAATCGCAGGTCGGATCCAGCGGCGAATCATCATGGCGATGGAACGCGTTACGGATCTTCAGCACGCCTGTATCAATGAACAGATGCCCATTGCGGGCATTACGGGTTGGCATCACGCAATCGAACATGTCCACACCGCGGCGCACACCCTCAACCAGATCTTCCGGTTTGCCAACGCCCATAAGGTAACGAGGTTTGTCAGCCGGCATCTGACCCGGCAGGTAATCCAGGACCTTGATCATCTCGTGTTTCGGCTCGCCCACCGACAGACCGCCAATGGCCAGGCCATCGAAGCCGATATTGTCGAGGCCTTCCAGGGAGCGCATGCGCAAATCCTGGTGCATACCGCCCTGAACGATGCCGAACAGCGCCGCCGTGTTGTCGCCATGGGCTTCTTTCGAACGCTTGGCCCAACGCAACGACAGCTCCATCGATACCCGCGCGACGTCTTCATCAGCCGGGTACGGAGTGCATTCGTCAAAGATCATCACGATGTCCGAGCCAAGATCGCGCTGGACCTGCATCGACTCTTCCGGGCCCATGAACACTTTGGCGCCGTCGACAGGAGAAGCGAAGGTTACGCCCTCCTCCTTGATCTTGCGCATGGCGCCCAGGCTGAACACCTGGAAACCGCCTGAGTCAGTCAGAATCGGGCCTTTCCACTGCATGAAATCGTGCAGGTCGCCGTGCTTCTTGATCACTTCGGTGCCAGGACGCAGCCACAAGTGGAAGGTGTTGCCCAGAATGATTTCCGCGCCTGTGGCGGTGATATCCCGCGGCAACATGCCCTTGACCGTGCCGTAGGTGCCCACCGGCATGAAGGCCGGGGTTTCTACGGTACCGCGTGGAAAGGTCAAACGACCGCGACGAGCCTTGCCGTCGGTAGCAAGTAACTCAAACGACATACGACTTTGGCGACTCATTCTGTTTCCTCAGGGCCACGTGGTGCTGGGTTACGGGTGATAAACATCGCATCACCGTAGCTGAAAAAGCGGTATTCATGCTCCACGGCGGCTTTATAAGCGGCCATGGCTTCGGGATAACCGGCAAACGCCGAAACCAGCATCAACAGCGTGGATTCAGGCAAATGGAAATTGGTGACCAGGGCATCGACCACATGAAACGGCCGGCCCGGGTAGATAAAGATGTCGGTGTCGCCACTGAACGGCTTGAGCACGCCATCGCGCGCGGCACTTTCCAGAGAACGCACGCTGGTGGTCCCCACGGCCACCACGCGACCACCGCGAGCGCGACAGGCTTCGACGGCATCGACCACATCCTGACCGACTTCCAGCCATTCGCTGTGCATGTGGTGATCTTCAATCTTCTCGACGCGCACCGGCTGGAACGTGCCAGCGCCGACGTGCAAGGTCACGAACGCCGTCTCGACGCCCTTGGCGGCAATCGCCTCCATCAGCGGCTGATCGAAATGCAGCCCCGCCGTCGGCGCCGCCACCGCGCCCAGGCGCTCGGCGTAGACCGTCTGATAACGCTCGCGGTCCGACCCTTCATCCGGGCGGTCTATATAAGGAGGCAACGGCATGTGCCCGACGCGGTCGAGCAGCGGCAACACCTCTTCGGCGAACCCCAACTCAAACAACGCGTCATGGCGCGCCAGCATTTCGGCTTCGCCACCGCCATCAATCAGGATCTTCGAACCCGGCTTGGGCGACTTGCTGGAACGCACATGGGCCAGCACGCGATGACTGTCCAGCACCCGTTCCACCAGGATTTCCAGCTTGCCGCCGGAAGCCTTCTGGCCAAACAGCCGCGCCGGAATCACCCGGGTATTGTTGAACACCATCAAATCGCCCGGGCGCAAATGCTCAAGCAAATCAGTGAATTGACGGTGTGCCAGGGCGCCGCTGACCCCATCAAGGGTCAACAGGCGACTGTTGCGACGCTCGGCCAAAGGATGGCGGGCGATCAGCGAATCAGGGAGCTCGAAGGTAAAGTCAGCAACGCGCATGATGGGGTTCGTCTAGCAGGGCCGGGAAGTCTAGCGGAAATATCAAAAATTCTCCATGTACCTGATTGACCGACGGTTATCTCATCTCTATACTTCGCCGCCATTGAGCCCTGATGGCGGAATTGGTAGACGCGGCGGATTCAAAATCCGTTTTCGCAAGAAGTGGGAGTTCGAGTCTCCCTCGGGGCACCAAAATTAAGAAAGGTCTTGCTTTGCAAGGCCTTTTTTTTCGTCTGTAGAAAAGCCGCCCTGCCCGTGTAGGGGCTGCCGAAGGCTGCGATCTTTTGATCTTGCTGTTCTTCCACGCAGCCGACACACGCGGAACATTTCACAAGGATTCTCCCTATGGAACTGCTGCTGGAAACCGTCGCCCTGTTCTGCCTCAAGCTCGCTTATGAGACTGAAGATTCAAGCCCGATTCTGCGGGATGATCTGATGATGAGTGATTATGAGCGGGAGGTTTTTGGGTTGCTGGTGCGCAGGGGGGATGTTGAGGCGATTCAGAGGAAAGTGGCTGAATGTGCGAGTCTGGCGTTGAACACCGTCGGCGGTGTCGATACGGTCCTCGGCCGTGAGCTGCATCGGTTGGCAGCGGATTTCAGTGCTTCCTACTCGATGGATCAGCTTGATACTCGTTTGATCGCGCTCAGGGACTATCTGAAAGATATTCAATAACCGAAGTGGCGGTTACCATCACGGCCAGCTAAGCCATGATGAATACAACCTCCATTCCCTTATCCCTCCGCACTTGATGAGGAGTTGGCAAGAACTCTGCGAGGATCAGGCGAAAAGCACACAGACCACTCAGGTAAAAACCATAACTTCAAAATATTTGTACAAATTACTTATTTCAAGCAGACAACACAAACCTTGCTTCAAGCCTATGCAACAACTCAAACGTATTCAAAAAAGGAACATTAAGCTCCTGACAAATATTGGGAATAATAAATTTCCGTTTAGCATGGAGATTCAGTACTTCATGAGTAACGACTGTAGCCCCTGTAGTCATTGCTTTCGCAATTAACCACGGGTCAGCACCCGCTAAAAACTCGTCCATTGCGCCTACTTTCATCTTATGCGCTTGATCTGCCACAAGTCCCGCAACCTGTGTGAATGCCAGCTGAGTACCCTGATCAGTGGTGGAGTGAAAGAAATCAGAATTGCCCTTCGCCCAACCCGCCAGATCGTCATGCCCTTTTGTTAGTTCATCCATGACAGGTGCAATGCTGGCTAAAGCCAATGTTTTATTCTTAAGTAGTAACCATTGCCAAAATCCAGGACAGATAGCCATTCCGTAGTAACGGTTCTTTGCTTCGATCAGCGTGTTAGCGTCGAGTAAATGATTCATTCCGTAATCTTGTTGGCGAGAGTCCTTAATTTGGCAGGTTGCACGCCGAGCAAATGTCCCGCCTCGCGTAGCAGCATCCGGCCACTCATTGCTTCAGTCAGCACTGCCTTGCTTAGGCGAGGGCTGTTTTTCGCGGTGGCGTTACGGTAATAGTCACCTGCTCCACCTTTGTCATCCTGGAAAGCCTTGAGAATCATTCGATAGTAAGTGCTGTATTGGGCCTGGTTTATATATCCAAGATCCAATGCGCGGCGACCGATCGCCAATTTACTGATATGAAACCGCGTCGCCAGCGGAGCTAGATTGTCTTCCCAGTTAACATCAGCGTTCCACAGAGCGCGGAATTGGGCTTCGGGAGCGAGAAACTCACCTGCTACTGCATTGCAGAATCGTTCCTCGTCTCGACCATTCGCGGTGTTCCCGTCGGACACTCCGCTGCTACCAATCCAGATATGGGCCAGTTCGTGGAGCAAAGTGAACAGCCGGGCAGTGGGTGCGTCGGAACTGTTGATGAATACAACGGGGGCGTAGGCATTACTGATGGCAAAACCCCGAAACTCACTAACTTCAAGTTTTCGATGAGTGTTCCCTAGAGCAATGCCACTGCGCATAACCAGAACGCCAGCCGCTTCTGCGGCCTCGATCAAGGCACGGCTGTATTTGTCGTAATCCAATCGAGCAGCGTCAGGATTCACACCGAGAGTTCGGCGGATATCGTCTACCACCTCTGCGACTTGAGATCGGCTATTGAAGCGACCTACAAATGCTAACGGCTGACGCTCCTGGTGTTGCAGATACTCCAGATACCAGTCCTGCTTACGTATGGAATCCCTGACGGTGTCCAACAGCTCCAGACTGGGGCGTTGAGGCGCAATCCCACCGACAGTCCGCAGATCAGGTAAAGGCAGTTGTTCGACGGGAGGCTGCTGAAGAAACAAGAAGCCAAAAGGAATGTGAGCGAGACTCGCCCACTTTTGAGCCTGAAGGAATGTGGGCTTGGTCTCGCCTGCCTCCCATTCCTCTACTCGATCAGGTTTCACTGGAAGCTTTTTAGCAACCTGTTCAGTGGAGAGACCTGCGCGCTCACGAGACCAGGTGAGCAGGCTTGGATTGACTAAGGCGGCTTGGCTCATAGGGTCGCAGGCATATCAGATGGGGCCGGCAAACGTTCGAGGACATGCTTCGCAGATGCATTCGACTGACGCTGATTCCGGTTATCTGACATTGCCTTTCTCCTTGGCTATTTAAGGTCGGGTTGCAGCGACTACAGATTAGTCGAGAAGCGGAGCTACCGACGTAAGAGCGCGGGATTATGAGGTAAATTCGCAACGACCCGAAGCGCAAATATGTAACCCGCAGACAGATGGTATTGACCTGTTTCAATGCGTTTCTGGACACAAGTGCGGCCGGCCGCCGTGCCCTTATTACCCGGGCTTGTTAGATGATCCACCAGATAATTACCCCGTTATTTCGAGGGTTGCAGGAACGAGGCCTGCACGATACCCTCCCACCGTCGCTGCCAATTCAGCGACCGGGTGTGGAAACCCGTGTAATTCAAGGCGCAACAGCGCCCCCATCACGTCTGCCGGCGCTTTTTTTATGCCTGCGGCGTGAGTTATGGCGGCTGTGCGTGGGACGTCTTCGGGCGTGCCGGTTTCCTTGATTCCCGGTTTTCCACCCTGCGCACAGCTGTCACCCATTCGTGTGGAAACGAATGTGGCAGCTCCATATATCAAGGAGTCTGATAATGCGCAGCATCAATCCGTACAAAATTTGGCTTTCCCCTCTACGCAATTCCCAATCGCGTAACGCCCTCCCCGACCGCCTCTCCCTCATCGGAGGTGGCCAATGACCGAACAACCCGAACTCAAGACCATCGGTCTTACACCCGCGATCTACTGCGGGGATCAAGCGCTGTTCCATGTCACCTGCAACGTCCCCCTCGGCGATGCGTTGGCCATGGCATCTGATTTCCTCTTCCTCGCCAAGGCGTTGACCAAAGAAGCGGCCTATGACAGAGACACCGACCGTCACGCCTGGGCCGCGCATTATTTGACGGCGATGAGCAAGGCGGTGGTGGATGATGCGGTGAAGGTGCTGAATCGGGATCGGGACAATGAGCTGGCGTCCAGGCGGGCGGAGGCGAAGTCTGAGGGACTGGGGGATCGGACGGCTTAGGATGATGCCAGGGCCTTCAGCATTGATGTTGGCAGGTCTGGCGCTTTCGCGAGCAAGCTTTGCTCCTACAGGGTAGGTGGTGAATTGACTGGCATTGTTAGCCCCGAGTTCTTTCGGGGCTTTCAAACCTGTTGGTAAACATCACGCCCTCGCGCATGGATTTTCAGGAGTCGATGACGTCCTCCCCTTCCAGTCGCAACCAAGCATAACTTCACGCCGTCGGCTTACCCGACTCTTCCCGCCCCGTCGCCCGCACTGCAACCTCAATCGCCCGAACGCTGATCGCCGCAAATATCGCCGTCATCAGCACTCCGTTGAACCCCAGCAAAATCGCCAGAATCCGCGAGATGCCAAGTTTCGGCACGAGCTCTCCATAGCCGATGGTCAAACCGGTCACGAAGCCGAAATAGATGCCGTCAAAAAGATCCCAGCCCTCCAGGTAGCTGATGATGAGGCCGAACAGCACGATCAGAAGAATCAGTACAGAAAAGATCGGCCAGACAACGCGCAGGTAGAACCCGATGGCTTTGAAGAATTCTCGACGGACGTGCGATGCATGAGTGGGCTTCATGTCATGGGCTTCCTGAGGGTTGCCTGAGCGGCAGGGGTGTTAACACCCCTTCAGCTTGGCACAAGCGCTGGAAACGGGTGGCCAACTGAGCCCCTCCCCTCCCGACTTGATCACCTCTTTGATTTCCAACCCGCCCATGACGTCATCCAAACGGCGCGGTGCATCAGCAGCGGGCTGGGGGTGGTTCAAGCATGATTCGCGATAGCGCTGCCCATAGTCCCCGACCATTCCGGGACGCCGCCTCTGGCCGCACACTCATCTAGACTTAATGGATAGTCGTAGGCAGAACTGAACACGTCGCTTTGGTGCAGTCGAATCAAAAGCAGCGTGGCAAGCTGCCTCAATGCCCTATAAAAGGTGCGGCGAAGACCGTGCCGGGCACTACAAGATACCCGCTCAGGGTGCCCTGGCCGACGGCCTGAAATTGCCACGATTCCGTGACGTGGTGTGAGTGCCGCAGCCGACACTTTCGGACGACCGACAACCCTCTGGTTTGTCCGTGACCGTGAGGAATGCTGAATGCCTGATGAGATGTTGCAATTGCCGATGGTCAACAGCGTGCTGGAGCGCCACAAGGGCTCTGCGGGCGCACTGTTGCCGATTCTTCATGAGATTCAGGAGGGCATCGGCTACATCCCCGATGCGGCCGTCCCCGAGATTGCCCACGCGCTGAACCTGAGTCAGGCCGAGGTTCGCGGGGTGATCAGCTTTTACCATGACTTCCGTACCGCGCCGCCGGCCCGGCATATCCTGCGGCTGTGCCGCGCCGAGTCGTGCAAGAGTCGCGGCGCCGAGCAGCTTGCGGCGCAGTTGCGCGAGCGTCTGCAACTGGACGATCACGGTAGTAGCGCCGATGGCAGCATCAGCTTGCGTCCGGTGTATTGCCTCGGTGCTTGCGCTTGCTCGCCCGCTCTGGAACTGGATGGCCAAGTGCATGCGCGGCTCAGCGCTGAGCGTCTGGATGCCTTGCTCGACGCTTGCCGGGAGGACGCATGATGCCGCGCCTCTATCTGCCCTGTGATTCTCTGGCCCGCGCCGTGGGCGCCGATGAAGTCGCCGTGGCCCTTGCCACTCAGGCCCAGGAACGCAACTTGCCGCTGGACTTGCAGCGCACCAGTTCGCGCGGCCTGTACTGGCTGGAACCGCTGCTGGAAGTGGACAGTCCGCAAGGCCGGATCGGCTTCGGCCCGCTGACCGCCGCCGATGTGCCCTCCGTGCTCGAAGCCCTGCAAAGCGAGCCGTTCACCCATCCACTGGCCTTGGGCCTGGTGGAAGAATTACCTTATCTGAAGACTCAACAACGCCTGCTGTTCGCCCGCGCCGGTATTACCCGGCCGTTGTCCCTGGATGATTACCGGGCCCACGGTGGCTTCGAGGGCTTGACCCGGGCCATCGCAGTGGGCGGCGAGCAGACCGCGACGGAAGTGTTCGATTCAGGCCTGCGTGGCCGTGGCGGCGCGGCTTTCCCGGCCGGGATCAAATGGCGCACGGTGCGCGCCACCCTGGCTGCGCAGAAGTACATTGTGTGCAACGCCGATGAAGGCGACTCCGGCACCTTCGCCGATCGCATGTTGATGGAAGGCGACCCCTTCCTGCTGATCGAAGGCATGGCCATTGCCGGCATCACCGTTGGCGCCAGTTACGGCTACATCTATGTGCGCTCGGAATACCCACAATCCGTGGCCACATTGCGCGAAGCGTTGGACATCGCCCGGTCCGCCGGTTACCTCGGCGCCAATGTCGGCGGCAGCGGCCTGGCCTTCGATATGGAAGTGCGGGTCGGTGCCGGCGCGTACATCTGCGGTGAGGAAACCGCGCTGCTGGACTCGCTCGAAGGCAAGCGCGGGATTGTCCGTGCCAAGCCGCCGATCCCTGCGTTGCAAGGGCTATTCGGTTTGCCGACGCTGGTGCACAACGTGCTGACGCTGGCCTCGGTGCCGCTGATTCTGGCCAAGGGTGCGCAGTTCTATCGCGATTACGGCATGGGCCGCTCCCTCGGCACCATGCCTTTCCAGCTGGCGGGCAATATTCGTCAGGGTGGTTTGGTGGAACGGGCCTTTGGCCTGACTCTGCGCGAACTGGTGGAAGACTACGGTGGTGGCACCGCCAGTGGCCGGCCGCTGAAGGCCGCGCAGGTAGGCGGCCCGCTCGGCACGTGGGTGCCGCCGTCGCAATTCGATACGCCGCTGGATTACGAAGCGTTCGCCGCCATTGGCGCGATGCTCGGCCACGGTGGTGTGGTGGTGGCGGATGACACGGTGGACATGGCCCAAATGGCGCGTTTCGCCATGCAGTTTTGCGCCGAGGAATCCTGCGGCAAATGCACGCCGTGCCGCATCGGCTCGACCCGGGGCGTGGAGGTGATCGACCGCCTGCTCGCCGCGCCAGACCAGAGCGGTCGCGAAGAGCAGGTGATCATCCTCAAGGACCTGTGCGACACGATGCAATACGGTTCGCTGTGTGCATTGGGCGGCATGGCCCCGTTTCCGGTGGCCAGCGCCCTCAAGTACTTCCCCGCCGACTTCGGTCTGCAATCCTCGGAGGCCGACCAATGATTACTCTCTTCGACCCGAAAACCGATATCGACCTGGGCACTCCTGCCCGCGACAGCGACGTGCAAGTTACGCTGAACATCGACGGCCGCACCATCAGCGTGCCCGAAGGCACCTCAGTGATGCGCGCCGCCGCGCTGCTGGGCACCACGATTCCGAAACTGTGTGCTACCGACAGCCTGGAAGCCTTCGGCTCCTGCCGCATGTGCCTGGTGGAGATCGACGGCATGCGCGGCTACCCCGCGTCCTGCACCACGCCGGTCACCGAAGGTATGACCGTGCACACCCAGACGCCGAAACTCGCGACTCTGCGCCGCAACGTCATGGAGCTGTACATCTCCGATCACCCGCTGGACTGCCTGACCTGCTCCGCGAACGGCAACTGCGAGCTGCAAACCGTTGCCGGCCAGGTCGGCCTGCGAGAAGTGCGTTACGGCTACGAAGGTGACAACCATCTGGCCGACGTGAAGGACACCTCCAACCCGTATTTCGATTACGACCCGAGCAAGTGCATCGTCTGCAACCGTTGCGTGCGTGCCTGCGAAGAAACCCAGGGCACTTTTGCCCTGACCATTACCGGGCGCGGTTTCGAATCCCGGGTCGAGGCCGCCGGTGGCGAGAACTTCCTCGACTCGGAATGCGTGTCCTGCGGCGCCTGTGTGCAAGCCTGCCCTACCGCGACGCTGATGGAAAAAAGCGTGGTCGAGTTGGGCCAGCCAGAACGCAGCGTGATCACCACTTGCGCCTATTGCGGCGTGGGCTGCTCGTTCCGCGCCGAGATGAAAGGCGACCAGTTGGTGCGCATGGTTCCAGACAAGAATGGCCAGGCCAACCACGGCCATTCCTGCGTCAAAGGACGCTTTGCCTGGGGCTACGCCACCCACCCGGATCGCATCACCAAACCGATGATCCGCAAAAACATCAACGACCCTTGGCAGGAAGTCAGCTGGGATGAAGCGGTGACCTATGCCGCCAGCGAATTCCGTCGGCTGCAGCAAAAATATGGTCGCGATTCCATTGGTGGCATCACCTCCAGCCGTTGCACCAACGAAGAAACCTACCTGGTGCAGAAACTGGTGCGCGCCGCCTTCGGCAACAACAACGTCGACACCTGTGCGCGGGTCTGCCACTCGCCGACCGGCTATGGCCTGAAACAAACCCTTGGCGAGTCCGCCGGCACCCAGAGTTTCGACTCGGTGATGCAAGCCGACGTGATCCTGGTGATGGGCGCCAACCCCAGCGACGCCCACCCGGTGTTCGCCTCCCAGCTCAAACGCCGCTTGCGTGAAGGTGCGCGACTGATCGTCATCGACCCACGACGCATTGATCTGGTGGACTCGGTGCATGCCCGCGCCGAACTGCACCTGGCCCTGCGCCCGGGCACCAACGTCGCCATGCTCAACGCCCTGGCCCACGTCATCGTCACCGAAGGCCTGTTGAACCAAGCCTTTATCGACGCCCGTTGCGAGGACAACGAATTCGCCCACTGGCGCGAATTCGTCAGCCGCGCGGACAACTCGCCGGAAGCCCTCGGCCCCATCTGCGGCGTAGACCCTGCCGACATCCGCGCCGCCGCTCGCCTGTATGCCACCGGCGGCAATGCGGCGATCTACTACGGCCTGGGCGTCACCGAGCACAGCCAAGGCAGCACCGCGGTCATGGGCATCGCCAACCTGGCCATGGCCACCGGCAACATCGGCCGCGAAGGCGTGGGCGTGAACCCGTTGCGTGGGCAGAACAATGTTCAGGGCTCCTGCGACATGGGCTCCTTCCCCCACGAACTGCCCGGTTACCGCCACATCTCCAACGAGGTCGTTCGCGCAGAATTCGAACAAGCCTGGAATGTCACCCTGCAACCCGACCCGGGCCTGCGCATTCCCAACATGTTCGAGGCGGCGTTGAGCGGTAGCTTCAAGGGCTTGTATTGCCAGGGTGAAGACATCGCCCAGAGCGACCCGAATACCCAGCACGTCACCGCAGCCCTGTCCGCCATGGAATGCATCGTGGTGCAGGACATTTTCCTCAACGAAACCGCCAAGTTCGCCCACGTGTTCCTGCCGGGCAGCTCGTTCCTGGAAAAAGACGGCACCTTCACCAACGCCGAGCGACGCATTTCCCGGGTGCGCAAGGTCATGGACCCTCTGGGCGGCAAGGCCGACTGGGAAGGCACCGTGGCCCTGGCCAACGCTCTGGGCTACCCGATGAACTACCAGCATCCATCAGAAATCATGGATGAAATCGCCAGCCTGACGCCGACCTTCACCAACGTCAGCTACGCCGAACTGGACCGCCACGGCAGCCTGCAATGGCCATGCAACGCCGCGGCACCGGACGGCACGCCGACCATGCACATCGAGGAATTCGTGCGCGGCAAGGGGCGCTTCATGCTCACCGGCTACGTGCCCACCGAGGAGAAGGTCAACAATCGCTATCCGCTGCTGCTGACCACCGGACGCATCCTCAGCCAGTACAACGTCGGCGCTCAGACACGGCGTACCGACAACGTCGCCTGGCACGACGAAGACCGTCTGGAAATCCACCCGACCGACGCCGAGAGCCGTGGCATCAACGAAGGCGACTGGGTCGGTATCGGCAGCCGCGCCGGCCAGACCGTGCTGCGTGCGCGGGTCACCGAACGGGTCGCCCCGGGCGTGGTGTACACCACGTTCCACTTCCCTGAATCGGGGGCCAACGTGATCACCACCGACAACTCCGACTGGGCCACCAACTGTCCGGAGTACAAGGTAACTGCCGTGGAAGTCAGCCGCGTCTACCACCCTTCCGAGTGGCAAAAACGCTATCAGGAATTCAGTGATAACCAACAACGCCTGCTCGACGAACGCCGCCAGGCACGCGCCGCCGGAGCAAAAGCCGAGGTACGCCGATGAGCACTGAAAACCTGATCAAAATGGTCAACCAGATCGCCCAGTACTTCGCCAGCGAACCGGACCAGCAACAGGCCGTGCTCGGCGTGCGTAATCACCTGCAGCTGTACTGGACGCCCGGCATGCGCAAGGAATTGCTGGCCTGGCAGACGGAGCATCAAGGGGCAGACTTGCATCCACTGGCGCAAGCGGCGGTCAGTGGGGCGGGTTGGGAGGCTTAGGTTCACACGATCCTGAGCCTGACCGAAAAACCCTGTGGGAGTGAGCCTGCTCGCGATGAGGGAGTGTCAGTCGACCGATATGGCGCCTGACACTCCGCTTTCGCGAGCAGGCTCGCTCCCACAAGGGCTACTCATCAGCATCGGTCCCGTGGTAGTCCGAATCCTCAACCCGGATGCACCGGCAACACCACCAACGCCTCCAACCCACCCGTCGACCGATTGCGCAGTGTCAGCTCGCCTCCGTGTTCCAGCACAATCGCCCGCGCCGCCGACAACCCCAAACCAACGCCCCCAGTACTTTTGTTCCGCGAGCCTTCCAACCGGAAGAACGGCACGAACACTTGTTCAAGGCTGGCATCCGCAATCCCCGGCCCACGATCCAGCACGTTGATCCTCACCTCGCCAGCTCCGGGGATCAGTTCAATCGCCGGCTCACTGCCGTACTTGATCGCGTTATCCAGCAGATTGGTCATCACCCGCTTAAGCCCCAACGGTCGCCCGAAATACACCCACCGCAGCGGCCCACTGAAAGCAATCTCGACGCCCTGATCCCGATAATCATCCAGCAACGTTTGCAGCAGTTCCGCCAGATCAAACTGGGTCGCCGGCTCAAGCCGCGCATCATCGCGGAAGAACTCCAGCGCCGAGTTGATCATCGCCTGCATTTCATCCACGTCACGAAACAAGCGCTGCTGTTGCTCGCTGTCTTCAATGAATTCCCCCCGCAAGCGCATCCGCGTCAGGGGCGCGCGCAGGTCGTGGGAGATGGCGGCGAGCATTTGCGTGCGGTCGCGGATGAAGTGCTGCAACTGGGCCTGCATGGCATTGAACGCGAGAATCGCCTGGCGGATTTCGTGGGGGCCGAGCGGTTCGATCGGCGGTGCGCGGAAGTCCACGCCGAAGCGTCGGGCACCTTCGGCAAAGTGCTGCAACGGTGTGGCAAGGCGCCGGGTGGCGATCAGTGCGACCAGTGCGGTGGAGATCAGCACCAGCAGGATCACGATCAGGTAGCGTGGCGTTTCGTCGAGCCCCCAACTGCGCGAGGGCGCGGAGAACATCAGCCATGTCGAATCCGATAGCTCGATCAGCAGCGCGTAATGCGCCTCCGCCGTGTGTTCCGTCCAGTCGGCCGGTTCATAGGCTTCGATGCGCCGGTCAGGGGTTTTGAGCATGGGCTGCAGAATGGTCGAGCCGATGCCGGACTTCGGATCTTCCACGGCTGGCAAATTGAGATCGTGCCTATCAGGATGCCAACTGACGGTGAAGCCGTTCTCGCTGGCGGCTTGCGCCAATGAGTTGCGCAGGGGCGCCGGGGCGGCCTCGACGACACGGGTGATGGCAGCGGCTTTTTCCAGCAAGCCGGTTTCGGTCAGCGGCGGACGCGCCCACACGCCGGCCAGTTGGATAAACAGCCCATTGAGCGCCAGTGAAATGAGCATGGCCAGGATGATCGTCAACGCGATCCAGCGCGCCACCGTATCTTGCGGCCAGTCTCGGGCGCGTATCCGCTTCAACCCGATCATCGCCGCGTCACGCTGGGCGTGAACAGGTAACCGCCATTGCGCACGGTACGAATCATCGCCGGCCGTTTGGTGTCGGACTCGAGTTTGCGTCGCAGGCGGCTGACTTGAACGTCGATGCTGCGATCGAATGCCTCATGACAATGCCCACGCGCCAGGTCCAGCAATTGCTCGCGGGTGAGAATGCGCTGGGGATGTTCGACGAAGACCAGCAGCAAGTCAAACTCACCGGCCGACAGCGGAATCATCACGTTGTCCGGCGAGCGCAGTTCACGACGGGTGACGTCCAGGTGCCAGTCGGCGAAGTCGATCAGCGGCCGTGGCCGTTCCTGCAATACCGGACGGCGCTCGTCCACGCGGCGCAGCACGGCGCGCACTCGGGCCAGCAGCTCACGGGCGTCGAAGGGTTTGGTCAGGTAATCGTCGGCGCCAAGTTCCAGGCCGACGACCCGATCACTGAGTTCACCCATGGCGGTGAGCATGATCACCGGTATTGCGTATCGAATCCGCAGTTGCTGGCACAGGATCAGCCCACTGTCCCCGGGCAACATCACGTCAAGAATGATCAGGTCTGGCAGCTGTCGCTCGATGGCCGCCCACAGCGATGCGCCGTCGGTGGCGACTTCGACGCTGTAGCCGTGCTGCTCAAAGAATTTTTTCAGTAGATCGAGAACCTCAAGGTCGTCGTCCACAATTAAAAGGCTGTTCACCGAAGGTCACTTAAGGGGCGAATGGAACCGCCATCTAAAACCATTCACGGCTGCGCGTCATTTATTTCAATCCTGCAATAAAGCGTCAGCGACGCAATAAACCAGACATCTTTGCGCAAGGCTTGGGCCCCAGCATCTCGGCGAATTCCTCCCGAGAATCGCGTCCATGTTGCCTTTCAATTGTGCTCCCTGGCTGACCCGCAACACCTCGATTGCCGTGTTGGCCGCCGGGTTGGCGGGTTGCAGCAGTCAGCCGCCGTCCACCGATGTGAGTTGCGCCGACATCGCCTATTCGGTGAACGACCCCGCCGAACCGTTCAATCGCGGGGTCTTCGCGTTCAATCGGGTGGTCGATGACTATGCCCTGGCGCCGGTCGCTCGCGGCTATCGCTACTCGCCAGATTTTTTCCAGACCGGTGTGCATAACTTTGTGGCGAACTTCGGCGAGCCCAAGGTATTCATCAATGACCTGCTGCAAGGCAACCCGATGCGCTCGGCCAATACGCTGGGGCGTTTCGTGCTCAACACCACGGTCGGTGTGGTGGGCTTGATCGACGTCTCCGGCATGGCCGGCATTCCGCGTCACGACGCGGACTTCGGCCAGACGTTCGGCGTGTGGGGCATCGGCAACGGGCCGATCGTCGAACTGCCTTTGCTCGGCACTTCCAACAGCCGCGACGCCGTCGGCCGCGTGCTCGGTTTTGTGGTCGATCCGTTTGGCAGCAACAGCGACACCGTGGACACCTTGGCCACGATCAGCACGGTCGGTGGCTTCGTCGATGGCCGCGCAGAAGCCTTACCGCTGACCGATAGCCTGCAAAAACTGCCGGACTACTACAGCGCGTTACGCAACGTGGTCGCCGAGCATCGTGCCGCTTACGTCGCCGATGGCAAACAAGGCTCGGCGCAGACAACCAAACATCAATGCACAGGAGCACCGGCCGATGGTTTCTGAAGGCAATAGCCTGACGCTGCAACAACGGGTCATCCAGCACGACCCGGCCACTCTGCACTGTCGGGAAATTACCCTGCGCCTGTCAGAGGACTGTCGCCATCTGGTGCTCAGCCGCTACACCGAACACTATGGCCCGGCGCTGGTGCGATGGATCGAGCGTAGCCACACGGTGTCCGTGACAGACTTGTTTCGCTGGCTTGTGGCCAATGGCGAGACCGATGTAATGACGGCGGGCAGCGAGCAGTTGCCTTGACTGTCAGATTCGAGCCCGTTGCCATTCATTGACGTCAGCTGCGTTATCATCGCGCGCTTCTCTGTTCCAGAAACCCGGATGTCCATGTCTTTGCCGCTGCCTGACAATCACCAATCCCTGCCACCTGTCCTGGTCGGGCCGCTGTTGCGGCGTCTGGAGCCCACGCGGCTGGTGATGTGGCTGGTGGGGTCGCGGGCGTTGTCGCTGACGTTGCGTCTGCAAGATCGCGACGCGATCCACCTCGACGCGAGTCAGTGCACAGTCATTGCGGTGGGCACCCAGGCTTTTGTTCATTTGATCGATGTGTCGCTGGACGCCGCCCTGCCCTGCGACACGTTAATCGAATACGACCTGTTGATTGACGACGCAGGCACAGGCATCGCCGATTGGGCCCCGCACTTGCTGTACGGAGACGCCCGTTGCCCCAACTTCGTCCTGCGTAAAAAGGCCGATCATCTACTGCACGGCTCTTGCCGCAAACCTCACCACCCAGCCCCGGACGGTTTGCTGTGCGTCGATCGTTTGCTGGAAGCCGAGCCGGATGTACACAAACGCCCGGCGCTGTTGATGATGAGCGGCGATCAGGTGTATGCCGACGATGTCGCGGGGCCGATGCTGCGAGCCATCCATGCCTTGATCAAACGCTTGGGGCTGTTCGAAGAGCACCTCGAAGGCGCGGTAGTCAGCGACAGCGCCAAGCTCTACGAGCACCCCGCCAGCTACTACCATCGTGCGGATTTGTTACCGGCGCTGGAGAGCAACGAAACCCTGCGCGAGCGATTTTTCGGTGGGGCGCGTAAGCCGATTTTCACCAGCAGCAGTGCCGACAACCATCTGGTGACGTTCGCCGAAGTCATGGCCATGTACCTGCTGGTCTGGTCGCCGACACCCTGGACATTGATCGCCCCGCAACCGCCGGCGCTGACACCTGCAAGACGCGAGCGTTATACCCTTGAGCAGACGCGCATCGATGGCTTCAAGGCCGGTCTCGGAGGCGTCGCCCGAGCACTCGCGCACCTGCCGTGCCTGATGATTTTCGACGATCACGATATTACCGATGACTGGAATCTTTCCGCGCAATGGGAGGAAACGGCCTACGGCCATCCGTTCTCCAGGCGCATCATCGGCAACGCACTGCTTGCTTATATGCTGTGCCAAGGCTGGGGCAACAACCCGGATGCGTTCGGCGCTGTGCTGAAGAAGGCTGTCGGATTGAGCGCCACCGGGCATGACCGCTACCTCGACAGTGACATTCAGGACGAGCTGATTGACGAACTGCTGAGATTTCAGAACTGGCATTACGTGCTGCCCACCAGCCCGGCCATCGTCGTACTCGACACCCGCACCCGGCGCTGGCGCAGCGAGATGAACCTCAAGCAACCGTCGGGTCTGCTGGACTGGGAAGCCCTCAGCGAACTGCAACAGGAGCTGCTCGATCACCCTTCGGCCATCATCGTTTCACCGGCGCCGATCTTCGGCGTCAAACTGATCGAAACCGTGCAGCGTGTTTTCAGCTGGTGCGGTTATCCCCTGCTGGTGGACGCCGAAAACTGGATGGCCCATCGTGGTGCGGCGCAGGTGATCCTGAACATTTTCCGACACTCGCGCACGCCGGGTAACTACGTGGTGCTGTCGGGCGATGTGCATTATTCCTTCGTCTACGAAGTACTGATCCGACACCGCAAGGCCGGCCCGCGCATCTGGCAGATCACCAGCAGCGGCATCAAAAACGAGTTCCCGCCCGCGCTGCTGGAGTGGTTCGACCGCCTCAACCGCTGGCTCTACTCGCCGCGCTCGCCGCTGAACTGGCTGACCAAACGCCGACGTATGCGCATTGTTCCCCATGTCCCGGAACATGCTGAAGCAGGTGAACGGCTGTGGAATTCGGCGGGGATCGGGCAAGTGTTCTTTAATGAAAAAGGACAGCCGCAGGAGATCTATCAGCACAACTCAAACGGCTCGCCGAAGACGCGGATGGTTGCGCCTGACAGCGAAGACTGAACGCTGAAGGCTGATCGTTGATCGTTCCCACGCTCTGCGTGGGAATGCCTCAAGGGACGCTCCGCGTTCCAACTCTCGAAAGGGACGCGGAGCGTCCCGGGCTGCATTCCCACGCAGAGCGTGGGAACGATCGGTTAACGGCCCCCTTACGTGATCGGTGTCGCTCATGAACCTCACCCGAACCCTGATCATCGGCAACTCCGGTTCCGGCAAAAGCTGGCTGGCCGAACGACTGGCCAAGCACCTGCAAGTGCCGTGGGTCGATCTCGATTCGATTCACTGGTTGTCCGACGAACACAGCATCGCCCGCCCCCGTGCCGAGGCGCTGGGCATGGCACGGGTGATGGCCAGTGAAGAGCGCTGGGTGATCGAAGGCGTTTACGGCTGGATCATCAGCGAACTCTTGCCTCGGGCGACAGCACTGATCTGGCTGTGCGTTGAAGATGAGGAATGTGTTGCCAATGTTCGTCAGCGAGAGGCGCAGCGAGACAAGAATGACGAGTTGTTGATTGCGTTGCTCGACTGGGCCGGCAGCTATCGTATGCGCGAAGATTCCAGTGGATTTGCCCCGCATCAGCAACTGTTCGAAGGGTTTGGCGGTTCGAAACTCAAGCTCAGGGATCGAACCGAAATCACAACTTTCGCGAAACAAGCCAACTAACTCACACTGTTTACCAAGGATACGTATGTTTGCACGGAGCAAATTAGTCCCCGAATTAATGGTCACGGACATCAAGAAAAGCCTTCACTTCTGGACATCCCTGATCGGTTTTCAAATCGCCTATGAGCGCCCCGAAGTCGGTTTTGCCTACCTCGATCAAAACGGCGTTCAGATCATGCTGGAGCAATACGACCCGGCCGAAAGCCAGTGGATGACCGGCGTACTGCAAGCGCCGTTTGGCCGAGGCATAAACTTTCAGATCACGGTCGACGTTGTCGAGCCGATACTCCAGCGTCTGGCCGACTTTGAATGGCCGTTGTTTCGTCCTTGCGCTGATGTCTGGTATCGCGCCGATGCGGTAGAAGTCGGCCAACGCGAATTTCTGGTGCAGGATCCGGACGGTTATCTGGTTCGTTTGGTGGAGAGTTTGGGGGAGCGGCCGTTTGCGTCCGTATGACACCGAGCCGATGCCTAGGCTGTGTGCATTTCACCATCGAGCATTCCCACTCGGAGCATGGGCACGATCAAAAAACTTGGGGGCCGGGGGATGTCGAGTAAATCAGATCGGGATTACATCGATCACGGAAACGTCTTTTGGGAAGTCGATGGATACTGAATACCTATCGAATGCGGAGAATACGATGCGCACAGTCAACCAAACAGATAGTCCCGAATGCATTGGAAAGAGCTCTGTGGCCAATTCCAAATCAGACGATGAAACCGCCTACCTTCTAAAATCGAAAGCCAATGCGAAGCGTCTGCTCAATTCGATCGATAACTTGCGGGCAGGAACAACCAGCGCTCGGAAACCAATGATACAAACGGAGACCCCGATTCTGTAGGAGAAGCCGAGGGCTGCCCCTACAAAGAGATCGATCGTTCCCACGCTCTGCGTGGGAATGCCTCTTGTGACGCTCTGCGTCACGCTTTTTGGGACGCGGAGCGTCCTGGGCTGCATTCCCACGCGGAGCGTGGGAACGATCAAACGATCAATGGCGTATCAGGCCGCTTTCACCGCCCGGCAAACCCCTCTGACAATCATCTCCACTTCCCGCTCATCAATCGTCAGCGGCGGCAGCAAGCGAATGGTTTTGCCCCGTGTCACGTTGATCAGCAAGCCGTGGTCCCGTGCGGCGATCAGGGTCAGGTCGCGAATCGGCTGTTTGAGTTCGATTCCAATCATTAAACCCTGGCCGCGGATCTCCAGGATGTTCGGGTCGTCCGCCAATTCGATGCGCAATCTGGCGAGCAAACGCTCGCCCTGAAGTTTGGCGTTTTCCAGCAGCCCTTGTTCTTCGACGATCTCCAGCACGGTGCAACCGACCCGGCAGGCCAGTGGATTGCCGCCGAAGGTGCTGCCGTGACTGCCGGGGGTGAAGAGGTCGGCGGCTTTGCCCCGGGCCAGGCAGGCGCCAATGGGAATACCGTTGCCCAGGCCTTTGGCCAAGGTCATGACGTCCGGAACGATGCCTTCGTGCTGAAAGGCAAACCACTGGCCGGTGCGGCCGATGCCGGTCTGGATTTCGTCGAGCATCAGCAGCCACGCGTGCCGAGTGCAGCGTTCGCGAATAGCTTTCAGGTAACCGGGTGGGGCCATTTGGACTCCGCTTTCACCCTGAATCGGCTCCATCAGGATCGCCACGATGCGCGGGCCGTGGGCTTGCTGCACCTTGTCCAACGCCTTGAGGTCGCCGAATGGCACTTTGACAAAGTCCCCCGGCAACTCGTTGAAGCCCAGGCGCACGGCAGGGCCATCACTGGCGGACAAGGTGCCCAGAGTGCGGCCGTGAAAGGCGTTCTCCATGACCACCACCAGCGGTTGTTCGATGCCTTTGTGCCAACCGTACAACCGTGCAAGTTTCAGCGCGGTCTCGTTGGCTTCGGCACCGGAGTTGTTGAAGAACGCTCGCTCCATGCCCGCCAATTGCGTCAGTTTCTGCGCCAGCCGCTGTTGCCAATCGATGCTGTAGAGGTTGGAAGTGTGCAACAGCAACCCCGCCTGCTCGCTGATGGCCGAGACGATTTTCGGATGGGAGTGACCGACGTTAGTCACTGCCACGCCCGCCACCGCGTCCAGGTATTCACGACCGGCCTGATCCCACAGGCGTGTGCCCAGGCCCTTGCTGAAACTCAAGGCCAAAGGTTGGTAAGTGGTCATCAGGCAGGCGGCGGTCATGACATCAAGCTCCATCAATAGTCGGTGTTTTTGCAGTATGGTTAGCCACCTGAGCTGGATAAACGCTGCAACACTTCAATCATTTTAAAGCTGGGCTTGATAATGGATTTATTCCAGGCAATGACCGTTTACGTCAGGGTGGTGGAAACCGGCAGCATGACCGCTGCCGCTTTGCAGTGCGAAATGTCCACCACTATGGTCGGCAATCACCTGCGAGCCCTGGAGCAACGCCTGGGTGTGCGCCTGCTCAACCGTACAACGCGACGCCAGCGGTTAACGGAGTTCGGCACCGCTTATTACCAGCGTTGCCTTGAAGTGCTGGGGCTGGTGGCCGATTCCGAACGGTTGGCCGAGCAGGCCCTCGACGAGCCGAGTGGAACCCTGCGCATCACCGCGCCGCTGACGTTCGGCAGCGAAAAACTGGCACCGGCCCTGAGTGAATTCGCCCTGCTGTGTCCACGCGTCAAATTGGATGTGGTCCTCACCAACCGCCGTCCGGCCCTGCTCGAAAACGGTTTCGACGTGGCGTTTCGCCTGGGCAATACCGAGGAGACCCACCTGATCGCCCGTCCACTCCTCGACTACAGCCTGACCATGTGTGCATCACCGGAGTATTTGGCGCGCAAAGGCACACCGGAAAAACCTGATGATCTGCAACACCATGATTGCCTGTCCTTTGCCTATCCGGCCGGGGATGACTGGCAGTCGGTGGAAAAGCACTGGCGCCTGACCGGTCCCGAGGGAGAATTGGCGGTAGCGGTCAATGGGCCGATGTTGATCAACAGTTCGGCAGGACTGCATCAAGCGGCGCGAACCGGTATGGGCATCGTGGTGCTGCCTGATGCGTTGATGGAGCAGGATCTCAAGGACGGAAAACTAGTGGCTTTGATGCAGAATTACTTGCCGCCAAGCCGACCGATGAACCTGATGTATGCCCAGGATCGTTACCGTTTGCCAAAACTGCGTAGTTTCGTCGACTTTGCCTTGCAGAGATGGGGCAAGCACTAGCCGACCGAATACCCCATCGACTAATCTCCTCGACGTGCGGGTCACGTAGCTATCAGGGCGACAGGGAGTGCGAAGATGGGTGAGGCGTCGAATATCGAGCCGTTGAAGTTCAATCTGTCGGATTTGAATGAAGACATGCTGCACACCATTCTGGAACTGGTCAGCGACGGCATCTGGGACTGGAACGCCAACACAGGGTTCGTCTATCGCAACCCCCGGTGGTACGAGATGCTCGGCTACCCACCTCATTCCCTGAATAACAACGTGTTGACCTGGGAAAACGTGATCCATCCCGACGATTACCCACAGGTCATGGCGCTGTTCGATGACTACCTGAATCAGCGCGCCCCTGGCTATCAGGCCGAGTATCGCTGCCGCATGCAGGATGGCAGCTATACCTGGATCGAAGACCGTGGCTACGTATTGGCACGCAATGCCGACGGCTCGGTGGCGCGAATGGTCGGCGCGCACCGCAGCATCGACGACAAGAAGCGCCTGTACGAAGCGCTTGAGCGACGCAACCAATCCCTTGAAGCGATCGTTGAAGAACGCACCCGAGAGTTGTCTCGCGTCAATCAGCAACTGCAAATCCAACTCGAAGAAAACCGCAAACTGGCGGAAACCGACGCTCTGACCTCAATCGCCAATCGCTATCTTCTGGAAAAAGCCCTGCCTCAGGAATGCGATCGCGCCGAACGCTTTCGACAACCGCTGTCGTTGATCGCCATGGACATCGACGACTTCAAGAACATCAACGATCACTATGGCCACGCGCTGGGCGATGCAGCATTGGTGCAGGTGGTCGAGAGCGTGAAGCACTGCGTACGCGAGGGCAATCTGCTCGCACGCTGGGGTGGCGACGAGTTCATCCTGATCCTGCCCAATACACCACTCGCCGACGCCCGAACCCTCGCCGAACGCATCCGCCATGGCCTCGCAAGCCTGCTGCCAGTGGGGGACTTTCAAGTGACCATGAGTTTTGGCGTGGTTCAGCGCTTTGAAGAAGAACAAAAGACCGGATTGCTGGCCAGGGCCGATCAGGCGCTGTATCGGTCGAAGATCGCGGGCAAGAATGTGATTTCCGGATGAACAATGCCTTGCATGTTCGCGATGTACTGCCCTCGGAAGTAGAGTCTGTACGCCTTTTTCTGGGGCAGAACGGATGGGCTCACCGCACAGGTTCCGCTGAGCATTTTGCGCAGTTGATCGCTAACTCCCAACGCACAGCCCTTGCTATGAAGGACTCCCGGATTATCGGTTTTGCCCGAGGCATCACGGACGGCCTATCAAACGGTTATCTGTCGATGGTCGTTGTCTGTGGACAACATCGACGTGAAGGTATCGGGCGCGCGTTGGTTGAACATGTCATGGGCGAGAACACCGACATTACCTGGACTCTGCGAGCAGGCCGGGAAGGCGCTTCGGATTTCTTTTCAAGCCTGGGTTTTGAAACGTCGACCATTGCGATGGAGCGCCCGCGTCGTAAATAGCCAAACACTCCTTAACTGAAACAAGATGTGCCAAGGAAAGCCAATGACTTCCCCCCTCCTCTATCGCCGGGCTACACCGGACGATCTACTCGCCATTTGCGAACTGGGTCAGCAACTCAACAGTCTTCACCATCAACAGCGGCCGGATACTTATGCGCCTGCAACTGAGAATTTCGCGCGCGACAGTACCCATTGGCGGCCGTACATCGACGGTGAGAATCAGGCGACCTTTATCGCTGAACAAGCAGGTAGAACGATTGGATTCATCACCGTGCAAGTCACTCAGTTCAGCAGCCCGCTGATGCAACCTCAGCGGATCGCCAGGGTCGGTTCGGTCTGTGTTGATGAACGTATTCGGGGCCAAGGCATTGGACGAGCGTTGATGCAGTGCGCTCAAACCTGGGCCATCGAACACAACGCTGTGGACCTGCGTCTAACCGTCTGGGCATTCAATGCACCGGCACTTCGACTGTACGAAGAGTTGGGCTATGAAATGCGAGCCTTCGAGATGGGCAAACGCCTGGAGGAAAATCCCTGATCAAGGCGCCTGCCATATCCCGTCGCGCTATGACCCGGTCTTCACTAATACCGGTTTCTCCTGATACCGATCTGGATAAAGCTTTTTCAGCTGCGCGACCTTCGGCAAATCGTTGATCACAATGTACGGATAGGTCGGGTGCTCGGTCAGAAAGTCCTGATGTTCCTCCTCGGCCGGGTAGAAACCGTTGTAGGTTTCCAGCTTGGTGACAATGGGTTTATTGAACGAATGGGCGGCGCCGAGTTGGGCGATGTAGGACTGGGCGATGCGTTGCTGATCGCTGTTTTCCGGGAAAAGCGCCGAGCGATACTGAGTGCCGCTGTCAGGTCCCTGACGGTTGAGTTCGGTAGGGTTGTGAGCCACCGAGAAGTAGATTTGCAGCAAGGTGCCGTAGCTGACCTGACGGGGGTCGAAGGTGACTTCGACGGATTCCGCATGACCGGTATCGCCACTGCTGACCCGCTCGTACTGAGCAGTGTTGGCTGCGCCGCCGGCGTAACCGGAGACCGCTTTCTTCACCCCTTTGACATGCTGGAACACACCCTGGACGCCCCAGAAACAACCGCCGGCAAAGACCGCCCTTTCGCTGTCGGCCTGGGTGGTTTCGTCGAGGGTGGGTGGAGGAATGATGACCGCGTCTTCTGCCGCACCGAAGGAGAACGCCAGGCATTGGCCGATGACGCCGGCAGCGGCCAGGCCCAACAGGGTGCGACGCCAGGTGAATAGGGTTTTCATGAGGCTGATTCCTGAATGAATGGAATGACGATCAACCGAACGTAAACGCATACGCCGACACTCCGGGATCGAGAAACTCGATGCTGAAGGTCCGATCCGTTACGCCGCCGGTTTGGCGCACCAATTGGTACAAGCGTTGTGCAGTCACACTACCGCTGCCGTCGGGCGCCACGTCAGTGCCGTGGGCATCGCCGGGGACTTTTCCGTCAACCAACACTTTGAAGCGCACCGGTTTATGGTCAGCGCCAGGCCCCAGCACCAGGTGCAGATCGCGGGCATGGAAGCGGTAGACGATGCGACTGGCCGGCGCGCTTGAAGTCGCCCGTTCCGGGCCGACATTCCATTGACCGTCCAGGCTCCAGTCGTTGAGTGCTAATTGCGATGGAGCGCTATAGGCCGACACCTTGTCCGGCACCAGGCTGGTTTCAGGCACGAAATGCTCGGCACGCTGGTAGCCGACATAGGTTTCCGGTGATTGCACTTCGGTCATGTCCGGGGCCAGTTGAACACCCTCGGCGCTGGCATTGATCAGACCGTCCGCGACCTTCGCGGCACCTGCTTCGCGCAGCAGTTGCTGGATCACCCGTTCCGATTCGGCGTACTCGCCCTCACCAAAATGGTGATAACGAATGCGACCTTGAGCATCGGCAAAATAGTGGGCCGGCCAGTATTGGTTGTTGAAAGCTCGCCAGACCTTGAAGTCATTATCGATGGCCACCGGGTAGTTGATGCCCAGGTCCTTCATCGCTTTGGTGACATTGCCTACGTCTCGTTCGAAAGCAAACTCGGGCGCATGGACGCCAATCACCACCAATCCCTGATCGCGGTACTTCTCGGCCCAAGCCTTCACATAAGGCAGCGAGCGCAGGCAGTTGATGCAGGAGTAAGTCCAGAAATCCACCAGCACGACTTTGCCTTTCAAGGCCTGCGCGGTGAGGGGTGGTGAGTTGAGCCATTGCACCGCGCCGTCCAGCGGTGGAAGGTTGCCCTCAATCGGCAGTGCGCCCGGCGCTTTGTCAGCCGCTTTCATTGCACTCCCCGAGGCTGGAACCTGCGCCATCATCGCCCCGCTAACGTTCGGTGATTGGCCGGCCAGCCGTCCCACCAAAGCCTGCTCGATACCACCGGTGGACGCCGTCGAAATCCGCGCCAGAATCCCGGTGTCGAGCCCCAGGGCGATCGCCGCGACACCGGCCAGCATTGCGGCGCCCAGACCTCGACGCAGCCACTCGCCAGCGCCGATGGAACGCTTCATCGCCGCGAAGACTTTACCGCCCAGCAACAGCGCCACCGCGAGGGAGGTTGCGGCACCCGCGGCGTAGGCCAGCAATAACAAGGTGGTTGCGATGCTCGCCCCTTGCAACGCGGCGCCAGTCAGCAACAGCCCCAGAATCGGCCCGGCGCACGGAGCCCAGAGCAGGCCCGTGGCGACGCCGATCAGGAACGAAGCGCCGGGACGCGGCCGTGCATCGGCGCCCGCGACTTCCGATAACCGGCTGCCGGCCGCCACCAGTGGCCGGGTCAGACGCTCCGCCAATTGAGGCAGCAACAGCGTCAGCCCGAACAGTGCAACGAACAGCAATGCGAGCCAGCGACCGTACTGATTAACTTGCACCACCCAACCGCCGCCCACCGCTGCCAGCGAAGCGACAAGTGCAAAGGTCAGCGCCATGCCCGCCAATAGCGGCAACCCGCTCTTCATGAACGGCTGCCCGGTGCGAGCGAAGACAAAGGGCAGCACCGGCAGGATGCACGGGCTGACAATCGTCAGCACACCACCGAGATAAGCGAGGACCAGAAGCCACATAACATCGACCTGCAAAAGTGAGTAAAAGGGAGTACCCGCGGATCAAGTCGCCTGCGGCACAAAAGTCATCGCCAGGCCGTTCATGCAATAACGCAGACCGGTGGGTTTGGGCCCATCGTCGAAGACATGGCCCAAATGACCGCCACAACGCCGGCAGTGGACTTCTTCACGCAGTACCCCGAAGGAGCGGTCCTGACGAGTGGCCACAGCCTTGTCCAGCGGTGCCCAGAAGCTCGGCCAACCGGTGCGGCTGTCGAACTTGGTTGCGGAAGAAAACAGCGGCAGGTCGCAACCGGCACAGGCAAACGTACCGTCACGGTGCTCGTTGTTCAGCGGGCTGCTGTAGGCCCGTTCGGTGCCCTCTTCGCGCAGGATTTCGTACTGCTCGGCGCTGAGCATGGCGCGCCATTCGCTGTCGCTGTGAGTCACCTCGAACACCTCCGCCGCGCTGGCGTCACTGACCAGCGCAGAACTGGCGGCAAATTTTGGCAATACACCGATGACCAGGGCTGCAGCGCCTAGCCCGCCGCTTGCTACGAGAAACTGTCGCCGTGAAAACATGGTCGTCTCCGAAAATTCCAGGTGCCTGTCATGGAACACAGCCTAGGCTTGGGTTGATCGCCAAATCCTCACGAGAAGTTAAACAATTCGTGATAACTCAGGCCCCGGAAAACCCGCACAATGCGCTCATTGCGCCGAAGGATTGAGCTTGATGGAACAGACCAAACGCGTCCTCGTGGTCGAGGACGACCTGCATATCGCCGACCTTATCTGCCTGCATCTACGCGATGAGCAGTTCGAGGTGGTGCATTGCGCCGACGGCGATGAAGGCATGCGCCTGCTGCAGCAAGGAAGCTGGGACGCACTGATCCTCGATCTGATGCTGCCCGGCGTCGACGGCCTGGAAATCTGCCGCCGCGCCCGCGCCATGGCCCGCTACACACCGATCATCATTACCAGTGCGCGCTCCAGCGAAGTGCACCGGATTCTCGGGCTCGAACTCGGCGCCGACGATTACCTGGCCAAACCCTTTTCGATGCTCGAACTGGTGGCCCGGGTCAAAGCGTTGTTGCGACGGGTCGACGCCATGGCCCGCAACCTGAAAATGGACGCTGGCAGCCTGATCATGGACGGCCTCTCCATCGACCCGATCACGCGTGATGTGTCCCTTGACGGTCGCCGCCTCGACCTCACCCCACGGGAGTTCGACCTGTTGTATTTCTTCGCCCGTCAGCCCGGCAAAGTGTTCTCGCGCATGGACCTGCTCAACGCCGTCTGGGGCTACAGCCATGAAGGCTACGAGCACACGGTCAACACTCACATCAACCGCCTGCGGGCAAAGATCGAAGCCGATCCGGCGCAACCGGCACGCATCCTCACGGTGTGGGGACGCGGCTACAAGTTCGCGGCCAGGGAGGAACAACCGTGAGACTGACCCTGACTCAGCGCCTGTCGCTGGTGTTCGCCGTGTTGCTGCTGGTGTGCTGCGGCACGTCGGCCTGGATGCAGGTGCGGTCCAACAAGATGCATGAGCTGGAAGTGGTGCAAGGGTTGTCGCGGGACCTGGCCCGGCACATCGCCCATGACACCGTGCTGATGGACACCAAAGGCCTGATGCCCGACGCCGTGCGCGACCTGTTCAGCCAACTGATGCTGGTCAATCCCAGTGTCGAGGTCTATCTGCTCGACCCCGAGGGCCGGATTGTCGGCAGTGCTGCGCCCGAGGGTCGGATACGCCGGGAGCGGGTCGATCTGGCGCCGATCCAGCGTCTGCTCAAGGGCGATGCCCTGCCGGTTCTCGGCGACGATCCGCGTAGCGTCGATGGCCGCAAAGTGTTCAGCGCCGCGCCATTGCAGGTCAATGGCAAACAGGTGGGTTATCTCTATGTGGTGCTGCTGAGCGAGGAGCACGACCGCTTCGCCGAACGCGGCGCCACCAGCGCTGCCCTGAATACCGCGCTGTTGTCCATCGGGCTGGTGGCGTTGCTGTGCCTGATTGCCGGTCTCACCGCATTCGCCCTCATCACCCGACCTTTGCGCCGTTTGACCGAAACCGTCAGCCGGTTCGACATTGATGGTGCTCCGGTAACGCCGCCGGCATCCGTCCCGGTGGAAAAAGCCGCCAGCCACGATGAAATTGCCATACTCGACGCGACCTTCCGACAGATGCAGGCGCGCCTCGGTGAGCAATGGCGTTCATTGACCCGCCAGGATCAGGAACGCCGCGAACTGGTGGCCAATATCTCCCACGACCTGCGCACACCTCTGGCCTCGCTGCACGGTTACCTGGAAACCTTGTCGCTCAAGGACACCACGTTGTCACCCGCCGACCGCCGCCGTTACCTGG
Source organism: Pseudomonas sp. PDM10 (assembly GCF_014852295.1). Classification (NCBI taxonomy): domain Bacteria; kingdom Pseudomonadati; phylum Pseudomonadota; class Gammaproteobacteria; order Pseudomonadales; family Pseudomonadaceae; genus Pseudomonas; species Pseudomonas sp. PDM10. The sequence continues at coordinate 297,208 of NZ_JACVBJ010000006.1, read as the reverse complement.
GCATCGCGCTGGATCAAAGCCGCAAGGTGGGTGGTCTGGCGCAATCGCTGCTGGAACTGGTGCGCCTGGAACATGGCTTCGTGCAACCGGTGCTGGAGCGTTTCTCGCTGACCGATCTGGTGCAGGATATTTTCCAGAAATTCGAACTGACGGCCGAGGCGCGCCAGGTCGAACTGAAAGCCACCTTTGCCCCCAATGTTTCGGCGGCCTGCGCCGACCTTGGATTGATCGAGCGGGTGCTCACCAACCTGTTCGACAACGCCCTGCGCCACACCCCGCCAGGAGGAGAAATCGAGCTCGCCCTGCGTCCTCAAGGACCGTTTATCGAAGTCACCGTCAGCGACACCGGCCCCGGCATTGCCGCCGAACTGCGCGAAGGTCTGTTCCTGCGCCCATTCAACATTGGCGGCGCACGGCGTGATGGCGGACTGGGGTTGCGGATCGTGCACCGGATCCTGCAATTGCACGGCCGCGAGATCCAGCTGATTGACGTTCCCGGACGCGGCGCGACCTTCCGCTTTTCGTTGCCGGTGGATCAGCAAACGGCTGAGCAATTGGCGGTTCGGTCGATGAATCTGAATTCGCTGGGAAAATAGTCGACTGCCTGGGCCACAACAACGGCTAATATCCCGGTTCCCATTTCGGCAAGGATGCTGCGCGATGCTCAATACCCTGCAAAACACCCCATTGTGGGTTTACGCGATATTTCTGCTGCTGTGCTACTACGGCATCAAAGCCCTGTCCCCGACCCGTGAAAGCAAAACTTCATTGCTCGTCACAGCGCCGATCTTGCTGGGCTGGTCCCTGTATTCGCTGAATCTGACGCTGAATCCGCAGCTATCGGTCAGTTGCTGGTTGGCCGCCGTCATCCTGGGCAGCCTCGCGGCGTTGCTGATTTTCCCACGCAAGGGCATCGAGCTGGATGATCCGCAAACCGGCCTGATCGTGCCGGGCACAGCAAAAACACTGGTGCTGTATCTGCTGTTTTTTGCGGTGAACTATTACTTCGGCTACCAGGATGACGTTCACCCGGAAATGGCCGCCACCCTTGAGATGTCGCTGCTCAAGGCGTCGGCTTCCGGCTTTGTCTGTGGACTGATCAGCGGTCGGGCATTGAAACTTTATCGGCTGCTGCTGACACTTCAGGCAAAACGCCCCCCAATAGCCGCCAGTTAAAAGCCGCTGTGCCAAAAATGATGACCAGCCGCCTGTTCATCCGTGACAACGCCGCCTCGGTCCAATAGATTAGGCGGCCTGAAAAGGCCCAGAGCTTTCTCGCCTCCACCCAAGTTAAAAGAAGTAGTGAAATTTCAATGTCCGATTCCAATACCGCTGAATCCGTAGTCACCTTGTCGTCCAAAGCGGAATACGAAAACTCCATCAATCTTTCACAGCACGTGCCCCAGGCCAAGACCATCAGCGAGATGGTCTTGGACGCTTTCCAGTCCACCCGGGAAAGCGACCAGATTCGCGAGCTGCGCGCCGCGATTCGCCAGGCTCACGACAGCTTCGACGACGATAAAGCCTACGAATTGATGGGCGAACTCAAGCAGCTCAAGGACGCCGAGGCTGCCGACATTGCAGCCCTGGAAGACTTGAGCAGCAAATTCCCGATCAGCCGGATTCTCTCCAGCTTCAAGGACGACCCGGCATTTCAGGAGTTGGTCTATGGCCTCGCACTGAAAGTGCTGAACCAGACCCACCAGGCCATCAGCAACCCAAGCAGTGGCAAAAGCAAAGCGGCTCGCGCCAAGAAAGATGTCGAAGTGTTCACCATCAGCAAAGACGGCATCAGCGTGACGTTGCCGCTGCGCACCCCGCGTTCGCGACTGAACGTTGACCGTGAAGCGCTGGAGTTCCTGGGCTTCACCTTCGTCGGCGAAGGTGAAGAAGCGGAGCTGGAAAGCGAGACCTTCCTGGACAATGCCGGGGCCGAACAAGCGGTTAACCGCAAGAACATCATCACCGCGCTTCAGCAGCAAACCGCGTTCGATGGCTACAGCATCGCCGCGCAGTAATACACGCCATCGATGACTGAAAGGCCCGCACTGAGATTCAGCGCGGGCCTTTCTATTACCTCCTGGTTCATCGTTAGAGCGTTGATGGCCGTATCGCCACGATCATGTCAACTTCAATGGCTGCGTCTTTGGGCAGTTGATAAACGCCGATCGTAGTTCGTGTATGTTTACCGGCATCGCCCAGTACATGACTGAAAACGTCCGACGCACCGTTGGCCACTTCGCTCAAATCGACAAAATCCGCGGTGGACTTTATGTATACCGTGACGCGCAATAGCGACTTGATTTTGTCCAGCGAACCGATGGAATCAACAATCAATGCCAGACCGCGCAACGCACTGATGCGGGCAGCGTTCTGTGCATCTGTCAGCGTCAGATCCAGGCCTACCCTGCCCGGATACTGAATTTCACCATTCATCCGCGGCACCAGACCGCTGATGTAAAGCTGATCGTGATGCCGCACCAACAGCGCGTAATGCCCGCCGGCCGTATTCTCACCGTAGATGTCGTAACCGACCTCTTTTGCCAGCGCGATGAATCGTTCATCACAGGTCATGTGTTCAGTCATCTCTCCCCCCTCGATCAAAAATTGGATCCATTTTTTTTGACAGATTAGCCCAAAGATCGCGATTCCGGGGCTGGCCTATGAAAATCAGTTTGGATCAAATTGATGTCCCTTGGATTCAGCAAAGCGCCGGACGCTAGCCACTTCCTGCGTTTCAACGTGGCGCATAGCGATAACAGCCAGGTGCGTGAGCGGTTTTTCCGGTGGCTCGGTAGCTGAGTTTTCTTTCGAATAAACCGCGGTGCGGCCTTCGCGAGCAGGCTCGCTCCCACAGGGGTTCAGCGTCGTACTCATAAATGGCGGCAACGCAGATCCAATGTGGGAGCGAGCCTGCTCGCGAATGGGGCAACTCGGTCCACCAGAGCACACCCAATAAAAAGCCCCGCGCTTCTCTCGAAGGCGGGGCTTTTCTTTGCAGCTCTAAACCTTAAGGCGCGTACGTCAGCAACAGCTCACTCGGCACTTTAAAGTCCAGCGACATCATCACGCTCAACGCGGTAATGGTGAAGATCGAGAACACGAACAGCTTGCGTGCCCAGACCGTGTCATCCACTGCCTTGTAACCGGTCCAGGCCATGTACAACCAGTACATGCCCATGGCCGCGGCGACGGCGAGGTAGCTCATGCCGGCGTAGCCGCTGAAGGTCAGCATCAAGGTCGCCACGAGGAACGCCAGGATGTAGAGCAGGATGTGCTTCTTCGCCACTTCAATCCCGCGCTTCACCGGCAACACCGGAATCGATGCAGCCAGGTAATCGTTGAAGCGGAAGATTGCGATGGCGTAGGAATGCGGCATCTGCCACAGGCTGAACATCACCAGCAACGTCAGTGCGGCCATGTCGAAGCTGTTCGTCACAGCGACGTAGCCAATCACCGGCGGCATGGCGCCCGACAGACTGCCCACCAGCGTGCCGTGAACCGACTTGCGCTTGAGGTACAGGCTGTAGAAGCCGACGTAGATGACAAAGCCGATCACCGCGAACAACGCGGCCAACGGGTTGGCCACTTTGTACAACAGTGCAACGCCAAAAACACCCAGGACGGTCGCAAACACCAGGGCCAGTTTCAGGGAGATCAGGCCCTGGACCAGCGCCCGGTTTTTGGTGCGTTCCATCTTAAGGTCGATGTCGCGGTCGATGCAGTTGTTGAACACGCAACCGGAAGCCACCACCAGCGACGTGCCGATCATGGCGGCCAGGAAAATGGCCAGATCGACATGCCCTTTCGAGGCCAGGAAAAATCCGCCTGCCACAGAAAGCACGTTACCGAAAATGATCCCCGGTTTGGTGATTTGGATAAAGTGCTTAAAGGACATCCGGACTTTCCTCAGTGCGCCATCATGTTGTTGTGGATGCTGAACATGATCCACAGCGACAGGCCTACCAACAGGACAATGACCAGTGCAGCGAAGACAAACGCGATCACGTTGTTACGCTGGGCAGCGGAGCGGTCCAGGTGGAGGAAGTACACCAGGTGCACCAGCACCTGGATCACTGCGAAGGCCAGTACGATCCACAGGGTCAGGGCTTTCGGCAGCGATGGGTACATCACCAGGCCGAAAGGAATGACGGTCAGGATCACCGACAGGATGAAACCGATAGCGTAAGACTTGACGCTGCCGTGGCTGGCGTCGTGGCTATCGTGGGAATGAGCGTTAGCCATTTACATAGTCCCCATCAGATAAACAACGGTGAATACGCAGATCCACACCACGTCCAGGAAGTGCCAGAACAGGCTCAGGCAGCTCAGACGGGTCTTGTTGGTCGCCGTCAGGCCGTTTTTCTGCACCTGGTACATCATGATCGCCATCCAGATCAGACCGCTGGTCACGTGCAGACCGTGGGTGCCGACCAGGGTGAAGAACCCGGACAGGAAGCCGCTGCGGTTAGGACCGAAGCCCTCGGAGATCAGCATGTGGAACTCGTTGATCTCCATGCCGATGAAGCCGGCGCCGAACAGGAAGGTCATGCCCAGCCAGCCCAGTACCTGGCTCTTCTTGCCCTTGAACAACGCCAGCATGGCGAAGCCGTAGGTGATCGAACTGAACAGCAGCAGAGCGGTTTCGCCCAGTACGTACGGCAGTTCGAAGATGTCGTGGCCCGACGGGCCACCCGCTACGTTGTTAACCAGTACCGCGTACGCCGCGAAGATCGACGCAAACAGAATGCAGTCGGTCATCAGGTAGAGCCAGAAACCGAATACGGTCATCTCGCCCGAGTCGTGGTGATGGTCGTCGTGCCCATGGTCCGTGCCATGGGCGTGTCCAGCAGTGGTCACTAAGTTCGACATGGTTTAAGCCTGTTCCAACGAGGTTTCAACACGGGTGGCGGTGGCTGGAACTTTCCCGGCCGCTACCAGACGCTTGTGCTGCTCGGCTTCGATGCGCTCGATCACGTCGACCGGCACCATATAGCCCTGATCATCGCGGGCAGCGTGGATCACGAAGTAGCCCACGGTGCCAACCAGGCCAACGATGGCCAACCACCAGATGTGCCAGATCATCGCGAAACCGAACACAGTCAACAGAGCACCCATGACCACACCGGTGGCGGTGTTGTTTGGCATGTGGATCGGCTCGTACTTGGCCGGAGCCTTGTACGCGGTGCCGTTTTCCTTGGCTTCGGTGAACGGGTCGATGCCTTCTGCTTTTGGCAGTACGGCAAAGTTGTAGAACGGTGGTGGCGAGGAGGTCGACCATTCCAGAGTGTGGGCATTCCACGGGTCGCCGTGCTCGCACATGTTCTGCGGCAGCTTGCGGTCACGGATACTCACGTAGAGCTGGATCAGCTGGCAGGCGATACCCGCAGCGATCATCACCGCACCGAACATGGCAACGTACAGGTACGGTACCCACTCAGGGTTGGTGGTGGCGTTCAGACGACGGGTCATGCCCATGAAGCCCAGTGCATAGAGCGGCATGAACGCGACGAAGAAGCCCGAGATCCAGAACCAGAACGCTGCCTTGCCCCAACCTTCGTGCAGCTTGAAGCCGAACGCTTTAGGGAAGTAGAAGCCAAAGCCTGCGATGTAGCCGAATACCGCGCCGCCGATGATCACGTTGTGGAAGTGAGCGATCACGAACAGGCTGTTGTGCAGGACGAAGTCCGCACCCGGGATGGCCAGCAGTACGCCGGTCATGCCGCCGATGGCGAAAGTCACCATGAAGCCCAGGGTCCACAGAACCTGGCTGGTGAAACGCAGACGCCCTTGGTAGATGGTGAACAGCCAGTTGAATAGCTTCACCCCCGTCGGGATCGAAATCAGCATCGTCGCCAGACCGAAGAAGGCGTTGACGCTGGCACCCGAACCCATGGTGAAGAAGTGGTGCAGCCAGACCATGAAGCCCAGGATCGAGATCGCGCCCGATGCGTAGACCATCGAGTGGTGGCCGAACAGACGCTTGCCGGTGAAGGTCGAGATGACTTCAGAGAAGATCCCGAACGCCGGCAGAATCAGGATGTAAACCTCGGGGTGACCCCAGGCCCAGAACAGGTTGACGTACATCATCGGATTGCCACCAAGTTCATTGGTGAAAATGTGGAAATCCATGTAACGGTCAAGCGTCAGCAGTGCCAGGGTAGCGGTCAGGATCGGGAACGAAGCCACGATCAGGACGTTGGCCCAGGTGCAGGTCCAGGTGAAGATCGGCATGTCCATCAGCTTCATGCCCGGGGTACGCATTTTCAGCACGGTGGCCAGGAAGTTGACCCCCGTCAGCGTCGTACCCAGACCGGATAGCTGTAGCGCCCAGATGTAGTAATCCATCCCCACGCCCGGGCTGTATTGCAGGCCCGACAGCGGCGGATAGGCAACCCAACCGGTCTTGGCGAATTCGCCGACGCCCAGGGACAGGTTGATCAGCACCACGCCCGACACCAGCAGCCAGAAGCTCAGGGAGTTCAGGAACGGGAAGGCAACGTCACGTGCGCCGATCTGCAGCGGCACTGCAAGGTTCATCAGGCCGGTGAAGAATGGCATCGCCATGAAGATGATCATGATCACACCGTGAGCGGTGAAGATCTGGTCATAGTGTTCAGGCGGCAGGTAGCCAGGCGAACCCTCGGTGGCCATGGCCAACTGGGTACGCATCATGATGGCGTCGGCAAAGCCACGCAGCAGCATGACCATGGCAACGACGATGTACATCACGCCGATTTTCTTGTGGTCGACCGAGGTCAGCCACTCGGACCACAGGTAGGTCCACTTCTTGAAATAGGTGATTGCAGCGAACAGCGCCAGACCACCGATCGCGATCATGGCGATGGTTATCATCACGATCGGTTCGTGGAACGGGACCGCTTCCCAACTTAATTTACCAAACATCGTTTACTCCTCTGCCCCGGCAGCTGAATGCGAACTCATGTCCATCCCTTCCATGGCGGCCATTTCGTGCTCTTTCTTCTCGTGGTGCATCGGCTTGCCCGGATTCATACCTTCGTACTTGTCGACGATGATCTGGAACAGGTTCGGCGTGACCGAGGAGTAGAGCTCGACTGGGTTGTTCTGGCTTGGCTTGGAAAGGGCTTCGTATTCAGCTTTTTCAAGCTGTTTAGGTGCCTTTTTGACTTCGCTGACCCAGGCGTCGAAATCTTCCTGAGAGGTGGCGATAGCTTTGAATTTCATGCCGGTGAAACCAGCGCCGCTGTAGTTGGCGGAGATACCGTCCATTTCAGCGTTCTGGTTGGCGATCAGGTGCAGTTTGGTCTGCATGCCGGCCATCGCGTAGATCTGGCCGCCCAGGGCCGGGATGAAGAACGAGTTCATCACGGAGTCGGAAGTGATCTTGAAGTTGATCGGCGTGTGCGCCGGGAACACGATCTTGTTGACGGTGGCGATGCCTTGCTCCGGATAGATGAACATCCACTTCCAGTCCAGCGCGACGACTTCAATGGTGATCGGCTTGACGTCGGATTCCAGCGGCTTGTAAGGATCCAGCGCGTGGGTCGACTTGTAGGTGACATAACCCAGGGCAATGATGATCAGCACTGGAACAGCCCACACCGCGATTTCGATCTTGGTGGAGTGCGACCATTTCGGCGTGTAGACGGCGTCGGTGTTGGACGCGCGGTATTTCCAGGCGAACAGGAAGGTCATGATGATGACCGGAACCACGACCAACAGCATCAGCAGCGTTGCGGTGATGATCAGGTTTCGCTCGTCCAGGCCGACCTGGCCCTTGGGATCGAGCAAGGTCATGTTGCAGCCTGACAGCAGCAACGTGCCGATCAGCGGCAATAAGCCTAGTAGTCTGGGGTACCTGTTTTTACTCATCTCACGACCTCTAAAGCAGCTTGCGCAATGCAGTTGGGTTTTGATCGCCAACACTTCACCCTGCCAAGGGTTGGCATTTTTCTTGGATTGAATAAGTGGCTGCCCGTCGCGCGTCAGACGCTGTTCGACAAATCCTGGGCCAGCGTTGAGTTCTTATTCGAATTCGTGGTCAAAGGCCTTGTTACAGACCAATTCCATTTGGTGCGGATAGTTGGAAGGCACCGACACCTGGGAGTCGCATGAAGCCAAAGAGCCTCTCGACGCCCTATTCCTGCTCAGGGATGAGCAGTGCCGGGAATTCAGTGCGGGCGATTGTAGATATGTAACGTTTTATAAACCATGTCTCATCCCGAAATAATTTTTATCCATTCCAGCAACAATCATTAACGGTATTTGTAAAAGTGCGCCATGGTATCGAAATTCATTCTCAACAAAAACACCAAAAATTGTAGGTCTACCTTAGGCAGTTCAGACAGTATCGAAGGCTTTGCACCCTCCTTCGACCCTGCCAAAGCCCCCATGTGACAAGGGCTTCGCCAATTCGCCAGGACCTGTTAAAACTGCCTGTTCGGGATTTTTGAGACTGAAGTTGCCGGACACTGAACCAGGCCGATTTTGTTGCGTAGTCATGTACCAATTCGGCGCGCTGAAATGCCTTGCGACACTCCCGCTGTGACAACATGTCGCACACGTGCCGCACCCAGACTTGTCGCGCATCAAGGTCATTTCACCCGTGCCCTGAAATGCAAAACGCCCCGGCCCCCTCAACGAGGGCCGGGGCGTTTTTTGTGTGGCAGCGATGCGCCGGAGGACTTCAGCGCAGCGCTTTACGGTTACGCAACGTGAGCAGCGGCACCAGCACCACGACCAGCACAAAGGCTAGCAGCGCCCACTGTGCAAGCGACAGACCGAGAATCGGCGGATACGGCGTGGAGCAAAAGCCGTCGACCTGGAAGCCCAGCGGGAAGATCTTCGCCAGTGGCAAACCGTCGACAATCGGTTGCAGTACATCGATGCCGCAGCTGACCGCCGGATAGAACTGGGTATAGACGTGATGCCCGGCCACCCCGACGCCTGCCAGGGCGCAGATCACCACCAGGGTTTCAAATACCGTGATGCTGCGGCGGGTGCGCATGGCCGCACCGATGAACGCGAAGAGCGCGATCAGCAGCAACGCATAACGTTGCAGGATGCACAGCGGGCATGGCGCTTCACCCAGAACAATTTGCATGTACAGCGCGCCACCGATCAGCGCCAGGCAGATGATGCCCAGCAACACCAGATAGCGCCGTTCACGGCCCAACCGCATCGTTTCCTCGCTCATTGCGTTTCCCTTCTAAATATCGATTGCCCAGAAGTCTACACGCTGGCCCTGACCTTTGAGAGTCCGGCGCGCGCAGCGGGGTATCGGGGAATAGACGACGAGCCGGTTAAGAAGGGATTAACTTCGGGTTATTTCCAGAGATTTGCATGATTCCGCGACCGTATCGCCAGCAGGCTGGCTCCCACTTTGGAATGCATTCACAGGCTGGCCCATTGGAATGCATTCAACTGTGGGAGCCAGCCTGCTGGCGATGCGGTTGATCAGTCGCCGTAGATATCAGACTTGAAGTACTTCTCTGAAATCTTCTGGTACTCGCCGCTGGCGCGAATACCGTCGATGGCCGTGTTCAGCTCGGAGACCAACTCGGTGTTGCCCTTGCGCACCGCAATCCCGGCGCCCTCGCCCACGTATTTCGGATCCTTGAGCTCCGGCCCGACAAAGGCATAACCCTTGCCACGCGGCATCGTCAGGAAGTCATTCAGCGGGATGGTGTCGGCAAAAATGGCGTCGAGGCGACCCGCCGCCAGATCCATGTAGATCTCTTCGTTGTTGCCGTAGCGCTTGACGTTGATACCTTTCGGTTCAAAAACCTCAGTGGCGTAACGGTCAGTGGTGGTTGCGCGCTGCACGCCGACCGTCTTGCCCTTGAGGCTGGCGTACTGATCATCCACGACCGCGCCGTCCTTCATCACCAGTCGCGATGAGGTGAAGTAGTACTTGTGGGTGAAATCCACCGACTTCTTACGGTCTTCGTTGATGGTCATGGACGACAGCGCCATGTCGATTTTCTTCACTTTAAGGGAAGGAATCAGACCGTCGAACTCACCTTCGACCCAGACGCACTTGACCTTCATCTGCGCGCACAGGGCATTGCCGATGTCGTAGTCGAACCCGACAATCTCACCTTTATCGGTTTTGGACGCGAACGGTGGATAAGCCGCTTCGATGCCAATGCGCAGGGTTTTATCGGCGGCGAACAGGGAACTGCACGCCAACAGGCTCAGAGCCAGACCGGTGATGAGGGGGAATTTCTTCATATTCGTTCTCTCGCGGGTTGTTGTTGGTTTGGCAAGACAGAAGAAAGAGCAGAAACGGGGGAAGCGCTTTTTTGTACTTATAAATCCATACTGGACTTTTATGTATTGATCGTCAATCGGGGTTCTTGACGATGTGGTCGCCGATGGTCGGGAGGGAATCAGAGGGGGGAAGTAAGTGGTGCTACTGGCCTCTTCGCGAGCAAGCCCGCTCCCACATTTGATCTTCATGTACACAAATTCTGTGTACGACATAGATTCCCTGTGGGAGCGGGCTTGCTCGCGAAGGCGGACGGACAGTCAATGAAGAACTGACTGGCTGTTTACTGCTTCCAGCGATCCGCCGCCGCATGATCGCTGTCCCGCCCTTCAACCCAACGCGACCCGTCAGGGGTGTTTTCTTTCTTCCAGAACGGAGCACGGGTTTTCAGGTAGTCCATGACAAAGGCGCAGGCGTCGAACGCGGCCTGGCGGTGGGCGCTGGCGGCGCCGACAAAGACAATCGGCTCACCCGGTTCCAGGGCGCCGATGCGATGCAGCACTTCAAGCTTGAGCAGCGGCCAGCGCTGCTCGGCCTCTGTGGATATCTTGGCGAGGGCTTTTTCGGTCATGCCCGGGTAGTGTTCAAGGAACATCCCGGCGACGTCGAGTCCGTCATTGAAGTCGCGAACATAGCCGACAAAACTCACCACCGCACCAACGCCCACATTGGCGGCGTGCATGGCATTGACTTCAGCACCCGGATCGAACGCCGTGGATTGCACGCGAATCGCCATGGCTCAGCCTCCGGTCACGGTCGGGAAAAATGCCACTTCATCGCCATCGCTTACCGGCTCATCGAGCTGGCACAGGTCTTCGTTGCGGGCGCACATCAAGTTTTGCTCGCTCAACACTTCGGCACCGTCACGCTGGGCCAGCAGCGCACGCACATCGTCGACCGTGGCGAAATCACCTTCAACCTTCACCGAGTCCACGCCGAGCGCCTCACGGTAACGGGCAAAAAACTTCACGGTGACGTTCATGGCTGATCCGCCTGGAAATGGCCGCTCTTGCCGCCGAGCTTCTCAAGCAGGCGCACGCTTTCAATGGTCATGCCGCGATCCACGGCTTTGCACATGTCGTAGATAGTCAGCGCCGCGACGCTGGCGGCGGTCAGGGCTTCCATCTCTACGCCGGTCTGCCCGGACAACTTGCAGCGCGCGACAATGCGCACGGTGTCATCGCCTTCGGCACTGAGCTCGACCTTGACGCCGGTGAGCAGCAGCGGATGGCACAGAGGGATCAGATCGCTGGTTTTCTTCGCCGCCTGAATGCCGGCGATACGCGCCACGGCGAACACATCACCCTTGGGGTGACCGCCGCTGACGATCATCTGCAGGGTTTCGGGCAGCATGCGCACAAGCGCTTGGGCCGTTGCTTCACGGAACGTCACGGCTTTTTCAGTGACGTCGACCATATGGGCGCGACCTTGGGAATCGAGATGAGTCAGCACAGGGATACTCCTGATCAGAAGCCCCGATTGTAAACCTGTGGGTCAAAATTCCGCACGTTTGATTATCGGATCAACACAACCCCTTGTGGGAGCGGGCTTGCTCGCGAAGGCGTCGTTTCAGTCAATATTGATGTGGCTGACACTTCGCTTTCGCGAGCAAGCCCGCTCCCACAAGGGATTTGTGCGGGCATAAAAAACCGGGCGGCTTTTAGGCCGCCCGGTTTGGGTGGGGGTTGTTACAAATGCGATTCGGCGTATTCGGCCAGAATCGAACGCGGCACCCCTTGCAGGGTGATGTGCACACCGTTGGGGAAATCCTTGAAGCGCTCTGTCAGGTACGTCAGCCCGGAACTGGTCGCGGACAGGTAAGGGGTGTCGATCTGCGCCAGGTTACCCAGGCACACCACTTTGGAACCGGCGCCGGCACGGGTGATGATGGTTTTCATCTGGTGCGGCGTTAGGTTCTGGCATTCATCGATCAGGATCAGACTCTGCTGGAAGCTGCGGCCTCGAATGTAGTTGAGGGATTTGAACTGCAACGGCACTTTGCTGAGGATGTAATCGACACTGCCATGGGTGTTTTCGTCATCCATGTGCAAGGCTTCGAGGTTGTCGGTGATGGCGCCCAGCCAAGGCTCCATTTTTTCCGCTTCAGTACCGGGCAGGAAGCCGATCTCCTGGTCCAGGCCCTGCACGCTACGGGTCGCGATGATCCGGCGATAACGTTTGCTGACCATCGTCTGCTCGATCGCCGCCGCCAGTGCGAGGATGGTTTTACCGGAACCTGCTGCCCCAGTCAGGTTGACCAGGTGGATATCCGGGTCGAGCAAGGCGTACAGCGCCAGGCTTTGATAGATGTCACGTGGTTTCAGGCCCCAGGCTTCCTGGTGCAACAGGGGTTCCTGATGCAGGTCGAGAATCAGCAGCTTGTCTTCCTCAATCTCCTTGATCCAGCCGACAAAGCCCTGTTCATCGATGATGAACTCGTTGACGTGTACTGCCGGCAGGTTGTCGATCAGCTGCACCTGGTGCCAGGTGCGGCCATGGTCCTGACGGGTATCGACATTCCTCACGCGGTCCCAGAAGGAGCCGGTCATGTTGTGATAACCGTTGGGCAGCAGCGACACGTCGTCGACCAGTTGGTCGGTGCTGTAGTCCTCGGCCGCGATCCCGCAAGCCCGGGCCTTGAGGCGCATGTTGATGTCTTTGGTGACCAGCACCACGGGCAGCTTTGGTTCGCGTGCGTGCAGGTCGATCAACTGGTTGATGATGATGTTGTCGTTCAGGTGCTCGGGCAGAATGAGGTTCGGTTCTGCACGCTTGCTCATCAGAATTGACAGCAAACCCTTCGGTCCGCTTTTGCCACGCTGGATCGGGACGCCGAGCTCGACGTCTTCAGGACTGGCATCGCCCAGGGTCTTGTCGATCAGACGAATCGCCTGACGGCATTCCGCAGCCACGCTGTGATGCCCGCTCTTGAGCTTGTCGAGCTCTTCAAGCACGGTCATCGGGATGGCGACGTGGTGTTCTTCGAAGTTAAGCAGGGCGTTTGGATCGTGAATCAATACGTTGGTATCGAGTACATAAAGGATTGGCTGGTTGGAGGAAGAATTACGTCCGTGATCATCCATACTCGGTCACCTTTGTGGGAGCCAGTCGACGCAATACCATTACAGTGCTGCGCCTCGAAGTGACCACCGAATTCACCTGCGAGGAGTCAAGTGAACTGCACACAAATTGGGTCTTGGAAGACGCCACCTGTCTGCAGGTTTCGGCGGTCTGTCTTCGTAATACTCCAAAACCTGTGACAGAAAAAAGTACTTTGACGTTTTTTTGAAGTTTATTTTTCAGAGTGACCAATAGCACTAGGCGGATTGCCATCACCCCGTTAAAGTCGGAAGTCCGCCTGCACCGAATTCTCGTCCAAAACCACCCCTCCCCCAATGTTTACGGCCTTTCGTCGTTTTCAGCGAAACGCGTCCTGACAGTCTTCCCAGCCGATACCGCTTTGCGCCGTTTGCGTGATGAGCCAGGGCATCGCCGTTTTCAGCGCATCCTGCTTCACGTTGAAGTTGATCACCCCGTGGCGCCACAACAACATCAGGCTCAACACCCGTTGCGCGCTCTGATTGGCTTTCAGCTTGCCCGCGCCGTCCTGGGCATCGATATCCCACAGCGCCACCTGCAAACCCTGAGATTTGAAGAATCCTTCAGCATCGGACCGACGCTGACCGTCGGGCGGCCGAAACAACGGCACGTAGTTCTCGGGCAGTTTGTTTTTGACCAGTTCGGCGCTGCGTCGCACCGAATCCTGCCAGTCCTGCCAGTGGCTGTGTGAGCGAAATTCCCAACCTTGCACGCCAATGCACTGCTTGGAGTACGTCGCTTGCAGGCTGACGACCGAACGATCGGCCAGACGGGCCTGGATGTCCTTGCCGAGGACGAAGAACGTGCCACTCATGTTCGACTTGCGCAGGTATTCCGTGGCCCAGGCGGTGTTATCCGGCGCGGTATTGGCGGCGCTGTCGAAGGTCAGCAAAAACAGCCGGTCATGCATTTGATCGCCGTTGCGCTCATAGTCGCCAAAACGATCGACTTCGCTGCTGGTTTGCGGAAACAGCGCTGCCTTGCGCAATTGCTCGTCCAGGTACTGGGCATGGAACAGTCGGCTCGGCTCGGCCCACTTTATGTAGTAACTCTCATCGCTGACCTGAAACTTCGCGGCTTGCTGGCGCAGGGTGTCCATGTCCTCGACCAGGAAACAGAAGGAAGCATCCTGATCGCAGCTCTGCTGGGCGTAGTTGTAGTTGGTCAGCAGCCTCTGCCACATGCGCTGGCGCAGATTGTTGATCGATTCCAGATTGACCGTACGCAACCCCAGGCGCTGGGCCAGGCTCACTTCATCCAGGGATTCGCTGGCCAACAGGACGCGAGAAAACATGAGGATCTCGGCCCGTGACGCCACATCAAACAGGGTCGGGCTGTTGAGCTGTTCAGGCCAGGTGCTGCGATCAAGCGTCGCCACATCGCCCGACGCCGCCATGGCACCAAAGCTCAACAGCCAGGCCGAGAATAGAAAAACGATACGCAATGGGATGTCTCCATAACAAAACCCGCGCGGCACTATAGCTGATCCGACCGACATGATCGTTCCCACGCTCTGGTGGGAATGCAGCCAGTGACGCTCCGCGTCACCGCCGAAGCGGACGCGGAGCGTCCGGGGAGGCATTCCCACGCGGAGCGTGGGAACGATCAAACCGCGCTCCACCGCCGATCACCTATGGACTTGATAGCTGGAGTCAACAAGGACAACCCCCTAGAATCGCCCCCACGATTAAAGGAGACGACTTCATGCTGATGGTGATTTCCCCCGCCAAGACCCTCGATTACGAAACACCGCCGGCGACCCAGCGCTTCACCCAGCCACAATACCTTGACCATTCCCAGGAGCTGATCCTGCAATTGCGCGAGCTGGCCCCTGCGCAGATCAGCGAGTTGATGCACGTCTCCGACAAGATCGGCGGGCTCAACGCCGCGCGTTTCGGCAGCTGGACGCCCGCGTTCACTCCGCAAAACGCCAAGCAGGCGCTGCTCGCCTTCAAGGGCGACGTCTACACCGGGTTGAATGCTCAAACCTTCAGCGAGGCCGATTTCGATTACGCCCAGCAGCACTTGCGCATGTTGTCCGGCCTATACGGCCTGCTGCGCCCACTGGACCTGATGCAGCCATATCGACTGGAGATGGGCACCAAACTGGCGAATGCCCGTGGCAAGGACTTGTATGCCTTCTGGGGCACACGGATCAGCGAATGGTTGAATGAAGCCCTGGCCGATCAAGGCGATGACGTGCTGCTGAACCTGGCCTCCAACGAGTACTTCTCGGCAGTCAAACGCAACGCCCTGAACGCGCGCATCATCAATACCGAATTCAAGGACCTGAAGAACGGCCAGTACAAGATCATCAGCTTCTACGCGAAAAAAGCCCGCGGCATGATGAGTCGCTTCGTCATTGAAGAGCGCATCAACGACCCGCAAGCCCTCAAGCAGTTCGATGCACAAGGTTATCGCTACAGCGCCGAGCAGTCGAAACCGGACAATCTGGTGTTCCTGCGCGATCACGCCCCCGAGTAAACACCCGGCTGGCGCACGCCTCATTACGGGTCGTGCGCCACGTCCAATCGTCCAACAATTCCCCGCCTCATTCGTCACCTTACTGACGTCAAAAATCCATCGCCTGATTTTCTAACTTTAGTTTCACTCGACTTTGTTGAAATTTTTCAGTAGTGGCACTGAAATTTTTTATCGGTAGTGGCACATAACTATCTAATCCGACAATAACCCTATGTATCAAGGGCCAAACAGGTGTTGCTATCAATATGAAAGCAGTGCCATCTTTTTCAATATTTCAAGAAATTTCAGAATTCACGATGGGCGGACAGGAACTATGTCCAAATGCGTCGCTCATACCACCGGTAACCATTCTCTCTGAGCTTGTACGAGATGACTTACGCAGAGAAGAGATTCACATAGCAAAGTTGTCACATTAACTTCTGCTTACTGATCCCTGATTTGGGCAACACATGAAGGACAGGAGATAAACATCAGAAATATCCCCTACAAGGCCAAGGCTGCGCCCCTATAAACGTGCTCACCTGAGCACCCAACCGCTTGATTTACGGGCTTCTGGCCTGGCATTGAGCGCGCAAGACCTTTGCACGAATGTCTTCTGATTAGAAGACCTGCTGCATAACAGGGCACGCCATAACAATAAAAGCCTAGTTGCGCACATCTTGAGTGCACTTATTTAGACACTCGGAACTTATATGCCTGCACGCGGCATTGTGACGCCTTTAAGGCGCACTTCCGAGTGCACTTCGACCGCTGAACACCATTAACTCCGGCCATGTAATGGCTTGATAAACACAGAGGTAATTGCGATGCGCATCAGCATATTTGGTTTGGGTTACGTCGGCGCAGTATGTGCCGGTTGCCTGTCTGCACGGGGCCATGACGTCGTTGGCGTCGATGTTGCCAAAGACAAAATCGATATGATCAACGCCGGTAAATCGCCGATCGTTGAACCGGGTCTGGGCGAGCTTCTGCAGAAGGGTATCGAGACGGGCAAATTGCGCGGCACGACCAACTTCGCCGAGGCGATTCGCGACACCGACCTGTCGATGATCTGCGTCGGCACGCCGAGCAAGAAGAACGGCGACCTGGAACTGAACTACATCGAAGCTGTGTGCCGCGAGATCGGTTTTGTCCTGCGTGACAAGACCACCCGTCACACCATCGTGGTTCGCAGCACCGTACTGCCAGGCACTGTGGCAAACGTAGTGATCCCGATCCTCGAAGACTGCTCTGGCAAGAAAGCCGGCGTCGACTTCGGCGTTGCAGTGAACCCTGAGTTCCTGCGTGAAAGCACCGCGATCGCCGACTACGACCTGCCGCCAATGACCGTCATCGGCGAGTTCGACAAGGCTTCGGGTGACGTTCTGCAATCGCTGTACGAAGAACTCGACGCTCCGATCATCCGCAAGGACATCGCAGTGGCCGAGATGATCAAGTACACCTGCAACGTGTGGCACGCCACCAAGGTGACCTTCGCCAACGAGATCGGCAACATCGCCAAGGCTGTCGGCGTCGATGGTCGCGAAGTGATGGAAGTGGTTTGCCAGGACAAGACGCTGAACCTGTCCCAGTACTACATGCGCCCTGGTTTCGCATTCGGCGGTTCCTGCCTGCCGAAGGACGTTCGCGCCCTGACCTACCGTGCCGGCTCCCTGGACGTGGAAGCACCACTGCTCAACTCGCTGATGCGCAGTAACGAGTCCCAGGTGCAGAACGCTTTCGACATTGTCTCCAGCCACGGCAAACGCAAAGTCGCCCTGCTGGGCCTGAGCTTCAAGGCCGGTACTGACGACCTGCGCGAAAGCCCGCTGGTTGATCTGGCGGAAATGCTGATCGGCAAGGGTTACGAACTGAGCATCTACGACACCAACGTCGAATACGCCCGTGTCCACGGTGCGAACAAGGATTACATCGAGTCGAAGATCCCTCACGTCTCGTCCTTGCTCAACTCCGATTTCGACGACGTGATCAACAACTCCGACGTGATCATCCTTGGCAACCGTGACGAGAAATTCCGCGCCCTGGCGCAGAACGCTCCACACGGCAAGCAAGTGATCGACCTGGTCGGCTTCATGTCCCAGGCCACCAGCGTAAGTGGCCGGACCGAAGGCATCTGCTGGTAATGCGGTCGTAGGAGCTGTCGAGTGAAACGAGGCTGCGATCTTTCCAGGTCCACTTGAGTTTCAAGCGAAAGATCAAAAGATCGCAGGCTTCGCCAGCTCCTACAGGATTTCTGGCGTCATCCAGACCGGATGTCGCCAGTTTTCGTAAGCCTGCCTTAACCCCATCGGGCCACCCCACAGGCTCGCCCGAGATAGAGACGGATGCAGATTATGCACAGGCTAAAGCACGGCCTACTTCAGGCCGCCGGTTGGCTGTTTTACTTAAGTATTTTGATGGGCATCGCCATGGCGTTGCCTGCGTCCACGTTCGACTCCGAGTCGAAGGACTTCATCTTCCTGATCGGTATCGTCGGTATCTGGCGCTACTCGATGGGTGCCACGCACTTTTTGCGCGGCATGCTGTTTCTGTACGTGGTCTACCCGCACCTGCGGCGCAAAGTGCGCAAGCTGGGTAAAGCGGCAGACCCGTCCCATGTGTTTCTGATGGTCACCAGTTTTCGTATCGACGCGCTGACCACCGCCCAGGTCTACGCCTCGGTAATTCGCGAAGCGATCGACTGCGGACTGCCAACCACCATGGTCTGCTCCATCGTGGAAATGTCCGATGAGAAGCTGGTGAAAAGCCTTTGGGTCAAAATGAACCCACCGGCTCGCGTCAAGCTCGACTTCGTGCGCATTCCCGGCACCGGCAAGCGTGATGGCCTGGCCTACGGTTTCCGCGCCATCTCCCGCCACCTGCCGGACGACCGCGCAGTGGTTGCAGTGATCGATGGCGACACCGTGCTCGCCGAAGGCGTCGTGCTCAAGACCGTGCCGTGGTTCCAGCTGTTCGGCAATGTCGGCGGCCTGACTACCAACGAGTTCTGCGAAGTGCGCGGCGGCTACATCATGAGCGAATGGCACAAACTGCGATTCGCCCAGCGCCACATCAACATGTGCTCGATGGCCCTGTCCAAGCGCGTGCTGACCATGACCGGGCGGATGTCGGTATTCCGCGCCACTGTGGTGACCAACCCGGAATTCATCGCCGACGTGGAAAGCGACTCGCTGCAACACTGGCGCCTGGGTCGCTTCAAGTTCCTCACCGGTGATGACAAGTCGAGCTGGTTCAGCTTGATGCGCATGGGCTACGACACGTTTTATGTGCCGGACGCCGCCATTCATACCGTGGAACACCCGCCGGAAAAAAGCTTCATCAAGGCCAGCCGCAAACTGATGTTCCGCTGGTACGGCAACAACCTGCGGCAGAACTCCCGCGCCTTGGGCCTGGGGATGAAACGTCTCGGTCTGTTCACCTCGGTGGTGCTGTTCGACCAGCGTGTGTCGATGTGGACGTCACTGCTGGGCCTGACCGTCGCGCTCATCGCCAGCTTCAAGTACGGCATCGCGTTCATCCTGGTTTACCTGCTGTGGATCGGCATTACCCGCCTGATCCTGACCGTGCTGCTGTCTTTGTCCGGTCACACGATCGGCCCGGCCTACCCGGTGATTCTCTATTACAACCAGATCGTCGGCGCGCTGGTGAAGATCTACGTGTTCTTCCGCCTCGACCGACAGTCCTGGAGTCGCCAGCCCACTTCCCTGACCCGTGATCTCGCCAGCTTTCAAGGTTGGTTCAACACTTGGTCGTCTCGGACCATGACCTTCTCCGCCGGCAGCATTTTTGTTGCTGTGCTGTTGATGATGGTCTGACCGAACTCGCCTGAATTAACTAGGAAATCGCCCATATGAATACCGCCGTCAACGCCAACGTAGTGCATGAATCAGAAGCCCAGCGCCAACACGCCCGAGTAAAAATTCCGGCCAAGCTGCGTTTCTTCGGTCCTGACCGGACCCCGGTCGAAGCTCGGGTCATCGACCTCTCCGCTGGCGGCCTGGCTTTCAACGCCGGTCAGCTGCCCCTGAAGATCGGTGACGTGTACAAGGCTCGCCTGCAGTTCGTCATCGATAACCTCGGCCTGGCCATGGACGTCGAGTTACTGGTGCGCTCCCACGACCGCGAAACCGGCCGTACCGGTTGCCAGTTCCAGAACCTCGAATCCCAGGACATTTCCACCCTGCGCCACCTGATCACTTCTCACCTGGCCGGCGACATCGTCACCATGGGTGAAGTGCTGGCCACCCTGCAACGCGACAACTTCACCAAGGCGCGCAAGACCAAGGATGGCGGCCACGGCATGACCCCGTTCGGTCGTCTGCGTGCAGTGACCTTCAGCTTGGCGATCTTCCTCATCGGTCTGACGGCATTCGGCTTCATCTTCAAGTCGGTGTACGGCATGTACTTCATCAGCCACGCCCAGGCCGGTCTGGTCAGCGTGGCGGGCATGAACATCACCATGCCGCGCGATGGCACGGTGCAGAGCCTGATCAAGCCCGACGGCGTTGCCGCCAAGGGCGCGCCGCTCGCGACCTTCAGCACCAGCATGCTCGATGTGCTCAAGGGCCATCTTGACGACAATCAATTGCAACCAGCCAAGGTTGAAGAACTGTTCGGCAAGCAAATGACCGGCACCCTGACGTCGCCGTGCGATTGCACCGTAGCGCAGCAAATGGTCGCCAACGGTCAGTACGCCAGCAAAGGTGACGTGATCTTCCAACTGGTGCCGCGTAACAGCGAAGCCAACGTTGAAGCGCGCTTCTCCTATCGCCAGTTCGCCGACGTGTTGCCAGGCAGCTCGGTCAGCTTCCAGATCGCCGGCGAAGACAAAACCCGCTCCGGCACGATCGTCAGCAGCACCAGCCTGAAAAGCGCCGACCTGTCGTCCGACATCCGCGTGATGATCAAGCCTGACGAGCCGCTGGACAGCAAATTCGCCGGTCGCCCGGTTGAAGTCAACGCCACCCGTGGTCCGAACCTGAACTGGCTGATCGACAAAGCCATGGCCGCCGGTCGTTAAAAACAAGAGGACATGCCCGTGACTAGCCCACTCAGAATCCTGCCAGTTCCGCTGACTCTGGCCATGGCAATTGCCCTGGCCGGATGCGCCGGCCTGCCCGACCAGCGTCTGGCCAACGAAGCCCTCAAGCGCGGTGATACCACGCTGGCGGCGCAGAATTACCAGCAACTGGCAGACCTGGGCTACAGCGAAGCACAGGTTGGCCTCGCCGATATCCAGGTCGACAGCCATGACCCGGCGCAGATCAAGAAAGCCGAGGCGACTTATCGCGCCGCGGCCAGCGTCTCGCCGCGAGCTCAGGCTCGCCTGGGTCGTCTGCTGGTGGCCAAACCCGGCTCCACCGAAGCCGAACAGCACGAAGCCGAAGGCCTGTTGAAAAAAGCCTCGGCCAATGGTGAAGGCAACACCCTGATCCCGCTGGCGATGCTGTACCTGCAATACCCGCACAGTTTCCCGAACGTCAATGCTCAACAGCAGATCAGCCAATGGCGCGCCGAAGGCAAGCCGGAAGCGGGCCTGGCCCAAGTGCTGCTCTATCGCACCCAGGGCACTTACGACCAGCACCTGGACGAAGTGGAATCGATCTGCAAAGCCGCGTTGAACACCACCGACATCTGCTACGTCGAACTGGCCACGGTCTATCAGAAAAAAGCCCAGCCAGAGAAACAGGCCGAGCTGATCAAGCAAATGCAAGCCGCTCAGGCTCGCGGTGCGGTTTCCGCCCAGCGGGTGGACAGCGTGGCTCGCGTACTGGGCGATGCATCCCTGGGCACGACCGACGAGAAAACCGCCCAGTCGCTGCTCGAAGGCATCGCACCCGGCTACCCCGCTTCCTGGGTCAGCCTGGCGCAACTGCTCTACGACTTCCCGGAACTGGGTGACGTCGACACGATGATGAAGTACCTGGACAACGGCCGCGCCGCCGACCAGCCGCGCGCGGAACTGCTGCTGGGCAAGCTCTACTACGAAGGCAAAATGGTGCCGGCCGACGCGAAGGTCGCCGAAGAACACTTCAAGAAAGCCGTCGACAGAGAAGTGGCCGCCGATTACTACCTCGGCCAGATCTACCGTCGCGGTTACCTGGGCAAAGTCTATCCGCAGAAAGCGCTGGATCACCTGCTCAAGGCTGCGCGTAACGGCCAGAACAGCGCCGACTTCGCCATTGCCCAACTGTTCTCCCAAGGCAAGGGCACCCGGCCCGACCCACTTAACGCTTATGTCTTCAGCCAATTGGCCAAGGTCCAGAACACCCCGCAAGCCACCGAGCTTGCGCAAACACTCGAAACCCAACTGCCGCCTGCCCAGCTCGCCGAGGCCCAACGCCTGTTGAAACAAGAACAGGCCGTTCGTGGTGCCTTGAGTCAGAACACGCTGGAACTGCATGCCCTGGAAGAAGAAGACGGCGAGGAATCCCTATGAAGTTGAATCCATTCGTTAAGGCTGGTATTGGCCTGTCATTCGCCCTGCTGTGGTCGTGCCCGACCCTGGCGGCCCTGACTGAAAGCAAGAACTACGGCCTTGACGTGAAAGTCACCGCCCAGTCCGAAGACGACACTGACCTCGGTACGGCGAGCGGCGGCGACGTCAACGGCGTCGGCCTCGACCTGCGTCCATGGGTCTACGGCGAGAGCGGCGCGTGGAGCGCCTACGCCATGGGTCAGGCGGTGACGTCCACCGACATCATCGAGACGGACACCTTGCAACAGTCCGACAGCGACGGCACACAGGCCACCGACAACGGTGATCGCAAAAGCAAGAAAAACTACCTGGCGATGCGTGAGTTCTGGGTCGGCTACAGAGGCCTGACGCCGTACCCCGGCGAGATGCTCAAGCTCGGTCGCCAGCGCCTGCACAATGACGATGGCCAATGGCGCGACACCAACATCGAAGCCCTGAACTGGACCTTCGACACCACCCTGTTGCGCGCCAACGCCGGTGTTGCCGAACGCTTCAGCGAGTACCGCACCGACCTCACAGAACTCGCGCCCAAGGACAAGGATCGCCTGCACGCTTTCGCCGATGCGGCGTACCAGTGGACCCCGGGCAACTGGGTCGGCATTCGCGGTCATCACACCCACGATGACGGCAAGCTCGACTACGCGCAGCCGGGTGTTCCCGCCGATTCCCTGGACAAGAAACAGAATGGCGACATCAGCTGGCTCGGCCTTACCGCCGACAGCGATGCCTACAACTGGCGCAACACCAACACCGTCAACTACTGGGGAAGCGTGACCGGTATGAGCGGCGACCGCGACAAGGTCAACCCGCTCAACGCCGATGGCACCGCTCCAGCACAAGCCAAAACCAGTGGCAATGTAGATGGCTGGGCCACTGACCTGGGCGTGCGTCTGCGCCTCGATCCGCAATGGCAAGTCGGTGCAGCCTATGCCCGTGCCAGCGCCGAATACGAACAGAACGGCCTGGAAAGCAACCGCTCGAACTACACCGGTACTCGCTCGCGGGTTCACCGTTTCGGCGAAGCCTTCCGTGGCGAAATGCAAAACATGCAGTCCGCCACCCTGTTCGGTTCGTGGATGCTCAACGACGAATACGACGCCAGCGTGATCTACCACAAATTCTGGCGCGTAGACGGCAACAAGCCTGTCGGCAGCAACGGCATCAACGCCGTCGAGAACAACACCGACGACGCGACCGGCGCAATTCTGTCCAGCACGTCCCTGCCGCTGGAAGATGGCAACAAAGACCTCGGTCAGGAAATGGACGTGGTCGTCACCAAGTACTTCAAGCAAGGCCTGCTGCCCGCCTCCTTGAGCCAGTCGATCGATGAGCCTTCGGCCCTGGTGCGGTTGCGTGGCGGTGTGTTCAAGCCCGGCGATGCGTATGGCAAAGGCGTCGACTCGTACATGCACCGCGCGTTTATCGACGTGATCTGGCGCTTCTGATGCAAACCGCTAAGGGAGTTCCTGACATGAACAGTCCGAAGAGAGGCTCGATAACCTTGCTGGCCGGCGCGATGTTGCTGGCCAGCACGGCAGCCTTCGCCACAGTGGAGCCGGCCTCGCCCGTTCAAAAAGGGCAACCGGCGACCATTGCAAAAGGGTTGCAACAGGCCAAGACCTACACCGTCAGCAGCGCCCCGACCGCGCCGCTGGAGCTGGCCGCGCCGAAGCTGCCGGACACCTCCGGCTATACCGCCGAAGCCATCGCCGCGAAAGTCGTGCGCACCAAGCCCGGCAAAATCAGCGTGCGCCGGATGATGCAGGAAAACGCCCTGAAGGACTTCATTGGCGGCGATAACAAGATGGCCGAATGGGTCGTGCGTCAGCACGGTATCCCGCAGGCGATTTTCATCGACGACGGCTACATGAACCTCAAGGATCTGGCCAAGAAAGTACCCAAGCAGTACTTCAGCGAAACCTCGCCGGGTGTATTCCTGGCGAAGCTGCCGATCGTGGTGGGTGAGAAAGGCATCCTGGAAATCGACAAGCAGACCCAGGAACTGCGCCTGTCCCAAGAGGGCGGTTCGTTCCTGGTCAACGACGGCCAGCTATTCGTGCGCGATACCAAAATCACTGGCTGGAGCGAGAAGGCAAACGGCCCGGCGGCCTTCAAGTCGCCGAAGGAATTCCGTCCGTTCCTGCTGTCCTGGGGCGGCACCCAGACCTACATCGCCAACAGCAAGATCGCCAGTTTCGGCTACGCCAACAGTAAGTCCTATGGCGTGAGTATTTCCCAGTACACGCCGAACATGGCCAAGGTGCTCAAGCGCCCTGAACCGAGCGGCTGGATCGTCGGTTCCGAGTTCTCGGACATGTGGTACGGCTTCTACTGCTACGAAACCCGCGACTTCGTGGTCAAGGGCAACACCTACAAAGACAACATCGTCTACGGCATTGACCCGCATGACCGTTCCCACGGTCTGATCATTGCCGACAACACGGTGTTCGGTACCAAGAAGAAGCACGGGATCATTATTTCCCGTGAAGTGAACGACAGCTTCATCTTCAACAACCGCAGCTACGACAACAAGTTGTCGGGCCTGGTGATCGACCGTAACAGCGTCAACAACCTGATCGCCTACAACGAGATCTACAAGAACCACACTGACGGCATCACCCTCTACGAGAGTGCCGACAACCTGATCTACGGCAACAAGGTGATCAGCAACCAACGCCACGGCATCCGGATTCGTAACAGCGTGAACATCCGCCTCTACGAAAACCTGTCCATGGCCAACGGCCTGACTGGCGTCTACGGGCACATCAAGGACCTGAGCGACACCGACCGGGACATCAAGCTCGACCCGTTCGACGCCCAGGTGTCCCTGATCGTGGTCGGCGGCGAACTGGCCGGCAACGGCAGCGGCCCGCTGTCCATCGACTCGCCGTTGAGCGTGGAGTTGTATCGCGTGTCCATGCTCGCGCCGACCAAATCCAGCGGCATCAGCTTCTCGGGGATTCTCGGCGAGCGCCAGGATGAAATTCTCGACCTGCTGGTGCGCCAGCAGAAAGCCGTGTTGATCGACCCTGTCGAACGCCAGACCAAAGTACGGGACTGAGGATAATTTTATGCACCCACACTTGATCAAATTACTCAGCCTGTCGGCCCTGACCGCCGGCATTCTCGCGGCCAGCGCCGGCGCTCGTGCCGATGAAGCCAAAGCACCAACCTTCAACGCAGAACCGTGCTGCAACCTGTGCCCGGAAGCCCACGACGCGAAGAACTACACCACGCGTTACCAGCAGAACTTCACCACGCTGGTGCAGGCTCAGGGCGATTGGCTGTTCCGTACGCAAGAAGACTTGCGCACCGAATTCGACACCACGCCCGCCGGCTACAAGCGCATGAAAGAACTGCACGATGCGTTCAAGAGCAAAGGCATTGAACTGGTCATCGTTTACCAGCCGACCCGAGGTCTGGTGAACCGCAACAAGCTCAACCCGGAAGAGAAGGCCAAGTACGATTTCGACAAGGCCTTGAGGAACTACAAGACCATGCTCGGGCGTTTCGCCGCCATGGGCTACACCGTGCCGGACCTGTCGCCGCTGACCAACGAGTCGCTGCCTGACACTCTGCCGGCCCACGACTTCTACTTCCAGGGCGACCAACACTGGACGCCGTATGGCGCCCAGCGCACGGCGAAAATCGTCGGTGAGCAAATCAAGAAAATGCCGGCCTTTGCCGACGTACCGAAACGCGAATTCGAGAGCCATAAGTCGGGTCGCATGGGCAAGACCGGAACGTTACACAATATGGCTGGTCAACTCTGTGGCACCAGCTACGCGATCCAGTACATGGATCAGTTCACCACCGAGCCGAAAGGCGAAGCAGCTGATGGCGATCTGTTCAGTGATTCCGGTAATCCGGAGATCACCCTGGTCGGCACCAGCCACAGTGGCAAGAACTACAACTTCGCCGGTTTCCTCGAAGAGGCCATCGGCGCCGACATCCTCAACGTAGCGTTCCCCGGCGGTGGCCTGGAAGGTTCGATGCTGCAGTACCTGGGCAGCGAAGAGTTCCAGAAGAAGCCTCCGAAGATTCTGATCTGGGAATTCTCGCCGCTCTATCGCCTCGACCAGGAAACCATCTACCGCCAGATGATGGCGCTGCTGGACAACGGTTGCGAAGGAAAGGATGCACAGATGACCGGCAGCACCACGTTGAAACCGGGCAAGAACGAATTGATGGTCAACAGCAAGAACCTGAACCTGCAAAACAGCAGCCATCAGGTTGATATCCGCTTCGCCGATCCGTCGGTGAAAACTCTGCAAGCCACCCTCTGGTACATGAACGGCCGCCACGAGGACATCAAGATCGAAAAGCCGGAAACCTCCGACACTGACGGGCGTTTCGCCTTTGAGTTGCGCACGGACGAAGACTGGGCCTCGCAGAATCTGCTGGCCGTCGAAGTCCAGGGCCCTGAAGCAGGTGCCGCGGGACAGAAAGTCGAAGCGAAAATCTGCAAACGCAACGTGTTCCCTGGCGCTGGGCAGCGTACCGCTCAGGCCGGGCAATGAGGCAACTATGCAAACCCGAACTTTGAAAAGATTGATCGCACCGTCCCTGCTGACTCTGGCGATGTTCGCCGGAGCCACCCAGGCCGCCGCGCCCCTGCGTCCACCACAGGGTTATTTCGCGCCGATTGAAAAAGTCAAAACCGGCGACAAGAGCGAAGGCTGTGATGCGATGCCGACGCCGTACACCGGCTCGCTGCAATTTCGCAGCAAATACGAAGGTTCCGACAAGGCCCGTTCGACCCTGAACGAGGCGTCGGAAAAAGCCTTTCGCGACAGCACCGCCGACATCACCAAACTGGAACGCGGCACCAGCAAGCGCGTGATGCAGTTCATGCGTGACGGTCGTCCGGAACAACTCGAATGCACGCTGAACTGGTTGACCGCCTGGGCCAAGGCCGATGCGTTAATGTCCAAGGACTTCAACCACACCGGCAAGTCGATGCGCAAATGGGCCTTGGGCAGCATGGCGTCGTCGTACATTCGCCTGAAGTTTTCCGACTCCCATCCGTTGGCGAATCATCCGCAAGAATCGCAGTTGATTGAAGCCTGGTTCAACAAGATGGCCGATCAGGTAGTCAGCGACTGGGACAACTTGCCGCTGGAACAAACCAACAACCATTCGTACTGGGCCGCCTGGTCGGTGATGGCAACGTCCATCGCCACCAACCGTCGCGACCTGTTCGACTGGTCTGTGAAGGAATTCAAGGTCGGCGCCAATCAAATCGACGCCCAGGGTTACCTGCCCAACGAACTCAAGCGCCAGCAACGCGCCCTCGCCTACCACAACTACGCCCTGCCGCCGCTCGCGATGATCGCCAGTTTCGCTCAGGTCAACGGTGTGGACTTGCGTCAGGAAAACAACGGCGCATTGAAACGCCTGGGTGATCGAGTGCTCGCGGGCGTCAAAGACCCGGACGAATTCGAGCAGAAGAACGGTAAGGAACAGGACATGACCGACCTGAAGGTCGACTCGAAATTTGCCTGGCTCGAACCGTTCTGCTCGCTCTACACCTGCTCGCCGGATGTGCTCGAGAAAAAGCACGAAATGCAGCCATTCAAGACTTTCCGCCTCGGGGGTGACCTGACCAAGGTCTACGACCCGGCCAACGAAAAAGGCAAAAAAGGTTCGTGAGTTGTGGTGGGGCTGAAAACCAGCCCCTCACCCTAACCCTCTCCCCGGAGGGGCGAGGGGACTGACCGTGATGTCTGTTCGAGTACCGGCGACCTGAAATATCGAGTCGATCTCTGGTTCTGAAAACGACAGAGATCAGGCTCCCTCTCCCCTCTGGGGAGAGGGCGGGGGGTGAGGGGTTGGTCTTGAGGCCAACCACGCCCTCAAGGAAACATCGTTTTACCCCTCAATTTCGATGGGGGGTTTGGGGGGGCTGCGGCCCTTGACTGTTGGTTAAACATGGAGAGACCGGGATGGTATTTTCATCCAACGTGTTCCTGTTTTTGTTCTTGCCGATCTTTCTCGGCATGTACTACTTAAGCGGAATACGCTATCGCAACCTGCTGCTGCTGATCGCCAGCTACGTGTTCTATGCGTGGTGGCGTGTGGACTTCCTTGCGCTGTTCGCAGCCGTCACGCTGTGGAACTACTGGATCGGCCTCAAAGTCGGTGCCGCAGGCGTTCGGACCAAACCGGCACAACGCTGGTTGCTCCTGGGCGTGGCCGTCGACCTGTGCATTCTCGGCTACTTCAAGTACGCCAACTTCGGCGTCGACAGCATCAACGCGATGATGACCTCCGTCGGTCTGTCGCCGTTCATCCTGACCCACGTACTGTTGCCGATCGGGATCTCGTTCTACATCTTCGAGTCCATCAGCTACATCATCGACGTCTACCGTGGTGACACGCCGGCGACCCGCAACCTGATCGACTTTGCCGCTTTCGTGGCGATCTTCCCGCACCTGATCGCCGGTCCGGTGTTGCGCTTCCGCGATCTCGCCGACCAGTTCAACAACCGCACCCACACCCTCGACAAATTCTCCGAAGGCTGCACGCGGTTCATGCAGGGTTTCATCAAGAAGGTGTTCATTGCCGACACCCTGGCGGTCGTGGCCGACCATTGCTTCGCCTTGCAGAACCCGACCACGGGCGATGCCTGGCTCGGCGCGCTGGCCTACACCGCGCAGCTGTATTTCGACTTCTCCGGTTACAGCGACATGGCCATCGGTCTGGGCTTGATGATGGGTTTCCGCTTCATGGAAAACTTCAAACAGCCGTACATCAGCCAGTCGATCACCGAGTTCTGGCGTCGCTGGCACATCAGCCTGTCGACCTGGTTGCGTGACTACCTGTACATCACGCTGGGCGGTAACCGTAAAGGTACGCTGATGACCTATCGCAACCTGTTCCTGACCATGCTGCTCGGTGGTCTGTGGCACGGCGCGAACATCACCTACATCGTCTGGGGCGCCTGGCACGGCATGTGGCTGGCGATCGAAAAAGCCCTGGGCCTGAATACCTCGCCGCGCAGCATCAACCCGATCCGCTGGGCGCTGACTTTCCTGCTCGTGGTCATGGGCTGGGTGATCTTCCGCTCGGAAAACCTGCACGTCGCCGCTCGTATGTACGGCGCGATGTTCAGCTTCGGCGAATGGTCCCTGTCGGAACTCAACGCGGCCAGCCTCACCGGCCTGCAAGTAGCGACCCTGGTGGTGGCTTACATGACCCTGGCGTTCTTCGGCATTCGTGACTTCTACAGCAACCTGCCGCCTGAGAAGACCAAGCCTGTTGTGAACGTCGGGGCCGATGGCCCGGCTGCCGCGACCCCTGGAATGATCAAAGCCGTACCGGGCGACAACCCGGGCAGCATCCACCAGCCTGGCTACACCGTCGGCGTTGAAGCGACTGTGCAACCGGCCTACTGGACTGCCGACTGGCCTCGTTACGTGATGCGCACGCTGGTACTGGTGCTGTTCATCGCCTCGATTTTCAAACTCTCGGCGCAAAGCTTCTCGCCGTTCCTTTACTTCCAGTTCTGAGGGATCTGACTATGACCCGCTCATTACGCATCCTCTACATCGGCCTGTTCATGGTGACGCTGTTAGTCCTGG
Source organism: Pseudomonas sp. PDM10 (assembly GCF_014852295.1). NCBI lineage: Bacteria > Pseudomonadati > Pseudomonadota > Gammaproteobacteria > Pseudomonadales > Pseudomonadaceae > Pseudomonas > Pseudomonas sp. PDM10. The sequence continues at coordinate 267,312 of NZ_JACVBJ010000006.1, read as the reverse complement.
GCCTGTGGTCCACGCGCAGTTTCTTCGGTTTCAGCACCTCGGCCGAAACGACGGTGCTCAACGGCCGCTGGACCAAAGCCGTAGAGACGCATTACGACGACGAGTTCCCGATCAAGCGCCTGGGTACCAACCTTTGGGCTGCGCTGGATTTCAAACTGTTCAACGAAGGTCGTCCGGGCGTCGTGCTCGGCCGCGATCAGTGGTTGTACAGCGATGAGGAATTCAACCCGATCGTCAACGAAGAGCTGAACCTGCAAGGCAACTACGCGCTGGTTGAAGGCGTGCGCCAGGAGCTGAAGGCGAAAGGCGTGAAACTGGTCATGGCGATCGTGCCGGCCAAGACTCGCCTGTACCCGGAACACCTGGGTGAAGTGAAGCCTTCGAGCATCCACGCCAACCTCTATGACGACTTCCACGCTCATGTGGCGGCCAACAAGATCCTCGCTCCCGACCTGTTCGGCCCGATGCTGAAGGCCAAGCTGGACGGTCAGCAAGTGTTCCTGCGCACCGACACTCACTGGACCCCGGAAGGCGCGCAAATCGCTGCCGAGGCCCTGGCCAAAACCATCGCCGAAAAAGCCCCGCTGAGCGGCGAGCCGCAACACTTCGTCACTGAACCTGCGGAGAAGGTGACTCACAAGGGCGACCTGCGGTTGTTCCTGCCGCTGGACCCGCTGTTCGAAAACCTGATGCCCAAGACTGAGCCGTTGCAGAAGCGCAACACCGTTGCGGCGCAAGACCAGGCTGGCGGTGATGACGCCTTGTTCGCCAACACTGAAGTGCCGGTGGCCCTGATCGGCACCAGCTACAGCGCCAACCCCAACTGGAACTTCGTCGGTGCGCTGAAACAAGCGCTGAACAGCGACGTGGTCAATTACGCCGAAGACGGCCACGGCCCGATTCTGCCGATGCTCAGCTACCTGAAAAGCGATGCTTTCAAGAACAGCCCGCCACAAGTGCTGATCTGGGAGTTTCCTGAACGTTATCTGCCTGTGAACAACGAAATCGGTGACGCCGACCCGCAGTGGGTCGCAGAGCTCAAAGAAGCCGGCGTTCGCCAACAAAACGTAGCCGCAAACACTAAATCCGAGACGCCCGACCGGGCGCAAAACTGAAAGAGAGGTACACCATGACTTTCACTACTACTCCTCGCCGTCTCGCCAAGACCTTCGCACTCGTTGCAGGCATGAGCGTTCTGTCGATGTCCGCCTTCGCTGGCGACGCCGCACTCTACGGCCCGACTGCACCGAAAGGTTCGAGCTTCGTACGTGTCTACAACGCCGGTAACGCTGAAGTCAGCGCCACCGTCGGCACCACCAACCTGGCCGAAGTCGCGCCGCTGTCCAGCACTGACTTCAGCTTCATGCCGGGCGGCGACTACAGCGCCAAGATCGGTAGCCAGTCCCTGCCGGTGAAACTGGCCGGTGATCACTATTACACCCTGGTCAACAACGCCAGCGGCGCACCGCAACTGATCGAAGAACCGCCGTTCAAGAACAAGCAGAAATCCCTGGTTCGCGTGCAGAACCTCAGCGACAAGGCCCTGACCCTGAAAACCGCTGACGGCAAGACCGAAGTGGTCCCGACCGTGGCCGCCAAGGGCCGTGGCGAACGTGAAATCAACCCGGTCAAGGTCAGCCTGGCGCTATACGATGGCGACAAGAAAGTCGGCGACGTGAAACCGGTTGCCCTGGAACGCGGTGAAGCCGCCGTGCTGTATGTGACCGGCAGCGGCAGCAGCCTGGCGCCAGTCTGGGTAAAACGCCCGGTTTCGACGCGCTAACACATTTGCCCGGTTGACCCACATCCCTGTGGGAGCCGGGCTTGCTCGCGAAGACGGTTTCACATTCAACGATAAAGTTGGCTGACCCACCGCTTTCGCGAGCAAGCCCGCTCCCACAAGGAACCGAGGCGTCAATTGGGACACGGAATAAGAACAAGAGTGAAACGACAGAACGCAGTAGCTCTGACCCATACGATTTTCAAGGAGTAACAACATGATTCCGGTGATCTTGTCAGGTGGTAGTGGCTCACGTCTTTGGCCGCTTTCGCGTAAGCAATTCCCTAAGCAATTCCTCGCCCTGACCGGCGAACACACACTGTTCCAGCAAACCCTGGAACGCCTGGTGTTCGAAGGCATGGACACCCCCATCGTGGTCTGCAACAAGGAACACCGTTTCATCGTCAACGAGCAACTGGCCGCCCGTAAACTGGACGTGCAGCGCGTCCTGATGGAACCGTTCGGCCGCAACACCGCGCCAGCCGTGGCCTTGACCGCACTGATGCTGGTCAACGAAGGTCGCGACGAATTGATGTTGGTGCTGCCAGCCGACCACGTGCTGGAAGATCAGAAAGCCCTGCAACGCGCGCTGGCCCTGGCCACGGTCGCTGCAGAAAACGGCGAAATGGTGCTGTTCGGCGTCCCGGCCACCAAACCGGAAACCGGCTACGGCTACATCAAGTCGGCCAATGATTCGCTGCTGCCCGAAGGCGTCAGCCGTGTTTCGCATTTCGTCGAAAAACCGGACGTGAAGCGCGCCACCGAGTTCGTCGAATCCGGCGGTTACTTCTGGAACAGCGGCATGTTCCTGTTCCGTGCCAGCCGTTTCCTCGAAGAGCTGAAAAAACACGATCCGGACATCTACGACACCTGCGTGCTGACCCTGGAACGTAGCGAGCAGGATGCCGACACCGTCGACATCGACTCCGCCACCTTCGCTTGCTGCCCGGACAATTCCATCGATTACTCGGTGATGGAAAAAACCCAGCGCGCCTGCGTTGTGCCGCTGACCGCGGGCTGGAGCGATGTCGGTTGCTGGGCGTCGTTGTGGGAAGTGAATGAAAAAGACGCCAACGGTAACGTCACCAAAGGCGATGTGGTCATTCAGGACAGCAAAAACTGCATGATCCACGGCAACGGCAAACTGGTGTCGGTGATCGGCCTGGAAAACATCGTGGTCGTCGAAACCAAGGACGCCATGATGATCGCCCACAAGGACAAGGTCCAAGGCGTGAAACAGATGGTCAACACCCTCAACGAGCTGGGCCGCAGCGAAACCCAGACGCACTGCGAAGTCTATCGTCCGTGGGGTTCCTACGACTCGGTGGACATGGGCGGTCGCTTCCAGGTCAAGCGCATCTCGGTCAAACCGGGCGCGTGCCTGTCGCTGCAAATGCACCACCACCGCGCCGAACACTGGATCGTGGTCAGCGGCACTGCTGAAGTGACCTGCGACGAAAACGTGTTCCTGCTCACTGAAAACCAGTCGACCTACATCCCGATCGCCTCGGTCCACCGCTTGCGCAATCCGGGCAAGATCTCGCTGGAAATCATCGAAGTGCAATCGGGCAGCTACCTGGGCGAAGACGATATCGAGCGGTTTGAAGATATCTACGGTCGCTCCAACCCGATCGAACGCGGCGTGTCGGTGAAAACCATCGCGCAGTAAGCGTTCAGCAAAACGAAAAGCCCTCGCCCAGCCCGCTGCGTTTTCCCTATCCGCAGCGGGTTGGGTGGGGGCTTTTTTTTGCATCAACCTTTTGACATTTGCCGAGCCGGGGCTGACCTGGACGTTCCATTCAGTGATTGTCGTCTTCCGGCATAAGGCTTGGGCGCGACAAGCTCAATGAAACCCTGGTTTCGGCTCAACGTCTGAACCACTGCCTGCGTCTGCGTCGAGAGCTCGGCGATACGCTCGAAGGTTTCCGGATCCGCGCTGCCGGAAACTGCGAATTCAGTTTTAATTGCCTGCATCCTGAACTCCAACATATCGATCACTGCGGGTGTCTCGTCGTAAGCCGTGCTAAGCGATTCCGCTTTGAGCCCTTGCGATGCCTGGTAGAACTCCCGACCTGTCTTGATCAGCCCTGGCGCTTCCGGTCCCAGCTTACTGGCGACCTTTTCAATACCCTTATCAACCACCGCGGTGGTGACTTTTTTCCTTATTTGCTTTCGCCCTTCACTTGTCCGCGGGTCAATCGCCGACAGCTCAAGTTTTACCGTTGCAAGGCTGAGTTTGTTTTTGGGTTCAACGCTCTCAATGAATGCTTTAGGGTTCATTTCGTTACCCTTGAAGTTGATCGGACGATCCAATTGATAGGTGTCCACCACCTTGGAAATCAAAGCATCTGCCGCCTTGGAGCCGGCTTTTGTCCCGGCCATAGCTCCAAGCGTTGCCCCCCCCGGACCTATCAACCCACCCAAGGCACCGCCTGCCGCAGTACCTGCCGACGTAGCCACAGTACTGACAGCACTGCTGGCCAGTTGGGTAACGACTCGTCTGCCCAACGCTTTGAACCGATGCTGCGCATAGGCGTGGTTAAGTATTGAATTTTTGAGATCAGAAGCGGCTCCTCCAACTGATGAGACCAAGGCTTGTTGCTTGTCCAGGCTTTGGCTCAACTCTGAAGCTTCGGTCTTTCCACCGCCGTCGCTATCGACATAATTCATGGGCGAATTACCGACCATCTGATACAGGTTCGGCCCATCGATGAACCCCTTGGGATCGGGGTTAAGCCATCGCTGCAACCACGGCACGTAATAACGCAGGCCGTAGTAATAAAGCCCTGTGGCATCCCGTTCCTTGCCCGAGTAACGGATCACTTTGTAACTGACCTCAATCACATCATCCCCGGCAAACCAGGCCGTGGCGCCAAACGAGTAATAGATTTCCCGACTGATGATTCGCGCGTCACCCGCAAGCTCCAGCGTGCAAGAACTCAAGTGATCGATGAGGCTGTAACGGAATTGATCGTTGCTCATGCCGTGCGGTGGACCGGTCTCCCAGTGCAGTACCCGCACGCTGTTGAGACCGGCCTGGGCGGTGATCACCTGCAGCTTCGTCGCAGTCCCGTCATCAGTGCGCAATTCAAGTCCCGGCAAGTAACGCACCTCAGCCACCACGGTTCGGGCATTGGTCTGCAACGTGCGAATTTTGCGCACGCGCTGGCCGCCACCGTCATAAACATAGGACTCACTGTCATTGCGTCCGCAATTGCGCTCCACCGGGCTGACCGACTGCAACTGGTTACGCAGGTCCCACCTCAGGAACCTTCCCTGATCCAGCTCCAGACAATTGCCTCTTTTGTCGAACGCGAGGGCGATTTCTTCCTCGGTGGGTGGTACGCCGTCGCGCCAGGGTCGACAGCGGTTGCTATATCGCGCCGCCTTGAGTTCACGCCCCGGACTTTGCGCGCCGACATGCGTCAGCGTCAGCAGGTTGCCGCTTTCGTCGTAACTGTAGGTCTGGTGATAGTTGCTGACCGCCGCCGGATCGGCCCGCCCCACGGATTCCGGTCCCTGGTTGGGGCCGCCCGCCTCCCAGCCAGAAGCCTCGATCAATTGGTAAAGGCTGTCGTAGCGAAAGCGACTGATGGGCTCGACACGCTGGTTGGCGAAGTAACGCACTGGCAGTGCCTTGTCCTCGATGCTCAGGACATTACCCATCCGGTCATAGTCGTAGATCAGATGCTGCAACCACCGGGCACTCGCGTCCTGTGCCCCGCGCTCACTCAACAAGCCATCTTCAGCGCGGTAAAGGAGGGTTGTTTGCACACCATTGCCGGCAGTTTCGTGTGTAACCTGCCCCTCGGCGTTGTACTGGATATCGTTGACCAGCGTTTGCCAGGTGGCCAGCTTCTGAAGCAGCAGACGCGTCTCACGCAAGCGACCGTCAAGTGTCAGGCGGAAGGCCTGGCGGTTGCCCTTGGCATCGACCTGTTCCAGCACATCATTCAGCGGGCCGAAGCTCCACGTCGAAACGGCACCCTCCCCCGGCTCAAGCAGCCGCTGGCGATCGCCTTCCAGCTCCGGCCAATCAGGTGCAACAGGGTCCAGGGTGAAATGACGGACTTGCTTCACGCATCGACGGGTGATTGAAAACGCCTCGAACAGCACCGTCCCGGCGGGGTCATCATGACGGATCAACTGCCCGCACTGATTCCGGACGCCATGATCGGGACCGCCATAAGTCATGCGCTCAACAGCCCTTCGCGGCTCGGTCACGCCCTGCTCGAACACCGAAACGGGGCGAAGCAAGTCGTCGTACTCGACCTTGCGTCCGGTGCCTCGGCTGTCCCACCCCAGCAACACCTCATTGCCCAGCCCCGACAGGCTGAGCTGCCAACCGGCATCGACGCCGTCAGTGAACAGCGCGTTACCCGACAGCGAAAACACCGTCGTGAGGTTGGCGCGCCGCAACGGATCCTCTTTTGGCAGCGCCCAAAGCCGTGGGTCCCACTGTTCAACTGCATGTCCTGCGGCATCATAAAAGGTGCGGCTGATGCGTGCCTGAGTGGGGTCACCTTCGACCTCACGCCAATAATCAACCGAACGGATCGGTAGACCACGCGGGTCGACAACCGACAATCCGGGGGTTTTGTGGTGCATTCCTATCGTCAAGGCTTGCATGCCGGTCGCGTCCCTGTTTGCCAGCAGTCATCTAACCGCTCGTGGGCAGGCCAGGCTACTGTCAGAAATCACAGTGCCGACCAACGGCAACAGACCTTGATCGACGAATGTCCATTCCTTCAGCCCTTCGGTAGGATGGTGGTCATGAGTTCAAGGAGCGTTCAAACATGTTCATCGGCGTCCTGCTGGTCATCACCTGGCTGATTTTGTTGCTACGCTACCCGACCAAGGCGTTGCCGGTCTCTGTGGCGGCGGCCATCGGATTGGGTGTCGTGGCAACGTGGGTGATCTGGATGGACAGCCGCGAGGTCAAGCAACTGGCGCGCCTTGAGTTGCGCATCACTTACGCACCCGAACAGTGCCCGGTGGACCGGCCGTTGCATCTGACAATGAACAACGGCAACGACGTTCCGCTGACCGAGCTACGCTGGCGCGTCGCCGCGTATGCGCCGGGCGATACGGTCAACCTGGCCGACAATCAATACGCCGCCCCGCGCTATCGCGGCCCCGGCGAATTGCAGGCCGGCGCGAACTGGGAAGACTGTTTGCCGCTGCCGCCTTTGCGCCCCGGTTATCGCCCGCAAACACTGGAGTTTCGCGCCGAGCATTTGCAGGGTAGTTTCTCCGATTAATCCCCTTCCTCTTTTTGCACAAGGACCGCGCCATGCCCGTTGCGTTGATTACCGGTTGTTCCAGCGGCATTGGCCGCGCCCTCGCAGACGTTTTCAAAAATGCCGGATACGACGTCTGGGCCAGCGCTCGCAAGGCTGAAGACGTGGCGGCGCTGGCCGCTGCCGGTTTCACCGCCGTGCAACTGGACGTCAACGACGGCGCGGCACTCGAACACTTGAGCGAGCGCATCAACCAGCAACACGGCGGCCTCGACGTGCTGATCAATAACGCAGGTTACGGCGCCATGGGGCCATTGCTCGATGGCGGGGTGCCGGCCATGCAGCGGCAATTCGAAACCAATGTGTTCGCCATCGTCGGCGTCACCCGCGCCCTGTTCCCGGTGCTGCGTCGTGCCAAGGGCCTGGTGGTGAACATCGGCAGCGTGTCCGGGGTTTTGGTCACGCCATTCGCCGGCGCCTACTGCGCCTCGAAAGCGGCGGTGCATGCCTTGACCGATGCGTTGCGCATGGAACTGGCGCCGTTTGGCGTGCGGGTCATGGAAGTCCAGCCGGGCGCCATCGCCTCGAGTTTTGCCAAGAATGCCGGCCATGAGGCGGAGCAGCTGATTACCGAACAATCGCCGTGGTTTCCGCTGCGTGAAGGCATTCGCGCACGGGCCAAAGCCTCCCAGGACAACCCGACCCCGGCCAGCGAATTTGCCGCCGGTTTGCTCAAGGCCGTGCAGCAGAGCAAACCACCGCGCCTGATTCGTTTGGGCAATGGCAGTCGGGCGTTACCGTTGCTGGCGGGGGTATTGCCTAAAGGGCTGCTGGAGGCGGGGTTGATGAAGCGGTTCGGGCTGCGCGGGCAACTCTGAGACCGAGTCGACGCCATCGCGAGCAGGCTCGCTCCCACAGGGATCTTTGGTGTGAATGCAATTTATGCCACGCAGCAGAACCCTGCGGGAGCGAGCCTGCTCGCGATGGCGTCAGAACTAACGCAGAAAATTTCAGGAAACACTTCCATGACCGACTACACCGAATACTTTGACGAAGTGATCCAGGCCCACGTCGCCATCGAGCAATGGTTGGCCGAGGAACAGGACGAGCCGGCGCTTGAACAGTTGCTGACGCGTTTTTCGCCGCAGTTTTCCATGGTCTCGCCGTTGGGCCGGGTGCTGGATTTCGACGCGTTGAGCGAATTGTTTTTGATGGCGGGCGGGAAGAAGCTCGGATTCAGAATTGAGCTCAGCGAGTTGCGTGGCATTGCTCTGTACGATGGTGGAGCAACGGTGAGTTATCGCGAGCAGCAGACCGATGCGACAGGGCTGCACTCTGATCGGCGTTCGACCGTGGTGTTTGAGAAGCGGGCCGATGGCAAACTCATTTGGCGGCATTTGCATGAGACGTTTTGCAAGGAGTGAACTGCCGCAATCTGTCAGTGGGACCGAGTCGACTTCATCGCGAGCAGGCTCACTCCCACATTAGATCTGCAATGAACACAAAGTATATGTACGACGCAAATCAAGTGTGGGAGTGAGCCTGCTCGCGATGAAGGCGACTCGGTCTAACGGTTTACTTAACTACCACCGTGCACGTAATCCCCGCCGCCAACAACACACCCTCCGGCACTTCATCAATGTGAATCCGCACCGGCACCCGTTGCGCCAGACGCACCCAGTTAAAGGTCGGGTTCACATCGGCAATCAGCTCGCGACTTTCCGGGTTATCACGGTCGTAGATACCGCGAGAAATGCTTTCCACATGCCCCTTCAACACTTCCCCGCTCATGAGTTGCATGTCGGCTTTATCGCCGACCCGCACGTGGGGCAATTTGGTTTCTTCAAAGAAGCCGTAGACCCAGAACGAGTTCATGTCGACCACGGCCATTTTCGCTTCGCCAATACGCGCGTAATCGCCGCGATGCACATTGAGGTTGGTCACATAACCGTCCACCGCTGCGCGGACCTCGGTGCGTTTCAGGTTCAACTCGGCGGCTTCGAGCTGTGCCTGAGCATGCTGGTAATCGGCCAGGGCCGAGTCGGCGATGTTGCTCGCGTCGTCGCGGTTTTCCCTGGAGATCACCAGGTTGTCCATGTCGGCGCGGCGGTGGGCGTTGACCTTGCGCATTTCCCATGTGGCCTTGCGTGAGGCCACCAGCGACTGTGCCTGTTTGACCGCAATGCGGTAGTGCTCGGGGTCGATCCGCATCAGCAAATCACCCTTCTTCACCTGTTGATTGTCGCGCACCGGCACGTCCACCACTTCCCCGGTGACGTCAGCGGCGACGTTGATGATGTCGGCGCGCACCCGGCCGTCGCGGGTCCACGGCGTGTCCATGTAATGCACCCACAGGGTCCGGCCGATCCACATCGCAAGGGCCAGCACCAATAGCGTGGCGAGCAGGCTGAAAAGCTTTTTCATCAGGGCCTCAACGGTAAACAGTCAGCGCCAGAGCGCCGAACAGACAGGTAAACAGACTCAGGCGCAGCAGCGCCGGGTGCCAGAAGAAGCGGTACAGATCGAACCCGGACAGGAACCGGTCAAGTGCCCAGGCCAGCGCCGCCGCGATGAAAAACATCAGGGTCATGGTCGGCATGTACACGCCGTGGAAGGCGATTTCACGAGGCATGTTCGAGTCCTTTGGCATAAGCGGCGAGCGGTGATTGCGGGTCCAGTAATGAGGTGCGGATGAAGTGCAAATAGCTCTTCACCCGACGCAGGGCCGAGGTGTCGAAGTGCGGCGCGAAAGGTTCGTCGGTGGCTTGCACGCGGCTGATCGCGTGATCGACGGCGATCAGGCCACGCTCCAGATTGCTTTGGCTCGGTTGCAGAAACAGCCGCACCAGCGAGCGCCCCATCACCCGGATCGCCTGACGCCACGGCTGCGATTCGGCATAGGCCGGATGCACCGGCAGGATCGCCTGTTCCTTGCGCAACTCGATGATCGCGTGGCCGACTTCCAGCACCACGAACATCCAGCGCAGCAAGTCCCGTTGCACCTGCGGCTGCCCTGCCGCGAGACCGTAGGCCTGATGCAGCAAGTCCCGCGTACGGCTTTCGAAACTCGACGCCAAACCCTTGAGTTTGCCGCTGATGGCGTACACCACTTGCCCGCGCAAATCCTGCTCCAGCCGACGCCACAACCAGCGGCTGTTGGGCGGCAGAATGATCGCCCCGGCCGCCGCGCACACCAGCATGCCGAGCACCATGGCGATGTAGTCGTTGATAAAGGCGTAAGGGTTGTAAACGGTGAGGTTGTCCGGCACCGAACCGGTGCTGAAGAAGATCAGCAAACCGAGACCGACACCGGCGTATTGCGGCCTTGATGTGAGGAACGAACCGAGCACGATCACCGGCGCGAGCATCACGCAGAGCAACGGAAAGCCGTCGATCCAGGGGAAGATGAAAAACATCTCGACGAAGCCGATCAGCGCCCCGAGGAGCGTCCCGCAAGCCATCTGAAAGGCCATGCGTTTTGGATTCGGTGTCGCCGCCGAGAGGCCCACGGTAGCAGCGGCAATCAGCGTCATCGTCGCCCCGCTCGGCCACGCGGTCGCGACCCAATAGCTGCCCAGAACCACCAGAATGAACGCCGCGCGAATTCCCGAGGCGGCCGACGCCATCCAGTTGGTTTGCGGGGTGAATGGCTCATCCCATTGCTCGCGCGCATGGCTGTGATCAGCCAGAGACGCGTGGGTCTGTGCATAACTGTACAAATCGTCGACGAAGCGATAAAGCAGCTCGTACGCGGTATGAAAATCCAGCTGCTCGGCGTCGCTCGGATTGCTCTCCTGAAAAACCGCTCGCAAGCTGCGAACCCGCGCCGGCAGACCTTCTTTATAGGCGGTTAGCGCGATGACCAGACGGCCCGCATCGGCGTTGGTCAGGGCACGGCCGCTGAAGCCATCGAGCAGTTCGGCCAGGTCCTGCAAACCCGGTTTGATCGCCGCGACCACCTGATCGGTGCCGCTGCTGCGCAAGCGTTCGAGCAACTGGTGCAAGGCGTTGAAACGGGTGGTGATGCCCATGAATTCGCTGTTCAAGCGGCTGAGCCGACCGCTGCGCCGACGCATGTGCGGGTCTTCAAACACAGTGACGCTGCGCAACCCTTCCAGCCCCACGGCCTCGGCGATGAAGCGCACGTTGCTCGCCTCGAAAGCTTCCCGTTTACTGCGACCGCGCAAGCCATCCGTGACGAATAGCGCGAACACCCCGAAGCGCTGATACAAGGCGTTGCGCATGGCGGCACTGGCGGATTGCGGCAGGATCGCGGCGCTGACCAGCGTGGAGCAGATAATTCCCAGGGAGATTTCCAGTACCCGCCAGACGGCGGCCATGAACGCGCCGTCCGGGTGCGCCAATGCGGGCAAACCGACCATCGCGGCGGTGTACCCGGCGAGCACAAAACCATAGGCGCGGAAGTTGCGATAGCGCGCCGCGCCCGCCGAACAGATGCCGACCCAGATCGCCAGCGATCCGAGGAACAACTCGGTGTTCTGCGCAAACAAGGCAATCAGCGCGACCATCACCGCCGAGCCGGCCAATGTCCCCAGGAAGCGATAGAAACTCTTGGCCAACACGTGACCGCTTTGCGGCTGCATGACGATGAACACGGTAATCATCGCCGTGCGCGGTTGCGGCAACTCCAGGCGCATGGCCAGCCACAGCGTCAGAAACGCGGCGAACAGCACCTTGAAAATGTAGACCCAGGTCACGCCATCGCTGCGCGCCCAGTCAAAGAAACCCCGGCGCCATTCAAGGGAATACAGCCAGCGCAAAGGTGCGGGCAAGGGAGTCATGAAATCCTGCTCATTGAAATTAAGGCCGGGCGCGGCACCTGTGGGAGCGAGCCTGCTCGCGATAGCTGAGTGTCAGGCGACACAAGCATTGACTGATACGCCCTCATCGCGAGCAGGCTCGCTCCCACAGGTTTTGTGTTCAATTCGAGATGTTCTTAAGAAGGCTCGGGGTTTTCGGTGCCTGGGTCTGGCTGTCTTTCGGCGCATCGTTACCTGCGCCTAGCCCACCGCCGAGTGCCGTCACCAATTCCGCATGAGCACTCAGTCGCGCCGCCTGCACCTGCTGCTGGACCTGCTGCTGTTTGAACAACAGCGTCTGGGCGTTGAGCACGTTGAGGTAGTCGGTGAGGCCGCGCTGGTAGGCGATCATCGCGATGTCGTAAGTCTTCTGGGCCGTGGCCACCGACTCGGCGGCGAAGGTTTGCTGCTTGTCCATGGATTCGCGGCGGATCAACTGGTCGGAGATGTTTTTCAGCGCGTTGACCAGCGTCTGGTTGTACTTGGCCACGGCGATGTCGTAACCCGCCGAGGCTTCGCCCAGCTCCGAGCGCAACCGGCCGCCGTCGAAGATCGGCAACGAGATCGCAGGGCCAACGCTGTAGTTGAGCTTCTTGCCGGTCAAAAACTCCAGCGCTCCACCGCCGGTAGCCATGTAGCCGAGGCTGCCAACCAGGTCGACGTTGGGGTAGAAACCAGCGTGCGCGACATCGATACCCCGTGCCTGGGCCGCCACTTGCCAGCGACTGGCGACCACGTCCGGGCGTTGACCGAGCAACTGCGCGGGCAACGACGACGGGAGTTTCAGCGCTGCGCCCAATGACAACGTTGGCCGCTGCAACTGCGCGCCCTCCCCCGGACCTTTGCCCGCAAGGGCCGCGAGCTGGTTGCGGCTGAGGGCGATTTCTTCGTCCAGTGCATCGATCTGACGGTGAGTTTCCGGCAGCGGCGTTTCAGCCTGACTGACTTCAAAATGGGTGCCGATGCCACCGTTCAGACGCTTCTGCGCGAGGTCGAGAATTTGCTGCTGCTGTTTCAAGGTCGCCTCGACGATGTTCCGTTGCGCGTAATGCAACGACAACTCGATGTAGGCGCGCACGATGTTGTTCTGCAATTCGAGCTGGGCCAGACGCGCTTCGGCGGCACTCATGTGAGCCATGTCAACGGCGCGCTCGCTGGCGTTGCTTTCGCGCCCCCAAAGGTCGAGGGCGTAGCTGAAGCCCAATGCGGCGTTGTTGTCCCAGGTCGTCGTGTTGGCCAATTCGCCCGGCCCGTAGAACTGATCGGTGGGCCAGTTATGGCGTTTGAGGGTGGATTGGCCATTGATCTGCAGCGACTCGGCGGACTCGGCGATCCCGGCCATGGATTTGGCCTGACGCACTCGCGCCGCCGCCATGGCCATGGTCGGGCTGCCTTGCAGGGCGAGGTCGATCCAGCGGTTCAATTGCGGGTCGCCATAGGCCTGCCACCATTGCGCGGTGGGCCAGTGAGCGTCCTGTGCAGCGTTCTGGATGGCTTCGTCGGTGGCCAATGAATCGGCCTCCAGCGCCTTGCCCTGCGGGGCAATACCTCCGGTACCGATGCAGCCGCTGATTGCCAGGGTTAAAGCCAAAACACTGAGTGTCTGAAGCGCTCTGTTGATGCGACGCGGCACTGCTGCGATTTCCTGAAGTAGGGGAGGTAAAAAATTTTGTGGGAACGGCACCGCAACCCCTGTGGGAACGAGCTTTTGTGGCGAGGGGGTTTACCCCCGTTGGGTCGCGAAGCGGCCCCAAAACCTGCCACCGTGGTGTGTCTGGCGGACCGCATGCTCAGGTTTTACGACTGCTTCGCAGCCGAACGGGGCGATGCGGCGTTCCGATGAACCCCCTCGCCACAAAGGCTCGTTCCCACGGGGGTTCGATGTTCCAGCGGTGGCGCAATTCTAGGGCTCGGCTTTGTTGGCGATAAGCTGGGAATCCTGTGAATCTTTGTTACCGTTAACGCGATAATCCGTTAGTCGGGGTCTCAGACCCTGAAACTTCGTGTCACAATTTGCCATCGCCTCCGAGAGCACCCCATGGACACTTTGCAAAACATGCGCGCCTTCAGTTACGTGGCCGAGGCCGGCAGCTTCACCGCCGCCGCCGTGCAACTCGACACCACGACGGCTAACGTTTCGCGCGCGGTCTCCAACCTGGAAGCCCACCTGCAAACCCGCCTGCTCAACCGCACCACCCGACGCATCGCCCTGACCGAGGCCGGCAAGCGCTATCTATTGCGCTGCGAGCAGATCCTGGCCTACGTCGAAGAAGCCGAAGCCGAAGCCAGCGACGCCCACGCCCGCCCGGCCGGGCAGCTCAAGGTGCACACCATGACCGGCATCGGTCAGCATTTCGTGATCGACGCCATCGCCCGCTATCGCAAAACCCACCCCGACGTCACCTTCGACCTAACCATGGCCAACCGCGTCCCGGACTTGCTGGACGAGGGCTACGACGTGTCCATCGTGCTCGCCAGCGAACTGCCGGACTCAGGCTTCGTCTCCCAGCGTTTGGGCATCACCTACAGCATCGTTTGCGCCTCGCCGGCCTATGTGAAAGCCAACGGCTGCGCGCAGAAGCCCAGCGACCTGCTGAACCACGCGTGCCTGCGTCTGGTAAGCCCGGTGATTCCGCTGGAGAAATGGACCTTCGACGGTCCCGAAGGCCAGGAAATGGTGACGATTAATAGCTCACCGTTTCTGGTGAACTCCGCTGATGCGATGAAGACGGCGATCACCAGCGGCATGGGGGTTGGGGTTTTGCCGGTGTATGCAGCGATTGAAGGGTTGCGCAACGGCACGCTGGTGCGGGTGATGCCGAACTACCGGTCGCAGGAATTGAATCTGTATGCGATCTACCCGTCGCGGCAGTACCTGGACGCGAAGATTAAAACGTGGGTCGAGTATTTGCGCGGGTCCTTGCCAGAGATATTGGCGGCGCATCAGGCGGAATTGGTGGCTTATGAGTTGAGTGGGAGCATGGGTGGGGTTCGGGTGGCGAATTGATCGGCCGGCTGATAGACCGCCTTCGCGAGCAAGTCGAATCGTCGCACCGCCGCTCCCACAGGGGAATGGTGTACACCTGCGGGTGATCGGTCGGCTGTCAGGCCGCCATCGCGAGCAGGCTCGCTCCCACAGGAGATCGGCGTACGCCTTTCGCCTTTCGCCTTTCGCCCCTCACCACTCATCAGGCCGAGCGTTAGCTCGCCTGCAGCTCTTGATCTTGATCCACCCGCCCCTTCGGCAGGCTGAGTGGAGGTGTTCATCTGGGGGGCAGGCGCGCAGCGCCGTTCGACGCAGTCGAACACATCGAGAGGAGGTCGAAGCGAAGCCGACCGGAGGCGATGCCCCCAGATGGACGCCGGAGCGAAGGAACGCCGAGCCCAAGCGAGGGGCCGGACGCTGGGGCGAGACTTTTTGGTTCCTTTTGTGGCGTTTGACAAAAGGGACTCGCCGTAAGGGCGAAACCCTAAGCCGCCGTTACCGCAGAAACGGATATGTACACCACCAACAGCAACATGGTCGGCCCAAAGGCCGCCAAGGACAAAAGAGCCCAACAGCCTCGCCCAAATCCAAAGAAGAATGTTAGCGTGCTTGGCATTCACCTGCGCCCGAGAGCCCTCCTCCCATGAAAAAGACCGTCCTCGCCTTCAGCCGCATCACCCCGGAAATGGTCGAACGCCTGCAGCAAGACTTCGACGTTATCGTGCCAAACCCGAAAAACGGCGACATCAACGCCCAATTCAACGAAGCCCTGCCCCACGCCCACGGCCTGATCGGCGTCGGTCGCAAACTCGGTCGCGCACAGTTGGAAAACGCCGCCAAACTGGAAGTCGTCTCCAGCGTCTCGGTCGGCTACGACAACTACGATGTCGCCTACTTCAATGAACGCGGGATCATGCTCACCAACACCCCCGACGTCCTCACCGAAAGCACCGCCGACCTGGCCTTCGCCCTGCTGATGAGCAGCGCCCGCCGCGTCGCCGAACTGGACGCCTGGACCAAGGCAGGCCAATGGCAAGCCACCGTGGGTGCGCCGTTGTTCGGCTGCGACGTACACGGCAAGACCCTGGGCATCGTCGGCATGGGCAACATCGGTGCGGCCATCGCCCGTCGCGGGCGGCTGGGCTTCAACATGCCGATCCTCTACAGCGGCAACAGCCGCAAGACCGAACTGGAGCAAGAACTCGGCGCGCAGATGCGCAGCCTTGATCAATTGCTGGCCGAAGCTGATTTCGTCTGCCTGGTGGTGCCGCTCAGCGAAAAAACCAGACACCTGATCAGCCACCGTGAATTGGCATTGATGAAACCCAGTGCGATTCTGGTGAACATTGCCCGCGGCCCGGTGGTGGACGAACCCGCCTTGATCGAAGCCCTGCAAAACAATCGGATTCGTGGCGCCGGGCTGGACGTTTACGAGAAAGAGCCGCTGGCCGAGTCCCCCCTGTTCCAACTGAAAAACACGGTGACATTGCCGCACATCGGCTCGGCCACTCATGAAACCCGCGAAGCCATGGCCAACCGCGCCTTGGCCAACTTGCGCAGCGCTTTGCTGGGTGAGCGACCACAAGATCTGGTGAACCCCCAAGTCTGGAAAGGCTAACTAAAAAGGGCAGATGCATTAAATGTCTGCCCGGTCCATACACAACTTGCAATTCAGTCTACCGACGAAAACGAGATAGGCATTATAAACTCTCCATTCCTTACCAACCCTACGGTTTATTAGCTATGGAGAGCGCTTACCTTGAACAACATTACAACCGACAAGATCATCCGATACAGCAAAGTAATACTGATGATTTATATAAGTTTCTTTGGCCTGCTCGTGATGTACAGCAACTTCACCGACTACGCATCCAACTATGAATATGTCGGTCACGTCCTTAGCATGGACACCACCCGAGAGAACCTGAACCTGAGCTACAGGGCAATTACCTCGCCCATACTCCACCACCGAATCTACTGGATCATTATTACCCTTGAAGTCACTTATACCGCTTTCTGTTTGCTAGGCGCCTATCATCTTTACCGAAACATAAACGGCTCTCCCGAAAACTTTCATGAAGCGAAAAAGTTTGCGATTGTTGGATTATTGATCGCCATGTTTGTTTATTACATCTGCCTGCAAGTGGTCGGTGTCGAATGGTTCAACATGGATGAATCACAAACCTGGAACGCGAAAGACTGGGCTCGGCATATCGTCGATTTCATATTGCCTTTGCTGATATTTATAGCCATCAGAACTGAGCGCTAAATGGCCTTAGCGCTCAACCATCATGCCTCTCAGGCCAGCTTGCCGTTCCCCTGAACCATCGGCGCCCTGGGCTTACGAAACACCAGCACATTGCCCAGCATCACCAGTACCAAACCCACCAAGGCGGGCGCGGTCCATTGATAGCCTTCGGCAAACGCCGACACGTTCAGCGCCACGACGGGGAACAGTACGGTGCAATAGGCTGCGCGTTCCGGCCCCATCCGCCCGACCAACGTCAGGTAGGCCGTGAAACCGATCACCGAACCCGGAATCACCAGGTACAGCAGCGAGCCGATGTAGCGCGCATTCCATTCCATGTCGAACGGAATGCCTTTGACCAGGCACCACACCGACAGCATGGCCGCGCCATAGGCCATGCCCCAGGCATTGGTGGTCAGCGGTTTGAGCCCGGCTTTCTGTTGCAGGCTCGACAGCATGTTGCCCGCCGAGAAGCACAGTGTCCCGAGCAATGCCAGACCCAACCCGAGCAAGGTTTGCGGGCTCGCGGTGTGGCCCACCACCTCAGGCCAGAACAACAGGCCAAGCCCAAGCAGCCCCAGCGCACCGCCCATCAGCACATTGCGAGCTACTTTCTGGCCGAAGAACACGCGCGCATTGAGTGCGTTCCACAACGTGGCGGTGGAAAACACCACCGCGACCAGACCGCTGGGTATCCACTGGCTGGCCGTCAGAAAACACATGAAATTGATGCAGAACAGGCACAACCCCTGCGCCAGACAGATCAGATGCCCGCGACGGTTCATCACTTGCAGGCGGCGACTCAGCAGCAGCATCACGAACAGCACCAACGCGGCGAGGCCGAAGCGATAGACGATCGACACCGGAATCGCCACCACGCCCAATTGCCATTTCAAGGCAATCCAGGTGGTGCCCCAGATCAGCACGGTCAGCAGATACAACGAAAGGTTCATGGCAAAGACTCCTGAATAGGTCTTCAGTGTCCTGCGCCAGGGCCTTTCGCACTTGCATAAACTTGCGCTTTTGTCAGGCCACAGGCTGGCAGCCGAACGGCTACGGAGTAGGATGCAAGGCGTCAAAGAGAAGCCATCATGCCTGCACTGGAAACCCTGCAAGTCTTTCAAGCCCTCAACCGCTCGCCCAATGCTCGCCTCGAGCACAGCGCCGAGCTCGGTGACGGCATGGCTGCAGCCTTGTGGAGCAACCATCACGACGCCCAGGATTACGAAGCGCCGAGTCATCACACCCTGTCCTGCTACATCGCTGGCGGCACCGGCACTTTTCGCCGCGACCAACCCGGCACCAAGGGCGGCCCGGACAAGCTGTGCATCCTGCCGGCAGAGCATCAATCGGGTTGGGTGATCAACGGCGACATACGCCTGGCCCACGTGTATTTCAGCCCCGAACAATTCGCCCTCGGCTGCGTTACGTTGCTGGACCGCGAACCTCGCGAACTGCAGCTGCGCGAAGCCACCTTTCTCGACGACCCGGTGCAAGCCCGGCGCTTTCGGCAAATGCTCACACTCAACTGGGACGAGCCCGGCGAACGCGTGCTCACCAGCAGCCTGGCCCATGAAATGCTCAGCCACGTTTTGCTCGGCCAGGTCGGGATGCGTGAAGGCTTGCGGCTCAAAGGCGGATTGGCAGCGCATCAGCGGCGGCAGTTGGTGGAGTTCATCGACAACCAATTGGCCGAGGCGATTAGCCTGGGGCAGTTGGCAGCGTTGTGTGCGTTATCCGAATACCACTTTGCGCGGATGTTTCGCGAGAGTTTTGGCTTGCCGCCGCATCAGTATGTGCTGTCGCGGCGACTGAGCCGGGCGCGGGAGTTGTTGCGTACGACGTCGCAGCCGTTGGGGGATATTGCGTTGGCGTGTGGGTTTGCCAGTGCGAGTCATTTCACCAATCGGTTTCGGCAGGCATTGGGGGGAACGCCCGGTGAGTATCGGCAGGCGTTTTTGCGGTAATCCTGAAGTCTTCAGTGTCTGGCAAGCCGCCATCGCGAGCAGGCTCACTCCCACATTTGGAATGCATTCCCCTGTAGGAGCCGGGCTTGCTCGCGAAGAACGATGACGCGGTCTGCGATCAGAACTCCAGCGTGCTTGAGAGCGACACCTGCCGCGAATCCCCCATCGACACAAAGAACCGGCTCGCTGCCGAGGTGTAGTAGGTGCGGTCAAACAGGTTCTTCACATTGAGCTGGAACTTGACCTTCTGCCCCTCGACTTTGGTGTCGTAGGTAGCGAACGCATCGGCCACGGTGTAGCTCGGCAGGTCGAAATCGTTCACCGCGTTACCCGCTCGCTCACCGACATACCGTGCCCCTGCGCCGACCCGTAGCTGATCGCCACCGACGATAGTGCCAAAGTCATAAACCGCCGACAGCGAACCACTATTCTTGGCGACGTTTTGCAATTTCTTGCCTTTGTAGATCGGGTCCTCCGTCACTTCAGCGTCGGTGTAGGCATAGCTGCCGATCATGCTCCAGCGATCACTCAACTGACCGCTCAAGTCCACTTCCAGCCCACGGGAACGCACTTCACCGGCGGCGCTGTAGATCGTCACCGGACCTTCGGAGTTGGCCACCAGCACGTTGCGTTTCTTGATGTCGAACAGCGCGACGTTACCGGTAACGCGGCCTGGCATGTCGAGCTTGGCGCCGATTTCCCAGGACTTGGCTTCTTCCGGCGCGATGCTGCCGTCCAGCACGGTGCTGCTGCCGCTCAACGGTGCGATGGTCGAGTTGGGTTTGAACGATTCTGTGTAGCTGCCGTAGAACGACAGTTCATCGGTGTAGCGATACACCAGACCGGCGCGAGGCACCCATTTCTGACCGTTGCTGTCGGTGTTGGCCTTGAACGGCACGCCTTTGCCGGCGTACTGGTTGTATTCCTGGAAGCGCCCACCGGCTACCAGAATCCATTGATCGGTCAGGTGAATCGAGTCCTGCAAAAACACCGAATCGCTGCGCAGTTCATCGGTTTGCGCGCTGTCGGCCGGGCTGACCGTGGTGCCGGCGACTTCGCGGCCGTAAACCGGGTTGACGTAACTGAAGGTGCTCAAGCTTTTCTGACGGATCAGGTCTTCGCGGTAGATCTTGCGGTATTCATCATCGACGCCGAACACCAGGTCATGTTTCATCCCTGCGAGCTGGACATTGCCTTCCAGGCTGGCGGTGGTGAAGCGGTCGGTGCTGATCGCGTTTTGAGTGCCGTCCATGCTGCGAGTCAACGTGCCCTTGTTGGTGTCGATGGCGGTGATGCGCACCTGGCTGGCGTCGTAGGTTTCGCGGTTCCAGCTGTAGCCGAAGTGGGCTTTCCAGTTGTCGTTGAGCTCGTGATCGGCCTCGAAGTGATACAGGTCCGAGCGGCCTTCCATGTTGTTGAAGGGTTCGTCGAGGCGACGCTCGCGGGAGATGTCCAGCGGATGGTTGTCACGCGGGTCGATGATCGTGCCGCGGTCGAACGGGGTCAGAAACTCGCGGTGTTCGTAGGCGAACAGCAGCTTGGTGCTTTCGCCGAACCAGGCCAGGGACGGTGCTACCAATGTCTCGCGGTGAGTACCGAAGTTGCGCCAGTAATCTTCGTCTTCGTGGTCCAGGACCATGCGATAGGCCAGCCCGGAATCACCCAGCGCGCCGGTGCTGTCGAGGCCGCCGCCGCTGCCGTTTTTGCCGTCGCCATAGGTCGAGCCACGCAGGGTCAACGCGTTGTACTGCTCAAGCTCGGGTTTCTTGCTGACCATGTTGACCACGCCGCCCGGGTCTTGAATGCCATAAAGAAGCGAGGCCGGGCCCTTGAGCACTTCGACCCGGTCCACGGTCGCATTCATGCCACGGCCCTGCACGATCGGCATGCCGTCGCGCATGATCGAGCCGTTGCGGTTGTCGCCGAAACCGCGAGTCATCACCGAATCCTGAGTGCTCGCCAGTGTGTTGCCTTGAGTAATGCCGCTGACGTTGGCCAGCGCGTCGTCCAGATTGCGCGGCGCCTGATCGCGAATAACCTGCGCCGGAACCACGTTGACAGTCTGGGGGATTTCCTGGATCAAGGCCGAAGAGCGCAGCACCGAACTGGTGGGCGGTGGCTGATAGCTCATGGACTGATCGGCCACCGAGGTGATGGTGGTCGCGCCCAGATTCAAGGCGCCATCGGTAGGCAACGGCTCCAGCAGCAAGGTGTGACTATCAGTGCGACGGAAGGTGAACCCCGAACCGCTGAGCAAACGCTGCATCGCCTGCTCGGCACTCATCTGCCCGCTGAGCGCTGGAGCGTTGATGCCGTACGGCGCTTCATCGGTGTAGACCACGCTGATGCCAGTGATCCGGCTGAAGTCGCTCAAGGCCTGGGGCAGCGGTTTGGCGGCCATTGCGAAGCTGAACGGCGCACTCTGCCGGGCACTGCCAGCCTCAGCCGCCACCGCCACACTCAACGGCAGCAATGCCAGCGCCGAAAAGCTCAAGGCACACGTACCCAACCACTGTTTGACCGAACCCGATTTTGCCCTGGACTTCATTGCTCATGACCTGTGTAGAACCTACGGAATGCGAATGACTCGCAGTTTCAGTCACTACACGGATGGCGTCTGGGTTTACCTCATCAGAATTTTGAAATTATTTTCAAAACACTTCGATCGTTCCCACGCTCTGGTGTGCAGACCACTCTGCGTGGGAACGATCAGTTGAAAGAATGTGTGTTCGATCTGACGCCATCGCGAGCAGGCTCGCTCCCACAGGGGAATGCGTTTCAAATGTGGGAGCGAGCCTGCTCGCGATGGGGCCAGCAGCCTCAACGCAAAATAATCAAACGCCCCAAAACCTTGTGCTGTTCAAACCCCAACACCCCTTGCAACGAACTCAGCACCGCTTGCGGATCCTTGCTCGGAAAGCTGCCACTGACCCGCCGCCCCGCGAGTTCACCGTTGAGCAGCACAATCCGTCCCGGGTAATAACGCCCAAGGTCTTGCACCACGTCGGCGAGTGTCGCCTTGTAGTAATTGAGCCATCCCTGACGCCACGCCAATTGCGCTTCGCTGTCGACCCTATGGAGTTTTTGCGCCGAACCCTCGCCATAAGCCACTTGCTGGCCAGCGATGAGAATTTGTTGCTCGGCGTACTTGTTCGCCGTCACACCGACCCGCCCGGACAACACCGTGACCTGCGCACCGTGCGGTTGCAGACGCACTTCAAACTGAGTCCCCAGCACCCGCGCCTGACCTTTTTCAGCGTCCACCACAAACGGCTCGCCGGTGTGGGTCACGCTGAAAAATCCGGCGCCGCGCCGCAGCTGGACATGCCGCTCGCCACGACTGAAATCCACCGCAATCGCGCTGTCGGCATCAAGCGTGACTTGTGACTGATCCGACAGCGTGACAGTGCGAATCTCCCCCGGCGCCGACACATAGTCCGCGCCCAGATCATCGACCCAGCGCGACGGTTGCCAGCCAGCACCGACGCCGATCATCACTACCATGCACGCCGCCATCGCCAACGCCCCGGACCAACGCCGAACGCGGGTACGGCGCGAGCGATTCATCGCATTGAGATAACCCTGCAAGGCAAACGCTTCTTCACCGGCCAACGTTCGGGCCGGAGTTTCGGTCAACTCCCACACCACTTGCGCCTGGGCGTAAGCCTCGGCATGGGCGTGGTCGGCCTGTAGCCAATGGCTGAAGGTGGCCTGATCGCCGCTGCTGGGCTGGTCATGCAACAGACTCAGCCAGGCGAAGGCCGCCTGTTCCTGAGCAGGCGTCGGGGTGACGCGTTCGGTGTTGGTCACAATGCTTTCCCTGGCGTGCGCGGTTCGGGTTCCCGCAGGCTGGCCTTGCAAGCCTCGAGGGCGCGCATCATATGTTTTTCAACGGCGCTTTGGGACAACCCCATGGCCTTGGCGATCTCGGCGTATTTGCGCCCGTGAATACGGTTGAGCAAAAAGATCTGCCGCGTGCGCTCGGGCAGCGCGCGCAACGCCGCTTCGACGTGACGCAAATCGTTGCCCGCCTCCAGCGCCGCTTGCGGCTCGCTGCCGTGGCTGTCGGGTTGATCCGGCATCCAGCCCTCATTGACCCGCACCCGCGTGCCTTCGCTGCGCAAATGGTCGATGGCGATGTTGCCGGCGCAGCGCAACAGGTAAGTGCTGAGCTCTTCAACCTGCACCAGCGGCCGACGCCAGAAACGCAGGAACAAATCCTGCACCAGGTCCGCGGCGGTCGCCCGACAACCGACACGACGGCTCACCAGCGCTTCCATTTGCGAACGCTGGGAAAGGAACACCTGCAGGAAATGCGCACGCGCACCGCGATGTTCGTCGTCATGGGATTCCGGGGGGCTGGTGATCATCAGGTCAGCCCTTTGCAAACACGGCGACGGGGCTGGCAAGCAAACTCAAACCGGCCAACGCCAAGGCCAGGCGCGGGCGATACGTCATCAACCACACCAGCAGCAAAGCGCTGAGCATCAACACCGCAAACCACTCCACCAATCCAAGTCCCCAACCCGTCGACGACACCGCAGCCCACAGCGATAACGCCAGCAACAACCAGCCACTGAGTTTCATTCCTTGGCGGCGACGGGCCGAAGGCTTGCGCCCCAGCATTTCGGCGTGATGCCGATCCATCGATAAACACAGCGCGGTGAAACCGCCGTAGCACAGCAACAAGGCCAGGAACATTCAGTGCGCCTCTTGCTCAAGCAGCATCGGTTTCGCCCGTGGTCGGGTGGCGATTCCAGCCTGCCCCG
This sequence comes from Pseudomonas sp. PDM10, assembly GCF_014852295.1. Lineage (NCBI taxonomy): Bacteria > Pseudomonadati > Pseudomonadota > Gammaproteobacteria > Pseudomonadales > Pseudomonadaceae > Pseudomonas > Pseudomonas sp. PDM10. The sequence continues at coordinate 243,502 of NZ_JACVBJ010000006.1, read as the reverse complement.
CGCGCTGCATTTTCCACGCAGTCCACGCGAAAAACAGACCGCTGCCCAGACACGTCAGATCGAAACCGGCCATGGCCCAATCCCCCTGCATCAGGGTGACGCCCAAGTGATAAGGCGTAGTCAACGCGTTCAGCAACGGCAGCGCACAGAACAGCAACGCCGTCAGCGCCAACTGTTCGACCCACGCGGCGCGACCGCGGCGGACCACGGCGTGCAACACACTCAGGCCCCAGACGATGAAGAAGCTGTTCACCTCCCAATCCGCCCGCCCGGCCATTGCGACCGGCAACAATCGATTGGCCCAGAAGAACACCGCCACCGCGACCATCAACCCCGACAGGCTGGCGATGTTCAGCACTTCCACCAGCCGCAACTCAAACGGCATCACACCGCTCTTCGCATGTTTGAGCTGACGCTTGCCGAGCCAGATCACCAGTCCGGTGCCGATCATCGCAGTGCCCGCCAAACCACACATGAAGTACAGCCAGCGCAACACCGGACCGGCGAAATGGCCCATGTGCAAGCCGTAGAAACTGCCGGCAATCACCATGGGCATTGCTTGCTTCGGCGTTGCGCTGAGTAGCTGCCCGGTCACGCCGTTGAATGTCACCGCGCTGCCAAAGTCGTGGACTACTCGGTCGGCGCCGTCACGCGCAAGAATGACCGAGGCATTCGCATCGCCCGAATTGTTCACCGTCAGCGACCCGGTTCGCCCGCCCGACCACAGCTCGCTGGCCCGTTCCAGCAGCGGAGCCAAGGGTGCCAACTGGCCCGGCTTGCCCGCCATGTCGGGCGTATTGGACGCCGGAAACACCTCATCGTAAAACGCCTCGACATCACCGTTGTACGCGGCAAGGATGCTCGCCGGCATCACCATCGACATGAAAATCACCAGGCTGCTGTAAGTGATCATCAAATGAAACGGCAACACCAGAACGCCCACCGCGTTGTGCCCGTCCAGCCAGGAGCGCTGGCCCTTGCGCGGGCGGAAGGTGAAGAAGTCCTTGAAGATTTTCTTGTGGGTGATGATCCCGCTGATCAGCGCGACGAACATCACCATCGCTGCGATCGTCGACAGCCAGCGCCCCCACGGATAGGGCATCTGCAGCTGAAAGTGGAAGCGGTAAAAGAACTCGCCACCGCGTGTGTCCCGGCCCTGCACTTCTGCACCGGTTTGCGGATCGAGGAGTTTTTCGGTGAATTGACCGCGCGTGCCGGGCTTGGCCGGTGCTTGCTGCCACCTCACCGACAGCCCGGGTTCGCGAGCATCCGGTAAATCGATGAGCCATCGCGAGGCACCCGCGGCGTGCTGCTCGAGGTAGTGCTGGGCGAGAGCCAGACTGGCTTCTGAGGACAGCGAACGGGCGGGAACTTCCGGCTGCATCCAGTGGCTGATCTCATCCTTGAAATAGGCGAGCGTGCCGGTCAGGAAAATCGCGAATAGCAGCCAGCCGAAGATCAACCCGGCCCAAGTGTGCAACCAGGCCATGGCCTGCCGAAACCCCTCTTTCATCAGTGGCCCATCCAATACGCCAGCCCCGACACCGCCGCCAAAACCACGCTCGGCACGATCAATCCGAACCAGGCTTGCCACGCACTGCGACAGGCAAAGCACCAGAGTACGGCGACCAGATACACCAAAAACGAGGTCATCATCCCGGTGACCACCGCTTCGCCACGAGCCAAAGGCAGCCACATCGTCAGGCTGACACTGGCCAATGCCGCGACGAGGTAACCCCCCAGCACGGCGGCCAGCACTCGGGAAGTGACGGCCAGTCGGTAGGAAACGGGGAGCGCGGTGATTTTGCCTTTCATGTTTCGACCTTGAAACGGGTGAGGCCTCGTGAATGTCACGGAGCCAACAAGGCCGCAATATTAATGATAAATATTCTCATGTGCAAAATAGAATACGACGGGATCGCTGTTACACCAGTCAGCGGTCAGTCAGCACAAACAAAAACGGGCCTGCTTAAGCAGACCCGTTTGTCAGTGGTGGAAGGTAAAAACCTAATCAGATATCAGCCGTTTTGCGCAGCCTGTTCGTTCTCGAGAAACTCGTCTTCCAGCAGCGCATCGGCTGCAACTCTCTCAAACGGCACGATAGCGGCACGTGGTTTGCCCCGCAGTTTGCCGAACAGGTGCTCAAGCGCATGTTCAAGTTTTTCGGCCGCACCGTCGATCGCCAGTTCCAGGTTTGCGGCTTTATGGGTGACAGAAATCGGTTGGTGGCCTTTTGGCCGCGCTTCCAGCTGACAGCGCATGTCATGGGGACCTGGCTTGTCGCCGTTCTCGTCCCGCAGATGAACCTCGACGCGTGTCAGGTCCTCTTCATAACGTTCGAGCGTGCTCTCAATGGTAGTACGTACCCACTCCTCCAGTCGGATGCTGCTTTGAATATGGTTATCGCTGTTGACTTGGATTTGCATAGTTCATCCCTTATTTCAGCTAGCTCGCGAGAGGCACATCGGCTGGCCCTTGGGCGTCATCACCGTGACCTCTTACTTACACAATCGGTCGGCTCGCAGAACAATTCAACCCCTAAAAAAAGATAAATTTTGATTCGCAAAAAAAGCCGGACAAGGAGCAAAAGCGCTGTTAAGGTCGGGAGTTGGGTCGCCTGACTCTTTTGTCACAATTGCTCACATCTGCCGCTCCGCCAGCGGATGCAGGCTTCGAAATATCCCCGCCTCTTCCACCAGCCAGTCATGCACCGCACGCACGCCCGGATGGCTCAGCGCCCCAGGCGCATAGAGCAGCACGTAACGCTTGTGATTGGGTACCGCCAAGCCAAACGGCACGATCAACGTCCCCCGCTCCAACTCATCATTGAGCAAGGTTCGCCGCGCAATCGCCACGCCCATCCCGGCAATCGCCGCTTCGATGGTCAGGTGATTGCGATTGAAGGTGTGCCCGCGCCGCACGTCCGCACCTTCGAAGCCGATGGCGTTGAGGTAAAACTCCCATTCCGCGTACTCGTAACTGCCGCGCCAGGCGGTAATGTCGTGCAGCAACGGGAAATGCATCAGGTCCGCCGGGCCATGCAGTGGCGGCCGGCCGCGCAGCAGGCTTGGGGCACAGACCGGAAAAATCTGCTCGTCGAGCAAGGTTGTGGATAACAAACCGGGATAGCTGCCGTCATTCAGGTCGATGGCCAAGTCAAAGTCGCCTTCGTGCAAGGGCACGCTGCTGTCCTCGGCCACCAGACGTAATTGAATGTCCGGAAAGCGCTGCTGCAAGCGCGGCAACCTTGGGGTCAACCACTTGCTCAGGAACGATGGAATCGAGCGCACCCGCAAAATCCCACTGATCATTCCGGCATCCAGTCGTCGCAATTCCGCATCGATGCTGCCGTAAGCCTCATTGACCGTGATGGCCAGTCGCTGGCCTTCAGCGCTCAATTCCACGCCGCGAGCGCGACGATGAAACAGGCGAAAACCCAGTCGCTCTTCCAGCTGTCGGATTTGCTGACTGACCGCACCCGGCGTGATGTGCAGTTCTTCGGCGCAACGGGTGAACGACAAGTGCCGCGCGGCACAGGAAAACACGTGCAGCCAGACGTAAGTCTGGGCGTGCAATTGGCGACTCATTGTTTAGTCCTGCTAAAGGCTGTCTTAGGAAGTTTCGTTGGTCACGTAGGACCGAGGTAGGCAGTATCGCCGACATTGCGCTTGTCCTACAAAAATGGCAGCGATTTCTCTTCCATTGCTTGTATAGGCTTTAGCATGGCTATCAGTGTTTTCGATCTCTTCAAAGTCGGCATCGGTCCGTCCAGTTCCCATACCGTCGGCCCGATGCGCGCCGCCGCGACCTTCGCCCAAGCCCTGATTGACCAACAATTGCTGGCCGACGTACGGCGGGTAGAAATCCGGCTTTATGGCTCGCTGTCGGCGACCGGCGTCGGTCACGCCACCGACCGCGCCTGCGTCATGGGCCTGATGGGCGAGTGGCCGGACAGCATCGATCCCACGTCCATCGACAGCCGAATCCAGACCCTGCGCGAAACCGGCGAACTGTTTCTGGCAGGCAAAACCACCATCGCCTTCAACTGGCAACGCGACCTCCTGCTGCTGGACGAGAGCCTGCCCTACCACCCCAATGCCATGTCGCTGACAGCCTTTGGCGAAACCGGAGAGCTGGCAGAGCAAACGTACTACTCGATCGGTGGCGGTTTCATCATCGAAGCGGCCGAAGCCGAGTCCGGCATCGCGCCCACCAGCGATGTGGTGCTGCCGTACGATTTTTCCAGTGCCGCCGAACTACTCAAGCTCTGCAACCTGCACGGTCTGCGCGTTTCCGAGTTGATGATGGCCAATGAATTGGCCTGGCGCAGCGAAGCCGAAATCCGTCAGGGACTACTGCACATTTGGTCGGTGATGCGCGAATGCGTCGAGCAAGGGCTGCGCCATGAAGGCATCCTGCCCGGCGGTCTGAATGTTCCCCGTCGCGCGGCGAAACTGCACCGCAGCCTGTTGGAAATCGGCAAGCCGAATGTCATCACCTCCACGCTATCGGCCATGGAGTGGGTGAACCTGTTTGCCCTCGCCGTGAACGAGGAAAACGCAGCGGGCGGGCGCATGGTCACGGCGCCGACCAACGGCGCGGCGGGGATCATTCCGGCGGTGCTGCATTACTACATGAAATTCAACCCGGACGCGTCGGACGATGACGTCGTCGCGTTCTTCTTGGGCGCTGCGGCCGTAGGAATCCTCTGCAAGAAAAACGCGTCTATCTCCGGCGCCGAAGTTGGCTGCCAGGGCGAAGTCGGCTCCGCCTGCGCCATGGCCGCCGCCGGGTTGGCGGACGTGCTCGGCGCCACGCCAGAGCAACTGGAAAACGCCGCCGAAATCGGCCTGGAACACAACCTCGGCCTGACCTGCGACCCGGTCGGCGGCCTGGTGCAAGTGCCGTGCATCGAGCGCAACGCCATCGCCGCCGTGAAGGCGATCAACGCTACGCAAATGGCGCTACGCGGTGACGGCAAACACTTCATTTCCCTGGACCGGGTGATTCGCACCATGCGCGATACCGGCGCCGACATGCATGACAAATACAAAGAGACTTCACGGGGCGGCCTGGCTGTCAGCTGGGTGGAGTGCTGAGGAGCATTCCCGACGCCTGTAACACGTGAGCCCGAGCAAGAACAATAACGAGGCCAAACGATGACCGATGTACGTACACCTGCTGCCGATAATCCTGCTGTAGACCTGACACGCAATAGCGAAATAACCCACAAAGGCTGGAGTAAACACGACACCACCTGGATGCTTGGCCTTTACGGCACCGCCATCGGTGCCGGCACGCTGTTCCTGCCGATCAACGCCGGCGTAGGCGGTTTCTGGCCGCTGCTGATCCTGGCAGTGCTGGCCTTCCCGATGACTTTCTTCGCCCACCGCGGCCTGACCCGCTTCGTGTTGTCCGGGCGTTCCGGGGACATCACCGAAGTGGTGGAAGAACACTTTGGCATCGGGGCTGGCAAGCTGATCACGCTGCTGTATTTCTTTGCGATCTTCCCGATTCTGCTGGTGTACAGCGTGGCGCTGACCAATACCTTGAGCAGCTTCATGGAGCATCAGTTGCACATCGCCCCGCCACCACGGGCGATTCTGTCACTGGTGCTGATCCTCGGTCTGATGGCCATCGTCCGTTGCGGTCAGGGCGTCATCGTCAAATGCATGAGCGTGCTGGTTTATCCGTTCGTGGCGGCGTTGCTGCTGCTCGGTTTGAGCCTGATCCCGAACTGGAACGGCGCATTCTTCGCCACCGCCAGTGAAGGCATGCCGATGCCGCTGTTCTTCAAGACCTTGTGGCTGGCGATTCCGGTCATGGTGTTTTCGTTCAACCATTCGCCAATCATCTCCGCCTTCTCCGTCGATCAGAAACAGCGTTACGGCGAACAGGCCGAACGCAAAAGCAGCGGCATCCTCGCCATCGCCCACGCAATGATGGTGGTGACGGTGATGTTCTTCTGCTTCAGCTGCGTGCTGGCCTTGTCACCGGCGGATTTGGCGGCTGCCAAGGCGCAGAACATCTCGATCCTGTCGTACCTGGCCAACCACTTCCAGACGCCGGTCATCGCTTACGCGGCGCCGCTGATTGCGCTGGTGGCGATCACCAAGTCCTTCCTCGGCCATTACATCGGCGCCAGTGAAGGCTTTCAGGGGCTGATCGTGAAAAGCCTGCGCGGCCGTGGCCGGGTGATGTCGGCGAGCTGGCTGAACCGCGTGACCGCACTGTTCATGATCCTCAGTTGCTGGGCCGTGGCGACCTTCAACCCGAGCATCCTCGGCATGATCGAAACCCTCGGCGGGCCGATCATCGCGTGCCTGTTGTTCCTGATGCCGATGTACGCCATCCGTCGAGTGCCAGCCTTGCGCCAGTATTCGGGGCAGGCCTCGAACGTGTTCGTGGTGCTGATCGGTTTGATTGCACTGTCTGCGATCATCTACTCATTCATGCCCTGAAACGGGCAGGCAAAAAGAAGGCGGGCTGTAGTGCCCGCCTTCTTTTTGCCGTGTCTATTGTTCGACAATTTTTCCGGCATGCCCCTTGCTACGTTACCTGTGAGGCAAAAGGACTTTTGAAAACCTCAGCGAGCGACGTGCCGGTGGTCTGGTGTTGCGAACTAATCCCGATCACGGTGGGTCAACAACTGCACGTTCAATCAGGCGGTAACGCAAAATGGACAACCCTTTTCAGCTCATTACCGATGCTTTTGCAGCGGATTATCAGATCAACCTGAGCATTCAGGGTCTGGATGGCAGCATCATGCTGACCCTGTCCAACAACGGCCACGTGGTCGCCAAACGGATGATCAGCGCCGAACAACGCAATGACCCCCAGCGCCTCAAACGCCTGGTACAAAGCATTCAGTTCGGCATCGCCATCGAACAGGGCCATAGCGCCGTGGCCATCCTCGAAGCCATGACCGACGGCGACAATCACAACCTGCCGCCGCCACGCGTCAAGGGCCACAGCCGGCCAGCCATGCGGCTTTAAAGCTCGCCCTTCTCGACTTCGGGATGCTCACCGGAACCCGCACCGATCTTGCGTTGCGGGTGTTCGATCTTCACCGAAGGGAATTGCGACGAAGCGTAACGCACCACCAGAATCGAGAACGCCAACAGCAGAATCCCGCCGCACAGGTAGATGATGCCGATATCCGGTGGGTTGTGGTGCGAGACGTTGGAGATCAGTAGTCGCGTCAGCGCGGTGATCGCGACGTAGATCAGGAAACGCACCGGCATGTGGTTGGTCTTGAAGTAAATCCCGACCATCGCCCCCAGTTCCAGGTAGATGAACAGCAGCAAGATGTCATCGATTTTGATGTGCCCCGCCTCGATCATCTGCAAAAACTCCATCACCGCCGCCCACGCGGTGACTGCACCGATGGCGAACAGCGCCATGTAATGGAAGGTCTCGACGAACAGGTTGCCCAGGGACTCGGCCAGTTGATGCACGTTCTGCCGCAGGTTCTCGGCCCAGTTGATTTTCACGATGATTCTTCCTTAGCTCGGTTCGAGCGGATGATGCGGGTTTGACGTGACGTTTGTCTTGCATGCAGAAAAAAGGCCAGAGGCTGTTGGGTGAGATGGCGATGGGCTGCTACTGGACACTTTTGTACTGGATTCGAGGGCCTCATCGCGAGCAAGCTCGGCTCCCACAGGTTTTGCGCAGACCACCTCAATTCGGTCTACATTAAAAAGCCACTACCCAAAGCGCAGGGATTCGCTTATCCTTTTCGCTGTATATAAATACAGTGGTCGAATAAGACAACTTAATGTGAAGGCATGTGAGGTGGTGAATGGCCGTCGAAGTGGTATACCGCAGCAGCCGAGATCTGGAGCGCTTGTTCATGGATAAAGCCGAAGCTGACCGTCATGACAAAATGCTCGAACTGGCCGAGTTGCTGGCCGAAGTGTTGCAAAAAGCCGTTCCGTCCCTGACCGAACAGCAAGTAGAAGAAGCCGGTATCTACATGGCGAAGAACCGCGATGTGTTCGCCAAGGCGTTCAAGAGCCAACCGGACGCGCTGTCCGAATTGCTCAATGCGCCTGCTGAAGTCGTTGAAAAGGCTGCCCCCGTTGAGGCACCTGCACCTGCTGAAGTCGCTGAGCCGACCAAGCCAGCTAAAGCGCCCAAGGCTGCCAAGTAAGCAACGCCCGAATTGAATAGGCCCTGAGTCAAATGACTCAGGGCCTTTTTCATGCCTGCGAAAAACTTAAGCGTCGGGTTGTTCCAGCGCCTCGACCAGCGCCTTGAAGAAACGTGCCGCCTCGCCCCCCGTGACCACGCGATGATCGAAAGTTAGGGACAGCGGCAAAACCGGATGCACCATCACCGCGCCATCGACCGCCACCGGTTCGTCACGGATCGCGCCAGCGGCGAGGATCGCGACTTGCGGCGGCACCACCACCGGGTTGGCGTAGCGACCGAACAAGGTGCCGAAATTCGACAGCGTCAGGGTTGCACCCATCATTTCCTTGGGCGGAATCGATCGCGCCTGCACGTCGGCCCTTAATCGCATGACGCCTTCCTTCAAATCAGCCGAAGTGCGATGACCGACATCGCGCAGCACTGGCACGAACAAGCCGTCCGGGGTATCCACGGCGATGCCCAGGTCGAGCCGTTCGTGTTGCTTGAGCGACAGGCTTTTGCCGTCGAAAGCGCTGTTGAGCACCGGCTCCACGGCGCACGCGGCCGCCATCGCTTTGGCGAGACGAATCAGCGGTTCGCGCGCCTGTCCCCAGCGATGCAGGTCGGCATCACCGAAAATCGTCACCGGCACGACTTCGGCGTGGGACCGGGCCATGTTCAGCGCCATGCTGCGCCGCACACCGCGCAACCGTTCGCCGCCGAAGCGATCCAGTTCGTTTTGAGCCGCGTTTTCCACATCCGTCCGGGTGATCAGCCCCTCGTGGCCAGAGCCCGTCACACCGCTCAACTCCACGCCAAGTTGCCGGGCCAGTTGCCGCACGGCCGGCGTGGCGCGAGTCGCCAGGTGCTCTCGGGTCGAGGGGGCCGCCCCGATGAAAAACGAGTCCTCCTGACTGCTTCCGCCACCTTCGAGTCGCCCCACTACGGTGCCCGCATCGGCTTCGCCTTCGTAGCCGAGCAAGGGTTCTCCGACGTGAACAATGTCGCCCTCGCCGCCGTAAAGTTTTGCCACCACGCCGTCATAGGGCGCGGGAATATCCACCAGGGCTTTGGCGGTTTCTACCGACACCAGCAGTTGATCGGCCGTGACGGTATCGCCGACCGCGACATGCCAGCGGACGATTTCCGCCTCTTGCAAACCTTCGCCCAGATCCGGCAGTTTGAAGTATTTCATCGCAGCCTCCTTGGGTTCAGGCAAAGTGAAGAACGTTATCGCAGGCCTGAAGAATGTCCTCGACGTTGGGCATGTACAGCGACTCAAGTCGATACAGCGGCGGCGGAATGTCCGGCGCCGTAACGCGCTGGATCGGTGCCTGCAATTCCAGCAACACCCGCTCATAGAGGCTCGCGGCGATTTCCGCACCGACGCCACAGGAGCGCGGCGCTTCATGAACGATCACGCAACGACCGGTCTTGCGCACCGAGGCTTCCATGGTGTCGAGGTCCAGCGGCTTGATACTCGCGACATCGATCACTTCCGCCGAGACGCCCCGCTCGGCCAATGCGGTGGCGGCTTGCAGGGTTTCCATCACACTGGCACCCCAGCTGATCAGCGTGATGTCGCTGCCTTCACGCAGGGTGAAACAGCTGTCCAGTGGCAGGCGTTTACCGTCATCCAACAGAGGTTGCGGGTTCATGCGATAGAGCCGGGTCGGTTCGAGAAACACCACCGGGTCCGGGTCATCGATGGCCGCCAGCAACAAGCCATAGGCCCGGGCCGGCGATGACGGAATCACCACCCGCAGACCTGGAATGTGCGCGAACAATGCTTCAGTGCTTTCGCTGTGATGTTCCGGCGCGCGAATTCCTGCGCCCATCGGCGTGCGCATCACCATCGGGCACGTGATCCGCCCGCGAGTGCGATTACGCATGCGGCTGGCGTGGGACACCAGGTGTTCCATGGCCGCGTAGATGAAACCCATGAACTGGATTTCCACCACTGGTTTCAAGCCCTGAGCGGCCATGCCGACCACCAGTCCGCCGAGCATGGTTTCGGCCAGCGGCGAGTCGATCACTCGCTTGAAGCCAAAGCTGTCGCGCAGCCCTTGGGTGGCGCGAAACACGCCGCCGTTCACCCCGACGTCTTCACCGAGGACAATGACGTTCTCGTCTTCGCTCATCGCCCGATGCAGCGCGAGATTCACCGCTTCCAGCAACGTGACTTTGCCGTTACTCATGGCTCGCATCTCCCGTGCGGCGCGCCGCCCTTTCGAGCAACTCTTCACGCTGCCCGGCGAGGGACGCCGGCCATTGGGCGTAGACGTGATCGATGATCGATTCGGGCGCCTGGGTTCCCGCAGCCTCGAAGTTATCCACAGCACGTTGAACCAAGCCCTGACATTCGCTGATCAGCGCCTGTTCGCGGCCTTCGTCCCACACGCCCTGGTCGACCATGAAACGTTGCAAGCGTTTGACCGGCTCTTCGAGCCAGGCCTGCTTGACCTCGTCCGCCGACCGGTAGCGTGTGGCATCGTCGGCCGTCGTGTGATCGCCGAGGCGGTAGCTCAGGCATTCCAGCAACACCGGGCCTTTACCGTGACGCGCCCTGTCGAGGGCCACGTGTACCCGGTCGTAAACCGCGAGCATGTCATTGCCGTCGACCTGCTCACCGTGGAACCCGGCACCGATCGCTTTCTGTGCCAGGGTCGGGGCGCCGCACTGAATCCGTCGTGGCACCGAGATCGCCCATTGGTTGTTATTGACCACGAACACCACCGGCAACTGCCAGGCACCGGCGACGTTGAGGGCTTCGAGGAAATCGCCCTTGCTGGTGGCGCCGTCGCCGCAGGTGGTGACGGCGACCCGATGTTCGCCGCGGATTTTGAATGCACTGGCAACGCCGCAGGCATGCAACGCCTGGGTGGCAATCGGCACACAGATCGGAAAGTCCTGGGCCGCCGCCGGTTCGGCAAAATCGCTGCCGCGCTCGTCACCGCCCCAGTACAGGAGGATTTCTTCCATGCGCACCCCGCGCATCAACTGCACGGCGGTGTCACGGTAATACGGAATCAGCACGTCTTCGGCGTGCATCACGCTGCCGACGGCGACGCCGATGGCTTCCTGGCCCAATGTCGGCGCATAAGTGCCGATGCGCCCGGTGCGTTGCAGGGCGACGGCTTTCTGATCGAAAAGGCGGGTCAGGACCATCTGCCGATAAAGGCGCGTCAGCAAATTGAAATCGTCGGCCCAGGCAGGAAGTTCGCCGAGCAATTGGCCGTCAGGGGATAAAAATCGGGTGTAAGGCAGCTCAACCTTGTGAAGCATCACAGGGGCTCCTGGCACGCCGCGTCAGCGTGCGTCAGTCAAGCCTGACGCTTGTGGCGCCAGGCCTTGGGAGCAAGTCTGCCGGATAGGCCCTCACTCCTTCATCGGTTCAACCTCATCGATACAGCACTTTCTCCGCCAACTCGTCAGCTACCCGGGCCGGCGAGCGTTTTTCCGCTTGGGCATGGGCGAAGACTTCGGTCAGCCGGGAGCTGATTTTCGACAGGTGTGCGGTGATGGTCGATAGCTCTTCGCCGCGGTGCTTGAGCGAAACGTAGATCAGCCCGCCGGAATTGATCACGTAATCCGGCGCATACAGAATGCCCCGCCGCTCCAGTTGATCAGCGACTTCCAGATGGGTCAGTTGGTTGTTCGCCGAGCCGGCCACCGCTGCGCAGCGCAGTTGCGTCACGCTGTGGCTATTGAGTACGCCACCGAGTCCGCAGGGCGAGAGAATGTCGCAAGGGGTGCTGAGCAGCGCGTCGTTGGCGATCGGATGGGCGCCAAGTTGTTCCATCGCCAGTTGGACCTTGCCGTGATCGATGTCGCTGACCAGCAATTCGGCTCCGGCGGCGTGCAGCTGTTCGGCGAGGGCAAAACCAACGTTGCCGAGCCCTTGAATCGCTACTCGCAGGCCTTCGAGGTTATCGCTGCCCAGCCGGGCCATGGCGGTGGCACGAATACCGGTGAACACGCCCATCGCCGCGTGCGGTGCCGGGTCGCCCGCCGCGGTGGTGCTGGTGACGTGCTGGGTCTGTTGGGCGATGCAATCCATGTCCGCCACCGAGGTGCCACTGTCGATGGCGGTGATGTAGCGGCCGTCGAGCTGATTGATGCAACGCCCGAAGGCTTCGAATAGCGCGGCGCGGTTTTCCACATGAACCGGGCGAACAATCACCGCCACGCCGCCGCCCTGAGCCAGGCCGGCCAGCGCCGCCTTGTAACTCATGCCTTGGGCGAGGCGCACCGCATCCTCGACGGCGGACTCGTCGCTGGGATAGGCAAGGTAACGACACCCGCCCAGGGCAGGCCCCAGACGGCTGTTATGAATGGCAATGACCGCCTTCAACCCGGTGACCGAGTCGACGCTCAGATGCAGGGATTCAAGGCGAGTGCTTTGCATGAGAGCGAACATCGTAGGGCTCCCGAATCACTTCTTGTAGTGGCCAGTATAGGCTTGCGCCCAAAAATTGCAGAAGCGCACCGGAATAAGCGACGCCGCCATGCAGACTTTCGGACATAACCTGCAACCGCCTATGTTCGGCACTGGACGAATGCCGGAGACGGGGCTAAAACGAGGCATTAGCCGGAGATTTTGATGACCCCCCGCCAACGTTTTTTCGACTGTCTGCAACGTTCACCGCCTGCGCTGTTCGAGGCGGCGCTGTGGATTGCCGCCGAACACGACAGTGAGGTCAATCCCGAGGCCGTGCTGCAAGATTTCAAGGACCTGCAACAACGGGTCAGTTGTGGCTTGCCGATGTTGCCGGTGAGCGAGCTGGCCCAGCCGTTGTTACGGCGTATGAATGACTTGGGATTCGCTCAGGACGACTCCACGCCATTGCGTCCGCAAGTCGCGCTGGTCAATAAAGTGCTGGAACGCAGACGCGGGCAGCCACTGAGCCTGGGATTGATTGCTCTGGAACTGGCCAAAGGTCTGGAAATCCCCATGGTTGGAGTCAACTTCCCCGGGCATTTCCTGCTGCGGGTACCGGGCGCCGATCACCTGCTCGACCCGTGCGGCGGGCGTCGTTTGTACCCCAACGATTGCCGGGAATTGCTGCAACGCCAGTACGGCCCGAACATGCAGCTTGGCGCCGAGCATTTGCTCACCGCCGAACCGGTGCAAATGCTGCAGCGGCTGTCGCGTAACCTGCGTCAGTTACACCTTTCCAACGATGACTACATCGGCGCCCTGATCGACGCCGAACGCGTGCTGGAACTGGGCAACGCCAGTGCCTCCGACTACCTGGCCCGGGCCAGCCTCTATCAACGGCTGGATTGCCCGAACGCCGAGCGCTTTGACCTGGAGCATGCCCTGCTGCTCAGTGACGACCCGATTCAGCGGATTCGCCTGACTGAACGGTTGGGACATTTGCCGCCTAACTCCATCGTCCACTAAACACCGCCCTTTGTAGGAGCCGAGCTTGCTCGCGATGCAGGCGACTCGGTCCATCAGGATCACCGCGTTATCGTTCTTCGCGGGCAAGCCTTGCTCCTACAAGGGGCGGTGTGAGGCTTTATGGGGTATCCGGCTGATTCGCCGGATGCGCCTTGATGAATGCCGGATGCGTCGCCGCCAACGCCGCCACTCGACGAATCCGCGGGTACGCCTCAAGTGAAATGCTGAAGCGCTCAGCCGCGTACAGCTGCGGGATCAGGTAAACATCCGCCAGCCCAGGCATCGGACCAAAGCAATAACCCTCAGCGCCGATCAACTGCTCCACCGTCGCCAATCCCTGGCTGATCCAGTGCCCGATCCACTCCACCACTTGCGGTTCATCGTGCCCCAACTGCCGCAGCTTGTTGAGTACGCTGACGTTATGCAGCGGATGCACATCGCAACCAATCACTGCCGCCACACCACGCTCATGGGCGCGAGCGGCGAGGTCTTTGGAGAGCAGCGGCACCTGTGGATAACGTTCCTCCAGGTATTCAATGATCGCCGGCGACTGGATCAGCAGTTCGCCTTCGTCGGTGCGCAAGGCCGGCACCCGGCCTTGCGGATTGATGCCGAGATAAGGCGGCTGTCGATGTTCGCCACCTGGCGGCGCGATCAGGTTGATCGGCAGCGCCTGGTAGTCCAGTCCCTTGAGCGCCAACGCAATACGCACCCGAAAGGACGAAGTCGAACGGTAGTAGGTATAGAGTTCCATGACCCGATCCTCTTAGCGCGCCGGCAGCACCTTGCCGCGGCATTCGCCGAAACCGATGGAGGCAAAACCCTCGCGGTTGCAACGGGCACGCAGGATGATTTCGTCGCCGTCCTCAAGGAATTTACGCACCTCGCCAGACGCCAGTTCGATCGGCTTTTTACCACCCTCGGTGATTTCCAGCAGGCTGCCGAACTGACCGTTCTCCGGCCCCGACAACGTGCCCGAACCGAACAGGTCGCCGGCCTGCAACTGGCAGCCGTTGACGCTGTGGTGCGCGACCATTTGCGCCACGGTCCAGTACATGTGTTGGGTATTGCTGAGGGTCAGGCGATGGGCCGGCAGGTTTTGTTCGCGCAGGCCTTCGGTGAGCAGCAGCACTTCCAGTTCGATGTCGAAGGCGCCAGTGGCTTGATCGCGTTTGTCGAACAGGTACGGCAGTGGCTGTGGATCGCCTTCCGGACGTGCCGGCTGAGCGCGACGGAACGGCTCCAGCGCTTCGGCCGTCACCACCCAAGGCGAGATGCTGGTGATGAAACTCTTCGACAGAAACGGCCCCAGCGGCTGGTATTCCCAAGCCTGGATGTCCCGCGCCGACCAGTCGTTGAGCAGGCAGAAACCGGCGATGTGATCGGCCGCGTCACCAATGGCGATCGAGTCGCCCATGTCGTTGCCCTGACCGATCCAGATGCCCAGTTCCAGCTCATAGTCCAGACGTGCGCACGGACCAAACGTCGGCTCGGTCTGGCCGGCTGGCAGCGTCTGGCCTTTCGGACGGCGAACCTCGGTGCCCGACGGGCGAATGGTCGAAGCGCGGCCGTGATAACCGATCGGCACGTACTTGTAGTTCGGCAGCAACGGGTTGTCCGGGCGGAACAGTTTGCCGACATTTTGCGCGTGCTCGATGCCGACGTAGAAGTCGGTGTAATCGTTGATCTTCGCCGGCAGGTGCATCTGGCAATCCGCCGCCAGCGGCAGCAGTTTTGCGCCTTGGGCTTCGATCTTGCCGCGCTGGGTGCTGTCTTCCTTGAACAACTCGATCATGCGTTGACGCAGGGCGACACGAGCCTCGCGACCCAGCTCGAAAAATGCATTCAACTGGCCGCCACGGGTGGCTTCAACGGCGGTCCGCGCAGCACCGTCGTCGAACAGCCCGGCATCGAGTGCCGCTCCCAGATCAAAGATATGGTCGCCGATCGCCACGCCACTGCGCGGCGCGCCGCCCTTCACGCTGAACACGCCCAACGGCAGATTTTGCAGCGGAAAATCCGCGTGGCCGTTGGCGGAGGCAACCCAGCTACGAGTGATGGAAGTCTGAGTCATGGGTTATCTCCGGGTCGGGTCGAAAGTGGCGGGCAGCGTGGCCCAGCAGGCATCGTAGTTGTTTTGCAGTTGCGGGCAATCCAGGGCGAAGCGGCTCGGGCGCAGCACCTGGCTGGTCTCGAACATGAAAGCCATGGTGTTGTCGATTTTCGCTGGTGCGAGTTCGGCGTTGATCGCCTTGGTGCAGGTTTCGCCATCCGGGCCGTGGGCGCTCATGCAGCTGTGCAAGGACGCGCCGCCGGGCACGAAGCCTTCGGCCTTGGCGTCGTACTCGCCCTTGATCAGGCCCATGAATTCGTTCATCAGGTTGCGGTGGAACCACGGTGGCCGGAAGGTTTTCTCGGCGACCATCCAGCGTGGCGGGAAGATCACGAAGTCAAGATTGGCCAGACCGTGGACACTGGTCGGCGACGTCAGGACGGTGAAGATCGACGGATCCGGGTGGTCGAAACTGACCGTGCCGATGGTGTTGAAACGACGCAGGTCATATTTGTACGGCACGTTGTTGCCGTGCCAGGCGACCACATTCAACGGCGAATGATCGAGCTCACAGCCCCACAACTGGCCGAGAAATTTCTGCACCAGGGTGGTCGGTTGTTTGAGGTTTTCGTAATGCGCGACCGGGGTCAGGAAGTCCCGCGCATTGGCCAGGCCATTGCTGCCGATCGGCCCCAAGTCTGGCAGGCGCAGTGGCGCGCCGTGGTTCTCGGCAATGTAGCCGCGGGCTTGCGGATCGAGCAGTTCGACGCGAAATTTCAGGCCGCGTGGCAGCACGGCGATTTCCAGCGGCTCCAGTTCCAGTACGCCCAATTCCGTCGCGATGCGCAGACGTCCCAGCTCCGGTACCAGCAGCAGTTCGCCATCGGCGTTGAAAAACACGCGCTCCATGGAACGGTTGGCGCGGTAGGTATAAATGCTGATCCCGGCCGGTTTTTCCGCGCCGGAGTTGGCAGCCATGCTCACCAGCCCGTCGATGAAATCGGTTGGCTCGCTCGGGATGTCCAACGGGTTCCAGCGCAGGCGATTGGGGGTCACTTCACCCAACGGGCCGCCGGCCAGTTGCCGATCCAGTTTGACGAACGCCGGGTGATTGGCCGACGGCTGAATGCGGTACATCCAGGTGCGCCGCGCTTCGCTGCGGGCCATGGTGAACGCGGTGCCGGAGAACAGTTCGGTGTAGAGACCGTAAGGGGCTTTTTGCGGGGAATTCTGGCCGACGGGCAGTGCGCCAGGCAACGCTTCGCTGCTGAATTCGTTGCCGAAGCCGGACTGATAAGCCAGCTCGGGCGCCGTTGAATCGAGGTTCATGGAGCCTCCTGAACAGGGAGTAGGCATGGCCTGTCGCTCCATTCAAGAGGTCTGGGCACGCCCGGGTTATTTTTATCGTAATTCGATTACGCTTAACGTAATTTGATTGGTATTGACCGTCAAGCTATAAAGACGCCCATTCGTCCCGGGATCAGACCGCCTCCATGGAAACGCCGCGCAGCAACGATAAACAGAAAGTCCGGTCGGCCGAGGTCGGCACCGACATCCTCAAGGCCTTGGCCGAGTTATCGCCATCGACGTCACTGTCGCGCCTGGCCGAACACGTACAGATGCCGGCGAGCAAGGTTCACCGCTATCTACAGGCGCTGATCGCCAGCGGTTTTGCTGAACAGAATGCGGCCACCAACCATTACGGTCTGGGCCGCGAAGCCTTGCGTGTAGGGCTGGCAGCACTCAACAGTATGGACGTGCTGAAAGTCGGCGCCCTGCCCCTGGTTGAATTGCGCGATGAGTTGAACGAAACCTGCTTTATAGCCGTGTGGGGCAACCAGGGCGCGACCGTGGTGCACATCGAGCCGGCAGTGCGCGCGGTAACGGTGGTGACGCAATTGGGTTCGGTGTTGCCGTTGCTCAGTTCGTCCACAGGGCTGGTGTTCGGCGCCTATCTGCCCAAGCGTGAAACCGTCGAATTGCGCGAGCGGGAACTGCACAGCAGCGCTTCACATGCGCTGGCGGACGATCAGGCCTACCAGGCGTTGTGCGAACAGATCCGCGAACGCGGCCTGCATCATGTGCATGGTTTGCTGATGCCGGGCGTGGACGCCTTGTCGGCCCCGGTGTTCAACGCGGTCGGACAGATCGCCGCCGTGCTGACCATCGTCGGTCCGGCTTCGTTGTTCCACGCCGACGAAAACGGCCCGGCGGCGCAGCGGTTGTTGGCTGCGACGCGGGCCGTGAGTTGGCGGATGGGGTTTGAGCCCGCCAGCTCGATTTGAGCTTCCGCTGACGGCATACCTGCCAGGCGAATGTTAGCGGCCCATTAAATCACTATGGTTTTACTGGTGCTGACGTCAGGTTCGTCGAGCACTTGCCGGATGATCTCAATAAGACGCTCGTGACCAAGTGCCTGTCCCACCGCCGTAGACACCAGCCCTACCACCGTATTGGCATCACCCGCCAGTTGAATGAGCGTCTTCTGCGCCTTGGTCACGCTCTTGACTCCCTGCCCCACCTGAGCCAGATCGACCAGCCCGATCAGGGCATCCTTGAAATGGGTAAACGTGGCTTCGTAATCTCCGTAGTAATGAGCCTTGATACCGTCGTAGATGTTTTTAGCGACTTCGATCGCCGTTACTGCAAGGCCAACGGGAGGAATGACGATACTGATAACAGTGGCCGCCAACTTCAGGTTGTCGTAAACCAGGCCTCCGATAATTTCGCCAAGACTGGTGGTTTGGGCGTCCACGTCCTCGATAACCCGCCTGACGTGAATTCCGTAGGACATTCCCAAATCCCTGACGCGAGTATTGGTCAGAGGCATCGGTGGCGGTACGGCATTAAGCGTCGCCATAAGCTCATCGAAATAGTCGTTAATGACCTTCTGATCGAGAAAGCTTATACGCTTTATGTAGTAATCCCTGAACGACCCAAAGCGATCTCGAATGGCCCCCACAAAGCTATTTACACTCCGAAATGCGACATGATCCGGTGCATGCGGAGTGTAAAGAAAGTCTTCAACCCCTTTGCTTGTGACGGCTCGAAAAATATAAACACCCTCAACATTACGGGAGCTCTTCAACGTAAAATAGTAAACACTTTCAGTATTGACGACGGGCTCTGAATAGCGGTACTCCTCCGGAGTTTCCAACCTGATAATGATCCGCTCCAAGCTATTCAACTGCTCAAAATTCAAAGCAGCGTCAAAATATTGAGAGAGTAACGCCTGATACATCTCACTCTGCAACTTCTTTAAGTTCACCTCTCGCTTGAACGTATACAGCGGGTGACTTGACGACAAATAATCAGTCTTTAACAACGCAATATAATTCTCCCCCGCACGAAGTGTTTTCGACCATCCGGAAATATCCCGGATCGACAACTTGTCCAGTGACGGGTGAGCTATTGACCAGCGGAATCGTGGATAGTCCTCAGGGACCGGATTCGGACTATTGTTGGCTTCAAAACTACGCTCACTGATAATCAGTTGCGACAGGGTCATTTCCTCTTGAGGACTGATCTGCACATAAACAAGATCCGGATTTACTTCAACCACGCTCCCCCGCTCTCGAAGTACCTGTTCTACCCGCTGCTTAATAAGGTTGCGAGCGAAGAGTTCAAAGGAGGGGAAGCCGGTGTCACGGAACTCGACCGTATACAGCGCCTTGAGTTCTGTATTGAGCCGAGCGTACTTCTGACGCAGGGATTGCGGGACACTTCGATAATTAGAGGGTGCCACCAGATTTATTTCGGCGAACATCCGCCGGTAATCTATCTGTACAATATCGGCCAGCGGTTCATTCGGGCTGGCGCTCAGCACCATCGCATCGACACGAATACGTTCCAGCATCCACCACTGCCCCCTCGCCGCGTTCAACTGTTTACCGATAGTTGGCAGGTCATTGGAGTTAATCAGCGACGCAGCATAAACAGGGTCCTCGCTCATCCAGAGTTTTAGTTGATCTTCAAATTCAGAAAAGTTACCGAAGCGCAGAAACTCAAAGTGACCCTGAGGGTTTTTCAGAAAAACCTGCTGTGGCCCTAGCACCCCCTGACTTCCATGAAATGCCAGCACATCCTTCAACGGTTGAGTTGAATCCGCAAAACTCACAGCATTGATCAAGACCGATGAATCGCCGTTCATTGCCCGATTGATGAGATTGAAATCCTCACTGCTGAAACGACCGGAATGGTGAGCAATCCATAAGGCAAAATCCATCTGACTGTACATTTTATTGTAAAACGCTTCGCGGTAAGGCTGGGGCAGATTGACCGGCAGAGCATTCACAAAGCTTGCTCGCACATCAACATTTTGCAACCAGCTTTCGAGCTTCGCGATGGTCAGACCGGAGGCCTCGGCGCCCTCAAGCACCAACCGGGCGCGATGACCGGAATCATGCAAGCCAACCGTCACAAACTCGGTCAAGGTGTAGCTGTCCTCTTGACGGATAGTCCGTCCACCAACGTTGAACTCATGGATACTGCGCACCCGAATGCTCTCGGGATCCAATGCGATACCTAGAGCACTCCGGGTCCAATCAGTGACTTGCCGTCGGGCATACTCCCGCAAAGAAAAATAACCATTGAAGGTGGCATTAAAGTCAGACTCGTACTTGACCATCGAGTACTCGAGTTCCGAATAGCGCTCCTGCACGGTTTGGTTTGCAAGCTTCAACCAGTTAGGCCATTCGGTGCGCTTAATGGCGGCCTGCAACGCTTCGAAGCTCAACAACCAACTGGATTGAAGCGTGCTCAGTTGCTGATTACGCTCCAGAGCAAAAAGATCCACACTGCTATAGTCACTATTACCAAGAAACTTTGATACTTCATCTTTCTGGAGTTTGATCTGCGAACTGACGCAGTACTGAAAGGCACTTTCCTGCAGGCTTGGGTAAGAAATATCACCCCCGGATATCGACAGGCGACTGCACAATGCTACATGTACGTCGTTGCTGCTCCGGAAATACTCGAACCCTCGGTCGGGGGTATACAGCACGTATGCGTAATGATCATTGTTCAGTAACAGCTCAGCATTACCCAAACCGGACATGTCCACGACAAATCCTGATGAGAGCCGAACAGGGAACTCACCCGCATTGTTAATCACCACCTGATACAGCGAGCCGCCATGACCCGACAGTAGAATATCTGCAACCCGCTCGCCTTGCTGAGGCTCCAGCCGCCCACCGATAACGCTCAAGGAAAGCTCCGCCATCACCGTCCTTGCTATCGATTGCTGCAGAACATCCTTGTTGGTAGATGAAGGGTTTCCAGCGACTTGCCAATTGGCCGCAGCCTTCCAATACTGGTCAAGACTATTGCGATGCTTCCAGCTCAGATTTTTACGAGCGTTCTCGAGAAGACGCTCAACCTGATAGATATCCAGCCCAGGAACTTTGAATTGGCTGTCGGTCGTGTTCGGGCGGTCATACACACCATCAGAACCGATCCCGTAGTCGGGATGCAGATTACGTGACAGGCATTCTAAGTGGACCTCCAGCAACGAACCTACCGGTCGATTTTCGAGGTCTTCCGTGTAGCTGCCTCTATTCACAAATACCTTATTGAGTTCAACACCCGGATGAGAATACCGAAGTTCTTCACCCAATCGTATTCGCGCCATGTCCTTGAACGAAGGAATATCCTTCAGCACCGCCAACAGTTGTTGACCTGCCGCGTCAGCCTTCTTCAACTCAGTTGCACTATCAACGCGTTGGCGCAGGGTATCGAGCATCAAACTCGTGAACATCTTGTTCAATTGATTCATCCTTTACTTTGAGCTAATTGGTAAATAATTATTTATTCACCATGAAACTTAAGCCCAACTCTAAAATAATAACCACCAATCGAACACAGGATGTTTATTTCAATAAATTTAAAACCCCCACTTAGCCACCTAACACAACTTCAACAACTTAGCCTTGGCAACCGCCTGAGTTCTACGCTCAACACCTAACTTCCCATGAATACGACGAGCATGGGTTTTTACCGTATGAACGGAAATATACAGTTGCTCGGCAATCTGTTGATTGGAATTACCCTGCGCAATCAAAGTGAGCACCTCAAGTTCCCGCCGACTCAGAGGGCCATGCGCAATCACCGCCTCAGCCTTTTCCCTGGGATCTACCAGCCCCGCACAACTGTACAAATCGGGCTGGCGCAAACTCAATTCACGCAGCGCAAACTGTAAATGACCGCGCTCCGCTAATTCCTGGCCCCGCTGCAGGGCACTTTGCGCCAGCGCACTATCGCCGGTCAGCCAAGCCACTTGAGCGATCATCAGTTGTAGTTCTGTCTCCAGATTCAACATGCCACGTTCGTGCGCAGCGGCCAGCAGCCGTTGAAGTTGCGCCAAGGGTTCGACCGCCAGGCGCAGTTGGGTATCGGCCAACACCAGCAAGTATTCGATTCGCGCAATAAGCTCCAGGGTCGCCGGCGGTGCCTGCCGAGCATTCGGCCCGCGATGGTGGCGCAGCACGCGAGTCAGGGCCTCGTGTGCCAGTTTCGGGCGGCCTTGTTGCAACCAGAGCTGGCTGCTGACTTGCAGCAGAACGCCGCGATAAACGGTGTCTGGAATATGCCGTTGTTGCATCAGCCGCTCAGCGTCGCGCAACCGGACGAACGCCTGGGCGTAATCGCCCTTGTTCGCAGCCAGTTGGGCCTGACCCAGAAACCCATACAACACGCGCTTGTCGTGGTTGCGCAAACAATCGTCCAGGCCTGCTTGAAAGAATTCGGCAGCGCGCTGATCTGCCCCCAGGCACAAGGCCAACCGCCCACGACGCAATGCAATTCGTCCCAACAAGGGTGCGGGTCGATCCGAACGCTGACGGAGCAGTTCATCGATATTGCAGAGCAGGCTTTCAGCGCGAGCCGGGGCACCCCGCTGCTCCAGCCATTGCGCATGATCGAGTTCCATCAGGCCTTCGAACACCAGCGAACCTTGTGCCCGCGCCAGGCACAGCGCCTCGCGGTTGTGGGCTTGCGCCACGTCGAGTTCGCCCCTTAGCAATGCCTGTTGCGTCAAACCGGACAAACACATCAGGCGCGCCGTCCAACATTCAGGATCGAGCGCGTTCAACGCATCAAGAAAGTGCGCGCGCGAAGCCTCCATTCGTCCCTGCAAATGCAGCAACCAACCCTGCAGGGCCTGCCAACGTGCAATCAGTTGACGCTCAAGCACCGCCGAGGGTTGAGGCGTGAAATGCGCCAAATGAGCGATACAGGCAGTCGCCTGTTCGAAACGTCCGGCGAACAACAGCGCAGCTGTAATCAATCCGACCAATTGCGGGCTGCCCAGCGTCAATTCCTCGCCTTGCTGCTCATGCAAACGCAACAACAGCACCACCGTTTGCTCCTCGAACAAATGCTCGAAACTGAAGTGCTGCAACAGGCTGACCGCCACCTCATATTCCTCGGCGAGCAAGGCCTGTTCGAAGGCCGATTTCCAGTCCTGTTCGGTACAGAACCATTGGCAGGCACGCCGATGCCAGGAGCGTCCCGCCGGCCATTGCTCATCGCGCAACAACTGGGTGAACGGGGTGAATATCTGCAGCCAATCGGTGGAGTCCCCCCAAGGTTCGATAAAACAGCCCAGCGTTTGCAAGGTCCGCAAGTACTGAGCGCCCTCTCCCGCCCCGAACAGGTGATCGCACAGCCGGGCATTGAAGCGGGGCAAATGGGCCAGCACCCGCCAGGCTTCGCTCAACTCAGGCGTCAGCGAGTTGAACAACTCATGCTCCAGGTAATCGAGCAAGGTGTCCGCCCTTCCCAGGGGTTTGTTCTGTCGCGTCCAATCGCACTTTTGCAGCAATGCAATCCGCACACCGGCACACCAGCCGCCGGTGCGCTGGATGATCCGACTGGCCACTTTGCCGGCATGCTCCGGTACCCAGGGCTGCACGATCTGCTCGACTTCATTGGCCGTAAAAGCCAGCGAAGTGCTTTCGCACTCGTACAACTCATCGTCGAGCAGCAACCTTGGCCAGTTGCAGGGTGGCCGGCGGCGAGCACCCAGCCACCAGGTCAGCATCGGACTGCTGGTCGCCAGCATGCGATCGAGCAACAGGTCCAACTCCGGGTCAGGCAGGCGGCAATAATCATCGAGAAACAGCCAGGTCGGCGTCTGCAATCGCGCCAGATAGCCGAGTAGCTCCGTTTCACTCGACGTAGCCAGCCCCAGCGTCTCTGCCAGACGGTGACGAAAATCCACCGCGCTCAACACCACGCCAGACAATGGCAACCAGAACACGCGGCAATGCGACGGGGCCTGTAACAGGCATTCGGCGAGCAGCGCAGTCTTGCCGCTGCCGGCCGGCGCGCAGAGTAATTTCACCCGTGCCGTGGAGGTCAGTAACGGCTCGGTCAAGCGAGCCCGTGACAGGTGATGAGTGGACAGACGGGGCAGGAATCCAGGACGGTCCAGACACGGGATCATGGCGGTCATTGCGGCGTGCCTTTTTATAATTGTCCGGCAACCCTAGCCCTCTCTAACCCGCTTGTTGAGAAGTATTCAGCACGCTGATTGGCAGCCATAAAAAAGGCGACCACCCGGTCGCCTTTTGTACTGCCAATGTATCAAAACCCTTACCGAACGCCCTCGGCGCGCAAGGCCGATGGCGTGTAGTCGGCGGCCTTGGCTTCGAAGCCGAATTCGAAACTGTGCTTCTCTTCGTTCTTCATTCCCAGGGCAATGTATCGGCCGGCAATGATGTCGTAGAGCGCTTCGAGGGTGTAGGCCGGAGTCTGGTGATCGTAGTAGTACTGAGCGTGACCCTCGGCGACTCGCCACAGCTGACCGCGACCGTCGTAATGGTCTGCCAGCGCTACTTGCCAGCTGTCTTCGTCGAGGTACATGTGGCGTTTGGCGTAGATGTGCCGTTCACTCGGTTTGACCGTACCGATCACTTCCCAGACCCGGTGCAACTCATAACGGGTCAAGTCCTGATTGATGTGCCCGGCCTTGACGATGTCGTCGTACTTGAGGCTCGGCGAGTCGAGTTTGTAGCTGTTGTAAGGGATGTACATTTCCTTCTTGCCGACCAGTTTCCAGTCGTAGCGATCCGGGGCGCCGGAGAACATGTCGAAGTTGTCGGACGTGCGCAGGCCGTCAGCCGCAGTACCCGGCCCGTCATAAGCCACTTGCGGTGCGCGACGCACACGACGCTGGCCGGCGTTGTAGATCCACGCCAGACGCGGCTCTTTCACCTGATCGAGAGTTTCGTGCACCAGCAGCACGTTACCCGCCAGACGTGCCGGGGCCGTCACCGATTGCTTGAAGAAGGTGAGCACGTTGGCGGCTTTTTCCAGATCCAGGTCCTTCATTAGTTGCGGTACGGCGATCTCTTCCTCGAAGCGGATCGGCGTGTAGCTGCCGTTCGTTTGCGGGGTCACCTGAGTGATGATGCGTCGCAGGTTGCCGCCGTGATAGCGGGTGATGTGGTTCCACAGCACCTCGACGCCGGTCTTCGGAATCGGGAACGCGTAGTAGCGGTTGCCGGTGAAGTTGGCCAGGCCGTTACCGTCGTTGATGCTGTTCACGTTCAGTGCGGAGCGCTTGGCCGACTCGTAAATCTCCGGGGGTAGGGCCACGGTGCGATGGGTCGGGTAGACCGGGATCTTGTAGGTTTCCGGATAGCGCTTGAACATCGCTACCTGGCCATCCGACAACTTGTCTTTGTACTTGTCGACCGTAGCCGCGGTGATGGTGAACAGCGGTTTTTCACTGGCGAACGGGTCAGCCAGGAAACCTTTGCTGTCGACTGCGCCGGCGTTTTTCGGGATGCCGCCGGTCCATGCAGGGATAGAGCCGTCGGCGTTGCCGGCCTTCTCGGCACCCAGCGGCGTGAGGCTGGTGCCAAGCTTGTTGGCTTCTTCAGGCGAGACCGTCGCCATCACGTTGGCAGCCAGCAGACTCAAGGCCAGGGCGCCGCATTGCAGAATCATCTTGCGCATTAAATTCATCCTTCTCAGCCAGATCAGAAGTTCACGCCGAAACTCAGCGCCAGGAAGTCGCGGTCTTCCAGGGTGTTGTAGTCACCGCCGAAGAAATCGGTGTAACTGAGGCTCGCGGTATAGGTGTTGCGGTAGTCGGCATCGACGCCGACGCTGACGGCCTTGGCGCCTTCGTTGAACAGACCGTTGGGGCCGTAGCCGGCGACGTCGTGGGACCAGGACAGGTTGGGCTTGAGGTTGATCCCGCCGATCACGTTGGCGTAATCGAGAATTGCCCGGGCGCGATAGCCCCAGGAGGTCGAGGTGACGAAACCGTCGGTATCGCCGCCAAAACCGTATTGGCCATAGACCGAGTCACGGCCGTAACGCAGCTTGGTTCGCGACTCCAGGCCACCGACGTGCACCACCGCCGCCTCGCCAACCAGGGTCAGCCGCTGGGCACCCAGCACTTGGTCGAAAAAGTGCGTCAGGGTACTCTGGACCTGGGTCACTTCCTTGCGGCGGTAGCCTTTGTTGTCGGCACCTGGCGTGGTGGCGATAGGCGATGCCGCGCCGCGTGCAATCGGGTTGAGCAAGGCCAGCGTCAGGTCGTTGGTGTTGACTTGCACCGGAGCGTTGGGGCGATAGCTGATCTCGCCGGTCCACGCCGTGCCGGTAGGCAAGGTGGTGGAAAAGCTCGCGCCGTAGAGACGAATGTCTTCCGGGTACTCAAGGTAATACTGGCCACGACCGAGCATCACACTCTGAGCCAGTGCCGACCCGGTGCCGGGGGCGATTCTATTGGCGGCACCGACGATGGCCGGAATCCGTGCCAGCGTTGTCAGACCGGCAGTGGTGGTGCCGACCGTCGGGGAGCGACTGTGGTAGTTCATGAAGTACAGGCCGTACTCGGTATCGTCGCCGAGCCAGCGCAGCGCCGTTCCCCACTGCCCCGAATCGCGGGCATCGCGGTCCCCACCGCGCGGCACGATCACACCTTCCCTGCTGACTTCGAAGCCTTGGCCAAACGCCGCAGCGATCGGTTGCAACGGTGCAATCGCCGGGCTGGCCACCGTGTAATTCTTGTTGCAGCCGTCTGCCACCACGTCGTTGCCGAAGAAGGTGCCGCAGTTGTCGACGACAGTCTGGTCCCACTCCAGTTGATAGAAACCTTCCACCGAGAGTTGGTCGGTCAGGCTTTGGGAGGCGAACAGCATGTTCACCGGAATCAGGCCTTCCTTGATTTCGGCGCCAGGACGGCGGAACGCTGAAACGTCGATCGGGTTGATGCTGTTGATCGAGTTGCCGATGAAGGTACTTTCACCCCAACTCACCACCTGCTTGCCGGCGCGCACCGTGCCCGGCAGTTCGGCGATGGAATAGTTGTGATAGACGAAGGCGTCGAGCAGCTGCGCCCCGGAAGACTTGGCGCCTTCTTTACGACCGCTGTCACTGATCGGTTTGAACTCGCGATCCTCGTCCTTGAGTTCGAAGTCGTACCAGTACTTGCCACGCACGAACACCCCGGTGTCGCCGTACTTCAATTCGAGGTCATGAATACCCTTGAAGATCTTGGAGAAGGTTTCGCCCTTCTTGAAGTTCAGCCGCCCGTCATCCCCGGTCGAAGACTGGCCGGTCCCGCCATTGACGACGCCCACCAGGGATTTGTCGGCATCGCGCATGCCCCAGCTCGCGCCGACGGACAGCGAAGAGTCAAAGGTCCCCTCGATTTCCCCAATGTTGAATGAAACAGCCTGCGCCTGGGCGCAGCAACCCAAGGCAACCGCAGCGGCGAGCGCTTGCGGCGTGAAGATGGCGCGCATTGTTGTTTTTGTCATGCGTCTTCCCCGGTGAGTGACAGAAGGCCCCACCCTACTGCCGCACGTTGGGAGCGATAAGCGCACCAAGGAGGTATTCGCGGTGTACCTCCAAAGGATGAATGCCCGCATGGGACGGGGATTTGCGCGGGTTATGGATGGGCTGGATGGGGGGGTATCAGTCAGGGGCATAGGGCGTTGTGAACGCAAACCTGTGGCAGCAGCCGCCCCAGATCCCATGTCAAATGGAACTGTTGCCGAGACTGCAACAGTGCATGTCACGAATCGCTATTTTTCCTTTTGGCTCAAGGCCTTATTCTTGCCGGGCTTTCACGGCAAACAGCCGAAAAGCACGAAGCAATGGCGGTGGCCAGTCCACGCCATTGGCGACAGATTTCAGATGAATTGAAGATGTTCGACTCATCGCCCCGTGTTCACTGACGTTGATTTATTGCTCCTTAATCAATCGTCTTACTTTGGCCGCTGCGTTTGCAGCGGCCTTTTTTATGGGGGATGGTTTTGTGACGGAGGCGAAGTGTAACTTTTAGCGGGTTTCCGATAACGCTATAAGCGGGTGTACTGGCGCGAGAAAGGGTCCCAACTGGAAAGTGCCCCAGTTCGTCATAGAAAAACGCTACATCAATTAAAAAAAATCGACCCTCCAAGCCGCCTTGGACGGCTTGGGGGGTCGCAAGATCGTTAAATCGAATACTTCTGCAAATTCGCCATCATTTCCTTCAACGCTTCAAGGTTGTCCTGCGGATGCGCCGCACCTTCAAAGTCGCAGATCTGTTGCCAATGCGCCGCCACATCTTCGGGTGAGAACCCAATCCGCGGATCAAACCCCGCGCCCAGGCTTCGTTCCCAGCGCACCTTGCCCATCCAGCCGCCACCGACTTCAAACAACCCGGAGGTTTCCTGGCAGTTCTCGCTGGCGAGGTACACCACCAGCGGGCTGACCAGTTCCGGTTTGAGTTGTTCGAAGACTTGCGGCGGGATCAGGCCTTCGGTCATGCGCGTGCCGCCAGTAGGCGCGATGGCGTTGACCAGGATGTTGTTCTTGCGGCCTTCGATGGCCAGGGTGCGGGTCAGGCCGTAGAGGCCGAGTTTGGCCATGCCGTAGTTGGACTGGCCGAAGTTGCCGTAGATGCCCGAGGTCGAAGCGGTGAATATCACGCGGCCATAATTTTGCTCGCGCAGGTGCGGCCAGGCGGCGCGGGTGACTTTGTAGGCGCCTTCGACATGGACGCGGTAAACCAGGTCCCAATCGCCGTCTTCCATTTTGTGGAAGGTTTTGTCCCGCAGGATTCCGGCGTTGTTGACCACAACATCGACACGGCCAAAGGTGTCCAAGGCGTTTTGAACGATTTTGTCGCCGTCGGTGACGGAGTCATGGTTGGCCTCGGCAATTCCACCGGCCTCACGAATTTCTGCCACCACCCGGTCGGCTGCCGAAGCGTTTGCGCCTTCGCCCTGAGCCGAGCCGCCGAGATCGTTGACCAGCACTTTGGCGCCCTGTTTGGCGAACAACAGCGCGTGGGCCCGACCCAGGCCGCCGCCTGCCCCCGTGATGATCACGACTTTATCTTCGAAGCGCACAGACTCATTCATTGGGGGACTCCAGCAGGCCAGGGACAATAAGCTGGAGTGTCAGGCACGACAATGCGGGCCACAATGAACTGAGGTGAGGCTGAATGGTGCGCGATAAGTCAGGGGGATAATCAGGAACAAGCGACCTTGCGCGGCGGTGAAACCAGCTGATCGCGAAACTCCAGATAATGCTTGAGCACTTGCCCCGGCGCCTCGGTCTGAGGGTAGTGACCAATACCGGGCAACAAGACCGTGTCCGGGTTCGGGATCAGTTCCCGATAACGCTTGACCATGTGCGCGCCGGAGATCGGATCGACCTCACCATCGATCACCCGCAACGGCACTTCACCACGCTGCATCGCGCTGACCCAACGCTCGCGCTGGGCACGCCGTTCAGGGATGTAGGCGATCAATTTGTGCATGATCCGTGGCCCGTGATTGCTCTCGATCAGGCTCCAGAAATCGTCCATCTCGCTTTCGGTGGGGCGGCTCTGGGGGCCGAAGATCTGTCGGAAACTCTTCACCAGGCTGTCACGGGAAAAAGCTCGACCGATCATCCAGCCCAAGGGGCTGAGCAGGAGTTTTTGCATCAGTATCGGACGATGGGTTTCAGGAAAGAGGCCGCCATTGAGGAACACACAACTGGCGATATCAATGCGCGCTTCGTAATGCCGGGCCAACAGTTCCTGGGCCACGCTGTCGCCATAATCGTGGGCCAACAGATGCACCGGCTGCTCGACCTGCAGGTGTGCCAGCAAGGCCTGTTGCAGATCGGCCTGCTCCAGCAGGCTGTATTCGTGGTCCACCGGTTTGGCGGAATCACCAAAGCCGAGCATGTCGCAGGCAATCACCCGATAGCGCTGGGTCAGGGGCTGCCAGAGAAAATGCCAGTCCCAACTGGCGGTCGGGAAGCCATGGATGAGCAACAGTGGCTCACCCTGCCCCGCCGTCCAGTAACGGATGGTCTGGCCACGGAATACGAACGTCTGGCCGCGTTTGCGCCAGACACACAGGGGAATCTCGGCGAGAGGCATTAGAGTTTATAACCCGGGTCTTGTTTATCGAGTTTGCGCAGCAGCGCTGGCCAGGCCAGTGCGCCGCCCATCCCTTGAGCACTTTTGGTGACGCCGGCGATCATCGCCTTGGCGCCCGCCAGAATCTGCGGTTCGATGGCGATCAACTCGGCGCCACCGTTCTGCGCCAGCACCTGGATATCGCAGGCGCGCTGGAAGGTAAACATCATCAGGAACGTGTCGGCGATGGTGCCGCCGCAGGTCAGCAGACCGTGGTTGTGCAGCATCAGGAAATTGTTTTCGCCGAGGTCGGCTTGCAGCCGCGCTTTCTCTTCATGGTTAAGCGCAACACCTTCGTAGGCGTGATAAGCCAGGCTGGACAGGACAAACAACGATTGTTGGCTGATCGGCAAAATACCTTGTTTCTGCGCCGACACAGCGACACCGGCGGCAGTGTGGGTGTGCAGCACGCAGACGACATCGTGACGAACCTCGTGCACCGCGCTGTGGATGGTGTAACCGGCCGGGTTGATCTCGTAAGGGCTGTCCATCAGCTTGTTGCCCGCCTGATCGACCTTGACCAGGCTGGACGCAGTCATCTCGTGGAACATCAGCCCGAACGGGTTGATCAGAAAGTCTTCGGTACCGGGGACCTTGGCCGAGATGTGGGTAAAAATCAGGTCATCCCAGCCATGCAGGGCGACCAGTCGATAGCAGGCGGCAAGATCAACTCGAGTCTGCCACTCAGCGGCGCTGACCTGGTCTTTGACACTGTGTGGCGATTGGACGGGAGCTACCTTCACGGCAAGGAACCTCTAATTTTTATTCTTGGGGTTTCTATTGTTTACCGACGTTACTCCAGTCTAGTCACGCCCCGGGGATCGTGTAGTTGCATTGGCAGCCAGCTTGATGGCCTAGCGAGTCAGTACGCCGATGAACGTGGATCCATGTCAAAGTACTGCCGCCAACAAGGGTGCGGCGAACAGATTCAGCAGCCCCGTCAGAACCATGACTAACCCCGCCACCGAGCCCTCTTCACCCCCCACTTCATGTGCTCGACTGACCCCGGCACCGTGAGCACCGACACCAAACAGCGCCCCTCGAGCCAAGGCACTGCGCAGGGGCAACCACTTGAGCAGAATGCCGCCGAGCATCGCCCCGAACACCCCGGTGAACATCACAAACACCGCGGTCAGTTCCGGTACGCCGCCCAGGTCATGGGCCAGCGGCATGGCAAAAGGCGTGGTGATCGAGCGCGGCACCAGCGACATCGTCACCGAACTGTCCAGTGCCAGCGCCTTGGCCAACCCGAACGAACTGCCGATAGACGCCGCGCTGCCCGCCAGCATCCCCAGCAACAACGCCGACCAATGCCGCATCAGCATCTGCCGCTGCTGCCAGATCGGTACTGCAAAAGCGACGGTAACCGGCCCCAGCACCAACATCAGCCAATGGGTGTTGCTCGAATATTCGGCATACGCGGTGTGCAGCGGCACAGCGAGTGCCAACAGCAAGGCTGGAACCAGAATCAGTGGCGACAACACATAGCGCCCGGTGCGCCGATAGATCCAGCGACTGAACAGATAGGCCAGCAGCGTGAAGGCCAGCCAGAACATCGGCATCAGCTCAAGCTTCACGAGACCTCCTCAACCGCACCACCAGTTCCACGGTAAAGGCGGTCACCAGCATCACCATCAGCGTGCTGACGCCGATCACCAGCAAAATTCGCCAACCGTCGCTGCGCAGCAGGCCGCCGTAATCGAGCAGGCTCATGAGCGCAGGAATGAAGAACAACAGCATCTCGGCCATCAACAGGCCGGCGCCCATTTGCAGCGCTGCCGGTTTGACCACACCTAAAGCGAACGCCAGCAGCAACAGCACCATGCCGATGACACCACCGGGAATAGGCCAGGCAAACCACACGGCCATCTGGCAGCCGAGCAGGTAGATGGCCAGCAGCACGGCCAATTCGGTCGCCAGTCGAGCCAATTTTTTTAAGGTTGATGCGTTCATGCCTTCGGTCCTCACAGGTGCTCATTTTAAGGAGCGGGCTGCCATACCCGAAGCGAATTGTTAGACTCGAAGCCATTCCAAAATGGAATCATGTAGATGGAATTCAAACAACTACGCAGCTTCGTCGAGGTCATGCATCAGGGCGGTTTTACTCAAGCCGCCAAGACCTTGCACATCAGTCAATCGGCGGTGAGCAAACAGGTCGCTCAGCTGGAACAGAGCCTGGGCACCGCGCTGCTTGAACGACAGGGTTCACAGCTGCGGCTGACGGCCGCCGGCAGCGTGGTCCTTCTACGGGCCGAAGGCATGTTGCGACTGCGCAACGAACTGCTCAGTGAGCTGGATGACTTGAGCCAACTGGCCCGCGGGGAATTGCGCCTGGGTTTGCCGCTACTGGGCAGCGACGCGCTGTTCGCCGGACTGTTCGCCGAGTATCGGCGACGCTACCCCAACATCAGCATTCAATTGCTTGAGGGCGGGAGCCTGAACATCGAACAGGCCGTTTTGAGTGGAGAGCTGGAACTGGGTGGCAGCCTGTTGACGAAGGACCCTCAGTTCGCCTTCCAGCCTTTCTGCGATGAACCGCTGGACGCCCTGCTGCCGGCCGATCATCCGCTGGCGTCGAAGACTGTGATTGGGCTGGAGGAATTGGCCGACACGCCATTCCTGCTGTATCAGCGCAGCTTCGTGCTCAACGACCGCTTGCTGCAAGCCTGCCAGCAACTGGGGTTTACGCCGAAGGAAGGTGGTCGCAGCGGTCAGGCTGACTTTCTTGCGGCGCTGGTGGCGGCCGGTCAAGGGGTGGTGCTGTTGCCGCGCGTGGTGGCTCGCGGGCTGGTGCGGCCAGGCGTGGTGCGCCTGACCTTGAACGCGCCGAGCTATCTGCGTTGGGATATCGCCTTCATCTGGCGTCAGGGCGCGTACTTGTCAAAAGCCGCGCAAGCCTGGCTCGCCTTGCTGCGCGAGCGGCCGGTCAACCCCGCAGAGCGCTGAGCAACTCCGCCAGCCAAGGCTCGGCGTCGGTTTCCGGCGTCACGCTTTCGCTGGCGTCCAGGCGCAGCATGGGCAGGACTTCGCGCAGGCCCAGTTCGCCGAACAATTCGCGCATCAACTCGCCGCCGCCGCAAAACGTGTCGCCGTAACTCGCATCGCCCAGACCAATCACGGCGCCCGGCAAGCCACGCCAGGCCGCCGGCAACTGATCGCGAATGGCGAAATACAACGGTTGCAGGTTGTCCGGCAACTCGCCCATGCCGGTGGTCGAGGTCACCGCCAGGAAGGCTTCAGGGCCAAAGGCCTGAACATCGGCGAGGCTCGCACGCGGGTTGTGCCAGGTTTCGAAACCCGCTGTTTTTAAAATAGTTGCGGCGTGGAGGGCGACTTCTTCAGCCGTGCCGTACACCGAGCCGGAAAGGATGGCGACTTTCATCAATCTGATCCTGAAGCTGAGTAAAAAGACGGGGATATTAACAGCCGTGGCAAAAAAGCTGCGATTGACTCTCAATTAACCCGGGTGACCAGTAGAAAGTTCTCAATGTTCTTTTAGAATGCATCCCACAATCAAATTGGAAAGGACTCTCCGATGATTAACGCCCAACTGCTGCAAATGGTGATCAACGCTTCCAACGACGGCATCGTGATTGCCGAAAAGGAAGGCGAGCAGGACAACATCCTGATTTACGTCAACCCGGCATTCGAACGCCTGACGGGTTACACCAGCGAAGAAATCCTCTACCAGGATTGCCGTTTTCTTCAGTCAGGGGACCGCGACCAGGAAGCTCTCCCGTTGATTCGCGAAGCGTTGAGCAGTGGCGGTTCCTGCCGGGAAATCCTCAGAAATTATCGCAAGGACGGCACGCCGTTCTGGAACGAACTGTCCCTCTCGACGATGAAAAACCCTGATGACGGACAAACTTATTTCATCGGTGTGCAGAAAGACGTCACTCTTCAGGTCAAGGCGCAGCAGCGAGTCGCGCAGCTGGAAGCGCAACTGGCCGAGGTCCAGACCGAGCTTGCCGCACTAAAAGCGACGAACGGCAAAAACAAAACGAAGAATTGATTGTCATTAACTACAATCACCGGTGACTTCGTAATTTTTTCTGTCGAGCAGATCATGCAACGCGACGCACTCCTGACGCAGGATGAGCTGGATTTTATCCAGAAAATGCAACACAACCCGCAACTCAATGTACGGGATGCGACGTCGAGCCTGCTCGTCAACGGTGGTTCACAGATCCGTGACCTGCTCACGCGCCTTGCCGCTCATGAGCAAGTCACCATCCAGGCCAACTTCGAAAATCAGCAAATGACTTTCCCGCTGCACCTGGTGGAAGACGAATTTCACGCAATGCATTTACGCCTTGGCGTTCCCAGCATCTATGAAGACGGACCGATGGTCCGGCCATGGCGTCTGGTACTCGAAGAACCGGTTGCACTGGAGAATGCCAGTGGCCAGTCCGGTACGATGTGGGTGCACGAAGTGTCGTTCAAAGGGGTTTTGCTGGAAGTTCGCAACAAGACCAAGCCGCCAAAACATTTCGCCTTGTGGTTCAGCCCGTCTGGCTACGAGCGCATCGCGTTGCGCGGCACCTTCGAAAGAGAAACCGAGAACGGGTTCTATGCCTATCAGTTGAATCAGGATGACAAAGACGAAACCGAGCGTCTGCGTCAGTACATCCTTCAACAGCATCGGCTGACGCATCCGGCCATGCATCTCTGATTCAGGTGTCCAAATTGCCTGTCAGGAACTGTTTCAAACGCTGACGCATGACCGAACCTTCGTTACCCAGACATCCAATCGACGATCCCGCCAGGCTTTCCTGCACCAGATCGGACGCATCCCCCGCCAGCAACAACTGACAGTCAAGGCTCAAGGCCAGGCGCTTCAGTCGCCGCGGCAACTCGAGCGCAGGCGCGTGATTGGAAATCAGCACCAGCGCCTGGGGCTTGACTCTTTCGCAGACCAGCGCTAATTCATCGAATGGCTGACCGATAGCCAACACTTGAATAGCCGAATCGACACTGCTCAAAAACAGCGCGGTTACCAGCACATCGAGTTCACGACACTGATCGCTCAGGGCGCAGACAATCACCCGTCGCGGTTGCAGGACACGCACCAGCAGCAGGCGTTGCAACACTCGAGAACGCAGAAAACCATCCAGGAAAAGCCACTCACTGGCCTGGCCGAATGCTTCATGGCGCTGGCGCAGTTGCTTCCAGAGTGGAAGCAGAATGTCCTGAAACACGATGGTCAGGGGATAACTGGAAAAGATCTGTCCATAGACCTGCTCCAGTTGAACCTCATCAAAGGCACTCACCGCCGACTGAACTTGCTGCTGCCATTGCGTGTGGTCAGCGTGTACGAGTTCATTGGGGATGATGTGTGACAGGGCCTGAAGCGGCGCAATCCTGGCCAGGACCTTGCCGACTTTACTGACAGCAACACCACGCTCAATCCAGCCAAGGATGCTGCGGACACGATCGATATCGGTCAACGAATACAGTCTGTGCCCACTTTCGGTGCGCGCGGGCTGGATCAGTCCATAGCGGCGTTCCCATGCTCGTAGCGTCACTGGGTTGACCCCTGTCAGGCGCGACACTTCGCGAATCGGAAACAGTTCTTCCTGCTCGAGTGGAAGACTGGGCTGCAATCCAGGGACAACGTCAGTCAGGACAGGCATTTAATTCTACGCCCATGTATAAATTGGATCCCATTCTAACTCTCCTCCCCCCACACCATTCAAGACGTTGATCGCGGCGACTATCACTGACGTACCCGACCGAATCAGGAATAATCCTTGCTTGTTCCAAGACGCAGTCCAACACCCCGGCGCTGCGCCTGGCGAAACTCCTACCCGGAGCGACGCGATTGTCATACGGAGATACACAATGTCTACCTCACCCGTCACGCTGATGGTTGCGCGCCGCGTCGCCGATGGGCGCTATCAAGACCTGATCGCCTGGTTGCACGAAGGCGAACAACTGGCCACTGATTTTCCCGGCTATCTCGGCTCTGGCGTGCTTGCTCCGCCGCCCGACGATGACGAATTCCAGATTATTTTCCGCTTCGCGAACGAGCAGACTTTGCACGCCTGGGAGCATTCCGCCTCGCGTACCGCATGGCTGGCACGCGGCAGTGACTTGTTTGCCCATCCAACGGAACACCGAGTCAGCGGCATCGAAGGCTGGTTCGGCGCGGCCGGCCAACGACCACCACGCTGGAAACAGGCTGTGGCGATCTGGCTGGCATTCTTTCCGGTTTCCCTGCTGTTCAACTTTGTCCTCGGGCCGTTGCTGAGCGACATGGGTTTGCTGAGCCGGGTGTTCATCAGCACCTTGTGCCTGACCCCACTGATGGTCTACTTCTTCATTCCGCTGTCGACCCGCCTGCTGGCCAGTTGGCTGAACACCACGCCGCAACGGCCGCTGCCCGCTGCACCCTCCCCCCAAAATCACTGATCTCTGTAGGAGCAAGGCTTGCCCGCGATTGAGACAACCCGGTCTTTTTGTGAAACCGCGTCATCGTTCATCGCGAGCAAGCATTGCTCCTACGCGGTAGAGGTGAATGCCCCACGTCGCTGGTATAGTTTTGCTCTTACCGCGACGCGAGCCGTTCATGACCTCTTTCGCAGCTCCAATCCTCATCACCGGTGCCGGCCAACGTGTCGGCCTGCACTGTGCGCAGCGTTTGCTCGAGGATGGCCAGCCGGTGATCTTCAGCTACCGCAGTGAGCGCCCCGGCGTGCAAGTCTTGCGCGACCTGGGGGCAACCGCGGTGTTTGCAGATTTCTCCACTGAGGCCGGGATCTTCGCGTTTATCAGCGAACTGAAAAACCACACCGACAGCCTGCGGGCAATCGTCCACAACGCCTCCGAATGGCTGGCCGAAACCCCGGACACCGACGCCGCAGCCTTCATCCGCATGTTCAACGTCCACATGCTGGCGCCCTATCTGATCAATCTGCATTGTGCCGACTTGCTGCAACGTTCAAGCCCCGCCGACATCGTGCACATCAGCGACGACGTGACCCGCAAGGGCAGCAGCAAGCATATTGGCTACTGCGCCAGCAAAGCCGGGCTCGACAGCCTCACCCTGTCCTTCGCCGCGAAATACGCGCCGACAATCAAGGTCAACGGTATCGCGCCAGCCCTGCTAATGTTCAACCCCGACGACGACGCGGCGTACCGCGCCAAGGCACTCGCCAAATCCGCGCTGGGCATAGAACCCGGCAGCGAAGTGATCTACCAGAGCCTGCGTTATTTGCTCGACAACCCTTATGTCACCGGCACGACCCTGACCGTCAACGGCGGACGGCACATCAAATAAGCGGCCCCCGCGAGGATGTTCCATGACGTTATCCCTGCACCAGAACGCCCTGTCCCAGAGCTACCGCGAGATCCTCATCGGCCTCGGTGAAAACCCCGACCGCGAAGGTCTGCAAGACACCCCGGTTCGCGCGGCAAAAGCCATGCAGTACCTCTGCCGTGGTTATGAGCAAAGTGTCGAAGAGATCGTCAACGGCGCGCTGTTCGCGTCCGACAACGATGAAATGATCATCGTCGACAACATCGAGCTGTACTCGCTCTGCGAACATCACATGCTGCCCTTCATCGGCAAGGCCCATGTGGCTTATATTCCAACGGGCAAAGTGCTGGGCCTGTCGAAGATTGCACGACTGGTGGACATGTTCGCCCGTCGCCTGCAAATCCAGGAAAACCTCACTCGGCAAATCGCCGAAGCTGTACAGCAAGTGACCGGCGCGGCGGGCGTCGCGGTGGTCATCGAAGCCAAGCACATGTGCATGATGATGCGCGGCGTCGAGAAACAGAATTCGACCATGAACACCTCGGTGATGCTCGGCGCCTTCCGCGAGTCGAGCAATACCCGCCAGGAGTTCCTGCAATTGATTGGACGGAGCAAGTAGCAATGCCACAACTTCAACCAGGAACGGCACGCATACGGGTCAAGAACCTGTGCCTGCGGACCTTCATCGGGATCAACGAGGATGAAATCCTCAACAAGCAGGATGTGCAGATCAACCTGACCATCCTGTATGCCGCTCAGGAAGCGGTGCGTGACAACGACATCGATCACGCGCTGAACTACCGCACCATCACCAAGGCGATCATCGCCCACGTGGAAGGCAATCGCTTCGCCCTGCTCGAACGCCTGACTCAGGAAATTCTCGATCTGGTCATGGCCAACGACTCGGTGTTGTACGCCGAGGTCGAAGTCGACAAGCCCCACGCCCTGCGTTTCGCCGAGTCGGTATCGATTACCCTCGCCGCGAGCCGCTGACCGCGTCTGGCACATTGCTCGTCAGACTTTTATCATCCGCCCCACGATTTGATTGCACAGAGCCCGCCATGACCGATCAACAACGCCTGGAACTCGAAGCCGCCGCCTTTCGCCGGCTGGTCGCCCATCTGGACAGCCGCAAGGATGTGCAGAACATCGACTTGATGAACCTTTCCGGTTTCTGCCGTAACTGCTTGTCCAAGTGGTACAAGGCCGCTGCCGATGAACGCCAGATCGAAGTCAGCCTCGATGACGCCCGCGAAGTGGTTTACGGCATGCCGTACGCCGAGTGGAAAGCCCTATACCAGCAAGAAGCCAACGCCGAACAACAAGCGGCGTTCGCCAAAGGAAAACCCAATGAGTGATTTGAACACCCTGCGCGCCAGCCTCAAGAGCGGCGAACACGTTTTTGCCGACACCCTGGCCTTCATCGCCGCCGGCTACGACTATCAGCCTCAGGCTTTCAACAACGGCGGCGTGGAAAACGCAGCCGGGCAGAACGAAGGTTCGTGCAAGACCCTGGGCCTGGCGCTGCTGGAAGGCTTGAGCGATGAAGAAGCGCTGTTGGCGTTCGGCGAGCATTATCGTTCGGTGGTGGCAACGCCTGAGGGCAGTGACCACGGTAATATCCGCGCGCTGATTGCTCATGGGTTGGCTGGCGTGAAGTTCTCGCAGCAACCGCTGAACCGCCGCTGAATAAACAGTAGGAGCACGGCTTGCCGGCGATAGCGCCCTGGAGATCGCCATCGCCGGCAAGCCGTGCTCCTACAGGCGATGGCGATCTCAAGAACGCCATCGCTGGCAAGCCATGCTCCAGCAAGGGGCGCAACACATCCCGACTTTTAAGATTGACCCGGCAACTTTATTTCGTTTGCCGGGCACCACTGCTCACGGCTTAGATAAAAAGAAGCATCCCTTCTTCAGAGTCGGTCATCCATGAGCAGCGAAACCATCAGCCAGTCGATCAACATCGTTCATCCCGTCACGCTCAGCCACGGCAAAAATGCCGAGGTCTGGGACACCGATGGCAAACGCTACATCGACTTCGTCGGCGGCATCGGTGTATTGAACCTCGGCCATTGCCATCCACGCATCGTCGAGGCCATTCGCGAACAAGCCACCCGGCTGACCCACTACGCGTTCAACGCCGCCCCGCATGTGCCCTACCTCGAACTGATGGATCGTCTCACCGCGTTTATTCCGGTGGAGTACCCGGTCAGCGGCATGCTCACCAACAGCGGCGCGGAAGCAGCGGAAAACGCCCTGAAGATCGTGCGTGGTGCCACCGGTCGCACGGCCGTCATCGCCTTCGACGGCGCCTTCCATGGCCGCACCCTTGCCACACTCAACCTCAACGGCAAAGTCGCGCCCTACAAACAGAAAGTCGGCGTGCTGCCGGGTCCGGTTTTTCACCTGCCTTTCCCGAGCAAGGACAACGGCGTGACCTGCGCCGAGGCTCTAAAAGCCATGGACCGGCTGTTCAGCGTCGAGATCGACGTCGATGACGTCGCCTGTTTTATCGTCGAGCCGGTGCAAGGCGAATCGGGCTTCCTGACGCTGGACGTGGAGTTCGCCCAGGCGCTACGTCGCTTCTGTGATGAAAAAAACATCCTGCTGATCGCTGATGAAATCCAGTCCGGCTTCGGTCGCACCGGCCAGCGCTTTGCATTTTCGCGACTGGGTATTGAGCCCGATCTGATCCTGCTCGCTAAAAGCATTGCTGGCGGCATACCACTGGGTGCTGTGGTCGGGCGCAAGTCGCTGCTCGACACCTTGCCCAAGGGCGGACTGGGCGGCACCTATTCGGGCAACCCGATTGCCTGCGCCGCGGCACTGGCAACCCTGGACGAGATGACCGATGCGAACCTGCACGCCTGGTGCTCGCAACAGGAAGAAGCCATCGTCAGCCGCTACGAGGCCTGGCGCGCCAACAAGCTGTCCCCGTTTCTGGGCCGCCTGACCGGCGTTGGCGCGATGCGCGGTATTGAATTGGCCAATGCCGACGGCACACCGGCATCGGCGCAGTTGACACAACTGCTCGCATTGGCACGAGACGCGGGTTTGCTGCTGATGCCCAGCGGCAAGTCGCGCCACATCATTCGGCTTTTGGCGCCGTTGACCACTGAGGCAGCGGTGCTGGAAGAAGGCCTGGATATTCTCGAGGCCTGCCTGGCGAAGCTTTCCTGAAAAGCAAACTGCGATCCGGGACTGACATAGCGAATTATGTTCGCTTGTAGTCCCCGATTTCGCGTCGCAATACTCACCCAATACCCCTTTTACCAAGCGAGATTACTACCCCCTACAAGCCTGAGGCATTCATGTATCACGACAATATAATTTATAAAAAAAAGTCCAATGATCCTCAATTCCTGCTTGGCGTAGCCGTGGTGCTGTTTCTCGGCTCCTACCTGATGAACCTGGGTAACAGCGCCCTCAGTCATTTCCTGCATCCACTGTTGGGCAATGCCCCGGACAGCCTGACCGCTCGCAATATCACCATCGGCCTGGCGATTGCTGCACTGGGCACGCTGAACTTTCACGTCCTCGGACGCTTGAAATTCAAGGTGCAGACCACCGTGGTATGGATCGAACTGCTGATCCTGTTCCTGGCGTTCTTCGACACCTTCGACCTTTCCTACAGCTTCATCCTCGACAAGATCGGTTTCCTGATCATCCAGGGCGCCGCGACCACGCTGTACATCTCCGCCGTGGCGATCGTGATTGCCTTCGTGCTGGCGTTGATCGGCGCCGTGGCCAAGCTGTCGAACAACGGCCTGGCCAATGCCATCGCCTCGTTCTACACCTCGTTTTTTCGCGGTGTTCCGCTGCTGATCCAGATCTACCTGATTTACCTCGGACTGCCGCAACTGGGTTATGTGGTGGACGCCGTGCCGGCCGGCATCCTCGCGTTGTCGCTGTGCTACGGCGCCTACATGACCGAGATTTTTCGTGCAGGCATCCAGAGCATTCCGGTGGGTCAGTGGGAGGCTTCACGAGCCCTGGGCATCAGCCCGTTCAAGACCCTGAGCCGGGTGATCATGCCGCAAGCCTTGCGGGTGATCATCCCGCCCACCGGCAACCAGTTCATCGCCATGCTCAAGGACAGTTCGCTGGTGTCGGTGATCGGCGTCTGGGAATTGATGTACCTGGCCAAGACCCAGGGCCGCGCGGATTTCCGTCACCTGGAAATGCTGATCACCGCCGCGATGATTTACTGGGCCCTGTCGTTCATCCTCGAACGGGTGCAGGCGCGGATCGAAAAACGGGTCAACCGATCCATTGCAAGGGGTTGATGAGTGATGACTACGGCAGAACGACTCGACCTGGCACCTGTTGCGCAGGCCAGCCCTTCGATGATTTCCATCACCGGCCTGAACAAGTGGTACGGCGATTTTCACGCGTTGCGCGATGTCGACCTGAACGTCGCCACGGGCGAAATCCTTGTAGTGTGCGGGCCGTCGGGCTCGGGCAAATCGACGATGATTCGTTGCATCAACCACCTGGAGAATTTCCAGAAAGGCCACATTCAGGTCAACGGCATCACCCTCACCAGCGAGGCAGAAAGTGTCAGCGCGGTGCGCCGGGAAATCGGCATGGTGTTCCAGAGCTTCAACCTGTTCCCACACTTAAGCGTAATGGACAACCTGACCCTGGCCCCGCAACTGGTGCAAGGCGTGTCGAGCGCCGAGGCAAAAAAGCGCGCTCAGGTTTACCTGGAACGGGTACGCATTGCCGAACACGCCGACAAGTACCCTTCGCAACTGTCCGGCGGCCAGCAGCAGCGCGTGGCGATTGCCCGGGCGCTGTGCATGAACCCCAAAGTGATGCTGTTCGACGAGCCAACCTCGGCCCTCGATCCGGAAATGGTCCACGAAGTGCTGGACGTAATGGGCGAGTTGGCCACCGACGGCATGACCATGATTTGCGTGACCCACGAAATGGGTTTTGCCAGCAAGGTCGCCGACCGCGTGCTGTTCATGGACCAGGGCCAGGTCATCGAACAAGCCACCCCTTCCGAGTTTTTC
Source organism: Pseudomonas sp. PDM10 (assembly GCF_014852295.1). Lineage (NCBI taxonomy): Bacteria > Pseudomonadati > Pseudomonadota > Gammaproteobacteria > Pseudomonadales > Pseudomonadaceae > Pseudomonas > Pseudomonas sp. PDM10. The sequence goes on along the minus strand of NZ_JACVBJ010000006.1, from coordinate 201,214 downwards.
AACAACCCGCAAACCGAACGCGCACAGAAATTCCTGTCGCAGATCATTGGTCACTGAGCATCGCTTTGCCCCTTCATAACAAAAACGATAAGTGGAGATGGACATGGTCAGCAAAAAACACGTAATCGCAGCCGCAATGTCGCTGGTGTTCGTCGGCGCCGCCAACGCCGGAGCCGTTCTGGACAAAATCCAGAGTAGTAAAACAATGACCGTCGCCACGTCAGCGACCTGGCCTCCCCAAGGGTTTATCAACGACAAGAACGAAATCGACGGGTTTGACATCGACGTTTCCAAAGAGATCGCCAAGCGTCTCGGCGTCGCCGTCAAGTTCATCACGCCTGACTGGGACGTGATCACCGCCGGCAAGTGGAACGGGCGCTGGGACATGTCCGTGGGCTCGATGACCGCCACCAAAAGTCGCGCGCGAATTCTCGATTTCCCCGCGACCTATTACTACGTGCCCTACGTGTTTGCGGTTCACAACAAATCCACCCTCACCGACCACAAAGCGCTCAATGGCAAAACGATCGGTGTTGAAGGCGGCACCACGTCCGAGGACTATTTCAGCCAGGCGCTGGCCATTGAAACCACTGACGTGCCCCCTGTCGTTTATGACGTAAAGACCACAAAAATGAAGACTTACTCCGGTTCCGTCGGACCGCTGGACGACCTGCGCCTGGGTGACGGTACCCGGCTGGACGCCATCCTCACTCAACGCAGCACACTGGACGCAGCAGTGAAGAGCGGTTACCCGCTGCGGGCCGTCGACAATGCAGTGGCGTTCTACGAACCCCTGGCCATTGCCACCGACAAGGGTGACGCGGAATTGAAGGCCAGGCTCGGTCAAATCATCGGCGAGATGCACAAGGACGGCACGCTGACCAAACTGTCGGACAAGTGGTACGGCGTCGACTACTCGACCATCAAATAACCCCCCTCCCCTGTGGGAGCGAGCCGGCTCCGGGCGGCGATCCGACGATGAGGCCATAACATTCAATATCAATGTTGAATGTGAGACCGCCATCGTCGGAACGCCGCCCGGAGCCGGCTCACTCCCACAAAAAGCAATTTCTCAAGGATTGACCATGTCCTTCCCCACCACCTGGTACTCCCAAACCTCGCTGCCCCGCGCGGCCAGATCCGAACTTCGCACTGACGAAAACTGCGACGTCTGCATCATCGGCGCCGGGATCGCGGGCCTTACCGCGGCCCTGGAGCTGACCCGGCGCGGTAAACGCGTGATCGTCCTCGAAGCCCAGCAAGTCGCCTGGGGCGCGTCCGGTCGGAACGGTGGCGTGGTCTCACCAGGCTGGGCTGAGGGTTCGGGAGCGATACGCAAGAAACTCGGGCTGGAACAGGCCAAGGCGTTATTCCAAATGTCGGTCGAGGGCGTCGAGATCGTCCGCCACAACATTGCCGAACTGGCTCTGGCCGGTTGCGCGCCATCGGCAGGCACGATCCGGGTCAAGCGTTACGACGACAGCGCCGAGGTGAAAAACCATATCGAGACCATGCGCCGCGACTTTGGCTATGAACTCAATTTCCTCGACACTCCCCAGGTTCGCGAACGCGCGCACACCTTGCGCTATTTCCAGGGTGTCGAAGACCCCAACGCCTTGCACTTCCACCCGCTGAATTATTGCCTGGGCCTGGCCCTCGCCATCGAAGCGGCTGGAGGGCAGATTTTCGAACACTCAAAAATGCTGGCCTGGCATCACGAAGGCGTCGATAAAATTGTCCAGACCGCTCACGGCACCGTGTGCTGCCAGGACCTGGTGTTCTGCGCTGGCGGCTACGGCGGCCCGGAACTGCAAAAACTCAGCCGCGCCTACCTGCCCATCGCGACCTACGTGGTGCTGACCGAACACTTGGGCGACTCGATCAAAAACGTCCTCGACTCCGGCGCCGCGTTCTCCGACGACCGCCGCGCCTCGGATTACTACCGAGTGGTCGAAGGCGACCGCCTGCTCTGGGGCGGACGTATCACCACCCGCAACGAACAGAACGAAAAGGCCCTCGCCACCATGCTCAAGGCCGACATGGTGTCGGTCTATCCACAACTGGCCCCGGTCAACATCGAATTGGCCTGGTCCGGCCTGATGGGTTACTCCACCAACAAGATGCCCAACCTGGGATTGCTCGAACCGGGCGTCTGGGCCTGCACCTCGTTTGGTGGCCATGGTTTGAATACCGGCTCGATTGGCGGCAGGGTCATCGCCGAAGCGGTGTGCGGGGAAAGTACGCGTTATCAGCTGTTCAAACCGTACTTGCTGGACTGGAACGGCGGACCGTTCGGGCGGATTGCCGCCAATGCCATCTATCAATCGTTGAAGGTCATGGACTTCGTCCAGGAGCGGCTGAAGGGCTGAGAGCACAACATTTCCCCTGTGGGAGCGAGCCTGCTCGCGAAAGCGATTTATCATTAGACATTGTTGTCGACTGACACACCGCTATCGCGAGCAGGCTCACTCCCACAGGGTTGATCGGACATTTCTGCAAGTACAAAAAAACCGGCCGAAGCCGGTTTTTTGTTTTCTACAGAATCAGAATCAAGCGTTCTGCAGGTCGTCGAGGTAGCGCTCGGCGTCCAGTGCCGCCATGCAGCCAGCGCCGGCCGAGGTGATGGCCTGACGGTAAACGTGGTCAGCCACGTCACCGGCAGCAAAGATACCTTCGAGGCTGGTGGCAGTGGCGTTGCCGTCACGGCCGCCCTGTACAACCAGGTAGCCGTCTTTCAACGTCAGCTGACCTTCGAACAACGAAGTGTTCGGGGTGTGGCCGATGGCGATGAACACGCCGTCGACGGTCAGCTCGTCGAAGCTGCCATCGTTGTTCTTCAGGCGGGCACCGGTCACGCCCATGTTGTCGCCCAGGACTTCGTCCAGTGTCGAGTTCAGCTTCAAGACGATTTTGCCTTCGGCAACCCGGGCATTCAGCTTGTCGATCAGGATCTTCTCGGCGCGGAAGGTTTCGCGACGGTGGATCAGGGTGACCTTGCTGGCGATGTTGGCCAGGTACAGCGCCTCTTCAACAGCGGTGTTGCCGCCACCGACCACGGCCACTGGCTTGTTGCGGTAGAAGAAACCATCGCAGGTCGCGCAGGCCGAAACGCCTTTGCCCATGAAGGTTTCTTCCGACGGCAGGCCCAGGTAACGAGCGCTGGCGCCGGTGGCGATGATCAGGGCGTCGCAGGTGTAGGTCGCGCTGTCACCGGTCAGGGTGTACGGCTTGGCAGCGAAGTCCACGGCATTGATGTGATCGAAGACGATTTCGGTTTCAAAGCGCTCGGCGTGCTCTTTCATGCGTTCCATCAGCGCCGGGCCGGTCAGGCCGTGGACGTCGCCAGGCCAGTTGTCGACTTCGGTGGTGGTGGTCAGTTGACCGCCGGCTTGCATGCCGGTGATCAGCAGTGGCTTGAGGTTGGCACGGGCGGCATAGACTGCGGCGCTGTAACCGGCAGGGCCGGAACCGAGAATAATCACTCGCGAATGACGGACTTCAGACATGACCTGCTCCTGTTGACCGGCCCGAAACTTCTGGCGCGGAACGCCGGGTTGCCGGCGGGAATAAAAAAGGACCGTTGAAAGCACTTGGGGAAGGCTTGAGCTCGACAGTCCTGTAAAAAGTATGGGGTGCAGCGTATCGAGGGGGCGAAGATTAAGGAAATACGGTTTAACAATCCAGCTCATAGGCGGTCTCTATCCCATCACGATGGATGCATAGGCGCCTTTGTTACAGTTAATGTCGATGCTGCTGCCGCGCTTTCGCCCGTCAGGCAAAGCCGGTAAGGTCGGCGCGTTTCCCCTTTGCTCGGAGCACGTTATGCCCGCCCCCGTTCTGTCCGGCCCGCAATACCTGCGCGAAGGCCTCAAGTTGGTCCTGAGCCCAAGCCTGCGTTTGTTCGTGCTGTTGCCGCTGGTAATCAACCTGGTGCTGTTCGTCGGATTGATCTACCTGGCCAGCCATCAATTCAGCCTATGGGTCGATACGTTGATGCCGTCGCTGCCCGACTGGCTGAGTTTCCTCAGTTACATCCTGTGGCCGATTTTCGTCGTGCTTGTCGTTTTGATGGTGTTTTTCACCTTCACCATGCTCGCCAACGTCATCGCCGCGCCATTCAACGGCTTCCTCGCCGAGAAAGTCGAAGTGGTGGTGCGCGGGACCGACGACTTCCCGTCCTTCAGCTGGGGCGAACTGATCGCCATGATCCCCCGCACCCTGTCCCGCGAGATGCGCAAACTCGGCTACTTCCTGCCTCGCGCCATCGGGTTGTTCATCCTCTCGTTCATTCCGGTGGTGAACATCATCGCTGCGCCACTGTGGCTGCTGTTCGGGGTGTGGATGATGGCGATCCAGTACATCGACTACCCGGCGGATAACCACAAACTCGGCTGGAACGAGATGCTCGCCTGGCTGCGCGAGAAGCGCTGGCAGAGCATGAGTTTCGGCGGCAGTGTTTATCTGGTGCTGCTGATTCCGGTGGTCAACATCCTGATGATGCCGGCCGCCGTGGCAGGTGCGACCTTGTTCTGGGTGCGTGAACGCGGCGCGGAAAACCTGGTAGTCCAGCGCTGACTCGGTCACAAATTCATCATCCCACCGTCACACTGACGACATGGCCTCAGCCGACACTGAGGTCATGACGACAGCTCTGCATATCACTCTGATCACCGAAACCTTCCCTCCCGAAATCAACGGAGTGGCCAATACCCTCGGTCGCTTGTGTGACGGCTTGCGCGCGCGCGGGCATCAGGTGGAATTGGTGCGACCGCGTCAGGGTTGCGATCAGCAGCAGGGCAGCGATGATGCGTTGTTGCTATGTCGGGGCTGGCCGCTACCGGGTTATCCCGGCTTGCAATGGGGTCAGTCATCGATGCACAAGCTGCTGCGGCGCTGGAAGCGTCATCGGCCGGACGTGCTGTACATCGCCACGGAAGGACCGCTGGGATTGTCCGCGTTGCGCGCGGCGCGGCGCTTGGGGATTTCCGTGGTCAGCGGCTTTCACACTAATTTTCAGCAGTACTCCAGTCAGTATGGGCTTGGACTGCTGACGCGATTGCTGACCCACTACCTGCGCTGGTTTCACAATCGTTCGACGCTGACCCTGGTGCCGAGCGTGAGTCAACGAATGGAACTGGAGCGCCGTCATTTCGAGCGCCTGGCGTTGCTGTCGCGTGGGGTCGACAGCCAGTTGTTTCACCCGAGCAAGCGGCTGACGTCGCTACGCGAACAGTGGGGTCTGGCCGATAGTGACATTGCCGTCATCCATGTAGGTCGCTTGGCCCAGGAGAAAAATCTCGGTTTGCTCAAGCGCAGTTTCGACAGGCTGCGCACGACTTATCCACAGAAAAACCTGAAGTTGATCGTGATCGGCGACGGCCCGCAACGAGTGGTCCTGGAGAAGGAACTGCCCGAGGCGATTTTCTGTGGCTCTCAACGCGGTGAAGCCTTGGCCAGTCACTATGCGTCGGGAGATGTGTTTCTGTTTCCAAGCCTGACCGAGACGTTCGGCAACGTGGTGCTTGAGGCACTGGCGTCGGGTTTGGGGGTGGTGGCCTACGATCAGGCAGCAGCGGCTCAGCACATTCGCCATGGCTACAACGGCGTACTGGCGATGCCGGGGGACGAAGAGGCGTTTTGCGATGCGGCGTGCTGGCTGTTGGAGGAGCGCGAAACCTTGCGCTGCGTGCGGCTTAATGCGCGTCAGCATGCGAGTCGCCAAGGGTGGGCAGCGATTATCGAGCAGTTTGAGGGGCAGTTGCGCGGGGCTTGTGTTGGTGAGCAAGTGCTGCCGAATGCACCGACGGTACTCTGATTCTTCAGTGTTCTTGAGTCCGCCTTCGCGAGCAGGCTCGCTCCCACAGTTGACCGCATTCTTCAGGTAGAACTCGGTTGAAAGTGGGAGCGAGCCTGCTCGCGAAAGGGCCCTGCCAAGCGCCGCTTAAACCAGCGTCATCAACGCCTCACGGCTGAACGGCAGAATGTCTTCTTCACGGCCGTCGCGCACTTTCTGCGCCCAGTCCGGGTCCACCAGCAGCGCACGACCGACGGCCACCAGATCGAACTCATCATTGTTCAAACGCTCCAGCAGTTTTTCCAGGCTGGCCGGCTGCGCGATCTTGTCGGTGTTGACCATGAACTGCAGGAACTCGCCATCCAGGCCGACACTGCCCACGGTGATGGTCGGTTTACCGGTGAGCTTACGGGTCCAGCCGGCCAGGTTCAGCTCGGAACCGTCGAACTCCGGCTCCCAGAAACGACGCGTCGAGCAGTGGAAAATATCCACGCCGGCGTCGGACAACGGCTTGAGGAATTCGCCCAACGCTTCGGGTGTTTGCACCAGGCGCGCGGTGTAATCCTGCTGTTTCCACTGCGAGAAGCGGAAGATGATCGGGAAGCCTTCACCGACCGCGGCACGCACAGCCTGGATCAGTTCAATGGCAAAACGCGAACGGTTGGCCAGGCTGCCGCCGTATTCATCGGTGCGCTGGTTGCTGCCTTCCCAGAAGAACTGGTCCACGAGGTAGCCGTGGGCACCGTGAATTTCCACGCCGTCCATGCCGATGCTCTGGGCGTCTTTGGCGGCCTGGGCAAATGCGGCGATCACGTCCTGGATATCTTGCTGGGTCATGCCGTGAACCACGACCTGACCGTCCTTCAATTTCTCCGACGGACCGTAACCCGGCACGCTGGCGTCCGGCTCGGTGCCGATGCGGCGCACGCTGCCGACATGCCACAGCTGAGGAACGATCTTGCCGCCCTCGGCATGCACCGCGTCGACCACTTTCTTCCAGCCGGCCAATGCCGCTTCACCGTAGAAATGCGGGACGTTCGGGTAACCGTTGGAAGCCTTGTGCCCGATGGTGGTGCCTTCGGTGATGATCAGACCCACACCTGCAGCGGCGCGACGACGGTAGTACTCGATCACTTTGGAATTGGGCACGCCACCCGGCGAAAACGAGCGGGTCATCGGCGCCATGACGACGCGGGTCGGCAGTTCGAGGGTGCCGAGGTGGAACGGTTTGAACAGGGCTTTGACGGGCATGGGACGCTCCACGAAAACGGTATCGACGGGACATAGATTTTATGACGGCGATAATATGCGGAGCGGCAAGCGAAGCACAGCACTATTGATTGCGGTGATTAAGGTTCAAAAGGCAGGCATAAAAAATCGCAGCTCAGTGGCTGCGATTTTTTGGTTCAGCTCAGGGCTTTTTCGATCGCATGAACGACAGTCGGATCATCCGGCGCCGTGCGCGGCGAGAATCGCGCCAGCACGCGACCATCCTTGCCCAGCAGGAATTTTTCGAAGTTCCAGGTAATGTCACCAGGAAATTCAGCACCCTCGCCCGCCAGCAGACGGTACAGCTGATGACGATCGTGACCGTTGACTTCCAGCTTGCTGGACAACGGAAAACTCACGCCGTAGTTGAGGCTGCAAAACGCCTGGATCTCTTGCTCGGTACCCGGTTCCTGCCCGGCAAACTGGTTGCACGGCAGGCCCAGTACGCTGAAGCCTTTGTCCTTGTATTGCTGGTAGAGGTTTTCCAGCGCCGCGTACTGTGGGGTCAAGCCACATTTGGAGGCGACGTTAACCACCAGCACGACGTGCCCCTTGAAGGGCGCCAGAGGTAGCTCCTGACCATCCAGGCCTGTCAATTTAAGGTCGTGAAAAGCACTCATGACGAACTCCAGATTCCCGTGTTCTTCTCGAAACAGCCACTTGGCGGTGTCACCAGGGACAGCCGCGGACTAAAAAAGGCGCCCCTCGGGCGCCTCTCCAGTTCTCGAAAGCTTAGCGCAGAAAATCAGTGGTGATGGCCACCTTCGCCATGGACGTGACCATGAGCGATTTCTTCCTGGCTGGCATCACGGATGTCGATGATCTTGACCTGGAAATTCAGACGCTGACCGGCCAATGGGTGGTTGCCGTCGACGGTGACATCGTCGCCGTCCAGATCGCGAATGGTGACGATCTGCATCTGGCCGTCCGGAGCGGATGCGTGGAACTGCATACCCACTTCCAGCTCGTCGACGCCTTCGAACATGCTGCGGCTCAAGGTGCTGACCAGTTCGGCAGCGTATTCGCCGTAGGCATCTTCAGGTTCAACGGCTACGGTCAGCTCGTCGCCGACTGTTTTGCCTTCCAGTGCCTTTTCCAGGCCCGGAATGATGTTACCTGCGCCTTGCAGGTAGACCAGCGGCGCGCCGCCGGCGGAGCTGTCGATGACCTCACCAGCGTCGTTGGTCAGGGTATAGTCGATGGAGACAGCCTTATTGGCGGCGATCAGCATGGGGCGAGACCTTTTGCATAAGAATGAAGAATGGCCAAGTTTAGCGAAGCAATCGCCCGAAAGCGAACACAACCCGGACAGACGGATGACGGCGAAAGGCTCGACGGTCACAGGCTTCCATCAAGATGAGGACGGGCACTGGGTGGCCGAGCTTTCCTGCGGTCACACCCAGCACCTGCGGCACCAGCCACCGTGGCAATCCCGAGCCTGGGTGCTGGACCCTTTGCTGCGTAATGAAAAAATAGGCCAGCCCTTTGATTGCGGTTGGTGCGCACAAGGCTCGGTTAGCGCTAACCTTGGCGACTGAATTTCGGTAGAAGGCCAGTCATAGGCGTTCACCATTGCCATGCACCTCCAGAGAATCCGCATGCAAACTTTTTTTATCGCGCCCACCGATTTTGGTGTGGGTCTGACCTCCATCAGCCTCGGGCTGGTACGTACCCTTGAGCGGGCCGGCCTCAAGGTCGGCTTTTTCAAACCGATTGCCCAGCCGCATCCGGGTGACACCGGGCCTGAACGGTCCACTGAACTGGTGGCGCGCACTCACGGTTTGAAACCGCCTCAGCCGCTCGGGCTGGCGCACGTCGAGCGCATGCTCGGCGACGGTCAGCTGGACGAGTTGCTCGAAGAAATCATCACCCTCTATCAGCAGGCGGCAGTCGGTAAGGATGTGCTGATCGTCGAAGGAATGGTCCCGACCCGCAGCGCCAGTTACGCCGCACGGGTCAATCTGCATTTGGCGAAAAGCCTCGACGCCGAAGTGATCCTGGTCTCGGCACCGGAAAATGAGGTGCTGACCGAACTGTCCGGCCGAGTGGAATTGCAGGCGCAATTGTTCGGCGGCCCCAAAGACCCGAAAGTCCTCGGCGTGATCCTCAACAAGGTCAAAACCGACGAGAGCATGGAGGCCTTCGCCTCGCGCTTGAAAGAGCATTCGCCGTTGCTGCGCAGTGGCGATTTCCGTCTGCTGGGCTGCATCCCGTTCCAGCCGGAATTGAACGCCCCGCGCACCCGTGACGTCGCCGACCTGATGGGCGCACAGATTCTCAATGCCGGTGATTACGAAACCCGGCGCATGACCAATATCATCATATGCGCCCGCACCGTGCGTAACACCGTGGAGCTGCTCAAGCCCGGCGTGTTGGTGGTGACGCCCGGTGATCGCGACGACATCATCCTCGCCGTCAGCCTCGCCGCCATGAACGGCGTGCCACTGGCCGGCCTGTTGCTGACCAGCGACACCCTGCCCGACCCGCGCATCATGGACCTCTGTCGTGGTGCGTTGCAGGCGGGCCTGCCGGTGTTGTCGGTGAGCACCGGTTCCTACGACACCGCCAACCAGTTGAACGGTTTGAACAAGGAAATCCCGATCGACGACCGCGAGCGCGCGGAGATCATCACCGATTTCGTTGCCAGCCACCTCGACGCTAAATGGCTGCACCAACGCTGCGGCACGCCACGGGAAATGCGCCTGTCGCCAGCGGTGTTCCGTTATCAACTGATCCAGCGCGCCCAGGCTGCCAACAAACGCATCGTCCTGCCCGAAGGCAGCGAGCCGCTGACCGTGCAAGCCGCAGCGATCTGTCAGGCGCGCGGCATTGCCCGTTGCGTGTTGCTGGCGAAACCGGCGGACGTCGAAGCCGTGGCTCGCGCCCAAGGCATCGAGCTGCCGCCGGGGCTGGAAATCCTCGACCCGGACCTGATACGCGAGCGCTACGTCGAGCCGATGGTCGCCCTGCGCAAAACCAAAAGCCTCAACGCGCCGATGGCTGAACAGCAACTGGAAGACACCGTGGTGATCGGCACCATGATGCTGGCGCTGGATGAAGTGGACGGCCTCGTGTCCGGGGTCATTCATTCCACCGCCAACACCATCCGCCCGGCCCTGCAACTGATCAAGACCGCGCCGGGCTGCACGCTGGTGTCATCAGTGTTCTTCATGCTCTTCCCCGAAGAGGTTCTGGTCTACGGCGACTGCGTGATGAACCCGCACCCGAGCGCTAGCGAACTGGCCGAGATCGCCCTGCAAAGCGCCGACTCGGCAGCCGCCTTCGGCATCACCCCGCGCGTGGCGATGATCAGCTACTCCAGCGGTGAATCGGCCAGCGGCGAAGAAGTCGAGAAGGTGCGCGAAGCGACGTTGCTCGCCCATGAACAACAGAACTCGCTGTTGATCGACGGCCCATTGCAATACGACGCCGCCGCCAACGAAACGGTAGCCCGGCAACTGGCGCCGAACAGCCAGGTCGCCGGTCGCGCCACAGTGTTCGTGTTCCCCGACCTGAACACCGGCAACACCACCCACAAAGCGGTGCAACGCAGCGCCGATTGCGTCAGCCTCGGGCCGATGCTGCAAGGCCTGCGCAAACCGGTGAACGACCTGCCGCGCGGCGCGCAGGTCGATGACATCGTCTACACCATCGCGTTGACCGCGATTCAAGCTGCCAACCGACCTTTGGATCTTTAAATGCTGGACTCCCTACCTGCACCGCTGCGAGGCGTCATTGCCTCGCTGCTGTTGGCGCTGAACACGATTGCCTGCTGCACACCGCTGTTCATCGTGGCGATTTTCAAACTGCTTTTGCCCTTCCCCGCCGCCCAACGTTTTACCGACTGGCTGATGAGCCATATCCACGAAGCCTGGATCAGCAACAACAAGGCCTGGATGGACTTGCTCGGACACACGCGCTGGACCCTCAGCGGCCTGGAAGGCCTGGACTATCAGCACTCGTATCTGATCACCAGCAACCACCAGAGCTGGGTCGACATCATGGTGTTGCAATACGTGCTGAACCGGAAAATTCGCCCACTGAAGTTCTTCCTCAAACAAGAACTGATCTGGGTGCCGGTGATTGGCCTGGCGTGGTGGGCGCTTGGCTTTCCGTTCATGAAGCGCTACTCCAAGGCCTACCTGGAGAAGCACCCGGAGAAGAAAGGCAAAGACCTGGAAACCACCCGCAAGACCTGCGACAAGTTCCGCCATAACCCGGTGGGGATTTTCAACTTCGTCGAAGGCACGCGTTTCACCGATGGCAAGCATGCCCAGCAGAAATCGCCGTTCAAGCATCTACTCAAACCCAAGGCTGGCGGCATTGCGTTTGTGCTGGATGCCATGGGGGAGCAGCTGGAAGCGATCGTCAACGTGACCATTCACTATCCGGCCGGCCGTCCCGGTTACTGGGATTTGCTCTGTGGGAACGTGAAGGACGTAGTGGTGCACTTTCAGGAGCTGAAGATTCCGCCGCAGTTCATCGGCAAGAACTACGACCAGGATGGGGAGTATCGCTTGCAGTTTCAGGGCTGGATCAATCAGATGTGGCAGGACAAGGATGCGTTGCTTGCGCAAATGCACCGCGAGTATCCCGCCAAGTCTTGAGGTGCCTGTACTGGCCCCATCGCGAGCAGGCTCGCTCCCACAAGTTCAGTGTTCGCCGAAGATCCACTGTGGGCGAGCCTGCTCGCGATGGCGATCTCAAAGACACAAAAAAACCCGCCGATGATCACTCATCGGCGGGTTTTTTATTAGCGGCTAACGCTTAGATCGCGCCACGCTTGCGCAGCAGATCCAGCACTTGCTTGACGCTTTCTTCCAGCGACAGCGACTGGGTGTCGACCACAAGGTCGGCGTCCAGTGGCACGTCGTACGGGAAGGAATCGCCCGGGATGTTATCCCCGGCCGCCGCGTACAGGCCTTGTGGGTCACGCTCGGCACAGACTGTCGGCGAGGCCTGGACGTAGACCGTCAGCAGACGTTCCTTGCCGATCAGCTCCCGGGCTTGCTCACGACCTTCGGCACTCGGCGCAACGAAGGCCGCCAGCGTCAGCAGACCGGCTTCGTTGAACTGACGCGCAACGTGCGCCGCACGACGCCAGTTCTCGGTACGCCCGGCGCGATCCTGTGGCAGACCTTTGTTCAGGTCGTGACGCAGGTTCTGGCCATCGAGTACAAACACCGCGCGGCCCATGTCGAACAGCTTGCGTTCAACGGCGTAAGCCAGGGTGCTTTTGCCGGCGCCCGACAAGCCGCTGAACAACACGGTGGCCGGTTGCTGGCCGAAGCGCTGGGCGCGTTCTTCGGTGGCAACATGCGCCAGTTTGCCGTGATGCGTGCTGGTGCCATGGCTCAACGGCTGAGCGATGATCATGCCGGCCGCAACGGTGCCATTGGTCAAACGATCGATGACGATGAACGAACCGGTGGTGCGGTTGCTCGCGTAACCGTCCAGCGCGATGGCCGCGTCGAGGCTGATCTTGACCCGACCGATCTCGTTCAAGTGCAACGAACTGGCCGGACCTTCTTCCAGGGTGTTCACGTCAACGCGGTTGACGATGCTGGTGATCGAACCCGGCACGTAGGTAGTGGCGCGCTTGATGTCGTATTTCTTGCCCGGCAGCATCGGCTCTTCGGCCATCCACACCAGCATGGCGTCGAAGGCATCGGTCACTTGCGGCTGGTTGTCGGCGTGCACCAGCAAGTCGCCGCGGGAGATGTCGATCTCGTCTTCCATGGTCAGCGTCACCGCTTGACCAGGACCGGCGTGCTCCAGCTCGCCTTCGAAGGTGACGATGGATTTCACGCGGCTGCTCTTGCCCGACGGCAGCACCACGACTTCGTCGCCCTTGTGCACGACGCCGCTGGCCAGCGTACCGGCGAAACCACGGAAGTTCAGGTTCGGACGGTTGACGTACTGCACCGGGAAACGCAGGTCGGTGTAGTTGCGGTCGTTGGCAATCTCGACGGTTTCAAGGATTTCCATCAGCGACTGGCCGGTGTACCACGGCGAGCGCTCGGACTTGTTCACCACGTTGTCGCCCTTGAGCGCCGACATCGGCACGAAGGCCATGGTGGTCGGCTTGAACGCGATGCCTTCGGCGAACTTCAGGTAATCGGCCTTGATCGACTCGAAGACGGTTTCGTCGAAACCATTGAGGTCCATTTTGTTGATGGCGACAACAATGTGTTTGATGCCCAGCAACGAGGCAATGAAGCTGTGGCGACGGGTCTGGGTCTGCACGCCGTAACGGGCGTCGACCAGGATGATCGCCAGGTCACAGGTGGACGCACCGGTGGCCATGTTGCGGGTGTACTGCTCATGGCCAGGGGTGTCGGCAATGATGAATTTGCGTTTGGCGGTGGAGAAGTAGCGGTAAGCGACATCAATGGTGATGCCCTGCTCACGCTCGGCCTGCAGGCCGTCGACCAGCAATGCCAGGTCGATGTCGTCGCCAGTGGTGCCGACTTTTTTCGAGTCGCGGGTAATGGCTTCCAGGTGATCTTCGTAGATCATTTTGGAGTCGTGCAGCAGGCGCCCGATCAGGGTGCTCTTGCCGTCGTCGACGTTGCCACAGGTCAGAAAGCGCAGCATTTCCTTGCGTTCGTGCTGGCCCAGGTAGGCGAGGATGTCCTCGCTGATCAAATCAGATGCGTGCGACATGACAACCCCTTAGAAATAACCCTGACGTTTCTTTTCTTCCATCGAGCCTGCGCCATCGTGATCGATGACCCGGCCCTGGCGTTCGGAAGTTCGCGTCAGGAGCATTTCCTGAATGATGTCGGTCAGGCTGGTGGCCTCGGACTCGACCGCACCGGTCAACGGGTAGTCGCCGAGTGTACGGAAGCGGACCTTCTTCTTGACGATGCGCGCCTTGTCTTCATCGCTCAGGTGATTGAGCAGGCGTTCGTCGTCGATCATGATCCAGGTGCCATTCATCTCGATGACGTCGCGCTCGGCGGCGAAATACAGCGGCACAATCGGGATGCCTTCGAGGTAGATGTACTGCCAGATGTCCAGTTCGGTCCAGTTCGACAATGGGAAAACACGGATCGATTCGCCCTTGTTGACCTTGCCGTTGTAGACGTTCCACAACTCGGGACGCTGGTTTTTCGGGTCCCAGCGGTGCTTGGTATCGCGGAAGGAATACACGCGCTCTTTGGCACGGGATTTCTCTTCGTCACGACGGGCACCACCGAAAGCGGCATCGAAACCGTACTTGTCGAGGGCCTGCTTGAGGCCTTCGGTTTTCATGATATCGGTGTGCTTGGCGCTGCCGTGGGTGAGCGGGTTAATACCCTGCGCAACACCCTCGGGATTCACGTGCACCAGCAGGTCAAGGCCGAGCTCTTCGACCATGCGGTCGCGGAACGCGTACATTTCCTTGAACTTCCACCGGGTGTCGACGTGCATCACTGGGAACGGCAGTTTGCCCGGGAAGAATGCCTTGCGCGCAAGGTGCAGCATCACGGCGGAGTCTTTACCGACGGAGTACAGCATCACCGGGTTATCGAACTCGGCGGCGACCTCGCGGATGATGTGGATGCTTTCGGCCTCCAGCTGTTTCAGATGCGTCAGTTTGTCGACCATGGCTACTCACGAAAACGATCTTATGGACGGCCAGCGGGCCGTGTTCGAGCGAGGAATCCTAGCACAGCGACCTCTTCTAATCAGGACGCAAGCTAGATCGAAAGGGTATATGAATATACCTGCCTGTTCGGGTGTACTGGGTCCTGTGGGAGTGAGCCTGCTCGCGATAGCGGTGTGTCAGTCACATCAATATCGAATGTGACGCAGCTATCGCGAGCAGGCTCGCTCCCACAGTGGGTATGGGTGATTCAGATCGGATTCGGGCAATCGATGAAGATGTGCTCGAGGGCAAAGCGCCGCGCCAGATAATCGCCCAACGCCTGCACGCCATAACGCTCGGTGGCGTGATGGCCGGCGGCGATGAAGCTGATGTCGTTTTCCCGGGCGCTGTGGAAGGTCTGCTCGGACGCCTCACCGCTGAGGTACAAGTCGACGCCAGCCAGCACGGCCTGATCGATGTACCCTTGACCGCCACCGGTGCACCAGCCAACGCGGCGAATCATCTCGCTGCCTTCGATCAGCAACGGCTCGCGGCCCATGACTTCTTGTACGCGGCGGGCAAAATCGCGGGCCGTCACCGGCTCGTTCAATGAACCGACCAGCCCGACAACTTTGAGATTGTCCGGATCCAATGGGCCTTCCACTGTGATATCGAGCTGACGTGCCAGCTGAACGTTATTGCCGACTTCCGGGTGCAGATCCAGCGGCAGATGGTAGGACAACAGGCTGATATCGTGCTTGAGCAGGGTTTTCAACCGACGCTGCTTCATGCCGGTGATGCACGGATTCTCGCCTTTCCAGAAATAGCCGTGATGCACCAGTACCAGGTCGGCGCTGGCTTCCACAGCGGCGTCGAGCAACGCCTGGCTGGCGGTGACGCCACTGACGATGCGCATGACCTGCGGCCGGCCTTCGACCTGCAACCCGTTGGGGCAGTAATCGGCAATCTTTGCACTGTTAAGGTAACGGTCGGCTTCTTCGACCAGGGTGCTCAAGGCGACGGCCATAAAAGACTCCTAAATATCCCGTTCAGAGGCACGCTTCGCCTCGTATAATGCGCGACATTATGGGCGGTCTCATACCGCCTGCAACCTCTCAGGACGTGCTTAATGCTCAAAGCGCTGCGTTTTTCTGGCTGGCCGCTGTTGGCCGGCGTGCTTATTGCCCTGTTAATCATCCAGCGTTACCCGCAGTGGGTCGGACTCCCGAGCCTCGACGTCAACATGCAGCAAGCCCCGCAAACCACCACCATGCAACAAGGTCCGGTGTCCTATGCCGACGCAGTGACCACGGCCGCACCTTCGGTGGTCAACCTGTACACCACCAAAGTCATCAACAAGCCGAACCATCCGCTGTTCGAAGATCCGCAGTTCCGTCGTTTCTTCGGCGACAACTCGCCCAAGCAGAAGCGCATGGAATCGAGCCTCGGCTCGGGCGTGATCATGAGCCCGGAAGGTTACCTGCTGACCAACAACCACGTGACCAGCGGCGCCGACCAGATTGTGGTAGCGCTCAAGGACGGGCGTGAAACCCTGGCCCGAGTGATCGGCAGCGACCCGGAAACCGACCTCGCGGTCCTGAAGATCGACTTGAAGAATCTTCCATCGATCACCGTCGGGCGCTCCGACAACATCCGCATCGGCGACGTGGCCCTGGCCATCGGCAACCCGTTCGGCGTCGGCCAGACCGTGACCATGGGCATCATCAGCGCCACCGGGCGCAATCAGCTGGGCTTGAACAACTACGAAGACTTCATCCAGACCGACGCTGCGATCAACCCCGGCAACTCCGGCGGTGCGCTGGTGGATGCCAACGGCAACCTGACCGGCATCAACACGGCGATCTTCTCCAAGTCCGGCGGTTCGCAGGGCATCGGTTTCGCAATCCCGGTGAAGCTGGCCATGGAAGTGATGAAGTCGATTATCGAGCACGGCCAGGTGATTCGCGGCTGGCTCGGTATCGAAGTGCAGCCGTTGAGCCAGGAACTGGCGGAATCGTTTGGTCTGTCGGGGCGGCCGGGCATTGTGGTCGCGGGGATTTTCCGTGACGGCCCGGCACAGAAGGCCGGCCTGCAACTGGGTGACGTGATCCTCAGCATCGACGGCGAACCGGCGGGCGATGGTCGCAAGTCAATGAACCAGGTGGCGCGCATCAAGCCGACCGACAAGGTGACGATTCAGGTGATGCGCAATGGCAAAGAGCTGAAGCTCACGGCAGAAATCGGTCTGCGTCCGCCGCCTGCGCCGATCAAGGAAAAAGAAGAAGAGTAAGCAGTCGATACCAAACCCTGTGGGAGCGAGCCTGCTCGCTCCCACAGGGTCAGTGTTGAGTCAGAGGTCGCCGAGGCTGTCGATCAACGCCTGATTCTGCTCCGGTGTGCCAATCGAGATCCGCAGGAACTGGGCAATCCGTTCCTGCTTGAAGTGCCGAACGATCACGCCTTGCTCACGCAACTTCGCCGCCAGCCCTGCCGCATCGTGTTGCGGATGACGGGCGAAGATGAAGTTCGCCGCCGACGGCAACACTTCAAAGCCTTTCGCTTGCAGTTGCGCAACGACGTTTTCACGATTCTCGATGACCAACCGGCAAGTCTTGTCGAAGTACTCACGATCTTCGAACGCTGCGGCTGCACCGACATTCGCCAGACGATCCAGCGGATAGGAGTTGAAGCTGTTCTTGATCCGCTCCAGCGCCTCGATCAGGTCCGGGTGCCCCACCGCCAGCCCCACCCTCAGGCCCGCCAGTGAACGGGACTTGGACAGGGTCTGGGTCACCAGCAGGTTCGGATAACGATCCACCAGGCTGATCGCCGTCTCACCGCCGAAATCGATGTAAGCCTCATCCACCACGACCACCGAATCCGGGCTGGCCTTGAGGATTTTCTCCACCGCATCCAGCGCCAACAGGCAGCCGGTCGGTGCGTTCGGATTCGGGAAGATGATCCCGCCGTTCGGCTTGGCGTAGTCCGCCGGGTTGATCTGGAACTGCTCGTCCAGCGCCACCGCGTCGAAGGCGATGCCATACAACCCGCAGTAAACCGGATAGAAGCTGTAGCTGATATCCGGGAACAGCACTGGATTATCGTGTTGCAGCAAGCCGTGAAAAATGTGCGCCAAGACTTCGTCGGAACCGTTGCCGAGGAACACCTGATTGCTCTGCACGCCGTAGTACCCGGCCACCGCGTTCTTCAGCAGATCGCTGTTCGGGTCCGGGTACAGACGCAAATTGTCGTTCAGTTCGGTCTGCATCGCCGCCAAGGCTTTTGGCGATGGTCCGTACGGGTTTTCGTTGGTGTTGAGCTTCACCAGTTTCGCCAGTTTCGGCTGCTCGCCCGGCACGTAAGGCACCAGGCTCTTGACGAAGGGACTCCAGAATTTACTCATACTCAGTTGCCCTTCTTATCGTCAACGATGCGGTATTCGGCACTGCGCGCGTGAGCGGTCAACGACTCGCCACGGGCCAGCACGGAAGCGGTTTTGCCCAGTTCCGACGCACCCTGCTCGGAGCAGTAGATGATCGACGAGCGCTTCTGGAAGTCGTACACACCCAGCGGCGAGGAGAAACGCGCGGTGCCGGAGGTAGGCAACACGTGGTTCGGGCCGGCGCAGTAGTCGCCCAAGGCCTCGGAGGTGTGACGGCCCATGAAGATCGCGCCAGCGTGGCGAATCTTCGGCAGCCAGGCCTGCGGATCAGCAACGGACAACTCAAGGTGTTCCGGTGCAATGCGGTTGGCCACTTCGATGGCCTGGTCCATGTCGCGGACCTTGATCAGGGCACCACGGCCATTGATCGACGTTTCGATGATCTCGGCGCGCTCCATGGTCGGCAGCAGTTTGGCGATGCTGGCGGCGACCTTGTCGAGGAACTCGGCGTCCGGGCTGACCAGAATCGCCTGGGCGTCTTCGTCGTGCTCAGCCTGGGAAAACAGGTCCATGGCGATCCAGTCCGGATCAGTCTGGCCGTCGCAGACCACGAGGATTTCGGATGGACCGGCGATCATGTCGATGCCGACCTGGCCGAACACGTGGCGCTTGGCGGTGGCGACATAGATGTTGCCCGGACCGACCACCTTGTCGACCTTCGGCACGCTTTCGGTGCCGTAAGCCAGCGCAGCAACCGCTTGAGCGCCGCCGATGGTGAACACGCGGTCGACGCCGGCGATGCAGGCAGCGGCCAGCACCAGCTCGTTGATTTCGCCACGAGGCGTCGGCACCACCATGACCACTTCAGTCACGCCGGCCACCTTGGCCGGAATCGCGTTCATCAGTACCGAGGACGGATAAGACGCTTTGCCGCCCGGTACGTACAGACCGGCGCGATCCAGCGGCGTGACCTTCTGGCCCAGCACAGTGCCGTCGGCTTCGGTGTAGCTCCAGGAATCCTGTTTCTGTTTCTCGTGGTAGCTGCGTACTCGGGACGCGGCTTTTTCCAGCGCTTCACGCTGTGGCACGGTGATTCGGGTCAGGGCCAGTTCCAGGCGCTCACGAGGCAGAATCAGGTCCGCCATGGACGCGACCTGCAGGCCGTCGAACTTCTGGGTGAATTCCACCAGCGCCGCATCGCCACGCTCGCGCACGGCCTTGATGATGTCCAGCACCCGCTGATTGACCGAGTCGTCAGACACACTTTCCCAGCTCAGCAGATGATCCAGATGATGTGCGAAATCCGGGTCAGCAGCGTTGAGTCGGCGAATTGCAGTCGGTGCGGTCATAGCGAGAGCCTCATAGGAATGGCAAAAAACTCAGGTACCCGAAGCTACCATCGATCCGCTTGGGCACCTGAGAATTCTGGCTATGAGGCGGATAGACGGGCGCGACTTAACGTCGCGCAGGTAAATCAGCCGCGGTGTCGAGACTCCACTGCCTTGCGCAGGGTGTCGATCAACGCCTGGATACGGGCGTGCTGCATTTTCATCGATGCTTTGTTCACGATCAGCCGGGAGCTGATGTCGGCAATGAAATCCTGGGGTTCCAGGCCATTGGCGCGCAGGGTGTTGCCGGTGTCGACCACGTCGATGATCTTGTCTGCCAGACCGATCAGCGGCGCCAGTTCCATCGAGCCATAGAGCTTGATGATGTCGACCTGACGGCCCTGTTCGGCGTAATAGCGCTTGGCAACGTTGACGAATTTGGTCGCCACACGCAGGCGGCCCTTGGGCTCGACATCGCCGACACGGCCGGCCGTCATCAGCTTGCACAGGGCAATTCGCAGGTCCAACGGCTCGTACAAACCCTGGCCGCCATATTCCATCAGCACATCTTTACCGGCGACGCCCAGGTCAGCGGCACCATGTTCGACGTAAGTCGGCACATCGGTGGCGCGCACGATCAGCAGACGTACATCGGCCTGGGTCGTGGGGATGATCAGCTTGCGGCTCTTGTCCGGATTCTCGGTCGGCACGATGCCCGCTTCAGCCAGAAGCGGCAGGGTGTCGTCAAGGATACGGCCCTTGGACAGTGCGATGGTCAACATGGGAAACGTCAGTCCTTATCAAGGTACTCATGCCCGGTCGCAAATGGCGCCGGACACACATCGAGCCGGTAACCGGCTCGACTTGAAACGAATTCAACGGGCGCGTCCTTGCGCCCATGCAGCAGAAACTAGCCCGGTACGCGGCGGATCTTGGCGCCGAGCATCTGCAGTTTCTCTTCGATGCACTCGTAACCACGGTCGATGTGGTAGATGCGATCGATCAGGGTGTCGCCTTCGGCGATCAGCGCCGAGATCACCAGGCTGGCCGAAGCACGCAGGTCGGTGGCCATGACTGGCGCGCCCTTCAGCGTTTCGGTGCCAGTGACGATGGCGGTGTTGCCTTCAACCTGGATCTTGGCGCCCATGCGGTGCAGCTCGTACACGTGCATGAAGCGGTTTTCGAAGATCGTCTCGATCACGGCACCGGTGCCTTCGGCAATGGCGTTGAGGGAGATGAACTGCGCCTGCATATCGGTCGGGAACGCCGGGTACGGAGCGGTACGCACGTTAACGGCTTTTGGCCGCTTGCCGTGCATGTTCAGCTCGATCCAGTCTTCGCCGCAGGTGATTTCGGCACCCGATTCCTTGAGTTTCTCAAGAACGGCTTCGAGGATGGTCGGATCGGTGTCCTTGACCTTCACACGACCGCCAGTCACAGCAGCGGCGACCAGGTAGGTGCCGGTCTCGATACGGTCAGGCATCACTTTGTAAGTGGTCGGGTGCAGACGCTCGACGCCATCGATGGTGATGGTGTCAGTGCCGGCGCCAGTGATCTTGGCGCCCATGGCGATCAGGAAGTTCGCCAGGTCGATGACTTCAGGCTCGCGAGCGGCGTTTGCCAGAACGCTGCGGCCCTTGGCCAGAGCGGCTGCCATCATGATGTTTTCGGTACCGGTCACACTGACGGTGTCGAAGAAGAAGTGCGCACCGCGCAGGCCACCTTCAGGTGCCTTGGCCTTGATGTAGCCGCCTTCGACGTCGATGACCGCGCCCATGGCTTCGAGGCCACGAATGTGCAGGTCAACCGGACGCGAACCAATGGCGCAACCGCCAGGCAGTGCGACTTCGGCTTCACCGAAACGTGCAACCATCGGGCCCAGCACCAGAATCGACGCACGCATGGTTTTCACCAGTTCGTACGGAGCGATCAGGGTCTTGATGGTGCGCGGGTCGATTTCGACGCTGAGTTTCTCGTCGATCACCGGCTCGATGCCCATACGACCGAACAGTTCGATCATGGTGGTGATGTCGTGCAGGTGCGGCAGGTTGGCAACAGTCACCGGGCCATCGCACAGCAAGGTTGCAGCCAGGATCGGCAGGGCAGAGTTCTTTGCCCCGGAGATGCGGATTTCGCCATCAAGACGAACGCCACCGGTAATTATCAATTTATCCATAAGAATCTCGACGCCCTTGGGCTCAGGTGCGCTCGGCCCAGGCCGCGCTGCTGAAAAATTTCATAGTGACCGCATGGATGCTGCCATCGGTGATCCATGGGTTCAAATGGGCATAGATCTGCTGCTGACGCTTCACCGGGCTCAACGCCGCCAGTTCATCGCTAATCACGTTCAGCTGAAAGTTGCAGCCTTCGCCCTCGACTTCTACTAGGGTTCCTGGCAGCTTTCCTTCAAGGAAGCTCTTCACTTCTACGGCCTGCATGCTCAACCTCAATCGGCGCCCTGTGCGCGCGGGTCGGACATCATACAAAAAAGCCCCGCGCCTGCGAACCCCGCGAAGCAGGACTCTGACGGGGGGCTTCTTAATAGATGCGGTTATGGATGCGCCAACAGCTCGGTCAATTCGCTGACCTGAGCGATTTCGCGCATGTCTTCTGGCATCCCGCGGATGCTCAGCGCCTTGCCGGCCGCCTCTGCATCACGCATGAAGCACAGCAACAGTGACAAGCCGACACTGCTGGACTTCAACACTGCCGAGCAATCGACCACCAGTGCAGCGGCCTTGCTGGATTTGATCAGCGCCTGCCCCTGCTTGCGCAAACCGGGGCCGGTGCGGTAATCCAGCATGCCGCTGAGCGTCAGCTCGCCGGATTCGCTCATGCGAATGGCCGACACACTCATTGAGCTTGCTTCTCGGGTGTTTGCTTCTGGCTGGCTTCCTTGGCTTTGGCCACTTCCCCGGCCCAACCATTGATGGTCTTGTCCAGGTCGTTGCCATTGCGCTGCATGGCATCAGCGAACTGATCACGGAACAGCTTGCCGATGTTAATGCCGTTGATGATCACGTTACGCAGCTTCCACTCGCCATTGATCTTTTCGAGTGTGTAGGACACAGGATAGATCGCGCCGTTGGTGCCTTTGACCGTCATGGCAACGCTTGTACGGTCTCCCGACTCATCCTTGGCAGGGTCGACGACGATCCCCTGATTGTTGTACTCGAGCAAAGCGTTGCCATAGAACTGGAACAGGCCCTTTTTGAAGTTTTCTTCAAAGGTCTTCATTTGCGCAGGCGTGGCTTTGCGCGAATATTTGACCGTCATGATGCTCTTGGAAATGCCCTCGGCATCCACAACAGGTCCGACGATGGTGTTCAGCGCCGTATAGAAGTCTTGCGGGTCTTGCTTGTACTTCTCTTTATTGGCCGACAGATTGGCAAGTAGCCGATTGGTGGTGTCCTGCACGATATCGTGCGCTGAGGGCGCCGCCACGGCGTTAGCCATCAACGGCAGGGCCGCGAGTAATACCAACAGGCCACGTCGCAAGGTAGAGATCATTCAAAAGCTCCTCATTTGGCGTCTTTACTAACGGTATTGAGCAGAAATTTACCGATCAGGTCTTCGAGTACCAGCGACGACTGCGTGTCGTGGATGGTTGAGCCGTCCTTGAGCAAGCTTTCTTCGCCGCCCACGCTGAGACCGATGTACTTCTCGCCCAACAGGCCAGCGGTCAGGATAGATGCAGTGGAGTCAGTCGGCAGGTTATCTACGCGTTTTTCCAGCTGCATGGTCACTCGACCGGTGAAACTGTCGCGGTCCAGATCGATCGCCGTGACCTTGCCGATGGTCACACCGGCCATGGTCACTTTAGCTCTGACAGTCAAACCGGCGATATTGTCGAAATACGCATAAAGTTTATAAGTGTCGGTGGTTGCGCTCGGGGACAGGCCACTCACCCGCAACGCCAGCAACAGCAAAGCCAGGATGCCAGCCAGCAAGAAAAGGCCGACACCGATTTCCAGGGTGCGGTTTTGCATCAGAAATCTCCAAACATCAAGGCGGTCAGAATAAAGTCCAGGCCGAGTACAGCCAAAGAGGCATACACCACGGTTTTGGTAGTGGCACGACTGATCCCCTCGGAAGTGGGCTCGCAGTCATAGCCTTGGAATACGGCGATCCAGGTCACGACAAAGGCGAAAACGATGCTTTTGATGATGCCGTTGAGCACATCGTCTGCAAAGGTCACGCTGTTCTGCATGTTGGACCAGTAGGAACCTTCATAGACACCCAGCCAGTCGACGGCCACCCACGAACCACCCCAGATGCCCACCACGCTGAAGATCATCGCCAGCACCGGCAGGGAAATGAAGCCGGCCCACAGGCGCGGGGCAATGATGTACTTGAGCGGGTCGACACCAATCATTTCCAGACTGGACAACTGCTCGGTGGACTTCATATTGCCGATTTCGGCAGTCAATGCCGAACCGGCGCGTCCGGCGAACAGCAATGCCGTGACCACGGGCCCCAGTTCACGCAACAGCGTCAGCGCAACCATCTGGCCGACTGCCTGCTCCGAACCATAGCTGGATAGAATATTGAAGCCTTGCAGCGCCAACACCATGCCGATGAACACCCCGGAGACCACGATGATCACCAGGGACATTACGCCCACCGAATGCAGTTGCTTGATCAGCAAGCCAAAACCGCCGCCAATGCCGCCACGACCGAACAAGGCATGAAACAGGAATATTGCCGAACGGCCGAACACCCCCAGCGCGTCGATGCCAGAGTGGCCGAACCGGCGAACCCGTTCTACTAGTGAAATCTTGCGCATCAACGCTGCCCCAGAAGATCTGCGCGGTAATCCGTCGCTGGAAAGTGATAGGCAACCGGACCGTCGGGCTCGCCTGTCATGAATTGACGGATGCGTGGCTCCTGCGAGTTCATCAGCTCCTCGGGAGTGCCCTGCCCCAATACCTGGCCTTCGCCGACGACATAGATGTAATCGGCGATGCTCGCGGTCTCGGCCAGGTCGTGGGAGACCACGATACTGGTGATGCCCAGCGCATCGTTGAGCAGGCGGATCAGACGCACCAGCACCCCCATGGCGATGGGGTCCTGGCCGACAAAGGGCTCGTCATACATGAGGATCTGCGGATCGAGGGCAATCGCCCGCGCCAAAGCGACGCGGCGTTTCATGCCGCCGGACAACTCGTCAGGCATCAGGTCGATGGCACCACGCAAGCCCACGGCCTGCAATTTGAGCAGGACGATGTCCCGGATCATTTCTTCCGGAAGTTCGGTATGAACGCGTAGCGGAAAGGCCACGTTCTCGAACACATCGAGATCGGTGAACAGTGCACCGCTCTGAAACAGCACGCCCATGTGCTTTCGCGCATCGAACAGATCACCGCGCGACAGTTTCGGCAGGTTCTGTCCATTGACCCAGACTTCGCCTTTGGTAGGCCGCAACTGTGCGCCCATCAGCCGCAACAGCGTAGTCTTGCCACACCCGGAAGGCCCCATGATGCCGGTGACCTTGCCGCGCGGGATACGTATATCGACGTTATTGAAAATGCTGCGCGTTCCGCGCTTGAAGGTCAGTCCCTTCAGCTCGATCGCGTAGGCTTTATCGGCACTCATCTAATCTCCTTGCGATGCAGCCTCTCACTCGGACGCCTGACTTTCTGGCGAAAGCACATACCTCCCGGGCAGGCCGAACTGGCGGCGAACTATATCACTGCAAAGGCCAAGCGCCCAAGGCCCAAGCCGGGCCATGTTGAGCAACATGACGAGGTAAAAGCTTCTATTTAGGGGTATTCGGTAACCGGGAATGACAAAGCGCGACGAACTTGCGTGAGGGTTTCGATCATTACCGTTATAATCGCCGCCTTTTCATCAGGCTATACGATTTCTGACATGAGCCAATCCAGCGACCTGATTCAATCAGCACAACGCACCATCCGCCTCGAACTGGAAGCCGTACAAGGCTTGTTGCCCCGTATCGACGCGGATTTCGTACGCGCTTGCGAAATGATTCTGGCCAGCAAAGGGCGCGTGGTCGTGGTCGGCATGGGCAAATCGGGACACATCGGCAACAAGATCGCCGCCACCCTGGCCAGCACCGGCACCACAGCCTTTTTCGTGCACCCGGCCGAAGCCAGCCACGGCGATATGGGCATGATCACCCGCGACGACATCATCCTGGCGTTGTCGAACTCCGGCTCTACCAATGAAATCGTCACCCTGCTGCCGCTGATCAAACGCCTGGGCATTCAATTGATCAGCATGACCGGCAACCCTGATTCACCGCTGGCGAAGGCTGCCGAGGTCAACCTCAACGTGCACGTCGAGCACGAAGCCTGTCCGCTCAACCTGGCACCGACCTCGTCGACCACTGCCGCCTTGGTCATGGGCGACGCCCTGGCCGTTGCGTTGCTGGAAGCCCGCGGTTTTACCGCTGAAGATTTCGCCTTTTCCCACCCCGGCGGCGCGCTTGGCCGACGCCTGCTGCTGAAAGTGGAAACCGTCATGCACGCCGGAGCAGAACTGCCCCAGGTGCAACGTGGCACGCTACTCAAGGACGCCTTGATGGAAATGACCCGCAAGGGCCTGGGCATGACTGCGATTGTGGAGGCCGATGGCAAACTGGCCGGGATCTTCACCGACGGCGACTTGCGCCGCACCCTTGACCGGACCATCGACATCCACCATACGACCATCGACGAGGTCATGACCGTCCACGGCAAGACCGCCCGGGCCGATATGCTTGCGGCCGAGGCCCTGAAAATCATGGAAGACCATCGAATCAACGCGCTGGTAGTGGTGGACAAGGAGGACCGTCCGATCGGCGCCTTCAACCTGTCCGATCTGCTGCGTGCAGGAGTAATGTAATGAGCACCGACCTGCTGCAACGCGGCAAGAACATCAAACTGGCGGTTTTTGACGTCGATGGCGTACTGACCGACGGACGCCTGTACTTCCTCGAAGACGGCAGCGAATTCAAGACGTTCAACACCCTCGACGGCCAAGGTATCAAGATGTTGATGGCAGCCGGCGTGCAGACCGCTATCATCAGTGGCCGCAAAACCCCGGTGGTCGAGCGACGCGCGAAGAACCTCGGTATTCCACACGTGTACCAAGGGCGCGAGGACAAACTGGTGGTGCTCGACGAGCTTCTTGCCCAACTCAACCTAAGCTATGAGCAAGTCGCCTATCTCGGTGACGACCTGCCGGACCTGCCAGTGATTCGCCGCGTCGGCCTGGGCATGGCGGTGGCAAACGCCGCCAGTTTCGTCCGTGACCACGCCCACGGCATCACCCAGGCCCGCGGGGGCGAGGGTGCCGCTCGCGAATTCTGCGAATTGATCCTGCGCGCGCAGGGCCGCCTTGATGCGGCAAACGCCGCGTACCTGTGAGCCAACTATGCTGAGCAAAAAGATTCGCAAATTCCTGGTGTTCGGTTGCATCGCCGCGATATTCGCAGCGGTCGGCTACTGGAACATCAGCCCGGAACGCTTCCTCGATAAGCCAGTGGCAAAGATCGATGAAACCGCGATCGACTATTACGCGATCAACGCCCACAGCGTGCAATATCTACCGGACGGCAAACTGCAATACGAAATGACGTCCGACAAGGTTGAACACCTGAAAGCCACCGAAGTGACACTGCTGACCAATCCCGACCTGAACATGTTCCGCGGAACCGAGTTTCCGTGGCACGTCCAGAGCGAGCACGGCGAAGTGAATCCCGACGGCACTCAGGTCGAACTGATTGACTCGGTGCGCATCACGCGCTTCGACGAGAAAAACCGCAAGACCCTGATTACCACCACCCGCATGACAGTGTTCCCGCAGCAGCAATATGCGCAGACCGAGCAACCCGTTAGAATCGACGGCGCTGGTGGTGTGTCGACTGGCAAGGGAATGAAAGCGTATTTGAAAGAAAGCAGGATACACCTGCTATCGAACGTAAGAGGACAGTATGAGGCTCGTTAAAACCCTCCCTATTTTGCTCGGTCTGAGCGCAGCACTGGGAAGCGTGAGCGCCTGGGCACTGCCGACCGATCAAACGCAGCCTATCCGCATTCAGGCCGACGATGCCCAGCTGGACGACAAGAATGGCGTTGCCACCTATAAAGGTGACGTGATCATCACTCAGGGCTCGATGATCGTTAAAGGCAACACCGTGACCATCACCCGCACGCCGACCGGCGACATTGACGTGGTGACTTCGGTGGGCAACCTCGCCTATTTCGAGCAACTGCAAACTGCAGGCGACACCAAACCCGTTCAGGGCTGGGGCGTGACCATCCAGTACCACGCAGCGCAAAACCGCGTCGTACTGATCGACAAGGCAAAAGTTGTCGACAAGGACAACAACGTCACCCAAGGCGAGAAAATCGTCTATGACACGGTCAAAAAGCTGGCCAGCGCCGGTCGCGCGACGGGCAACAAGGTCACCGAGTCGCGTCCGCGCATCGACATGGTGATCCAGCCGAAGAAGAAAACCGACGAGCAAAAGGCCCAGTAATGGCAACTCTGAAAGCTCAGCATCTGGCCAAGAGCTACAAGAGCCGCCAGGTCGTGCGTGACGTCAGCCTGTCGATCGACAGCGGTCAGATCGTCGGTCTCCTAGGCCCAAACGGCGCCGGCAAGACCACCTGCTTTTACATGATTGTCGGCCTGGTACAGGCCGATCAGGGCCGCGTACTGATTGACGACCTGGATGTCAGCCACCAGCCTATGCATGGTCGTGCGAAGGCTGGCATCGGCTATCTTCCGCAAGAAGCATCGATCTTCCGCAAACTCTCGGTAGCCGACAACATCATGGCGATCCTCGAGACCCGCAAGGAACTCGACAAGGCCGGTCGTCGCCAAGAGCTGGAAAGCCTGCTGCAGGAATTCCACATCAGCCACATCCGCGACAACCTCGGGATGAGCCTGTCCGGTGGTGAGCGCCGCCGTGTGGAAATCGCCCGGGCACTGGCTACCAACCCGAAATTCATCCTGCTCGACGAACCGTTCGCCGGCGTGGACCCGATTTCGGTGGGCGACATCAAGCAGATCATCTATCACCTCAAGGCCAAGGGCATTGGTGTGCTGATCACTGACCACAACGTCCGTGAAACCCTGGATATCTGCGAAACCGCCTACATCGTCAACGATGGCCAGCTGATCGCCGAAGGTGACTCTGCCACCATCCTGGCCAACGACCTGGTCAAGGAAGTGTATCTGGGCCATGAGTTCCGCCTGTAAGCACTGAGGTGTCTGGCTGGTTGCCCGGGCGCTCGTCTCGATAAAAAATCAACATTTTTTTATTGTTACAGCGCTCTAGGCAAACGCTGCAGTTTCGGGCATATAATTTGCTTATGTTTGGCGCTCCGGCGCCCTGTAGTGGATGGCGCATGTGCGCCGGCGAATAAGGTGTTAAGCCCCTGCCATGAAACCATCGCTAGTCTTGAGAATGGGCCAGCAGCTGACGATGACACCGCAGCTGCAACAGGCCATCCGCCTGCTCCAATTGTCGACCCTGGACCTGCAACAGGAAATCCAGGAGGCCCTGGAGTCCAATCCGATGCTCGAACGCCAGGAAGAAGGCGACGACTTCGATAACGCCGACCCCTTGGCCGATAAAGCCGAACAGCAACCTAACGCCGACATTCAGGAACCCTCCTACCAGGAAACCGCCCCGACGGTTGATAACCTCGAGGAAGGCGACTGGAACGAGCGCATCCCCAACGAACTGCCCGTCGATACCGCGTGGGAAGACGTCTACCAGACCAGCGCCAGCAGCCTGCCAAGCAACGATGACGACGAGTGGGACTTCACCACCCGGACATCGGCCGGCGAAAGCCTGCAAAGCCACCTGCTGTGGCAGCTGAACCTGGCCCCGATGTCCGACACCGATCGCCTGATCGCCGTGACCCTGATCGACTGCATCAACAATCAGGGCTATCTGGACGAAACCCTCGAGGAGATTCTCGAAGCCTTCGACCCGGAACTGGACATCGAACTGGACGAAATCGAAGCCGTCCTGCACCGCATCCAGCAATTCGAACCCGCTGGCATCGGCGCCCGCAACCTGGGCGAATGCCTGCTGCTGCAATTGCGCCAGTTACCCGCCAAGACGCCTTGGCTGGTCGAGGCCAAACGCCTGGTCACCGATTACATCGACCTGCTCGGCAGCCGCGATTACAGCCAGCTGATGCGTCGCATGAAGCTCAAGGAAGACGAACTGCGCCAGGTGATTGAACTGGTGCAGAGCCTCAACCCGCGCCCAGGCTCGCAAATCGAGTCCAGCGAAGCCGAATACGTCGTTCCCGACGTGATCGTACGCAAGGACAACGAGCGCTGGCTGGTGGAGCTGAACCAGGAATCCGTGCCACGACTGCGGGTCAACGCTCAATACGCCGGTTTCGTGCGCCGCGCCGACACCAGCGCCGACAACACCTTCATGCGCAATCAGTTGCAAGAGGCCCGCTGGTTCATCAAGAGCCTGCAAAGCCGCAACGAAACCCTGATGAAAGTAGCCACTCAGATCGTCGAGCATCAGCGTGGTTTTCTTGAATACGGCGACGAAGCCATGAAACCGCTGGTCCTGCATGACATCGCTGAAGCGGTGGGCATGCACGAGTCGACGATTTCACGGGTGACCACGCAGAAATTCATGCATACCCCACGGGGCATATATGAACTGAAATACTTTTTTTCCAGCCACGTCAGCACCTCCGAGGGCGGTGAATGCTCATCCACGGCGATCCGCGCGATCATCAAAAAACTGGTTGCCGCGGAAAATCAGAAAAAGCCGTTGAGTGACAGCAAGATCGCTGGTTTACTGGAGGCACAAGGCATTCAGGTGGCTCGCCGCACCGTCGCCAAGTACCGCGAATCCCTCGGGATCGCGCCTTCGAGCGAACGCAAGCGGTTGATGTAGAGCCACGCCACAGCGTTCCAGTGGCAGGCATTTCTGCCTGCCGCTTTATGCACTGGCAACGAAGGAGAAGCTGTATGCAAGTCAACATCAGTG
Source organism: Pseudomonas sp. PDM10 (assembly GCF_014852295.1). NCBI lineage: Bacteria > Pseudomonadati > Pseudomonadota > Gammaproteobacteria > Pseudomonadales > Pseudomonadaceae > Pseudomonas > Pseudomonas sp. PDM10. The sequence continues at coordinate 170,887 of NZ_JACVBJ010000006.1, read as the reverse complement.
GACACCAACTGGAAGTGACCGAACCTCTTCGCACCTACATCGGCGAAAAACTCGAACGATTAGAGAGGCATTTCGACAAGATCACCAACGTGCAGGTCACGATGACGGTCGAAAAGCTCAAGCAGAAAATCGAAGCCACGCTGCATATTCCCGGCAATGAAGTGGTCGCAAACGCGGAGCATACCGATATGTACGCGGCGATCGACGCACTGACCGACAAGCTGGATAAACAACTCAAAAAGCATAAGGAAAAGACCCAAAGCCTCCTCCAGGGCGCGACCGGTCGTTAACACTCCCAACCCATGATCCGACTTGAAAGCATCCTGACCCCCGGCCGTTCCCTCGTGAACGTGCCGGGCGGCAGTAAAAAGAAAGCCCTTGAGCAAATTGCCAACCTTATCCACAAAGAAGTGCCGGATCTGGAGATGCAAGATGTCTTCGAGGCTCTGATTGCCCGTGAAAAGCTCGGCTCAACCGGTTTTGGCAACGGCATCGCCATTCCCCATTGCCGCCTGAAGGGCTGCACCTCGCCCATCAGTGCCCTGATGCACCTTGATGCACCTATCGATTTCGACGCCATCGACGGCGCCCCGGTTGACCTGCTGTTCGTTCTGCTGGTCCCGCAAGCCGCTACCGATGCGCACCTGGAGTTACTGCGCCAGATCGCCAGCATGCTCGACCGCAAGGAAGTGCGCGAAAAACTGCGCAGTGCCTCGAGCAATGAAGCCTTGTATCAGGTTGTCCTGGACGAGCAAAACGGTCATTAATCATGCGCTTGATCATCGTCAGTGGCCGCTCCGGCTCAGGTAAAAGTACCGCACTCGATGTTCTCGAGGACAACGGCTACTACTGCATCGACAACCTGCCCGCCGGTCTGCTGCCGGAACTGGCCGAACGTGCGTTAATCCACACTGAGCTGGCGCAACCGCTGGTTGCCGTATCGATCGATGCGCGTAACTTGCCGAGTCACTTGTCGCGGTTTCCCGAACTGCTGGAAGAAGTGCGCAGCCGGCATATCCAGTGTGATGTGCTTTATCTGGACGCCGACGAAGAAACCTTGCTCAAACGCTTCTCGGAAACCCGCCGTCGTCACCCGCTGAGCAATGCCAATCGCTCGCTGGCCGAGGCCATCAACGATGAGACTGCTCTGCTCGGGCCGATTGCAGACCTCGCCGATCTCAAAGTAAACACCACCAACCTGAACCTGTATCAGCTGCGAGATACCATCAAGCTGCGGCTGTTGAACCAGCCGGAATCCGGTACGGCGTTCCTGGTGGAGTCTTTCGGTTTCAAGCGTGGCATGCCGGTGGACGCTGATCTGGTGTTCGACGTGCGCTGCCTGCCGAACCCTTACTGGAAGCCAGAGTTGCGCGATCAATCCGGGCTCGACCAACCGGTTGCCGATTACCTGGCGGCACAGCCGGACGTCGAAGAGATGTTCCAGGACATCTCCACCTACTTGTTAAAATGGCTACCCCGTTTTGCCGCCAGCAACCGCGCTTATGTCACCATTGCCATTGGCTGCACCGGCGGCCATCACCGCTCCGTCTACCTGACCGAACGTCTGGGCCAGGCCCTGCAAAAATCCCTGAAGAACGTCCAGGTTCGCCACCGCGACCTCAGCTAAAGGATTCACACCGCGATGCCTGCTCTGGAAATTGAAATCATCAACAAGCTGGGCCTGCATGCCCGCGCTTCTGCAAAATTCGTTGGCGTCGCCGGTGAGTTCAAGGATTGCACGATCAGAGTAGGACGCACGCCGGAATCCACGGTCGACGGAAAAAGCATCATGGCAATGATGATGCTCGCTGCGGGCAAGGGCACCAAAATCTACCTGAGCACCGAAGGCGAACAGGCTGATGAGGCGCTGCAGGCATTGGTGAATTTGATCAATGACTACTTCGGCGAAGGCGAGTAACACTCGCCCTGTAGCAGCTGCCGAAGGCTGCTACAAAGTTCGTGTTCAGTCGCTAAGCCAACGCCGTATCCATCACCATCATCAAGCAAAACCCGATCAGCAGCCCAAGACTTGCAAGCTTGTCGTGACCATTGCGGCGCGACTCGGGAATGACTTCATGGGTGACCACCAGCAACATTGCTCCGGCCGCCAGCGCCAACCCCAAGGGCAGCAACAATTCAGCCAGGCTCACCAGCCAGTGCCCATAGCCAGCCCTGGATGGTTTTGGCAGAAGTCTTAAACCAGCGCAGCCTGATAGCGCGTAGCGACTTCAGGCCAATCAATCACGCTGTAGAACGACCTCAGGGACGCCATCGCCGGCAAGCCGTGCTCCCACAGGGATGGTGCATGGCGCATTAAAAAAGGCGCGCCACCTGGTGGGTGACGCGCCTTTTTTGCTTAGCGGTAAGGGTTTAGCTACCCGCCACCGTCATCCGCTCGATCAGCACCGAACCTGTGCGAATGTTGCTGCGCAGCTCCAGGTCATTACCGACCGCAACGATCTGTTTGAACATGTCGCGCATGTTGCCGGCGATGGTCACTTCCTGGACCGCAAACTGGATTTCGCCATTCTCGACCCAGTACCCCGCCGCGCCGCGGGAGTAATCGCCAGTGACCATGTTCAGGCCCTGGCCCATCAATTCAGTCACCAGCAGGCCGCGACCCATGCGGCGTAGCAAGGCTGCCTGGTCTTCGTCACCATGGGTGACAAACAGGTTGTGCACACCACCAGCGTTGGCGGTGCTCGGCATCCCGAGCTTACGGCCGGAGTATGTGCCGAGAATGTATGAGACCAACTCGCCTTTTTCGACGAATGGTTTGGCGTAAGTGGCCAGACCATCGCCATCGAACGCCGAACTGCCCAGCGCGCGCATCAGGTGCGGGCGCTCATCGATGGTCAGCCATTCCGGGAACAGTTTCTGCCCCAGCGTGCCCTCAAGGAACGAGGATTTGCGATACAGGCTGCCGCCGGAAATCGCCGAGAGGAAACTGCCGAACAATCCACCGGCAAGTTCCGCGGAAAACAGCACCGGCACTTCGCAGGTCGGCACCGGACGCGCGCCCAGACGGCTCGCCGCCCGTTGCGCGGCACGCTGGCCGATGCTCACCGGGTCGGCCAGCAAGTTGCCCTGGCGGTTCACGTCGTACCAGTAATCGCGCTGCATCTGGCCGTCGGCCTCGGCGATCATCACGCAGCTCAAGCTGTGCCGGGTCGACGCGTAACTGCCGATAAAACCGTGGCTGTTACCGTAGACACGGCAGCCCTGATGGGTGCTGAGGGTGGTGCCATCGGCGTTCTTGATCCGGCTGTCGGTGGCAAACGCCGCCGCTTCACAGGCCAGGGCCTGCTCGATGGCTTGTTCCGGGGTAATGTCCCATTCGTGGAACAGGTCGAAATCCTGCATATCCTTGGCCATCAGCGCAGCGTCCGCCAGGCCCGAAGCTTCGTCTTCAGACGTGTGCCTGGCGATGGCCAGCGCGGCGGCGACGGTTTCGCGAATCGCCTCCGGACCGCTGGCGGACGTGCTGGCCGAGCCCTTGCGCTGACCAACGTACAAGGTGATGCCGAAACCCTGATCGCGGTTGAATTCGACGGTTTCGACTTCACGCTGACGAACGGAGGTGGAAAGGCCCTGCTCCAGGGACACCGCCACTTCACAGGCACTGGCGCCCTGACACTTGGCTTCAGCGATGATCTGCTCGACTTGTTCTTGCAGTGCCGGCAACGCTTGTGGGCCGACGCTTTCAACTGCACTCATGCTGTTCTCCACTCAAATTCTGCTTTCGGCTAGGGCCTTCGAGCGACCGGGCCGGACAAGCGGCCCCCGACTGGTTATCATGGCGGCGTTTCTTTGCGGACGGCCACCATGGTTGATTCTTACGACGACTCCCTCGATACGGGAGAAAAAAGCAAATCCCAGGTTAAACGCGAGCTTCATGCTCTGGTTGACCTCGGCGAGCGCCTTACAACGCTCAAGCCTGACTTGCTGGCAAAACTGCCGTTGACCGACGCTATGCGCCGGGCACTGGCTGATGCGCCCAAGCACACCGCGAATATCGCGCGTAAACGGCACCTTGGCTTCATCGGCAAACTGATGCGCGATCAGGACACTGACGCCATTCTGACGCTGCTCGATCAACTCGATGCCTCCACTCGGCAGTACAACGAACGGTTCCATGGCCTGGAACGCTGGCGCGATCGCTTGATCGCGGGAGACGATGCGGTCCTGGAGAAGTTCGTGGTCGACTTCCCGGAGGCTGATCGCCAACAATTGCGCTCCCTGATCCGTCAGGCCCAGCACGAACTGGCGACCAACAAGCCACCGGCATCGAGCCGTAAAATCTTCAAGTACATCCGTGAGCTGGACGAGACTCAACGCGGTTTGCGTTAAATCTCGAATCGGGTGAGTCGCTACGCGATTCACCCGAAGCTCCATCCCTCAAGATCCTGTGCCACCCACAGTGATCGCATCGATTTTCAGCGTTGGCTGGCCGACACCCACCGGCACCGACTGCCCATCCTTGCCACACGTCCCCACGCCGCTGTCCAGCGCCAGATCGTTACCGACCATCGACACCTTGCTCATGGCTTCAGGGCCATTGCCGATCAACGTCGCGCCTTTGACCGGGGCCGTAATCTTGCCGTCTTCGATCAGGTACGCCTCGCTGGTGGAGAACACGAACTTGCCACTGGTGATGTCCACCTGACCGCCGCCGAGGTTGGCGCAGTAGATGCCGCGTTTCACCGAGGCGATGATTTCTGCCGGATCGCTTTCGCCCGCCAGCATGTAGGTGTTGGTCATGCGCGGCATTGGCAGGTGCGCGTAGGATTCGCGACGACCGTTACCGGTACGGGCCACGCCCATCAGACGGGCGTTGAGTTTGTCCTGCATGTAGCCTTTGAGTACGCCGTTTTCGATCAGTGTCGTGCACTCGGTCGGGGTGCCTTCATCATCGACGCTCAGGGAACCGCGACGACCGGCCAGCGTGCCATCATCGACGATGGTGCAAAGTTTGGACGCAACCATCTCGCCCATGCGCCCGCTGTAGGCCGAACTGCCCTTGCGGTTGAAGTCGCCTTCCAGACCGTGGCCGACCGCTTCGTGCAGCAGCACGCCGGACCAGCCGGAACCCAATACCACCGGCAACGTACCGGCCGGCGCAGGAATGGCTTCCAGATTCACCAACGCCTGACGCAGCGCTTCACGGGCGTAACTCATGGCGCGGTCATCGCTGAGGAAATAACGGTAATCGGTACGACCGCCACCGCCATGACCGCCGCGTTCACGGCGACCATTCTGCTCGACGATCACGCTGACGTTAAAACGTACCAGCGGCCGTACATCGGCGGCCAGGCCGCCGTCAGTGGAGGCCACAAGGATTCGTTCCCAGACGCCGGCCATGCTCACGGTGACTTGCTGAATACGCGGGTCGAGGGCGCGAGTCGCGACGTCGATACGCTTGAGCAGTTCGACCTTCTCGGCACGGGTCATCACTTCCAACGGGTTGTCCGGCCCGTATAACTGGGCGACATCCTGAGTCGTGAAGGCTTGCACCGTGCCGTTCTGACCGGCACGAGAGATCGAGCGTGCAGCACGGGCCGCGGCGCCGAGGGCTTCAAGGGTAATGGCATTGCTGTAGGCAAAACCGGTTTTCTCACCCGATTGCGCTCGCACGCCGACACCTTGGTCGAGATTGAAGCTGCCTTCCTTGACGATCCCGTCCTCCAGCGCCCAGGACTCGGAAATCTGCCCCTGGAAATACAGGTCGGCGGCATCGATGCCCGGGCCGGCCAGATCGCCGAGCACACCTTGCAGGCTCTCGATTGTTACGCCGCCGGGCGCCAGGAGGTGTTCACTGACTGAGGACAACAACTCGCTCATATGCTTTACGCCTTAAATTCATCGTTCTGAGGCAGGTCGCTGTGCGCCCTGCGAGAAAAAACGCCGGTGACTGGACACCGGCATCCGCGCCCTGATGGACGCCTGTTCGCTGCTATCGCGTTCGGCCAGCAGCACGGCCTCGCCTTGATCCTGTTGCGCCAGCACACGTCCCCACGGGTCGATAATCGCGGCATGGCCAAAGGTTTCTCGCGGCCCCGGATGCGTCCCACCCTGGGCAGCCGCGAGCACATAACATTGGGTTTCGATGGCCCGCGCGCGAATCAACACCTCCCAATGCGCCGCACCGGTCACCGCGGTAAAGGCCGACGGCGCGGTAATCAACTCGGCACCCGCAGCGCGTAATTCACTGTACAGCTCCGGGAAGCGCAGGTCGTAACACACCGTCAATCCGACTCGACCGACGGGCGTGTCCGCCACAACGACCCCACTGCCATAAGCATAGTCATCGGATTCGCGATAACGCCCGCGATTGTCCGCCACATCAACGTCGAAGAGGTGCAACTTGTCATACCGTGCAACGGTTTCGCCGTGGTCATCCACCAGCAGCGAGCAGGCATGCACTTTGGCCGTCGGCTGATCCACCGGTGGCAACGGCAACGTGCCGGCCACTATCCATAACTTGAGGTCGCGGGCGGTCTGTTTCAACCATGGCAGGATTGGGCCTTCGCCCAACGCCTCGGCGCGGCCGATGTCGGCGATGTCGCGACGGCCCATGGCGGCGAAGTTTTCTGGAAGCACAGCCAGCTGCGCGCCACCGGCTGCCGCTTGCTCAAGCAGCCGACGGGCCTGGGCCAGATTGACCAGCACATCGCTCTGGCTGACCATTTGAATTACCGCAAAAGACATGGCCTTTTCCTGATCTGGAATCAACATATACAGGGGACTTACGGCCATGCTACTCCATCGGCCTGAGGCGTGGCGTTGTCAAAAAGGCTTGTCGAAGGTGATTTTCGGCTCTTTCCACGGCCCCTTGACGGTGTATTGGACGCTGGCGTAACGCGCCACACGGTCACCGATCAGCTTATCGATCAGGAACAGCGCGCCGCCAATAGCCGGTGCACCGACGATCAGCGCGGCAATCGGCAGGTTGTTGGTCACAGGCAACGTCACCAGCAACTTGGCATCGATCTGGTCACCCACCAGGTTCAGAGTGCCGTTGAGCTCAACATTGCTCGACGGGCCGGTCATCTGGATCGGCTCCTTGGTCACGTAAACGCCGTTGGTCGCGACCAACAAACCCTTGACCCGGTCATAACTCAGGCCTTTGCCAAACAAGTCAGAGAAGTCCAGACGCAGACGGCGACCGATGGAGTTGAAGTTGAGCAGGCCAAATACCCGCAGGGCCTGGGCGCTGCCCTCGACTTCAACAAACTGGCCTTTATTGAGCGACGCATCGAGGGTGCCGGAGAACCGCTTGCTGGCCAGCCAAGCCGGAGAACCCGGCCAGCGACCATCAACATCCATATGAAAATTTTCACTGGTGACACTCGGCGCAAAGCCCCAGCCCTTTAGTACATCGGCGAGATTCTTGCCGCTGATCCGGCCCTTGTACCAACTGCTGCTGGAACCGGGCACACCTTCCCAACCGCCGCTGCCCTGCAGGAGAATGCCCTTGAGGCCCAGATCCAGCATATTAAGCGCAATGCCCTTGGCGGTCGGACGGACTTTCAGATACCAGGCCCCGACGAGGTCCTTGCCCTGGAACAGCTGATTGATGGTGATATCCAGTGCCGGGATCTTCGTCGGATCCACCGAGGCCAGCGGATCCGGCGAGTTTTCGTCGGCCAGGACCGTCGGGTCTGGCGCCGGCAAACGCACGTATTGCAGATTGATCGCAATCGGAGCGGCTTTCGCATCGGGGATGCTGGCATTGCCCTTGACCTGCTGACTGTCGAGTTGCAAGGCCCACGCGGCAGGTTTGCGGTTCAACTGCACCGACGCCTGATCGAGCGTGGTGCCGACACCGCTGAGTTTGCCGACCTGGAGGTCCGCGCTGCTGAGCAACTGTTTGGCGTTACCGCCCGGATCCTGGCCGGCGTACTTGTCTACCAGGTCCTTCCAGGGGCCGACATCCAGTTCCGACAGCACACCGCGTACCCGCAGGCCTTTGGCACCGGGTAGCACGGCATTGCCGCCCCCCAGGAACAACTCGCCACGACCGTCGGCAAAGTTACCGGGCGGCGCCGCAAACGTGAAGTTCGCCAGCTCACCGTAGTTGACCCAGTAGCGACGCTCGGGTCCCTGCAGGGTCATGCGGAACGTGGTGTCGCGGCCAATGTCGGCCGCCATGCCGAACGGTGCCGGCAAATCGATTGCTACACCCTTGAGGTTGGAGCTGACCATCAATTGACTGTCGGCCCCATAAAGGTTCAGTTGCAGCTGATAAGGGATCACACCGGACACTGGCAACGGCTGAGTAACATTCAGCCAGTCAGTCAGTTTCTTGACCTCGACCAGGCCGGAGCCGACGACGCGAGTCTTGAGGTTGCCGGGGCCGCCATCGGCGAAAATCTGTGCGGTAACCGGTTTATCAAAGGCGCGCGCGGTGATGTTTTGCCCGCTCAACCCCTTGGTGCTGTCGAAACGGAAATCGCCCTTGAGTTGAGTCAGCTCCAGCGTTGGCTCGGCCAGTTTCAGACGAGCCTTGGCGGTATTGAAGTCGACGAGGATCTTGGGCTGCTCGCCTTTGACCAATGGAATGTCCAGTTTCAGTTTGCCCCGCAGATCGCCCTCGCCTTCCCAACCGGCAAAGGTGGCTGCGGTGCCGATCGGCGCTTCCTGGAGAATATTCAGGCCATCGCCCAACCCGCCGGCGAATCCGCCGTCAAGGAACAGATGGACGCTTTGCCCCGCTGGCACATGGGGAATATTGACGTAAATGTCGCTGACCTGGGTATTGAGCAGTTGACCCTTGCTGGCCAGGATCCGTACACCGCTGTCTTCAACAAACACGTCACCGGTGACATTACTGACATGTGGCCAGCCTGGCTGGAAGGCCAGTTCGGCATCGTGAACCTTGAAGAACAGGCTGATGCTGCGCGCAGTCTCGTCGGCCCCATGGTTCAGCGAACCCTGGTACTGGAAGAAACCTTCGTCCACCGCACCTTTGAGAATCGCCGTACGCAGCCACTCGTCCAGCCCCGGGCTGAGCATTGTCGGCAAATACTTGGCGGTGTAACGACCGTCGCCGTCCACCAGACCGACCCGCAGGTCCATGTAGTCTTCCTGGGTGTGGTCGAAATGCAGGCGGATCAGGAAGTCGCCAGCAATCTTGCCCTCCTCGCCCAGCACCTTCAGGTACGGCGCGATCAAGGTGAAGGCTTCTTTATCGAGTTTCCAGGTCAGCCGGGCATTGGCCTGAATGTACTGCCATGGCTTGGCGAAGATCGGGTCCAGGTGCAGGGAAAAATCCTTGCTGTCCATGCGCAGCTCACCACCGCCCAGATCACCGCTGATGCTGCCACTGACATTTCGCGCCGCCGGAGCGCCGTGATAGGCATCGAAGCCGACCCGATCCAGATTGGCGGCAAAGCTGAACTTGCTGTCGTCGGTGGCATTAGGCCGGAAGTCGATCAGCACATTGCGCAGGCCACCGGTCACTTTGAGTCGCTCGACGGCCGTAGCAATCTCTTCGGGCAGCGGCCCCAAGGCATTCAGTATCGGGGTGATCGGGGTGAGGTCGAGACGGTCGGCTTGCAGATGCCAAAGCTCTTCAGTCTTGTCGGTCGCCGCGTTTTGTTTGAGTTGCAGATGCGATTCCCAGCGGGTCTCGCCAAGGCTCATGGCCAGCGAATCCAGGGTGATCAGGGCGCCTTCGGAACTGCGCTGGAAATAGCCATTGAGCGCCAGATTGTTGATCTGGATCGGCTTGCGCTCGGCGTACGCACCCTTGAGTTGCGGCGCGTTCAAGCGAATCGCAGCACTCTGCAGGTCGCCCTTGTTCCAGTTCACCCACAGCTCGCCGCCAGCCTTGAGCTCGGAAAAATTCCATTGTTGGGTCAGGCGCTCAGGCAACCATTTCGACCAGTCGCTTTGCGGCAGGCTCAAATAAGCTTCAGCCTCGCCGTCTTTCCATTCGCTGGCGCGCAGGCGGGTACGCAGACTGAGGGCCACCGGTTGTCCATCGGGCAGGGTCAAGCGGGCGTCGAGTCGCTGACGGGAGGCCCCGGTTTTCAGATTCAAGCCGACGTAAGTCAGGGTCAGCGGCTGCTCTTGCAGCGGCTGCAAAGTGACTTGGCTATCGAGTACCGACAGTTGCTGAACCATCTGCATGCGATTGAGCAATTGCTCAGGATCCAGCGGCTGATCCTGCTGCACCGGCAAACCTTCCAGCGCCCAATGACCGTCCTCGCTTTCCTTGAGGCTGATCTTCAGGCCGCTGAGTTCCAGGTGAGCGATGCGCACTTCGCGCGCCATCAGACTGGCCCAAAGATCCGGCACCGCGCGCACCTGATCCAGACGCAAGGCATTGGCGCCCTCGCCAACCATCACGTCGTGAGCCAGCATGATCGGAGCAAAACCGCTCCAGTTACCTTCCAGTTCACCGATACTCAGCGGCATACCCAAGGCAGCGCTGGCTTTGGCTTCGACTTCGGCACGGTACTCGGCCACCAGCGGGGTCAGCTCGCGGCCGAGGCTGACGTATAACGCCAACAACACCAACACCAACGCACACAGCCCCAGCCCCCAGCGGGTCAGTGCGGCCAAAATGCGTGTCAGACGTTCCATGTCAGTTGGCTCCCATGGCAAAAATACTGCAAAAAGCTGAGGCCAGCCGTTCTAACAGGGTTTGAAACATACCGATTCAGAGCAGCACCACGTCGTATTGTTCCTGGGAATACATGGTTTCCACCTGGAATCGGATGGTGCGTCCGATAAAACCTTCGAGCTCGGCGACATTGCCCGACTCTTCATCGAGCAATCGGTCGACCACTTTCTGGTTGGCCAATACACGATAGCCTTCAGCCTGATAGGCGCGAGCTTCTCGGAGGATTTCGCGGAAAATCTCGTAGCAAACGGTTTCCGGTGTCTTGAGCTTGCCGCGGCCCTGACAGCTGCTGCACGGTTCGCACAGTACTTGTTCAAGACTTTCGCGGGTGCGCTTGCGAGTCATCTGCACCAGGCCCAACTCGGTGATGCCGATGATATTGGTCTTGGCGTGATCGCGTTCCAGTTGCTTCTCGAGCGTGCGCAGCACCTGACGCTGGTGCTCTTCATCTTCCATGTCGATGAAGTCGATGATAATGATCCCGCCCAGGTTGCGCAGGCGCAGCTGGCGAGCAATGGCGGTCGCGGCTTCGAGGTTGGTCTTGAAAATGGTTTCTTCGAGGTTGCGATGACCGACGAACGCCCCGGTGTTGACGTCGATGGTGCTCATGGCTTCCGCCGGATCGACCACCAGGTAACCGCCGGATTTCAGCGGGACTTTGCGTTCCAGGGCTTTCTGGATTTCGTCTTCGACGCCGTACAGGTCGAAGATCGGCCGCTCGCCCGGGTAATGCTCAAGACGATCGGCGATTTCTGGCATCAGCTCGGCGACGAACTGCGTGGTTTTCTGGAAGGTTTCCCGGGAGTCGATCCGGATCTTCTCGATCTTCGGGCTCACCAGGTCCCGCAAGGTTCGCAGCGCCAGACCAAGGTCTTCGTAGATCACACTCGGCGCGCTGATGGTTTTGATCTGCTCGTTGATCTGATCCCAGAGACGACGCAGGTAGCGAATGTCCATGAGGATTTCATCGGCACCGGCACCTTCGGCAGCGGTACGCAGGATGAAGCCACCCGCCTCTTGAATGCCTTCTTTGGCCACGCAATCAGTGACCACTTGTTTGAGACGTTCGCGCTCGGCTTCGTCTTCGATCTTCAACGAAATGCCAACGTGTGCGGTGCGCGGCATGTACACCAGATAACGCGATGGAATCGACAACTGAGTCGTCAGCCGTGCGCCTTTTGAGCCGATCGGGTCCTTGGTGACTTGCACCACCAGGCTCTGACCTTCGTGAACCAGCGCGCTGATGCTCTCGACCGCAGGGCCTTCGCGCAGGGAGATTTCCGAGGCATGAATGAACGCGGCGCGGTCCAGGCCGATGTCGACGAAGGCCGCCTGCATGCCGGGCAATACCCGCACGACCTTGCCTTTATAGATGTTGCCGACGATCCCGCGCTTTTGCGTGCGCTCGACGTGGACCTCTTGCAGAACACCGTTTTCAACCACCGCCACGCGCGATTCCATCGGCGTGATGTTGATCAGGATCTCTTCACTCATGGCAGGGTCTCGTTCAGGCATGTTCACGATAATGGCCGCATCTTGTCAGTACGACGCTCAACGCGCGTTAAGGGTTTGCCAACAGGGTATGCCGAAATGGCCGAGCAGCTCAGCGGTTTCGCACAGCGGTAACCCGACCACCGCCGAGTAACTGCCATTGAGTCCGGCGACGAACACCGCGCCGAGCCCTTGAATGCCATAGCCGCCGGCCTTGTCCTGCGGCTCGCCGCTGGCCCAGTAGGCCACCGCTTCGTCGCGACTGATGTGGCGAAAGCGCACCAGACTGCGCACCACCCGAGACTCGCAACGCTCACCGTCTCGAACCGCAATCGCCGTCAGGACTTCATGTTCACACCCGGACAACATCATAAGCATGGCGCACGCCTCGGCTTCGTCCACCGGCTTGCCGAGAATTTTCCCGTCCAGCACCACGGCGGTATCGGCACCCAGCACGCAAGAGTCTGCGTCGGACACGACCGCGCCGCGTCCGGCCTTGGCTTTGCCGCGCGCCAGGCGTTCGACATAGGCCGACGGGGATTCATTGTTTAAAGGGGTTTCATCGATGTCCGCGCTGATGGCGGTGAACGGCACGCCGATCTGCGTGAGCAGTTCACGCCGACGCGGCGAGCCTGAGGCGAGGTACAGCTGTTTCATCAAGACATCTCCCTGTCGAGGTGCGGGCAAATGCCTGACCGAATTAATTGATTTTGTAGCGTCGACGCAAACCGCGCAAACCGTAGCTGATCCATGGCCAGAGCAATGCGCTGACCAGTGCCGGCAAGACCAGCGCCAGTGTCGGCTGACGATTGCCGGTCAGGGCGCTGAGCCATAGTTGAACAAGCTGCGCGAGGCCGAAAATCACCAGGATCACCAGGCTCTGTTGCCACATCGGAAACATGCGCAGACGCTGTTGCAGCGCCAGCACCAGGTACGTGATCAGCGTCAGGATCAATGCGTTCTGCCCCAGCAGCGTGCCGTAGAGCACGTCTTCGGCCAGGCCCAGGCACCACGCGGTGACCATCCCGACTTGCTGCGGCATGGCTAACGCCCAGAATGCCAGCAGCAAGGCCAGCCACAGTGGACGCAGGATTTCCATGAATTGTGGCAGCGGCGAAACGCTGAGCAGCATGCCTATGGCGAATGTCAGCCAGACCATCCAGCCGTTTCGGGAGGCAGTAGCACCAACCATTATTCTCGTCCCCCAGTGGTAGCCGGCGCAGAGACAGGCGGCTTGGCAGCAGGCTTCACGGCAGCAGGTTGCGTGGCCGGCGGTTTAGCGGCCGCAGGTTGCGCCGCGGGCGGCTTGCTGGCGGCAGGTTTCGCAGCAGCAGGATGAGTTACCGCAGGCTTGGGCGGGGTTGTGGCAGCAGGGGCAACCGTCGGTGCAACCGGAGTCACGGGTGCAGCAACAGCAGCCGGGACGATGCCTGTTTTCGGTACTGTCGCTGGAATGATCGGGCCACCACCGTGCTGATCCAAGGCTTCTTGAGCCTGGGCAGCTTCGTTGGCGCGCTCTTCGGCTGTGCGGCCGTCGGTGAACACCAGCAACAGGTAACGGCTGCGGTTCAAGGCGGCGGTCGGCACGGCGCGCACAATCGCGAACGGCTGACCGGAATCGTGAATAACTTCCTTGACCGTCGCTACCGGGTAACCCGCCGGGAACCGCTGCCCCAGACCCGAGCTGACCAGCAGATCGCCTTCCTTGATATCGGCGGTATCGGCTACGTGACGCAACTCCAGGCGTTCCGGGTTGCCGGTGCCGCTGGCAATCGCCCGCAGGCCGTTGCGGTTCACCTGCACCGGAATGCTGTGAGTGGTGTCGGTCAACAACAGCACACGAGAGGTGTACGGCATCAACTCGACCACCTGGCCCATCAAGCCACGGGCATCGAGTACCGGCTGACCGAGGATCACACCGTCGCGCTCGCCTTTATTGATGATGATGCGGTGGGTGAAGGGATTGGGGTCCATGCCTATCAGCTCGGCCACTTCGACTTTCTCGTTGACCAGCGCCGAGGAGTTGAGCAACTCGCGCAGCCGAACGTTCTGCTCGGTGAGGGCGGCAAGCTTTTGCATGCGGCCCTGCAACAGCAGGTTTTCGGTTTTGAGTTTTTCGTTTTCGGCGACGAGCTCGGTACGGCTGCCAAATTGGCTGGCCACACCCTGCCATAGCCGCTGCGGCAGGTCGGTGATCCAGTAAGACTGCATCAGCACCAGCGACATTTGGCTACGCACTGGCTTGAGCAGTGTGAAGCGGGCATCGACCACCATCAGCGCGACCGATAGCACGACCAGCACCAACAAGCGCACGCCCAGTGAAGGCCCTTTGGTGAAAAGCGGTTTAATAAGCCGCTCCTCCCAGGCAAATGTTCTCTTTATTCATACGGCATCAAACCGGCCTGGATGCAGACTGACAGAAGATAAACGCCAACAGGCAGCACTGCAAAGTGCTGCCTGCGCGCCAACAGCATAGATGCGTCGGGCGAGATCACTCGCTCGACAGCAGGTCCATGGTGTGCTTATCCATCATTTCCAACGCACGGCCACCGCCGCGAGCAACGCAGGTCAGCGGGTCTTCGGCAACGATTACCGGCAGACCGGTTTCCTGGGCCAGCAACTTGTCGAGGTCACGCAGCAAGGCGCCACCACCGGTCAGTACCAGGCCACGCTCGGCGATGTCGGAAGCCAGTTCCGGAGGCGATTGCTCCAGTGCACTTTTCACAGCCTGAACGATGGTGGCCAGGGACTCTTGCAGAGCTTCCAGCACTTCATTGGAGTTCAGGGTGAATGCGCGCGGAACGCCTTCGGCCAGGTTACGGCCACGAACGTCGACTTCACGAACTTCGCCGCCCGGGTAGGCAGTACCGATTTCCTGCTTGATGCGCTCGGCAGTGGATTCGCCGATCAGGCTGCCGTAGTTGCGACGCACGTAAGTGATGATCGCTTCGTCGAAGCGGTCGCCGCCAACCCGTACGGATTCAGCGTAAACCACACCGTTCAGGGAGATCAGCGCGATTTCAGTGGTACCACCACCGATATCGACAACCATCGAACCGCGAGCTTCTTCAACCGGCAGGCCGGCACCGATCGCAGCCGCCATTGGCTCTTCGATCAGGAACACTTCACGGGCACCGGCACCGAGGGCCGACTCACGGATGGCACGACGCTCAACCTGGGTGGATTTGCATGGAACGCAGATCAACACACGAGGGCTAGGCTGCAGGAAGCTGTTTTCGTGAACCTTGTTGATAAAGTACTGCAGCATCTTTTCGCAAACGCTGAAGTCGGCGATCACGCCATCCTTCATCGGACGAATGGCAGCAATGTTGCCCGGCGTACGGCCGAGCATGCGCTTTGCCTCGGTGCCGACAGCAACGACACTTTTCTGGTTACCGTGTGTCCGAATAGCCACAACCGAGGGCTCATTCAGGACGATACCGCGCTCGCGCACGTAAATAAGGGTGTTGGCAGTGCCCAGGTCAATGGAAAGATCGCTGGAAAACATGCCACGCAGTTTCTTGAACATGGGGAAAGGACCCTAGGCAACGCGTGGGTAAAAAAGTGCGGCAAACTCTAACAACGACAGGGATTTTGGGCAAGGCGCCAATATGTTAAATTGGCCGCTTTTCTGTGCACCAACCCCCACAATCGCGGCCTTATGACCGTAGAAATGCGGTAGTGTTCCGACAATCTAACACACGGATAGCATCCGTTCTGTTTTCCTTCCACTGGAGAATCCCATGACGCTTGAACGCTCCGACGTGGAAAAAATCGCTCATCTGGCCTGTCTGGGCCTTAATGATGCCGATCTTCCACACATCACTTCGGCCCTGAACAGCATTCTGGGGCTGGTCGACGAAATGCAGGCGGTCAATACCGACGGTATCGAGCCGCTCGCCCACCCACTGGAAGCCAGCCAGCGCCTGCGCGCAGACGTCGTGACCGAGACCAATCATCGCGAGGCCTATCAGTCCATCGCACCAGCGGTCGAAAACGGCCTGTACCTGGTTCCGAAAGTCATCGACTAAAGGGAAAGAGCCTGCAATGCATCAATTGACTCTGGCCGAGATCGCCCGCGGTCTCGCCGATAAAAAGTTTTCTTCCGAAGAGCTGACCAAAACCCTGCTGGCGCGTATCGCCCAGCTCGATCCGCAGCTCAACAGTTTCATCAGCCTCACCGAAGACCTGGCGCTCCAGCAGGCGAAAGCCGCTGACGCACGCCGGGCCAATGGTGAGAGCGGCGCCCTGCTCGGTGCGCCGATCGCCCATAAAGACCTGTTCTGCACCCAAGGCATCCGCACCAGTTGCGGCTCGAAGATGCTCGACAACTTTAAAGCACCGTACGACGCCACCGTGGTCGCCAAACTGGCTGCTGCCGGGGCCGTGACCCTGGGCAAGACCAACATGGACGAATTCGCCATGGGGTCGGCCAACGAGTCGAGCTACTACGGCGCAGTGAAAAACCCGTGGAACCTGGAATACGTGCCCGGCGGCTCGTCTGGTGGTTCGGCTGCTGCGGTTGCCGCTCGTCTGTTGCCAGCGGCAACGGGCACCGACACCGGCGGTTCGATTCGTCAGCCCGCCGCGCTGACCAACCTGACCGGCCTGAAACCGACGTACGGTCGTGTTTCGCGCTGGGGCATGATCGCCTACGCATCCAGTCTCGATCAGGGCGGCCCGTTGGCGCGCACGGCCGAAGACTGCGCGATCCTGCTGCAAGGTATGGCCGGTTTCGACCCGCAAGACTCCACCAGCATCGACGAGCCCGTGCCGGATTACAGCGCCGGCCTCAACGGTTCGCTGCAAGGCCTGCGCATCGGCGTTCCTAAGGAATATTTCAGCGCCGGTCTCGACCCGCGCATTGCCGAGCTGATCCACAACAGCGTCAAGGAGCTCGAAAAGCTCGGTGCCGTGGTCAAGGAAATCAGCCTGCCGAACATGCAGCACGCGATCCCTGCGTACTACGTGATCGCCCCGGCAGAGGCGTCTTCCAACCTGTCGCGTTTCGATGGCGTACGTTTCGGCTATCGCTGCGAAGACCCGAAAAACCTGATCGACCTGTACAAGCGTTCCCGTGGCGAAGGTTTCGGCCCGGAAGTGCAGCGCCGGATCATGGTCGGTGCCTACGCGCTGTCGGCCGGTTACTACGACGCCTACTACCTGAAGGCGCAGAAAATTCGTCGCCTGATCAAGAACGACTTCATGGCAGCCTTTAATGAGGTCGACATCATCCTCGGCCCAACCACGCCAAACCCGGCCTGGAAGCTTGGCGCCAAGAGCAGCGACCCGGTTGCTGCGTACTTGGAAGACGTCTACACCATCACCGCCAACCTCGCCGGTCTGCCGGGCTTGTCCATGCCAGCCGGTTTTGTCGATGGTCTGCCGGTCGGCGTGCAATTGCTCGCCCCGTATTTCCAGGAAGGCCGTTTGCTCAACGTTGCGCACCAGTATCAGTTGAACACTGACTGGCACACCCGCACCCCAACCGGCTTCTGAGGAGAAACACATGCAATGGGAAGTCGTGATCGGGCTGGAGATTCACACCCAGCTCACCACCCGGTCGAAAATCTTTTCCGGTAGCTCCACCACATTCGGTTCCGAGCCGAACACCCAGGCCAGCCTGGTTGACCTCGGTATGCCTGGCGTATTGCCGGTGCTGAACCAGGAAGCGGTGCGCATGGCGGTAATGTTCGGTCTGGCGATTGATGCCGAGATCGGCCAGCACAACGTGTTCGCCCGTAAAAACTATTTCTACCCGGACCTGCCCAAGGGCTACCAGATCAGCCAGATGGAATTGCCGATCGTTGGCAAAGGCCACCTGGACATCGCGCTGGAAGACGGCACGGTCAAGCGCGTCGGCATCACCCGCGCGCACCTGGAAGAAGACGCCGGTAAAAGCCTGCACGAAGAATTCAGCGGCGCCACCGGCATCGACCTGAACCGTGCCGGCACGCCGCTGCTGGAAATCGTGTCCGAGCCGGACATGCGCAGCGCCAAGGAAGCCGTGGCTTACGTCAAGGCTGTCCACGCGCTGGTTCGTTACCTCGGCATCTGCGACGGCAACATGGCCGAGGGCTCGCTGCGTTGCGACTGCAACGTGTCGATCCGTCCGAAAGGCCAGGTTGAATTCGGTACGCGCTGCGAGATCAAGAACGTCAACTCGTTCCGTTTCATCGAGAAGGCGATCAACACCGAAGTGCAACGTCAGATCGAGCTGATCGAAGACGGCGGCCGGGTGATCCAGCAGACCCGTCTGTACGATCCGAACAAGGACGAAACCCGTCCGATGCGCAGCAAAGAGGAAGCCAACGACTACCGTTACTTCCCCGATCCGGACCTGCTGCCGGTGGTCATCGAAGACTCGTTCCTCGACGACGTGCGCGCCACCCTGCCGGAATTGCCACCGCAGAAACGCGAGCGCTTCCAGGCGCAGTTCGGTCTGTCGGTCTACGACGCCAGCGTCCTGGCCACCAGCCGCGAGCAAGCCGATTACTTCGAGAAAGTCGTGAGCATTGGCGGCGACGCCAAGCTGGCGGCCAACTGGGTGATGGTTGAATTGGGCAGCCTGTTGAACAAACAGGGCCTGGACATCGATCAGTCACCGGTCTCGGCCGAACAACTGGGCGGCATGCTGCTGCGCATCACCGACAACACCATCTCCGGCAAAATCGCCAAAGTGGTGTTTGAAGCCATGGCCAACGGCGAAGGCAGCGCGGACGAGATCATCGACAAGCGCGGCCTGAAGCAAGTGACCGACACCGGTGCGATTTCGGCAGTGTTGGACGAAATGCTCGCGGCCAACGCCGAACAGGTTGAACAATACCGCGCGGCAGACGAAGCCAAACGCGGCAAGATGTTCGGCTTCTTCGTCGGCCAGGCCATGAAAGCCTCCAAAGGCAAGGCCAACCCGCAACAGGTTAACGAACTGCTGAAAAGCAAGCTCGAAGGCTGATGAGCATGGAGCCAGCACTGAAAACTGGCTCTACCCCCTGTGGGAGCGGGCTTTTGTGGCGAGGGGACTTGTCCCCGTTGGGTCGCGAAGCGGCCCCAATTTCTGAATTCGGGTTATATCTGACACAACGAGTTTTCAGGTTTTGGGACTGCTGCGCAGTCCAACGGGGACAAGTCCCCTCGCCACAAAAGCCCGCTCCCACATTTGTATGTGGAAACCTTCGAATGAAACGCTTCCTCAGTGCCTGCGCCCTGCTCTCCCTGCTGGCCGGTTGCGCCAGCAACGATGTCATCGATCCGCACGGCTATGACAAAACCGGCGTTGCCTCGTATTACGGCGCCAAACACCAAGGTAAACGCACCGCCAGTGGCGAGCGTTTCAACAAGAATTCCCTGACCGCCGCCCATCGCCAGTTGCCCTTTGGCACGCGGGTGAAGGTCACCAATCTGAACAACGACAAGTCCTGTGTGGTTCGCATCAACGATCGCGGGCCACATACCCGTGGGCGCCTGATCGATGTTTCACATGAGGCCGCCGAACAACTGGGTATGCTCAGAAGCGGCACTGCACGGGTTCGCGTGCAAGCCCTCGACGACTGACCGATGGAGCGCCGACCATTTTCGGACTTGCCGATTTACCCCTGATCAGCGTGATTGAATTGCTCAGCGGCTTGCTGTTGCTGATCGCCGGCGCCGAGCTGATGGTGCGCGCCGCCGTGCGCCTCGCCGCACGCTTGCATGTACGACCGCTGATTATCGGCTTGACCATCGTAGCCCTCGGCAGCAGCGCACCGCAGATGGCGGTCAGCCTGCAAGCCACCCTGACGCAGAACGCCGACATCGCCGTCGGAAGCGTGATCGGCAGTGGCATCTTCAACATCCTCGTCACCCTCGGGCTTTCGGCGCTGATCATCCCGCTGCGGGTTTCACGGCAACTGGTGCGCCTGGATATCCCGCTGATGATCGGCGCCAGCCTGTTGGTGTTCGTATTGGCGTGGAACGAAGAACTGACCCGCACCGATGGCGTGATGCTGCTGGCGGCGCTGGCGCTGTATCTGGGCCTGCTGCTGCGCCAGTCGCGGCACTCGACCCGCCCGCAATCGACGACCCACGAAGTCCCGCAAGCGCCATGGATCAGCAGCCTGCTGATGATCGTCACGGGATTGGCGATGCTGGTCTATGCCGGGCACTTGCTGTTGGGCGCGGCGGTTTCGGTCGCAACCGATCTGGGTTTGTCGGAACGGATCATCGGCTTGACCATCGTCGCTGTCGGCACGTCCCTGCCGGAACTGGCCACCTCGTTGATCGCCGCGTTGCGCGGTCAGCGCGACATCGCCGTGGGCAACGTGATCGGCAGCAACCTGTTCAACCTCTTGGGCGTGCTGGGCCTCACCGCGTTGGTCGCGCCATCGCCGCTGTCGGTGTCGCCCAACGCCCTGGATTTCGACTTGCCGGTGATGCTCGGCGTCGCGGTGCTGTGCCTGCCGGTGTTCTATTCCGGTTACCGGGTGACCCGCGCCGAAGGTCTGCTGTTTTTGGGTTTGTATCTGGCTTACGGTCTGCACGTGGTGTCATTCACCACCGGCATGCCGCTGGCCGACAAGCTTGAACACCTGATGCTGTTTTTTGTCCTGCCGGCGCTGATGGCGTTTTTGCTGCTCACGTCGCTGCGCGCCTGGCGTCGCCAACACCACAATAAGGAATTGCCATGACCGATGATAAAAAGCCTGGGGTTGAAGTCCGCCGCCAAGTAATGGGCGACGCCTTCGTCGACCGCGCGCTGGGCAATGCCACCGAGTTCACTCAACCGCTGCAGGATTTCGTCAACGAGCACGCCTGGGGCGGCGTCTGGAACCGCGAAGGTTTGCCGTTGAAAACCCGCAGCCTGATCACCCTCGCCGCGCTGACCGCGTTGAAGTGCCCGCAGGAATTGAAAGGCCACGTACGTGGTGCGCTGAACAATGGCTGCACCGTGGAAGAGATTCGTGAAGCGCTGCTGCATTGCGCGGTGTATGCCGGTGTGCCGGCGGCAATCGATGCGTTTCGGGCGGCACAGGAAGTGATTGATACCTACCAGAAGCCGGAGTAACCGGCTGGCGTTTGTGGTGTTAGAAATATTGCTATCGCGAGCAGGCTCACTCCCACATTGGGAATACATTCCCCCTGTGGGAGCGAGCCTGCTCGCGATGAGGCCCTGAAGAACACCGCAAAACCCGAGGCTAAATCCACCCGCCCCACTGCAACAGGAAGATCCCGATGTTGGTGGTGACCGCCGCCATCAGCGTGGTGATCACGATGATCGCCGCCGCCAGTTCATGATTGCCATTGGCCTGACGGGCCATGACAAAACTGGCCGCGGCGGTCGGGCTGCCGAAGTACAGAAACAAAATCCCCAACTCCGGACCACGAAAGCCCCAGAGCCACGCACCCAGCGTCGCCAGAACCGGCAGGCCGATCATCTTCACCAGACTTGAGCTCAGCGCCATGTTGCCGCTTTTACGCAGTGCCGCCAGCGACAGCGTGCCGCCGATGCAGATCAACGCCAACGGCAAGGTGGTTTGCGCCAGGTATTGGCCGGACGTCTCCAGCCATCCCGGCAAGCTGATCTTGAAGTAGGCAAACGGCGCCGCGGCAAACACGCTAATGATCAGCGGATTGGCCATCACGCTTTTGCAGATGCTCCAGGGGTCGGACTTGATTACCGGGCTGTACACCGCCAGCACAATGGTCGAGAGCGTGTTGTAAAACAGGATCACCAACGCCGCGAGAATCGCTCCGAGGGAAATCCCGTAGTCGCCGTACATGCTCGCCGCCAGTGCGAGGCCAATCACCCCGTTATTGCCGCGAAAGGCGCCCTGGGTGTAAATCCCCCGGTCCTCCCGCGGACACTTCCAGATCGCCCAGCCCCAGGCGATGGCGAAACACACCAGAGTGGCGAGCGAGAAATAGATCAGCAGCGCCGGTTGCAACGCGGCGTGCAGGTCGGCATGCAGGATGCCCAGAAACAGCAACGCCGGCATGGTGACGTTAAACACCAGGGCCGACGCAGTGTGGATGAAGTTGTCGTTGATCCAGTCGATGCGCTTGAGCAGCACCCCCAGAAACAGCATGGCAAACACCGGCGCGGTGATGTTCAGGGTTTCGAGGAAGATAGCCAGCATGCCGGGGATAACCTTGGGTGAGCGTCGTTAGGGGGCTAATGATAAGCCACCAAGTCCCCCGGCGTCTGTTAGACCGCTATCGCGAGCAGGCTCGCTCCCACATTTGTCCAGTGTCGAACACAAAATCTGTGTAAGAAGAAGATCCATTGTGGGAGCGAGCCTGCTCGCGATGAACGATAACGCGGTCTCAGGTGATGGGTGCAGGGTTGAACAAGGTGATGTCGTTATGCAGCTTGTGCTTCTCGGCCCAGGTTTGCTTCTTGCCGCTGGCCACATCCAGGTAGTAATGGAACAACTCCCAGCCAAGGTCCTCAATCGAGGCCCGCCCGGTCGCGATCCGCCCGGCATCGATGTCGATCAGGTCCGGCCAACGCTGCGCCAGCTCGGTCCGGGTCGACACCTTCACCACCGGCGCCATCGCCAAACCATATGGCGTACCACGCCCGGTAGTGAACACATGCAGGTTCATCCCCGCCGCCAATTGCAACGTCCCGCAGACAAAGTCACTGGCCGGGGTCGCACAGAAGATCAGCCCTTTGCGCTTGAACCGCTCACCAGGACCCAGCACCCCGTTGATCGCGCTGCTGCCGGATTTGACGATCGACCCAAGCGACTTCTCGACAATGTTCGACAACCCGCCCTTCTTGTTGCCCGGCGTGGTGTTGGCGCTGCGATCCGCTTCGCCCTTGGCCAGGTAACGGTCGTACCAGTCCATCTCGCGCACCAGTTCCTGAGCGACTTCCTCGGTTTCCGCACGGGAAGTCAGCAGGTAAATCGCATCGCGCACTTCGGTGACTTCGGAAAACATCACCGTCGCACCGGCCCGCAATAACAGGTCCGAGGCATAACCCAGCGCCGGGTTGGCGGTGATCCCGGAAAACGCATCGCTGCCGCCGCACTGCATGCCCAGAATCAGCTCGGACGCCGGCACGGTTTCCCGGCGACGTTGATCGAGCTTCTTCAAACGGGTCTCGGCCAACGCCATGATCTGCTCGATCATCTCGGTGAAACCGTGACTGGAATCCTGCAAGCGGTACAACCACGGATCGCTCAAATCCACCGAGCTGTCGTTCTCGTGCATCACCTGCCCGGCCTGCAGTTTCTCGCAGCCCAGACTGACCACCAACGCTTCGCCACCCAGGTTCGGGTTACGCGCCAGGTTGCGCACGGTACGAATCGGGATGTACGCGTCAGTCGCGGTAATCGCTACACCACAGCCGTAGCTGTGAGTCAGCGCGACCACGTCATCAACGTGAGGATACTTGGGCAGCAACTCGTCCTTGATGCGTTTGACCGCATGGTCCAGCACGCCAGTGACGCACTGAACCGTCGTGGTGATCCCGAGAATGTTGCGCGTGCCGACGGTGCCATCGGCGTTGCGATAACCCTCGAACGTGAAGCCTTCCAGCGGTGCCTGCGCCGCCGGCACTTCGGTGGACAGCGGCAAGCTGTCCAGCGGTGGCGCGGTGGGCATGCGCAGTTGATCTTCCTTGACCCAACTGCCGCGCGGAATCGGCTGCAACGCATAGCCGATGGTCTGCCCGTAACGAATCACCTGGCCACCCACGGGAATGTCTTCCAGGGTGACCTTGTGGCTCTGTGGCACGAAATCCACGGTGACCAGGCCGTCCGGAAACTCGGTACCGGCCGGCACGCCTTGATCATTGACCACGATCACTACGTTGTCCCGCTCGTGCAGGCGGATGTAGCGCGGCGAGTCGGAATGTTCAATCAACTGCATGACGCCGCTCCTCAGGAATGCGCTTGAGACAATTTGTTATTGGCTTCAGGACCGCTGACGGGCGGTTCCTTGAGTACCACACGTTTGATCGGACCGACGATCACCAGATAGCTGAACACCGCGACCAGGGCGTTGCAACCGACAAACACCAGCGCCCATTTGAACGAACCGGTGGAGCTGATGATGTAGCCGATGACAATCGGGGTGGTGATCGAGGCGATGTTGCCGAACATGTTGAACAGGCCGCCACTCAAACCGGCGATCTGTTTTGGCGAGGTGTCGGACACCACTGCCCAACCCAATGCGCCGACGCCTTTGCCAAAGAACGCCAAGGCCATGAAACCAACCACCATCCATTCGATGTCCACGTAGTTACACGCGACGATGCTGCTGGAGACCAGCAAGCCAGCAATGATCGGTGCCTTGCGGGCGAAGGTCAGCGAGTGGCCTTTGCGCAGCAGGTAGTCGGAAATCACCCCGCCGAGCACACCACCGATGAAGCCGCAGATCGCCGGCAACGAGGCGATGAAACCGGCTTTGAGGATGGTCATGCCGCGTTCTTGCACCAGGTACACCGGGAACCAGGTCAGGAAGAAGTAGGTGATGCCGTTGATGCAGTATTGGCCCAGGTACACGCCGAGCATCATGCGGTTGGTCAGCAACTGGCGGATGTAGTCCCACTTTGGACCGTCGACTTTTTTGCCTTTGCCCTTGTCCTGGTCCATGTCGACCATGCCGCCGTTGTCGGCGATGTGCTTGAACTCGGCGTCGTTGATCATCGGATGCTGACGCGGGCTGTGGATAACCTTCAGCCAGATCCCCGAGAAGATGATGCCGATCACGCCCATGACGATAAACACGTGCTGCCAGCCGAAGCTGTAGACGATCCAACCCATCAGCGGCGCAAACAGTACCGTGGCGAAGTATTGCGCCGAGTTGAAGATCGCCGAGGCGGTGCCGCGTTCAGCCGTCGGGAACCAGGCGGCTACGATGCGCGCGTTACCGGGGAAGGATGGCGCTTCGGCCAGGCCCACCAGGAAGCGCAGCATGAACAGCGCAACCACCGCCGTGGACATGCCGAACTCACCGACATAGCCCTGCAGCACGGTGAACAGCGACCAGGTGAAGATGCTGAGCGCATACACTTTTTTCGAGCCGAAACGGTCCAGCAGCCAGCCGCCGGGAATTTGCCCGGCCACGTAGGCCCAACCGAATGCGGAGAAGATATAACCGAGAGTGACCGCGTCGATGCCGAGGTCTTTTTGCAGGCTGGAGCCCGCGATGGCGATGGTAGCCCGGTCGGCGTAGTTGATCGTGGTCACCAGAAAAAGCATGAGCAAAATCAAATAGCGGACGTGGGTCGGCTTGGTCGCTTGCATGTAGATGTACTCCCACTGATTATTTTTATGCGGGTAATAACGGTGTTGTTTTTGTGGGAGCTGGCCTGCCGGCGATGCGGGCACCTCGGTATGTCAGTCATACCGCGGTGATGCCATCGCTGCGATGCGGCGACCCGACAGGCCAGCTCCCACAGGTATTGCGGTGTATCAGGAACCGATGTAAGAGGTCTTCACCACGGTGTAGAACTCTTGCGCGTAGCGACCTTGCTCGCGGGAGCCATAGGATGAACCTTTCCGCCCACCGAATGGAACGTGGTAATCCACGCCCGCCGTCGGCAGGTTGACCATCACCATCCCGGCCTGCGAGTGGCGCTTGAAGTGGTTGGCGTACTTCAGCGACGTGGTGGCGATGCCCGCCGACAGACCGAATTCGGTGTCGTTGGCCATGGCCAGCGCAGCCTCGTAATCCGCTACGCGAACCACGTTGGCCACCGGGCCGAAGATCTCTTCACGGCTGATGCGCATCGCGGCTTCGCTGTCGGCAAACAGGGTTGGCGCGAGGTAGTAGCCTTCGGTGTCGCAAGTCACCAGACCACCGCCGCTGACCAGTCGTGCACCTTCGGACTGGCCGATGTCGATGTACTTCATGTCCTGTTCAAGCTGCGCTTGCGAGACCACGGGACCAATGTCGGTGCCGGCTTTCAACGCGTGACCGACCTTGATCGACTTCATGCGCTCAGCCACGGCGTCAACGAACTTGTCGTGAATCCCGGCGGTGACGATGAAGCGGCTCGAGGCGGTGCAACGCTGGCCGGTGGAGTAGAACGCGCTCTGTACCGACAGCTCGACCGCTTGCTTGAGGTCGGCGTCGTCGAGAATGATCTGCGGGTTCTTGCCGCCCATTTCCAGCTGAACCTTGGCCTGGCGCGACACGCAGTTGACCGCGATCTGACGACCGACGCCCACGGAACCGGTGAAGCTGATGCCGTCGACTTTCGGGCTCTGCACCAGCGCATCGCCAACCACTCGACCGCTGCCCATCACCAGGTTGAACACACCGGCCGGGAAGCCTGCGCGGGAGATGATTTCGGCCAGCGCCCAAGCGCAACCCGGCACCAGATCCGCCGGTTTCAGCACGACGCAGTTACCGTAGGCCAACGCCGGGGCGATTTTCCACGCAGGAATTGCGATCGGGAAGTTCCATGGCGTGATCAGACCGACCACGCCCAGCGCTTCACGAGTCACTTCGACGTTCACACCCGGACGTACCGACGGCAGATAGTCGCCGGACAGACGCAGGCATTCACCGGCGAAGAACTTGAAGATGTTGCCGGCGCGGGTCACTTCGCCGATAGCTTCAGGCAGGGTCTTGCCCTCTTCCCGGGCCAGCAAGGTGCCGAGCTCTTCGCGACGGGCGAGTATTTCGCTGCCGACTTTATCCAGCGAATCGTGACGTGCCTGAATGCCCGACGTGGACCAGGCCGGGAACGCGGCGCGAGCGGCGTCGATGGCGGCGTGAACCTGAGCCAGATCAGCCTTGGCGTACTCGCCGATGGTATCGGTCAGTTCGGACGGGTTGATGTTGTTGGAGTATTCGCTACCCGCAACCCATTCACCGTTGATGTAGTTATCAAAACGCTTTGCATTTGCCACGGAATGTTCTCCTCACGCAAAAGGCCGCTGAATACTCAGCGGCCTTGTTTAATCGGATGTGTTACTGCGCACCTTGCTTGTCGATCAGCGCGGCGAGCATTTCGTACTCTTCGCCCGTCAGATCGGTCAGCGGCGCACGCACAGGACCTGCGTCATAGCCGACAATTTTTGCCCCGGCCTTGACGATGCTCACCGCGTAACCGGCTTTGCGGTTACGGATGTCCAGGTACGGCAGGAAGAAGTCGTCGATGATCTTGCCGACGGTGGCGTGATCTTCGCGGGCAATGGCGTGGTAGAAATCCATCGCGGTTTTCGGGATGAAGTTGAACACCGCCGAGGAGTAAACCGGTACGCCCAGTGCCTTGTAGGCTGCGGCGTAGACTTCGGCGGTCGGCAAACCGCCCAGGTAGCTGAAGCGATCACCGAGGCGGCGACGGATCGACACCATCAACTCGATATCGCCCAGGCCATCCTTGTAGCCGATCAGGTTCGGGCAGCGCTCGGCCAGACGTTCCAGCAACGGCGCGGTCAGGCGGCAGACGTTGCGGTTGTAAACCACCACGCCGATTTTCACCGATTTGCACACGGCTTCAACGTGGGCGGCAACGCCGTCCTGGCTGGCTTCGGTCAGGTAGTGCGGCAACAGCAACAGGCCTTTGGCGCCCAGACGCTCGGCTTCCTGTGCGTATTCGATGGCTTGACGAGTCGAACCGCCAACGCCGGCCAGAATCGGCACGCTGGTTTCGCAGGTGTCGACGGCAGTCTTGATGATTTCCGAATATTCGCTGGCCGCCAGAGAGAAGAACTCACCGGTGCCGCCCGCGGCGAACAATGCCGAGGCGCCGTATGGGGCCAGCCATTCGAGACGTTTGATGTAGCCCGCGCGATGGAAATCGCCCTGAGCATTGAAATCGGTAACCGGGAAAGACAGCAGACCGGAAGAGAGGATGGACTTCAGTTCTTGTGGATTCATTATTCGAACACCCTGGATAGCGACGTATGTGTGTGAGAAAACCGTTCAGCCTTCGCCGAAGTTGTAGGTCATCGTACAACTTAAATAATAACCGTCAACTGCATTTCATCGCCAACCGCAGATTTTGAGTCGGAAAGGTATTTTCTTGACGTAGGAAAATTCTCACCTATGATCCAGATGACTGTATATGCATACAGTTATTTTTTGATCGTACCGACGACATATCAAGGAGATAGAAATGTCAGGTCTACACGCACAACCGAAGGAAAAACCGAAACAGGTCATCGCCGAACTGGATGATCTTTTTACCGAGCATGGCATCCCTATCATCGGGGATAACCCACATGTGATCTTGCAGATTGCTGATCATCACAGCTCTACGACTCCTCTTCCCGCGCCTCTGCCCACAGCCTCCGGCAATGCCCTGAAAGGCAAGCCACAGCTGAGGTTCGAGGGTGGCGAACACACCGCCATCGGCGACAGCACGCTGCTGCGCTTCATCAAGGACGCACCGGCTATTCCCGCTTCGCAGGTGGAACTGCATCTGCCCAATGGGCTGGCGCTGACCTATGGCCAGGTCATCGCGCTGGGGGGTGATTTCTATGGAATTCCCGATCAACCGATCAGCGAAGGCGCAACAGCCGCCGACCGAATCCAGCGTTTTACCAATGCCTTCAACTCGCTGGCCGTGCTGCCTGCTGCTAACGCTGAAGCCAAGCTGATCCTCGGTGTGATGCAAAAGGAAATCGCCGCGATCAAGCAGGCGATCAAGGACGGTAAACAACCTCACGAGGCTTATGACGCCCTCAGTGATACGTTGTCGGAAGAGTGGAACAAGATCACCGGCGGCGGCAGTTTCGTCTCGGCGCTGCTCCCGTTGGGGCGATACCTGAAACTGGCCGCCAACAATGCCGATCACTTCGCCGAATGGGCGCTGCTGGCCTATATCGCCGGGCACACCGCGGCGGTGCAACAAGCGGTGCGGGCCCACGCCAGCGGCGATGAAAAGCAGTTGGAGTTGGCCTATGCGATGAACGCTTTTGCCGATCACTACCTGACCGACCTGTTTTCCACCGGCCACCTGCGAGTGCCGCGCAAACAATTGGCAGCGGTGGTCACGCCGAGCGATCTGGGTTCGTTGATCACGCGGTTCATGCACGACGAAGACAGCAAATTCGGCCTCAACGTGCGCAATGGCAACGGCGATCAATGGCGCGCGTATGGGGACAAACGCTACTTCGACGACCTTTCCAGCGCCAATCGCACCCAGGTGAATCAGGCGGTTCAGGTGTCTGCGGATGAAGTGTTCGCTGCTTATCTCAGCGGAATCGCCCCGTCGGCCGCCAATTTCGCCGCCTTGAAAAAGCTGCCTGATCTGCAAGCCGTACTGAACCTGGCGACCAACTTCTCGCCGCTGTTCAGGGTCGAGGGCAACAAGGTGCTGCGGCGCAAGGACGTCAACAACCTGAACGACACCGCCACCGTGGATGACTGGTGGGGCTGGAGCACTTATTTGCTGCTCAAGGATTACAAACCCACTGGCAACGTTGCCTGATAAGGAGATCAATGATGACTATCAAATTGAAACTGGAACTGGCCTCGGGCCAATCGCTGAAGGGTGCGCCGTTGGAGTTGTTGGCCAAGGGAGTGCCGATTGCTCGGGCGGTGGTGGATGAGCATGGGTATGTGGCATTCGATGCCAAGGCTGGGGTAGCTGGATTGACGGTGAGGGTGGATCGTTCGATCCTGCGTTCCGCCTGTTAATTCAGCATCAAGGCTGACGGCCCTATCGCTAGCAGGCTAGCTCCCACATTTGATCGTGTGCTCACTGTAGATTCCCTGTGGGAGCGAGCCTGCTCGCGATGGCATTCGGCGAGACACCGCAATTGCTAAAGATTGGAGAATGGCCGTTCATCGAAACTGGTATTTCTCACAGTTTCGCCCCACCAAACCACAGGCGCTTAATCGAACGATCAGTCACTGCACAGGCCAGGCGCTCATGCCCACAATCCATCGCTTTAACTTTCCTGCCAAAACCAGACACGCAACTTTAGAGATTCCAACTGACTTTGACCTCAATGTCAGCGTCGACGACATCGTCGAGTTTGAAACACTGCCCGGTCAGTACTGGAAAATCACCCTGAAGATATTCAAGGTTCTGCTGAACAACACGATTGAGCGCGTGGATTACAAAGCCGTCGAGGTGGAAGACCCTTACCCCTAACTGCGCTGAGCTTCAGCCTCTTCATGAGCATGGCGCAGCCGCTCGCGACTGTTCGTCAGATGCAACCGCATCGCCGCCCGCGCCGCATCCGAATCCTGACGCGCAATCGCGTCGTAAATCTCTTCGTGCTCACGACTCAGGCGATTCATGTAGTGCTGTTGGTCGTCATGGGCCAGGCGCGCGGAGTTGAGGCGCGTGCGCGGAATGATGCTGGTGCCCAGGTGGGTCATGATATCGGTGAAATAGCGGTTGCCCGTCGCCAGGGCGATTTGCAGGTGGAACTGGAAGTCGGACGCCACCGCATCGCTGGCATGGGAAACACTTTCATTCAATGCATCCAGCGCCGCTCGCATCAATGCCAGTTGCTCGGGGCTGCGGCGTTGCGCGGCGAGGCCGGCGGATTCCACTTCAAGGCTGATGCGCAGTTCCAGAATCGCCAGTACATCCCGCAGCGTGACCACGGTCGCCGGGTCGATACGGAAACCGCTCGGGCTTGGGGTGTCGAGCACGAAGGTACCGATGCCGTGGCGGGTTTCAACCTGGCCGGCCGCCTGCAAACGGGAAATCGCTTCACGCACCACGGTGCGGCTGACGCCATGGGCATCCATGATCGCCGACTCGGTGGGCAACTTGTCGCCACGCTTGAGGTGACCGTCGCGGATCTGCTCGGACAGCACCGTCACCAGTTCCTGAGCGAGGCTGCGGCGCTTGCGAGGGAGGCGTGGTGCGTCGATCGGGTTTTCCATGGTGAACATCTTTCTCGAAAGTTGCGGCTGAAACCGCATCATAGCTCAACGCGGTTGTACGATCACCGTCGGCGAACATCACCCCTGTGGGAGCGGGCTTGCTCGCGAAAGCAGTCTGACATCCAGAATGAGGATGTCTGACACCCCGCCTTCGCGAGCAAGCCCGCTCCCACAGGGGTTGTGGTGTTCAGGCGGTCACTGTTTGATCCACCAGATGGCCATTCTCGATACGAACATGCCGTGGATGGAAGCGCTTCAGGCTGCTGCGATGCCCGACGCTGACGATGCTCAATCCCGGAATCTCATCGATCAAGCTCTGATACAGCGACGCTTCGTCCTCCTCGTCCATCGCCGAGGTCGCTTCGTCCATGTACAGCCATTGCGGTGTGTAAAGCAGCGCACGAGCGAAGGCCAGACGTTGCTGCTCACCCGGCGACAACATGCGCTGCCAATGATTGGCTTCGTCCAGACGAGCAACGAGGTGCGGCAAACGGCACGCCTCCAGCACGTGAACGTAGCGCTCGTGCAAATACGTATCGCCCGGCTGTGGATAACTCAGCGCTTCACGCAACGTGCCAATCGGCAGATAGGGTTTTTGCGGCAGGAACAAATAACGCGCCGCGGGCAGACGAATACTGCCGTGGCCAGCCGGCCACAAATGCCCCATCGCCCGCAACAAGGTCGACTTGCCGCTGCCGGAACGACCGCTGAGCATGACGCGCTCGCCCTCCTCCACGGTCATCTCGGCGTTGGTCAGCAGGTGACGACCGTCAGCGAGGTCAAGGCCAAGGTTATGCACCTTCAACGCCGAGCCCTGGTTCTGCACATCGATGGCCGGTGCCCGCTCTTCGTTGTCGGTCATGGCCTGGCGGAAACTCAGCAGACGATCACACGTGGCACGCCACTCGGCGAGATCCTGGTACGCGCTGATGAACCAGCTGAAGTTCTCCTGGACGTTGCCGAACGCGGAGTTGATTTGCATCAGCTCACCGAGCTCGATCTTGCCGACGAAGTAACGCGGCGCGGCGACCATGAACGGGAAGATGATCGCGATCTGGCCGTAACCGGAGGTGAAGAAGGTCAGGCGCTTGGACACTTTCATGATGTCCCAGAAGTTGTGCCAGACCAGCCCGAAACGGCTGCTCAAGCGACGATTCTCGTTGGGCTCGCCGTTGTACAGCGCAATGCTTTCGGCATTTTCGCGGACCCGCACCATGGAGAAACGCAAGTCGGCTTCGAAACGTTGCTGGTTATTGTTGAGGCCGATCAAGCGACGACCGATCACATGCGTCAGCCAACTGCCGACGGCGGCGTAAACCAGTGCACACCAGAACATGTAGCCGGGAATCGTATAGCCAAACACTTCAATGCTGCCTGAGACGCCCCACAGAATAATCGAGAACGACACCAGGCTGACGATGTTGCGGATCAAACCAAGGCCCAGGAGCAAGGTGTTGGTGGTGAATTTATTGAGGTCTTCGGAAATGCGCTGGTCCGGGTTATCGGTGTAACCGCCCTGCTCCAGCTGGTAGTAATTCTTGTTGTCGAGCCAGCGGGTGAAGTGCTTCTCGGTGAGCCAGGCCCGCCAGCGGATGGTCAGCATCTGGGTCAGGTAGAGCCGATACACCGCGCCGAGAATCGCCACCGCCGCAATGCCGCAGAAATACAGGATCAACTGCCAGAAGGCCGCTTCGTCCTTCTTTTGCAGGGCGTTGTAAAAATCCTTGTACCAACTGTTGACCCACACCGAAATCGCCACGCTGAACAACGACAGTGCGATCACGGCAATGAGCAACGTCCAGGCCTTGCCCTTCTCTTCGCTGCGCCAATAAGGCGTGGTCATCGCCCAGACTTTGCGAAAAAACTGCCCGCGCACAGCATCGTTGACCGCGGAATATTCAGCGT
This sequence comes from Pseudomonas sp. PDM10, assembly GCF_014852295.1. Taxonomy (NCBI): domain Bacteria; kingdom Pseudomonadati; phylum Pseudomonadota; class Gammaproteobacteria; order Pseudomonadales; family Pseudomonadaceae; genus Pseudomonas; species Pseudomonas sp. PDM10. Next base: position 138,069 of record NZ_JACVBJ010000006.1, on the reverse strand, counting down.
TCTGATTCATGGATAAGGCTCGATAAAGAAAAGAACACACACGAACCGATCATAGATGATCGGTTCGGTTCCCCGCGAGGAGCGGCCTGCATTCATTCAGCGCAGGTTCAGCGACGAACGGGACGCTTCTGCAGTTTGCGCTGCAGCGTGCGGCGGTGCATGCCCAGGGCCCGGGCAGTGGCGGAAATGTTGCCTTCGTGCTCGGTCAGCACGCGCTGGATGTGTTCCCACTGCAGGCGATCGACCGACATCGGGTTTTCCGGCACCAGCGTGTCAAGGTCGGCATGCTCGGAGAGCAACGCGGCCAGCACGTCATCGGCGTCCGCCGGTTTGCACAGGTAATTGCAGGCGCCGCGTTTGATCGCTTCGACGGCGGTGGCGATGCTCGAGTAACCGGTGAGGATCACCACGCGCATTTCCGGGTCCAGCTCAAGGAGCTTGGGCAACAGCACCAGGCCGGAATCGCCGTCCATTTTCAGGTCCAGCGCGGCGTAGTCTGGCAGGTCCGCCTGAGCGATGGTCAGGCCTTCTTCGGCGGAACCGGCGGTGCTGACGCGAAAGCCGCGGCGGGCCATGGCACGGGCCATCACCCGGGTAAACGTTGCGTCGTCGTCTACCAGCAGCAAATGCGGCAGTTCTTCGCCTTCGACTTGGATCTCGTCACTCATGTTCGTCTCCTCGGGCGACACGGGGCAGGCGCAGCTCGGTGAGCGTGCCGCCTTCCTCATGACTGTAGAGTTTCACTGAGCCGCCGGCGCGTGTCACGCTGGCCTTGCTCAAAAACAGGCCCAGGCCGAAACCTTTGCCCTTGGTGGTAAAAAATGGCTTGCCGATCTGCTCGGCGATGGCCAGCGGTACACCGGCACCGTGGTCGCGGATGCTGATGGTCAAGTCCTCGGCATTCCAGTCCAGCGTCACTTGCAGCCCTTCGGGACAAGCGTCGGCGGCGTTGTTGAGCAAATTCAGCAGCGCCTGGGTCAGGTCCGGCGGCGGCGCCATGCGCGGCACGGCGCCTTGGCCCAAGCGCTGGAAGCGGTAACTGGCTTCCGGGCGCATCAGGTGCCAGCGGTTCAGGGCTTCGTCGAGCCAATCGGTGACGTCCTGCATCTCCACGGCCAATCGGCGATTGGCCTCGGCGGCGCGCACCAGTTGCTGCAAGGTTTCTTTGCAAAGTTTGACCTGATCCTGCAGCACGCTCAGGTCGTCCTGCAACATCGGGTCATGGTGGTCCTGACGCATTTCCTTGAGCAACACGCTCATGGTCGCCAACGGCGTGCCCAGCTCATGGGCAGCACCGGCGGCCTGGGTGGCGACGGCCAGCAGTTGCTGATCGCGCAGGCCCTCTTCGCGACGGATGGCACGCAGTTCTTCCTGACGACGCAGCTCTTCGGCCATGCGTGCAGCGAAGAAAGTGATGACCGCCGCGGCCAGGGCGAAACTCAGCCACATCCCGTATACCTGCAGGTTTTCCCGAGCGATCGGGAAGGTTTGCAGCGGATAGAAGCGGGCCAGCAGCAGGGTGTACATCGTCAACGCGATACCGGACAGAATCACTGAATAACGCCACGGCAACGTCACGGCGGCGATGGTCAGCGGTACCAGGTAATAAGAGACGAAGGGGTTGGTCGAGCCGCCGGAGAAGTACAGCAAGGCACTGTGGATAAACAGGTCGCAGGCCAGTTGCACGGCGTATTCGAGTTCGGTAACCGGCCATGTGGTGCGCAAGCGAATGGCCGTGAACGCGCACAGCAACATCGAGCAACCGAGGGTCGCGGCCAGTTGAAACCAGGGCAGCGGCAGCAAGTCGAGCCAGTAGGCCAGGCCCACGGAACCGGCCTGAGCGGCCAACACCAATGTGCGGATGAACGTCAGCCGCCAGAGATTCTGGCGAGTTGCGGAAGTGATTTGAACGGGGGCGAGCATGAGCTCTCCTGATGAGCGCTCCAGGCGGATCGCACGGAGTATAACCAAGCACGGGGGCTGACAGGCAAAAGTGCGGCAAACCGCCACACTTGTGAATGGCTGAAGGTCTTTGTGGCGAGGGGATTTATCCCCGTTGGGTGGCGAAGCCGCCCCAAAATTCACAACCGAATCCTGCCTGCCTACTTCATGGCGATATTTACGACTGCTTCGCAGCCGAACGGGGCGGTGCGGCGTTCCGATAAATCCCCTCACCACAGGGTCACCTGTGATCGATCTGTATAGAAGTTGTAACTGTGCGAACCGGATCATTAAAGCTAGAGTCTGATGGTTTCACGCAGGCCCGGACATTACCCCTGCGCATTGCCCAAGGAGCTTTCATGCACACATTCCGCCGCAGCGCCGCCCTCCTCGCCCTTAGCGCTGGCACTATCGCCAGCCTCCCGGCCCTGGCCGCCGACGAGCTGCACTACAACCAGATCGCCCTGCGCGCCGAAGTCAGTCAGGAAGTGGCCCGCGACTTGATGATCGTGACCCTCTATACAGAAGAGCAAAACACCGATCCGGCCAAACTCGCCGCCGACGTCAGCACCACCATGAACAAAGCGCTGGGCCAGGCCAAACAGGTCAAGGAAGTCACCCTGCGCCAAGGCAGCCGCAACAGTTACCCGATCTACGATACCAAGGGCCAGAAAATCACCGGCTGGCGCGAACGCGCCGAACTGCGCCTGGAAAGCTCCGACTTTGCGGCGCTGTCGAAACTGACCGGCGAACTGCTCACCGACCTGAAAATGGGCGGCATGGACTTCGCCATCGCCACACCAACCCGCAAGGCCAGCGAAGATGCGCTGCTCAAAGACGCCGTGACTGCCTTCAAGGCCCGTGCGCAACTGGCCACCGACGCGCTGGGCGGCAAGGGTTACAAAATCGTCAACCTGAACCTGAACAGCAACGGTTATCCACAACCGTACATGCGCGCGCCAATGATGATGAAAGCGGCGAGCATGGACAGTGCGCCGGTTACGCCGGAAGTCGAAGCTGGTACAAGTCAGGTCAGCATGACGGCGGATGGTTCGATTGAAGTGTTGATGCCTTGATTCGATAACCCATACACAAAAACGGCGATCACCGAAGTGATCGCCGTTTTTTTATGCCCGACCAAAACCAAAAACCGGAACGCGGGAACGATCAATCGGGTCAGAAAATGCTCGTTACGGGCTCAACATTTGGAAAAAACCAAAAGCGCTACCGCAAGCAGCAAAGGTTGCACCCCCCGGTACTACCAACACCCCCCAAGCCCCCCCACCAAATCCCGAAGCCAGGCATCCCCCACAGATGTCCACTGACAAACAGTAACGAAACAATCTGCCCCCACAGACACAACAACCCTTTAAACAACAACCACCTGGCCACCAAACCAGAACTCAATCTCATTCACGCCCGCACTCCCCGTTCACACCCCTCAATGATGGGTATAAATAAGTAACACCGCGCTCCAATCGAGTGCGCAAAACGTCCAGATCGCACCGCACAGGTGCGCGATTTGCACTGAAAAAAACCTGCGCAAACGGTCAAATGCGCGCGAATTTATACAAATGCGACATTAAGGTACGTTCGTGCCACTGTTTAACGCCTGTGGTCGCTCCGGATCTTGCATTGGGTATGGCCCCTGCATAAGTATCCGCAGGTCGACTCACGAGGTCGTCCTCTAATTCCAAAAATGACAACAAATCATGAGGCCACCATGCTTAAACACGCGGTCATTCCGTTTTTAGTCGGCGCAAGCTTGTTAGCCAGCGCACCTTTCGCCCAAGCGGCGACTAACCTGGTGTTTTGCTCCGAAGGGAGCCCGGCCGGTTTTGATCCTGGTCAGTACACCACCGGAACCGACTTCGACGCCTCTGCAGAAACCATGTTCAACCGCCTGACTCAGTTCGAGCGCGGCGGCACCGCCGTTATTCCTGGTTTGGCGACCAAATGGGACATCTCCGATGATGGCCTGACTTACACCTTCCACCTGCGCGACGGCGTGAAGTTCCACACCACCCCGTACTTCAAGCCGACTCGTGAGTTCAACGCCGACGACGTGCTGTTCACCTTTAATCGCATGATTAACAAGGATGATCCGTTCCGTAAGGCGTACCCGACTGAATTCCCGTACTTCACCGACATGGGGATGGACACCAACATCACCAAGATCGATAAAGTCGACGACAAAACTGTCAAGTTCACCCTGAAAGAAGTCGACGCCGCGTTCATCCAGAACATGGCCATGAGCTTCGCGTCCGTCCAGTCCGCCGAGTACGCCGCGCAGCTGCTGAAAGAAGGCAAAGCCGCCGACATCAACCAGAAGCCGGTCGGCACGGGTCCGTTCGTGTTCAAGAGCTACCAGAAAGACTCCAACATCCGCTACACCGGGAACAAGGACTACTGGAAGCCTGACGACGTCAAGATCGACAACCTGATCTTCGCCATCACCACCGACCCGTCGGTGCGTATCCAGAAGCTGAAGAAGAACGAGTGCCAGATCACTCTGTTCCCACGTCCGGCCGACCTGAAGGCGCTGCAAGAAGACAAGACTCTGAAAGTGCCTAACCAGGCTGGTTTCAACCTGGGTTACATCGCCTACAACGTGATGGACAAGATCAAGGGCAGCGACCAGCCGAACCCGATGGCCCAACTGAAAGTGCGTCAAGCGCTGGACATGGCCGTCAACAAGCAGCAGATCATCGACTCGGTTTACCAGGGTGCAGGTCAACTGGCCGTCAACGCCATGCCGCCGACCCAGTGGTCTTACGACACCACCATCAAGGATGCGCCGTACAACCCTGAGAAAGCCAAAGAGCTGCTCAAGGAAGCCGGCATCAAGGAAGGCACCGAGATCAACCTGTGGGCGATGCCGGTACAACGTCCGTACAACCCGAACGCCAAACTGATGGCTGAAATGCTGCAGTCCGACTGGGCCAAGATCGGTATCAAAGCCAAGATCGTGACCTACGAGTGGGGCGAGTACATCAAGCGCTCCAAAGGCGGCGAAAACGGCGCGATGCTGATTGGCTGGAGCGGCGACAACGGTGACCCGGACAACTGGCTGAACGTGCTGTTCGGCTGCGATTCGCTGCAAGGCAACAACTTCTCCAAGTGGTGCGACAAGAAGTTTGACGGCATCGTGAAAGAAGCCAAGCGCACGACCGACCAGTCCAAGCGCACCGAACTGTACAAACAGGCGCAACACGTCCTCAAAGACGCCGTTCCAATGACACCTATCGCTCACTCGACGGTGTTCCAACCCATGCGCGACAACGTGCAGGACTTCAAGATCAGCCCGTTTGGCTTGAACTCCTTCTACGGCGTCAGCGTCAGCAAATAAGGTTTTGCAACGGCGACGTTTTGACGTCGCCGTTGCTTTATCTGCCGAGAAAGTAGGAAACCACCTACATCCAATTCTGCTGAGTATTACAACAGCGGCGTCGGACGCGTTGCCATTTCCTACGAGTCTTTAGGACTCTACGTATTTACTGCCAGACCCACGGCTCCTACCGTCGGGATCTGACCAGTTCGTGCGTGGGCTTTCGGTTATTGCTGCCTGTCATGGCTTGAGATCAGTGATGCCTCCACGTCCCCGGACGAGGCGGCGGGTCATTGAAAACACTTAGAGAACGAGAAAAGGGAGCGTCATGCGCCATACCTTGGTTTTATCCGCATTGCTGGGCACCGGCCTGTTGGCCGCCACTTCCATCAGCCAGGCCTCCAATAACAGCCTGGTGTTCTGCTCCGAAGGCAGCCCGGCTGGCTTCGACACCGCGCAGTACACGACCGCGACCGATAACGACGCCGCCGAGCCGTTGTACAACCGACTGGCAGAGTTCGAAAAAGGCGCCACCAACGTCGTACCAGGCCTGGCCACTCGCTGGGATATTTCCGAGGACGGTCTCAAGTACACTTTTCACCTGCGCGAAGGGGTGAAATTTCACACAACCAAATACTTCACGCCGACCCGTGATTTCAACGCCGATGACGTGCTGTTCACGTTCAATCGCATGCTCGATCCACAGCAACCTTTCCGTAAGGCTTATCCGACCGAATTCCCGTATTTCAACGGAATGAGCCTGAACAAGAACATCGCCAAGGTCGAGAAGACCGGGCCGCTGACCGTGGTCATGACGCTCAACAGCGTGGACGCCGCGTTCATCCAGAACATCGCCATGAGCTTCGCCGCCATCCTGTCCGCCGAGTACGCCGACAAACTGCTGGCCGAAGGCAAGCCAAGCGACATTAATCAGAAGCCGATCGGCACCGGGCCGTTCGTATTCAAGAGTTACCAGAAAGATTCCAACATCCGTTACACCGGCAACAAGCAGTACTGGGACCCGAGTCGGGTCAAGCTCGAGAACCTGATTTTCGCCATCAACACCGACGCCTCGGTGCGGGTGCAGAAGCTCAAGGCCAACGAGTGCCAGATCACCCTGCACCCGCGCCCTGCCGACGTGACTGCGCTGAAAAACGACCCGACACTCAAGCTCATCGAGAAGCCCGGTTTCAACCTGGGTTACATCGCCTACAACGTACGCCACAAGCCTTTCGACCAGCTCGAAGTGCGCCAGGCGCTGGACATGGCGGTGAACAAGCAAGGGATTCTCAACGCCGTCTATCAAGGTGCCGGTCAACTGGCGGTCAACGCCATGCCACCGACCCAATGGTCCTACGACGAGACCATTAAAGATGCCGCCTACAACCCGGAAAAAGCCAAGGAACTGCTCAAGGCCGCCGGCGTGAAGGAAGGCACGGAAATTACTTTGTGGGCGATGCCCGTTCAGCGCCCTTACAACCCCAATGCCAAATTGATGGCCGAAATGCTCCAGGCTGATTGGGCGAAGATCGGGCTCAAAGTGAAGATCGTCAGCTACGAATGGGGCGAGTACATCAAGCGCACCAAGAATGGCGAGCACGACGTCAGCCTGATCGGCTGGACCGGTGACAACGGGGACCCGGACAACTGGCTCGGCACGCTTTACAGCTGCGATGCTATTGGCGGCAACAACTACTCCATGTGGTGTGATCCGGCGTACGACAAGCTGATCAAACAGGCCAAGGTCGTCACCGACCGCGACCAGCGCACCGTGCTTTACAAACAGGCGCAGCAGTACCTCAAGCAGCAGGTGCCGATTACGCCAGTCGCCCACTCGACGGTTAACCAGCCGTTGAGCGCCAAAATCGAAGGATTCAAGGTCAGTCCTTTCGGTCGTAACGTGTTCTCGGGCGTCAGCATAGAAAAATAACCGATTAGCCAGAAACGCTGGGGGCGGATTCCGCCCTCACGCAAGCGTATTGCCGTAATTCGTCAATCCGGCCTACAGCAAACGTTTGCGATGCCTTGTATGAGTTCCAAACCAAATAGCCGGATCACCAAAAAAGACCGGCATTAAAAAAAGAAAGAAAGGAGCGTCACCCCATGAAACTGAGCAGCACCGCGTTACTGGCCTTGGCCATCAGCAGCGTAACCGCCTCGGCGTACGCAGAAACCCAGAGCCAGGAATTCACCCCGGTTACGGTCAACACCAAAAGCGCTCAAGCCGATGCAACCGGCTTTATCGAAGGCAGTACGGTCACCGGCAGCACGCGTAACTGGTACGCCAACGAACAACTGAAACGTGGTGGCAAGTTCACTTACCGTAAAGACGGTGTAGCGACCCCGACTGATCGTCGTATCAACTGGCTCCAGGGCACCATCGTCAAGTACAACTCGGGCTTCACCGAAGGCACCGTGGGTTTCAGCACAGAAGTAGCGGCCTACAACGCCATTGCTCTGGAACGTGACCGCGAGAACCTGGCGTCCAACAACGGCGGCGCACCGGGCACACGCCCAGGCGCGGGCAACAACCGTACCCTGACCAAAGAAGGCGGCGACGCTCAAGGTCAGTGGAGCAAAATCGGCCTGGCCAACATCAAGGCCCGTGTCTCCAACACCACCCTGACCGCCGGCCGCATGAACTTCAGCAGCCCGCAAGTCGATGTGATCGGCAACCGCCCACTGCCTTCGAGCTTCGAAGGTGTCGCGATCCACAGCGAAGAACTGAATAACCTGGCTTTCGATCTGGGGACCTTTGACCGCGTTTCGCCGCGTACCGAAGAAAGCCTGAGCAAATTCCGCTCCGAATACGGCGACTCCAACGCTGAAACCGATCACGTCAACACCGGCGGCATCACCTACCAGCCGTTCGCCAGCCTGACCACCAGCCTCTGGGGCACCCAGGCTGAAGATCTGTGGAACCAGTACTACTTCGGCGCCAGCCACGTGTTGGGTGACAGCTCGGTTCTGAGCCTGACCACTGGCCTGAACTACTACAAAACCGTCGACGAAGGCAAAAAACTGCTGGGCGAAATCGACAACCAAGCTGGCTCCCTGTCGTTCGGCCTGACTCACCAGGCTCACACCCTGAGCTTCTCGTACCAGGAAATTAACGGTAACGAGTACTTCGACTACCTGCACGAAACCAACGGCATTTACCTGGCCAACTCCCTGCTGTCGGACTTCAACGGCCCGAACGAGAAATCATTCCAGATCGCCTACGGCCTCAACATGGCTGAATACGGCGTGCCAGGCCTGAAGTTCAACATCTACCAGGCGCGTGGCTGGGGCATCGACGGTACTCACTACACCGGTACCGCCTATGACGTGAAAAACATGGACGGCGAGACCCACTACGAATACGGCATCGGTTCTACGTACGCCATTCAGAGCGGCCCACTCAAGGCCACCACTGTGCGCGCGACCTACACCGCTCACCGTGCCAGCGAAAACCAGGGTGATGGCAGCATCAACGAGTTCCGTCTCGTGACCACGATTCCATTCAACATCCTGTAATGCACTTGCCCCACGGCTGATTCAGTGACGAATCAGCCGTGGGGCATTAATCCTTAAACTGATTGCAGAGGGTTCTTTGATGAAAATGCTTCCCCTACGTGCGGCCATTGCAGCCGCGTTGCTGAGTGTCGCTGTTGGCGTCTCGGCCAAACCCCTGGTGGTCTGCACCGAAGCCAGTCCGGAAGGCTTCGACATGGTCCAGTACACGACTGCAGTCACCGCCGATGCGGTGGCCGAAACCATCTTCAATCGTCTGGCGGACTTCAAGCCCGGCACCACTGAAGTGATTCCGGCACTGGCCGATTCCTGGGACATCAGTGAGGACGGCCTGACCTACACGTTCCACCTGCGCAAAGGCGTCAAGTTCCACACCACCGACTACTTCAAGCCGACCCGCGACATGAACGCCGACGACGTGGTCTGGAGCTTCCAGCGTCAGCTGGACCCGAATCACCCATGGCACAAACTGTCGAGCGTGGGCTTCCCGTACTTTGAAAGCATGGGCTTCAAGGAACTGCTCAAAAGTGTCGAGAAGATCGATGACAACACGGTCACCTTCACCCTGACCCGCCGCGAAGCGCCGTTCCTGGCCGACATCGCCATGGCCTTCTCCTCGATCTACTCCGCCGAATATGCGGACCAGTTGCTCAAGGCCAACAAGACTGGCGACCTGAACAACAAGCCTGTCGGCACCGGCCCGTTCGTTTTCCAGCGTTACAACAAGGACGCTCAAGTCCGCTTCAAGGCCAACCCGGATTACTTCCGTGGCAAGCCACCGGCTGATTCGCTGATCCTGGCCATCGCCACCGACAACAACGTGCGCCTGCAAAAACTGAAAGCCAACGAATGCCAGATTGCGCTGTATCCCAAGCCAGATGACATTCCGAGCATCAAGAAAGACGCCAAACTGAGTGTCGATGAACTGAACGCGATGACCGTCTCGTACATCGCCATGAACACCTCGCACAAGTACATGAGCGATGTGCGCGTACGTAAAGCCATCGATATCGCCTTCGACAAAGCCGCCTACGTCAACGCGCTGTTCGGCAAAGGCAATGCGACCGTGGCGGTCAACCCGTACCCGGACACCCTGCTGGGCTACAACCATGCCCTGAAGAATCCGCCGCGTGATCTGGACAAGGCTCGTGCCTTGCTCAAGGAAGCCGGCGTACCGGATGGCACTACGTTTACCCTGTTCACCCGTAACGGCGGCGGTCCAACCAACCCGAACCCGATGCTCGGCGCGCAGATGATGCAGGCCGATCTGGCCCAGGTCGGGATCAAGGTCGATATTCGCGTCATGGAGTGGGGCGAAATGCTCAAGCGCGCGAAAAACGGCGAGCACGACATGGTTTCTGCCGGATGGGCGGGCGATAACGGCGACCCGGATAACTTCCTGACGCCTATGCTCAGTTGCGAGGCCGCCAAAAACGGCGAAAACTACGCACGCTGGTGCAATGAGAAGTTCCAGACGCTGATCGATGAAGCCAGGGCTAAAGTGAACCCGGCGGAACGTGCAGCGCTCTATGAGCAAGCCCAAGAGGTTTTCAATCAGGACCAGCCATGGATCAGCATGGCGCACACCCGTATGTTCACCGCAATGCGCAACAACGTAGAGGGCTATCACATTAGCCCGCTCACCACTAATAACTTCGCCACCACCCAGGTGAAGTAGATAAGAAAACTCCCGGCGTCCCTGACCCCAGGGACGCCAGGCACGCCTAACCGGCTGATGAGGTACACCACAAGATGTTTAGTTTTATTGCCCGCCGATTGGGGTTATTGATCCCCACGTTCTTCGGCATCACCTTGCTGACTTTCGCGTTGATTCGCATGATTCCAGGCGACCCCGTGGAAGTAATGATGGGCGAACGTCGAGTCGACCCCGAAATGCACGCTCAGGCAATGGAACGCCTAGGTCTGAACAAACCCCTGTATGCCCAATACCTGGATTACGTTGGCAAACTGGCCCACGGCGATCTCGGCGAATCCCTGCGTACCCGTGAAAGTGTCTGGAGCGAATTCACTTCTCTATTCCCCGCGACCCTGGAACTGTCCATGGCCGCCCTGTTGTTCGCCGGCATCCTGGGCCTTCTGGCCGGGGTGATCGCGGCACTCAAGCGAGGATCCCTGTTCGACCACGGGGTGATGGGCGTCTCCCTGGCGGGATACTCGATGCCGATCTTCTGGTGGGGCCTGATCCTGATCATGTTCTTCTCGGTATCCCTGGGCTGGACCCCGGTGTCCGGGCGGATCGACCTGCTCTACGACATCGAGCCGCGGACCGGTTTCATGCTCATCGACACACTGCTGGCCGATGACGTCGGTGCGTTCTTCGATGCCCTGCATCACCTGATCCTGCCGGCCATTGTGCTCGGCACCATCCCGCTGGCAGTGATCGCGCGGATGACCCGTTCTTCGATGCTCGAAGTGCTGCGTGAAGACTACATCCGTACCGCCCGCGCCAAAGGCCTGTCGCCCTCGCGCGTGGTGTTCGTCCACGGCCTGCGTAACGCGCTGATTCCGGTGCTGACCGTGGTCGGCCTGCAAGTCGGCACATTGCTGGCCGGTGCGGTCCTGACCGAAACCATCTTCTCCTGGCCCGGCATCGGCAAATGGCTGATCGAAGCCATTGGCGCACGGGACTATCCCGTGGTGCAAAACGGCATCCTGTTAATTGCCTGCCTGGTGATTCTGGTCAACTTCGTGGTGGACATCCTCTACGGCTTTGCCAACCCACGCATCCGTCATCAGCGCTGAGATCAAGACCATGACCACTCTCACTACACCGGTAGCAGTCGATCAAAGCCTGCTGTATCCGTCTCCCTACAAAGAATTCTGGCAAGCGTTCTCCAAGAACAAAGGCGCCGTCGCCGGCCTGCTGTTCATGCTGCTGGTGATCTTCTGCGCCCTGTTCGCCCCTTGGGTGGCACCGCATAACCCGAGCGAGCAATTTCGCGACTTCCTGCTGACCCCGCCGTCCTGGCTGGAAGGTGGGCAGCTCCAGTTCCTGCTCGGCACCGATGAACTGGGTCGCGACCTGCTGTCGCGGCTGATCCACGGTTCGCGCCTGTCCCTGCTGATCGGCTTGTCGTCGGTGGTGATGTCGCTGATTCCGGGCATCCTTTTGGGTCTGTTCGCCGGGTTCTTCCCGCGCCTGCTCGGCCCGACCATCATGCGTCTGATGGACATCATGCTGGCCCTGCCGTCCCTGCTGCTGGCGGTGGCGATTGTCGCCATCCTCGGCCCTGGCCTGATCAACACCATTATTGCCATCGCCGTGGTTTCGTTGCCGTCCTATGTTCGTCTGACCCGCGCCGCGGTGATGGGCGAACTGAACCGCGACTACGTGACCGCCGCGCGCCTGGCCGGTGCCGGTCTGCCACGCCTGATGTTCGTCACCGTGCTGCCTAACTGCATGGCGCCGCTGATCGTTCAGGCGACCTTGAGTTTCTCCTCGGCGATTCTCGATGCCGCCGCACTGGGCTTCCTCGGCCTTGGCGTTCAACCGCCAACCCCTGAGTGGGGCACCATGCTGGCTTCGGCTCGTGACTACATCGAACGCGCCTGGTGGGTCGTCAGTCTGCCTGGTTTGACCATTTTGCTCAGCGTGCTGGCAATCAACTTGATGGGCGACGGCCTGCGCGATGCGCTGGACCCGAAACTCAAGAACGCCGCCTGAGGAGATTCAAATGTCACTGTTAGAAATCAAGAATCTCAACGTTCGCTTCGGCGACAAGAACGCCGTTCCGGTGGTCGACGGTCTCGACATTACCGTGGACAAGGGCGAAGTTCTGGCCATCGTTGGCGAATCGGGTTCCGGCAAGTCCGTGACCATGATGGCGCTGATGGGCTTGATCGAACATCCGGGGATCGTCACCGCCGACGCCCTGAATTTCGACGGCAAGAACATGCTCAAACTGAGCAACCGTCAGCGTCGGCAGATCGTCGGCAAAGACCTGGCCATGGTTTTCCAGGACCCGATGACCGCGCTGAACCCGAGCTACACCGTCGGTTTCCAGATCGAAGAAGTGCTGCGCCTGCACCTGAAAATGTCCGGCAAGCAAGCCCGCAAACGTGCCATCGAATTGCTGGAAAAAGTTGAAATCCCGGGCGCCGCCAGCCGTATGGATGCTTACCCGCATCAACTGTCCGGTGGTATGAGCCAGCGTGTTGCGATCGCCATGGCGATTGCCGGCGAACCGAAACTGCTGATCGCCGACGAACCGACCACGGCACTGGACGTAACGATTCAGGCGCAGATCATGGACCTGCTGTTGGCCCTGCAGAAAGAGCAGAACATGGGCCTGGTGCTGATCACACACGACCTCGCGGTCGTGGCCGAAACCGCCCAGCGCGTGTGCGTGATGTACGCCGGCCAAGCGGTCGAAGTGGGTCAGGTGCCTCAGCTGTTCGACATTCCGGCGCACCCGTACAGCGAAGCGCTGCTCAAGGCGATTCCGGAACACAGCCTCGGCGCCACGCGCCTGGCCACGCTGCCGGGCATCGTTCCCGGTCGTTATGACCGTCCGCAGGGTTGCCTGCTGTCGCCGCGTTGCCCGTACGTGCAGGAGACCTGCCGTCAGCAACGTCCAACCCTCGACCCGAAAAGCAACAGCCTCGCCCGCTGCTTCTACCCGTTGAATCAGGAGGTGGCGTAATGGCCGTCGTACTTACCGCCCGCGACCTGACCCGTCACTACGAAGTGTCCCGTGGCCTGTTCAAGGGCCATGCGACCGTTCGCGCCCTGAACGGTGTGTCGTTCGAACTGGAAGCCGGCAAGACCCTCGCTGTCGTCGGCGAATCGGGCTGCGGCAAATCCACCCTGGCCCGTGCCCTGACGCTGATCGAAGAGCCGTCCTCCGGTTCCTTGAAAATCGCCGGGCAGGAAGTCACCGGCGCGAACAAAGCTGAACGCAAGCAATTGCGCAAAGACGTGCAGATGGTGTTCCAGAGCCCTTACGCGTCGTTGAACCCGCGGCAAAAGGTCGGTGACCAGCTCGGCGAGCCGCTGCTGATCAACACCAACCTGAGCGCCGCCGAACGTCGTGAGAAAGTGCAGGCGATGATGAAGCAGGTGGGCTTGCGTCCTGAGCACTACCAGCGTTATCCGCACATGTTCTCCGGCGGTCAGCGCCAGCGGATCGCCCTGGCCCGCGCGATGATGTTGCAGCCTAAAGTGCTGGTAGCGGATGAACCGACCTCGGCGCTGGACGTGTCCATTCAGGCGCAGGTGCTGAACCTGTTCATGGACTTGCAGCAAGAGTTCAACACCGCTTACGTGTTCATCTCCCACAACCTGGCGGTGGTGCAACACGTCGCCGATGACGTGATGGTGATGTACCTCGGTCGCCCGGTAGAAATGGGCCCGAAGAACGACATCTACGAGCGTCCTCTGCACCCGTACACCCAGGCGCTGCTGTCGGCCACCCCGACCATTCACCCGGACCCGAACAAGCCGAAAATCAAGATCGTCGGCGAGTTGCCCAACCCGTTGAACCCGCCATCGGGTTGCGCTTTCCACAAGCGCTGCCCGTACGCGACCGAGCGTTGCAGCACTGAAGAGCCGGCCCTGCGCCTGCTCGACAGCCGCCAGGTGGCTTGCCACTACGCCGAGCAATTCCTCGACGGCGCGGCATAAAAATGTGGGAGTGAGCCTGCTCGCTCCCACAGGGATAGACGACCTGTTCACTAACCCCTTCTGCTTCGGCTGCGCATCAGTCGGGCAGGAGGGGTTTTCTTTTGTCTGTCACTTAAGCCCCTTCATCCTCATCGTCCGGTTCGTCAGTGGTCGAGTCGTCATCGTCTGCGCTGCCGCCCTGCCCCTGATCGCCCGGCTCCGATTCGGACTTGGCGAGCATCAATTCACCCTGCCCGACCTGCCCGCTCGAAGCCTGGGTATCGTGATTCTCGCACTCGGCCCAGACCGCCGAACTGCCGAGGGTCAGCATTACCAATACTTTCAACATCAATAAAACGCGTAGCAACCTGTTCATAGCCGATTCCATCCATTTGTAGGTGAAACAGCGATGCCTTCTCTGGCGTTGAATAGAATCTAGTTCCGATTGATTCGGTTCTCCAGATAGGACGCTAACGGATGGACGGAATGCCCTTGGTGGGGAGATTGGTTTTGAATAACGTCTATAACCGGATCAGCTAAGTGAAGCAGGCTCGGCGCGCGCTGTTGGAAGAACCTTTTGCTGTCCTGACAAGCGAGTCGCTTGATAAATCAGCGGTATGGACAGGACCGCCAGAGCCGCACTGGCGAGCCAGACGCTATGCCCACCGAAATGACCATAGAGCTGGCCTCCAAGCGCAGGCGAAAGCAGGGCACT
Source organism: Pseudomonas sp. PDM10 (assembly GCF_014852295.1). Classification (NCBI taxonomy): domain Bacteria; kingdom Pseudomonadati; phylum Pseudomonadota; class Gammaproteobacteria; order Pseudomonadales; family Pseudomonadaceae; genus Pseudomonas; species Pseudomonas sp. PDM10. The sequence goes on along the minus strand of NZ_JACVBJ010000006.1, from coordinate 122,949 downwards.
TGCACTCCAGCACATGAAAAAAAGACCAAAGTAATGCCCGCTTTTTCCTCCTTGCGCATGCTGCATGACCAGCACGTTCAGGGGCGGCATGAAAAGAGCTTCGCCAAGCGTCCAAATCACGGTCGACAGGCAGACAAAAAGCACCCCGGCCCCCAACGGCAACATCCCGAGCCCGCAGGCCAATAACAGGCTCCCCGCCACCAGTTGCCGACGTACGCCCCATTGCTCACTCCAATGTGATAACGGTATTTGCAGCAGCACCACCAGCATCGCATTGAGTGCAAATTGCCACCCAATGACCTCGGTGCTCAACCGGTAATACTCGAGTAAATAGTTGCCCAACATGCTGTAGACCGGGTCAAAGGCCAGGCCGAGCACGACGGCAGCCGCCAACAACCACAGGAACGGTTTGTTTCGATACGGTACGCATGAACCTGAAGCAATTTCAGGCACCTCATCCGGTATCAAGACCGGTCGATGAAATGTCGTTCGGACAAACCACAAAAACGCCAACAGCGTCATGGCTGCACTGACAAAAAATACCCAGCGAAAATCAGTCTGCGCCAGCACCCCACCCACCACCCCGGCGACCGCCATGCCCAGGTTTCTGGCAACACGACTCAAAGACTGCGCACGAGCACGCTGCGCAACCTGGCAATACTCCATGATCAACCGCTGATGAAGGGTGCGAATCGCTCCATCGAGTACACCGCTGAACAGCAGCAACCCAGCCAGCAAAGGCACGTCAGTCACCAGCCCCAACAAGACCAATACCCATGCCGAGACAAAAAACAACGCGGCAGTGAGCCGCGCCGTGGAGAAATGATCACTGAGCAGTCCGCCGACCATTGACCCGATCAGCAAGCCGGCCCCGTATCCGGATAACAACCAGCCAACGGTTTCAATCGCAAGCCCCAGTTCCTGGCGCAAGTACAACGCCATGAACAGCTTGACCATGGTGCTCAAGCGATTGATGAACAACAGCGCCGCCAGCACCCAGGCCATTACGCAGAAATAGCCGTCCAGCCGCAGCAGGTGAGTAAGCCGACTGGTCATTCCATTGATCCCTTGTGCTCCTGCTCCGTGGAAAATCGCTGTTTGCGAAAGGTCCTCCGAACACTAGCCCCCAACAATTGCGTTGTCACGGGTAAAAACCCTGGTCACGAAAAAACAGAGGCAAGCTACAAAGTCAGGAAAAAAGACCTACAGAAAAACCTCACACTCCGATCGCCTGGAGCTAAAAAAAAATCAAAAAAAACCCGCAGCTTTCGCCACGGGCTTTCGGGTGCACCACACAATCCGTAGGAGCAAAGCTTGCTCGCGATGGCAATCTCAAAACCGCCATCGCCAGCAAGGGCTAACCGCCCCCGGCGCCTACAAATTAATGATGCTCACGCGTCGCACGGAATTTCACGTCCGGCCAGCGCTCTTCCATCAGCGCCAGGTTGACCCGCGTCGGGGCCAGGTAGGTCAGGTGACCGCCGCCGTCGATGGCGAGGTTTTCCACAGCCTTGACGCTGAACTCTTCGAGCTTCTTCTTATCGCTGCAATCGATCCAGCGCGCGGAATACACAGTAATCGGCTCGTAGGAGCACTCGACCTTGTATTCCTCTTTCAAACGGCTGGCGACCACATCGAACTGCAGCACACCGACGGCGCCGAGGATGATGTCGTTGCTGCGCGTCGGGAAGAACACCTGAGTGGCACCCTCTTCCGCCAGTTGCTGCAGGCCCTGACGCAGTTGCTTGGATTTCAGCGGATCACGCAGGCGCACGCGACGGAACAGTTCCGGGGCGAAGTGCGGGATACCGGTGAAGCCCAGGACTTCGCCTTCGGTGAAGGTGTCGCCGATCTGGATGGTGCCGTGGTTGTGCAGGCCGATGATGTCGCCGGCAAACGCTTCTTCCAGTTGCTCACGCTCGGAGGAGAAGAAGGTCAGCGCATCGCCGATCCGCACGTCTTTGCCGGTGCGCACGTGGCGCATCTTCATGCCTTTTTCGTACTTGCCGGAGCAGATACGCATAAAGGCGATACGGTCGCGGTGTTTCGGGTCCATGTTCGCCTGGATCTTGAACACGAAGCCGGCGAATTTCTCTTCAACCGGTTCCACGGTGCGCTCGTTGGCGACACGGGCCAGCGGTTTCGGCGCCCAATTGACCACGGCGTCAAGCACGTGATCGACACCGAAGTTGCCCAATGCAGTCCCGAAAAACACCGGAGTCAGTTGGCCGTCGAGGAATTCCTGTTGATTGAATTCGTGACAGGCGCCCTGCACCAGTTCCAGCTGATCGACGAAGCGATCGTATTCGTCACCGAGGTGCGCGCGGGCTTCATCGGAGTCGAGCTTCTCGATGATTTTCACATCGGTGCGCTCGTGGCCGTGGCCAGCTGTGTACACGATGATGTAGTCGTCGGCGAGGTGATAGACGCCCTTGAAGTCGCGGTAGCAGCCGATCGGCCAGGTGATCGGCGCCGCCTTGATCTTCAGGACCGCTTCGATTTCGTCGAGCAGTTCGATCGGGTCGCGGATGTCACGGTCGAGTTTGTTGATGAAGCTGACAATCGGCGTGTCACGCAGACGGCAGACGTCCATCAGCGCGATGGTGCGTGGCTCAACGCCCTTACCGCCATCGAGAACCATCAAGGCCGAGTCCACTGCCGTCAGGGTGCGGTAGGTGTCTTCGGAGAAGTCTTCGTGGCCCGGGGTGTCGAGCAGGTTGATCATGTGGTCGCGATACGGGAACTGCATGACCGACGTGGTAATGGAAATACCCCGTTGTTTTTCCATTTCCATCCAGTCGGAGGTGGCATGGCGGTCAGATTTGCGAGATTTCACCGTGCCAGCAATCGCAATCGCCTTGCCCATCAGCAAGAGCTTCTCGGTGATGGTGGTTTTACCGGCATCGGGGTGGGAAATAATGGCGAAAGTGCGGCGTTTCGCGACTTCGGCGGCCTGTTTGGTCATGGGAAATCGCCTGGCAGGTGATTCAAAAAAGGGCGGCGAGTATAGCGCAAACCGACCTCTACGGACCACCGTTCGCCCTGTCGCCAATGGCGAAGGATGGGCCAGAAGGGAGATCATGGGTGGCTAATTGCTGCTAAATATGGAACCTTTTAAAAGGTGCAGACGTCCACTCCCCTGTTACGGCACTCGTACCAGGGGCTGAAAAATCAGCAAGTTGGCCTGACGAGGCTGCGCTTATGGCTCGATCTCATGCGGTTTTATCAGCATGAAGAGCTGCTTCTCGCGAACGTTGATCATCCCGGCAGCCAGGAATGGCCTTGCCACTCGGGACTGCGTTCGCCGACAAAGAAAAAAGGAGTCCGCCTGTGGCTATTCGCTATGGCAAGGGGCTGATAGGAGGTGCGGTTGTCGTCGCCCTCCTGGCCCTGCTGGTCCACTGGATTGGCATCAACACGATCGAACATTACCGCGACGATTTGTTGTTTTACCTGCAAGCCCATTTGATTCTTGTCCTCGCTTCCATGCTGGCCGCCCTTGTTGTGGGCATACCCGCCGGTATCTTTCTCAGCCGCCCGACCATGGTGGGCCGCGCTGAACGCTTCATGCAGATCTTCAACATCGGCAACACCGTGCCGCCTCTTGCCGTACTGGCCATCGCCCTGGGTATCCTCGGCATCGGCAGCGGCCCTGCGATTTTCGCCCTGTTCCTCGCCTCGCTGTTGCCGATCGTGCGCAACACCTATGAAGGCCTGAAAAACGTCCAGGGTTCGCTCAAGGAAGCGGCCGTCGGCATCGGCATGACACCGACTCAGGTGTTGTGGCGGGTCGAACTGCCGAACGCCGTGCCGATCATCATCGGTGGCGTGCGCGTGGCGCTGGCGATCAACGTCGGTACCGCACCGCTGGCGTTCCTGATTGGCGCCAACAGTCTGGGCAGCCTGATTTTCCCTGGCATCGCCTTGAACAATCAGCCGCAACTGCTGCTCGGCGCGGCCTGCACCGCCCTGCTGGCCTTGCTGCTCGACGGCCTGGTGACACTCGCCAGCCGCCTCTGGCTCGAACGCGGCTTGCGCCCGTCTTAAGCCTCGGCAAAGGAATCTTTATGAAGACATTTAGCTTTTTACTAGGCTGCGCCCTGCTGTTCGCAGGATTTGCCCAAGCCGCTGAAAAACCGGTAATCCGCATCGGCGCCCGGGTGTTCACCGAACAAACCCTGCTGGTGGAAATCACCTCCCAATACCTGCGCACCAAGGGTTACGACACTCAAGTGACCGGCGGTCTGGGCAGTAACCTGGCCCGCAGCGCCCACGAAAGTGGTCAGCTGGACCTGATGTGGGAATACACCGGCGTGTCGCTGGTGGCTTACAACCACATCACTGACAAGCTCGACAGCGCTCAGTCCTACGCCAAGGTGAAAGAACTCGACGCGAAAAAAGGCCTGATCTGGCTTACCCCGTCGAAATTCAGCAACACCTACGCCCTGGCCCTGCCAGAAAGCACCGCCAAGGCTTACCCGCAGATCAACACCATCAGCGAGCTGAACACGGTGATGCAGGCTGAGGCGAAGACCAATCACCTCGTCGCCCTAGACACCGAGTTCGCCAACCGCTCCGACGGTCTGGACGGCATGGTCGACCTCTATGGCATGAACCTGACCCGCAAAAACATCCGGCAGATGGATGCTGGTTTGGTCTACACCGCCCTGCGCAATGGTCAGGTGTTCGCCGGTCTGGTCTACACCACGGACGGTCGCTTGAACGCCTTCAAGCTGAAACTGCTGGAAGACGACAAACACTACTTCCCGGACTACACCGCTGCGCCGGTGGTGCGTCAGGTCTACCTCGACGCCCATCCGAAACTCGCGGAAGAGCTCAAGCCGCTGGCCGAACTGTTCGACGACGCCACCATGCGTCAGCTCAATGCGCGGGTCGATGTCGATCACGAAAGTCCTTCATCCGTTGCCGCCGATTTCCTGCGCCAGCATCCAATCAAATAAGGAGGAAAAGACATGGAATTTCTGAACGCCTTTTCCCATCTCGACTGGCCGTTGGTCCTGCAATTGACCGGGCAGCACATCACCTTGGTCGGCATTGCCGTGACCCTGGCGATTCTGGTCGGCGTGCCGCTGGGCATCCTGATGACGCGCTTCCCGACCCTCGCCGGCCCGTTGCAAGCCAGCGCCACGGTGCTGCTGACCGTTCCGTCGATTGCCCTGTTCGGCCTGCTGCTGCCGTTCTACTCCAAATTCGGCCAGGGCCTGGGCCCGATGCCGGCGATCACCGCAGTATTTTTGTACTCGCTGCTGCCGATCATGCGTAACACCTACCTCGCCCTGACCGGCGTCGACCCCGGCATTCGCGAAGCCGCCCGCGGCATCGGCATGACCTTCGGCCAACGCCTGCGCATGGTCGAACTGCCGATCGCCGTGCCAGTAATCCTCGCCGGTGTGCGCACCGCCGTGGTCATGAACATTGGTGTAATGACCATCGCCGCCACCATCGGCGCCGGTGGCCTGGGTGTACTTATTCTCGCTTCAATCAGCCGCAGCGACATGTCGATGCTGATCGTCGGCGCCGTGCTGGTCAGTCTCCTGGCCATCTTCGCCGACCTGCTTCTGCAATGGCTGCAACGCACGCTGACTCCAAAAGGACTCCTCAAATGATCGAACTTCAAAACCTCAGCAAGACCTTCCAAAGCAACGGCAAAGATGTGAAAGCCGTGGACTCGGTAAGCCTGACCGTCAATGAAGGCGAGATCTGTGTGTTCCTCGGGCCATCGGGCTGCGGCAAAAGCACCACGCTGAAAATGATCAACCGCCTGATCAAGCCGACCTCCGGCAAGATCCTGATCAACGGCGAAGACACCACCGACCTCGACGCCGTGACCCTGCGCCGCAACATCGGTTATGTGATCCAGCAGATCGGTCTGTTCCCGAACATGACCATCGAGGAAAACATCACCATCGTTCCGCGCCTGCTGGGCTGGGACAAACAGAAATGCCACGACCGCGCCCGCGAGTTGATGAGCATGATCAAGCTGGAACCCAAGCAGTACCTGAATCGCTACCCGCGTGAATTGTCCGGTGGTCAGCAGCAGCGGATCGGCGTGATTCGTGCCTTGGCGGCGGATGCACCGCTGTTGTTGATGGACGAACCGTTCGGCGCGGTCGACCCGATCAACCGCGAGATGATCCAGAACGAGTTCTTCGAGATGCAGCGTGCGCTGAACAAGACCGTGATCATGGTCAGCCATGACATCGACGAAGCGATCAAGCTCGGCGACAAGATCGCGATCTTCCGCGCCGGCAAGCTGTTGCAGATCGATCACCCGGATACGCTGCTGGCGCACCCGGCGGACGACTTTGTCAGCAACTTCGTCGGCCAGGACAGTACGCTCAAGCGTCTGTTGCTGGTGAAAGCCGAAGACGCGGCGGACAACGCGCCGTCGGTGAGCCCGGAAACGCCGGTGGCTGAAGCCCTGGAGTTGATGGACGAACTGGACCGTCGCTATGTGGTGGTCACTTGCGCCGACAATAAAGCACTGGGCTACGTACGACGTCGCGACCTGCACCGTCAGACGGGTACTTGCGCGCAGTATTTGCGCGAATTCAACGCCACCGCCGTCTATGACGAACATTTGCGCATCCTGCTGTCGCGCATGTACGAGTTCAACCGCTCGTGGTTGCCGGTAATGGATGCGGAGCGGGTGTTCCTGGGTGAAGTGACTCAGGAATCGATTGCCGAGTACTTGAGCTCCGGCAAGTCCCGTGGGGGCAAGACCAGCATTGTTTCGCCGGCTGAGACTGCGGTCGCCTGAGGCTTGATGAAACCTGTGGCGAGGGGATTTATCCCCGTTGGGCTGCGAAGCAGCCCAAAAACTACTGATGCGGTGTATCAGGCACACCGTAGTTGCAGTTTTTGGGGCAGCTTCGCAGCCCAACGGGGATAAATCCCCTCGCCACAATGGACGCGGTGCATACCCATTCGGGGAACATCACACTGTCATGCAGGTCGGTTACATCAGTAGCTGTCCGGGACCGCACGACGGATGCGTGTAAAAACGCGACATTTTTTGTTGATCTCAAGCCCCTCACGCCCTAAAGTTCGCGCCGAACGTCCATGCTGGAAACGATCCATCCGGCTCAAGTACTGACGACGAGACAGCAAGGCCAAGGGAAAGCACCGCTTCCCATGGCCTTTTTGCTTTCGGCGACATGCCTTGGGAAGTAGGCGAACCAAAGTGGGGATACGGAGGACGTTCATTTGCACCCATTGTTAATTTCAGTTTGCCAGTAGGAGTTCCCAGCATGTCGATCAACGTCGAAGACTATTTCGCGCGCGATACCTTCAACAAAATGAAGGCCTTCGCCGACAAACAAGAAACCCCGTTCGTGGTGATCGACACCGCGATGATCAGCCAGGCCTATGACGACCTGCGCGCCGGTTTCGAATTCGCCAAGGTCTACTACGCAGTCAAGGCCAACCCGGCCGTCGAAATCATCGACCTGCTCAAAGAGAAAGGCTCGAACTTCGACATCGCTTCGATCTACGAGCTCGACAAAGTGATGAACCAGGGCGTCGGCCCGGATCGCATCAGCTACGGCAACACCATCAAGAAATCCAAAGACATTCGCTACTTCTATGAGAAGGGCGTGCGTCTGTATGCCACCGACTCCGAAGCCGACCTGCGCAACATCGCCAAGGCTGCACCGGGCTCGAAAGTCTACGTGCGCATCCTCACCGAAGGCTCGACCACTGCTGACTGGCCTTTGTCGCGCAAATTCGGCTGCCAGACCGACATGGCCATGGACCTGCTGATCCTCGCTCGCGACCTGGGCCTGGTGCCGTACGGCATCTCGTTCCACGTCGGCTCGCAACAGCGCGACATCAGCGTCTGGGACGCGGCGATCGCCAAGGTCAAAGTGATCTTCGAACGCCTGAAAGAAGAAGACGGCATTCACCTGAAGCTGATCAACATGGGCGGCGGCTTCCCGGCCAACTACATCACCCGCACCAACAGCCTGGAAACCTACGCTGAAGAAATCATCCGTTTCCTCAAGGAAGACTTCGGCGACGACCTGCCGGAAATCATCCTGGAACCGGGCCGTTCGTTGATCGCCAACGCCGGCATCCTGGTCAGCGAAGTAGTGCTGGTCGCCCGTAAATCCCGTACCGCGGTAGAGCGATGGGTGTACACGGATGTGGGCAAGTTCTCCGGCCTGATCGAAACCATGGACGAAGCCATCAAGTTCCCGATCTGGACCGAGAAGAAAGGCGAAATGGAAGAAGTGGTCATCGCCGGCCCGACCTGCGACAGCGCCGACATCATGTACGAGAACTACAAGTACGGCTTGCCGTTGAACCTGGCGATTGGTGACCGTTTGTACTGGTTGTCGACCGGTGCTTACACCACCAGCTACAGCGCCGTTGAGTTCAATGGCTTCCCGCCGCTGAAGTCGTTTTACGTGTAAGCGCTACACGCGAAACGCAAAAAGCCCATGACGTGTCATGGGCTTTTTTGTGTCTGAAATCCATCTCCAAAAAAAAAACCGCCCCCCCTGTAGGAGCTGTCGAGTGCAACGAGGCTGCGATCTTTTGATTGTTAAGGGCAAGATCAAAAGATCGCAGCCTCGTTGCACTCGACAGCTCCTACAGGGGTTTCAGATCGTACTTCAGTTCGGCGCAGCGATGGGCATAATCCACCGCCAACGCTCGAATTTTCGGATCCGTCGCGCTCGCCAACGCCTTACTGGCAACCCGCAGGAAATTCAGATTCCCACCGTCCAGTGCCTTGCGTAACCAGACCAACGCCTCATCGATATTCCCGTCATCCGCCAGCACGGCGGCATAGCTGAACTGCCCGCGAAAATCCCCGCCGACCGCCGAGCGTCGATACCAGTCACGCGCAGCTTGCGGATCTGCGGGACACACCCGCCCATCTTCCAGATAACGCCCCAGCAGGTTCATCGACTTTGCATGCCCTTGCTCAGCCGCGCGGCGATACAAATTCAGTGCTTGCAGTTGATCCTCGATCAGCCCGCGCCCGGTCGCCAGCAGATTGGCATAGTTGTACATCGCCCAATCCAGTCCGGCTTCGGCGGCCTGACGATAATGCCTCGCCGCAACGGCGGCGTCGGCAACGCAACCCCAACCATGTTCATGGCACCGTCCGAGCATATTGCGCGCCATCAAGTGCCCGCCCTTGGCGGCAATCTCGAACCAGCGCAAGGCCAGCGGCTGATCCTGCTGGATGCCCTGTCCATCCAGCAGAATCTGCCCGAGCAAGGCTTGAGCATCGAGCACACCTTCGCGGGCGGCGATCAGAATCGCCTGTGCCGCGCGCGCCGGGCTTTCCTCGAGCATGGCTTTGAGACGATCACCGTCGAGGACTTCCTCACGGCGCAGTTGATAACTCATACCTCGACCCAGCGACGCAACAGGTTGTGATAAGTGCCGGTGAGGCGAATCAGCGAAGGATGGTCGGGCATGTCCTGGGTCAGCTGCTGGATCGCCCCGTCCATCTCGAACAGCAAGGCGCGCTGGCTGTCTTCGCGGACCAGGCTTTGGGTCCAGAAGAACGAAGCGTAGCGAGTGCCGCGCGTCACGGCGTTGACCTTGTGCAGGCTGGTGCCGGGGTACAGAACCATGTCGCCGGCGGGCAACTTCACCCGTTGGGTGCCGAAGGTGTCCTGGATTTCCAGCTCGCCACCGTCGTAGTCGGCCGGTTCGCTAAAGAACAGAGTGGCCGACAAATCGGTGCGCACCCGCTCGATGCTGCCCTTGGGCTGGCGCACGGCGTTGTCAATGTGAAAGTCGAAACTGCCGCCGGCCGTGTAACAGTTCAGCAACGGAGGGAAGACTTTGTGCGGCAACGCAGCTGACATGAATAGCGGATTTTTCCACAGCCGTTCCAGCATCGCCGCGCCGACTTCCTTGGCCAGCGGGTGACCTTCAGGCAGTTGCAAATTGTGCTTGGCCTTGGCCGACTGGTAGCCGGCGGTGATCTTGCCGTCGGCCCAATCTGCCTGTTCCAGAGCCTCGCGGATGCGCTGCACTTCTTCTTTCGCGAACACGCCGGGAATGTGCAGCAGCATGGGATGACACCTGAAGGCAAAGGGGCGCCAATGGTATTGATTCTTATTGACTCTGTAAAACCCCTACGACGAACGAGACACCCGAAACCGTAAGGACAAATTGTAAAGAATGTAAATTTGTCGCGAATAGTAACGTTTCGCAATTGATACAAATACCTGTTTACCCTATATTCCGCGGCCTCAAATCCTTGGGGAGGGGAATTCTCATGTCACGCCAACAACCACAATTACCGGTCAGTTCACCGCGCTTGCTCGCGTCTGCAATTGGCGTGGCGATCACTGCCAGCTCTGCGGGCCACATGGCTTTCGCGGCTGAAAAGATCGACGAAAAAGCACCGAGCAACGTGATTTCCCTGGGCGCTACCGCTATCAACGGCGAAGCCCAGGATGAGACTTCCTACAAGACTGATACCTCGGCCAACAAGAAATACACCGCGCCGCTGCGCGAAACGCCGAAAAGCGTCACCGTGATTCCACAACAAGTGATTCGCGACACGGGCGCCACCAGCCTGGTCGACGCGCTGCGCACCACACCGGGCATCACGTTCGGTGCCGGCGAGGGCGGCAACCCGGCCGGCGATCGTCCGATCATTCGCGGCTTCAACGCCGAAAGCGACGTGTTTATCGACGGCATGCGCGACCCGGCCTCCCAGAGCCGCGAGATCTTCGACATAGAATCGATCGAAGTCAGCAAGGGCCCGGGGTCAGCCTTCACCGGCGCCGGTTCCACCGGTGGCAGCCTGAACCTGGTGAGCAAGACCGCCAAACTGGGCAATTCCTACAACGGCGGCTTCACCTGGGGCTCGGACCAGACCAAGCGCACCACCCTCGACCTGAACCAGCAGATGACCGACACCTCGGCCTTTCGTCTGAACCTGATGAAGCACGAAGCCAACGTCGCCGGCCGTGATGCCGTGGATGTCAGCCGTTGGGGCGTGGCACCTTCCTTCGCGTTCGGCCTGGGTACCGACACTCGCCTGACCGTCGGCTACTACCACGTCGAAACCGACGACATGCCCGACTACGGCCTCCTGCTGACCTTGAGCCCCAACCGCAGCAAGTACAACGTCGATAAACCTGTGCATGTCGATCGTGACAACTTCTACGGCCTCACCAGTCGCGACTATCGCCAGACCAGCAACGACAGCGGCACCATCAAGATCGAACACGATCTGAATGATGACCTGACCGTGTCGAACAGCTTCCGCATGTCCCGTTCGACGCTCGATTACATCGTCACCAACCCGGACGACAGCAAGGGCAACGCGGCGCTTGGCAGCGTGTATCGCGGCGCGAAAAGCCGTAACTCGACGTCCAGCGGCTGGATCAACCAGACCGACCTGAGCGCCAGGTTCAACACCGGCGCCATCGAGCACAGCCTGGTTACCGGCCTTGAGTTTTCCTATCAAGATACCCACAACCGCCCGTACATCCTGACCTCGACCGCCAGCGGCACCCGCTGCAACCGCGCCCTGTTCAACTCTGGCGACTGCACCAGCCTGCAGAACCCGACGCCTGGGGATCACTGGAACGGCTCGATCACCGACAGCGCCGCGTTCACCGACACCGACACCAAAACCGCTGCGGCCTACGTGTTCGACACGCTGAAGTTCAACGAGCAATGGTCCCTGAACCTGGGCCTGCGTTACGACAACTACCAGGTCAAATCCAGCGGCCACGCCAACGCCAGCAGCACCGTGCCAGCGAACGACTTCTCCCGTGAGAACACCAGCGACCTGGTCAACTACCAGATCGGCGTGGTCTACAACCCGTTGCCTAACGGCAGCATCTACGCGGCCTACTCCACCTCCAGCAACCCGTCTGGTGAAACCAGCGGCAACGGTGGCCTGGAACTGGCGGCGAACAACAGTGATCTGGACCCGGAAAAGAACCGCAACTACGAGATCGGTACCAAATGGGATTTCTTCGGTGACGACCTGTCGTTGACCGCCGCACTGTTTCGCACCGAAAAAACCAACGCGCGCATGAACGATCCGGATGGCGCCACCACGCAAGTGCTGGACGGCGAGCAGCGGGTCAATGGTCTGGAACTGAGCTACAGCGGCAAGCTGACCCGTAACTGGAGAGTCTTCGGCGGCTACACCTACATGGAAAGCGAAGTGGTCAAAACCACCCTCGCCGTCGATGAAGGCAATCACATGCCAAGTACCCCACGGAACAACTTCACGTTCTGGTCGACCTACGACCTGGTGCCGGACAAGTTGACCGTCGGCGCCGGTGCCACGTTCGTCGACTCGCAGTTCGGCAACATCGCCAACTCGGTGGAGATCCCGTCCTACTGGCGCTACGACGCAATGGCCAGCTACGCCCTGACCAAGAACGTCGACCTGCAACTCAACGTGCAGAACCTGACCGACAAGCGTTACTTCGACCAGGTGTTCCAGACGCACTACGCCCACGTGGCGGCGGGTCGTACCGCCCTGCTGAGCGCCAACTTCCACTTCTGATCCTGTGGGAGCGAGCCTGCTCGCGATGACGCCGGCACATTCAACATTGATGTTGGCTGACACACCGTCATCGCGAGCAAGCTGTGCTCCTACAGTTGAGAATGGAAACTGAAATCAGCGACAAGCCCCGTTCATCTCTATGAACGGGGCTTTTGTGCGTAATAAAGAATGTTTCTCGATAACCCACGGCATAATGCGCGCCGTGATCATTATTTTCGAACGAACAAGGCGAGTGACGTGTTGAAGAAAACCCTGTTCCAGTTGCACTGGTTTTTCGGCATCAGCGCCGGACTGGTCCTGGCCCTGATGGGCATCACCGGGGCGACGGTGTCGTTTCAGGATGAAATCCTGCGTGCGCTGAACCCTTCTGTGTTGCAGGTCGAGAAGCAGGTCGCCGGCGTCCTGCCGCCCGCCGAACTGGTGGAAAAAATCGAGGGCGCCTCGGGCAAGAAAGTCTCGATGCTCTGGGTCGAAACCGACAGCGGTAACGCCGCGCGGGTGATCTTTACCCCGCCACCGGGCGAACGACGTGGGCAGATGCGCTACTTCGACCCGTACACCGCCGAGTTCATGGGCGACGCCACTGGCCAGGATTTCTTCGGCCTGATGCTGCAACTGCACCGCTTCCTCGCCATGGGCGATACCGGTCGGCAAATCACCGGCGCGTGCACGCTGATTCTGCTGTTCTTCTGCCTGTCCGGTCTTTACCTGCGCTGGCCGCGTCAGTGGAAAAGCTGGCGCGCCTGGCTGACCCTCGACTGGAAGAAAAAAGGCCGCAGCTTCAACTGGGATCTGCACTCGGTGGCCGGTACCTGGTGCCTGGTGTTTTACCTCCTGGCCGCGCTCACCGGTTTGTCCTGGTCCTATGAGTGGTACAACAAGGGCCTGACCCGATTGCTTTCCGACTCACCGCAGAACGAGCGCGCCCGCAGCGGTCGCGGCCCTGCGCCAAGCGGCCCGGCCCCCACCGCCGATTACGCCGCGATGTGGAGCAGCATCTACAGCGCCGCCGGCCCGGCACTGAGTGCCTACAACATCCGCATGCCGCCCGTGGCCGGAAAACCGGCCACCGTGTTCTACCTGTTGAACAGCTCGCCCCACGACCGCGCACTGAACCAGATCACGCTGGACCCGGCGACCGGTATCGTCGCGCGCCATGATCGCTATAGCGACAAGAGCCTCAAGGCGCAACTGCTGACCAGCATTTACGCGCTGCACGTCGGCAGCTATTTCGGAATCATCGGGCGGATCATCCTGACAATCAGCTCGCTCACGATGCCGCTGTTTTTCATCACGGGCTGGTTGTTGTACCTCGATCGTCGCAGCAAGAAAAAACAGATCAAGGATGCCCGCAAAGGGCTCGCACAACCGGACAATGACGCACCGGCATGGCTGATCGGCTTTGCCAGCCAGAGCGGCTTTGCCGAGCAACTGGCGTGGCAGACCGCCGGGCAATTGCAGGCTGCGGGCCTGCCGGTGAAGGTTCAGCCGCTGGCGGACGTCAGCGAGCAAGACTTGCGTGAGTCCAGCAATGCGTTGTTCGTCGTCAGCACCTTCGGCGACGGCGAAGCGCCGGACAGCGCCCGAGGGTTTGAGCGCAAAGTGCTGGGCCGTACGTTGAGCCTGGAAAGCCTGAACTACGCCGTGCTCGGCCTCGGTGATCGGCAGTATCAGCACTTCTGCGGATTCGCTCGACGCTTGCACACGTGGCTCGGCGAGCACGGCGGCAGGACCCTGTTCGCGCCGGTGGAGGTCGACAGCGGCGACCCTTACGCCTTGCGTCACTGGCAGCAGCAACTGGGCCTGCTGACCGGACAGGCACCCGTGGACACCTGGCAAGCGCCAAGCTATGACAACTGGAACCTGACCCGCCGTGAGCTGCTCAATCCTGACAGCAGCGGTTCAGGCGTTTACCTGCTCGGTCTCACCGCCCCCACCACCAGCAGCTGGCTGGCCGGTGACCTGGTGGAAGTATTGCCGCGCAATTGTCCGTGGGCGATCGAACATTTCCTTGATGGCCTGGGCATTGACGGGCGGGCCACGGTTACGCTCGATGGCCTGTCGCAACCACTGGAGCAAGCCCTTGCCAGTCGACAACTGCCGGAAAACAGAGCTCACCTGGTCGGCCTGCATGCCCAGGCGCTGGTGGATGCGCTGGTGCCCCTGGCCATGCGCGAATACTCCATCGCCTCAATCGCCGCCGATGGCATCCTCGAACTGATCGTGCGTCAGGAACTGCATCCTGACGGCAGCCTGGGCGTCGGCTCCGGCTGGCTGACCGAACACGCCCCGGTGGGCGGCACCATCAGCCTGCGCGTGCGGCGCAACAGCGGTTTCCACCTGCCGGTCGAACCGCTGCCGATGATCCTGCTGGGCAACGGCACCGGCCTGGCCGGGCTGCGCAGTTTGCTCAAGGCGCGGATCGCCGATGGCCAGCAACGTCATTGGCTGTTGTTCGGCGAACGCAATCGTGAGCATGACTATCTGTGTCGCGATGAGCTGGAAGAATGGTTGATTTCGGGGGATCTGGAGCGACTGGACCTGGCGTTCTCGCGGGATCAGGCTGAGAAGATCTATGTACAGGATCGCTTGCGTGAGTCGGCTGATTTGCTGAAGCAATGGCTGGCCGAGGGTGCGGTCATTTACATCTGCGGCAGCTTGCAGGGGATGGCTTCAGGCGTGGATCACGTGCTCAACGAAATACTCGGAATTGCCGAGGTCGATCGGTTGATCGAGCAAGGTCGTTACCGCCGCGACGTCTACTAAAAGTCCCCCCTCACCCTAGCCCTCTCCCCAAGGGGCGAGGGGACTGACCGAGGTGTCTCACGTAATACATCGACCTGAAAAATCGAGTCGAACTCAGGTTCTGAAAGGGCCCCGGTCTGCTCCCTTTCCCCCTCTCCCCCGTGGGGAGAGGGATGGGCGAGCGGCGTTCCGATGAGGGGTGGTTCTACAGGCAAACGACAAAACCTCGGCTACAGTAAAACCTCCATCCCCCTTCACACGGACGTGAAGCATGCCCACCCGCCCCACTCCCAACCAACGCCAATTCGCCCGCCACCTGCGTACCCACCAAACCGACTGCGAACTGCTGCTCTGGCAAAAACTTCGTTCTCGGCAAATCGCCAATCTGAAATTCCGTCGGCAGTTTCCATGCCCGCCGTACTTCCTGGATTTTTATTGCGTGGAACTGAAGTTGGCCATCGAACTGGACGGTGGTCAGCATTACGAGACGGCGGCAAAAATACATGACCGGCGTCGAACGCTTTACCTTCAGCAGCAAGGTATTGAGGTTGTGCGGTTTAGCAATCTGGAAGTGATTGATCAGATGAACGAAGTGCTGGAACAGATTCTCAGGTTTGCTGCGACTCGAACATTGTGATCCAGGTCTGAAATCGCCCCCTCACCCTAACCCTCTCCCCAAAGGGGCGAGGGGATTGACCGTGGGTTTCTGTAGAAAATCTGCGACCTGAAAGAGCTGCGTTGAATCCATAATCGACTCGGACCTTCAGGTCGATGCATAGCGCAAGACACCTCGGTCGGCTCCCTCTCCCCTTTGGGGAGAGGGCTGGGGTGAGGGGTGGTTCTATCAGACTGGCTGCAATTTCTGTTCGAAAACAGAAACCCCATCCAGATCCCGCAACACCACACTCATCTCCCCCGTCTGCCCATCAATATTCACCTCACCAAAAAACTGAAACCCAGCAAACGGCGAGGTGTTCTGTGCCGGTGGTGCTTTCTCGAACACCACCTCGGGACCAAAGGTCTTATCCAGCGAATCAGGCCCGAAACTCCCCGCATTCAAAGGCCCGGCGACAAACTCCCAGAACGGTTCGAAATCCTGAAACGCCGCACGGTCCGGGTGGTAATGGTGCGCGGCGCAGTAATGCACATCCGCCGTCAGCCAGACAAAATTGCGCACCTGCTGCGCCCGCAAGAAACCCAGCAGTTCGGCGATTTCCAGTTCACGGCCCTGAGCCGGTCCCGGGTCGCCGTTGGCCACCGCTTCCCAACGCGTCACGCCGGGGCTGACTTCACCGTCCGGTACGCCGAGGCCGATGGGCATGTCGGCGGCGATGACTTTCCACTGGGCCTTGGAGGCCTTCAACTCAAGTTTGAGCCAGTCCAGTTGTTCGCGGCCAAGGAAAGGTTTAGCGGCGCCCAGGTTGTCATCATTGGCCCCGCGATAGCTGCGCATGTCGAGCACGAACACATCAAGCAATGGCCCATAACCGAGCTTGCGATAAATCCGCCCGCCGCCATCGGCGCTCTGCAACCGCATCGGTGCGTATTCGAGCCAGGCCTGACGCGCGCGACCGACCAGGCTGTGGATATCTTTGCTCTTATAGCGATTATCCAATTGCTTGCCCGGCGACCAGTTGTTGACCACTTCATGGTCGTCCCACTGCCAGATCTGCGGAACCTCGGCGTTGAAGCGGCGGATGTTTTCGTCCATCAGGTTGTAGCGGTAATTGCCGCGATAGTCGTCGAGGGTTTCGGCGACTTTGCTCTTGGCTTCAGAGGTGATGTTGCGCCACACGCGGCCGCTCTCTGTGGTGAGCTGCGCAGGTATCGGACCGTCGGCGTAGATGGTGTCGCCGCTGTGGATAAAGAAGTCTGGCAGGCGCAAACGCATGGCTTCGTAGATGCGCATGCCGCCGATGTCCGGGTTAATGCCGAAGCCCTGGCCGGCGGTGTCGCCGCTCCAGACGAAACGGAGGTCGCGACGGGTTTGCGGCACGCTGCGCAGGTGGCCGAACCAGGGTTCGCTGGTGACGCCGCTCTGGGCGTCTTCGAAGTGCACGCGGTAGAAAATCGCCTGGTCGGCGGGCAGGCCAGTGAGTTCGACCCGGGCAGTGAAGTCGGTATCGGACACGGCCAATGGCGAGACAAAACGACGGGGGTTGCTGAACAGGCTGCGGGTGTCCCATTCCACCACCATGCGCGCCGGACGATCACATCGGCTCCAGATCATCGCCCGATCGCCCAGCACGTCGCCGGACTGCACGCCATCAGTGAGTTGCGGCCGATCCTTGACCGAGGCAATCACCGCCGGCGCCAGGCCTGGCAACAACAGCCCGGCACCGACGGCTTGTATGACACGACGACGGCCGAGGTCGAATTCGCTCATGGTGTTCTCCCTGAAAAAGGAAAACTAAAACACGCACGTATGACCCGGGCATGACACAAAACCTGCCAACGCCACAGATCCCCTTGTGGGAGCGAGCCTGCTCGCGAAAGCGGTGCAACAGATTTTCGTTGAATGTTAAACCCTGTGGGAGCGTGGCTTGCCCGCGATGAAGGATAACGCGGTCATGCTGACTCGCCACCAAAACCCTTGCAACACCAAGAAATAGGAAATTTCAGCGCCGCTTTTAGGAAACGTCCTAACGCCAATACCCGAGCGCCCCGGATAGGTTCGAGGCTGCTCCGGACACACGCGAAAAAGGACGCCTATGGCACGCGACAAGGACATCCCGCAAGTCTGGGAACACAGCACTGGTGGCGGCGGCTCGGGCATTGGATACCGTTACCTGCGAGACATGACCCCGACTGAGTTAGCCGAGCGTGAGGCGAGGCAAAAGACTTACGACGACATGCTCGCCCGGCAACAGGCTTATGAAGATCGCATCTTCAAAGAAGTCGAACAGAGCAAACAGTTCGCCACACGAGGCTGCGTATTCGCCAAAAGCTGCAACCTCCCCGACGGCGTCATTAATCACGACAACCCGGCCGGTTTTGTCCCCGTCGAGAAACTGACTGACTACGGGTTGTGGGCCGTGCTTGGCACCGGGGTCGCGATCACCGCCGAAGGGATTCCACTGAAACTGGTGGGGTCCTCGACAACGGGTGGCGTCATATCCCAACGTCTCGGCGGTTCTCTTGCTCTGCGTCTACTAACAGGCTCAGCGGTTGTAGCGACTGGTGCAGCGGTCGGGACAGTTGCGCTATTGATGCCCAACGCCAGCATTTCTCCAGACAGCGCCTTTTACCAAAACGAGCAATACGCATTGCTGGATACGGGGCGAACCCGTGTCCGTATCAACGTAAAGACATTACCGGATGGCTCAGTCAACGCTTACGGCTTTTACACAGGCGGGAAAAAAGACTGGGAGTTTGTCCCGGTCATCAAGGCCACTCAAGAAGGCGATAAGTTTGTTGCTGACATCGGTAACGGAATTGGCCTGACCTGGACGCCAGCAGCGAATCCTGACGTTGTACTGGGAATTCCTGCATTGGAAGGCGCCTCGCAACTACCGTCTGTATGGGTGTACCCGCCCACCGAGCAAGCCAATAAAGCACTAGTGAACCCGGAGCATCCGCCCGAGTATCAGGATGCGATCATCTGGTTCCCTGCCGACACAGGTGTAGAGCCGGTCTACATTATGCTGAGTGTGTTGCCGGGGGATCACAGCTATCACCCCAGACCGAACAGCTTCCCTGCGTTCCCAGGGCTCAAACGCGCAACACCTAAAACTCCAAAAAAAGGCGGTGGGTTACGCGATAGATGGAAAGATGAAGACGGTACGATCTACGAATGGGACTCTCAACATGGGGCGCTAGAAAAGTACAACAAGCGTGGAAAACACCTCGGTGAGTTCAATCCGGAGACGGGGACCCAGACAAAGCCAGCAAATAAAACCAGAGCAGTTGAACCATGAAATACAAACTGAAGTTTCAGATTTACGGAATACCTGAAAACGGTGACTTGGCTGTATTCGAGGTGGATTTGTCCCGGTCCATTACAACGGATGCCCTGATGCCAATAATGGCTTGGCATGAAGAAGAGGATGCCATGGCAAGCCATCTACTATCCGCCGGGCAGGTTACAGCCATCGAGAATCTCGCAATGATTGAACTTCCCAAGGACCTAATGCTGTATCTCAGCAGCTACGAGTGAGCCTTGAATGACGCGCAACTCAGGCGCTGGTGATGCTGGCTCGCAAGCTTGCTCGGGTGGTATTCGCCTTGCTGAAAGGGCAAAGCGAATATCAGCCAAAAGCCAGTTGAGGGCTTTCCCTCAACCATAGAATCTCCCACAGGGTTTGGTGTCAGGCGCTGACTGGCTCTATCGCCAATTCAACGACTTCCGGCCGCTTGACCACCGCATAAACCACCGCCGTCAGCAAACTCCCGGCCACAATCGCCAGCAAATACAGCAGCGCATGATTGATCGCATTCGGGATCGCCAGCACGAACAACCCGCCGTGCGGCGCCATCAGTTTGCAGCCGAAATACATCGACAACGCACCGGTCAGCGCACCACCGGCAATGCTCGCCGGGATCACTCGCAGCGGGTCTTTCGCGGCAAACGGAATCGCGCCTTCGGAGATGAAGCACAGCCCCAACACCAACGCCGCTTTACCGGCCTCGCGTTCGGTCTGGGCGAACTTGCGCCGCGCAATAATCGTGGCGATGCCCAGGCCAATCGGCGGCACCATGCCGGCCGCCATGGTTGCGGCCATCGGTGCATAACTTTGCGACGCCAGCAGCCCCACCGAGAACGCATACGCGGCTTTGTTGATCGGCCCGCCAAGGTCGACGCACATCATTCCGCCCAGCAATACACCGAGCAGAATTGCGTTGGTGGTGCCCATGCTGTCGAGGAAGTGCGTGAGCCCTTCGAGCATTCCGGCTACCGGTTTGCCGACCACGTAGATCATCACCAGACCGGTGAACAGACTCGCCAGCAACGGGATGATCAGGATCGGTTTGAGCGCCTCAAGACTTTGTGGCAAGCGCGCATAACGGTTGATCGCCTGCGCCGCGTAACCGGCGATGAAACCGGCAATGATCCCGCCGATAAAACCGGCGCCCAAAGTGCTTGCCAACAGACCGCCAATCATCCCCGGAGCCAGGCCCGGACGGTCGGCGATCGAGTAGGCGATGTAACCCGCCAGCAGCGGCACCATCAACTTGAACGCGGTCTCGCCGCCGATCTGCATCAGCGCCGCCGCAAGCGTGCCCGGTTCCTTGAACGCGGTGATGCCGAAGACGAACGACAAGGCGATCATCAGACCACCCGCCACCACCATCGGCAGCATGAACGACACGCCGGTCAGCAGGTGTTTGTAGACGCCGGTTTTCTCTTGCTTGGCCGGGCCTTTGGCACCGCTCGAAGCAGTTTCCTGCGTGCCTTCGGCCAACGCTTTGTTCAGCGTCGCCTCGGCTTGTTTGAGGGCGATGCCGGTGCCGCAACGGTAAATCTTCTTGCCGGCAAAACGCTCGGTGGCGACTTCGATATCGCAGGCCAGCAGCACCACGTCCGCATCGGCAATCGCCTCTGCACTCAACGGGTTGCGCGCACCGACCGAGCCCTGGGTTTCCACTTGCAGTTCGTAGCCCAAACGCTTGGCCGCTTGCTGCAAGGCTTCAGCGGCCATGAAGGTGTGAGCGACGCCGGTCGGACACGCGGTAATCGCGACCAGACGCGGAGCGTTTTTCACGAGTGCGGCAGGCTCGGCCACGGCTTCGGGGGCGACGTAAACCTGAGCCTCTTCAGCACCGCGACGCAGCACCGCTTCAACATCTTGCAGGGCTTGCGCCGGGGTACTCTGGAACACCCGTTTGCCGACGAACCGCGACATATCCACCGGCGCGCTGGTCACCAGCAATACCCACTCGGCCGCCTCGATCGTGGCCGCCGACAATTGGCGTTCAGGGTGCGCGGCATCGTTGACTTCGACACTGGTGCTCCAGCCCTGACGCTGGGCCGCCGCGTCGAGCAAACGGGCGCACAGCACACTGGTGACCATGCCGTTCGGGCAGGCCGTAACAATGGCTAACTTCATGACAAACCCTCTTATTGTTCTGTCAGGGGGCGCACGCGCACGCCCTGTTCGAGCCGCGCCAACTGCGTGGCGTCGCCAATACCGAAATCGATCTGGGTGACGGCCATCGCGGCAATCGCCGTGGCGGTGCGCAGGGTCTGTTCAGGCGTGTCGGCGCTGAGTAGACCGTGGAGCATGCCGGCCAGTAACGAATCGCCTGCGCCCACAGTGCTGACGACACTGACCTTGGGCGGCGTGGCATGCATCGCCGAGCCGACACTGAACCAGTTCACGCCATCGGCGCCGTCGGAGATCACCACGTGCTCGATGCCTTGAGCATGCAAGCGGCTCGCGGCTTCAGCCTGTGCCGCGACCGAAACCATCTCGCAGCCCATCACGTCGGCCAGCTCTTTGGTGTTCGGCTTTATCAACCACGGACCGGCATTGAGCGCGGCCCGCAAGGCTTCGCCACTGCTGTCCAGCGCCACGTTCAAACCGAGATTTTTCAAGCGCACAATCAACGCCTGCAACCACTGCGCACTGATGCCTTGAGGCAGGCTGCCGGCAACGACGACCGCGTCATGACCGGGCGCTATTTGATCAAGTCGATCAAGCAACGCCTGCTGCGCGGCTTCACTGACCAAGGGGCCGGGACCGTTGATGTCGGTGATGCGCCCATCGCTTTCCGCCAGTTTGATATTGCTGCGCGTCTCCCCCGGTACACGGATGAACGCGTCGACAAAGCCGCGTTTGGCGAACAGGGTTTCGAACGCTTGAAGGTTATCCTCCCCGAGGAAACCGCTGACCGTGAGCTGATGCCCAAGGTCCGCCAGCACTTGTGCCACGTTCACGCCTTTACCGGCGGCATGCGTGTGCATCTCGTCGCTACGGTTGACTTGGCCGGGGGTAAGTAGCGGCAACTGGACGGTGAGGTCCAGCGCCGGGTTGAGGGTCAGGGTCAGGATCTTGGCCATTACAGGGCCTCCACTAGTGCGCGCACTTCATTGGCGCTGCCCACGGCCAGGGCCTGTTGGGCAAGGATTTGGGTCTGGGCCAGGCTGAGTTCGCGAACCCGCGCCTTGACCTCGGCAATGCTGCGACCCGACACGCTGAGCTCGTCCACACCCAGACCAACCAGCACTGGCACCGCCAGCGGATCGGCCGCCAACTCGCCGCACACGCCGACCCACTTGCCGTGGGCATGCGCCGCGCGCACGGTGATGTCGATCAATTGCAGCACCGCCGGGTGCAAACCGTCAGCCTGGGCCGACAAGGTTGGATGACCACGGTCGATGGCCAGGGTGTATTGGGTCAGGTCATTGGTGCCTACACTGAAGAAGTCGACCTCTTTGGCCAGCACCGGCGCCAGCAATGCAGCCGACGGCACTTCAATCATGATCCCCAATTGCAAGTCGGCAACCGGAATTTCCAGACGCAGACGTTCGGTCATGTCCCGGGCCTGGCGCCATTCGTCGACGCTGCCGACCATGGGGAACATGATCCGCAGTGGACGGTTGTCCGCCGCACGGAGCAACGCGCGCAATTGCGCTTCCATGATGTGCGGACGTTGCAGGGTCAGGCGAATACCACGCACGCCGAGGAACGGGTTTTCTTCTTTGGCGATCGGCCAATAGGGCAGCGGTTTGTCACCGCCAACGTCGAGGGTGCGCACCACCAGCGGCCGACCTGCCAGGCCATCGAGGACGCGACGGTATTCGACTTCCTGGGTCGCCTCGTCCGGCGCCTGCGAGTGGGCCATGAAAATCAGTTCGGTGCGCAGCAGGCCAATGCCTTCGGCACCCTGCTCCACCGCGCTGGTCACGCCCGCGCTTTCGCCGATGTTGGCGAACACTTCGACTGCATGACCGTCAGTGGTCAGTGCCGGTTGATGGCGTTGTTCGGCGGCGGCTTTCAAACGCTGCTCGCGGGTATCGCGCTCTTCGGTGGCACGCTGCAAGGTCGCCGCGTCGGCGTCCACGTGCAGGCGACCGCGTTGGCCATCAATCAGCAACGGCGTACCCGGTGCCAGCAGCAACACGGCCGGGCCGGCGCCGACCAACGCCGGAATACCGAGGGCTCGGGCGACAATCGCACTGTGCGCGGTAGCACCACCACGGGCGGTGAGGATGCCGGCGACGCGCGCCGGATCAAGGCGGGCGACATCGGATGGACCCACTTCATCCATCACCAGAATGTACGGTTGCTCAGGCTCGCTCGGGGTTTCGACGCCACTCAGTTGCGCCAGCACTCGGCGGCCGATATCACGCAAGTCGGCGGCACGCTCGGCGAGCAAGGCGTCCTGCAGCGATTCCTGTTGTTTGGCCGCCGCTTCAATCACCGCCATCCATGCCGCTTCGGCACTTTCGCCCTGCTTGAGACGGGTGTCGACTTCATCGGTCAATTCCGGGTCGTCGAGCATTTCCTGGTGGGTGATGAAAATCTCGCGAATGGCCTTGGACTTGCTGCGTTCGATCAGGCCTTCGATGTCGCGACGCACGTCCGCCAACGCCTGTTGGAGACGCTCGCGCTCGATCGCGGCAGACTCGCCGCGCAGCGGGTAATCAATGGTTTGCAGCACTTGGATGTGCGCCGGGCCGATGGCGATGCCCGGTGCGGCGGCGATGGCCTGAACCAGACTGCCGGAGGCTGGCGCGAGGATTACCTCGGCCACATCGGCGATCACTTCGCGCTGCTGGCTCACGGCTGGCAACGGCTCGACTTCTTCACCGAGGCCTTCTTCGATGGCGGCCAGCAAGGCTGGCAAGGCATCGGCGGCGATGCTCGGTTCGGCAACAAATTCCAGCACCTGACCACGACGGGCACCGAGGCTGAGCAGTTTGCTCAAGCTCTTCACCGACACCGCGCTGTCCTGGCCATCGACGATGCGTACGCGGATTTCACCTTCAAAACTTTTCGCCAGTTGCGCGAGGATCTTCGCCGGACGCGCGTGCAAGCCGTGGGCGTTGGCCAGCGCGATGCGAGCGCTCGGCCAATCGGCCGGCAACTCACCGCCCAGGACTTCGAGAACCTTACGGCTGCTGGTGGCGCGGCCCAATTCGTGGCCGCGACCTTCGATCAGCAACGCACAAAGGCGTTCGAGCAAGGCCTGATGGGCCTCACCGAGACTGGCCAGGCAGAACAGACCGCTGAGCGGCTGGCCGAGGTAACGCATGGGTTTGTCCGGCGTAACGAAGGCCAGGCCCGGACGCTTGACCGTTTGCTCGCTGTGCAACCACCACAGGCCATCGCCCAGGGGCAGCGCGTCGACCTGCTGCAACACGGCAGAGAAACCGTTGCTCACACAATCGGCCTGACGCAGCAAACGCGCACCGCGCCAGACCAGCTCTTCGAAGTCATCGGCGGACACACCGAGGCCGATCATCTGGGCATCCAGCGCCAGTTCTTGCGGCGCGCCTTGCAGCAGTTTCAACAAGGCTTCGGCGGAACTGGCGCGGCGCAGCGCCTGGCCCAGGTCGGTTTCGCCGAGGGCACGGGTCAGCAATTGCAGCAAGCGCAGGTGTTCGTCGGATTTGGCCGCAATACCAATCGCCAGGTAGACGATTTGACCGTCGCCCCAGTCCACGCCTTCAGGAAACTGCATCAGCCGCACGCCGGTGGAAAACACCAGATCGCGGGTTTCCGGCGTGCCGTGGGGGATGGCAATACCTTGACCGAGAAAGGTCGAGCCCTGGGCTTCGCGCGCCTGCAATCCGGCGAGATAACCCTCGGCCACCAGGCCATCGGTGACCAGATGCTGCGCCAGCAGGTGCAACGCGGCGGACTTATCCACAGCCGATTGGCCCATGGATATCTGCTCTATGGTGAGCTCGAGCATGCTTTCTCCTTTTTGGCGTCTTGTGACGCCAGGTATTGTTTTGAATGATTCAGCTTAGGCCCTTAGTCATCACTTTTGGCGGTTTCGCGGCAGAACCGGCAAAGGAGCCCATAACGTAGAAAATACGCTTGCTGAAACGTTTAATCTAGAATGATTGGCACGTTACTCGATAATGTCTCATCCTTGAAGTCCAATTGTCGGATGCGTCGCGACGATGGTCGTCTGCCTTAATCGGGTAGGATTGGCGAAAATGTCGAGGCAAGCTCGAAAAAACAAGGAAAACCCGGGTTGAAACTCAGTGATATCGCCCAGTTGGCCGGTGTGTCCGTTACCACCGCCAGCTACGTCATCAATGGCAAGGCAGAACAACAACGTATCAGCAGTGCCACCGTCGAGCGCGTGCGTGCGGTCGTCGATCAACATGGCTTTACGCCCAATCCCCAAGCCGCCGGGCTGCGCAGTCGGCACACCCGCACCTTGGGTTTCATTCTGCCGGACCTGGAAAACCCCAGTTACGCGCGCATCGCCAAACTGCTGGAACAAGGCGCCCGGGCTCGCGGCTATCAGCTGCTGATCGCCAGTTCCGATGATGCGCCAGACAGCGAACGGCAATTGCTGAAACTGTTCCGGGCCCGACGCTGCGATGCATTGATCGTTGCCAGTTGCCTGCCGGCCGGCGATGACAGCTACCGCCAATTACAGGCCAAGGGCATTCCGATCATCGCGATCGACCGGGTCATGGAGCCTGAACATTTCTGTTCGGTGATCAGTGATGACCGCGAGGCCAGCCTGCAACTGACCCGCAGTCTACTGGACCCGCTGCCCAAACAGATCGCACTGATCGGCGCACGCCCTGAATTGAGCATCAGCCAGGAGCGGGCGGGCGGTTTCAAAGACGCGTTGGACGGGTTCAAAGGCGAGGTACTGATCGAACACGGCGAGTCGTTCAGCCGTGAATGCGGCAAACAGTTGATGGAAGAACTGCTACAGCGTCTGGGCCATTTGCCGGATGCGCTGCTGACCACGTCCTACGTGCTGCTTCAGGGCGTGTTCGATGCCTTGCACGACTTCCCGCTCAAAACCCGCCCGCTGCGCCTCGGTACCTTCGGCGACACGCAGCTGCTGGATTTCCTGCCGCTGCCGGTCAACGCCATGGCCCAGCAGCATCAGCTCATCGCCGACAAAGCGCTGGAACTGGCCCTCGCCGCCATTGAGCAATCGGATTACCGACCCGGCGTGCAGGCCATCGCGCGGACCTTCAAGCAGCGTATTCGCCAGGACTGAACCGTGGAGCTGATCGACAGCCACACTCATCTGGATTTTCCGGACTTCGACGAGGATCGCACGGCGTTGCTGGCCGAGAGCCGCGCTCTTGGAGTGCGGCGGATGGTGGTGCTGGGGGTTTATCAGGGCAATTGGCAGCGGGTCTGGGATCTGGTGCAAAGCGATCCCGACCTGCATGCGGCGTTCGGTTTGCATCCGGTGTATCTGGATGATCATCGCCCTGAAGACTTACACGAACTGGATGATTGGCTGACCCGGTTGGCGGGTCATCGGCAGTTGTGCGCGGTGGGCGAGATCGGTCTGGATTACTTTATCGAAACCCTGGACCGTGAACGCCAACAGGCACTGTTCGATGCGCAGCTGCAACTGGCGGCGGACTTCAATCTTCCGGCGCTGATTCATGTGCGACGCAGCCATGCGGCGGTGATTGCCACGCTCAAGCGGTTTCGCTTGAAACGTGCGGGGATCATTCACGCCTTCGCCGGCAGCAAAGAAGAAGCCCGCGAATACATCAAGATCGGTTTCAAACTGGGCCTGGGCGGTGCCGCGACCTGGCCTCAGGCCCTGCGCATGCATCGTGTGCTGGCCGAATTGCCGCTTGAATCGGTGGTACTGGAAACCGATTCTCCGGACATGGCGCCCGCCATGTTCCCCGGCCAACGCAACAGCCCGGCGCATCTGCCGGCCATCTGCTCGGCACTGGCGGGGATCATGGCGATCAGTCCCGAGCAATTGGCCGCCGCCAGCACGGCCAACGCTTGTGAGCTGTTCAACTGGTAATCAGTCGGCGTGGGCCTTGGCGGCTTCCAGCGTCAGCGTCATGTGGTGTCGGTGCCGGGCAAACCGCATGACGGCGAAGTAGACGAAAATCGCCAACAGCGAAAAATTCAGCTGCTCCACGACGCTGAACATCCCGATCCACTCCAACACCAACGCCACCAGCAACGCGGTGCAAACCATGACCATCGTGCTCGCCCGCAATAATGCCAGTGAGTCGAGGGACTTGAAGCGCTTGATCTGTTTCGGATCGTTCAGTTGTAGCGCTTTCTGGCAGTGGGAACACGCGAACGCTTCGTTGATCGCAATGGCGTTGAGTTGCCAGGGTTTGAGCAGGAGTGTGCTCCCGCAATGAGCGCAATGACCCTGGATTCCAATCGTTACAGCTGACATTACCGAGCCTCCTCAGGGCGGGTCCAAGTGATTGATCTTCCTTGATTAAAGACCAAAAACCAGACGGTGGAGGAAAACAGGAAAAACGCCACAAACAAAGGGAACAAATACTACAGACGGAGCATAAAAACCTGTGGGAGCGAGCCTGCTCGCCAAAGCGATCTATCACTCAACATTGATGTCGACTGACAAACCGCTTTCGCAAGAAGGCTCCCACAGGTGTGCCGGGGTGGTTTCAGACCCGGAACGCACTGATCAGCTGCTTGAGCTCCACCACCTGAGCCGACAATGCGCGACTGGCATCCTCGGTCTGGTGTGCACCTTCGGCGGTACGCTCACCGGCGCGGTTGATTTCCACAATATTCTGGTCGATGTCGTGGGCCACGGCGGTCTGCTGCTCTACGGCGGCGGCGATTTGCTGGTTCTGATCGACGATCATGCCGACGGCACCGAGGATGTTTTCCAGCGCTTGCTGAACCTTTTCCGACTGCCCCACCGTGCCGTTGGCCATTTGATGACTGGTCCCCATCGCCTTCACCGCAGCGCCAACACCGCTGTGCAGCTTGGCGATCATCTGCTCGATTTCCTCGGTCGATTGCTGGGTGCGCTTGGCCAGGGTCCGGACCTCGTCCGCCACTACCGCAAAACCACGACCCTGCTCACCGGCCCGAGCGGCTTCGATGGCCGCGTTGAGCGCCAAGAGGTTGGTCTGTTCAGCGATGCTCTTGATCACCTCCAGCACACGGCTGATGGACTGGCTGTCGCTGGCCAGTTGGTTGATCACCAGCACCGACTGGTCGATCTCACTGGCCAGTGCCGCGATGCTGCCCTGCTGGGATTCCACCAGCCCGCGACCGCTGATGGTCTCATCGTTGACGCTATGAGCGCTGCTGACCGCTGCCGCGGCACTGCGTGCAACCTCAAGGGACGTGGCGGACATCTGGTTCATGGCCGTGGCGACCTGCTCGATCTGCGTGCGCTGCCCCGCCACCGCCTGGTTGCTCTGGGCGGAAACGTTCTCCACCTGCCCGGCCTGGCGCTCGACCTCACTGACGGTCTGGCCGACCCGCTCGATCAGGTCGTGGATTTTCTTCACGGTGCCGTTGAACACCTCGCCCAACTCGCCCAGTTCATCGCGGCTGTTGGCGCTGAAGGTCACCGTCATGTCGCCGGCCGCGACCTTGTCCATCACCGCACCAAGACGCTTGAGGGTGGTGCGGGTCGAGGCGTAGAAGCCGCCGTAAAGGTAAAAAATCAGCACAAACACCACCGACAAGGCCACGGCCTGCAAGACCATGTGAGTGCGGTTCTGCTCCAGTCGCTGCTGCAGCTGGGTGCCAAGAAACTTCAGGGTCGCTTCATTGAGTTGGTAGGTCTGGTCCATCAGGCCCGTGACCTGATCGTAAAAGCCCTGCCACGGCGCATCCAGCGTGTCGGCCATCACGACCTGCTCTTCGAACAGTTCACTGGCCTTTTTCAACGATGCCTTGCTGATATCGGCCTGAGCGGCCAGGGTTTCCCGCGCCGCTTTGCTGGAGCCCAGCGCGTCCTGCAACTTCAGGGCATATTCGGCCTGCAGTTTTTCGATCTGCGCCAGCAACTCATCAAAACGGGTACTCGATGCCGAGTTGAGAAAGCCCTGCCCCAGCGAAAAAGAACCCATCGCCCGGCCTTCGCCCAGAAGCTGGGTCACGGGCGGGGTGACATTGGTAATGAGTTCGCTCAACTGGCGCATGTCGCTCTGGGTGTCGCGACTGAGGCCGGCCTGACTGGCGATGATCTGGCTGAAAATTTGTGCGTTACCGAGCAACTTGCCGATCATCGCGCTTTTGCTTTGCAGGGAGTTTTCCGTTTGCTGGGCCTTGAACGCGGCGATCATTTCATCGCGCTTGCCATCGAAAACCATGATTTGCTCGGGGTCCGCGGTCATCGCCGTCAGTCCTTGCAAACGGGTCAGCACATTTTGCCCCACGGTACTGATCTGCGACTCGACATTGCCGGCCTTGCCGGACTGACCAAGGGTGACGTTGATCTGCACCAGGTTGTTCAGGGTTTCCAGATCGCGTCGTAACGTCAGGCTGCTGCCCAGCAGGTCGAGGCTTTGCAGTTCGACCCGGGTGCCCTGGAATTCTCGATAAGAATCGCGCACCAGATAGAAGTTGGTCACCAACATCGGCACAAGGAACAGCACACTGATCAGGCTGAACTTCATGCCAAAGCTCAGGCGGTTCATCAGCGCGACGGCGGGATAGAGCAAGCTCTTCACTGGAAGTCTCCCTTTGATTTCTTATTTTTATTGGCAGGCGCGGGTCGACAGCAGATAGCCACTATTCGGCGCTAGCTCTGTATAGCTTAAATCGGCGGGAGGTTTTGTAACTTAAGGTTAACGGCGAGACGCCCACTTGGGACGATTGATATCCCTGTGGCGAGGGGATTTATCCCCGTTCGGCTGCGCAGCAGTCGTAAAACCAGTCCTCGCGGTGATGCAGGCAAACCGCGTGCGCCGAATATGCGACTGCTTCGCAGCCGAACGGGGATAAATCCCCTCGCCACAATGGAGTCCACTTCAGAGCTAAGGAAGGACGGTCCACAGCGCAAAACCGGCGTACCAGAGCACTGCCGCGCGCAGCAGCAGTTCCCAGATCCGGTCGAGGCTGTTGATGCCATCAGGCCCGACCACCGGCGCCGGGATTTCACCCGCAACCAGCCCGACCTTCTCGATCAATTGGGCGGCGCTGATGTTCCAGTTCAGCAACTCGTGCAGCATCACCCGGCCGACCGCGACAAAGTTGCCGACCAACGCAAAACTCGCCGCCAGCAGACGCACCGGCACCCAGTCGAATGCATGACGCAGTTTGGCGGCGCGCTCGACCACGGCCGGGTTCTGCCCGTGTTCTTCGGCCAGGGCCAACAGTCGATAGCTCAGGGCTGCGACCGGCCCCAGCAAGAAGTACCAGAAAATCACCGCAAAAAAGCTCTGATAAGCCTCCCACAGCAGATGCCCTTCGACCCGTTCCAGCAATTGTTCGCCGCTATCGGCGCAAATACCCAGGTCGCGGTTCGCCACATGAGCGGCCGCTTGCAGGTCTTCCCGGCGCCAGGCATCGCGAAACGGCCCGAGACCGGCCAGCAGATCACCGCGGCCCAGACTGTAAATCACCACCAGCAGATGCACCGGCAACGCCAGCAGACCATAAGCCACCGGGTCCAGTACCAGTAGCAGCAAACCCAGCAGTGCCACCGGCAACAACACCAGGATCACCAGGATCAGCCACGGACTTTTCGCCAGACGCGGACTGACCTCAAGCTTGTTCAGCTCGCGAACCCATCCACCATCGCGCTGAATTCGATGACGCAGGGCCGAGAACTTCTCGATCCAGACCGCCAACAGCAACACCAGAAAACTCATTGTTGTTCCTCTTTTGCCAGGGCGGCGCGATAGCGTGCCCAGTCGAACGCAGGCCCAGGATCGGTTTTACGCCCGGGTGCAATGTCGCTATGCCCGCAAATGCGCTGTGCGGTAATGGCCGTGAACGCGCTTTGCAGCTGTCGGGTCAGGGTCGTCAACGCTTGATACTGAGCATCGGTGAACGGCAGATCATCCGTGCCTTCAAGTTCAATGCCCACGGAAAAATCGTTAC
Organism: Pseudomonas sp. PDM10; assembly: GCF_014852295.1. Lineage (NCBI taxonomy): Bacteria > Pseudomonadati > Pseudomonadota > Gammaproteobacteria > Pseudomonadales > Pseudomonadaceae > Pseudomonas > Pseudomonas sp. PDM10. The sequence goes on along the minus strand of NZ_JACVBJ010000006.1, from coordinate 91,722 downwards.
AGGTTTCCCGCCCTTCGAAACTCGAGACGCCGGCATGCCAGGCACGCTCAAGACAAGAGACAAACTGAGTGACGGTGCCGTCACGTTCGATCAGAAAGTGCGCAGACACGCGCAGGTCGGCGATCCCTTCAAAATAGGGGTGCTCCGTGACATCCAGACGATTCTGGAAAAACTCCTGCACCTTGCCGGTGGCGAATTGCGCAGGCGGCAAACTGATGTTGTGGATCACCAGCAGGGAAATTTCGTCCGAGGGGCGCGCATTGAAGTTGGGCGAGGGGCAAATATCTACGCCCTGACACCAACCGCTCGCGGGGTCCAACTGCATACAGGTTCCTTCAACGACGACTGTGTTGACGCCCAGTATGCCGCGATAGACCCTCGGGACGCGATCACTTGCCGTGATTGAGGCGCCGCAGGTTGCCGATCACTGACTCCAGCGCCCGGTCGAACAGCAAAGTGTCGTCCAGCGCGCGCACCGCGCCACGACGGAATTCCAGCGCCAGACCGGTGCGGCTGCGCTCCAGCACTTTCATCCCGGTGCGGTTGACGAAAATGTACTTGCCGGTGGCTTCAATGATCGCCGCCAGCTTGCAGCGAAGGGTGTTTTCTTCGTCTTCCTGAAACTCGACCCAGCACCCCAAGCGCAGTTGATCGACCTGAAGCAGGCCGGCATCGTCTTCCGGCAAGCGCACTGACGCCGTATCAACCGGACCTTCGTCGGCGGTTCGCAGGACGACTTCCTGCCGCACTTCGACCATTACCGGCGTATCGACAGGCCGTTCAAGTTTTTGCCCTGGACGTTCGAACAGCTGAACGTGCAAGGCTTCGAGCTCACTGAAAAATTCGCTGGTGGCGAACGGATCGAAGGCCGAACTGCTCAGCCCGTCGCGCAACGACTTGAGCAATCCAGGTACCAGCGCCAGCAAGCGCAGGCTCGCATCGGTCTCATCATGACGTTGCACACTCCAGATCAATTGCTCCATGGACTGCACATCGGCGTGCCACTCGGCCGACTGATCGCCGTGCTTGAGACAGGTCAGCAGCAGCACCTGGCTCCACGCTTCCTGGACAAACATCACCACCCGCTGCGGCAATACTTTGCCCAACAAGGCCTGGTTCAGCACCTGCTCGACGCACTGACGGGCCAGCTCAGTCCTGGCGCGGCCTTCTTCGGCGTCACGGGTACGTTGCTCCAGCAGCTCACTGCGACGGCGCTCATCGCTGGTGAAGGCGAGAAAATCCGCAAGCAATTCGGAAAAGACCGCCGGGTCATCGACAAAATCGTTCAGCAACCGTTGCACCACTTGCTCGATGCGCAGATACAAGCTGTCGCGTTCATGGTCATCGCACTCGCCCCAGCCCATGGCGGCGGTGGCGATTTCATTGAGCAGGCGTCGGGCCGGGTGACTGCTGCGGCTAAAGAAGCTCTTGTCGATCACCGCCACCTTCAGCATCGGGATCTGCAAACGGCCGATCAACGCCTTGAGCGAATCCGGCAGGTTACGGTCATCGAGGATACATTCGAAGAGCATGGCGATCAGGTTGATCACGTCTTCGTCAGCCACCCCGACCACGCGTGACTTGCCACTTTTGACGCTGACCCGGGTCAGCAGTTGTTCGAGCTGGTTTCGCAGATCGAAGTCGTCCTGGGCTTCCGGCGCCGGCACATATTGCTGCAAGTGCGAGAGCAGGCGCATGAGATCACGGGTGGAAATCGGCTGTGTCTGGGCACTGGCTTCAAGGGTCGGCGCGACACTGCCTCGCACGTGAAGCAGCAACTCCTGCAACGCCGCGAAGACTTCCTGCACGCTGTCGTCGGTCGGCGGGCCACTGGCGCGAGTGTTGGCCTGTGCGGGTTCAGCTCCGACGCTGGCCGCTACACGATCCGTGGCCCGACGCGCAGGCGCGGGCTTAAGGTCAGGCAGAACACCGGTGGCGCTCAGCAACTGATTGGCTTCGGTGTAGAGCTGATTGGCATCCCTGAGCACATAGCGCTCGAACAGTTTGAGGATGATCAGCTTGACCTTGATCTCCACCCCCAGGTTGCGCCCGGCCTGCATAAAGTACTCGCAGAGCATCGCCGGCCCCATGGGATTGTGCTGATCGAGCAGTTCCCTGCCCAACAGTGCGCTGAGTCGGGCGGTCAGTTGGTCCAGGGCGAAGCCGTCGCGGTTCAGCACTTTGCTGACCATCGCCTCCACTGCCACGCTGCGCTCCACGTCGTCATCGGGCAGCACCACCGAAGCGTCGAAGGCCAACGTCTGGGGCAAGGCAGATTGAGCGATGTCGTACTGGGTAAGGCTGACAAAAGCCGCGAAGAATTGCTCGAGAAAGCCGCGTTCGATGTTTTTGCGCTTGAGGCGCAAGTCGCGCATGGCTTCGAAGAAGAGGTTCTGTTCGACGTCATTGCGGGCCCGGTCGGCCATTTCGAACAGCGTGTCGTCGGCGTTATCGAACAGTTCCTGCAAACCATGCCTGAGCTGTTGAGCGGCCTTGTCGCGAACCTGAAGCAGAATCACAGGCAGGCGGGCGAGCGGCGAGAGAGTCGCCTGGTCGGTAGCGACCTTGTGCAAAGGCACTACATTCCCGTCGTTGTGCATTCAGGCCTCCTGAAAAGGTGAATCTTCGAAGTCGTCAATCCAAATCCACGTCAAAGTCATGACGTCAAAAGCAAGGCGGATTATCTTGCAAAAGATGTCCCCTCTACCAGCAGACTCTGCGTTTCCCATTGAAATAGACGCTTATGACAAACGCTGACTGAGTGCCCATTGCTCAGGCGAATCGACCAAATGCAGGTTACAGAGCGATGGGAACGCCTCTGATGCCTTGGGTTGCCCAGCGCCATGGCCCTATAATCGGGCCACTTTGTTTGTGGAGTCCGTTATGCCGAATCTACGTCTCGCCGATTTGACCGCCGAAATCGAAGCCAACGTGCGCCGTGCGTTGCTCGAAGACATCGGCAGCGGCGACATCACCGCACAGCTGATCCCGGCCGAACGCCTGGCCAAAGCTACGATCATTACCCGCGACGCTGCCGTCATCTGTGGCACAGCCTGGGTTGATGCAGTGTTTCGGCAGCTGGACCCACGTGTTGCGGTGCACTGGGAGGTGCGCGATGGCGAGCGGGTGAAACCCAATCAGGTGCTGTTCCACCTCGAAGGCCCGGCGCGCTCGCTACTGACGGGCGAACGCAGTGCACTGAACTTCCTGCAGTTGCTGTCTGGCGTGGCCACGCGCGCGCAGTACCTGGCGGATTACGTTGCCGAGACTCAGGTGAAGTTGCTCGACACCCGTAAAACCTTGCCGGGGCTGCGCCTGGCGCAGAAGTACGCCGTGACCTGTGGCGGGTGCCATAACCACCGCATCGGCCTGTACGACGCCTTCCTGATCAAGGAAAACCATATTGCCGCCTGCGGTGGCATCCCGGAGGCCATTACAGCCGCGCACAAGATTGCCCCGGGCAAACCGGTGGAGATCGAAGTGGAAAGCCTGGACGAGCTGAAGGAAGCCCTGGCAGCCGGTGCCGACATCATCATGCTCGATGAATTGAGTCTGGATGACATGCGCGAAGCCGTGCGTCTGAATGCAGGCCAGGCGAAACTGGAGGCCAGCGGCGGTATCAACGAAAGCACGCTGCTACCGATCGCCGAGACCGGGGTGGATTACATCTCGATTGGTGCGATGACCAAGGATGTGAAAGCTGTCGACCTGTCGATGCGCCTGAGCCTTTGATTGAGAAAACGCCCGTTTCATAGGTGGAAGCGGGCTTGCTCGCGAAGAGGGCGTGTCAGTCGACGCAATTGTCGCCTGACTCACCGCTTTCGCGAGCAAGCCCGCTCCCACAGGTCAGACCACCAGATTATTCATCTCGCAGTACTCTTCCCACTCGACGCCCAACACCTCGGCAGCCTCCTTGTGCAGAACAAGGCGCGCAGCCTCGAACTCTTCAGGCGTTGAGGTGTACTTGAGCGTCAGTTCCCACGGCTGCAAGCCCTGGGACTCTGCCTCATCCTCGAATGCCCACTGGATCTGGTCTTTCTGATCGTCGGCGGGCAGGTCCTTGATTTCTTCGGCTAGCTGGGGCGAATCCAGCAAATACTTCTTCAGCGCTTCTGCGTGTCTGGCTTCTTGGGTCAATTCTTTAACGGTCATGGCGTTCTCTTTGATCTGAGGAATGGAAGATGGATCTGGATCATCAAGGATCTCTCTGACGCAAAAAAACCGTTTGAAGCCCGGTTTGTCTGGCCTTCAGAACCATTCGGGATCATCTGAAAACAACGTGTCGCTCGTGCCCGAGACAGGAATCGAACCTGCGACCTTCGCGTTACGAGTGCGCTGCTCTACCAACTGAGCTACACGGGCAGTGGGCTAAACCTAGCACTGACTTTGGGGTCAGGCAACTTCATGGCTCGCATCATTTTTTCGCAGGCAAAAAAATGCCCCGCAGCTTTCACTGCGGGGCATTTTTTACAACGTTGAAGCGGTCAGGCGTGGGGAGTGATTAAACGCCCGAAGCCTTGGCTGCTGCTACGTCTTTGATGGACAGCTTGATACGGCCGCGGTTGTCCACGTCCAGTACCAGTACTTCCACTTCCTGGCCTTCTTTCAGGATGTCGGTCACTTTCTCTACGCGAGCGTCGCTCAGCATCGAGATGTGAACCAGACCGTCCTTGCCCGGCAGGATGTTGACGAATGCGCCGAAGTCGACGATGCGCTCAACCTTACCGACGTAGATCTTGCCGATTTCAGCTTCTGCGGTGATCCCCAGAACGCGCTGACGTGCAGCTTCAGCAGCTTCTTTGGTTTCGCCGAAGATCTTGATCGAGCCGTCGTCTTCGATGTCGATCGAAGCCTTGGTCTCTTCACAGATCGCACGAATGGTCGCGCCGCCTTTACCGATGACATCACGGATTTTGTCGGTGTCGATTTTCATCGCGATCATGGTCGGAGCGTTTTCCGACAGCTCGGTACGCGACTGGCCAATGATCTGGTTCATCTGACCGAGGATGTTCAGGCGCGCTTCCAGGGCTTGGCCCAGAGCGATTTCCATGATTTCTTCGGTGATGCCTTTGATCTTGATGTCCATCTGCAGCGCGGTCACACCTTTGGCGGTACCCGCTACTTTGAAGTCCATGTCGCCCAAGTGGTCTTCGTCACCCAGGATGTCGGTCAGGACGGCGAATTTCTCGCCTTCTTTAACCAGACCCATGGCGATACCGGCAACCGGTGCCTTCATCGGAACGCCGGCATCCATCAGAGCCAGGGAAGCGCCGCAGACCGAAGCCATGGAGCTCGAACCGTTGGACTCGGTGATTTCCGACACAACACGGATGGTGTACGGGAACACGTCAGCAGCAGGCAGCATGGCCTGAACCGAACGACGAGCCAGACGGCCGTGACCGATTTCACGACGACCAGCGCCACCCATGCGACCACACTCACCTACCGAGAACGGAGGGAAGTTGTAGTGCAGCATGAACGGGTCTTTTTTCTCGCCTTCCAGGGTGTCCAGCAGCTGTGCGTCACGGGCGGTGCCCAGTGTTGCAACAACCAGAGCCTGGGTTTCGCCACGGGTGAACAGAGCCGAACCGTGGGTCTTCGGCAGAACGCCAACTTCGATGTTCAGCGGACGTACGGTCTTGGTGTCGCGGCCGTCGATACGTGGCTTGCCGTTAACGATGTTTTCGCGAACGGTGCGGTATTCGATTTCGCCGAAAGCAGCTTTGACTTCAGCGGAAGTCGGTTGACCTTCTTCGCCGGACAGCTTGGCAACCACCTGGTCTTTCAGTTCGCCCAGACGAGCGTAACGGTCGGCCTTGATGGTGATGGTGTAAGCCTGGGAGATCGCGTCGCCGAACTCGGCACGGATAGCGCCCAGCAGAGCAGTGGCTTCAGGCGCAGGAGCCCAGGTCCAGGTCGGCTTGGCAGCTTCAGCGGCCAGTTCTTTAACGGCGTTGATCACCACCTGGAACTCGTCGTGAGCAAACAGTACCGCGCCCAGCATCTGGTCTTCGGTCAGCTCTTTGGCTTCCGATTCAACCATCAACACAGCTTCCGAAGTACCGGCAACGACCATGTCCAGGCTCGACGCTTTCAGTTGTTCGTAAGTCGGGTTCAGCAGGTAGCCGGTGCTTTCGTGGAACGCAACGCGGGCAGCGCCGATCGGACCATCGAAAGGAATGCCGGAAATGGCCAGCGCAGCCGAGGTACCGATCATCGCAGCGATGTCCGGATCGGTCTTCTTGCTGGTGGAAACGACGGTGCAGACAACCTGCACTTCGTTCATGAAGCCTTCTGGGAACAGCGGACGGATCGGACGGTCGATCAGTCGGGAAGTCAGGGTTTCTTTCTCGGAAGGGCGGCCTTCACGCTTGAAGAAACCGCCAGGGATCTTACCGGCAGCGTAAGTTTTTTCCTGGTAGTGAACAGACAGAGGGAAGAAGCCCTTGCCTGGATCGGCTTGCTTGGCGCCGACCACAGTCACCAATACGCTGACGTCGTCGTCAACGGTGACCAATACTGCGCCGGAGGCCTGACGGGCGATACGGCCAGTCTCGAGGGTAACGGTCGACTGACCGAACTGGAATTTTTTGATTACCGGGTTCACGGTGTCCTACCTTCTTTTGTGGCTCTTGGGGAACTTGTCTTCTTGCGAAATTCTTGGGCAACGCCGGGAATCGGCCCGACTGTCATTGTCCAGGTAAAGCAGGTATCCAGATAAAACTTGAGGCTGGGAGCCTGCCATGCGCCAGCGGGAAACCCACTGACGTACGACAGACAACCAACCTCTAGCGCAATCGCTTATTAGCGACGCAGACCCAGGCGACCGATCAGAGCCTGGTAACGACCCAGATCCTTGCCTTTCAGGTAGTCCAGCAGCTTACGACGCTGGTTTACCATGCGGATCAGACCACGACGGGAGTGGTGATCTTTACCGTTGGCCTTGAAGTGACCTTGCAGCTTGTTGATGTTGTGGGTCAGCAGTGCAACTTGCACTTCTGGCGAACCAGTGTCACCAACAGCTTGCTGGTAGTCAGCTACGATTTGAGCTTTTTCTTGAACGTCGAGAGCCATGAGGCAATCCTTTTATCAGGAAACTGTTTCAAAAAAACAGTTTCAACAGGCCAGGGACAAATCCCTGTATCTAAAAATGAGTAGTGACCGTGCCTGTTAACAGCCACCCTCGTCCGGTCATTCTGACCGAATCAGTCGACGTGGCGCGATGCGCCCGTCTTCGCTCACTTCACCGATACCGATGAAGCGACCATTGTGATCCTGTACCCGTACCATGCCGAATTTCGGTGCATCCGGGGCTCGTACCGGTTGGCCGTTAAGCCAGTAGAACGAGCTGTGCTCCGAGAACTGCAACAGAGGCCAATCCAGCAGGCCGCTGTCCGAGGGCATCAAAAAGCGGTCGACCGCTTCGTTGCCGCCTTCGGCATGTACCGCTTCCAACTCTTCCAGCGTGACTGTCTGTGCCAGCGTGAAAGGCCCGGCCTGGGTACGTCGCAGTTCAGCAACGTATGCGCCACAACCGAGTTGCTCACCGATATCCTCCACCAGGGTGCGGATATAGGTACCTTTGGTGCAATCCACTGCAAGCCGCGCAGTATCACCTTCAAAGGCCAGTAATTCCAAGCGCGTAATAGTAACAGAACGCGGTTCGCGCTCCACTACTTCACCTGCCCGCGCCAGCTTGTACAACGGCTGGCCATCACGTTTGAGTGCCGAGTACATGGGCGGTATCTGACTGATTTGCCCACGAAATTTTGGCAGTACCGCTTCGACATCGGCGCGACCAACGGTCACCGGGCGCTCCAGCAAAACTTCACCCTCGGCATCGGCCGTGGTGGTGGTCTTGCCCAGTTGCGCCAGGGTTTCGTAACCCTTGTCGGAATCGAGCAGGTATTGCGAAAACTTGGTGGCTTCACCGAAGCACAACGGCAACACGCCGGTGGCCAGCGGATCGAGACTGCCGGTGTGCCCGGCTTTCTCGGCATTCAGTAGCCAGCGAACCTTCTGCAACGCCGCATTGGAGGTGAACCCCAATGGCTTGTCGAGCAGGATGATGCCGCTGACGTTACGACGGATACGTTTGACCTGAGCCACCGATTACTCCTTGGTGTCTTCGGCTTCTGCCGCAACCGGATGCTGATTGTCTTCAGCTACCGCACGTTCGATCAATGCCGACAGATGAGCACCACGCACGACGCTTTCGTCGTAGTGGAAGTGCAACTGTGGAACGCTGCGCAACTTCATTTCGCGAGCCAACTGCATGCGCAGGAACCCGGCAGCGGAGTTGAGCACCTTGATGCTTTGCGCGATGTCTTCAGCGTTGTCTTGCCCCATCACGGTGATGAAGATCTTGGCGTGACCGACGTCACGGCTGACTTCAACAGCGGTAATGGTGACCAGGCCGACGCGCGGGTCTTTGACTTCACGACGGATCAGCTGTGCCAGCTCACGCTGCATCTGATCGCCGATACGTTGGGTACGGCTGTATTCTTTTGCCATGTCTTGTTACCTGTTACTGCCACACGGTGAAACCCATGGGGTCTGAAAGCGGCAAACGCCCGGCCTGACAAAAGCCAGACCGGGCGTTGCGTTTAGAGTCCTGACGCTGCGCTGCGCATCTGCATGCGGCGGCTCATCGTGGCCCTTGAAGTGCGCGAGTTAGAGGCTGCGAGCAACCTGAACCTTCTCGAAGACTTCGATCTTGTCACCGACTTTGACGTCGTTGTAGCTCTTCACGCCGATACCGCATTCCATGCCGGCACGTACTTCGGAAGCGTCATCCTTGAAGCGGCGCAGGGATTCCAGCTCGCCTTCGAAGATAACGATGTCTTCACGCAGTACACGGATTGGACGGTTACGGTGAACAACACCTTCGATAACCATGCAACCGGCGATCGCGCCAAACTTCGGCGAACGGAACACGTCACGCACTTCAGCGGTACCCAGGATGTTCTCGCGAACATCGCTGCCCAGCATACCGGTGAGGGCTTTCTTGACGTCTTCGATGATGTCGTAGATCACGTTGTAGTAACGCATATCCAGACCTTCCTGCTCGACGATCTTGCGAGCGCCAGCATCGGCACGCACGTTGAAGCCGAACAGTACAGCGTTGGAGGCCAGTGCCAGGTTGGCGTCGGACTCGGTGATACCACCGACACCGCCACCGACAACACGCACTTGCACTTCGTCGTTACCCAGGCCGTTCAAGGCACCGTTCAACGCTTCCAGCGAACCACGGACGTCGGATTTGAGGACGATGTTGAGCGTCTTCTTCTCTTCCTGACCCATGTTCTCGAAGATGTTTTCAAGCTTGCCGGCGTGAGCACGGGCCAGTTTGACTTCGCGGAACTTGCCTTGACGGAACAGAGCCACTTCACGGGCTTTCTTCTCGTCAGCAACTACGCTCATCTCGTCGCCAGCGTCCGGGGTACCGTCCAGGCCGAGAATCTCGACAGGGATGGAAGGACCGGCTTCCTTGATTGGCTTGCCGTTCTCGTCGAGCATGGCGCGAACGCGGCCATAGTTCGAACCGACCAGCACCATGTCGCCTTGGCGCAGGGTGCCGTCTTGAACCAGAACGGTAGCAACCGGGCCACGACCTTTGTCGAGACGCGATTCAACCACGACGCCACGACCAGGAGCCGAAGGAGTCGCTTTCAGTTCCAGAACTTCAGCTTGCAGCAGAACAGCTTCAAGCAACTCGTCCACGCCAGTACCGACTTTCGCCGAAACCGATACGAACGGGGTGTCACCGCCCCACTCTTCCGAAGTCACGCCGTGAACCGACAGTTCGCTACGGATGCGATCGAGATCAGCGCCCGGCTTGTCGATTTTGTTCACTGCAACTACCAGAGGAACACCGGCAGCTTTGGCGTGCTGGACAGCTTCAATGGTCTGCGGCATCACGCCGTCGTCCGCTGCAACTACCAGGATCACGATGTCAGTCGCCTTGGCACCACGAGCACGCATTGCGGTAAACGCAGCGTGACCCGGGGTATCGAGGAACGTGACCATGCCGCGATCAGTTTCAACGTGGTACGCACCGATGTGCTGGGTGATACCGCCGGCTTCGCCAGCAGCTACCTTGGCACGACGGATATAGTCGAGCAGCGAGGTCTTACCGTGGTCAACGTGGCCCATTACGGTCACGACTGGAGCACGGGAGAACGCTTCACCTTCAAACTTCAGGGACTCGGCCAGGGAATCTTCCAGGGCGGTGTCGCTGACCAGGGTCACTTTGTGGCCCAGCTCTTCAGCAACCAGTTGGGCAGTTTCCTGATCCAGTACTTGGTTGATGGTCGCTGGAGTACCCAGTTTGAACATGAACTTGATGATTTCAGCAGCCTTGACCGACATCTGCTGGGCGAGATCGCCAACAGTGATGGTCTCGCCGATCTTCACTTCGCGCACTACAGGGCCGGTTGGGCTCTGGAAACCGTGAGCGTTGCGTTTCTTCAGCTTGGCCTTGCCGCGACCACCACGACGGAAGCCATCGCTTTCTTCGTCGGTAGTACGTGGGGCAACGCGTGGAGCAGGCGCTTTCTCTTTGACCGAAGCACGATGCGGAGCGTTTTTGCGCTCACCATCGCCACTGCCACGACGACTGTTATCGTCGGCACGTGGTTTGTCCGGACGGCGCTGTTCGTTCTGCTTGTTGCGAACATCGGCAGACGGCGCTGGTGCAGCAGCCACAACCGGCGCGCTTTCACGTACTGGCTCGGCAACTGCAGCAGGTGCTGCAACGGCGTCGTTAGTAGCGGATTGCGCAGCAGCTGGCTGGCGACGCGCTTCTTCTTCGGCGCGACGCTTGGCTTCTTCTTCAGCCTTCTGACGTGCAGCATTTTCTACTGCGCGACGTTCTTCCAGTTCGCGTTTGCGCTCGGCTTCGATTTCTTCCGGGCTGCGCTGTACGAAAACTTTCTTTTTACGTACTTCAACACTGATGCTTTTGCTGCCAGCAACACGCAGGGTGCTGGTGGTTTTACGCTGCAGTGTGATCTTGCGTGGTTCTTCCACTTTCGCCTTGTGGCTGCTTTTCAAGTGAGTCAGCAAAGATTGCTTCTCACTGTCAGTCACATGTTCTTCGGCGGCGGTGTGCGGCAGACCTGCCTCACGCATCTGCTGCAACAGGCGCTCTACCGGTGTTTTGACCTCATCGGCCAGTTGTTTCACCGTGACTTGCGTCATGCACTTCTCTCCTCAGGCCGCGCCTAATTACTCGAACCAGTGGGCTCGGGCGGCCATGATCAACTTGCCGGCACGATCATCGTCAATGCCGTCGATGTCGAGCAGGTCGTCAATAGACTGCTCGGCCAGGTCTTCGCGGGTAATTACGCCGCGCACCGCCAGTTCCATCGCCAAATCCTTGTCCATACCCTCAAGCGAGAGCAGGTCTTCGGCCGGATGGGCGTCTGCCAGCTTTTCCTCAGTAGCGATGGCTTTGGTCAACAAACGATCCTTGGCGCGAGCGCGAAGCTCGTTGACGGTTTCTTCGTCAAAGCCGTCGATGTTGAGCATTTCTTCCAACGGTACGTAGGCAATCTCTTCCAGGCTGGTAAAGCCTTCATCTACCAGCACCTGTGCCAGGTCTTCGTCGACTTCCAGCTCGTCGATGAAGTTGCGCAGGATGTCGCCGGTTTCTGCTTGCTGCTTAGCCTGGATGTCCGATTCGGTCATCACGTTCAGGGTCCAGCCAGTCAACTGGCTAGCCAGACGCACGTTCTGACCACCCCGACCAATGGCCTGAGCCAGATTGTCTGCGCCAACGGCGATGTCCATTGCATGGGCATCTTCGTCAACGATAATTGCCGCCACTTCAGCCGGCGACATTGCATTGATCACAAACTGAGCCGGGTTGTCGTCCCACAGGACGATGTCCACACGCTCACCGCCCAACTCACCCGACACTGCCTGGACGCGCGAACCGCGCATACCGATGCAAGCGCCTTGCGGGTCGATGCGTTTGTCCTTGGAGCGGACCGCGATCTTGGCGCGCGAACCCGGATCACGGGAAGCAGCCATTACTTCGATCAGGCCTTCAGCGATTTCCGGCACTTCGATGCGGAACAACTCGATCAGCATTTCTGGCGCAGTACGCGACAGGATCAGCTGCGGGCCGCGGTTCTCGGTGCGGATTTCCTTGAGCAGCGCACGCAGACGCACGCCAACCCGGAAGGTTTCGCGAGAAATGATGTCTTCACGAGCCAGCAACGCTTCGGCGTTGTTGCCCAGGTCGACGATCACGTTGTCGCGGGTCACTTTCTTCACGGTGCCGGAGATGATTTCTCCCAGGCGCTCGCGATAGGCATCAACCACTTGAGCGCGCTCGGCTTCGCGAACTTTCTGCACGATGACTTGCTTGGCAGTCTGTGCAGCGATGCGGCCGAACTCGATGGATTCGATCTTTTCTTCGACTACATCACCAACCTGAGCACCAGGATGCGTTTCTGCAACCTTGCTCGGCCAGGTTTCGATGGCCGGATCGTCCAGGTCTGCCTCTTCGACAACAGTCCAGCGACGGAAAGTCTCGTAAGCACCGGTGTGGCGATTGATTTCCACACGCAGATCGACTTCGTCCTCAAAACGTTTTTTGGTAGCAGTGGCCAGAGCCAGCTCCAGCGCTTCAAAAATTACGTTTGCCGGTACGCCCTTTTCATTGGATACCGACTCAACAACCAGCAGTACTTCTTTGCTCATCGTACGCCTCGCCTTTCGCAAGCCATTGGATCCGCGGGATCCGCGTCTCAGTCAAAACTGGGAATAATGTTGGCCTTGTCGATCATATCGATCGGCAACAGGAACTCATGGTCTTCTACCTGCACCACGACGTCCTGCTCTTCTACACCGCGCAGAAGGCCCTGAAAGTTGCGCCGGCCTTCAAAAGGCGAGCGCAGCTTGATCTTCACTTGTTCACCGGCAAATTTTGCAAACTGCTCAATAGTGAACAGCGGGCGTTCCATGCCAGGCGAGGAAACTTCAAGGGTGTATTCAACGGCGATTGGATCTTCAACATCCAGAACACCACTGATCTGACGGCTGACAATGGCACAATCGTCCACCAGCACGCCGCCCTCTTTATCGATATAAACGCGCAACATTGAGTGGCGACCTTGAGCCGAAAACTCAATACCCCAGCATTCATAGCCTAGGGCCACGACCACCGGGGCCAGCAAGGCCTGCAACTCTTCTAGCTTGCTCGACACCTGAACCCCCTCGTGCATGTATGTGCATGCTGTGCAAAATAAAAAAATGGGCGAAACGCCCATCCTTGAAACGCCGTCGAACAGCGGCGTTGAAAGTGTCCAGCTAACAAAAAGCCCCTTAAAAGGGGCTCCTTAAACTGGTTGCGGGGGCCGGATTTGAACCGACGACCTTCGGGTTATGAGCCCGACGAGCTACCAGACTGCTCCACCCCGCGACAAAGCTGGGGCGGAAGTATACGACCGATCCCTGACAGGGTCAATGTAACCTTCCACCTACAAGAAAGCCCGCAACAGCGGGCTCTCCTGATAATTGGTACCGAGAAGGGGACTCGAACCCCTACACCCTATGGGCACAACCACCTCAAGGTTGCGTGTCTACCAATTCCACCACCTCGGCAATACTACGTTTGAAACCCTTCTTACTTTTGCTCTTGAGCTGGAGGCACGTCAGTCGCTGGAGTAGCCGACTTTTGCTCTTGAAGCACCGGTACATCATCAGAAGCCGGCTGTTGCTTTGGAACTTCCAACACTGCCGGGTTTGGCAAACCTACTTGAGTCAGCTGATGAGCCTTCTCTTTAGCAAAGTAACCTAACCCCAAGCTGGTTATGAAGAAACCGGCGGCAAGTATAGCAGTAAACTTACTAAGAAAGGTAGAGGAACCTTGGCTTCCGAACACAGTATTTGAAGCACCTGCTCCGAAAGACGCGCCAGCATCCGCACCTTTACCCTGCTGCAGCAATACCAGAGCAACTACGCCCAATGCACCCAGCAGATGAAAAACGACTACGACTGTTTCCAGCATTTTTTCAGTTTCCCGCGGCGCGACAAATCGCACCGAACTCATCTGCATTCAGGGAAGCCCCACCAATGAGCCCCCCATCGATATCCGGCATGCCGAACAGTTCGACCGCATTGGCCGCCTTCACGCTGCCGCCGTATAGAAGCCGCACACCTTGTGCGACCTCAGAATTCTCTGCCGCCAACTGAGCGCGAATGGCTGCGTGCACATCCTGCGCCTGTTGCGGCGAAGCAGTCAGCCCGGTACCAATGGCCCAGACCGGCTCGTAAGCGATTACTGCCTTTGCAAAAGCACCAACACCGAGCTCCTCAATGATACTGCCTAGCTGACGCCCGACAACCTCAAGAGTTTTTCCAGCTTCGCGCTCTTCAAGGGTTTCCCCTACGCACAACACCGGAATCAAGCCACATGCCTGTGCCGCTGCGAACTTGCGAATCAGCATTCCGTCCTGCTCGCCCATTATCTGGCGGCGCTCGGAGTGCCCGACAAGCACCAGGGAACAACCTGCATCCACCAACTGACTCGGCGAAATCTCACCGGTCAATGCACCTTGCATGGATTCCACCGCAGAATTCTGCGCGCCGACCGAAATCGACTTTCCTTCCAGGCCATCAATCACTTGATTGATATGCAAGCAAGGCGGGAATACCGCTACATCAACATCGCTCGGCAAGGCCAGATGACGAAGGCCATTGATCAGCTCAGCGACGCTGGCGCGGGTACCGTGCATCTTCCAGTTACCAGCTACCATAGGGCGACGCATGCTGTACCTCGTCGGTCAAAGTGGGCGCAGATGTTACCCAACACAATCATGGCTGGCAAGCCGAAATCAGGCAGAAACTTCAGTAACCAGTTTTGCCAGCTCTTCGGCGTAGCCGCGAACCTGTGTTTCGTCCTCACCTTCGACCATGACCCGCACCAGCGGCTCCGTCCCGGACTTGCGCAACAACACGCGCCCACGACCAGCCATGGCCTGGGTCACGCGCTCGCTGGCCTCTTTGACTGCCGGATGATCGAGGGGGCTCGCGCCGCCACCGAATCGCACATTGATCAGCACCTGAGGACACTTGCGCAGCGCCTGACGCGATTGCGCCAGCCCCTCGGAGCGGGCCTTCAACGCCATCAATACCTGCAATGCGGCAATGATCGCGTCACCGGTAGTGGTGTGGTTAAAGCAGACAATGTGGCCCGAATTTTCACCACCCACCAGCCAGTCGCGCTCAAGCAACTCGGAGATTACATACCGATCGCCAACATTGGCCCGCACAAAAGGAATTGCCAGATCCGCCAGGGCGAGTTCCAACCCCAGGTTACTCATCAGCGTACCGACCACCCCCCCCTGCAACTTGCCTTGCACATGCAGGTCGCGAGCAATGATAAACAGCAACTCATCACCATCGACGACAGCACCGGTATGATCGACCATCTGAACCCGATCACCATCACCGTCAAAGGCGATACCCAAATCAGCATGCTCGGCCAATACGGCAGCTTGCAGCGGTTCCATATGGGTCGAACCGCAATTTTCATTGATGTTCAGGCCGTTAGGATGAGCAGAAAGTACAACGACATCGGCCCCCAGTTCACGGAATACACTAGGCGCAACCTTGTAGGTCGCGCCATGGGCGCAGTCGATCACGATCTTCATGCCCGCGAAGCTGGTGCCGGTCGGGACGCTGCTTTTGCAGAATTCGATATAACGGCCTGAAGCATCGTTGATGCGCGATACCTTGCCGATCTTGCTCGACTCAACCACGGTCATCGGGGTGTCGAGCAACTCTTCGATCATATGTTCGACTTCATCAGGAAGCTTGGTGCCCTTCCCGGAGAAAAACTTGATGCCATTGTCATCGTGAGGGTTGTGCGAGGCACTGATCACGATGCCCGCTTCGGCCTGGAAGGTACGCGTCAGGTAGGCAATGGCCGGTGTCGGCATCGGCCCCAGAAGCATGACATCGGCACCAGCCGAAGTAAGTCCGGCCTCGAGCGCAGATTCGAACATATAGCCAGAGATCCGAGTATCCTTGCCCACCAATACCTTGCAGGCGCCCATTTTGCGGAACGCCATACCAGCAGCCCAGCCGAGTTTGAGCATGAAGTCAGGAGTAATCGGATATTCGCCGACCCGACCACGAATGCCGTCGGTGCCAAAGTATTTCTTAGTCATAAGTACTCCATCATTCTTATTCGGCTGATTCCACTGCGGCGATCATTCGCACCACATCGACGGTTTCGGCCACATCATGGACGCGCAATATACGCGCCCCCTTGGCCGAAGCCAGTGCTGCGAGCGCCAGACCGCCATACAGGCGCTCTCCGACCGGGCGATTCAACGCCTGACCTATCATGCTCTTTCGCGAAACCCCGACCAACAGGGGCCGCCCCAAGGCATGCAAGGCTTCCATATGCTTGAACAAGCTTAGATTGTGCTGCAAGGTTTTTGCGAAGCCAAAGCCCGGATCAAGGATGACCCGATCCGCTGTAATTCCTACCGACGCACACTGCGCCATGCGCTCAGCGAGGAACTCGCCCACCTCTTTCGTGACGTCCTGATACTGCGGATTGTCCTGCATGTCGCCCGGCTCACCGAGCATATGCATCAGACAGACTGGCAGGCCAGTGGCTGCGGCCGCATCCAGAGCGCCATCGCGCCGCAGCGAGCGCACGTCATTGATCAACCCAGCGCCAAGTCGTGCGGCTTCGCGCATCACAGCTGGCGTGGAAGTGTCGACCGAGATAATGACATCCAGCTCTCGGTGAATTCGCTCGACGACCGGAGCTACGCGCTCAAGCTCTTCCAGCGGTGAAACCACCCTGGCACCCGGCCGGGTCGATTCGCCACCGACATCAATCAACGTCGCGCCAGCCGCCACCATAGCCTCAGCGTGGCGCAAAGCCGCATCGAGCTGGCTATATTGGCCGCCATCAGAGAAGGAATCGGGAGTGACATTGAGAATACCCATGACGTGCGTCAGGGCTAAATCAAGAACCCGATTGCCGCAAGGCAACCGGGTCGAGGACTGAACAGAAGTCATTTCAAACCTTAAACGTCAGCAGCCGGACCGCCGATCGGTGTTTCCGGACGCGGATCCTGTGCCACCGGAGGCGTTCCGGAGGTACCGGTGCCGCCCGACCAGTCGCGAGGTTCACGAGGCGTACGACCCGCCATGATGTCGTCGATCTGATCAGCGTCGATCGTTTCGTACTTCATCAAGGCATCAGCCATGGCGTCGAGCTTGTCACGGTTATCGGTGAGGATCTGCTTGGCTGTGCCGTAGCACTGATCAATGATGCTGCGCACTTCGGAGTCGATCAACTTGGCTGTCTCACCGGAGAAGCTTGCACCCTGACCGCCACCGCCGCGACCGAGGAACACTTCACCCTCTTCTTCTGCGTACATCAACGGACCGAGTTTTTCCGACAAGCCCCACTTGGTTACCATGTTCCGTGCAATCTGGCTGGCACGCATGATGTCGTTGGACGCACCGGTGGTCACACCATCGAAGCCCAGGGTCATCTCTTCAGCAATACGGCCGCCGTACAACGAGCAGATCTGGCTGATCAACGCACGCTTGGACAGGCTGTAGCGATCTTCTTCCGGCAGGAACATGGTCACACCCAGCGCACGACCGCGAGGAATGATAGACACCTTGTAGACCGGATCATGCTCAGGCACGACACGACCAACAATTGCGTGACCTGCTTCGTGATAAGCGGTGTTCTGCTTCTCTTTCTCGGACATGACCATGGATTTGCGCTCGGCGCCCATCATGATCTTGTCTTTGGCCAATTCGAACTCTTTCATTTCGACGATGCGCTTGCCGGCACGGGCCGCGAACAACGACGCTTCGTTCACCAGGTTAGCCAGGTCAGCACCGGAGAAACCAGGGGTACCACGAGCGATTACAGCCGGAGCGACATCGTCACCCATTGGCACTTTTCGCATGTGGACCTTGAGAATCTGTTCGCGACCACGGATATCCGGCAGACCGACGACAACCTGACGGTCGAAACGGCCCGGACGCAGCAACGCAGGGTCCAGTACGTCCGGACGGTTGGTTGCAGCGATGACGATAATGCCGTCATTCATTTCAAAGCCGTCCATCTCTACCAGCAACTGGTTGAGTGTCTGCTCGCGCTCGTCGTGACCGCCACCCATGCCGGCGCCACGGTGGCGACCGACGGCGTCGATTTCATCGATGAAGATAATGCATGGAGCGTGTTTCTTGGCCTGTTCAAACATGTCGCGAACACGGCTGGCACCGACACCGACGAACATTTCGACGAAGTCAGAACCGGAAATGGTGAAGAACGGCACTTTGGCTTCGCCGGCAATAGCCTTGGCCAACAAGGTTTTACCGGTACCCGGAGGACCCACCATCAGCACGCCGCGAGGAATGCGACCGCCCAGACGCTGGAATTTGCCCGGATCACGCAGGAACTCGACCAACTCACCAACCTCTTCCTTGGCTTCGTCGCAACCGGCAACGTCACCCAAGGTGGTTTTCACCTGATCTTCGGAGAGCAGGCGCGCCTTGCTCTTGCCGAAGCTCATTGGACCGCCCTTTCCACCGCCGCCGCCCTGCATCTGCCGCATGAAGAACATGAATACGGCGATGATCACCAGGATCGGGAAGCTTGCGACCAGGAGCTGAGTCCAGATGCTTTGCTGTTCAGGCTGCTTGCCTTCGACTACGACATGGTTGTCCACGAGGTCGCCGATCAGACCGTTGTCCTGGATTGCCGGACGAATGGTCTTGAAGCTGTCGCCATCGTTGCGTTTGCCGGTAATCACGTAGCCGTCAACTGCTACGCGCTCGACCTTGCCATCCTTGACCTGCTGGATGAAGTCGGAATAGTTGAGGGTCTGCGGCTCATTAGGGCTGGAGAAGTTGTTCATCACTGTCACCAGGACAGCCGCGATGATCAACCACAGGATCAGATTCTTTGCCATATCGTTCAATTAACTACCCTCTGAAGCAAGCTCCGCTAATGGCGCGCGCTTCGCATGATATTCACCGGCCTAACTTACTACATTACCTACGACTCTGGCAGGCGCCGTCTGTAACCCTTTGTGAAACACTTTCTACACAATATTCGCTAATGCTCACGGGGCGAAATACGAAAATCCTATCGACCCGCAAAAAAACCCCGATTTACTCACTACGGCCGCGGTAGCCCCAAGCCAGCATGTATTGCTCGCGGGAACTGCCACGGGAAGAGTCCGGCTTGATCATCTGGACCTTGTCGAATTTCTGACGAGCATCCTTCACGTAAGCATCAAACCCTTCGCCCTGAAACACCTTGATCACGAAATTACCACCCGGCTTGAGTATCCGGCCCGCCAGATCAAGAGCCAGCTCACATAGAAACATGGCTTTTGGCATGTCCACCTCAGGCGTACCACTCATATTGGGGGCCATATCGGAAATCACAAGGTCCACCTGCGAATTACCCACGGCTTCAAGGATCTGAGCGAGCACTTCGTCCTGGGTGAAGTCACCCTGGATGAAAGTCACGTCCGGAATGCTGTCCATTTCCAGGATGTCCGAGGCGATCAGGCGCCCCTGACCACCGATCAGCCGACTGGTGACCTGCGACCAGCCGCCGGGCGCCGCTCCCAGGTCGACAACGCTCATACCTGGACGGATCAGTTTGTATTTCTCCTGGATCTCCAGAAGCTTGTAACTCGCACGCGAGCGGTAACCATCCTTCTGCGCCTGCTTCACATAGGGATCATTAACATGTCTTTGCAGCCACTTAAGGCTTGTCTTGGAACGGGCCACGGGCCACCTCGAAAATAAAACGGGTCGTGATTAACTGGGCGGTCCCGTACTCGCTCGGGTAAACTGGCCGCCGCTTTTTACAAGATCAGACGCAGGGGTCAGATTATGCCGCTCACTCAAGAGCAGAAGAAACAGTACAAATCCATTGGCCACCATCTGAAACCAGTTTTGACTGTGGCTGACAACGGTTTGACTGAAGGTGTGTTAGCCGAACTTGAACGCGCTTTGGCGGATCACGAGCTGATTAAAATCAAGCTCAACATCCTCGATCGCGAGTCGCGCCTGGCGAACATTGCAGAACTGTGCAAGGTCGGCAAAGCGGACCTGGTTCAGGTCATCGGCAAGATGGCACTGATTTACCGCAAGAACTTCAGCGTCAACAAGCAGCTGTCGAACGTTCATCGCTTCAAGTGATGACAAGGGTCAAGGGTGTGCTTCGCGCACCCTGCCACTCCACCCAGGCACCGGTTGCAACACCAGCACCAGCCCGGAAAACCCCAGAACAAGATAGCTGAACACCTGCCAACGCACGGCATCTGGCCAGCCGATACGCACCGCGACATACATCGCACACGCATACAGCGCCATCATCAGCAGTTGCCCGCGAATATCGCGCCATAGACTGGCAAGGCCCTCGGCCTGAACCAGCACCAAAGCCTGAAAAATCACACACGCTGCGGCGAACCCCACCATCAGCGCATCAAGCATGCCTGCAATTTCGTCGATCAGCAGCGGCGCCAAACCAATTCGGCCCAGCACCGGCAGCAGACCAATGTGCAACAGCCACAGGCCGCCGACCCACAACATCTGAGTCAGCTGCCAAAGCATGGCACCCGCACGTAGCGGGCGCCTTCGTTTAGATGTGGCGTACTTCGACAATCTCGTACTCGATAACGCCGCCAGGCGTTTTCACGGCAACCACATCACCCTCTTCCTTGGCTATCAAGGCGCGGGCCAGTGGCGAGCCGACCGAAATCTTGCCGAGTTTGAAGTCAGCCTCATCCTCACCCACGATGTGGTAAGTGACGCGCTCGTCAGTCTCGACATTGGCGATTTCAACGGTGGTACCGAAAATCACTTTACCGGTGTGAGGAATGGTCGTGACATCAATGATGACCTGATTCTGAATCCGGCCTTCAATGTCACGAATCCGCGCCTCAACCATACCTTGCTGCTCACGAGCAGCGTGGTATTCGGCGTTTTCCTTCAGGTCACCCAACTCGCGGGCCGTGCCGATGTCCTGGCTGAGCTTCGGGCGGACGACCTTGGTCAGGTGAGTGTGTTCTTCTTCCAGGGCCTTCGCGCCCTTGACGGTCATTGGGTACTTGATCATGCCTTCAATCCTGCGTGTAGATCCTGCAAGCGGCGTACGGTCTTCTCGGGACCGAACTTCAGCGCTTCGCAGATAGCTTCGCCAGCAGCAATAGTTGTGGTGCAGTAAATCTTGTGCTGCAAGGCATTACGACGAATGGAATAGGAGTCAGCGATCGACTGACGGCCTTCGGTGGTGTTGATGATCAGAGTGACTTCGTCGTTCTTGATCATGTCGACCACGTGCGGACGACCTTCGGTCACCTTGTTCACACGACGTACTTTCAGGCCTGCGGCTTCGATCAGCTTGGCAGTACCGGCAGTGGCGACCACTTCGAAACCCAAGTTGATCAGATCACGGGCCACGCCTGCAACCAGTGGCTTGTCGTCGTCACGCACGCTGATGAACGCAGTACCGCCGGTCGGCAGCACTTCGCTGGCGCCCATCTGGGCCTTGGCGAATGCTTCGCCAAAGGTGTCGCCCACGCCCATCACTTCACCGGTGGACTTCATCTCTGGGCCCAGGATCGGGTCCACGCCAGGGAATTTGGCGAATGGGAACACTGCCTCTTTCACACTGTAGAAGTTCGGAATGATTTCTTTGGTGAAGCCGATTTCCTTCAGGGTCTTACCGGCCATCACGCGAGCCGCGATCATTGCCAGGGAAACACCGATGCACTTGGACACGAACGGTACGGTACGGGAAGCGCGCGGGTTGACTTCGATGACGTAGATGTCTTCGCCTTGCAGCGCCAACTGAACGTTCATCAGGCCGACAACCCCAAGTTCCAGGGCCATTTTCTTGACCTGTTCGCGCATCTCGTCCTGGATGTGTGCAGGCAGCGAGTATGGCGGCAGGGAGCATGCGGAGTCACCGGAGTGAACGCCAGCCTGCTCGATGTGCTGCATGATCGCGCCGATCACCACGTCGGTGCCGTCGCAGACCGCATCCACGTCCATTTCGATGGCGCAGTTGAGGAAGTGGTCGAGCAGCACCGGGCTGTCGTTGGACACTTTCACCGCATCGCGCAGGTAGCGCTTGAGCTCTTCTTCTTCGTAGACGATTTCCATCGCACGGCCGCCCAATACGTAGGACGGACGCACCACCAGCGGGTAACCGATCTTGGTGGCGGCACGAATCGCTTCGTCTTCGCTGCGCACGGTGGCGTTTGGCGGCTGACGCAGGTTCAGGCGCTCAACCATTTGCTGGAAGCGCTCACGGTCTTCGGCACGGTCAATTGCGTCAGGGCTGGTGCCGATGATCGGCACGCCAGCTTCTTCCAGGGCACGCGCCAGTTTCAGCGGGGTTTGGCCGCCGTACTGGACGATCACGCCTTTCGGCTTCTCGACGCGGCAGATTTCCAGCACGTCTTCCAGGGTCACTGGCTCGAAGTACAGGCGATCGGAGGTGTCGTAGTCGGTGGAAACGGTTTCCGGGTTGCAGTTGACCATGATGGTCTCGTAACCGTCTTCGCGCAGGGCCAGCGCCGCGTGTACGCAGCAGTAGTCGAACTCGATGCCCTGGCCGATACGGTTTGGACCGCCGCCGAGGATCATGATCTTGTCGCGGCCCGATGGCGCGGCTTCGCACTCTTCCTCGTAAGTCGAGTACATGTAGGCGGTATCGGTGGCGAACTCGGCTGCGCAGGTGTCAACGCGCTTGTAGACCGGGAAGATCTCCAGCTTGTGACGGTGGCGACGCAGAGCCTTCTCCGTCACGCCCAGCAGCTTGGCCAGACGCATGTCGGAGAAGCCTTTGCGCTTGAGGCGGAACATCAAGTCGCGGTCGATGCTGGCCAGACCCAGGGTCTTGACCTTCTCTTCTTCCTTGATCAGATCTTCGATCTGCACCAGGAACCACGGATCGATCATGTTCATGCCGAAGATGTCTTCGACCGACAGGCCGGCGCGGAAGGCGTCAGCCACGTACCAGATACGCTCGGCACCCGGCACGGTCAGTTCGCGCTTGAGCACGCTCATGCTTTCCGGGTTGCTCAGGTCGAGCTTCTCGTCCAGACCGCAAACGCCCACTTCAAGACCGCGCAGGGCTTTCTGCAGGGATTCCTGGAACGTCCGGCCGATGGCCATGACTTCACCGACCGACTTCATTTGAGTGGTCAGGCGTGCGTCGGCTTTCGGGAATTTCTCGAAGGCGAAGCGTGGCAGCTTGGTGACGACGTAGTCGATGGACGGCTCGAAGGATGCAGGAGTAGCGCCGCCGGTGATTTCGTTCTGCAGCTCGTCCAGGGTGTAGCCGATCGCCAGCTTGGCGGCGATACGCGCAATCGGGAAACCTGTGGCTTTCGAGGCCAGTGCCGAAGAGCGGGATACACGCGGGTTCATCTCGATCACGACCATACGGCCGGTGTCCGGGCAGATGCCGAACTGAACGTTGGAGCCGCCGGTTTCCACGCCGATCTCACGCAGTACCGCCAACGAGGCGTTACGCATGATCTGGTATTCCTTGTCCGTCAGGGTTTGTGCCGGAGCAACGGTGATCGAGTCACCGGTGTGCACGCCCATCGGGTCAAAGTTTTCGATCGAGCAGACGATGATGCAGTTGTCCTTCTTATCGCGGACAACCTCCATCTCATATTCTTTCCAGCCGATCAGGGATTCATCGATCAGCAGCTCTTTGGTCGGCGACAGGTCGAGGCCGCGGGCGCAGATTTCTTCGAACTCTTCACGGTTGTAAGCGATACCGCCACCGGTGCCGCCCATGGTGAAGGACGGACGGATGATGCACGGGAAGCCGAGCTTTTCGAGGACCGCGTTGGCCTCTTCCATGCTGTGGGCGATACCCGAACGCGGGCAGTCCAGGCCGATGGATTTCATCGCCTTGTCGAAGCGCGAACGGTCTTCAGCCTTGTCGATGGTGTCAGCGTTGGCGCCGATCATCTCTACGCCGAACTTCTCCAGAACGCCTTCGCGCTCCAGGTCCAGCGCGCAGTTCAGAGCGGTCTGGCCGCCCATGGTTGGCAGCAGCGCGTCCGGACGTTCTTTCTCGATGATCTTGGCAACGGTCTGCCACTTGATCGGTTCGATGTAGGTGGCGTCGGCCATGTCCGGGTCGGTCATGATGGTCGCTGGGTTGGAGTTCACCAGGATGACGCGGTAACCCTCCTCGCGCAGGGCTTTACAGGCCTGGGCGCCGGAGTAGTCGAATTCGCAGGCCTGGCCGATCACGATCGGGCCAGCGCCGAGAATCAGGATGCTTTTAATGTCTGTACGTTTTGGCATGGGTTTGTCACTCAAATCCGCAGGTCAGTCGGCAAGCCGTCTTGTTCAATCTTTGAAGTCTTGAGGGGGCCACCGGCGTCGGGACCGCCCTCAAGCTTTGCTACATCACGGCGAGCGATTAGCGTCGCTTGGCCATTTCATTGATGAAGCGATCAAACAGTGGTGCTACGTCGTTCGGGCCAGGGCTGGCTTCAGGGTGACCCTGGAAGCTGAAGGCGCTCTTGTCGGTAAGCTCGATACCTTGCAGGGTGCCGTCGAACAGTGATTTGTGAATCGCCCGGACGTTGGCTGGCAAGGTTGCTTCGTCTACCGCAAAACCGTGGTTCTGGCTGGTGATCATCACCACACCGGTATCCAGATCCTGGACCGGGTGGTTGGCACCGTGGTGACCGTGACCCATTTTCAGGGTCTTGGCGCCGGAGGCCAGGGCCAGCAGTTGGTGACCGAGGCAGATACCGAACACCGGAATGTCGGTTTCCAGCACATCTTTGATCGCCTGGATCGCGTAGTCGCAAGGCTCCGGATCACCAGGGCCGTTGGACAGGAACACGCCGTCCGGCTTCAATGCCAGCGCTTCAGCTGCTGGTGTCTGTGCAGGCACTACGGTCACGCGGCAACCGCGCTCGACCAGCATGCGCAGGATGTTCAGCTTGACGCCGTAGTCGTAGGCAACCACGTGGTACGGCAGCTCGGAGGCTTCGATAGTCGCGTGGCTGTCGGTTTTCAAATCCCAGACAGTCGAGCGCCACTCGTACTTCTCTTTGGTGCTGACGACTTTCGCCAGGTCCATGCCTTTGAGGCCAGGGAAACCCTGGGCGGCGGCGATGGCGGCTTCTTCGGAAATGTTGTCACCGGCCATGATGCAGCCGTTCTGCGCGCCTTTTTCACGCAGGATGCGCGTCAGGCGGCGAGTGTCGATACCGGCGATTGCCACAACGTTGTTGGCTTTCAGGTAGTCGGACAGAGACATCGTGTTACGCCAGTTGCTCGCAACCAGCGGCAGGTCACGAATGACCAGGCCAGCGGACCAGACTTGGTTGGACTCGGCGTCTTCCGGCGTGGTGCCGGTGTTGCCGATGTGCGGGTAAGTCAGGGTAACAATCTGTTGGGCGTAGGAAGGATCGGTAAGGATTTCCTGATAGCCGGTCATGGCGGTGTTGAACACCACCTCACCAACGGTTTGGCCGTCGGCTCCAATGGCTTCGCCGCGAAAAATGCTGCCATCAGCAAGGGCGAGTATGGCTGGCTTAGTCAAGAAGACCTCCCGTAAATAAAGCCTGAAAGGGCGATCGCAGGTTGTAAAAAAGCGGAGTGACGTATGGACACGTCACCCCGCTTCTTCACCGAATAATTCTGCGCGCTTTTAGTGGACACACTAAAGCTGTAGCTTACAGAAAAAGGCATTTTTGGTCTACCGCCAATGAGCCTAAAAGGCCGGGGAATGCGACAGGACGTCGCTTGGCGAAGTAAAACCGGGCTCAAACTCACGATTTGAACCCGATTTCGGGCGCATCTTAACGCAGATCGAGTACGTCTTGCATGTCGTAAAGACCCGGCTCACGACCGTCCAGCCACAACGCAGCACGTACCGCGCCTTTGGCGAAGGTCATGCGACTGGACGCTTTATGCGTGATCTCCAGCCGCTCACCCTCGCAGGCGAACAGCACCGTATGATCGCCAACCACATCACCACCGCGAACAGTGGCAAAGCCGATCGTTTCACGCTCGCGAACACCGGTATGACCTTCGCGACCATACACCGCGACCTTCTGCAGATCACGATCCAGGGCGCTTGCGATGACTTCACCCATACGCAGAGCCGTACCTGAAGGCGCATCGATCTTGTGCCGATGATGAGCCTCGATGATCTCGATATCCGCGTCATCACCCAGCACACGAGCAGCCATGTCGAGCAGCTTCAGCGACAGGTTTACACCGACACTGAAATTGGCGGCGAACACGATCGGAATATCCTTGCCGGCCTCGGCCAGCAGCTGCTTCTGCGCGGCGTCCAGCCCTGTCGTGCCGATCACCATGGCCTTGCCCGCCTTACGGCAGAACGCCAGGTTTTTCAGCATGACTTCCGGGAGCGTGAAGTCGATCAGCACGTCGAACTCATCAGCCACCGCGTCCAGATTGCCGGACAGTGGAACGCCGATACGTCCCAGCGAGGCCAGCTCACCAGCGTCCACGCCAATCAGCGTACTGCCAGGGCGTACGATGGCTGCCGTCAGCCCGGTCAGCGGCGCGCGTTGCTGCACCGCCTCGACCAGAATCTTGCCCATGCGCCCGGCAGCGCCCATCACAGCTATACGTCGCATGCCGACTCCTTACAAATCGCCGAAGAAGCGCTTCACGCCTTCGAACCAACCCGTGGTTTTAGGCGAATGGCTGTTGTCGTCCGCCAGCGAACTGCGGAACTCTTCCAGCAATTCGCGCTGACGACGACCCAGGTTGACCGGGGTTTCGACCGCCACACGACACATCAAGTCACCAGCACCGCCGCCGCGCACTGGCGCAACGCCCTTGCCGCGAACACGGAACTGCTTGCCGGTCTGAGTGCCTTCAGGGATTTTCAGTTTGACTCGACCATCAAGGGTCGGAATCTCCAGCTCACCACCCAGCGCAGCATCGACAAAGCTGATTGGCACTTCGCAGAACAGGTGCTTGCCGTCGCGCTGGAAGATCGCGTGCTCACGCACGTTGATCACCACGTAAAGGTCGCCAGTCGGACCACCCTGAGCCCCCGCCTCGCCTTCGCCGGACAGACGAATTCGATCACCGGTATCAACGCCCGCCGGCACTTTCACCGAGAGGGTTTTGTACTCTTCGACACGACCCTGACCGTCGCACGAGTCGCAAGGATCGGAAATGATCTTGCCCTGGCCATGGCAGCGCGGGCATGTCTGCTGCACCGAGAAAAAGCCCTGCTGCATACGGACTTGACCGATACCGCCACACGTCGGGCAAGTGATCGGCGAGGAGCCTTTCTTAGCACCCGAACCGTCGCACGGTTTGCAGTTGACCAATGTCGGAACACGGATATTCACGGTTGTACCGCGCACCGCTTCTTCCAGATTCAGTTCCAGGGTGTAACGCAGGTCGCTGCCACGCTGAGCGCCGCCACGAGAACCGCCGCGACCGCCGCCGAAGAAGTCACTGAAGACATCACCAAAGATGTCGGAGAAGTTCTGACCGCCAAACCCGGCACCGCCGCCACCCATGCTTGGGTCGACACCGGCATGACCGTACTGGTCGTACGCCGCGCGCTTGCTGGAATCGGACAGGACTTCGTAGGCCTCGTTGGCCTCCTTGAACATATCTTCCGACGCTTTGTCATCGGGATTACGGTCTGGATGGTGCTTCATCGCCAGGCGGCGGTAGGCCTTTTTCAGGTCTGCTTCGCTTGAGCCACGCTCAACACCCAACACTTCGTAATAGTCACGCTTTGCCATAAGTCTTTGCACTCTTAAGGACGTTCGGCAAACCTCTCCTGAGCCTTGCCAAACTCGTTGAGCCCCAATACAGGCCCGGACCCAACTCACGTCAATTCAACGATCCTGGTCTTTGATTCAATGCGGTACTTTCGGCTCGAAAAGCAGGAGCATTCCCGGCCATACCGCCAACACGGGGGCGGACTGAATGGCTTGTTCGTTAGGCAATTCCGGCGCCTGAACACCAAACCCTGCGTTGCCGCTCCTCCCCATAGCGAGCTATGAGTCGTCGCAGCGCCTTGGCTATGGCGCCCAGGCATCCGAACTTGCCCTAACGAACAAGCCACTCACTCCGCCTTTGTCGCACGCTGTAAAAATTCGCTAACTCCAGACACGCCAACGCGGGAGCAAGCCCCCGCGCGGCGACATCCTACCAGTCACCGCCTAAAGGCAGTCAACCGGCCGACCAACAACTTACTTGTGGTCTTTGACTTCTTCGAACTCAGCGTCGACGACGTCGTCAGCCTTCTCAGCCGATTCGCCTTGCGGTGCAGCACCTTCAGCAGGTTGAGCCTGCTCGGCGTACATCTTCTGCGCTACTGGAGCGGAGACTTTCGACAGCTCTTCAACCTTGGCTTCGATCGCGGCCTTGTCGTCGCCTTTGACAGCGGCTTCCAGCGCAACAACAGCAGCTTCGATTGCAGTCTTCTCTTCAGCAGTCACTTTATCGCCAGCGTCTGCGACCATTTTGCGAGTCGAGTGAACCAGCGCATCGCCCTGGTTGCGAGCGGTTGCCAGCTCTTCGAACTGGCGATCTGCGTCGACGTTGGCTTCAGCATCGCGAATCATCTGCTGAATCTCTTCCTCGGACAGACCGGAGTTGGCCTTGATCACGATCGACTGAGTCTTGCCGGTAGCCTTGTCTTTGGCGCCTACGTGCAGAATGCCGTTGGCGTCGATGTCGAAGGTCACTTCAATTTGTGGCACGCCACGTGGAGCTGGTGGAATCTCGGCCAGGTCGAACTTGCCCAAAGACTTGTTCTGAGCGGCTTGCTTACGCTCACCTTGCAACACGTGAATGGTCACAGCGCCCTGGTTGTCGTCGGCAGTCGAGAACACTTGCGATTTCTTGGTAGGAATCGTGGTGTTTTTCTCGATCAGCGCGGTCATCACGCCGCCCATGGTTTCGATACCCAGGGTCAGCGGGCTAACGTCCAGCAGCAGAACGTCTTTCACGTCACCGGCCAATACTGCGCCCTGGATAGCAGCACCCATGGCAACGGCTTCGTCCGGGTTCACATCTTTACGCGCTTCTTTACCGAAGAACTCGGTCACCAGCTTCTGAACCAGTGGCATACGGGTCTGACCGCCGACCAGGATCACGTCGTTGATGGCGCCAATGTCGATGCCAGAGTCTTTCAGAGCGATGCGGCAAGGTTCGATGGTGCGCTGAACCAGGTCTTCTACCAGCGCTTCGAGCTTGGCGCGGGAGATTTTCACGTTCAAGTGCTTAGGACCAGTGGCGTCTGCAGTGATGTACGGCAGGTTCACGTCGGTCGAATTGCTCGAAGACAGTTCGATCTTGGCTTTTTCAGCGGCTTCTTTCAGGCGCTGCATGGCCAGCGGATCACCCTTAAGGTTCATGCCGCTTTCTTTCTTGAATTCGTCAACGAGGTAGTCGATCAGACGAATGTCAAAGTCTTCACCGCCCAGGAACGTGTCACCGTTGGTGGCCAGAACTTCGAACTGGTGCTCGCCATCGACTTCAGCGATTTCGATCACGGAAACGTCGAAAGTACCGCCGCCCAAGTCGTAAACGATCACGGTGTGATCGCCCTTCGCCTTGTCCATACCGTAAGCCAGAGCGGCTGCGGTTGGTTCGTTGATGATACGTTTTACGTCCAGGCCCGCAATGCGGCCGGCGTCTTTGGTGGCTTGACGCTGGCTGTCGTTGAAGTAGGCCGGAACAGTGATCACCGCTTCGGTCACTGGCTCGCCGAGGTAGTCTTCGGCGGTCTTCTTCATTTTCTTCAGAATTTCAGCCGAGATTTGTGGCGGCGACATTTTCTGGCCGTTCACTTCAACCCACGCATCGCCGTTATCAGCCTTGGCGATTTTGTACGGGACCATCTTGATGTCTTTCTGTACGACTTCTTCGTCGAACTTACGACCGATCAGACGCTTCACCGCATACAGGGTGTTGTGCGGATTGGTCACAGCCTGACGCTTGGCCGATTGACCAACGAGGATTTCGCCATCGTTGGCGTAAGCGATGATCGACGGCGTGGTACGCGTGCCTTCAGCGTTTTCAATAACTTTGGCTACGCCGTTTTCAAGCACGGAGACGCAGGAGTTGGTAGTCCCCAGGTCGATACCGATAATTTTGCCCATGTTCACTCTCCCGAAACTTTGGATTTGGTTGCCGCAGCAGTGGTGGCTATCTGCGGTAGCACTTAAACGCTTGACTTCTAAATGGGGGCCTTGCGGCTAATTTCAAGCCTGCTCGTCAATCGAAGGCGAAACCGGTGCCGGCGCCTTGCTGACCACGACCATGGCCGGGCGCAGCAGGCGACCGTTGAGCTGATAGCCCTTCTGGAACACCTTGAGCACGCTGTTCGGCTCGACGTCGGCGCTTTCCTGCATGGCCATTGCCTGATGCTGAACGGCGTTGAATGGTTCGCCATGCGGATCGATCGCTTCCAGGTGATAACGCTTCAGGGTGTCCTGGAACATTTTCAGGGTCAGCTCGATGCCTTCGCGCATTGGACGAATGCTTTCATCGTCCGGGCTGGACAACTCCAGACCGCGCTCCAGGCTGTCGATGATCGGCAACAAGTCACCGGCGAATTTCTCCAGGGCGAACTTGTGAGCCTTTTCTACATCCTGCTCGGCGCGACGGCGGACGTTCTGCAGATCAGCCGCTACACGCAAAGCCTGATCATGAGCGCCAGCCAATTGCTCTTCGAGCACTTGAACACGAGCCGCCAGTTCATCACCCGAGACCTGGGCAGCCTGATCGGCGTCTAGATTTTGCGTATCCACTGTCTGTTCGTCAGCCATAGATTTCTCCTTTCAATATCGTCCGCGAGCTCAACTCGCGCTTCTGCCCAGCTATATGGGGCCGCAAAATTCAGCTTCAAGGGGCGCTTATTTATTAACCCTACAAAAAACAGCTGCATTGTCATTCCCTGGTGCACTAAGGATTTCGTCGGATCAAGCAAATCGAGCTAAGGGAGGGCATTGTCAGCCAGAAACAAAACACTGTATAAATAACCAGACCTAAAGCCTGGGAGCGGCCTTTATGCTGGTGCACCTGTCCGTACATAACTACGCCATCGTTGAACATCTCGATCTCGAACTCGATCGCGGAATGAGCGTGATCACCGGGGAAACCGGCGCCGGCAAGTCGATCATGCTCGACGCCCTCGGCCTGACCCTGGGCGATCGCGCCGACAGCGGCGTGGTCCGTCCCGGTGCCGACAAGGCCGATATCCTGGCAACCTTCGATTTGGTCGATATCCCGGAAGCCAGTGCCTGGCTGGCCGAGCGTGACCTGGAGAGCGACGGCCCGTGCATTCTGCGCCGGGTGATCACCGCCGAAGGGCGCTCACGTGGCTACATCAACGGCACGCCCTGCCCCCTCGGCGACCTCAAGGCTCTGGGTGAACTGCTGATCGATATCCACAGCCAGCATGAACATCAATCCCTGCTCAAGACCGACACGCATCGCCGTCTGCTCGACGAGTACGCGGGTGCAACAGACCTTGCCCGCCAGGTACACCTGGCCGCCCAACGCTGGCGCCAGACCCGCCAGGAGCTGGAACGCCTTTCCAATTCCGGCGATGAGCAGCGCGCTCGCCATCAATTGCTCAGTTATCAACTCGAAGAGCTGGAAAACCTCGGCCTCGGCGAAAGTGAGCTGGAGCAGCTGGAACAAGAACACAAGAACCTGACCAACGCCGAAACCCTGCTGGGCATTTGCCGGCAAGTGGTCGAACAATGCAGCGAAAGTGATTCCGGGAATGTGCTGAACGCCCTCACCGCCAGCCTCAATCGCCTTTCGAGCGTCAACAATTCGATTGGAGCCCTGGGCGAAGCCAGCAGCCTGCTGACCAGTGCACAGATCCAGGTCGAAGAAGCCGTGGGAGAACTGAACCGCTTCCTTGATAACTTCGATGCCGATCCGGCGCGTCTTCAATACCTGGAAGAACGCCTTGATGCGATCTATACCATGGCGCGCAAACACCGCATCCAGCCCACCGAAGTGGCCGAGATGCAGCAGCGCTTGCTGGATGAAATCGAAACCCTGAATGCCAACGACGAATCCATCGAGCGATTGAGCGATGAACTGGCCTCTTATGCCCGTCACTATCAGGAAAAGGCTCGCGAGCTCAGCGATTTGCGCCATCAGGCCTCGAACAGCCTGGCCAGCGCCGTGGAGCATGAAATCCAGCGACTGGGCATGCCTGGTGGGCGCTTCACTATCGAGCTGCGCCCCAACAGTAGTGATGAACTGCTACCCAATGGCCTTGAGCAGGTAGAGCTGCTGGTGAGTGCTAACCCGGGCCAACCTTTGAAAGCGCTGGCAAAAGTGGCATCCGGCGGCGAATTGTCACGGATCAGCCTGGCGATTCAAGTGATCACCGCGCAGACCTCCCGCGTACCAACCCTGGTGTTCGACGAAGTGGACGTGGGTATCGGTGGTCCGACCGCCGAAATCGTGGGCCAATTGCTGCGGCGACTTGGGGAGCGCGGGCAGGTATTGACAGTCACTCACTTGCCACAAGTAGCTGCCCAGGGACATCAACATCTATTCGTACACAAAGTGCGCGGCGAAGATGCCACTCACACAGCCGTCGCCAAGTTGAGCAAGAACGATCGTGTCGAAGAAGTGGCGCGAATGCTGGGAGGCATCGACCTTACAAAGGAATCTCTGGCTCACGCCAGGAAAATGGTCGTCACCGCCAAAATTTAAGAACGGCAGAAAGCACGAAGGCGACCCTGGGGTCGCCTTCGCTCGTTTCGCGAACCTTAAATTCGCGCGACATGCTTACTTTTTCTTGCGCACGTACAGCACAAGATTGTGATCAACCATCTCGAAGCCATACTTGTCGACGATTGCCTTCTGCAGTCGCTCGATTTCTTCGTCGAAGAATTCGATCACTTCACTGGTCTCGACGTTGACCATATGGTCGTGATGCTTGCCGTCGTCCAGCTCGAAGACCGCATGGCCTCCGTCGAAGTTGTGCCGCACCACAAGGCCAGCTGCCTCGAACTGGGTCAGAACACGGTAAACCGTGGCCAGACCGACGTCCTCACCAGCCTCCATCAGCGCCTTGTAGACGTCCTCGGCACTCATGTGGCGTTGCTCGGCGGAATCGAGCATTTGCAGAATCTTGACCCGTGGAAGGGTCACTTTGAGGCCGGCTTTGCGTAGTTCGCTATTTTCAACCATGGTCAGCTTTCTCGCGATGCTGCTTCGCAGCTTCTCTTAATGCGGGTATGATCGGCGTTTACGTTGTCCCAGCCAAGATAGTGGAAGTCGCCCACCGATGCAAAACACCAAGCTCTTGCTAACCAGTTTCACCTTTGTGGGACTGCTCGCACTCGCCGGTTGTTCATTCCCCGGGGTTTACAAAATCGACATCCAGCAGGGCAATGTCGTCACGCAGGACATGATAGACCAGTTACGCCCGGGAATGACCCGCAAGCAAGTACGGTTTATCATGGGCAACCCTCTGTTGACCGACACGTTCCATGCCGATCGCTGGGATTATCTGTACAGCCTGCAACCGGGTGGCGGCGAACGCCAACAGGAACGCATTAGCGTTATCTTCAACCCAAATGACCAGCTTGTCAGCCTCTCTGGTGATTTCATGCCAGGCGTGAGCCGCGACGAAGCCATTCTCGGCAAGGACAGCGGCACTACAGTTGCTGCGCCAGCAGAAAACGCCGAGAAGCCGAAACCAGAAAAACCGGTCAAGCCAGGTTCGTTGCTGGACCAGATCCAGAAGGATGTCGACGGTGTAGAAACCGTTCCAGTCCCGACTCCAGAACCTTTGGAAACCTCGCCGCAATAATTTGCGACGCAATAAAAAACCCGGTATGTCCGGGTTTTTTATTGTCCAGCATTTGAGCGAGTCACTGACTCCGGTTTTTGGCCTCAGCAGCCTTGGCTGCGCGCAACCGACGAACTTCTTTCGGATCAGCCAGCAATGGCCGGTATATCTCAATGCGATCTCCAGACTGGACAGGATACTTGTCCGGATCAGCGATCACTTTACCGAAGATCCCCACCGGGCAACTGGCCAGATCCAGCTCCGAAAACGCCTCGCCAATGCCTGATGCCAGCAAAGCCGCCCGTACGGTTGCTCCTGCTGGAACCATCACCGAGAGAAGCACCTGACGATCTATGGCGGCATACACCACCTCAACGTCGATCATGGCCTCAACCATGCATCTGCTTGGCGCGCTGGCAGAAGGCATCCACCAGCGTATTGGCCGCCTGATTGAACAACGGCCCCAGGGTCGCGCGGACAATCGGTCCGGCGTAATCAAACGACAGGTCCAGGCTGATCTTGCAGGCTTTCTCGCCCAACGGCTTGAACACCCAGACGCCATGCAATTGATTGAACGGGCCTTCCTCGAGGTTCATCTCGATCGAATGCCCGGGCACCAGTGTGTTGCGCGTCACGAAATGCTGGCTGAGGCCACCTTTGGCCACGCCGACGCTAGCGCGCATATGCTCAGGAGAACTCTCCAGGACTTCCGCCGTTGAGCACCACGGCAGAAATTCCGGGTAACGCGCCACGTCGTTGACCAGGTCATACAGCGCTTGCGCCGGATACGGCAGCAGGGCCGAACGTTGAATGTGTGTCGTCATGTCAGCGTCACTTCCACAGCTGGGCGGCAAATACTACGAGAATGCCGATGGGCGCCACATAGCGCATCAAGAACAAGGACAGGGCGAACAACGCAGGGTTGCGGATCGACAATTCGTCGCGTACCGCTTCACGGCCCATCACCCAGCCTGCAAACACCACGAAACACAAACCACCGAGTGGCAACATGATCCGCGAGGTGAAGAAATCGATCACACCAAAGAAGTCCAGGCCACCGGCCGCGCCCCATTGATAGAGGTGGAACATCCCGCCTTCGTTCACGAAAAATTTGGCTTCCTTCCAGATATTGAAGGAAAACACCGTGCCCAGACCGACAAACCAGCAAATGAAGGCCAGCCAAAAAGTCACCCAGGCGCGGCTGACTTTCGTGCGTTCAACCAGGTAAGCCACCATCGGCTCAAGCAGGGAAATCGCCGAACTCCAGGCTGCAATCGCTACGAGCACGAAGAACACTACGCCCATCAACTGGCCGAACGCTACGTTACCAAACGCAAAGGGCAGGCTGACGAACATCAAGCCAGGACCTTCGCTTGGGTTCAGGCCGCCAGCGAACACAATCGGAAACAACGCCAGACCGGCCACCAGGGAAACGAAGGTATCGAGCAGTGCCACGCCAACGATGGTGCCGGAAATCGACGAATTCTTTGGCATATAAGCGCCGTAGATCATGATTGAACCGACACCCACGCTCAGCGAAAAGAACGCGTGCCCCATGGCTGGCAGCAAGCCGTCGAGTACTTTTTCAGGGTGGAAGTCGAACATGAAATGCACGCCTTCCATGAAATGCCCGGTCGTCATGCTGTAACCCAGCAGAACAATCACCATGACAAACAGCAGCGGCATCATGATTCGCAAGCTGCGTTCCAGCCCCGCGACCACGCCTTTGGCGATCACCACGGCCGACAGCAGCATGAAAATCGTGTGCCAAAGTGTCAGGCGCCACGGATCAGCGATCACATTGCCGAAGTAAGCGCCAACCTGGTCGGGCGTTGCACCCTGGAAGTCGCCACGGCCCATATCGATGATGTAATCCAGCGACCAGCCGCCCACCACACTATAGAAAGACAGGATCAGCAACGCCGTGATCATCCCGGCGAATGCGCCCCAGGACCATTTACCCGAGTGCCCGGCTTCCAGCGCCAAAACCTTCAAGGCGTTGGCCGGGCTTTGACGTGCACGACGGCCGATCAAGGTTTCGGCCAGCATGACCGGCACACCGATCAGCGCGATACAGGCCAGGAACATCAGCACGAAGGCGCCACCGCCGTAGACACCGACCATGTACGGGAATTTCCAGATACTACCCAGGCCCACGGCCGAACCGGTCGCGGCGAGTATGAAGACCCAGCGGCTAGCCCAACTGCCGTGGACAGAAACCTTGTCTGTCGACATCGTTATCACGCCCAAGCGTTCAAAAAAGAGGCCGCATTGTCCGGGATTCAATCAACCTGCTCAAGCACGTAGCGATACCGTAGCCGACTCGCTTGCAACTCCCTATAATGCCGCCCCTATGGCTAAACAGAAGAAACACCCAACAGGGACCATCGCGCAAAATAAAAAGGCGCGACACGATTACTTCATCGAGCATAAGTTCGAGGCTGGTCTGGTCCTGGCCGGCTGGGAAGTAAAAAGTCTGCGGGCAAGCAAGCTGCAACTGGTTGACAGTTACGTCTTGCTCAAGGATGGCGAAGCCTGGCTGCTCGGCAGCCACATTACGCCGCTGATGACCGCCAGCACCCACGTCATCGCTGATCCGACCCGCACCCGAAAGTTGCTGCTCAACCGCCGCGAGCTGGAAAAGCTGGCCACGGCCGTGCAGCAAAAAGGTTACGCCTGTGTGTGCCTGTCCTGGTACTGGAGCAAGCACATGGTCAAGTGCGAGATCGCTCTGGGTAAAGGCAAGAAGGAATACGACAAGCGTGATACCGAACGCGAACGCGACGCCGGTCGCGAGTTGCAGCGCGCGGTGCGCAACAAGGGCAAGGAAGATTAATTTTCCTTCTGCCCGAAGCCGCCTTCGCGAGCAAGCCCGCTCCCACACTGGACCTTGTCTGGACATAAATTGATGCCTGACATCGATCTAATGTGGGAGCGGGCTTGCTCGCGAAGGAGATCGCACAATCACCACAGTACTTACTGACTACATCCCCTTGCGCCGCTCCGCCCGGGCCATGCGCTGCACTTCCTGACGCACTTCTTCCAGCACTTCCTGCACATACAAAATGTGTCGACTGGAGACTTCCCGCGCCTGCTCGGCCCTTCCTTCAATAATCGCCAGGTACAACTCCCGGTGCTGGGTGATCAGCATGTCGCGGGTTTCCGTACGCTGCTTGTACATCCCG
This sequence comes from Pseudomonas sp. PDM10, assembly GCF_014852295.1. Taxonomy (NCBI): domain Bacteria; kingdom Pseudomonadati; phylum Pseudomonadota; class Gammaproteobacteria; order Pseudomonadales; family Pseudomonadaceae; genus Pseudomonas; species Pseudomonas sp. PDM10. The sequence goes on along the minus strand of NZ_JACVBJ010000006.1, from coordinate 54,690 downwards.
CCGATGTTGGTCACCACGTTACGCTTGAGCAGATCGAACAACCCGCGAATGGTGTGCAGCAACACCGCGTTGTGACTGGCTTCAGCAATGGCCAGGTGGAATTTCGCATCCGCCGCGCCCTCTTCCGCCCGACTTACCTCGTCGTGACGCGTATAGCAGTCCTGCAATTCGTTGAAGGCCGCGGTCAATCGCTCGCGATCAACGTCCGTAGCACGCATGGCTGCGTAATAGGCACAGGAGGCTTCCAGGGTGTGACGAAATTCCAGCAGATCGCGCTGCGCTTCAGGGTTGCTTTCCAGCAGATGCAGCAGCGGATCACTGAAGGTTGACCCCAGCGACTCCACCACATAATTGCCCCCGCCCTGGCGACTGACCAGCAAGCCTTTGGCCGCCAGTTTCTGAATCGCTTCGCGCAACGAGGGGCGTGACACGCCGAACTGCTCAGCCAACGCACGTTCGGCCGGCAAGCGCTCACCCGCCTTCAGCGTGCCCTCGAGAATCATCCCCTCGAGCTGCTCGACAATATCGTCAGACAAACGGCGCTGACGAATCTGATCAAACCCCATAACTCATTTCTCCACGATCCCGACGGCTCGCCGGGGTGTCTATTCTGGCCTATCAGGGCTGTGTCAGCACCTGCCAGACGGCATTTGGTCGAGCGGACTAAATGACTTCTGCACCGCGCATTCGACAAAAGTTTTAGGGCGGCAAATTGACACGCCGCCTACAACGCTTTTACCCTAGCCAACAGCGATTGTAAATTGGTATTACCAATTATCCAAGAACGCTGACCAGTGCCTGACCAACAACAATTAGGGGCCACCCCATATGCAAACCTGGCAACAGCTCTATTCTCCGCTCGGCAGTCTCGGCGTGTCCGCGCTCGCGGCCGTTATCCCCATCGTGTTTTTCTTCCTGGCATTGGCCGTGTTCCGACTCAAAGGACACGTGGCCGGCAGCATCACGCTGGCCTTGTCCATTGCCGTGGCGATCTTCGCCTTCCAGATGCCCGTCGACATGGCCTTCGCCGCCGCCGGCTATGGCTTCGCCTACGGTCTGTGGCCGATTGCCTGGATCATCGTGGCGGCGGTATTCCTCTACAAACTGACGGTCAAGAGTGGTCAGTTCGAAGTGATCCGTAGCTCGGTGCTGTCGATTACCGACGACCAGCGCCTGCAAGTGCTGCTGATCGGCTTCTGCTTCGGCGCCTTCCTGGAAGGTGCCGCCGGTTTCGGTGCGCCGGTCGCGATTACCGCCGCACTGCTGGTAGGACTGGGCTTCAACCCGTTGTACGCCGCGGGTCTGTGCCTGATCGCCAACACCGCACCGGTTGCCTTCGGCGCCCTGGGGATTCCGATCATTGTCGCCGGGCAGGTTACGGGTATCGACGCGTTCAAGATCGGCGCCATGACGGGCCGCCAACTGCCGCTGCTGTCGCTGTTTGTGCCGTTCTGGCTGGTGTTCATGATGGATGGCCTGCGCGGCGTTCGCGAAACCTGGCCCGCAGCACTGGTGGCCGGCTTGAGCTTTGCCATCACCCAATATTTCACGTCGAACTTCATCGGCCCGGAACTGCCGGACATCACCTCGGCCCTGGTCAGCCTGATTTCCCTGACACTGTTCCTGAAAGTCTGGCAACCGAAACGCGCCGCAGGCCAACACATCGTCGGTGCCGTCTCGGCTTCCGTGGTGAGCGCCAGCGCTGGCGGTTTCGGCCTGCCGCGCAGCACCGTGGCTTCGCCCTACAGCTTCGGTGAAATTCTCAAAGCCTGGTCACCGTTCCTGATCCTCACCGTGCTGGTGACCATCTGGACCTTGAAACCCTTCAAGGCGATGTTTGCCGCTGGCGGGTCGATGTACAGCTGGGTGTTCAACTTCGCAATCCCGCACCTGGACCAAATGGTAATCAAGGTCGCACCGATCGTGGCCGCCCCGACCGCTATCCCGGCGGTGTTCAAACTCGACCCGATTTCCGCGACCGGCACAGCGATTTTCTTCTCCGCGCTGATCTCGATGCTGATACTGAAGATCAATGTCAAAACTGGTCTTACCACTTTGAAAGAGACCTTCTACGAGCTGCGCTGGCCGATTCTGTCCATCGGCATGGTGCTCGCCTTTGCCTTCGTCACTAACTACTCGGGCATGTCCTCGACCATGGCGCTGGTTCTGGCAGGCACCGGCGCAGCATTCCCGTTCTTCTCGCCGTTCCTCGGCTGGCTGGGTGTGTTCCTGACCGGTTCCGATACCTCGTCCAACGCACTGTTCAGTTCGCTGCAAGCGACCACTGCGCACCAGATCGGCGTCAACGATGTATTGCTGGTTGCGGCGAACACCAGCGGTGGCGTGACCGGAAAGATGATCTCGCCACAATCGATCGCCGTCGCCTGCGCCGCGACAGGTCTGGTGGGCAAGGAGTCGGATCTGTTCCGTTTCACCCTCAAGCACAGCCTGTTCTTTGCAACGATCGTCGGTTTGATCACCCTGGCTCAGGCCTACTGGTTCACCGGCATGCTGGTGCACTAAGTACTACACGATAAAAAGCAAAAACCGACGCCGGACCACGATTCCGGCGTCAGCTATTCACAACCCGGTCTGTAAGGCTGCTGAAAGCTTGTCTCTCTATATTTCAGCAGCCTCGACAGACGGATAACCGGGACCACCCGGAGACACGCCTGATGAGCGAGCTTTTTTACAACGCTGTGCCGAATGCGACCCGCGTCGCCCCGCCACTGCCCGAGCCTCGGCAATACCCCAGCGAGAAACCGTCACGGGTCTACCTGTTCGGAACCTGCGTGGTGGATTTGTTCTACCCCGAAGCCGGGATGGACGCGATTCACTTGCTGGAACGCGAAGGCATTCGTGTCGAGTATCCGCAGGGGCAAAGCTGCTGCGGACAACCGGCCTACACCTCGGGTTACACCGAGCAGGCGCGGACCGTGGCACGCTCGCAACTGGCGCTGTTTGCCGGGGACTATCCGGTGGTGGTGCCGTCGGGATCGTGTGCCGGAATGTTGCGCGAACACTACGCCGACTTGTTCAAGGACGAGCCGGACACGCTGAAACAGGTTCAGGCGCTGGCTGCCCGGACTTATGAACTGGCCGAGTTTTTGTTGTTTGTCTGCAAGGTGCAGCTCAAGGACAGTGGCGAGCCAGTCAAAGTAGCGTTGCACACGTCGTGCTCGGCACGTCGTGAGATGAACACCCACTTGCATGGCCGCGAGTTGTTGGCGCAGCTGCGTAACGTGGAGCGAGTCGACCACAGCCATGAAAGTGAATGCTGTGGCTTCGGTGGGACTTTCAGCGTCCGTATGCCAGACATTTCCGGCGCGATGGTGGCTGACAAGACCCGGTCGTTGAAGGAATCCGGCGCGCACAAGGTACTGAGTGCCGACTGTGGTTGTCTGATGAACATCAACGGCTCGCTGGAGAAACAGAAGGAAGCGCTACGCGGCCAACATCTGGCCAGTTTTCTTTGGCAGCGAACCGGAGGTGTTCTATGAACGCTTCCGCGATTATTCCTACGGTTGCCGTGGAAGAAGATTTTCGCATCCGCGCTCACAAGGCGTTGGATGACAAGCAACTGCGAAACAACTTTCGCACAGCGATGGATTCGCTGATGACAAAACGGGCAGCGTCCTTCAGCGATGCCCACGAAAGAGAACATTTGCGAGCGCTGGGCAATGCTGTCCGTGCCCGTGCGTTATCCAAGTTGCCCGACCTGCTCGAGCAGCTTGAACAGAACCTGACCCGCAACGGTGTGACAGTGCACTGGGCGGAAACGGTGGACGAAGCCAATGGCATCGTCCTCTCGATCATCCGCGCTCACGAGGGGCGGCAAGTGATCAAGGGCAAATCGATGGTCAGCGAAGAGATGGAAATGAATCACTTCCTCGCTGAACAGGGCATTGAATGCCTGGAATCGGACATGGGCGAGTACATCGTCCAGCTCGACCACGAGAAGCCTTCACACATTATTATGCCGGCGATCCACAAGAATGCCGGTCAGGTCGCGTCCTTGTTCCACGACAAACTTGGCGTGGAATACACCAAGGACGTTGACCAACTCATTCAGATCGGTCGCAAGGTCTTGCGGCAGAAATTCTTCGAAGCGGACATCGGCGTCTCTGGCGTCAACTTCGCCGTGGCCGAAACCGGCACCTTGCTGCTGGTGGAAAACGAAGGCAACGGGCGCATGACCACCACCGTGCCACCGGTGCATATCGCCGTCACCGGCATCGAAAAAGTCGTGGAAAACCTGCGCGATGTGGTGCCGCTGCTGTCACTGCTGACCCGCTCAGCCCTCGGCCAGCCGATCACCACCTACGTCAACATGATCTCCGGCCCGCGTAAGGAACATGAACTCGACGGCCCTCAGGAAGTGCACCTGGTATTGCTCGACAATGGTCGCAGCCAGGCCTTCGCCGACAGCGAATTGCGCCAGACCCTGAACTGCATCCGCTGTGGCGCCTGTATGAATCATTGCCCGGTCTACACCCGAATCGGCGGCCACGCCTATGGGGAGGTTTACCCTGGGCCTATCGGAAAAATCATCACCCCGCACATGGTCGGCCTGGCGAAAGTCCCGGACCACCCGAGTGCCTCGTCGCTGTGTGGCGCCTGCGGTGAAGTCTGTCCGGTAAAAATTCCGATCCCGGCGTTGCTGCGTCGCCTACGGGAAGAGAACGTCAAAGCCCCGGACAGCCCTCATCAAGTGATGCGCGGCCAGGGCAGCAAGTACTCGCGCAAAGAACGGTTTATCTGGAATGCCTGGGCGAAGCTCAACAGCTCACCCACGCTTTATCGACTGTTCGGCTTCTTCGCCACTCGATTGCGAGCACTGGCACCCAGTAACGTCGGTCCCTGGACGCAAAACCACAGCGCACCGAAACCCGCTGCCCGCTCACTGCATGACATGGCCCGTGAGCATTTGGCCAAACAGGGAGATCGCTGATGAGCGCCAAGCAAAATATCCTCGCCAAGTTGCGGAACAGTCTCGCGGGGACCACACCAGTGCCTGACGAATTCGACATCGAACTGGTGACAGCGCCCTACACCTACACGGCCGAGCAACGCATCCCACAGCTGCGCAAACTGATGGAAGCGGTGCACACCGAAATCCACCTGACGTCCGGCGAAGGCTGGCCTTCGTTGCTTGCTCGGTTGTTACGGGACCGTCAATTGCCGAGTTTATTGATTGCACCGACTACACCTCACGGGCAACGCGTCACTCAGCACTGGGCGAAAAATCCTGATCTGCCAACGCTCAAGTCCTACGACCGTCCGGTTGAAGAGTGGAAGACCGAATTGTTCAACGACACGCCGGCCAGCCTGACCGGCACCCTCGGCGCAATCGCCGCCACAGGTAGCCTGATTCTCTGGCCGACGCGGGAAGAACCGCGCCTGATGAGCCTGGTGCCGCCCGTGCATTTCGCCCTGCTCAAGGCCAGTGAAATCCGCGACAACTTCTATCAAGTGCAGCAGGAATTCGAGTGGGCCCAAGGCATGCCGACCAACGCCCTGCTGGTGTCCGGTCCGTCAAAAACCGCTGACATCGAGCAGGTCCTGGCCTACGGCGCTCACGGACCGAAAGACCTCGTGGTCATGATCCTGGAGGACCAATGAATCTACCCGCGGCTTTCCTGCGAGATGCGCAGCAACTGATTCCCCTGGAGCGACGTTTCGACGATCCGTTGTCGACGTTGGCCTTTGGCACTGACGCCAGTTTCTACCGGTTGATTCCAAAACTGGTGATTCGTGTCGAGTCGGAAGATGAGGTCGTGGCGCTGCTCAAATTCGCGCAACGGGATCAAGTTCCGGTGACCTTCCGCGCCGCCGGCACCAGCCTGTCCGGCCAGGCCATCAGCGACTCGGTGTTGATCGTGCTGGGGGATAACTGGAACGGTCGCGAGATTCGCGGGCAAGGTACGCAAATCCGCCTGCAACCGGGGGTGATCGGCGCACAGGCCAACGCGTGGCTGGCGCCGTTCGGGCGCAAGATCGGCCCGGACCCGGCGTCGATCAATGCCTGTAAAATCGGCGGCATCGTCGCCAACAATGCCAGCGGCATGTGCTGCGGCACGGCGCAAAACACCTATCACACGTTGGCTGGCATTCGTCTGGTGCTGGCCGACGGCAGCCGTCTCGATACTGAAGATGCGGCGAGTGTTGCGGCGTTTCGTGAGAGCCACGCGTCACTGCTTGAACGCTTGGCAACATTGGGCCGCGAAACCCGCGCCAATGCCGAACTGGCGGCGAGAATTCGCCACAAATACCGTCTGAAAAATACCACCGGGCTGTCACTCAATGCGCTGGTGGATTTCGACGAGCCTGTGGATATCTTGAGCCACTTGCTGGTGGGCTCCGAAGGCACCCTCGGCTTCATCAGCGCGGTGACTTACGACACGGTGATCGACCACCCGAACAAGGCCTCAGCGCTGATCGTGTTTCCGGATGTGGAAACCTGCTGCAACGCCGTGACTGTGCTGAAAAGCCAACCGGTGTCGGCCGTGGAACTGCTAGACCGACGCAGTCTGCGTTCGGTGCAGGACAAACCCGGCATGCCCGTTTTCGTACAACAACTGTCGAACAATGCCTGCGCGCTGCTGATCGAATCCCGCGCCGCATCGTCCACGTTGCTACAGGAACAACTGGCGCACATCATGGCGTCGTTGACTTCTTTCCCGGTGGAAAAACAAGTCGACTTCACCGAAGACCCGGTGGAAAACGCCCGGCTCTGGGCGATCCGCAAAGACACCTTCCCCGCTGTCGGCGCCGTGCGCAAAACCGGCACCACGGTGATCATCGAAGACGTGACGTTCCCGGTTGAACAACTGGCCATCGGCGTAAACCGCCTGATCGAGCTGTTCGACAAACATCACTACGACGAAGCGATCCTTTTCGGACACGCGCTGGAAGGCAATCTGCACTTCGTCTTCACCCAAGGCTTCAACAACCCGGCAGAAGTCGCACGCTATCAGGCGTTCATGGACGACGTGGCGCAACTGGTAGCCGTGGAGTTCGGCGGCTCGCTGAAAGCTGAACACGGCACCGGGCGCAACATGGCACCCTTTGTCGAACTGGAATGGGGCAGCGATGCCTACCAGTTGATGTGGCAGCTTAAACGCCTGCTCGACCCCAACGGTATTCTCAACCCGGACGTGGTGCTCAGCGAGGATCCGCAGATCCACCTCAAGCACCTGAAGCCGTTGCCGGCCGCCGATGAGATTGTGGATAAGTGCATCGAGTGCGGTTTCTGTGAACCGGTCTGCCCGTCGAAAGGACTGACCCTGAGCCCGCGCCAGCGCATCGTGATCTGGCGTGATATTCAAGCGAAGAAACGCGCTGGCGTGGACACCACCGAACTCGAAGCCGCTTACGAATACCAAGGCATCGACACCTGCGCCGCCACCGGCCTCTGCGCGCAACGTTGCCCTGTAGGAATCAACACCGGCGAGCTGGTGAAAAAGCTCCGTAGTCGGCAGGCAACTCATACGAAAACGGCCAATTGGCTGGAAGGTAATTTCGCCACTGCGCTGCAAGGCGCGCGTTTCACCCTGCACGTGGCCAATGGCGCGCGGATGCTGTTGGGGGCTCCACGCTTGGCAAAACTGTCGGCGACGTTGACGCGCCTATCCAAAGGTCAGGTTCCGCAATGGACCAATGCCATGCCGCAACCGGAAAAAGCCATTCGTTTCAGCCCGATCGTGTCGGACGATCGCCCTCGAGTGGTGTATCTCGCGGCGTGTGTGTCGCGGGCAATGGGCCCGGCGGCGGGTGATAAAGAGCAAATGTCGCTGTACGACAAAACCCGTGGGCTGCTGGAAAAGGCCGGTTACCAAGTGGTATTTCCGGACAACCTGGACAACCTCTGCTGCGGTCAACCGTTCGCCTCCAAAGGTTACGCCAAACAGGCCGAACACAAACGCCAGGAGCTGATCGGCGCCTTGCTGCATGCCAGTCGCGGCGGGCTCGACCCGATCTACTGCGACACCAGTCCGTGTACGTTACGGCTGGTTCAGGACTTGGGCGATGTGCGCCTGGACCTGTACGACCCGGTGCGCTTCATCCGTACGCACTTGATGGATCGCCTCGATTTCACACCGCAGGAAGCCCCGATTGCGGTGCACGTCACTTGCAGCACGCAGCACCTTGGCGAAAGTCAGGCGCTGATTGATCTGGCGCGTAAATGCAGCAAAAACGTGGTCATTCCCGAAGGCATTCACTGCTGCGGTTTTGCGGGGGATAAGGGCTTTACTACGCCGGAACTGAACGCACATTCGTTGCGCACGCTCAAGAATGCGGTGCAGCAGTGCAGCGAGGGGATTTCGACCAGCCGCACCTGTGAAATCGGTCTGACGCAGCACGGCGGAATTGATTACCACGGGCTAGTCTATTTGGTGGATCGGGTAACGCAGGCGAGGGTCTTGCAAGATAAACAGAACCCTGATGCGCTGCCATAGTCCACAGAATAAGCCCGGACGTTACCGGGCTTTACCCCAACTCGGCAGCCCGTCCTGACGGCCAGCGCAGCCTGGCCTCTCAGTTCAAGGAGGTACACATGAAACGTTCTGTACTGTTAGGTCTGTTCGTTACTGTCTCGCTGATGGCGCCCACCTCGTTTGCCGCTGACGACCTCTGTACGGTCAACCTGAAAACCATCGAAAATGCCAAGGCACAGACTCCTCCGGAGATGGCTGATCAGGTAATGGAAAGCGTCACGAAAGCCAAAGCCGATCAGGCAAAAGGCACCAAGGAAGGGACTGACGACTGCATCGCCGAGACCGAACAAACTATCCAGCAACTCAAGAACGCGAACAAAGGCGGGAAGTAACCCAGCATAAGGCCAACCTTCGGGTTGGCCATCTGGGCCTTGTTGACGTATACCGCGCACGCTTGTTGCTCATCAGGATTCAAAGAGCAACAGGCTGGCGGCTGTACAGTTAAGCCATAACGCGATCTGTAGCAGCTGGCGAAATTGCTCATTGCTTCTGACAAACAGTTTTTTCATAGCCTTTCTCTAAAAACCGAATTCCTGCGCAGCGCCGTGGTCTTTTAAGTAGGCCTCATCCATCGTGGCTTGTTTTTCGACTCGGCCGAACCGCCCGCTCATACGGCAGCACCGAGACCATCAGTACTAGGAGATATCCATGAAACGTACCGCACTCGCTGGTTTGTTCATGTCTGCTGCAATGTTGGCCTCTCCCGTGTTTGCAGCGGACAACGACCTTTGTACGAGCAAGCTGCAGGAGCTCGAAGCCAAAGTGAATGCGCTACCAGCGACCTCCACCAACGCACCGGAGATCAAAAGACTGCTGGCCAGCGCCAAAACTTCAAAAGCCGCCGGGGACGACAAGAAATGCGCCACCGAGGCCATCCAGGCATTGGCGCTGACAAACTGAGCAACGAACCCAACCCATGATCACTCGTGGCCACCTTCGGGTTGGCCTTCTGACGTGTGTTGGCGTACACTGCGCAGGCTTGTTGCTCACTTTGATTCACAGAGCAACAGGCTCGGGGCCGTTTAGGATTCGACGCCGGTTGCGAAACTTTAGGTGCATGCCGAGTTGGTAACAGAACTCGTAAATCCACTGTTGCAACTTTCTATAGTTGCCAATGACGAAACCTACGGGGAATACGCTCTCGCTGCGTAAGCAGCCTTAGCCCTTCCCTTCTGGTACCTTCGGGTCCAGCAATCATCAGGGGATGTCTGTAAACCCAAAGTGATTGTCATATAGAACAGAATCGCCGTGCAGTACGTTGTGGACGAAGCGGCTAAAACTTACACAACTCGCCCAAAGCACCCTGCCCGTCGGGTCGCTGAGGGTTAACTTAATAGACACGGCTACGCATGTAGTACCGACAGCGGAGTACTGGCGGACGGGGGTTCAAATCCCCCCGGCTCCACCACTTCATCATCTAAAGACGTCCACGGACGTCTTTTTTTGTGCCTGAAATCCAGTAAACACAAGGCCTTCAGCGCTGCCAGGGTCGGGGTCCTTAGAGGCTTTTTTGAATTCCTGCGCTTTTTGTATTCCAAATGGTATTCCAAGGCATCCGGTGCTTTTTTTGGGATACCAAAACGGTGTTAGAGGTAGCTCTCATGCCTGCTCCAGCCCTCCGCCTTTCAGGCCGCCAGCTCAAGGCAGTCAAAGCTAAAGCCAACGATTATGTCCTCAGCGATGGTGACGGCCTCCAGCTCCGGGTCAGGAGCACCGGCTCAATGCTGTGGAACTTCAACTACCGCGATCCGATAACCAAGAACCGTATCAACATGGGACTGGGCACTTATCCAGAGCTCTCGTTGGCGAACGCTCGAAAGAAAGTCGTTGAGGCACGTGAGCTACTTGCACAAGGAAATTTTCGAAAGCGGCGTTGTTTTCAGGTCCGGAAATACAGTGTGAGCGACCACCAAATGTCCTCGGCGTACGCTGGGGTGACGGAGTCCTCCTTCAGCTCAAACCAAGCGGTAGCGACGCTCTCGAATGTGTGTTCTGTCTCCGCTCGTTTGGCTTCGTTCTGAATGTTGCGTTGCACCTTGGGATCTATCGCTATCACCTGATGAGCTTCCGGAGCCCATCCTGGAAATTGCCAACGCCGCAACCAAAAGAACGACCCGCTGCCTGATCGAATGGCAGTTGCACACCATGACCCGTCCTGCCGAAGCGCTTACCACCCGATGGGTAGACATCGACTTCGACAGACGTATCTGGACCATCCTCCCTCCCCCCCCGGAGCGCATGAAAAAGCGGCGCCCGCATACCGTCCCATTGTCTGAACAGGCACTTGCGCTGCTGGAGGCACACAAGTCCCACAGCGGCCACAGGGAGTACGTGTTTCCGGCGGACAGAAATCCACGCACCCACGCCAACAGCGAGACTGCCAACATAGCGTTGAAACGTATGGGTTTCCAAGACCGCTTGGTCAGCCACGGCATGCGCTCCATGGCCAGCACCATCCTGAATGAGCATGGCTGGGATCCGGAACTGATCGAGGCTGCTGAGCATGAAGTCTCCGTTCACCACCGATTCAAGGCGAGCCTCGACCTAGATCATCGAACCATCCATTAGTTTGATTTTGATCAACCTCTCCTTTGCTTTGCTAGCTAGACTGAAAATCAATACGACGTAATAAGTCGAGGGTTGTACTTCATGTACTGGTTCCGCCGTCACCACCAAAGCCTATTACACCTCATCCTTGTGGGATGGGTGCTAGCTGTGGCCGTGATGGCAATCCAGGGTTGTTTGGTGCAACCGAATCACAATATAGCCGCGCCACACAATGCTGAGCTGCATGTAGTGGATGGTCATGCTCTCCACACCAGTGGTTGCCTTCAAAACTGTGAGGACACTGCCACGGCGATAAAACCTGCAGCGCAGATTCCTGCGTTGGATCCTATCTATTGGGCCGTCCTTTTACTGTTAACTGCGGCAGTAATAATGATGGTGTTTGACCCTGAGGAAAAATCCTCCTTCGCCACTCTTGTGCTTAAGCGCTCCGCACCGCCGCAAGTCCCAGCCCGCCTGACTTTCGTCCGTTTCAACGATTAACCCCCTGCCTCAGAGTGGCAGAGCACTGATTGCTCTGTCCTGCTGCGTCGCTTTTTCGCGGCTCGGTTATTCCTGCTTACCTCTCACAATCTCAGGAGTTCACCATGCAAATGCACTCTAAATTTGTTCTAGCTGCCATCTTGGCTAGCAGCGCACTCATTGCCTCTGCCGAGGACACGCATCACCCAGCCGACGCACCCGTTGACTCAGCCGAGAACACAGCCCCCGCATCGACCGCCATGACAAAAGCCATGACCGAGCAAATGCAGAAAATGCAGGCAGCACATGACAAAGCGGCAGCGGCTAAAACGCCTGTTGAACGCCAGGCCGCCATGCAAGAAGGCATGAAAGTGATGAAGGACAGCATAGCCATGATGAGCAAGGAGCAGAGTGCAATGGGTTGTATGGGCATGTCTGGCGCTAAGGACGGAACAGGCAAAGGCATGATGGACATGATGATGCAGATGATGGAGCAGCAGTCGTCCATGATGGAAACGCCAATGAAAAAGTAAATGTGCAGCAGCGCTGCTGCACATATGACTCTGGTGCTGGGTGGGTCAACGTAAATCGCACCCATCTGTGTTGAGCCTGCCCACTTATGCACCTGTTTATGCACCATGACCACGGCGACCATCAGCAAAAGGCGAACAGCAAACACACGCGGCAAAGAGGGGTACCTACCATGAACCATACTGAATCGGCCTACGGTCTCTGGTCGCTGGTCATCATCAACTCACTGGTGTTTATCTTGTTCGCCTTCAGCTTCGCCCAGCCGAAGACGAGTCGCGATTGGCGCTCCTTCGGTATGTTCTCGGCGTTTCTGGTGGCTCTGTTTACCGAGATGTACGGTTTCCCGCTGACGATCTACCTGTTGATGCCCTGGCTCACTCGCAACTTCCCTGGCATCGACTTCCTCTCGCACGATGCAGGGCATTTGCTCGAAACCGTTCTGGGCTGGAAGGTCAACCCGCACTGGGGGCCATTTCACATTATCAGCAACTTGCTGGTCGCTGGCGGCTTCTGGTTATTGGCGGCCGCGTGGCGCGTACTCTACAAGGCCCAAAGTACTGGGCAACTAGCGCTCGACGGGCCTTATGCGCGGATCCGTCACCCGCAGTACGTTGGCTTCGTGCTGATCATGTTTGGCTTTTTATTGCAGTGGCCGACATTGATTACCCTGGTGATGTTTCCAATCCTCCTGTTCGTCTACGCCAAGCTCGCGAAGCGGGAAGAACGGGAGATGCTTGCGCACTTCGGCGATGCCTACCGCACTTACTGTGAACTGACGCCGGCGTTCCTGCCCTGGTCACCCCCCCGCAGTCCCGACATCCCTACTGACGCGCCTCCCAGTTCAGGAAAACAATCATGAACGCGCCCTGGAAAACCGGCATTGCTCTGGCCCTGACCATGGCTATTTCCTACACGGTCTGTGCGCTGCTCTATGCGCTATGGCCGGCGCAAGGTATCGCTTTTCTCAACGCCTTGTTCCATGGACTCGACTTCGGTCGTCTTCAAGCCCCGCAAGACTATGGGTTAACGGCTTTCGTCTGGCCACTGCTGGTCTTGACCGTATGGGGCGCGATAGTCGGCACCTTGTTTGCCTGGTTGTTCGGCAAGCTCCATGGCAAGTCTTGATAGCCGCTTCAGGCAGGAGACAGTGATGAACGAATCACACATGCAGCACAGCCAGCACCAGCCGGCGTTTGCATCAGGGAACATGGCGAAAGATCCGATCTGCGGAATGATGGTCGATAAGACCACAGCGTTGTCACGGGAACGTGGCGGACGCAGCTATTACTTTTGCAGCGATACCTGCCTGCGCACCTTCGAGTCGCCAGAAAGAGAACTGAAGGCGATGAAAACCCGCGTGACTATCGCCCTCACCGGTGTACTGGCCCTGGCGCTTTTGCGTGCGGGCGCTTTCATCGCGCTCGCCGCCGGCGCCACGCTACTGACTTGGGTGCCGATCCCTGCGCTCCCTTGGTTTACCTGGGGGATATGGCTTTTCCTGTTGGTCACTCCGGTGCAGTTCATCGGTGGCTGGAGTTTCTACAAGGGGACGTGGAACGCCATTCGCACCCGTAACATCAACATGGATTTCCTGATCGCCCTCGGCACGTCGGTCGCCTATTTCTACAGTGTCGCGGTGCTGTTCTTCCCGGACGTCCTGCCGGTGAAGGTGGCCGAGCGCGACGTCTATTTCGAAGTGTCGGCGGTCATCATTGCCTTCGTACTGCTGGGTAGGTACATGGAGGAGATCATCAAGAAAAAGTCCTCCGCCGCGGTACGGCGCTTACTCGATCTCAAACCGGCGATCGCGCATGTGATTCGTGATGGGCGAGAAGTCGACTTGCCCGCTGAAAGCGTCATGGCCGGCGAGTTGCTGGTAGTCAAGCCTGGCGAAAAAATCCCTACCGATGGCGATGTCAGTGAGGGTCAGTCAACGGTAGATGAGTCCATGCTGACCGGCGAGTCGATGCCGGTCGACAAACACCCGGGCAGTCCGGTGATTGGAGGTACGCTCAATGGCAGTGGTGTGCTCACTTTCAAGGCGAGCAGGATCGGTGCCGATACCGCACTGGCGCAGATCATCAAGATGGTCGAGGAGGCACAGAGCAGCACCGCGCAGATCCAGCGCTTGGCCGATCAGGTCACTGGCTATTTTGTGCCTGCGGTGGTGGCCGTCGCGCTGTTGGCGCTGGTCGGCTGGTCTCTTGCGGGGAATTTCCCGCAGGGGCTGTTGGCCTTTATCGCCGTTCTGATCATTTCCTGTCCCTGCGCACTCGGCGTGGCGACGCCCGCCGCGTTAATGGTCGGTGTTGGCAAGGGGGCTGATAACGGCATCCTTATCCGGGGCGGCGAAGTTCTGGAGCGGGCAGAAAAATTGAGTACGGTGGTGTTCGACAAAACCGGCACCATTACCCGAGGCGAACCCAATGTAACCGACGTGATTTCGTTCGGCACAGCGTCGGAAAACGAGGTCTTGAAGCTCGCTGCCGCCGTGGAGTCCGGTTCAGAACATCCGCTTGGAGCAGCGATAGTGCGCGCCGCCCGGCATCGCGACATCAGCCTGCCGAAAGCGACCGGCATCAATGGGATCGCCGGTCACGGCATCGAAGGCAATATCGACAGTCGAAAAATCTGGCTGGGCAATCGGCGTTTATTCGCCCGCCAAGGCATTGCGACTGAGGCGGCCGAGGAGCACCTCATCCGCCTGGAAGCCGATGGCAAGACCGCCATGCTGGTCGGTGTCGACGACCGTTTGGTTGGGGTGATTGCTGTGGCCGACATCATTAAACCCGAAGCGGCTGAAGCTGTTGCGGCATTGCAGGCAAGCGGCATCAAGGTCGTGCTTCTGAGCGGTGACAACCACCGTACTGCCGAAGCAGTCGCGCGACAGGTCGGCATTGAGCGAGTGATTGCCGAGGTCTTGCCGGACGACAAGGTCGCAGTGATCCGTCAATTGCAAAGCGAAGGGCAGGTCGTGGCCATGGTTGGTGATGGAGTCAATGATGCCCCTGCCCTGGCCACCGCTGACATTGGTATCGCCATTGGCTCGGGTTCCGATGTAGCGAAGGAAACCGGCGGCATTATCCTGCTCAAGAACGATGTCCGCGACGTGGTCAACGCGATCAAGCTGTCGCGCGCAACCATGGTCAAGATCAAACAAAACCTGTTCTGGGCATTCATCTACAACAGTATCGGCATTCCAATCGCGGCCTTTGGACTGCTAAATCCCATCATCGCTGCCGCCGCTATGGCACTCAGCTCCCTATCGGTAATCGCCAACTCCGCGCTGCTGAAGCGTGCCCGCATTGGCTTGAGTCAGGAGGCTAAATCATGAACCGCGAAGTTTTAATTATCTGTCTTCTGGTGAGCATCATGGGCATTGCAACGGTGGTTTACCTGTTAGGGCTGACCGGCAAATCGTTCGCCATAGCAGCGATTTTCCTGCTGTGCCCGGTCTTGGTCGGGGTGCAACTTTTTCGCGGCGTGCGCCAATTTGATAAGGACATGGCCGAGGCTAATCGGCAACTGAAAAGGAAGAATCTGCCTTGATACTTTATGCGACTCACCGCCCTAAATATCCAACGCATTGGACACGTAAACCGATGCTCTGGCTCGCTATGCTCACACCTACGATAGCGCTTCAGCAAAATTGGAAGTGGCCTTGCGTCATGGCCGTCTCTCCCGTCGCCCTCCAAGGAGTGTCATCATGAATCAACATAACTTGCCCCAGCACCGCGCGAGGGGAACTAACTGGTACTTTTTAGGCTTCCTGGCCATCGCTGGTTATTTCCTGTTCACCGAGCACAGGGCTCACGTTCTTCCGTATCTGCCATTCCTGCTACTACTGGCCTGTCCACTGATGCATTTTTTCATGCACCGTGGGCATGGGCATGGGCATGGCGGACATGAGCATGGTGAAAGTGCTGAGCATGACAGTTGCTGTAGCCATCAGCACACCAGCACTCGCAATAGCCAGGAGCATGAGCACGAGCACGAGCACGAGCACGATGGTCTACCCGATAACAAGACGAAGTAACCCGATCGTCCACATTTGATCCGTTGACAGGCAATCTCCATTCATAGCTGAGACGTATGGATCGCAGCCGTCCTGGTCGCCATGGTTTCTGTGCCTGTACACGCAGCCACCGAAATCGCTCCTCATGTCGAGCAGGTCACCTTCAACAAGGGCTCCGACACCGTCAAGTTCGCCCGTTCCATCAAAGGCCCGCTCACCGCGCAGTACCGTCTAAACGCCAAGGCCGGTCAAATGATGACCGTGGACTTTAAGTCTTCCAACACCTCCGCCTACTTCAACATCACCGCAAAAGGTGCGGACTACGCGTTGTTTAACGGATCGATCATGGGCAATCACTTTCTGGGACTATTGCCCGCCGATGGCGAATACACGGTTCAGGTATACCTGATGCGCAACGCCGCTCGGCGCAATGAGGTGGCCAACTACAGCCTTTCATTAAGCCTGAGCTCGGGTGATGCGACGGACAGCAACCAGCCGTTCGACCAGACACTTGAATTGCAGGGCATTGGCTTTTACGTGACGAGCGTGTCGGTCGATGGAACTCGCGTTCTACGCATCGCACCCCAAGGTCTGGAAATCGATCACTCAGAGATCGTACGCTCCCTCACCGGCACCATCGTCCGAGCCGAGGTCGCCGACGACATTATTCGCAATGCCAAATCGGAACAGAAAAAGCGTGTCTACAGCGAAGTACTGACTGAAGCTACCAAGCAGCAGATCCTTGTGATGATGGAAGCTGAAGCAAAACAAGCATAAACCTCCTTAATAAAAAGGCACCTGACGAGACTATCGCAGATGCCTTTTTTTGTTCCCACGATCAAAGCCAAAACTCTTCGGATGAAGACCCGAAGCCCTTCTACACTCATCTCTCACGCGTACGAAAACACTCATCAAACGAGCCCACATGACCAACCTCAACGACCGCTTGAAGCAAGGCAAGGATGCTCGCAAGAACTGCTCCCGCAGTTCGCAGGCGGCCATGGGGAAAATAAATCGCGACCCGCTGCCGCTGATCAAAACGTCCAGTGAAGGCCGCATCAAGTCGCTGGTCGAGGTGCGCTACGGCCGCATGCTGGTCTCGCCGTTCACCTTCTATCGCGGCAACGCGCTGTTGCAAGCCCACGACTTGGCCGCAACATCCAACATGGGGCTGGTATCGCCCATCTGCGGCGACAGTCACCTGATGAACTTCGGCGGTTTTGCAACGCCGGAACGCAATCTGCTGTTCAGCGTCAACGATTTCGACGAAGCCCATCCCGGCCCTTGGGAGTGGGACTTGAAACGGCTGGTGGCCAGTTTCGTGGTGGCAGCGCGCGACCTGCGCCATGGCGACACGGTCGAAGAAACGGTCTGCCGCCAGGTGGTCGGCGCCTACCAGCAGACCATGCTCGAATGCGCCGAACAAAGCGCCATGGAAACCTGGTACGAGTCCATCAGTTACCGCGATCTGCGGCAGCAGGCGAGCAAAGCGACCCTGGAGCATGTAGAGCGCGCCATCGAGAAAGCTGAACGGCGTACCCATGCTGAACTGCTGCCAAAAATCAGTGACCGTGACGCACAGGGCCGTCTGATCATTCGCGATGACCTGCCGGAAATTTTCCATTTACACGAAAACACCACGCTGCTGGATGCCGACGACGACTGGCTGCGCCTGTCGGACTGGCGTGCGCTTTACGACGCATTCATGCGCGACTATCCCGGCACGCTGCAAGCCGACCGCCGCGAGCTGCTGTCGCGTTTTCACGTTCAGGACATGGCGTTCAAAGTGGTCGGTGTGGGCAGCGTCGGGACTCGATGCCTGGTGGCGCTGCTGACCGATGATCAGGAGTTCCCGCTGTTCCTGCAGTTCAAGGAGGCACGTCGTTCGGTGCTTGCCGATTATGTGAAGACAAAATCGCGGGTGCGGCATAACGGTCAGCGCGTGGTCGATGGTCAACGGTTGATGCAATCGGCCAGCGACCTGTTCCTCGGCTGGACCACCGGCCCCAGCGGTCGACACTTCTATGTTCGCCAATTGCGCGATATGAAAGTCTCGGCGGAACTCGAGACGTTCGACGCTGAAACCTTCGCCGCCTACGGTCGCATTTGTGGTCGCGCGTTGGCCCGCGCCCACGCCAAATCGTCGGGAAACGCCGCACACATCAGCGGCTACATCGGCAAAAGCGATGCGCTGGCCGACGCGCTGTTCAAGTATGCGCAAAGCTACACCGCACAGAATGAGCGCGACTTCGAACGATTCCAGCAGGCCTGCCGCAAGGGCCGTTTGCGGGCGCGCTCGGAAGCGGACTTTGCGGCGGATCATTTGCCGTAGGCGTGTCTCACGGGTGTGAAGCGGCGGGCACTCATCGACATGAATTTTTCTTCACCCCACGACCTTCCACCAACGGGTACATTGCGCTCGCTCATTCAAGAAACTATGGTTTGCCCGCCCTCCCGCGGGCTTTTTTTTGCCTGCTGTTTTGTTTTCAGTGGGTTCAAAACGGTATCTACGGGCACTTTAAACGATCCAAAAGCGGATCCCATTTCGCCAAAAAAGCCAATGTTTCCTTGCTTGTGCAGCGAACCGGGGACTTTATAGCGCCATGCACTAGAAAGAGTCAGGTTTTCGGGCCCTGACGCAAACCACTCCCGACACCGCCATAGGGTGTACCATCAAACACTGTCCATCAGATATCAGTTAGCCATGTCCACGCTAAGCGATGAGAGCCGCCAGATCGTAGCTTCTCTGGCGCACCGCGTTGGCCCCAACGCTGACATTGCAACAGTCGCGCAAGCGATCGCATCAATATTGCAGGATATGGACGCAGCCCTCACGCCCATCATCGGCCAACAAGGGGTTGCCGCGCTGTATCGCCGCAGCCTTCATCTGTGCGCCTCCAACCATCCGCGTCTGGCCGGCACCTATGACAGTGTGCAGGCCTCCCTGGATCTGACCGCCCTCAAGTCCGTACTCGTTGAGCAAAGCGAAGCCGATGCGCTGTTTTTCGGTGAAGTGTTGCTGACTACGCTTTACGAACTGCTGACCACGCTGATCGGGCCCTCGCTCACCGCACGTTTGCTTCGTGGCGTGTGGGAACCTTCTTTGAGCGACACCCCTTCGCAGGAAAATTCGCCATGAGCACCAAAGTGACTATCAACCGACTGGCCACCGGCGTGCCAGGACTGGACGAGGTGCTGGGCGGAGGATTGCCGGAGTTTTCGTTCAACCTGATCGCAGGCCCGCCTGGCTGCGGCAAAACCACCCTGGCGCATCAGATGATGTTCGCCCTGGCGACGCCCGAGCGCCCCGCACTGTTTTTTACGGTGCTCGGCGAGCCGCCGCTGAAGATGCTGCGTTACCAGCAGCAATTCGACTTTTTCGACAGCGAAGCGATCAATCAGTCGATCCGCTACATCAACCTGGCTGACGACACCCTGGCCGGGAATCTGGACGAAGTGCTGCGGCGCATCGTCAGCGAGGTGGAGGCTCACTCCCCGTCACTGGTGTTCGTCGACTCATTCCGTTCGGTGGTGCTGGCCAGCCAGACCCAGGACAACCCGAATAACAACCTGCCGCAGTTCGTTCAGCAGCTGGGCATGTTGATGACCACCTGGCAGGCGACGACCTTCCTGATTGGCGAATACTTCACCGAAACCGACACCAACCCGATTTTCACCGTGGCCGATGGCCTGATCTGGCTGCGCCAGAGCGTTCAGCGCAACTCCATGGTGCGAAAGATGGAAATCATGAAGATGCGCGGCCAGCCGACGCTGCCAGGGCTGCACACCTTCCGTATCGCGACGTCGGGGATCAAGGTCTTTGCGCCTGCGGCCCTCAACCCCGTTGAAGCACCGCTGGAGTTCCCCATCAAGCGCTTGAAAATGGGCGTGCCACAGCTCGACGAGATGCTTGGCGGCGGCCTGCCCCGTGGTTATTCCTTGCTGGTGGCCGGGCCGTCGGGCTCGGGCAAGAGCATTCTGGCGGCTACCTTCCTGGCCGAAGGCGCGCGCAATGGCGAAACCGGTGTGATCGCGGTGTTCGAACAACGGCCCAACCACTCGCAAAACGCCACCCTTGCGGGCCTGATCCAGAGCGGACAGGTCGGTCTCGTGGACAGCCGCGCCCCGGACCTGTCCATCGACGAAATCGTGCAATTGCTGCTCAGCGAGATCAGCCGGTTGAAAGCCACCCGTGTGGTGATCGATTCGTTGTCGGGCTTCGAACTGGCGCTGGCGCCGACCTTCCGCGAAGACTTTCGCGAGTCACTGTCGCGCATGGTCACGGCGTTAACGAGTGCCGGGGTCAGCGTGTTGATGACCTCAGAGCTGGAAGACCGCTACACCGACCTGCGTTTCAGTCCTTACGGCACGGCATTTCTCACCGACGCCATCATCGTTCAGCGCTACATTGAAGTTCAGAGCCGATTGCTGCGCATCATGGCTGTGGTCAAAGTACGGGCCAGCGCTCACTCCGATGAGTTGCGCCTGTATCGCATCGACGATAACGGCTTGCAGATCGGCGAGATGTTGCCAGACCAGGAAGGCTTACTCGGTGGCCGGCCAACCCGGCAGCGTTTGGGCAAAGACGACGGATGAGCAAAAACCATGAGTGAGGCCAATGGCAAGAACGAGCAAGCGATGGCCACTGCCGCTCGCGAACTGTTCCTGCTCGGCCAGAAGACTGTTGAGGCTCGGGCGGTGCTGGCGGCGCTGCAAAAAGAGCTGAGCGATGCCAACACCCGGCTGGTCGGCAGCCAACAGGTCGAGCAACTGATCGAGGCTAATCAGCAATTGGTGCTGGCGATTTTGCTGGCGCAGTCCGATGCAGAAAAACCAAAACGCACGCAGGAAGAACAACGATTGTTTCTGGAGATGCGTGAAGCCAACGCGCAATTGGTGATCGCGGCCCTGAGTGCGCAAGACCTGCAAGCCTCGGCCGAACACACCCTGGAACAACAACGCAACATCCTCACCTTGGTGGCCCACGAACTGCGCAACCCGCTGACGCCCATCAGCATGATCGCCGGGCGTCTGGTGCGCGTGCCCAGTGAGGAACTGCCGCGCATGCAGGCACTTATCGAAAGCCAGGTGCAGCACATGTCGAGGCTGGTGGACGATTTGCTCGACGTCTCCCGCGCCAGCACCGGCAAGTTGCGCCTCGATTGCCGGATCGTGGATATGGTGAAGATCATCCACGAGGCCATCGACGTGTGCAGCCCGGTGATGACGGCTCACCATTTGCACTTCACCGCCGAACTGCCCGAGTGCGCGCTGACGGTGAACGGCGACCCTGTGCGCCTCACGCAGATTCTCGGCAACCTGCTGGGCAACGCAGCCAAATACACGCCATCGGGCGGTAATGTCACGCTTTCGGTCATGGCCAAGGACGACGTGCTGCAGATGAGCATTTGCGATGACGGCATCGGTATTTCCGCTCAGGCGCTGCCGTTTATCTTCGACCCGTTTGTGCAGGATGTTCACGCGGTCGGCTTCAATGGCGCGGGCCTGGGCATTGGCTTGACAGTCGTTCGCGAGCTGGTCGAAGCCCATGGCGGCACGGTGATCGGCATGAGCGACGGTGACGGCAAGGGCAGTATCTTTATCGTGACGTTGCCGCTGGCGGTTTGAGTTTTTCCGCAGGCCACGCAATGCTTGCGCGACGATCCCTGTGAACCGGAGCGCCCTATGCCGCTGTTGTCCCTACCTTGTAAACGCTTGACGCTGGCAGTGCTCGACCCTGAACAGGCGGCGCTGGAAAGCGACTTCTACCGGCGCAACCTGAGGCATCTCGCCCGGTGGTCGCCGATTCGCCCCGTCGATTACCACAGCCCGGAACGCATCCGCCCGCGCCTTGAGGTGCAAGCCAGCGCTTTCCAGGCAGGCCTGGCGGTGCATTTCGCGTTGCTGGATCCGGACAACGGCCAGATGATCGGCGCCTGCAACTTCAGCGGCATCACTCGCGGGGCGTTTCAGGCCTGCTATCTCGGTTACCACATCGACGAATCTCATCAGGGCCAAGGCTTGATGCAGGAAGCACTGGAAGCGGGAATCGGCTACATGTTCGATGAGCAGAAGCTGCACCGGATCATGGCCAATTACATCCCTGGCAATGAACGCAGTGCGCGGCTGCTGGAGCGCCTGGGATTTGAACGTGAGGGCTATGCCAAGGCCTACCTGAGTATCGCCGGGCGCTGGCAGGATCATGTGTTGACGGCGTTGATCAACCCGGCGCCGAGTACCGAGTACCGCTAAGCGCTCATCGTGTTATTGCACGACCACCTTTTGCGCAACGTCGGGCAACAGACAGCCTTTGGCCATCCACTGACAATCCCGGTCCCAACGATAACCGGTTTCCAGGTTGCCTCGATCGTCATAGTAGGCCAGCCGCAATTGGCCGGGACTCAAATCAAGTTTGGCAAAACCGGCGTGCGCGGTGGCAAACGAGCTGTCCTGCCCTCCGGCGCCAAGGGCGTAGAGTTTCTGGCCCCCAGCCCCGGAAACCACCCAAGCTGGCTCGGCGGCGCGAAGCAGCAGTTGCTGATTGTGGTCGTGCCCGGCCAGGAACACGTCGACCTTGTTGCGTTCCAGTGCGGGCAACAACAGGTTGACCAGTTCACCGTCCTCACCATGCTGGCCATGATTGCGGACCGGGTGATGGGCCGCCGCGATGCGCCATACCGGTGCCGGTCCTGGTTGCTGGAAGGCCTGGTCAAGCATGTCGATCTGGCGCTGAAAGGATTCCCGTGGCGCCGAGGTGTCGAGGAACACCATTCGCACCAACGGGCGCCCATCGACGCTGCCGAAATCCTTGACGTAGAAATTGCTCGACATCTGCCAGCGACCCGAGCCCTTGCGCTGCCGGCCATATTCGAGCTCGACCTTTTGCGACTTGGGGTAATCGTGATTGCCCAGTACGGCGTAAAACGGCACATGACTCAGCCACTGGCCCCAATAGACGCGCTCGAATTTCATTTGCCAGCCAAGGTCGTGGGTACTGGTCAGCGGTTTGCCATAGAAGTTGTCGCCCAACAACACGACCATGTCCAGCCGCCCGTCTCTGTCCGCGACTCTCTCCATGGCCTGCCCCACCCGCCACTGTTGCAGATCACCACTGCCCTGGTCGCCCAAGGCAATCATCGACACGGCAGAAGGATCCAGGCCACTCAACGGAACAAATGGCGCCGGCGGTATAAACATCCAGTACCCGACCATCGCGGCGCCAATCAGTAGGATGACCGCGACGATGCTTAACTTGCGAACAGCTTTTCCGGGCACAAAACGTTTTGCAGCCGGCGATGGAATTAGGGGGCGTTTCAATCAAGGGCTCACTTGGCATGGCCAGCCAGGCGTTAAGGGATAGCAAGGGTTGCTATTAATAGATCACACCAGTTGTTCACACTTTGTTAAGAATTCACCCCGTATACCTTTTTTAGCCCGTTGTTTTTTCGTAAGAGCGAGCCTGCTGAAAAGGCAATCTCCCGAACACCGCCCCACAAGACGGATAACAAAAACCCGCCACCCTCTTCAGGACTGGCGGGTTTTATTGTTCAAGTCTTTTGAATCAGCTAACCGTTTGCGTCTGTGCAACGCTTTTAGGTCGCTCATGCGCTTGCAGCACCGGTAGCTCCAGCCGGGCTCGCCCATAGAACGCCAACGCTGTCAGCAAACACGCCAGCCATACGAAGATCCCGGCCCAAAAGGTGTGGGACATGTAGTGCCAGCCCTGCACAACCCGCGTCGTGCCGTAGACAAAACCGAGCAGCAGCGAGCCGTACATGATCGCTTTGGAATAGCGCCAGCGGTAGCGGCGCGCCACAAAGTACAGCGCCAGCATGGTGAAACCGCCCGAGGCATGTCCGCCCGGCCAGCAGCGCCCCTTGCCGGCGACTTTCAGCAGATCGAAATTCTGATACCACTCCTTATGCTCGATTTTCCCCGCGTACTGGGTCGTTTCGACCGGGCAGTACACGCTGGTGTGGCCCTTGAGGTAGTGGATCACCCCAGTGCTGATGGAGAACGCGAGCACCACATAGAGGAAGTCCCGGCGGTGCTTGGTGGCGAACCGAAGCACCGGCGCGACTTTGATTTTTTCCAGGAATGCGATGATTTTCGAATGCTTTTCGGCCTTCAGACGCGGCCAGAGAAACGACAGCAAAGCGCCGATGATCGCTATTTCACCGGTCCAGTTCGGGATGATCCGCGCCCATTTATGGGTGATCTTTTCGAACAGTTGGATATGATCCAGCGGAAACGTCTGCGTGATCGGATCATAAAAAAGATCATTGAAAGCGATGTCGATTTTGGTCAGGTCGAACATCAGGAAAACCACGACCGCACAGGCCAGCGGAATGCCAAAGTTCACCCAATAAAAGCGGTAACGGGAAGAAGTCAACATCGTGTGTCCTGATCCAGAAAGTGAATTCATTCGGCAGTCATCGAGCGCCAGTCCGAGGCTTCGATGAAACCGAGCATGCGGGGTGCCAGAGGCGTTTCGGCCGAGATAAACAAAGAAGCGCCATAGCCAAGCGTAGACGCCGGCAACTTGAGGTCTTTCTCAAGTTGCGACATGCATTCGCTGTGGGTCACCAGAATCAGGTTTCGCCCGGCCACCTTGTGCGCCAGAGCATCACGCAGCATGGTGCCCTTGCAATTGATCAACCATTCTTCACCAACCCCGACCTTGTTGAACATGTAACCCGCGGTCTGCGCTGTACGCAACATGGGGCTGTTGTAAATGTCGGCCTTGTTCAGCCCCAGTTGTTCGAACTGCGCACCCACACCCACCGCGACGCTGCGAGAGCGAGCGGTAATGCCATCGTTACCGCTCAGGCAGGCGGCGCTGGAATGATCGCAGCGTTCAACGTGACGCACCAGCACGATTACGTTGCCCTTGGCCCAATCGGCCGCCAACACCCGGGCGCCGGTCACATTGCCATGGGCCAGGTCCGGTACAGCGGCCGGCTGCAACAGCCACACCGTCAGCGGAATCACCAGCAGCGCCGAGGCGAGCACGACAGCCGCATTGCGATAGCGGGCAAAACGGCTCAGATCAATCGAGCGTTTTACCCCGAACAGATTCAGTCTCAATTCCACATCAAACCGCCTCGCCGGCACGCATCACGTTCATTCGGTGCGGCGAGAGTAAAGAGGCTGGCGTCGGCAGTCGGTGAAACGCATGTGAAAAAAAGCTTAAGACCTGCAAAAGCCTTGTTACACATCGGTCCCGCAAAAACCATTCAGCTCTCGTAATTGCTGCCGATACAGTCCTGCTACACACCTTGCTGGCTACCAAAAACAACAATCTTCCAGCCAACCGACGATCTAGAAGCACAACGTTCCTGGAGGACTTTTGATGAATAGCTGGTTCGGCAATATCAGCGTGAACATGAAGCTGGGCCTGGGGTTCGGCCTGGTCCTGGCCCTGACCTGCGTCCTCGCCCTGACCGGCTGGACAAGCCTGGGCGGACTGATTGACCGCAGCAACTGGATGAGCGACATCACCCAGCTCAATGCCGGCCTGACCAAGCTGCGTGTAGTACGCCTGCAATACATGCTGACCAACGGCGATGAAACTGCCGCACAGAATGTCCAGACCACGCTCGAGGCGTTCTCCGCTCAGCAACAAGCGCTGCTGGTGAAATTCAAGAGCCCGGAAAACCTCAAGCTGCTCAAAGAGCAAGGCGCCGTCATCGACGCCTACAAGACGTCCCTGAACAAAATGCGCAGCGCGTACCGCACCGGGAACAGCGCGCGCGACACCATGGGCGCCAATGCCGAGACCGCGAACACGCTGATCAACGCCATCAACACCCGCGTGCAGCAAATGCCTCTGAGCGACCAGCGCTTCGAACAATTCCAGGCCATCACGGCGGCCAAGGAAGCCTTCTTGCTGGCCCGCTACGAAGTGCGCGGCTACACCGCGACCACCAACGCCGAGACCGAGCAAAAAGCCGTCGGCCAACTGGACGTAGCGATCGCCAGCCTGAAACCCCTCAATGTGCATTTCGCCGACACTCAGCAAGACGCCTTGCGTCAGCTGGAAACCGCACTGACCAACTACCGCAGCGCCTTGCAGGCTTATAAAGCGGCGAACAGCGATGCGGTGCAGGCGCGCAAGGAAATGACCGACCAGGGCGCCGCCATCGTGACCCTGAGCGATCAGCTGTATCAGATCCAGCTCGACCGCCGTGACATCGAAAGCGCACAGGCTCGCACCCTGCAGCTGATCAGCACTTTGCTGGCGTTGCTGGTGGGCATCATTGCTGCCGTGATCATCACCCGTCAGATTACCGGCCCGCTGCGCGACACGTTGGCCGTGGTTGAACGCATCGCCAGCGGCGACCTGTCCCAGGACGTCAAAGTGACTCGCCGCGACGAACTCGGCGTGTTGCAACAAGGCATCGCTCGCATGGGCGTAACCCTGCGCGACTTGATCAGCGGCATCCGCGACGGCGTCACCCAGATCGCCAGCGCTGCCGAAGAGCTGTCCGCCGTGACCGAGCAAACCAGCGCCGGGGTCAATAGCCAGAAGATCGAAACCGATCAAGTTGCCACCGCCATGCACGAGATGACGGCCACCGTGCAGGAAGTCGCGCGCAACGCCGAACAAGCCTCCCAGGCGGCCGCCGCTGCTGACGGCGAAGCCCGCGAAGGCGATAAGGTGGTGAACGAAGCCATCGCCCAGATCGAACGCTTGGCCACCGAAGTGGCGCGCTCCACCGAAGCCATGAGCGTGCTGCAACAGGAAAGCGACAAGATCGGCAGCGTCATGGACGTGATCAAGGCCGTGGCCGAACAGACCAACCTGCTGGCGCTCAACGCCGCCATCGAAGCGGCCCGTGCCGGTGAAGCCGGTCGAGGCTTTGCCGTGGTTGCCGACGAAGTCCGTGGCCTGGCTCAGCGCACGCAGAAATCCACCGAAGAAATCGAAGGCCTGGTGGCCGGTCTGCAGAACGGCACGCAACAAGTGTCGGCGGTGATGAACAACAGCCGCGCCCTGACCGACAGCAGCGTCGCGCTGACTCGCAAGGCTGGCGTGTCATTGGAAAACATCACCCGCACGGTGTCCAACATCCAGTCGATGAACCAGCAGATCGCTGCCGCCTCCGAGCAGCAAAGCGCCGTGGCCGAAGAGATCAGCCGCAGCATCATCAACGTGCGCGACGTGTCCGAACAGACCGCCGCCGCCAGCGACGAAACGGCAGCGTCCAGTGTTGAACTGGCGCGGTTGGGCAGTCAGTTGCAGCAGATGGTCAGCCACTTCCGGGTGTAATCACACCTGATCGTTCCCACGCTCCCGCGTGGGAATGCCTCAATGGACGCTCTGCGTCCGCTCTTGGGACGCGGAGCGTCCCGGGCTGCATTCCCACGCAGAGCGTGGGAACGATCAATCCGCCTTACACACAAATCGCATTGGTAAATACCAACCGATTGCCGAACGGATCACTGATCGTCATGTCCTGGCTGCCCCACGGCATCGCCTGGATCTGTGGGTATGCGAATTTATATTCCTTGGCCAGCAATTGTTGCTGAAAGGCCTCCAGCTCATCGGTCTCGATCCGCAACGCCGAGCCCGGTGTGCTGTCGCCATGGTGTTCGGATAGATGCAGCACACACTCACCACGGGAGACTTGCAGGTACAACGGAAAGTCGGGCTCGAAACGATGCTGCCAGTCGATCTTGAATCCCAGGAAGTCGACGTAGAACTCCACGGCCTTGATTTCATCGAAAATCCGCAGGATCGGGGTGGTTTTACCGAAGCTCATGGAGTTGCTCCCAGACTGATAAGGCCCAGAGTGTAGCCGGGCGAGATGTCAGCGCTTCGGCTTGGTAATGGCTTTCTTTAGTCTCAATGTGCCATCACTGTGACGCAGCGCTCGGAATGGTTACCGGAATCCCTCACGCAAGTCCCCTTGCCGTGCCAGAAACCGCCCTTCCCTTCTGCCGTTTGCCTGGCCTTCGCTGTAGCTCAAGACACCGTTGACCCAAACCCCATCGATACCTTCCGCCGCCCGTTGCGGATCATTGAAATCCGCCACATCGCGAATCGTCACAGGATTGAACAACACCAGATCCGCCCAATGTCCTTCACGGATTTCGCCACGTTCCTTCAAGCCAAATCGCGCTGCCGACAACCCGGTCATTTTGTGCACGGCGGTGTGCAGCGCAAACAGCCCCACGTCGCGACTGAAATGTCCGAGTACACGTGGGAATGCGCCCCACAAGCGTGGATGCGGAAACGGGTCTTCCGGCAATCCGTCAGAGCCGACCATCGACAGCGGATGCGCGAGGATTCTTCGTACGTCCGCCTCGTCCATTCCGTAATACACCGCGCCGGCCGGTTGCAGGCGTCGAGCGGCATCCAGTATCGGCACGCCCCACTCGGCGGCGATGTCCATCAGGTCACGGCCACCCACTTCAGGGTGCGGCGTTGACCAGGTGATGGTGATGCGATGAGCGTCGGTGACTTGCTTGAGGTCCAGCGTCGATGAACTCGCCGCGTAGGGATAACAGTCACAGCCTACCGGGTGGGTTTTCGCCGCCTGTTCAAGGGCCGCCAACAGTTGGGGACTGCGCCCCCAGTTACCGGCGCCGGCACATTTGAGGTGGGAAATGATCACCGGTGTTTTGGCATGACGGCCGATCTGGAACGCCTCATCCATGGCCTCCAGCACCGGCTCGAATTCGCTGCGCAAATGGGTGGTGTAGACCGCGCCGAAGGCGGTCAGCTCTTCAGTCAGTTGCATGACTTCATCGGTGGAAGCCGAGAACGCGTTGGCATAAGCAAGCCCCGTGGACAGGCCCAACGCACCGGCCTCAAGACTGTCGCGCAGTTGCTCGCGCATTGCGCTGATTTCGTCCGGCGTGGCGGTGCGAAACAGATCGTCGAGGTGGTTGCTGCGCAGCGCCGTATGGCCGACCAGTGCGGCCACGTTCAGCGTGGTGTGCGCCGCTTCGACGGCTGCGCGGTAGTCGCTGAACCTGGGATAAACAAACGCCGCGGCGGTGCCGAGCAGGTTCATCGGGTCGGGCGGATTGCCGCGCAAACTCACCGGCGAAGCGCTGATCCCGCAGTTGCCGACAATCACCGTGGTCACGCCCTGGCTGAGCTTGGGCAGCATCTGCGGCTGGCGGATCACCACGGTGTCGTCGTGGGTGTGCACGTCGATGAAACCTGGCGCCAACACGCGGCCGGCGGCGTCGATTTCTTCGGTGGCGCGGGCATCGTGCAAGTCGCCGATACGCTCGATGCGGCCGTTCAGAATCGCCACGTCGGCGGGATAACCGGGCGCGTTGCTGCCGTCGATGATCAGGGCGTTGCGGATCAGCGTGTCGTACATCATGTCAGTCTCCCAGCGGCAAATGATCGTCGCCGCCGCGGTAATCGTCGAGGGCGAGTTTGATCCGCCGCAGACGCTCTTGATTGTCTTCAGGATTGGCCAGCGCCAGCTCGGTGGCGAGCACGTCGATGGCCAGCAACATGCCGTAGCGCGCTGCCGTGGGTTTATAGATGAACGAGGTTTCGACACCTTGTAGCGGCAGCAGCACATCAGCCAATTGCGCCAGCGCCGAGTCGGCCCGGGTGATGGCGAGTATTCGTGCGCCGTAGCTGCGCGCCAGCTCGACGGCCTCGAGCAATTCGGGGGTGATGCCGGTCAGCGAGCAGGCAATGACGACGCGTTCGGCATCGAGGCTGGCGGCGGTGACGCGCATCATCACCGGGTCGTGGCACACCGCAATCGGGTAGCCGAATCGCACCAGCCGCACTTGCAATTCATCACTGCACAAGGTCGAGCAACCGCCCATGCCGAAGGCGTGAATCATCCGCGCCTTGCCCAGCAATTTCACCGCGTCGGCGAAACGTGATTCGTCGAAGGCCGACAGATGCTGGCGCAGGGTCGATTCGATATCGCCAACAATTTGCCCATAGAACGCCGACTGCTCGGGCGTGCCCGCCGGGTCCAAAAAGCGACTGCCGACGCCGCTGGCCTGGGCCAGTTGCAGGCGCAGATCGCGCAAGTCGCGGCAGCCGACGGTGCGAGCGAAACGCGAGAGCGTGGCGGTGCTGACTTCCGCTCGCAGCGCCAGTTCATCGAGACTGGCGGCGGAGGCAAATCCTACGTCGTCGAGCATCAGCCGAGCGATGCGTCCTTCGCCCGCGCTGAAGGAATCCTGACGGGCGCGGATCTGGTAGAGGATGTCCATGGCGGGCGACTCCGGCTAAAGCAGGCAAGAAAGGCCAACGGTCAGACCGAAGGCGACGACCGAGATAATGGTCTCGAGCACCGTCCAGGTCTTGAAGGTCTGGGCGACGGTCATGTTGAAGTATTCCTTGATCAACCAGAAACCGCCGTCATTGACGTGGGAAAAGATAACCGACCCCGCGCCCGTCGCCAGCACCAACAGCTCTGGATGGGGATAACCCAGACCAATGGCCACCGGCGCGACGATTCCCGACGCGGTGGTCATGGCCACCGTGGCAGAACCGGTGGCGATGCGCATCAATGCAGCGAACAGCCAGCCCATCAACAGCGGCGACAGGTGGAATACCTGGGCAAGGCTGACGATCTGGTCAGTGACACCAGCGTCCACCAGAATCCGGTTCAAGCCACCGCCCGCGCCCACCAACAAAGTGATGCTGGCGGTCGGAGCCAGGCATTCGTTGGTGAATTTGAGGATCGATTCGCGGTTGAAGCCCTGGGCCAGACCGAGGGTCCAGAAGCTCAGCAAGGTCGCCAGCAGCAAGGCGATCACCGAATTGCCGATGAACAACAGAAACTGATTAAAACCGCTGCCCGGCGTGGAAATCAGATTGGCCCAGCCGCCGATCAGCATCAGCACCACCGGCAGCAGAATGGTCGCCATGGTGATGCCGAAACCTGGCAGGCTGTCGCGCGGTTCACGCTCAAGGAACTGACGCTCCAGCGGGTTATCTTCCGGCAGTTGAATGCGCGGAACGATGAACTTGGCGTAGAGGGGACCGGCGATGATCGCGGTCGGTATCCCGATCAGGATCGCGTAGAGCAAGGTCTGCCCCACCGAGGCCTGATAAGCCTGCACTGCCAGCATCGCCGCCGGGTGTGGCGGCACCAGCGCGTGGACCACCGAGAGCCCGGCGACCATCGGCAAACCGACCATCAGAATCGACACGCCCACGCGCCGCGCCACCGTAAATGCGATCGGCACCAGCAATACAAAACCGACTTCGAAGAACAGCGGCAGTCCGACAAGGAAAGCGATGCAGACCATCGCCCAGTGCGCATTTTTCTCACCGAAGCGGTCGATCAACGTTCGCGCCATCTGCTCGGCACCGCCGGACTCGGCCATCATTTTGCCAAGCATCGTGCCCAGCGCGACCACCAGTGCGATATGGCCCAGCGTCTTGCCGACACCCGCCTCATACGCCCCCACCACGCCCGACGGCGGCATCCCGGCCAGCAGCGCCAGGCCGATGGACACCAAGGTGATGACAATGAACGGATTGAGTCGGTAACGGGCGATCAGAACGATCAGCGCGATGATGGCGATGGCGGCGTAAACCAGCAGCCAATAGCCGAAGGACGGTGTCATGCGGTACTCCTCGAAAGGGTCACGTCGAATGGGTTGTGAAACTCATAAAACATTTCGAGGTGTGACTTTCAAACGAGGTGAAAGTAATTTTCGTGGAGGGATAAGGGTTGTCGCGCAGAGGTATGAGCGGTCGTAGGTTATGAAAATCGAGGGGAGTTATTTACATGATCGTTCCCACGCTCTGCGTGGGAATGCAGCCAGGGACGCTCTGCGTCCCAAGAGCGGACGCAGAGCGTCCGGTAAGGCATTCCCACGCAGAGCGTGGGAACGATCAGCCGCCTGCCGGAGTTGGGCGTTAGTCGTGATTCACGCGGGCGCGTTTGAGCAGTTTCTTGCAGCGTTCAGACAAGTGCAGCACGCGCAGGTGCTTGCCGGCCTTGGCATAGCGCTCTCGCAGCGCATTCAGCGCGGCGATGGCCGAGTAGTCGACGAAGCTCAGATGGCGACAGTCCAGGACCACTTGAACCGGGTCATTGGTGTGATCGAACTGCCGGAGGAAGGCCGTGGTAGAGGCAAAGAACAAGGTGCCATGTACGCGGTAAAGCTTGCTGCCATCGGTCTCCAGATGACTGTCGGCGTAAAGCTGCCGGGCCTGCTGCCAGGCAAAGTTCAGCGCTGCAATGATGATCCCGCAGAGGACCGCAGTGGCCAGATCGGTGAACACCGTAATGACCGTTACCGCGATGATCACCAACACGTCATTCACCGGCACTTTGTTCAACACCCGAAGCGAGGCCCAGGCGAAGGTCTGCTGCGACACCACGAACATCACCCCGACCAATGCGGCCAGCGGGATGCGCTCGATCAGCGGCGAAAGGAAGAGGATGAACAGCAAAATCATCACCCCGGCCACCACACCGGATAGCCGACCGCGACCGCCGGAACTGAGGTTGATCACCGTCTGCCCGATCATGGCGCAACCGCCCATGCCGCCAAACACACCGGAAACCATGTTGGCCGCGCCCAGCGCCACACACTCGCGATCCGGGTAGCCACGGCTCTCGGTGATCTCGTCGGTGAGGTTCAGGGTCAGCAAGGTTTCCAGCAGACCGACCAATGCCATCAATATTGCGTAAGGGGCGATAATGCGCAGGGTTTCCAGGCTCCAAGGGATGTCTGGCAGCGCAAAGGTCGGCAAGCCGCCGGCAATGTGCGCCATGTCACCCAAGGTGCGGGTTGGCAGACCGAGCAGATAAACCGCCAGCCCGACACCCAGAATCGCCACCAGCGCCGGCGGTACGGCGCGCGTCAGGCGCGGCAGCACGTAGACGATGGCCATCGTCACGGCAACCAGCCCCGCCATCAGGTACAGCGGCGTGCCGCTGAGCCAGACGTCACCGCTCTTGAAGTGTTCCAGCTGCGCCAGGGCAATGATGATCGCCAGGCCGTTGACGAAGCCGAGCATCACCGGGTGCGGCACCATGCGCACCAACTTGCCAAGCCTCAGCAGCCCGAACGCCAGCATGATCAACCCACCCAGCAACACGGTAGCCAGCAAATACTGCACACCGTGCTGCACCACCAGCGCGACGATCACCACGGCCATTGATCCGGCAGCACCGGACACCATGCCCGGTCGCCCGCCGAAGAGCGCGGTCAAGGTGCAAATGATGAAAGCGCCGTAAAGCCCCATCAATGGATTGAGGTGGGCAACCAGCGCGAAGGCGATGCATTCGGGTAGAAGAGCGAAAGACGTGGTGAGCCCGGCCAGGACATCGGCGCGCAGATGTTTGGGTTTCATGTCTGATCTAAATACAGGCGGGAAAAGAGGGGGCGGATGTTACGGAATTGAAGGCGGCCCGGCCAGTTGTTGGGCTGCTGAAAACGCAATCGCGAGCAGGCTCGCTCCCACAGTGGATCTCCGTCGTACACAAAATCTGTGTCGAGTGGAGATCAAATGTGGGAGCGAGCCGGCTCCGGGCGGCGTTCCGACGATGAACGATGACTCGGTTTAAAGCGAACTCAAACCATCTCGTCACGAATCCATTCAATCACCGATGCCCGCTTCGGCACCCAGCCCAGCAACTCCCGCGCCTTTTTACCGCGAACCCGGCTGTTGGAGCCCAGGCCATAGTTGGCCATTTCATAACCCCACTCGGCTTCGGCCTCTTTCAGCGGCCAGTCTTGTGGCTCACCCAGACCCAGCGCTTGGGCAATCGCAGTGGTCATGTCGATGAACGATGCTTCACCGCTTTCGACGAAGTAGAAGGTGCCCGGTACGTTTTTGGTCAGCGCCAGCAGGTACAGGGAAACCACGTCTTCGATGTGCACGTTGGACCAGATGTTCTGGCCGGTACCGACATGCCGGACCACGCCACTTTTACGCGCCTGCTTCACCAAACGCGGCAACTGCACGCTGTCGCGATTCACGCCCAGGCTGTGGCCGTAGATCAGGGTGTTGCAGATGACTGCCGAGTTCACCCCGTCCTTTGCTGCGGCCAGGATCAGGTTGTCGATGGCCACGCGCGCAGCCTTGTCGACGGTCGGTGCCGGCAGGTTGTCTTCGTAATAGATAACATCGCTGGATTTGCCGCCCGACGCATCGCCGACAATGCTCGAGCCGCTGGTGTGCAGGAACACTTTGTTGGAACCGCGAAGTGCATCGAGCAACGCTTCCACCGCGCCGCGATGGTCGCTGCTGGCGGCGTTGATCACGGCATCGGCAGCGCGAGCCTGTTCGGCCAGTAGGGCGCTGTCGTCAAGCGTGCCGAGCACCGGGGTGATACCCAGAGCGCTCAGTTCATTGGCTTGTTCGGCGTTGCGCACCAGGCCGGTGACCTTGTGGCCGGCGCGGACCAGCCCCGTGGCGATGGAGCCGCCGATAAAACCTGCAGCGCCGGTTACGAATACGTTCATGGAGAAACTCCCTGCGTTAATAAGTGATGCAGCCAGTATTGAGGACCGATGCCTGTGGAAACAGACAGCGTTGCCCAATTCACTCTTGCGCAGGGGTCACGAATCAGCCCTTGAAATCCGCGTTCGCATAAGCCGCCAATTTGCCTTGGATGAAGTCCAGGAAGCATTGAATCCGTAGGGCAAGTTGCGAGTTGCGGTAGTACACGGCATTGATCGGCTGACGATAGCCGCTGTTGAAATCCGCCAGCAGCACCTGCAAACGTCCGGCGCGGATGTCATCAATCGTCATGAAGTGCGACAGGCAGGCAATGCCTTGGCCTTCCAGCGCCAAGTGCCTGATCGTCTCGCCGCTGGAGGCGCTGATCGACGCCTGAATCGGCCAACGATCACCGTGAACGTAACGCAGCGGCCATTGGTTGAGGCCTTCGTTGTGGGTAAAGCCCAGCAGCGTGTGTCCGGACAAATCCGCCACTTCAGCCGGTACTCCATGTTTTTCAAGATACGCCGGGCTGGCGACGATGTGCAGCGGACTGCAACCCAGGGATCGAGCGTGCAAGGTCGAGTCGGCGAGCGTGCCAATACGGATGGCGATGTCGGTGCTTTGCTCGAGCAAATCGATGATCAAATCGTTGCTGTTGAGTTCCAGCTGGATGTCCGGATAGAGCCGGCGGAACTCGTCGATGTACGGCACGATGGCGTGCAGCATGAACGGCGATGCGGCATTGATCCGCAGACGCCCGGACGGGGTTTGCTGACGTGAGGTCAGGCGCTCTTCCAGCTCGTCCATCTGATCGAGAATCAGCTTGGCGTGCTCGAAGAAATACTTGCCCTCTTCGGTCAGGTCCATGCGCCGCGTGGTGCGGTTGATTAGCGTGGTATCGAGTTTCGCCTCCAGCCGCGACAGCGTACGGCTGACCGCTGAAGGTGTTTGCCCGACCTGTTCGGCCGCAGCGGAAATCGACCCGCATTCAATCACGCAGACGAAAATCTGCAACTCATCGGATCTGGCTTTCACGGATGTTCCTTATCGATAATTTCGCACAGCGCATAAATCGCTTTTTGTAGGAGCACGGCTTGCCGGCGATGGCGTCCTCAAGAGCGCCATCGCCGGCAAGCCGTGCTCCTACAGGTTCGGGCTCCAAGTATCGATAGTAGCCGAGCCTCATGCCTTAAGGCCGAACACCTCGGTCAAATGCTGCTCATAGCGCGCCACGTCAGCCTCGACATTCGGGCGTTTCATCACATCGACAGCCAGGAACGTCGGCAAACCGGTCATGCCGAGGAAGGCGTTGGCCTTGTGGAACGGGAAGTACACTGCGTCCACGCCCTTGGCTTCGAAGAAATCGGTCGGGTCGTCGAAGGCTTGCTGCGGCGCGTTCCAGGTCAGGGACAACATGTATTGCTTGCCCTGCAACAGACCACCGCTGCCGTACTTTTGCGACGAGTCGGAACGGGTGCGGCCATCACTGGCGTAGAGGCTGCCATGGCCTTCGGTGAAGACTTCATCGATGTACTTCTTGACGGTCCAGGGCGCGCCCATCCACCAGCCGGGCATCTGATAAATGATCACGTCGGCCCAGAGGAATTTGGCGACTTCTTCGGCGACGTCGTAACCCTCGTCGATGAAGGTGGCTTTCACGTCGACGCCGCCGCGATCCAGCACGCTCAGCGCGGCTTCATGCAGGGTGGCGTTGTAGCGGCCATCGGAGTGGGCAAATTTTTTGCCGCCATTGAGCAACAGGACTTTTTTCATGGGAAGTCTCGGAAGGTTGGAATTCGATGGCGGCAGAGTAGCGATCTGCCTCGCGCGGAATAAGCGCTGAATTCACAAAATTCATTTGACCAATACGCACGAATCGAGAGGCGATTGTTGCCATAGACTTGCGCCGATTCTGAACTTGAGGAGATTTCTGATGAGTGAAATGCAAGGCTTCATTCTGCACGCCAAGACCCGCCCTGAAAAATCCGACGCCTTCGAAGCGTTTTTCAGTGGTTATGTAGAAGCGAGCCGCGCCGAACCCGGTTGTATCGAATACCACATGTTGCGCGACAAACAGGACCCGACGCTGTTTATCTTCTACGAGATCTGGCAGTCCCAGGCTCACTTGGACGTGCATTCGAACCTGCCGCACATGAAGCAATTCCTCGAGCAGCGCGATGAGTACCTGGAACGGGATTTCGATATCCGCGCCATCGACATGCTCAGCCCGTCGTCCGCTACCCGCTGATCAGCAGGTGGCCGCCGAGCACGCCCAGGCCGATGAAGAACACACGCTTGAATAGCACGGCGCTGATCCGCTGGCGCAGCCATTGCCCCAGCAACATGCCGAGCACCGCCGGGATCAGCGCCAGCAACGACGCACTTAACTCGCCACCGCCCAGTGCGCCGCGCCATAACAGGCCGGCGGCCAGGGCCAGGGTCGAGACGGTGAACGACAAACCCAGCGCCTGCACCAGTTCATCCTTGCTCAAGCTCAAGGCTTGCAGATAAGGCACCGCCGGAATCACGAAGACGCCGGTGGCCGAAGTGATGACGCCCGTCAACAGGCCGCCAAGCGGACCGAGCCAGCGCTCGGTGTGACGGCCGACACGCAAGGTCGGCAGGAACAATCCGCTCAACGCATAGAGCAACAGCGCCGCGCCCAATCCCCGCACGACCCAATGACCGCCGGCCATGCCGATCCACAACGTGCCGGCTCCGGTGCCGATGAAGATCGCCAGCAGCATCGGCCACAACCGTTTGATCAACCCCCGCAGATGCCCACCGAATGCCAGTTGCCAGACATTGGTGAGCGTCGCGGGGATGATCAGCAGCGCGGCAGCCTGCGACGGCGCCATAGCCAGACCGAGCAAACCCATCGCGATGGTCGGCAGACCGAGGCCGATCACACCCTTGATCATCCCGGCCAGCAGAAAGGTCGCGATGACCATCAATGAAAGGGCCAAACCGAGGTTTTGATAGAACGCAGCGAGAGTATTCATGGCGCTATCGTGAGCCCGGATTGGCTGCTTGAAAATCTGCCATATACTGAGGCAGCCTCTTGCTCAGCAAGAGACATGATCGTTCCCACGCTCTGCGTGGGAATGCAGCCCGTGACGCTCCGCGTCACATGCCGAAGCGGACGCAGAGCGTCCAGTGAGGCATTCCCACGCAGGAGCGTGGGAACGATCTTTGGGACACACCATGCACTTCGACCTGACCGACCTGCGTCTTTACTTGAACATCCTCGACAGCGGCAACATCACCGCCGGCGCGGCTCGCAGTCATCTGTCCCTGGCAGCAGCGAGTGCGCGCATCCGCGCCATGGAGGCTTCGTTGGGAATCGAGTTTCTGCAGCGAGGTCGCCGCGGTGTCAGCCCGACCCCGGCCGGCAAGGCCCTGGCGCAACACGCCCGCGTTCTCCTGCAACAAGCCGAACGCATGCAGCAGGATCTGGCGGAATACGCTAATGGCGTCAAAGGCCAGGTGCGGTTGTTGTGCAACACCACGGCAATCACCGAATACCTGCCGGAGTTGCTCGCTGATTTTCTGCGGGGCCACCCCAACCTCGACATCGATCTGCAAGAACTGCCCAGTGCACGCATTACCCACGCCTTGCGCCAAGGGGCGGCAGACCTGGGCATCGTCTCTGACGCCGTGGACACCGATGACCTGCAGACCCGCCCTTTTCGCGACGATCCGCTGGTGCTGATAATGCCCCGCGATCATCCCTTGGCACCCGAAGATGTCGTGAGCTTCAACGACACCTTGCACCACGACTATGTCGGCCTGAACGCCAACGGCGCGTTGGCGGTGTACCTGGAAGAACAGGCGCTGCACACCGGGTCACGCATGCAAATCCGCATCCGCGCCGACGGTTTCGATGGCGTGATGCGCATGGTCGCTCGGGGGGCCGGGCTGGCGATCGTGCCCCTCGCGGCAGTCGAGCGCTGGCGCGGCGAACAATCCTTCAACCGCCTCGCCCTGCAAGAACCTTGGGCCATGCGCAAACTCCTGCTCTGTGCGCGGGACTTTGAGACGCTGCCAGGTTATGCGAAGGCCTTGCTGCACGCCTTGACTCTCCCCTGAGGGGCAGACTTTACCCCTGGGCTTTCATCTTTGAGGGCAATGCGCGTTTCTGGACAGCTCAATGTCGAGCACAGACAACTGACCGGTGGACGGGCGCTATAGGGTGCGACTTCAGTTCTCTAGTCCACTGCCCCGGAGTCCACATGACCGCACCTATTACCGTTCTTCGCGATACCCACCCACTGCCGGTGCTCGACGCCTGCAAATGGGAAAAACTCGAAGGCGACCCGCACACCGTCAACCTCAACGCCTATACCAGCGAAGACGGCAGCAAGATCATGGGCACCTGGATCTGCACGCCGGGCAAATGGTATGTGGAATACGTGAAGTGGGAATACTGCGATTTCCGCGAGGGGTACTGCATCATCACCCCAGAAGGAAAAGAGCCGATCCATCTGCGCGCCGGTGATATTTTCGTCATCGAGCCGGGCATGAAAGGCACGTGGGAAGTGGTTGAAACCGTGCGCAAGTATTTCGTGTTTGCCTGATGCAAAAAAACCGGGAGATCACCCGACGTGATTTCCCGGTAAATAGCTATGGGGACATGCTGCCCCTGTGGGAGCCAGCCTGCTGGCGATGAGGCCAGCACATTCAACATCGACGATAACTGATCTACCGCTATCGCGAGCAGGCTCACTCCCACAGTTTTCCAACCCGATTATTGCGGCTTGCGATAACTGTTGATGATCGCCGAGAAGTCCTTGCCACCTTCCCCACGCTGGCTCATCGCCTGATACAACTGCTGGGCCACTGCGCCGAGCATCACCGGTTGGTGCGCCTGACGTGCCGCTTCCGTGGCCAGCCCCAGATCCTTGAGCATCAGTTCCGCACCGAAACCGCCGGTATAACCGCGCGAGGCCGGCGCCGTTTCGACAATACCCGGCCACGGGTTGTACATCTCCGAACTCCAGCAACGACCGGTGGAACTGTTGATGATCCCGGCCAGCACCGTTGTGTCGATGCCAAGCGCATCACCGAGCGCCATCGCTTCGCTGACACCGACCATCGAGATCGCCAGCAGCAGGTTGTTGCAGATCTTGGCGATTTGCCCGGTGCCGACTTCGCCGCAATGGACGATGTTGCGGCCCATCTGCGCCAGCACGGGTTGCAGGGTGGCGAACAGCTCAGGGGTAGCGCCGACCATAAAGGTCAGGGTCCCGGCTGCTGCACCACCGGTACCGCCCGACACCGGCGCATCCGCCATGGCCACGCCTTGCTTGGCCGCCGCCGCCGCAACATCACGCGCCGTCTGCGGATCGATGGTGCTGCAATCGACTGCCGGCACGCCCTTGGCGATACCCGCCAGCACGCCGTCTTCACCCAGCCACACGCTGCGCACATGCACCGCGGCGGGCAGCATGGTGATCACCAGTTCTGCGCCTTGAGCCGCTTCACGCGCCGAAGCGCTGATGCTGCCGCCCAGTTGCTCAAGCTCCGCCAGGACGGTTTTGTTCAGGTCGACCAGGTTCAACGAATGGCCGGCCTTGATCAGGTTGCGCGCCATCGGCGCGCCCATGTTGCCGAGACCGATAAAAGCGATTTTCATGTTCGGCTCCTTAACGCAAGTTAATGGTGGTGTTCACACCGTCGTTGACGCTGTTGTCATCGAACCAGCGACTGGTGACAGTCTTGGTCTGAGTGTAGAACTGCACCACTTGCTTGCCATACGGACCGAGGTCGCCGAGTTTGGACCCGCGCGAACCGGTGAAGCTGAAGAACGGGACCGGCACCGGAATCGGGATGTTGATGCCGACCTGGCCGACGTCGATTTCAGTCTGGAACTTACGCGCCGCTGCACCGCTTTGGGTGAACAGGCCAGTGCCGTTGCCGAACGGGTTGGCGTTGACCAGTGCGATGGCCTCATCGAGGGTATCGACTTCCAGCACCACCAGCACTGGACCGAAGATTTCCTGGGTGTAGATCTGCATCTCTGGGGTTACGCCGGAGAACAGGGTCGGGCCGACAAAATTGCCCTTCTCGAAGCCTGGAACCGTGATATCGCGTCCGTCCAGTTCCAGCTTCGCGCCTTCCTTGATGCCGCTCTCGATCAGATCCAGAATTCGCGCCTTGGCCTTTTTGGAAATCACCGGGCCGACATCAGTGCCCGGCTCACTGCCGGCATTCACTTTGAGTTTCTGCGCCAGCGCCTTCAGGTCAGGCAGCCATTGCTTGGCCGCGCCCACCAGCACCACCACGGAGGTGGCCATGCAGCGTTGCCCGGCCGCACCGAAACCGGCACCGACCAGCGCATTGAGCGCTTGTTCGCGGTTGGCATCCGGCAGCACAACGGCGTGGTTCTTCGCGCCCATCATCGATTGCACGCGCTTGCCGTGTTTACCGGCCAGGTCGTAGACGTGAGTGCCGACGGCGGTCGAACCGACGAAGGAAACAGCCTTGATGTCCTTGTGGGTGCAGAGCGCATCCACCACGTCTTTACCGCCATGAACGACGTTGAGCACGCCCGCCGGAACACCGGCCTCGATCGCCAGTTCCACCAGCAGCATGGTCGACATCGGGTCCTGTTCGGACGGCTTGAGCACAAAGGTGTTGCCGCAGGCGATGGCCATCGGGAACATCCACAGCGGAATCATCGCCGGGAAGTTGAACGGCGTGATGCCAGCGCAAACGCCGATTGGTTGACGCAGGGTGTAGGTATCGACGCCGCCCGCAACGTTCTCGGCGAACTCGCCCATTTGCAGGCTGCCGATGGAGCAGGCGTGTTCGACCACTTCCAGGCCGCGGAAGATATCGCCTTCAGCGTCGGCGATGGTTTTGCCTTGCTCGTTGCTGAGCACCACGGCAATGCGCTTGGAGTGTTCGCGAATCAACGCCTGGAGCTTGAGCATGATGCGCATCCGCGCGCCGATCGGCGTCAGCTTCCAGGTCTGGAAGGCGCGATGGGCGGCACTGATCGCAGCGTCTACTTCCTGTGCGGTGGCGAACGGAACTTTTGCCAGCACTTGCTGGGTCGCCGGGTTGACGATGTCGTGCCACTCGGTGGTTTGGGACTCGACCCACTCGCCGTCGATCAACAGTTTTACCGTTTGGACAGTGGTTTCGTTTGGCGTGAGCGATACGTTCATGTTGGGTCTCCGGGAAGTTGTTCTTATTTAGAGAGCTATCTGTATAGCCAAGGCGAGACTGTCGCCTTGAGACGAGACGTGTGTCGCGAGTTGGTTCTCGGACTGTTTTTGGAGTA
Source organism: Pseudomonas sp. PDM10 (assembly GCF_014852295.1). Lineage (NCBI taxonomy): Bacteria > Pseudomonadati > Pseudomonadota > Gammaproteobacteria > Pseudomonadales > Pseudomonadaceae > Pseudomonas > Pseudomonas sp. PDM10. Next base: position 12,925 of record NZ_JACVBJ010000006.1, on the reverse strand, counting down.
TAGATGTGCAAACTTCTAATAAGAACGCACATAAAAGCCGGTCCATCATGCAAAAAAACATCACGTCTCTAGGCTCGTTGAACTGGGATGACCTCAAGTTTTTCCTTGAAGTCGCCCGCACCCGCAAGGCCAGCACCGCTGCCAAGCGCCTGGCGGTCGACTACACCACGGTGTCGCGACGCATCAGCTCGCTGGAAGCCGCGTTGGGCACGTTGCTGTTCGAGAAATCCCGGACCAGCGGTTTTGTCCTGACCGCCGAAGGCCAGCGGTTGCTCGGTTATGCCGAGTCGATCGAAAGCACGCTGCACATGGCCTGTGAACAGGTTTCGGGTTCAGGCGTTGCCTTGTCCGGGCATGTGCGCATGGGCTGCACCGAAGGCTTCGGCAGCTTTTTCATCACTCCGCAGCTAAGCCATTTCGTCGACGCCTACCCGGCAATCTCCGTGGACATCCTGCCGCTGCCGCACTTCATCAGCCTGTCCAAGCGCGAGGCGGACATCGTCATCGCCCTGGAGCGCCCGGAGCATGGTCCATACGTCTGCTGCAAACTCTGCGACTACAAATTACAGCTCTACGCGACTCAGGATTATCTCGACAAGCACCCACCGATCCGCCGCCCGGCAGACTTGGGCAAGCATTCATTCATCAGCTATGTCGACGATCTGGCGTTCAGTTCGGAGCTGTTGTACCTGGCGAATGTGTTGCCCGGCGCCAGTGCCAACCTGCGCAGCACCAGTGTGATTGCGCAATTCGTGGCCGCACAGCAAGGGCGGTCGCTGGCGATTCTGCCGTGCTTCCTGGCGGCCCAGGATCCGCGATTACTGCCGGTGTTGCCGAAGGAAATCAACATCACTCGACAGTTCTGGATGTACTGCCGCGAAGACCTGCGCAAGCTCAAGCGGATCACCCTGTTGTGGGATTACATCCGGGAGGTGACTGAGCGGAATCAGGGTCTGTTGATGGGGGAAAGTCGCGAGACCCTGTTCGCCGATTAGTCGGCGCTCACCACGATCGACACCCGGCGGTTCTCGGTACGGCCGGCCGGCGTGTTGTTGGAAGTAACCGGTTCACTGCTGCCGAGGCCGCGCAGCTGGATGTTTTGTTCTTTCATCCCGACAACGGTCAGCACCTTGCCGACGCTTTTTGCGCGGCGCAGTGAGAGCTGTTCGTTGTAAGACTCTTTGCCTGACGTATCGGTGTGGCCGTCGACCCGCACTCGCTCTATTCCGACACCCAGCAACGCCTTGCCGATACGCTCGACGATGTCGGTACTGGCAGGGTTGAGGCTGTCGTCGTCACTGCCAAACAGCACTTTGCCGGACAGGCCAAAGGCCCAGCCCTCGTCGGTCAATTCGAAACCTTGCTGCTTGAGCACAGCGACCTGCGCCGGGGTCAGGCCTTTTTGCGGCGCCGTCTGGCAACCGGTCAATGCCAGCAAGGTCATCAATAAGGTGAACGTGAAAAATTGCAGAGAACGCCGGGTCAGTGAGAACACAAAAATCAGCTCCTGGTTTGAACATCGGCGACAGGGTACTCCGCCCCTGCCGTGTGCTGTGCGCCTCGGGAAAGGCGCTTGGCTTGGTACATGGCCGCGTCGGCGGCGTTAAGCAAAGCACCCGGTGTGGTCCCATGGTCGGGGTACACGGCGATGCCGATGCTGAGTGAAGTCAACACCTGGATATTGCCCGGCAACGGAATCGGTACTTCCATGCTGGCGATGATTTTGTCGGCAATCCACTCGGCGTCCTCGATCCTGTGCAGCGGCGTCAGCAGGACGGCAAATTCGTCACCCCCCAAACGCGCCACAAGATCCTCTTCACGCAGTTGCGCACGAACCCGATTGGCCACGGCCACCAACACCGCATCGCCAGCGGCATGACCGAAACCATCATTGATCTCCTTGAACCGGTCACTGTCGAGAAACAGCACCGCCACTTGCTCATTGAGCTTGTTGGCGTTACGCAGCGCTCGAATCAGCCGGCCTTCGAAAAACGCCCGATTCGGCAACCCGGTGAGGCTGTCATGGCTGGCCTGGTGGGCCAGGGTTTCGTTTTCGCTTTGCAGGTGGGTTTGCCAGGATTCGAGCTCATCGAGCAAGGCATTGAAGTCATTGCCCAGGTTGTCGAGTTCGGCGATGGCGGCGGGTGGCACACGCTGATCGAAGGCTCGCTCGCTGCGGGCGGCGTGAGCCACGAACGCCAGGCTGCGCAATGGGCCGGTGATTGCGCGAAGTTGTCGGCGCGCCAGATAGAGCGCCACCCAGGCACTGACGGCCGTACACAGGACGATGCCGACCAGACCGCTGAGCAAAAATCGCAACAGGCTGCCCCCGTGACCGGTGAGCTGGATGCTGCCGACTTCCTGACCTTGATGGACGATTGGCATGCTGATCGGTTTTTCCAGCAACGCCTTGGCAATCTGCATTTCGAGATCCGAGAACAAGCCCGTTTCCGGCCGTTCCCAGCGAGCCAGCAACGTGCCTTGCTCGTCCAGCACTTGGGCATCGGCCACTTCTTCGGTGGACGCAATCAATGCCAACGCTTCGCTAGCGGCAGACTTGTCGTTGAACACCACCGCCGCTTCCACGGTGTAATTGATCGAGCGCGCAATCAGGTGCAAATTGTGGTCGGCATAGACCCGCAAGGCCAGTACGCCGAGCAACGTCAGCGAGATGCTGGCCATGGCCACACCCACGAGTGCGACGATCAAATGTCCGCGCCCGATGACCGAGCGCAAGGTTGGGCGGCTATCCGGCTTGAAAAGACTCATGGCGCCGCCGGCTTGCGGCGGGACAGTTGCAACACATTGGGGTGAATATGCACGCCGCTTCGGGCGACGGAATCCAGGTTGACTTCAAAGGACACTTGCTCATCGCTGACCCGCAGGCAAAACAGACTGCCGACGGTGCAGGGGTCGTCGCGTTCGCTGATGCTCAGCACCGGGCGCCCTGCCAACGAAGCGAATAGCCGGCTGCGTTCATCACTGCTCAGTTTGCCGATATACACCGCATCGCACTCACCGGTAATCGACGGGTTGTCGGCCAAAAGACGTCGCACCGTGACGGGACGACCGGTGGCCTGGGTCGTGCCTTTGACCAGATCGTCGGTGTATTCGGTGGGGCCCACGATGCACAAGCGCAGTTGTGCTGGCTCAACAGGCCAACGGGCATAACTGAGAATCCCGAGGACCACCTGCGTGACGGATTTTGCGCGCTGATCGGCCATGCTCACAGGCGTTTGCGACTGAGCGAAAACGACGCCGGTGAACAAACAGAGAAGGCCGGCGAACAGCACGCGTTTGCACCCGGTAACGCGCTGTGTCGTCCAGACAGCGACCTTCATGCAGGGATTCTCTTCGATCGTAGCGAAATGATGCCGCAACGATAGCACAGCGTTCAGACGCCAGCGAGGTCACGTCCTACGGCACTTCGGTCAGTTTCCGACGCTTGGCACCGTCCTTATCAATCCCTTGATTCAACCCCCTCATCCAGTTCCAGCATCAACCCGCTCAAGCGTTTGACCTTGCGCCTCACCGCCTCTTCGAACACGCCGGTACGCGGCTCGATCAGGGTGAACCAGTTTTTGGCGCGGGTAATCCCGGTATAGATCAACTCTTTGGTGAGCACAGGGTTCAGGGCATCCGGCAAAATCAACGCCGTGTGGGCAAATTCCGAGCCCTGGGATTTGTGCACCGTCATGGCGTACACCGTTTCGACATCATTGAGCCGGCTCGGCAGTACAAAACGTACGCCGCCCTGACCATCATTTCGCGGGAACGCCACACGCAACACCTGCTTCCCAACCTCTGGCCCCTCGCGTTCCGGCAACTTGAGGGCAATGCCGATATCGCCGTTCATCAAGCCCAGGCCATAGTCATTGCGGGTCATCAGCACTGGCCTGCCTTCGTACCACTGCTGGTCGCTGTCGATCAGCCGGGCCTTGAGCAGCGCGGCGGTCACGCGTTGATTCAAACCTTCAACGCCCCACGGCCCTTTGCGTACGGCGCACAACAACTGGAAGGTGTCGAAGGCTTGCAGGACCTGGCGAGCCCAATCGGTCCAGCAGGGATCATCAAGCGTGCTGTCGAGCGGTGGCCGCAGGCTGCGCAACAGACTCAGGTAATGCCGATAACCCTGCGGTCCATCGCCATGCCCCTCAAGCAGCAAGCGCTCCAGCGCCCGGTCCTGCTCCCCCTTGAGGGACAAGGAAAACACGTCGTCATGGCTTCCAGCCGCCAACAATTTGCGAGCTTGTTCGGGTTGCTGCTGGTTGACCCAACGGGCCAGTTGGCCGATACCGCTGCCCTCGCCGAACCGACGTGAATGACGCAGCATCACAACTTGCTGGGCCAGTGGATGAGTGCCCTGAGTGTCTTCCTGCAAACCGCTGGCATCCAGGCTTTCACCACTGACCGCTTGCAGCCACAGGCGAGTCTGTGGGCTGTACCAACCGGCCTCGGCGTCGCGGCACAGGTCACCCAGCACGGCGCCGGCCTCCACCGATGCCAGCTGATCCTTGTCACCGAGCAGCACCAGACGGGCATGGGCCGGCAACGCATCGAGCAGATTGGCCATCATTTCCAGATCGATCATCGAGGCTTCGTCCACCACCAAGACATCCAGCGGCAAGCGATTACCAGCATGGTGACGGAAGTGCCGAGTACCGGGACGACTGCCGAGCAGACGGTGCACGGTGGTGACGTCTGACGGGATCTTCACTCGTACGGCTTCATCGACTTCCAGGGTTCTGACCTGCTGACTGATGGACTCCGTCAGTCGGGCTGCAGCCTTGCCGGTGGGTGCCGCGAGACGGATGCGCAACGGCTTGCCCGCCTCCACCGCCGGCGCCTGGAGCAACGCCAGCAAACGCACGACCGTCGTCGTCTTGCCGGTCCCCGGGCCACCGGTAACGATGCTGAATGCGCTGCGGGTGGCGAGGGCGCAGGCGAGTTTCTGCCAGTCAATCACTTCGCCAGGCTGGGCTGGGCCGAACAAACGGGTGAGGCGTTGGGACAGATCATCCGGCGTGGTTTCGTGTTCGACCAGGCGTTGACGCAGCGAGGTGTCGATACGCCGTTCGTAAGCCCAGTAGCGACGCAAGTACAGGCGTTTGCCCGATAACACCAATGGCCGATGTTGCGCCGCCTCACGACCGTCGACCGCCAAAGCGACCAGACTGCTGGAGGCCAGGACCTTGCACCAATGGGCACCGTCCAGCGCCTCAAGCAATTGCGACGGCAACAACATTGCGCCACTTTGCACGTCACCTTCCGGTGGCAGCGACAGGGCGAAGTCCGGTTCCTTAAGTGTCTCGAACACATCCAGGCACACATGACCGTGGCCCAGTTGATGACTGGCCAACGCAGCGGCCAGCAGCACCAGTGGATCATCGCCGGGAGCGAGCTCGTGAAGAAAGGCAACGAAGGCTTTATCCAACGCTCGCAGCCAGCCACGCTCAACCCAGCGCGTCAGCAATAGCAGCAAGTCATCGGCACGACTCAACGGCGCCAGATCCGCCAGGCTTTCGGCTGTCAACGAAGTGGGCAGCAAATCAGCGAAGGTGCGACTCATAGCAAAACTCCCTGTTCCCAGGCGGGTTCGGCCTTGGGTTCTGGCTTGCCCTGGAACAGCCGGTCCAGACGCTCGATCAGCTCTCTTGGTGGACGGGCAAAATACACGCCTTGGCTGGGCGCACGCGTACCACGCAGGAACAGGTACAACGCACCGCCGACATGCCGGTCGTAATCGTAATCGACCAGTCGCGCCTTGAGCTGGCGATGCAGGGCCAACAGGTACAGCACGTATTGCAGGTCGTAACGGTTATCGAGAATCGACTGCTCCATGGCCTGCTCGGTATAGGCCGCGTCATCGACGCCCAACCAGTTGGATTTGTAGTCGGCGACGTAGTAGCGGCCGTCGTGCTCGAACGTCAGGTCGATGAAGCCCTTGAACATGCCATTGAGCAACACCGACTCGGCAGCCACCCGGGCCACACCGTTGTGGGTGTATTGGCGCACCAGTTCATCGAGTTTGAGCACATCGACTTTATGACTGGCGAACCAGAATTCCATCTCGACCCGGTACTGGGTCAATTGCTCGAATACCACGGGAGCCTGCCCGCCGCCGATATGCAGCGGGGACGTAAGCAGATGCTGCAGCCAGTCGCTCAGGGCGGTTATCCAGCCTTCCCAGCCACGTCGATTGCAACGACGGGCAATGGCGTCTTCCACCGCTTGCGGGGTGGCAGTGAAACCTTCGTCACCGGCCCACTCGAGCAAACCATGGAGAAAGGTGCCGGGGTTCGGGCCACGAGGGAATCGATGGATGTCAGCGCCGCCGGCCACCACTTCGCGTGGTGCCTGAGGATCGAGGCGTTCATCGTCGAAGAGCTTTTGCGCTTGCGGGCTCTCCGGCGCTTCATCAGTGCCCACGCTCATGCTGTCGCCAATGCGCAGGGCACTGTAGGAGGCAATCCACCAGTTTTCGCTGGCCTTGCGCTTGGGTATCAGCGGAGCCAGTAACGTCGCATCGTTGCGTGGTGGATGGTAGTGCTCGACTGTCGCTTCAGGCATTTCACCGTAGCTCAGAGCAGGACAGTCCTGCTGCAGGTCTTCCAGCCAACGCTTCAAGCCTGCCGACTCGGCCAATGGCGCTCCGCCGCCCAGCAGATAGCCCAATGCTGACAAGTGCAGCACCGAGCTGTTGTTATTGCCGCGCTTGAGATCCGTCACTCCGAGCCAGCAGGCGTGTTGCGCCCGTGTCAGGGCCACGTAAAGCAAACGCAGATCCTCGGCGAGACGCTCATCATCCGCCTGGACAATCAACTCGGCAGTCGGCCTCAAGGTCACTTGGGCCTTGCCCGTGGCGTCGTGGTAATGCAGCGGCAGACGGCTGCCATCCACCGGTTTCGCCGAGCAAATGAACGGCAGAAACACCAAGGGATACTCAAGCCCCTTGGACTTGTGAATGGTCACGACCTTGACCAGTTGTTCGTCGCTCTCAAGACGCAGGATCTGCTCTTCGCCGGCCTGACCGGACAACGCCAGATGCTCGGATAAATGACGGATCAGCGCTTGCTCACCATCGAGTTCGGCGGCCGCTTGTTGCAGCAATTCGGACAAGTGCAGCAAATTGGTCAGCACCCGCTCGCCGTCACTGCGCGTGATCAATGTCTGAGGCAGCTGGAAGTCATGCAGCAATCGCCGCAGCATGGGCAACACGCCCTGCTTGCGCCAGAGCTCTCGATAATGGCGGAACTGCATGACCCGAGCTTCCCAGGCCAGTTCGTCCTGATTAAGCCGCTCGAGTTCAGCCAGCGACAGGTTCAGCGTGATGCAGGCCAACGCGGCCCGCAGTGGACGCTCGACATCCGGCTCGGCACAGGCCTTGAGCCAGGTCAGTACGTCGTGGGCCTCTTGGGCGGCGAACACTGAATCCTTATCCGACAGATAGACGCTGCGCACGCCACGGGCGGAGAGTTCGCCGCGCACAGCCTGGGCCTCTTTACCGTCGCGGACCAGGATCGCGATATCCGCTGGCAACAGACCTCTGAAGTCCTTGCCGTCCTGTATGAAACCCGCGCGACCGTGCTGCCCACCGTTAAGCAAAGTGGTGATTTCACTGGCGCAGGCGGCGGCAAGTTGTTGTCGGTACACCGCGCCGGACAGCGGCTGATCGGCGGACAGGTGCCAGATGTTCAGGGCGGGCACGACCTGGCCGTCGATGTGCAGAACTTCTTTGCGCCCTTGGGATTCGACCGGCAGGAACGGTACCGGGTTCTCGCCGCTCTTTTCACGAAACAGGAACGCGCCCCGACCGGTTTCGCGAGACTCGGCGCGCTCGAACACATGGTTTACCGCTCTGACCATGCCATGGCTGGAACGGAAATTCGTACCCAGGGTATGCAGTCGGCCAGCAGTGGCCTGACGGGCGCGCAGGTAGGTGTAGATGTCGGCACCGCGGAATGCGTAGATCGCTTGCTTGGGGTCGCCGATCAGGAACAGACCGCATTCGGGGTTGTTGTTTTCGATGCGATAGATGCTCTCGAAGATCCGGTACTGCACCGGGTCGGTGTCCTGGAACTCATCGATCAGCGCGACCGGGAACTGCTCGCGAATCAGGGTCGCCAGCCGCTCACCGCCATCGGATTGCAACGCTGCATCGAGGCGGAGCAGCATGTCATCGAAGCCCATCTCCGCACGGCGACGCTTTTCTTCCTCGAACCGAGTACCGACCCACTGGGCGGCGTGTTGCAGCACGGCGGCATCAGGTGTCGGCAATCCATCGAGACTGGCCTTGAGGCCGGGCATGGCGTCCAACCCGGGATGACTGGGTACTTCACCCTTCCAGGCTTCGGCCATACCCTCGGGAGTCAGGCGCGTGAATCCGGTGCCGATATCCAGTTGCTCAAGGGATTCGTCTTCAGCCCAGGCCCTGATCTTTTCGAACCAGGGTTCGAAATAGCGCGCCTGCATCTTGCGACCGTCGACGCTCTTGCCCGCAACACCCTGGTGACAGATAGCAAGCAATTCGTCTGCCCACTGGCGCCAGGGCATCTTGAGCTCGAGCAAGGCTGCCCGTCGCTCTTGCAGACACGCCGTGATCAGCTCGGCAGGTTCTTTACCTTCAACACTGTCTCGCTCACTGGCGAACAAACCGCGTACTCGCGGCAGCAAGGCTGCCGGACCGCCCCAATTCCCACGCACCCAGCTCAGCGCATCACCTTGCATCGGGTAACAAAACAGGCGCCAGTAATCGCGCAAGACTTCGCCCAGCAAATCGCTGTGATCGGTTTCCAGGGTCTGGGTAAACAGACTGCCACTGTCGAACGCGTGTTCGCGCAACATGCGCTGGCACCAACTGTGGATGGTCGAAACTGCCGCCTCGTCCATCCACTGCGCGGCGATGTCCAGACGGTTCGCGCAGCCGGACCACTGCTCGGGAAGGTACTCCTCACGAAGCTCCGCGATAAGGCTATCGGGCGCCGGTGTTTCATCACGGAAAAACCGTGCAGCTTCAGCGAGACGCGTGCGGATACGTTCGCGCAATTCTTTGGTCGCCGCATCGGTGAACGTCACAACCAGGATTTGCGGCGGCAACAGTTCACGTCCGAAGCCGCTCGACTCTGCGCCGTGGCCAAGGACCAGACGCAGATAAAGCGCGGAAATGGTGAAGGTCTTGCCGGTCCCGGCGCTCGCTTCGATCAATTGGCTGCCGCGCAGGGGAAATGCCAAAGCCAGAGGTTTTGTGGTCATGTGCGCGCCTCCTCGCTGTTCAATGAACGCCAAGGCGCCTCAAGCAACGGCCGGTACAACGCGTTGCACCAATCCGGGAAGGTTTCGTCTGCGGCAAGCGAGTCGAAGTCGGCAAACTGCCGGGCGAGTGCCGGACTTTCGCGACGCTCGCCGTCGGTGGTCAGGCCATCGCCTTCATAGGCCTTGCGGGCTGCGGCCTGGGCTTTGACCGGATCAGTTTGACCCAGCCATGCGAAGCCGGTCTTCACCGCAATCGGCAGTGGTTGACGCATGCCCGTTTGCCAAGCCATTAACAGGTCGCCCAGAATCCGCAAGGCTGCATCCTCCGGCATCGGACCGAGCAGCAGACTGTCGTCGCTGGCCACCAACGCGGTGGTCATCGCCATACCACTGGCGCAGGCAACCAGATGATTGACCCATGGCCGTGTCAGCCGATGCCATTTGCGAGACTTGATTGAGCCGATGCTGTTGGGGATTGTAGTGACTGATAGCAAGCCACCATCCGCACGTTGATGCAGGCCGCTGAGCCAACCTTCCAGGCGCAGACCCAGCAACTCCAGACTCACTGGCAGAGCGTTGGTGAGCGGTGTTGGCCATAACGCCAAAAGCTGTTGGTAACGCTGCAACAGATCAGGCAACGGTTCGATCAACTCGCGCTGAAGGCATTCGCCGAACCCCGCCATGGGCAGAAGCCCACTGTTTTGCAGACGTTTTGCCTGTGCTTCCAGTACCTGGTCGGTGCTATCCAGATGCCTCAGCGCCGCTTCAAGCAAGCTGTCGCTGAGGCTGTAACGTTGCAACGCATCGAGTACAAATGGCTCTTCATCAGCCAAGGGCATTTCAGCCGCTTCGAAGTACACCTTCAGTCGTTGACTGAAGAAATGTCGTACAGGATTACGCAGGAAATCCTGCAGTTGACCGAGACTCAGCGGCTCTTCCTGAATGTAGGGATCAAGGACTTCGATATCAGTCGACGGCTCACTGGTTTGATGCAGCACCTGCCATTCATTCGCGTAGCTGAACAAGTCATCGCCTTCATGGAAGTAGCGGGCGCTGAACGGTTGCAGTGGATGTTCCTGAGTGATGGCCTCAAGCAGATCTTCGTCGACATCATGCAGTCGCCAACCGCTGGCCAGATGATCTCGCAATTGGCCAATCAGTACTGACGCGGGGCGTTCACTGTTATCGCGAATGCTGCGACCGACCCAGCTGATATAGAGTTGGTCACGTGCCGACAACAGCGCTTCCAACAACAGGTAGCGGTCATCTTCGCGTCGGGAGCGGTCGCCAGGGCGGTAATCACTGCCCATGAGATCGAAGTCAAGTGGCGGTTGTGCACGCGGGTAGTCCCCGTCATTCATGCCCAGCAGACAGACCAGTTTGAACGGGATCGCTCGCATGGGCATCAAAGTGCAGAAGTTAACCGCACCGGCCAGAAAACGCTGGGACAGGCGGCCCTGATCAAGACCGGCGAGCCAGGCTTCACGGACCACGGTCAACGGCAGTTCATCATGCAAACCAACTGACTCACAGGTCTCAAGCCAGGTTTCACGCAGCTCTTCGAGTTGGGCCAACACGTAGTCGTCATGCTCGTTACTGGCCAGGAAAAACAACTGAACGAGTGCGTGCAATCGAAAGCCCCATTGTTTAGGAGCTGCGGGTAGAGAGAGCTCCTGGTGGGCAATCTCCAATGCGTCCAGCAACGCGACCAAAGGCCCAATGAGCGCGGCATCCAGACCACCGATCTCGTCGTAGGGTTCGATACCCTCGCAGGCACTGGCACTGCCCACGGCATAACCGAGCAGCATCCGTCGCAGACCGAAACGCCAACTGTTTTGTTCCAGCTCCTGCGGCAGACCGAGACCCGCGCGCTGCTCGGCATTCATGCCCCAACGGATGCCTGCGCCTTCGATCCAACGGTGCAGGGTCGGCAGATCGCGTTCCTCTACACCGAAGCGAGCGCGCAGCGCAGGAACATCCAGCAGATCGAGGATCTCGCTCACGGGGAAACGGCTGTCGGGCAACTTGAGCAGATGTTCGATAGCAATCAGTAACGGGTCACGACCACGTTGGCCTTGATCTGCGAGCGTGAAGGGAATGAAACGTGGATCGTGGCGTTCAAGCTGAGCAAATACCGCACGAATATGCGGTGCGTAACTGTCGATGTCCGGGACCATCACGATCACATCGCGAGGCCTTAATTCCGGATTAGCACTGAAGCGTGCAAGCAACTGGTCGTGGAGGATCTCCACTTCGCGCTGGGCGCTATGGGCAATGTGAAAACGGATCGACTCGTCCTTCGCCGGATCGACAGCTGGCCAGCGCTCGCGAGTCTCGTTCAAGGGACGCAACTCAAGAATGTCGTCCTGCAATTGATTGAGCATGTTCTGTGGCTGGCTATCGCTGAACAGGTCGATACGGCCATCGCGGAATGCCGAGCGATAGCTGTTGGGATCGTCGTAGCTGTCGAGCAGATTGATATAGTCCCGCCCCTGCTTGCCCCACGCCGCCAATAGTGGATGGGCATGCTGGTGAAGGGTTTGCGGGTCGAGCGCAACCGGCATTCCGCTCTTGCGAGCCTGACGCTTGTATTGATGCCGCAACAGGTCTTTATCGGCGACGATGTCTGCCCAATGGTGACGACACGGGTTGTGTACGCAGAGCAGAACCTGGCTGAACCGGGCCAGCCCCGCCAGTGCTTCCAGGGCTTGAGCGGGCAGTGAAGAAATCCCGAAAACGATCACCCGTGAAGGCAATCCGCTGGGGGCTACGTCGAGGCTGTTGATGCGCTCGATAAACCGTTGATGGACGCCGGCTCGGCTTTGCGCCATGCCTTGTTCACCCACATCCAGCAACAGCGCACGCCACAACTCTGCCTGCCAACAGTTAGCCGCGGTCAGAGGTTTGGTTTCGCCTCTACCATTTCGTAATTGATGGCGACCTTCGGCCCAGTCTTCAAGCCAGTCGGCACGATACACCTGGTATTGGTCAAACAAATCCGCCAGCCGCTCAGCCAACTGATAGCGTTTGCGTAAATCGGTGTCATGGGTAAGGAAACGTTGCAGCGGTTCGAAGTGAGGTTGATTGATCAACTGCGGAAGCAGACGCATCAGGCGCCAGGTCAAAGGAGCTTTATCGAGCAGGGATTTGACCGGGATTTCGTCACGGCCAAGCACCATGCGATAGAGCTGCCACATGAAGCTACCCGGTAACTGCACGTCGATGGCTGCTGCGATTCCGCAGCCACCCATGTCCTCGTCTTCAGGGTCTTCCGCCAGTGCCAGCTTCAGCCATTGGGCGATGCCGTTGCTCTGTACCAGGGCAATTTCATTTTCCAAAGGAGCCAGCGGGTAACGCCGCATCCAGCTGACCACCAGGCTGCGCAACTCGTCCAGGCGGTTGCCGTGAACCACCATAAAACCAGCACTGAGGGACGTCGCGTCCGGCATAAAGGCTTCCTTGGAAAAATACAAAAACTAGGGCCGAACCTTAGCATTGTCGGGAGACTGTGACAGCCGGGAGCCGTCCGGTATTGCTGTACGAACTTTCCTGCGGACAAAACAAAACCCCTACCTGCATACGCAGATAGGGGTTTCGGAATTTAATCTTGACGATGACCTACTCTCACATGGGGAAACCCCACACTACCATCGGCGATGCATCGTTTCACTGC
>NZ_JACVBJ010000005.1:0-650010 GCF_014852295.1 Pseudomonas sp. PDM10 | reverse complement strand
CTGGGCTTCGATGACCTGAAGCAACTCGCTGTCGAAAACCGTATAACTCATTGTTTACCAAGGAGTTTTCCGTTTCGACTGCGCCGGAAGTGGGGCGAATTATAGACTTCCAGAATCTGCCGTCAACACCTATCTTCACAATTCTGTCATATAGGTAAAAAAGCCCCTTAAACGCAAAGGCCGGCCCCAAGGGGCCGGCCTTCTTTCCTTCTACTTACAAGCTAGGAAATGCGAACTGCGAAGCTTCATGGCTTGCCCGTTGTGGCCAGCGCTGGGTAATAGCCTTGCGACGGGTGTAGAAACGCACGCCATCCGGACCATACGCATGCAAGTCGCCGAACAGCGAGCGCTTCCAGCCGCCAAAGCTGTGATAAGCCACCGGTACCGGCAGCGGTACGTTGACGCCGACCATACCGACTTCGATTTCGTCGCAGAACAACCGCGCCGCTTCCCCATCACGGGTAAAGATGCAGGTGCCGTTGCCATACTCGTGATCGTTGATCAGCTGCATCGCCTCTTCCAGGCTGTTAACCCGGACAACACACAGCACCGGCCCAAAGATCTCTTCTTTATAGATGCGCATTTCTGGCGTGACGTTATCGAACAGGCAGCCACCCAGGAAGAAACCTTCCTCATGACCCGCCACGCTCAGACCACGACCATCGACCACCAAAGAAGCACCCGCCGAAACACCGTCTTCTATATAGCCACTGACTTTGTCGCGAGCCTGACCGGAAACCAGCGGCCCCATGTCCAGACCGCATGAAGTACCGGCACCGATTTTCAGCGCCTTGATTTGCGGTACCAACTTGGCCACCAGCGCATCCGCCACCTGGTCACCGACGCACACAGCCACCGAGATTGCCATGCAACGTTCACCGCAAGAACCATACGCCGCGCCCATCAATGCGCTGACCGCGTTATCCAGATCCGCATCCGGCATCAACACCGCATGGTTCTTCGCGCCACCCAGTGCCTGAACGCGTTTGCCGCGCTTGGTGCCTTCGGCGTAGATGTATTCGGCAATCGGCGTCGAACCAACGAAGCTCAACGCTTTGACTTCCGGCGCTTCGATCAGCGCGTCCACCGCAGCCTTGTCGCCGTGCACCACACTCAGCACACCTTTAGGCAGACCGGCCTCGATCAACAGTTGAGCAATCAACAGCGTCGAACTTGGGTCACGCTCGGAAGGCTTGAGGATGAAGCAGTTACCGCAGACGATCGCCAGAGGGTACATCCACAGCGGCACCATGGCAGGGAAGTTGAACGGCGTAATACCGGCCACCACACCCAACGGCTGGAAGTCCGACCAGGCATCAATGTTCGGGCCAACGTTACGGCTGTATTCGCCCTTGAGGATTTCCGGCGCTGCGCAAGCGAACTCGACGTTCTCGATTCCGCGTTTCAGTTCACCGGCAGCGTCTTCCAGGGTTTTGCCGTGCTCTTCGCTGATCAGCTGAGCGATCCGCGCTTCGTTCTGCTCCAGCAATTGCTTGAAGCGGAACATCACCTGCGCGCGCTTGGCCGGCGGAGTGTTACGCCAGGCCGGGAACGCTGCCTTGGCCGAGTCGATGGCTTTTTGAATGGTTTCGCGGCTGGCCAATGGCAGCTTGTGAATCGCCTGGCCGGTGGACGGGTTGAACACGTCGGCCGTGCGACCGTCTTCGGTCACCAGTTCGCCATTGATCAAATGCGGAATAAGGCTCATGCGGGGCTCCAGAAAAGTTGTCCACAGGCACCCGTCACCGGGCGCCTCTATATAGAAGGGAAAAATCAGTCGATCTTGTTCAGCACTTCGCCGACCGCGTCGAACAGACGATCAAGGTCTTGCGGCTTGCTGTTGAAGGTTGGGCCGAACTGCAGGGTGTCGCCGCCGAAGCGCACGTAGAACCCGGCTTTCCACAACGCCATGCCGGCTTCGAACGGACGCACGATGGCGTCGCCGTCACGCGGTGCGATCTGGATCGCACCGGCCAGGCCGTAGTTACGAATATCGATGATGTTTTTCGAGCCCTTCAGACCGTGCAGCGCATTTTCGAAATGCGGTGCGACTTCGGCCACGCTCTGCACCAGGTTTTCCTTTTGCAGCAGATCGAGTGCTGCCAGGCCAGCAGCACAAGCCACCGGGTGCGCGGAATAGGTGTAGCCATGCGGGAATTCCACCGCGTACTCCGGCGTCGCCTGGTTCATGAAGGTCTGGTAGATCTCGGAGCTGGCAATCACCGCGCCCATCGGGATCGCGCCGTTGGTGACTTGCTTGGCGATGCACATCAGGTCCGGGGTTACGCCAAAGGTATCGGCACCGAACATTTTGCCGGTACGGCCGAAACCGGTGATCACTTCGTCGAACACCAGCAGGATGTTGTGCTGATCGCAGATCTCACGCAGACGCTTGAGGTAACCCTGTGGCGGAACCAGTACGCCAGCGGAACCGGCCAATGGCTCGACGAACACGGCGGCGATGTTGGAGGCGTCATGCAGCTCGATCAACTTCAACAGTTCATCGGCCAGGGCGATACCGCCCTGCTCCGGCATGCCACGGGAATAGGCATTGCTCGCCAGCAAGGTGTGCGGCAGGTGATCGACGTCCATCATCGCCTGTCCGAACATTTTGCGGTTGCCGTTCACGCCACCGAGGCTGGTGCCGGCGATGTTTACGCCGTGATAACCACGGGCACGGCCGATCATTTTGGTCTTGGTCGCCTGGCCTTTCAGACGCCAGAAAGCACGAACCATCTTCACTGCGGTGTCAGCGCACTCGGAACCCGAGTCAGTGAAGAACACGTGATTGAGATTGCCCGGGGTCAGGTCGGTGATTTTCTCAGCCAGCTGGAACGACAGAGGATGGCCGTACTGGAAGCCTGGCGAGTAATCGAGGGTGCCCAATTGCTTGGCGACCGCTTCCTGAATTTCCTTGCGGGTATGCCCGGCGCCGCAAGTCCACAAACCGGAGAGCGAGTCGTAAACCTTGCGGCCCTTGTCGTCGATCAGCCAACTGCCTTCAGCCGCCACGATCAGTCGCGGATCGCGCTGGAAATTACGGTTGGCGGTGTAGGGCATCCAGTGAGCATCGAGCTTGAGCTGGCTGGCCAGGGACGTCGGGTTGTTTTCAGGCAAGTTCATGGGCAAAACCTCGCAGGGCAATAAGCGGCATAGAGATCAAAAGCGTTCTTGCAGCTAAATTGCCACGGGGATAAAGTCGGTGAAATCCAACTCTTCTAACGTTCAGTCAGCCCTCCACTAAACTTTGAGTGTTTTGAGCATGAGCATCCGTCGCCCCGATCCGCTGGCGCAAGTCAGTGACTTTGATATCCGCTTATTGAGGATCTTCCGCAGCGTCGTGGAGTGCGGCGGCTTCTCGGCAGCGGAATCGGTGCTGGGGATCGGCCGCTCGGCCATCAGCCAGCAAATGAGTGATCTGGAACAGCGCCTGGGTTTGCGCTTGTGCCAACGCGGTCGCGCCGGGTTTTCCCTGACCGAAGAAGGTCGCGAGGTCTATCACTCGGCCTTGCAGCTATTAAGTGCGCTGGAAAGTTTCCGCACCGAGGTCAACGGCCTACACCAACATCTGCGCGGCGAATTGACCATCGGCCTGACCGACAACCTGGTCACCCTGCCCCACATGCGTATCACCCATGCCTTGGCGCAATTGAAGGAGCGCGGCCCCGACGTGCAGATTCAGATCCGCATGATCGCGCCCAATGAAGTCGAACAAGGCGTGCTCGACGGTCGATTGCATGTCGGCGTGGTGCCGCAGGCCAGCGCGCTGTCGGGGCTGGAATATCAGCCGCTCTATAGCGAACGCTCGCTACTGTATTGCGCGGTCGGTCATCCGTTATTTTATGTCGACGATAAACAACTGGATGACGAGCGCCTCAATAGCCAGGATGCCATCGCGCCGACCTTCCGTTTGCCCGCGGAAATCCAGGCCCATTACCAGGCGCTTAATTGCACCGCCAGTGCCTCGGACCGTGAAGGCATGGCGTTCCTGATCCTGACCGGACGCTTCATCGGCTACCTGCCGGACCACTACGCCAGTCTCTGGGTGCAGCAAGGCCGGTTGCGTGCGCTGAAACCAAAGGTGCGGTTTTATGACCTGAGCCTCGCATCGGTCACGCGCAAGGGCCGTCGTCCGCATTTGGTGCTGGAAAGCTTCCTCGAAAGCCTGGCCGCCACACGCTAACCACCACAATCTCTGTAGGAGCAAAGCTTGCTCCTACAGAGATGGGGGTAGGTTTTATCGCATCAGGACTTGTCTGATGCCGGTGGGTGCGCTATCAACGCACTGGTTGCACCCACTCACTTGTTCGGAAGTGCCTATGACCTTTGAAGTCCCCGCTCACGGCGGCAAACCTGCCAGCCGCATTCGTCAGAAGAACGAAGAGACCATCATCAAAGCCGCCGAAGACGAGTTCGCCCGTCACGGGTTCAAAGGCACCAGCATGAACACCATCGCCCTGAATGCCGGATTGCCCAAGGCGAACCTGCATTACTACTTCACCAACAAACTCGGTTTGTACGTGGCGGTGTTGAGCAACATCCTCCAGCTGTGGGACAGCACCTTCAACACACTGACTGCCGAAGATGACCCGGCCGAAGCGCTGACGCGTTACCTCCGCGCCAAGATGGAATTCTCCCGTCGTCAGCCGCAAGCCTCGCGGATCTTCGCGATGGAAGTGATCAGCGGCGGCGAATGCCTGACCGAGTACTTCAACCAGGATTATCGCGCCTGGTTCCAGGGTCGGGCGGGCGTGTTCCAGGCCTGGATCGACGCCGGAAAAATGGACCCGGTCGACCCGGTGAACCTGATCTTCCTGTTGTGGGGCAGCACTCAGCATTACGCCGATTTCGCGACGCAGATCTGCCGTGTCACCGGTCGCACCAAGTTGACCAAGCAAGACATGGAAGACGCCGGCAACAACCTGATCCGCATCATTCTCAAGGGCTGCGGCCTGACGCCAACGATCTAAGACACTTATGCCTTTTACCCTCAGCGGTTTTTGCGAGTACCGCGAAGAGATTCGCAAAAGCCGCTTCATCACTTTCGCCGCACCGATCAGCAGCCCTGCTGAAGCCCAGGCGTTCATCGAACAGCACAGCGATTTGAATGCCTCGCACAATTGCTGGGCCTGGAAGCTTGGCGACCACTACCGCAGCACTGACGATGGCGAGCCCGGCGGCACCGCTGGCCGGCCGATTCTGGCGGCAATCGAAGCTCAGGATTGCGATCAGGTCGCGGTGCTGGTGATTCGTTGGTATGGCGGCATTCAACTCGGCACCGGGGGCCTCGCCCGGGCGTATGGCGGCGGCGCCAACAAGTGCCTGCAAGCGGCGGCAAAGGTTGAACTGATCAGTCGGGTGCCGGTGAGTTGTACCTGTGCTTTTGCAGAGTTGCCGCTGGTGAAGCTTCGGGTGGCGGAACTGGGTGGATTGGTGGTGGAAGAAACGTTCACGGCCAACGGCGTAGACCTGCGATTGGCTATCGGCGAAAGCCAGATCGACGCCCTGCAAACGCAGCTGGCAGGCTTGAGCCGCGGACGCATTTTGTTGCAGCACTAATCGCACCAACAACGTTCACCGCCCTTTCGTCGAACCGGTGCATTTGCCCACATCTGCTGTGCACCCGGCTGTGGATAACCTGAGCACACCCGGCTGTAACCCTTCTGTCACGCGGCTTTGCGGGCTTTGCTCACTTTTCGTCCAATCCGTCATCAAAAAAGATAAATCCACGTAAAAACAATCAGTTAAAGCGGTTTATCACCATTAGAAGAAAGCCACACAGTGCTTATGCCCGACCTTCGGGCTTGCGCACAAATACTGTGGAGCAATCTGTGGATAACCCGTTCATGGCTGTCGCCGCCCCATGTCCGGCATGGCTTGCAGTCGGTTGCTCGTTTTTTGACCAAACCCCTTGAGCAAAACCGGAGCCTGATCAACGGCTTTGCCCTCAAGTGGTGCCTGGTTCGGGATCGACATAGGGCGAGGCGCCGTCCTCAAAGCCTTTATCTGCAACGTATTTGATTTTTCCTGACTCAATGGCCAGGAAATTGCTTTGTCCACAGGCATCACTTCAATCGACCCGAGCCTGTCATGCCCAACCCCGTGCCGATCCTCGATCCAACACCTCGCCTGCAACTGCGCAACATCAGCAAGCGCTACCCCGGTTGCCTGGCCAACGATACCATCGACCTGAGCATTGCCCCCGGCGAAATCCACGCCCTGCTCGGCGAAAACGGCGCGGGCAAAAGTACGCTGATGAAGATCATCTACGGCGTCACTCACGCGGACTCGGGCGAGATGATCTGGCAAGGGCAACGCGTGGCCCTGCGCAACCCGGCCCAGGCTCGGGAGCTGGGAATCGGCATGGTGTTTCAGCATTTCTCGCTGTTCGAGACTTTGAGCGTGGCGCAGAACATTGCCTTGGCGATGGGTGCGGCGGCGGGTACACCGAAACAGCTTGAGCCAAAGATTCGTGAAGTCTCCCGGCGTTATGGCATGGCGCTGGAGCCGGAGCGACTTGTCCACAGCCTGTCGATCGGCGAACGCCAGCGGGTGGAAATCATTCGTTGCCTGATGCAGGACATCCGCCTGCTGATTCTCGACGAGCCAACCTCGGTGCTGACTCCGCAGGAGGCCGACGATTTGTTCGTCACCTTGCGCCGACTCTCCGCCGAGGGCTGCAGCATTCTGTTTATCAGCCACAAACTCGGTGAAGTTCGCGCGTTGTGCCACAGCGCCACGGTGTTGCGCGGCGGTCGGGTGGCCGGGCATTGCGTGCCGGCCGAGTGTTCGGATCGGCAACTGGCGCAGTTGATGGTCGGTGACGCCGCGGCGCTGATTACGGACTATCCGAAAGTCATTGGCGCTAATGCGTTCCTGAATGTGACGGGATTGTCCTGGCACAACCCCGATCCGTTCGGCTGTTCGCTGAAGGACATCGAGCTTGAAGTACGCAGCGGCGAAATCGTCGGCATCGCCGGGGTCGCCGGCAATGGTCAGGATGAGTTGTTGGCCCTGCTCAGCGGCGAAGAACCGCTCAGCCGCAACGACGGCGCAACGATCAGTTTCGCCGGGCAACCGGTGGCGCACTTGCGGCCGGACGCACGGCGCAAACTGGGCCTGGCCTTCGTCCCCGCTGAACGTCTGGGCCATGGCGCGGTGCCGGACTTGAGCCTGGCGGACAACGCCCTGCTCACTGCCTTTCAACAAGGGCTGGTCAGTAATGGCCTGATCCAGCGCGGCAAGGTCGAAGCGCTGGCCGAAGAAATCATCCGCCGCTTCGGGGTCAAGACACCCGATAGCCAGACACCGGCCCGCAGCCTGTCTGGCGGCAACTTGCAGAAATTCATCCTCGGCCGCGAGATCCTCCAACAACCGAAACTGCTGGTGGCCGCGCACCCGACCTGGGGCGTGGACGTCGGCGCCGCCGCGACCATTCACCGGGCGCTGATTGCCTTGCGCGATGCCGGCGCGGCGATCCTGGTGATCTCCGAAGACCTCGACGAACTGTTCCAGATCAGCGACCGCCTCGGCGCGTTGTGCAGCGGTCGATTGTCGCCGCTCAAGGCCACGGTCGACACGCGCCTGATCGATGTCGGCGGCTGGATGGCCGGCCAGTTCGACACCCCTCAATCACTCGCACCCGCAACGGTTTAACGGAGTTTCACATGCTGCTTTCTCTCGAACCCCGTGGCCAGCAATCGCGCCTGATGCTGTGGTGCTCGCCATTGCTGGCGGCTGTCCTGACGTTGGGCTGTGGCTCACTGCTGTTTGTCGCGCTGGGGCATGACCCGTTACTGACCTTGCACACGTTGCTCATCGCACCGATCAGCGACCTGTACGGCGTCTCCGAACTGCTGGTCAAAGCGCTGCCGATTTTGCTCTGCGCGTTGGGGCTGGCGGTGGCGTACCAAGCACGAATCTGGAACATCGGCGCCGAAGGTCAGTTGCTGCTTGGCGCGCTGGCCGGCAGTGCATTGGCGGTGAACATCATCGACCTGCAAAGTCGCTGGGCGCTGGTGCTGATCCTGCTTGTCGGCACCCTGGCCGGTGCCGCGTGGGCCGGGCTGACGGCGTGGTTGCGCACGCGTTTCAATGCCAATGAAATCCTCACCAGCATCATGCTCAATTACATCGCCCTGAACCTGTTGCTGTTCTGTGTGCATGGGCCGCTGAAGGATCCGGCGGGATTCAACTTTCCGGAGTCGGCGATGTTCGGTGATGCCAGCCGTTTGCCGCTGCTGATGGAGGATGGTCGGGTCCACGTGGGCGTGTATTTCGCCTTGCTCGCGTTGGTGGCGGTGTGGGTGTTGCTGCAGAAAAGCTTTATCGGCTTCCAGATCAAAGTCCTCGGGCTGGACAAGCGCGCAGCGGGGTTCGTCGGCTTTCGCGAGAAGCGGCTGATCTGGCTGGCGCTGTTGATCAGCGGAGGATTGGCGGGGCTGGCCGGTGTGTGCGAAGTCACCGGGCCGATCGGCCAATTGGTGCCGCAAGTCTCGCCCGGTTACGGCTATGCCGCGATCACCGTGGCGTTTCTCGGGCGACTCAATCCCCTCGGCATTCTGTTTTCCAGCCTGTTGATGGCGCTGCTGTACATCGGCGGCGAGAGCGCGCAGATGAGCATGAATCTGCCGCAAGCGATTACGCAATTGTTCCAGGGAATGATGCTGTTTTTCCTGCTGGCCAGTGACGTGCTGATTCTCTACCGACCGCGCTTGAATCTGCGCGGGTCCCGTCGTGCACAAGCCACCGCCGTACACGCAGGAGCGCTGTGATGGATATCGATCTGCTGAGCAATATTTTCTACGCCATGGTCCGTTGCGGTACGCCGCTGCTGTTGGTGGCTCTAGGTGAACTGATCTGCGAGAAGAGCGGCGTTCTGAACCTCGGCCAGGAAGGGATGATGCTGTTTGGGGCGGTGATCGGTTTTATCGTCGCTTTGAACAGCGGCAACCTGTGGCTCGGCGTGTTTTTGGCGATGCTTGCCGGGATGCTGTTGTCGTCGTTGTTTGCGCTGGTGGCGCTGGTATTCAACGCCAATCAGGTGGCCACCGGGTTGGCGCTGACGATCTTCGGCGTAGGCCTGTCGACCTTTGTCGGCGCGGCGTGGGTCGGTAAACCGCTGGCAGGTTTTGAGCCGGTGGCGATTCCTTTTTTGAGCGACATCCCACTGATCGGACGGATGCTGTTTGCGCAGGATCTGTTGGTGTATGTGTCGTTCGCGCTGTTTGCGCTGGTGGCCTGGGTGATGGTGAAAAGTCGCGTCGGGCTGATCATTCAGGCGGTCGGCGAAAACCCGGATGCAGCCAGTGCGATGGGTTTGCCGGTGTTGGGCGTGCGCACGCTGGCGGTGCTGTTTGGCGGGGCGATGGCTGGATTGGCCGGGGCTTATTTGTCGCTGGCTTATACGCCGATGTGGGCGGA
Organism: Pseudomonas sp. PDM10; assembly: GCF_014852295.1. Lineage (NCBI taxonomy): Bacteria > Pseudomonadati > Pseudomonadota > Gammaproteobacteria > Pseudomonadales > Pseudomonadaceae > Pseudomonas > Pseudomonas sp. PDM10. The sequence continues at coordinate 640,587 of NZ_JACVBJ010000005.1, read as the reverse complement.
GAACATGAGCGCCGGGCGTGGCTGGATTGCCCTGGCACTGGTGGTGTTTGCCAGTTGGCGGGTGTGGCGATTGCTGCTGGGGGCGTATCTGTTCGGACTCGCCAGCATCCTGCATCTGGTGGCGCAGGGGTTGGGGCTGGCGATTCCGTCGAGTCTGCTGGCGATGCTGCCGTATGTGGCGACCATTGTGGTGTTGGTGCTGCTGTCGCGGGATGCGCTGCGTACGCGGTTGTATGCGCCGGTGTCGTTGGGGAAACCTTGGCAGGCTGGGCATTAGTGGTTGTCTGCACCGGCCCCATCGCGAGCAGGCTCGCTCCCACATTTGACCGAGTCGAGCCGGATTTTTGTGTTCAACGCAAATCTACTGTGGGAGTGAGCCTGCTCGCGATGACGTCCGCACTGGCAACACCTGAGCTACGCCCCACGCCAATTCAAAGACCAGAAAAATCACCAACAGCGAACTGGCGCCATGGAGCAAGGCATAGAGCTGCCAAGCCGAAAACAGAAATCTACCGACGGCGTCATACCGCCCATACACCTGCTGCGGATCACGAATCCGCAGCACCGCCCACACGCAGACAATCGACCCCAACAGATTGGCCATCAGCAAGTGCATCGGCTCAAACGGCGGCAACTCGCCGGACAAATGGAACGCTTGACTCACACTCGACAAAACGCCATGCAACGCCGCAAAGCTCCACGGCGTGACAAACGCCGCCGTCACGATCAAGTCATACCAGGCACTACCCTTCACCAACCGGCGATATTGCGTTGAAGTCCACATCCGTTTTGCTCCATAAATTCAGGGAGCAACAAGGCTAAAGCCTGGAGTATGCTCCAGGGTCAAGCCCTCTCGAGAAGTCATGATGCGCATCGGTGAATTAGCCCAGGCCAGCGCCGTCAGCCGCGACACGCTGCGTTTCTACGAGCAGCGCGGATTGATTGCGGCGCAACGCAGCGCCAACGGTTATCGCGACTATCCGGCGGACATGGTGCAACTGGTGCTGTACATCAAGACCGCTCAGCGATTGGGCTTTACCCTCGGCGAGATCGGCAACAGCGTCGCCGCGTTATGGCAGTCGCCCGATCCGGACAGCGCCGTCACGCAATTGCTGCAAGACAAACTCAAACTGATCGAAACCCGAATCGACGAACTCGGCGCGCTGCGTCAGGAGTTGCAGCAACGGCTCGGTCAGCGTTGTCCATTGAATCCGTGATCCTCATTTATCAAGGAAGCCACTTATGTCTACGGCAAAAACCGCACTCATCATCGGCGCCTCCCGAGGCCTGGGCCTCGGTCTGGTGAAAACCCTGCTGGCCGACGGTTGGCAGGTCACCGCCACCGTACGCAACCCGCAGAACGCCGAAGCCTTGCAAGCCCTGGGCAAGGTGCGGATCGAAAAACTCGACATGGACGATCAGCAAGCGGTCATCGCTTTGAGTCAGCAGCTCAAGGGCGAAGTGTTTGATCTGTTGTTCGTGAATGCCGGGGTCAAAGGCCCGGACGTTCAAACACCGGGCGGCGCGACGCTGGCCGAAGTCGGGCAACTGTTCTTCACCAATGCGGTGGCGCCGATCAATCTGGCCCAGCGTTTTGTCGGGCAGATTCGTCCGGACAGCGGCGTGCTGGCGTTCATGAGTTCGGTGCTGGGCAGCGTGACCATGCCGGATGCGCCGGAGCTGGCGCTGTACAAGGCGAGCAAATCGGCGCTGAACTCGATGACCAATAGCTTCGTCACTCAGTTGGGCGAACAGAAACTCACCGTGCTGTCGCTGCATCCGGGTTGGGTGAAGACCGACATGGGCGGTGAAGGTGCCGACATTGATGTGGACACCAGCACGCGTGGGTTGGTCGATCAGGTGAATGCGTATACCGGCAAGGGCGGGCATCATTTTGTGAATTACCGGGGTGAAACCATTCCCTGGTAACCCATCGTCTACTGTGGGAGCGGGCTTGCTCGCGAAGAGGGAGTGTCAGTCGACATCAATGTTGCATGACGCACCGCATTCGCGAGCAAGCCCGCTCCCACAGGGGTTTTGCGTCGCCTGGTCGGGCCGGGCTTGCCCGCAGCGCTGTTTTGAATGAAACTCCGCACCTCGTCCCCGCGGCGACCCTGGATCAGCAGACAGGGTAATCACTGAGCTGGCTAACCTGAACCCCACTTTCAGAGGAGCCGGCCAACATGCCTGCGACCCGTACCTGGTTAAAAAATCCCCTTGCGATCTTCACTGCCAATGGCCTCGATGCCCGTGGCGGTCTGGTGCTGCAAGACGGTTTGATCGTTGAAGTGCTCGCCGCCGGCCAGCAACCTTCCGCGCCCTGTGGACAAGTCTTCGATGCCCGCGAGCATGTGATCCTGCCGGGACTGATCAACACCCATCACCACTTCTATCAAACCCTGACCCGCGCCTGGGCGCCGGTGGTCAATCAGCCGTTGTTCCCGTGGCTGAAAACCCTCTACCCGGTCTGGGCCCGCCTCACCCCTGAAAAACTCGCCCTCGCCAGCAAAGTCGCGTTGGCCGAGTTGCTGCTGTCCGGCTGCACCACCGCCGCCGATCACCATTACCTGTTTCCGCAAGGCCTGGAAAATGCGATCGACGTGCAGGTCGAGAGCGTCCGCGAACTGGGCATGCGCGCCATGCTGACGCGCGGTTCCATGAGCCTTGGCGAAAAGGACGGCGGCCTGCCGCCGCAGCAAACCGTGCAGGAAGGCGAAGTGATCCTCGCCGACAGCCAACGCTTGATCGCCGAGTACCACGAGCGTGGCGATGGCGCGCAAATCCAGATCGCCCTCGCGCCCTGCTCGCCGTTTTCGGTGACCCCGCAAATCATGTCCGCCAGCGCCGAACTGGCGAACAAACTCGACGTGCGCCTGCACACCCATCTGGCCGAAACCCTCGACGAAGAAGACTTCTGCCTGCAACGCTTCGGCCTGCGCACTGTGGACTACCTCGACAGCGTCGGCTGGCTCGGCCCGCGCACCTGGCTGGCTCACGGCATCCACTTCAACCCGGACGAAATCGCTCGCCTCGGCGCCGCCGGCACCGGCATTTGCCATTGCCCGAGTTCGAACATGCGTCTGGCTTCCGGCATCTGCCCGACGCTGGACCTGACCGCTGCGGGCGCCTTGCTGGGCTTGGGCGTGGATGGTTCGGCGTCCAACGATGCGTCGAACATGATGCTGGAAACCCGTCAGGCGCTGTACATTCAACGGCTGCGTTATGGCGCCGAGAAGATCACGCCGGAATTGGTTTTGGGATGGGCGACCAAGGGTTCGGCGAGTCTGCTCGGGCGTACTGATATCGGCGAACTGGCGGTGGGCAAGCAGGCGGACCTGGCGCTGTTCAAGCTCGATGAGCTGCGGTTTTCCGGCAGTCATGATCCGGTGTCGGCGTTGCTGCTGTGTGGCGCTGATCGGGCGGATCGGGTGATGGTTGGTGGCAAATGGCGGGTGATTGATGGGCAGGTTGAAGGGCTGGACCTGAAAGGGTTGATTGCCGATCACAGCCAGGCGGCTCGGCAGTTGATTGCGGGCGTCTGATAGGACGCCATCGCGGGCAAGCCATGCTCCTACAGGTACAGCGTCGCTCTCAAGAACGATGTAAATCCTGTAGGAGCAAGGCTTGCCCGCGATGCTTTTAGAGGCCCAACAGCGACAACATGATGAAGGTCGCAAACAGCACAAAGTGAGTCATGCCTTCGATGGCGTTGGTTTCGCCATCGTTGAGGTTGATCGCGCTAACGATCAGGGTGAGGAAGACCATCACGGTCTGCACCGGGGTCATCGCCATCTGGAACGGCTGGCCGGTGTAGAGCGCCATCGCTTCCATCACCGGCACGGTCAGGATGACCGTCGACAGTGACGCGCCCATGGCGATGTTGACCACAGACTGCATGCGGTTGGCCAGTGCCGCCCGCAACGCGGTCAGAATTTCCGGCGCCGCCGAGATTGCCGCCACCAGGATCGCCGTGATCACCGGCGGTGCGCCCGTCCCTTCGAGGCCCAGATCGAGGGTCTTGGACATCACCTCTGCCAAGGCGCCGATCACCACCACGCCAAACACCAACGTGCCAATACTCAGCACCAGATTGACCGGTTCAGGCTCCTCCTCCGGGACTTTCCTGCGACGTTTTTCCGGGTAGCTGTAGCTGAAGAAATAACTGTGCGGCCCGACCTGCATGCGCAGGAACAGGGTGTAGAGCACGACCATCGCACCAATGGTGAACGCCGAATAGAGTTTCCAGCTGCCCTCGGGGATGAACTCCGGCACCACCATGGAAACGCCCATGGCGGTGAGAATCATCACGCTGTAACTGCGGGCCGAATCGTCGTTGTAGGACTGTTCGCCGTGCTTGAGCCCGCCCATCAACGCAGCGAGGCCGAGGATGCCGTTGATGTCGAGCATCACCGCCGAATAAATCGTGTCGCGTACCAGGGTCGGCGAGGCTTCGTTGCTCATCATGATCGCCAGGATCACCACTTCTACCAGCACGGCGGCCAGGGTCAGGATCATCGTGCCGTAAGGGTCGCCGACTTTTTCTGCGAGCAGTTCGGCGTGATGGGCGACGCGCATGGAGGCAACGACGATGAAGGCGATCAGTACGAGGCCGGCGGTCAACGCGATGGGCTGGCCGCTGTGCAGCATCCAGTGCTCCAGCGGGTAGGCGACGGCGGCGGCGATCACGGCCAGCAGCAGAAACTTTTCTTGCTTGAGGAGTGTGAGCATTGCGGGCCTTTTTGCCGTGTGAAGCGAAACCGGGATGATGAGCTACTGACTGCGGGGCGGCGCTAACGTTTCGTTACACCTTAGCGCACCAGTGGATGGCAGCCGTGCCAGGCCATGCACTTTTATCGGCCTCAAGGGCCTCATCGCGAGCAAGCTCGGCTCCTACGGGTTTGCGGTGCACTTGTAGGAGCAAGGCTTGCCCGCGATGGCCGTTACGCGGTTTCAAGCCGTTTGTTGTCCTGTTGGTCAGCAATTTGCATTACCCCCTCCAACCTCAAAACAATAGGGAGTGGATTCATGCACAAACGTCCGTTGAAGAAGCTGCTTTGCGCCGTCGCCGCGGCCATCGGTCTGAGCGCAAGCCTGACTGCCAGTGCCGCCGACCCGCTGAAAGTCGGCTTCGTCTACATCGGTCCGATTGGCGATCACGGCTGGACGTATCAGCATGAACAAGGGCGCAAGGCGCTGGCCGAAAAATTCGGCAACCAGATCACCACCAACTATGTGGAAAACGTCGCTGAAGGCGCCGACGCCGAGCGGGTGATCCGCAACATGGCCAAGGACAAGTACGACCTGATCTTCACCACGTCCTTCGGCTACATGAACCCGACCCTGAAAGTCGCCAAACAATTTCCCATGGTGACCTTCGAACACGCCACCGGCTACAAGCAGGACAAGAACCTCGGCACCTATCTGGCGCGCACGTATGAAGGTCGCTACGTCGGCGGTTTCCTTGCGGCGAAGATGACCAAGACCAAGAAGATCGGTTACGTCGCGTCCTTCCCGATCCCGGAAGTGATCCGCGACATCAACGCCATTCAACTGGCCCTGAACAAGTACAACCCCGGCACCGAGATCAAAGTGGTGTGGGTCAACTCCTGGTTCGATCCGGGCAAAGAGGCGGATGCCGCCAATGCGTTGATCGATCAGGGCGTGGACGTGGTGTTCCAGCACACCGACAGCCCGGCGCCGATCCAGGCCGCCGAGCGTCGCGGGGTGTATGCCGTCGGCTACGCTTCGGACATGGCGCACTTCGGGCCGAAAGCGGTGCTGACGTCCATCGTCAACGACTGGGGCCCGCACTACATTCAGGCGACCCAAAGCGTACTCGACCACCTGTGGAAATCGCAGGATTACTGGGGTGGTTTGCAGGAAGGTACGGTTGAGTTGCCGATCAGCGATCTGGTGCCCGCACCGGTGAAAGCCGAGGCAGAGCAGATCATTGCCGACATCAAAAGCGGTGCTTTCCACCCGTTCACCGGACCGATCAAGGATCAGGCAGGCGTCGAGAAGATTGCGGCGGGCGCGACGGCGAGCAATGCGGAGCTGGCATCGATGAACTACTACGTTGAAGGCATGAAGGCTGACATTCCTAAGTAGCTCCAGCCACGAACACAAAACCCTGTGGGAGCGAGCCTGCTCGCGAAAGCGGAGTAACATTCAACATGGATGTTGGCTGACTCACCGCTTTCGCGAGCAGGCTCGCTCCCACAGTGGATTTTCAGCGTTCTTAAGGACTGCGCATGAACCTGCTCCCGATCATCGACATCGCCCCGCTCTACACCGATGACCCATCCGCCTGGCAATCGATCGCCACGCAAATCGACCACGCCTGCCGCGAGTGGGGCTTTTTCTACATCAAGGGCCACCCGATCAGTCGGTCGCGCATTAACGCCGTACTCGACAGCGCCCAACGTTTCTTCGCCCTGCCCGCCGTCGAAAAACTCAAGATTGACATCACCCAAACCCGTCACCACCGCGGTTATGGCGCCATCGCCACTGAACAACTCGACCCGAGCAAACCCAGCGACCTGAAAGAAACCTTCGACATGGGCCTGCACCTGCCGGCCGATCACCCTGACGTGTTGGCGGAAAAACCGCTGCGCGGCCCCAACCGTCATCCGTCGATGCCCGGCTGGGAATTGCTGATGGAGCAGCACTACGTCGACATGCAGGCCTTGGCCCTAACCCTGTTACGGGCCATAACCGTGGCGCTGGGCATCGAGCGCGACTTTTTCGACAGCCGCTTCGTTGAGCCGGTCAGCGTGCTACGGATGATTCATTACCCACCGCGCCACACCGCCAGTTCCGAAGAGCAACAAGGCGCCGGCGCCCACACCGATTACGGCTGCATCACCCTGCTGTATCAGGATGCCGCCGGCGGCCTGCAAGTGCGAAACGTTAAAGGCGAGTGGATCGATGCACCGCCGATCGACGGCACGTTCGTGGTCAACCTCGGCGACATGATGGCGCGCTGGAGCAACGACCGTTACCTGTCGACGCCGCACCGGGTGATCAGCCCGCTCGGCGTGGACCGTTACTCGATGCCGTTCTTCGCCGAACCGCACCCCGACACGGTCATCGAATGCCTGCCCGGCTGTCAGGATGAACCGCACTCGGCAAAGTATCCGGCCACCACCTGCGCCGAATTCCTGCTCTCGCGGTTCGCCGATACCTACGCCTATCGACGGGAACAGGAAGCGCTGTGATGAACCGGCTGGTCAGGTTTTGCTAATTGTTTCCTCGGGCATCTGTAGAATGCTCGCCATCTGCACCTGATGAGAAAAGACTATGTACGACTGGCTGAACGCCCTGCCCAAGGCAGAACTGCACCTGCACCTTGAGGGTTCGCTGGAGCCTGAGTTGCTGTTCGCCCTGGCTGAACGCAACAAGATCGCCCTGCCGTGGAGCGACGTCGAAACCCTGCGCAAGGCCTACGCCTTCAACAACCTGCAAGAGTTTCTCGACCTGTATTACCAGGGCGCCGACGTGTTGCGCACCTCTCAGGATTTCTACGACCTGACCTGGGCTTACCTGTTGCGCTGCAAGGCGCAGAACGTGATTCACACCGAACCGTTCTTCGATCCGCAGACCCACACCGACCGTGGCGTGCCGTTCGAAGTGGTGCTCAATGGCATCGCCGCCGCGTTGAAGGATGGCGAGCAGCAACTGGGCATCACCAGCGGTTTGATCCTGAGCTTCCTGCGCCACTTGAGCGAAGAAGAAGCCGAGAAAACCCTAGACCAGGCACTGCCGTTCCGTGATGCGTTTGTCGCGGTCGGTCTGGACAGTTCGGAAATGGGTCACCCGCCGAGCAAGTTCCAGCGCGTGTTTGATCGTGCCCGTCACGAAGGTTTCCTGACCGTCGCCCACGCCGGTGAAGAAGGCCCGCCCGAGTACATCTGGGAAGCCCTCGATTTGCTGAAAGTCCAGCGCATCGACCATGGCGTGCGCGCCATCGAAGACGAGCGTTTGATGCAGCGGATCATCGACGAGCAAATCCCGCTGACCGTGTGCCCGTTGTCGAACACCAAACTCTGCGTGTTCGATCACATGTCTCAGCACAACATTCTCGACATGCTGGAACGTGGCGTGAAAGTGACCGTGAACTCGGATGACCCGGCGTACTTCGGCGGTTATGTCACCGAGAACTTCCATGCGCTGTATACCCATTTGGGCATGACCCAGGATCAGGCCAAGCGGTTGGCGCAGAACAGCCTGGATGCACGGTTGGTGAAACCCTAGCAACTGATCGTTCCCACGCTCCGCGTGGGAATGCCTCACCGGACGCTCTGCGTCCGCTCTTGGGACGCGGAGCGTCCGGGGCTGCATTCCCACGCGGAGCGTGGGAACGATTATTACGCAGCCGCCTCGCTTAATTCTTCCAGTGTCTTGCCCCGGGTCTCCATCCCGAACACCCATACCACCCCTGCCGCAATCGCAAAACACATCGCCCCCAGCGCAAACACCCCGCCCTGCCCGGTCATCGGGAACACCAACCCGGTCACCATTGGCCCGAGCAACGAACCCACGCGACCAATCGCCGACGCAAACCCCGAGCCCGTGGCCCGCGCCGATGTCGGGTATAACTCCGGCGTGTAGGTGTAAAGCACCGCCCACATGCCGAACAGGAAAAACTGCATCAGCAGCCCCGACGCAATCAACAGGCTGACGTTGCCGCCAAACACCGCGCTCTGACCATACAGAAACGCCATCACCCCGCCGCCGAGCAACGTCACCACGCACACCGGTTTACGTCCCCAACGCTCCACCAGCCAGGCGGCCATCAGGAAACCGGGAATCCCGCCGAGGGAAATCAGCACCGTGTAATACACCGACTGAGTCACGGCAAAACCTGACTGCTGCAGCAAGGCACTGAGCCAGGACGTCAGGCCATAGAACCCCAGCAAAGCAAAGAACCAGACGCTCCAGATCATCATCGTGCGCTGGCGGTACAGCGGCGACCAGATTTGCTGCAATGCGGAAAAGAAATTGCCAGGCGTACTGGCCACTCTCGGCAGGCGGATCGGCTCAGGCAGCTCCGAACGCCCCAGAGATGTCCGGACCCGAGCTTCGATGCGCAGCAAGACCTTGTCTGCCACGTCATGATGTCCGGCCTGTTCCAGCCAGCGCGGCGATTCGGGAATGAAAAAGCGAATCGCCAGGACAAACACCGCCGGCACCGCCAACACCAGGAAGATGTCCCGCCAGCCAATCACCGGCAGCAGGAAGTACGACAGTACGCCGGCGGCGACGAAACCCAGTGGCCAGAAACCGTCCATCAACGCAATGTAGCGCCCCCGCCGTTTGGCCGGGACCAGCTCCGAGAGCATCGACTGAGCGATGGGAAACTCCATGCCCATGCCGATCCCCAACAGGATTCGAAACAACGTCAGCGTTTCGACGTTCTGCGCCGTGGAGCACAGATAACTGGCGATCCCCCACAGCACGATGCTCCACTGAAACACCGGTTTGCGCCCGAAACGGTCGGCCAGCATGCCGGACAGTGACGCCCCCACGACCATGCCGAAAAAGCTCGAACTGGCCAGCAACCCGGCCTGCGCCGTGCTCAGGCCAAACTCGGTTTTGATCGAGCCGAGCAGGAAGGTCATCATCGCCAGGTCCATGGAGTCGAAGAAAAACGCCAGGGCTATGATGATGAAAATGATCCGGTGATAACCGCTGATGGGCAGCCGTTCCAGTCGTTCTGCCGCGCTGAAGCCTCGTGTTTCCATGCCACATCCCCCCAATCCGAAAGTCCCCGGACGAGTGTGCGCGATAGCTGCTGGGGGTTACTGCTGGATGCGACCTGTTTGCAGCTCTGAGCGACGCCCGACGCTTCGGACGTCGATCTCGATGCGTCTACAACGCCATTTCCAGCTCGGTCTCTTTGGCGAACCGATGGATTTCACGCTGCCCCGCGGCGGTGATCTGCAAGGCTCGAGACTCGTTGGGCAGGCTCAGCCAACCTGACTGCATGAACAATTGCAGCAACGCCGCACCCAGTGATCCGCCCATGTGCGGGCGTCTTTCGCTCCAATCCGGACAAGCGCAGGCGACTCGGCTGTTGCGATGAGCCAGCGCCTGGATGAACACACCCCGTGTCGCCAGCTGCGTGGCGCCCTTGTGGGTGATCATGACCCGCTGATCGAACTGTTCGATCCAGCCTGAATCCAGCAGGCGCTGGTAAAGATCGGCGGCAAGGGTGCCGCCCAAATGGTCGTCGCAAAGCCTGGCGCGCAAGAGTGACGAAGGCGCCGCCTGAGGTTTGGCGATAGGTGTCGTGCGCTTGAAAACATCCGGGATTTCCCGAGGCGTGCTGGCCAGGGTGGCGCTGGCCAGTGCCTCTATCGCGGCCCCCACTTCGGGTGCGGCAAGACGAAAGAACCGCTTGCGGCCGCGGATTTCGACTTTCAACAGACCTCCGCCGGACAATCGCCCCAGATGCGCACTGGCCGAAGACGGTGACAAGCCGGCCAACAAGGCCAGCTCCTCGGTTTGCCGCGCCGAGCCGTCCATCAAGGCCCACATCATTGCGCTGCGCTTTGGGTCAGCCAGCAACGTGGCGATCTGGCTGATGCAAGGTGCATGTTCCATGTATTCACTCCCTGTTGAATCGTTTCGTCTACTGCTCAGAGACATCTTGACCAGTAATGTGTCGTCGGCCAAGGCGTTGAAACCGCCATAAACCGGGCAAAGCCGGCCAATCGCACAGGCCATGCTTGCAGGTTTCGCAAAGCCACGGCGATTGACCTTGGGGCCTGGCTGACTCGGATGTGGACTCGCCATTGCGAGATCGACGGTGCGTACATGAGGCGAGCGCTAGTATATGCGGGTTAACCGCCGGTTCCTGCCCTTGGGAAACCGTTGGTGGTGATAGTTCCTGAGTGAAATTTCGCTATTTGCCTGCGACTAATGATCGGCGCCCGATAACGTCGGAAATTGGCTACTCAAGCGGGCGCATCGGCTGGCAAGCATTTCCCGCAAAAGGTTCACCGGCTTACTCAATTGTGCGCGATGGGCGCACAGCAAATTCAGCGGTGCGCGCTCACAGAGCAGTTCAGGCATGAGCACTTTCAACCGACCGGCCAGCACATCGGCCGCGACATCGAGCCAGGACTTGTAGGCGATCCCGGCACCTGCCACGGCCCACAGCCGCACGACATCGGCATCATCGCTGAAACGATCGCCGCTGACGGTCAGGCTGACCTCGCGTTTGCCGTCGTGGAAACTCCAATGATCGTGGACCCGGCTACCGAGCATGAACAGCAGGCAGTTGTGCTGAGCCAGTTGCTCCAGTTGCCGCGGCTCGCCATGCCGGGCCAGGTAACTCGGGGCGGCACAAAGGACGCGGCGGTTCTGCGGGGCGATGGGCAGCGCCACCAGGCTTGAGTCTTCCGGCTCGCCGTACCGCAGGGCAATGTCCACCGGTTGGCGGAACAGGTCGGCGATGCGGTCGCCCAACAGCAAACGCACCGTAAGCTTCGGATGCTCTCGCTGAAACTCGTCCAGCCAGGGCAGCAGCAGATTGCGGCCAAAGTCCGAAGGCGCCGACAGCTGCAAAATCCCGCTGACCTGGTCCTGACCGCTGGCCAACAAACGACGGCCCTCGTCGAGATTGCTCAAGGCGGCCCGAGCGTATTCGAGAAACCCCTCGCCTTCAGCGGTCAGGCGCAGGCTACGGGTAGAACGGGCGAGCAACCGGGCGCCGAGTTGCTGTTCGATGCGTTTCAACGCCGCACTGGCCACCGCGGCCGACATGTCCATCCCACGCGCCGCCGCTGACAGACTGCCCAGGTCCGCCGCCCGGACAAACAACTGCAAGTCATCGAAACGCAGCATCGTTCAGCCTCGATTATCAAAAAAACATTGAAAGAGACTGCTCTTTTAGCGGGTTTTATCTTGCAGAGAAATAGCCAATCATCCGTCCCATCGAATTCATCCCGTTCCCGGAGCCGAACATGTCCCAGCCTTTTACCGCCATCGCCACTTTAATCGCCAAAGCCGGCCAGCAAGACGCCCTCGAACAGCACCTGCGAGCGCTGCTGGAACCGACCCGCGCCGAGGCCGGTTGCGGTCAATACGACTTGCACCAGGACCTCGCCAATCCTCATACCTTCTACATGATCGAAAAATGGAGCAGTGACGAAGCCCTGCAAGCCCATGACGACAGCGCGCATATCCAGAACTTCCGCGCCAAGGCTGGCGACTTTCTCGAACACTTCGACCTCAAGCGCCTGCGCTCCATCGTCTGATTGCTTCCTTCCTTATTACTGTTCAGGAGCCCCTATGAAAGCCATTGCCTATTACGCCTCGTTGCCAATCAGCGACTCAAACGCTCTGCAAGACATCGAACTGCCAGAACCGGTTGCCGGCCCGCGCGACCTGTTGGTGGAAGTCAAAGCCATCTCGGTCAACCCGGTGGACACAAAGGTCCGCCAAAACGTCCAGCCTGAAGCGGGTACGCCGAAAGTGCTGGGCTGGGACGTGGCCGGTGTGGTCAAGGCCGTCGGCAGTGAAGTCACGCTGTTCAAGGCCGGCGACAAAGTGTTCTACGCCGGCTCCATCGCCCGTGCTGGCGGCAACAGCGAACTGCACGTGGTCGATGAGCGGATCGTCGGCCATATGCCGAAAACCCTTGGTTTCGCCGAAGCCGCCGCGCTGCCGCTGACCGCTATCACCGCGTGGGAATTGCTCTTCGAACGCCTGCAAGTGCGTGAAGGCAAAACAGATGAAGGCCAGAGCCTTTTGATCGTCGGTGCCGCTGGCGGTGTGGGGTCGATCCTCACGCAACTGGCCAGCCAGCTCACCGGGCTGAACGTCATCGGCACCGCTTCCCGCCCGCAAACCCAGAGCTGGGTTCGTGAGCTGGGTGCCGACCTGGTGATCGATCACAGCCAGCCGTTGAGCGAAGAACTCAAACGTGCGGGCGTCGATCAGGTGACCCACGTCGCCAGCCTGACCCAGACCGATCATCACCTGGATCAGTTGATCGAGGCACTGGCGCCGCAAGGCAAACTGGCCCTGATCGATGATCCGAAGGCGCTGGACGTGACCAAACTCAAACGCAAGAGCCTGTCGCTGCACTGGGAGTTCATGTACACCCGCTCGCTGTTCGAAACCGCGGACATGATCGAGCAGCACAAATTGCTCAACCGCGTGGCTGAGCTGATCGACGCCGGGACGCTGAAGACCACGGTCGGCGAGCATTTCGGGACCATTAACGCGGCGAACCTGCGTCGCGCCCATGAGCTGCTGGAAAGCGGCAAGTCCAAGGGCAAGATTGTGCTCGAAGGCTTCTGAAACAAACTGACACAGTTGTCGCCCAGATGGGCGACACCGTCAGTCCGAGAGTTGACCCTTGTCACAATTGCGATCGTATTGAGGTCTACAATCGAGACTCTGCGGCACAGTCTTTTACGTAACATCTTTTACGAGAGGAGAGATCAGCAATGAAGATCCTGATAAAAGAATTAGCAAAATCCCAGTGGCAAGTCCGTCTGGACCAACACGCCGTGACATTCCGCAGCGAAGCCGAAGCCCGCGCCTTCACCCGCACCCTTGAAGCGCGACTACAAGCACCTCATCAAATTATTGACCGCCAGCAGCGTGCCGCTGGCTGAGTCCATCCTCAGACCTGGGCTTGCGCCAGCGCCCGGGCATTTTGCAAGCGCCGGGTGAGCATCGCCACGCTCACCACGAGAATTCCGCACAGGCTGATGACCATGGCCATCGGCATGGCGCTGCCGTCGTGTAAAACACCCACCAGTGCGGCTGCCCCGGCGGCGACGCTGAATTGCAGGCAACCGAGCATCGCCGATGCACTGCCGGCCCGCGCGCCCTGCCCGTTCATGGCGCAGGCCGAGGCGTTGGGGAGGATGCAACCGAGGCTGGCGATGCAGACAAACAACGGAATCAGCAACGGCCATAGTTGCACGGTGTGCAATGAACTGACGGCCAGCAGCGCCAGACCAGCGCCCACGTAGATCCACACGGTGCGTGCCAGCAGAAACGCCGGGCCACGCTTGGCCAGCAATCGCGCGTTGAGTTGCGCGACCAGAATGAAACCCGCCGCGTTGGTACCGAACAGCCAACCGAAATGCTCGGCCGGCACGCCATACAGTTTGATGAAGACGAACGGTGAACCGGCGATGTAGGCAAACATCCCGGCGATGGCGATGCCGCCGGTCAGGGCGTGGCCGAGGAACACCCGGTCCGACAACAGTCGACCGTACTGACGCAACGCCCCCGACAATGGTTGACGCGGCACATGGGCCGGCAGACTTTCCGGCAGCCCCAGCGCCACCGCCAACCCTGCCAGCGCACTGAAACCGGTCAGCACGAGAAAGATCGACTGCCAGCCCGTGGTGTTGACCAACAGCCCGCCCAGCATCGGCGCAAGAATCGGCGCCAGGCCCATCACCAGCATCAGCTGCGAAAAGACCTTCGCCGCCCCCACTGCATCGCATTTATCGCTGACAATCGCGCGGGAGATCACCATCCCCGCACAACCGCCCAATGCCTGAACGAAACGTGCGCCCATCAACCATTCGAGGTTCGGCGCATAGGCGCAGGCCAGGGAGGCGGCGGTGAATAAGCCGACGCCGGTCAGCAAGGGAATGCGACGCCCGAAGCGATCCGCCACCGGACCGTAAGCCAGTTGACCGATGGACAAGCCAAGGAAATATGCGGCCAAGGTCAGCTGAACGTGTTTTTCATCGGTGCCGAAGGCGAGCGCCATCGCCGGGAACGCCGGCAGATAGAAATCGATCGCCAGCGGACCGAAGGCGCTCAAGGCGCCAAGAATCAAAATGGTACGGAGGTTCATCAGGCATCCAGTTGGGCGTGAGTCGGCAGGCCGACAGTCTAGCCGCGCAGGGACGCCTTGAACATTCCGTTAGGTCGCTAACTATTAAAACCCCTCAGACAATTGATGCCTGTCAGTTAAAACACCGAACCTGTAGGAGCCGAGCTTGCTCGCGATAGCGATAGAACAGTCACAGAGATGTTGAATGCTCCACCGCTATCGCGAGCAAGCTCGGCTCCTACAAGGATGGGGCTCAGGCAACCTTTGCCTGGTAGCCCTCTTCGGTGATCACCGCGATCACCTGATCCGCCGACAAAGCGCTCTCGACGCCGACTTCTTTCGCGGCCAGATCGATCCGCACGCTGGCCGCAGGATCCTTGGCTTGCAACGCTTGGGTGATGGCTTTGACGCAGTGACCGCAGGACATGCCTTGAACGTTGAACACTTGCATGGGATGACTCCTTGAGTGAGGTTGCGTGCAGTCTCGAGCTTGCCATCATGGCAAGGTCAAGTTCTGAAGTGCGCTGCCGGGCTGGCAATCAGCGCCGCGCTCGGCCAAGCTGCGTCCATCAATGACTCGACATCAGGAGATTCAGCCATGCGCTGGTCAGCTCTCAGCCTGTTTGGCTTTCTCAGCCTATTTGCCGCGACACCTTCGGTTCAAGCCGCCGGGGAGGACTATGGCGTACTGATCATTTCCCGCGAGCGCCTGGAAGTCGCGACCTCCTGCGAGATCGGCGTGTACATCCAGGATCAGTTATCGGCGCGGTTATTCCAGGAACAAAGCACCTCGTTCAACCTGCCGCCGGGCAATGTGTCCTTGCGCCTGAAGCTGCTGCCGGGCCAGGCGTTGGGTTGCAACCCGGGCATGCTCGCCCCGGGGTCGCAGAACATCACGCTCAAGGCCGGTGACGTCTTGAAGTTCCGGATTGCGATGACGCAGGAAGGGATGTACCTCAAGCCTGCGGCACTGGACTATTGATGATAGTTCCCACGCTCTGCGTGGGAATGCAGCCCAGGACGCTCCGCGTCCCAGCAAAAGCGGACGCGGAGCGTCCGGTGAGGCATTCCCACGCAGAGCGTGGGAACGATCAGGTGCCGGTCTTTTGATCTGAGACATGGCGCTTGACCTTACCCGCATGGCAAGGTTGATCCTGTAGGTATCTTCTACAGGGAGCGTGACCGATGTCCGAATCCACCACTTTCAATCTGCCGATTGCCGGTATGACCTGCGCCAGTTGCGCCGGGCGTGTCGAGCGTGCCTTGAGCAAAGTCATCGGCGCCTCTGCCGTCAGCGTCAACCTGGCCACCGAACAGGCCCGTGTTCAAGCGCCCAGCGACAGCCTGCCGGCCTTGATGGACGCGGTGCAGCAGGCGGGTTACAGCGTGCCGCAGCACAGTCTGGAATTGAGCATCGACGGCATGACCTGTGCTTCCTGCGTTGGCCGGGTCGAACGAGCGCTGGCCAAGGTGCCGGGGGTCAAAAGCGTCAGCGTCAACCTGGCCAATGAACGCGCCCACCTTGAGCTGCTCGGCCAGATCGATCCGCAAACCTTGATCGCTGCCGTAACCAAGGCTGGCTACAGCGCCAGTGTCTGGGAAGTCGAACACCCGCAAACCGATGATCAACAACAACGCCTGCATCGCGAGCGTTGGGCCTTGATCATGGCGATCGTCCTCGCCACGCCGTTGGTGCTACCGATGTTGCTGCAACCATTCGGCGTGCACTGGATGCTCCCGGCCTGGGTGCAATTCGCGCTGGCCACACCAGTGCAATTCATCTTCGGTGCACGCTTTTACGTCGCAGCCTGGAAAGCCGTACGCGCCGGTGCCGGCAACATGGATTTGCTGGTCGCGTTGGGCACCAGCGCCGGTTATGGCTTGAGCCTTTATGAATGGGCCACCGCCGCCGGGCGCATGCCGCACCTGTATTTCGAAGCCTCGGCGGTGGTGATTGCCTTGGTGCTGCTGGGCAAATACCTGGAAAGCCGCGCCAAGCGCCAGACCGCCAGTGCCATTCGCGCACTCGAAGCCTTGCGCCCGGAGCGAGCGATTCAGGTGATCGATGGCCGCGAGCAGGACGTCGCCATCAGCGCCTTGCGCCTCAATGATCTGGTGATGGTCAAGCCTGGCGAACGCTTCCCGGTGGACGGTGAAGTGGTCGAAGGCCAAAGCCACGCCGACGAAGCGCTGATCAGCGGCGAAAGCCTGCCGGTGCCCAAACAACCCGGCGACAAGGTCACCGGCGGCGCGATCAATGGTGAAGGCCGGTTGCTCGTTCGCACCCTGGCCTTGGGCGCGGAAACCGTGCTCGCCCGCATCATCCGCCTGGTGGAAGACGCTCAAGCGGCGAAGGCTCCGATCCAGAAACTGGTGGATAAAGTCAGCCAGGTGTTCGTGCCAACGGTTCTGCTGATTGCGCTGGCAACCTTGATCGGTTGGTGGTTGTACGGCGCTCCGATGGAAACGGCGCTGATCAATGCCGTGGCGGTATTGGTGATCGCTTGCCCATGCGCCCTGGGGTTGGCCACACCAACGGCAATCATGGCCGGGACCGGGGTGGCGGCGCGCCACGGGATTCTGATCAAGGACGCCGAAGCGTTGGAGCGTGCCCATGAAGTCAGTGCGGTGGTCTTCGACAAAACTGGCACGCTGACGTCGGGTACTCCGCGCATCGCTCATCTGAGCGCAATCAACCATGACGAAACGGCCCTGCTGCAAATGGCTGGCGCCCTGCAACGCGGCAGTGAACACCCACTGGCCAAGGCGGTTCTGGACGCTTGCGCCGAACGCGGCTTGACCGTGGCCGATGTCAGCGACAGCCAGTCCCTGACCGGCCGTGGCATCGCGGGCACTCTGGACGGTCGTCGATTGGCGCTGGGCAATCGTCGTCTCCTGGAAGAGAGCGGCTTGAGCGCCGGTGAATGGGCGGACTCTGCTGCCGCGTGGGAAACCGAAGGCCGGACCCTGTCCTGGCTGATCGAGCAAAGCCCCGAACTTCGGGTGCTGGGCCTCTTCGCTTTCGGCGACACTCTCAAACCCGGCGCGCTGCGAGCCGTGCAACAACTCAGCGCACGCAACATCAGCAGCCACCTGCTGACCGGCGACAATCGCGGCAGTGCCAAAGTGGTTGCCGAGGCGCTGGGCATCACGGATGTCCACGCTGAAGTACTGCCGGCGGACAAAGCCGCCACCGTCGCCGACCTGAAAAAAACCGGCGTGGTAGCAATGGTCGGCGACGGCATCAACGACGCACCCGCCCTGGCCGCCGCCGACATCGGTATCGCCATGGGCGGCGGCACCGACGTTGCGATGCACGCGGCCGGGATCACCCTGATGCGCGGCGACCCAAGGCTGGTGCCGGCGGCACTGGAGATCAGCCGCAAGACCTACGCGAAGATTCGTCAGAACCTGTTCTGGGCCTTCGTCTACAACCTGATCGGCATTCCGCTGGCGGCCTTCGGCTTCCTCAACCCGGTGCTGGCCGGTGCGGCCATGGCGTTGTCGAGCGTCAGTGTGGTGAGCAATGCGTTACTGTTGAAAACCTGGAAACCCAAGGATCCGGAGGACAACCGATGAACATCGGCCAAGCGGCCCGCCAAAGCGGCCTGAGCGCGAAGATGATCCGTTATTACGAATCCATCGGCTTGCTCAAGGCCGCCCATCGTACCGACAGCGGCTATCGGGTGTACGGCGACGACGACCTGCATACCCTGGCGTTCATCAAGCGCTCCCGGGACCTGGGGTTCTCACTGGAAGAGGTCGGCAAACTGCTGACCCTCTGGCAGGACCGCCAAAGAGCCAGCGCCGACGTGAAGGCCCTGGCCCGTCAGCACATCGACGAGCTGAACCAGAAAATCCGCGAACTCGGCCAACTGCGCGACACCCTGCAGGACCTGGTCGAACACTGCCACGGCGATCACCGTCCCGACTGCCCGATCCTCAAGAACCTGGAATCGGGCTGTTGCGCACCACCCGCTCGCCCCTGATCGCCAGCCCCTTCACCACTAACAAGGTGGTGAGGGGAATGCCGTGGAACAACAGCACCACGGCACCCGGCGTCCACCACGAATAAAACGGCGCGGCGATCAGCATGCCGACGCCGAACCCGGTCATTTGCAACAGCGTCAGGAAACTGAAAATCGGCAGGCGCAGGCTGTCCGGTTCACGTTGCAGGCGCGACATCAGGCCGACTTCCGAGAAACCGTCGCCCAACCCCGCCGGCAGCGAAAACAACAGCAGTCCGTAAAGGGTCTGCTGCTGAAACATCAGGATGAAGCCGCAGGACATCAGCAACACACCAAAGAAGAATCGCCGCTCCAGGTTCACGTTATCCGAGCCTTTCAGCCGGCTGGCGATGCGTGCACCGATGAGTTTTCCACTGGCCCAGACCGCCAGCATCAGGCCCAGCGTGGTGCTGGCCGACTCAGGCGTCAGCAGTTTGGAAATAATCGGAAAACCCACGTTGTGCGCGGCACTGCCAAGGGTGTCAGCCATCGCCACGGCGAGCATCGCCGCCACCACCGGTGTGCTGCGCAGCCCCTGGAGCAGGGCCGCCCACTCACCCCGTTCGTGAATCGGTTCGTCACCGGGCACAGGGTGTGAAAAACGCAGCGGCAAGATGAACAGCGCGGCCAACAGATAAGTGACCACGTTCAATGCAAACACTGTTTCAAAGCCGAATGCTGCCACCAACAGCCCTGATACCAGACTTCCGCCAACCATGGCTGCCGACGACGCCGAGGTGATCCAGGCGTTGGTCTTGAGCAGGTGCTCAGACTCGATCAAGTGCGGCAACTGACTGTTGAGGCCGATGGCGAACATTGAGTTGCCGAACCCCAGACCGAAAGCGATCACCGGCAACAGCAGCATCTGCTGGGCGACAGGCAGCACCAACAACAGGCCCAGCAGCCCGGCGCGCAACAGGTCAAAGGCAATCAGCGGCAGGCGCCCGGCCCAGCGGCGATAAAACCTGGTGCCGATGAGACTGGCGAATATCCCGCCGGCCACACGGCTGGCGAGGAAGATGCCGACGCTCATGGCGTTGTTGCTGAGCAGGTAGACGTAGGTGGCCAGCGCGACCATGTTGAGGAAGGCGCCGAAGTCAGAGATCAGGCGGGCGGTGATGATCAGGTGGGCGTTGCGGGGGGATGCGGTGTTCACATTCAATCCTTGAGTGTGGGTTCGGCCGGTGGGCAGTAGACGTGATTTTGTGTGGATCTGGAAGCCACCCCTCACCCTAACCCTCTCCCCAGAGGGTAGAGGGGACTGACCGAGGTGCTCTTGGAGCTACATCGACCTGAGATTCCGAGTCGAACTCAGACTTTGAAAAACATGAAGATCTGCCCCCTTTCCCCCTTTCCCCCGTGGGGAGAGGGGACTGACCGAGGTGCTCTTGGAGCTACATCGACCTGAGATTCCGAGTCGAACTCAGGATTTGAAAAACATGAAAATCGGCTCCCTTTCCCCCTTTCCCCCGTGGGGAGAGGGGACTGACCTAGGTGCTCTTGGAGCTACATCGACCTGAGATTCCGAGTCGAACTCAGGCTTTGAAAAACATGAAAATCGGCTCCCTTTCCCCTCTCCCCTCTGGGGCGGTCCGACGTTTCGGGAGGGCTGGGGTGAGTGGTGGATTCATCTGACACCACAACATCAGAACCATGACCTCATAAAAAACCCGGCCGAAGCCGGGTTTTTCGTTAGCCGATCACTGCATCCAGGGCGGAGGCGGTTCTTCGGCTTTGCTCGGTGGTGCATCGTCAGCAGCGCGGATCGCTTGCTTGCGCTCTTCATCAAGGCGTGCCGCCTCGATCTCGCGCATGATCCCGCCCACATCGGCCAACTCTTCCGGCTCATCGAACTCGCCGGTCAAGATGCTGGCCGGGTGCAAGGTGCCGGCTTCGAACAGGGCCCACATTTCCTTGGCGTACTTGGTCTTTTTCAACTCCGGCGCAAACCGCCCGAAGTAGGACGCCATGTTGCCCACATCCCGCTCCAGCATGCTGAACGCGTGGTTGTTGCCAGCCGCGTCGACCGCTTGCGGCAGGTCGATGATCACCGGGCCGGTCGGGGTCAACAGTACGTTGAACTCCGACAGGTCTCCGTGCACCAGACCGGTACACAACATCAGCACGATCTGCGAAATCAGGAACGCGTGATACTCGCGTGCCTGATCCGGTTCCAGCACCACGTCGTTCAGACGCGGCGCGGCATCACCGTACTCGTCGGCCACCAGTTCCATCAGCAGCACGCCTTCAAGGAAGTCGTACGGCTGAGGAACCCGGACGCCAGCACCGGCCAGACGGAACAACGCCGCCACTTCGGCATTCTGCCAGGCATCTTCGGTTTCTTTCTTGCCGAACTTGGAGCCCTTGGCCATCGCTCGAGCCTGACGGCTGTTGCGTACCTTGCGGCCTTCCTGATACTCGGCCGCCTGACGGAAACTGCGTTTATTCGCCTCCTTGTAGACCTTCGCGCAACGTAACTCGTTGCCGCAGCGCACCACATAAACAGCTGCTTCTTTACCACTCATGAGTGGGCGCAGCACCTCGTCGACCAGACCGTCCTCGATCAGGGGTTCAATGCGTTTTGGAGTCTTCATCAGCTTTTATTGGGGGTCCTTTATTACCAAACACGCGAAAGTCATTCGTTATACGGCAATCCACTCATTCGGGGGAGGGGTTGCCGACCTATGAACCTTCCAGTAACCGTCAACAAGCACACAATGTGCTGGATTAATCGGTCAACAACCGCCGGTCGTCATCGGCCGCCACAGATCATAGCTGACCCTGCGTCACTTGTTGCTGAAGGGCTGAGCGGGTATTTGCGACAGAAGCTGACATCTCGATTCATACCCTTCGTAGGATTTTTCTTCACAGGCCTCAATTTCCGCCTCTATCAGCCGAAGTCATCATAGACAAAGTGATTTGTCCGACAATCGTTTCGACTACAACAACGATGGCGCACTCACGGAACCGGGTCGATCAAGAACGTTTACGGCTGCCAATAATCCGCGAGTCATCTGCACTGCGTGGGCCTACAAGAAAAATCTGGAGCGCGGATGAACATCAAACAGAAGTTGACCTGGGCGTTTGCAATCATCGCCTGCTTGCCGGTGGTGCTGGTCGCTACCCTGGTTGTGCTGAACTTGCGCAGTGATGCCAAGGACAGTTTCGTTGATGGCAGTGGCCGCGAAATTCGTCAGGTCAGCAACGCCATGCAACTGTTCTTTGACGGCATCAGCCAGAACGTGGATTACCTGGCGACCCAACCGCTGATCAAGAACTCGGACGACAGCCTCAAGACGTACATGAGCGCCAACGCCGAGAGCATTCCTCAAGGTGAGATGGACAAAAAGGTCTTCGGCCTCCTTCAGGACCTGGGTAACAGTCACCCGTCCTACGCCTACGCCATTCTCGGCACTGCGGCGGGCGGTTATGTGTCCTGGCCGGACGATGCGAAGCTGAGCAATTACGACCCGCGCCAGCGCCCCTGGTACAAGGCTGCCCAGGCCAAACCGGGCAAACCGTTGCGCACTGAGGCCTATTACTGGGCCCAGGACGACGCGACGTACGTCAGTACCGTGCGCACCATCGACAACAAGTTGGGTACCAATGGCGGCGTGGTCAGCATCGACGTGACGCTCAAGCAGCTCACCGAAATCGTCAAGCAGATCAAGCTCGGTGAAACCGGCTACCTGATGCTGCTGGAAA
The DNA here is from genome assembly GCF_014852295.1 of Pseudomonas sp. PDM10. Classification (NCBI taxonomy): domain Bacteria; kingdom Pseudomonadati; phylum Pseudomonadota; class Gammaproteobacteria; order Pseudomonadales; family Pseudomonadaceae; genus Pseudomonas; species Pseudomonas sp. PDM10. The sequence goes on along the minus strand of NZ_JACVBJ010000005.1, from coordinate 618,060 downwards.
ACACCGGCACCGTGCTGGTCGATCCGAAGCAACCGGAACACAACTTTAAAGCGCTGAGCAGCCTCGGCGAGGGCTACGCGCAACTGGCCAAGGCTGGCAAAGGGCTGGTGGAAGTCGAGCTGAACGGCGAACGCTACATGGCCAACGTCTGGCCGTCGGAGCAGCTGGGCTGGACCTTTATCGGCCTGATCAAGCAGACCGACGTGATGAGTTCGGCCACCCAACTGACCTGGTTGATCGCGATCATCGCCGCCGTGCTGGCTGTGTTCTTCGCCATCGTCGGCGCCAGTTTCGCCAGCCTCATCGTGCGGCCGATCCGCAGCGTGGCTAGCGGTCTGGAAGGCATCGCCCAAGGTGAAGGCGACCTGACCAAGAACCTGCAAATCCGTGGCAGCGATGAAACGGCTCAATTGGCCAACTGGTTCAACCAGTTTTTGGCGGCGATTCGCAACCTGATCCAGAGCATTGGCGGCGCTGCGACCAAGATCCTCGCCACCTCCAAGAGTTCGACCCAGGTCTCCAGTGACATGGCCGAAGCGGCCGGGCGTCAGCGTGAAGCGGTGGACATGGTGTCCACGGCGTTCCACGAAATGGTCGCCACCGCCAACGAAGTCGCGCGCTCTTGCAGCCAGGCGGCGGAATCGGCCGACAGCGGCCAGCGTCAGGCGCGTGAAGGTCAGCAGCAAATTGATGCAGCCGTGACCAGCGTTGATCGCTTGAGCCAGGAAATCGAACAGTCGGCCCAGTCGATGCAACAGCTTGAGCGCGACAGCAACGACATTCAGTCAATCCTGGGGACCATTCGCTCGATTGCCGAACAGACCAACCTGCTGGCGCTGAACGCGGCCATTGAAGCGGCGCGGGCCGGTGAACAGGGTCGTGGGTTTGCGGTGGTGGCCGATGAAGTTCGGGCGCTGGCCAAACGCACGGCGGACTCCACGGCGGAAATCGACGGTTTGCTGGGCAACCTCGCCAAACGTACCAGTCAGGTGACTCAGCAAATGCATGCGAGCCTGGAAGTGTCCCAGCAATCGGTGACGCGGATCGGTGAAGCACGCAGCAGTTTCGGGCTGATTCGTGAGTCGGTCGACGTGATCCGCGACATGAACACTCAGATCGCTACTGCGGCGGAAGAACAGCATCAGGTGGCTGAAGACATCAATCGGCACATCAGCCAGATTCATGGTGATGCGCAGTTGGTGGCGGAACTGGCGAACTCGGCGCGGCTGGATTCGCAGAGTCTGGCCGGGTTGTCGAATGAGCTGGATGGGTTGGTGCGCCGCTTCAGAACCTGAGATTGTTGAGGGCTTTAGATCCACCCCTCACCCTAACCCTCCCGAAACGTCGGACCGCCCCAAGGGGTAGAGGGGACAGACCGAGTTGTTTGGTCGACATTCTGCGACCTGAAATTTCCGAGTCGAACTCAGGTGTTGAAGAGCATGGAGATCGGCCCCCTTTCCCCCTCTCCCCCGTGGGGAGAGGGCTGGGGTGAGGGGTTGGATTTCACTGCCGAAACAATTCTCCAGGGGTAAACCCGAACAGGCCTTTGAACGCCGCAATAAACGCCGACGTCGAGTCATACCCGCAAGACAGCGCGGCATTCGTCACGCTGTCCCCCTCCTCCAGCAAACTCAATGACGACAGCAACCGCATCCGCTGGCGCCACCCTCGAAAGCTCAACCCGGTTTCCCGCTGGAACAACCGCATCAAGGTCTTCTCCGACGTCCCCAATCGCTCGGCCCACGCCTGCAACGTCACATTGCGCTCAGGGCTTTCGATCAGCTCGTTGCACAGCCCCAGCAACCGCTCATGGCGCGGTAAGGGTAGCGAGAAGCCGACCTCCGGCAGATGCGCCAACTGATCCAGCAGCACACTCACCAACCGCGATTCCTGGCTGTCGCCCTGTGGATATTCCACCGGCAGCAAACAAAAGCTCTTGATCAGCTCCCGGGCCAACGGCGTCACTTCCAGCACCCGGCAACGCCCGTCCGCCCATTCACAATCCTCGCGGCGCACATAGAGGCTGCGCATTTCGGCGCGCATTGAAGTCACCACCTGGTGTTCGAGATCCGCCGGAATCCAGATGCCCCACTGCGGCGGCGCAAAGAAACTGCCTTCGGCGGTGTGCACGCCGAGAACGCCGCTGATCGCGTAGGAAAACTGCACCCAATCGTGCCGATGCGGCGGCGTCCATGAACCGGCGTTGAGACTTTCCGCACGGGCATACAGCGGACGCGGCAGCGCCGTCAGCGTCGGAATCGTCCGCTCGAGGGAAAGTTGTCCGTTAGTCGGCATTGATTGACCTTATGTCGCAAGACGGCTGATAGAGCCGACGTTAGGCTAAGTCACCAATTCTTACAAATGTATTCGGTGCCTGTTATGCATGCCTTCAAACACCTCAAACGCGTGGTCACCGACTGGTTCTTGTGCGGCATGTTGATTGCCACGCTGCTGGCGTATTTCTTCCCGACCTTTGGTGCCACCGGCGGCGGAATGCATGCTGAATACGTGATCAACATCGGCGTGTTCCTGGTGTTCTTCCTGCACGGAGTCAACCTGTCCAGCGAGCAGATCACTCACGGTCTGAAAAACTGGAAGCTGCACGTGATGGTTCAGGGTTTCACCTTCGCGGTGTTTCCGCTGATCTGGCTGCTGAGCGACACGCTGTTGGGTTCGCACATTCCGTCGCTGTTGATGCTGGGTTTCCTGTACCTCTGTGCCCTGCCCTCGACCATCTCCTCGTCCGTGGCCCTGACCGGCAGCGCGGGCGGCAACGTACCGGCGGCGATTCTCAACGCGAGCCTGTCCAGCGTGCTGGGGATTTTCCTGACGCCGTTGCTGGTGAGTTTTGTGGTCGGCAGCGGCGCGGGCGGCATCGATCTGGGCTCAACCCTGCTCGACCTTTGCGCCATGTTGCTGTTGCCACTGGTGCTCGGCCAATTGGTTCGGCCATTGCTGAGCACGTTCTTCGCCCGCCACAAGCGCTACACCAATATCGCCGACAAACTGGTGATTCTGTTGCTGGTCTACGCGGCGTTCTGCAATTCGATGGTCTCGGGGATGTGGCAAAAGCAGGGCAACAGCGTGATCCTCACGGCGCTGATCGGCAGTGCGATCCTGCTGGCGATCATCCTGTGGATGACCACCCGCACCGCTCGCGCGTTGAAATTCAGCCCGGCCGATGAAATCGCCGCGGTCTTTTGCGCCAGCAAGAAATCCCTGGCCGCCGGTGCGCCGATGGCAGCGCTGATCTTCGGCGCCAACCCAGGCCTTGGGCTGATCCTTCTGCCGATCATGATCTACCACCCGTTGCAGTTGATCGTCTGCTCAGTGATGGCCGAGGGTTACGCCAACCGCAATCGGCAGTTGGCCCAACAGCAAAGCGCCCCAGCCCTCAGCGCTCGATAATCGCTGTCACACCCTGGCCACCGGCGGCGCAGATCGAGATCAACCCTCGGCCCTTGCCCGCCGCATCCAGTAACTTCGCCAGGCTCGCGACGATGCGTGCGCCAGTCGCGGCAAACGGATGCCCCACCGCCAATGAACTGCCTTTGACGTTGAGGCGGCTGCGGTCGATCGAGCCCAGTGGCGCATCGAGACCGAGGCGGGTTTTGCAATACTCCGGATCCTCCCAGGCCTTCAGCGTGCAGAGCACCTGCGCGGCGAAGGCTTCGTGGATTTCGTAGTAATCGAAGTCCTGCAAGGTCAGGCCGTTGCGCGCCAGCAAACGCGGCACCGCGTACACCGGCGCCATCAACAATCCTTCCGCACCGTTGACGAAATCCACCGCCGCCGTCTCGCCGTCACGCCAATAGGCGAGGATCGGCAAGCCGCGCTCCTTGGCCCATTCTTCACTGCCCAGCAGCACCACCGACGCACCATCGGTGAGTGGCGTGGAATTGCCCGCGGTCAGGGTGCCTTTGGCGCTTTTCTCGAAGGCCGGTTTCAGTGAGGCCAGTTTTTCCAGGGTCAGGTCCGGGCGCAGGTTGTTGTCCCTTGTCAGGCCGAGGAACGGGGTCATCAAATCGTTGTGCCAGCCTTCGGCGTATGACGCAGCCAGTTTCTGATGACTTTCCTGGGTCAGCCGATCCTGTTCGTCACGCGGGATGCTCCAGGTCTGGGCCATCAGTTCACAGTGTTCGCCCATCGACCGGCCGGTGCGCGGCTCGCCGATGCTTGGAAAGTAGGGCACCAAATGGCGGGGACGCAGTTGCAGGAAGGTTTTCAGTTTGTCGGCGGTGCTTCGGGCCCGGTTGGCCTGCAGGAGGATCTTGCGCAGGCCTTCGTTAACACCGATCGGCACGTCCGAGGCGGTGTCGACGCCACCGGCAATGCCACATTCGATCTGACCCAGGGCGATTTTGTTCGCCACCAACAATGTTGCCTCCAGCCCCGTGCCGCAGGCTTGCTGGATGTCGAAGGCCGGCGTCATCGGCGACAACCGCGAGCCCAGCACGCATTCGCGGATCAGGCCGGAATCGCGCAAATACTTGACCAGCGCACCCGCTGCCACTTCGCCCATGCGCACACCGTGAAGGTTATAGCGCTCGATCAGGCCTTCCAGCGCTGCGGTGAACATCGCCTGGTTACTGGCAGTGGCGTACGGCCCGTTGGACCGGGCAAAGGGGATACGGTTACCACCAATAATTGCAACGCGGCGCAGTTGAGTCATGAAAAGCTCCTGATATATCCAAATTGAGAACCAACCCCCCTGTAGGCGCTGAGCTCGCTCGCGATGGCGGTGGGTCAGCTACATTGATGTCAACTGACACACTGTCCATCGCTAGCAAGCTCAACTCCTACAATAGCCAAGCGTAGGCCTTATCTCGTGGATCGAACGACTGATTGCCATTCATGGTCCACACTTTGAACCCCAGCTGCTGGAGCGCGTCCATGTCTGACCGTTATATCGACTTCGCCAATTCGTCCATCGGCCATCGTGTGGTCGGTGCCCTGGGTCTGCCGTCGCCGGTTCGGCTGGAGCGCTGGCAAGCCGGCCGGCTGCGGCCTGTCGAGGGGGCGCTGTTGATAGGCGGTGGCCCGTTGACGGAGAAAATCAGCACCTTTGCCAACCGCCTCACCGACGCGATTTACAGCTACGGCACCGAGCCTTCGCTGGCCACCGCGTGGATTCCCGGCCACGGCCCCAAACTCAAAGCCGTGGTGTTCGACGCCAGCGACCTGGTGCAGACCGATCAACTCAAACAGTTGCGCGAATTTTTCCAGCCACTGATAAAAAACCTCGATCACAGCGCGCACCTGGTGATTCTGGGGCGCGCGCCGGAGACTTTGAGCGATCCGTTCGCCGCCAGTGCCCAGCGAGCGCTGGAAGGCTTCAGCCGTTCGCTGGCCAAGGAGCTGCGCAGCGGCGGCACCTTGCAGCTGATTTATGTCGGCGCAGGTGCAGAGGATCAACTGGAAGGCCCACTGAGGTTTTTTCTCTCGCCCAAAAGTGCGTTCGTTTCCGGGCAAGTGATTCGCTTGAATGCCTGCGACGCGCAGGTGACGGACTGGACTCGCCCATTGGCCGGCCGCAAGGCGTTGGTCACTGGCGCGGCACGCGGCATCGGCGCCTCCATCGCCGAAACCCTGGCCCGCGACGGGGCGGACGTGATCCTGCTCGACGTAGCACCGGCCAAGACTGACCTCGAAGCCCTCGCCGCACGCCTCGGCGGGCGCAGCATCACCCTGGACATTTGCGCCGACGATGCCGCCGCGCAGTTGGTCGAGCATCTGCCCGACGGCATCGACATCGTAGTCCACAACGCCGGCATCACCCGGGATAAAACCCTGGCCAACATGACCCCGGAATTCTGGGACGCGGTGCTGGCGGTCAACCTCAATGCGCCGCAAGTGCTGACCAAGGCATTGCTCGACAGCGGCACCCTGCACGACAACGGCCGGGTGATCCTGCTGGCGTCCATCAGCGGCATCGCCGGCAATCGCGGGCAAACCAATTACGCCGCGAGCAAGGCCGGGCTGATCGGTCTGGCCCAGGCCTGGGCGCCGACGCTCAATGAACGCGGCATCAGCATCAATGCGGTAGCACCCGGTTTCATCGAAACCCAGATGACCGCGCATCTTCCGTTCGGCGTGCGTGAGGCCGGGCGGCGCATGAGTTCGCTGGGCCAGGGCGGCCTGCCGCAAGACGTCGCCGAAGCCGTGGCGTGGCTGGCTCAACCGGGCACCGGCGCGTTCACCGGGCAGGCCCTGCGAGTGTGCGGACAAAGTGTTTTGGGGGCTTAGGCATGATCATCGATTGGCACACACTCAACCGCGAACCAAGCCTGTCGGGACTGTACGTGCGGGCTGCGACGCGGCGCAAAATCACCGGCATCACCCTGCCCGATTCGGGTTTGCGCTGCTGGATCAATGTCGACCCGGAGCACCTGGCGGACTATCGCAAAGTCTGCGGTTTTGCCGAGAACGGTTTGTTGCCGCCCACCTACCCACACATCCTCGCGTTCGCCTTGCAGATGCAATTGCTGACGGCCAAGGAGTTTCCGTTCCCGCTGCTGGGGTTGATTCACCTGAGCAACCGCATTCGCATCTTTCGCCCAATGGGCGGCGTGAATCGTGTGCGGGTCAGCGTTCAGGTGCAAAACCTCCAGCCCCATGAAAAAGGCGCGACGTTCGACCTGGTGACGACACTCAACGATCAGCTGGGGGCGTTGTGGGAAGCTGAAAGCCAGATGTTGTGTCGCGGGGTCAAACTCGCAGGCGAGCCCGTCGAAGACGTGTTGGCATCGACACTGGAAATGTCGCAAGTGGCCCGCTGGAAAGCGCCGTCGGACATTGGGCGGCAGTACGCCAAGGTGTCCGGCGACTACAACCCGATTCACCTGAGTGCCGTCAGCGCCAAACTCTTCGGTTTCCCGAGGGCCATCGCCCATGGCTTGTGGATCAAGGCGCGAACCCTGGCGGCGCTTGCCGATCATCTGCCGGCGGCGAATGTCGAGATTGCGGTGCAATTTCGCAAACCGGTGCGATTGCCCAGTGAGGTGACATTGCTGGCCAGTGCGGCAGGGTCGAGCGGGGATTTGCTGTTGGTGGGTGCGGGGGATCTTGAGCATATGGCGGGGCATTGGCGGCCGGTTGCCTGACCAGGACGGTCCTACGCTCTGTGTTCGACTCTTGGGACGCAGAGCGTCCCTGGCTGCATTCCCACGCAGAGCGTGGGAACGATCAATTACTGACTCACTAAATCCAGGCGAGGCTGCGGGAACAAATTATTCAACGTCTCTAACAACCGCACGTGATAAATCGGCTTGCGAAACAGGTCGAGCACCTGCAACCGCAACATGTCGCTGACATCCTCCATGTCCGCATGCCCCGACGTCACAATCACCGGCAAATGCTGGCGGGACGTATGCTCGCGCAATCGCTTGATCAACGACATGCCGCTTTCCTCCGGCATCCGCAGATCAGTAATCACCAACGCAATATCAGGGTGGCGCGTCAGATGATTCAGCGCGAGCTTGACCGACGTGGCGGTAAAGCAATTGAAGCCCTCGCCCTCCAGCAACTCCGCCAACTCCAGTAACGCATCCTCCTCATCATCGACCAGAAGAAGCTGTTGGCGCGGAAGTGAGGAAGCGTTCATGGGCAACACCTGCAATGGACTAAGCGCTGACGTTAGAAGCCCTTTGCGGGATTGGCAAGTAGCTGACCCTTGACAGCAGGCAGGTCAAAGCGCGTTTTGGATAGTGGTAAACATGGTGGTGACAGCGGTAGAGATCGGCGTCACAAACGCCGCTAGAGCGACTGCCACCATGCCCGCAATAATGGCGTACTCAATACCCGAAGCCCCCTCGGTATCTTTAGCCAGGCCCTTGTAAAAAGCGATTTCGGATTTGATCTTCTGAGCAATCTTGGAAAAGGACATGGCAGCTCTCCTGAAAGACGACGGGTGTTGCACGGTCGCAACATGATTCCCCTATGCCAGCATCAGCATTGTCGGCATTCCCCGTACCCACAACTGTAAGAACGAATTATCACTAAAGTATTAATCGCGTCGTTGACGCCAAAAAAGTCACGTTTTCGCCCTAGCTACTTACTTTTGTTAGTTATTTTCAGTCTCGTAATGGCTTTTTGCTCTAGCTGAGCTACCGTCAAATAGCGAAATAGTTCCATGTTCATAGCTGCCTGATTGCGAAGTTTTCTCGTTGGGTGCGACGAGGTCTCAAGCAGCAGGAAAGGGAGAGCCGTCATGAACAGTCGTGTCACTCTAGGCTTGGCTGGCTTGTTTCTGGTGGGCGCTATTATTGCCGGTTACTGGGGCCTCACGCTGAGCCGCCAACCCGTTCCCGAGGCGGCCGTGCAAGCCGGGAATGTTACGCCGGCCCCCATCACCCAGACACCTGCCCCCGTGGACGACCCCACCCGCCAACCGGTGGTGGTGCTGCTGCATGATGTGCCACCGTTCGTACCGATCAGCGCCGCCGACGTGACCCTGGAAAAACTCCGTACCGCCCCGGCCGGCAGCCTGAGTCACCTCGATCAAGCCATTGGCCGAACACCCTGGCGCGCCCTCAGTGCCGGGACCTGGCTCAATGAAGAAAGTTTCGAAGCCGGTGGCAGACTGGCGCGGATGATTCGTCCCGATGAACGCGCCCTCGCCGTCGCGGTGGATGAAGTGATCAATGCCGGCGGGCAACTGACACCGGGGGACTACGTCGATGTGCTGCTGTTTCTGCGCATGGACAACAACAACCTTCAGTCGTCGGCGCAACTGGTGGTGCCGGCCTTGCGGGTGCTCGGGGTAGGCGAACAGATGGGGTTGACCAACGACGGTCAACCTGCAAGCCCGGCCCGCAGTAACGAAGAAAAACTCAGGCAGGAACAAACGCGCACCAGCGCCCACAGCGTCTTGCTTGCCGTCCCCGAACAACTACTGAGTCGGTTGATGCTCGCGGCCCAGGCCGGCGTGTTGCGCCTGGCCGTACGCAGCGCCGATGAAAAACGTCTGGCTCGTTACTGGGCCGGCGAAAGCTATTCATCGGCCAACCTTGCCAGTACCAACCGCGACTTGATCCAGTTCAACCAACTGGCCATGACGCCCCCACCCAAACCTGTCGTCACCCACGGCGGCACAGCACCGCGCAAGCCGAGCGTGGAAGTCATCCGCGGCAACGAAATCACCCAACAAACCCCCTGAATCGAGCAAGGACGAATCTAAATGCCCAGTCGTTGCATGGCCTTGTTTCAAGCGCAACGATGACCCGAACTGGTATCACCTGAACTTCCTCGAAAACTGCAACTTCGATAAACGCGGCGGATTATCGCAATGAGCCAGAGCCAGAACCTGAGCCAGACCTTCCTCGCGATCACGCGCAACAGCACCGACCTTGAGTGGCTGCAAGGTGCCCTCGCCCCGTTGGGCCAAGTGGTCAGCGCCGGCAGTGGCAGCCTCGACGAATTGCTGGCGCTGGTGGACGTGACCTTCGCCAGCCTGGTGTTCATCGGCCTGGACCGCGAACACGTAGTGGCCCAAAGCGCACTGATCGAAGGTGCCCTGGAAGCCAAACCGATGCTGGCGATCGTCGCGCTGGGCGATGGCATGGACAACCAACTCGTGCTCAATGCCATGCGCGCCGGTGCACGGGATTTCGTGGCCTATGGTTCGCGTTCCAGTGAAGTCGCAGGGTTGGTGCGACGGCTGGGCAAACGCCTGCCGCCCGTGGCCCCGAATACCCAACTGGGCAGCCTGACGGTGCTCTACGGTGTGCAGATCAACGCCGACGGTGCGCTGCTCGCCACGCACCTGGCGCAAGTGGTGCAAAAGAGCGGGCAGCAAACGTTGTTGCTGGATCTGGGCCTGCCCCGCGGTGACAGCCTGGCCTTGCTCGGGCTGGAGAGTTCGTTCCACTTCGGCGATGCACTCAGGCACTTGCGGCGCCTCGACGCGACGCTGATCGACAGCGCGTTCACCACCTGCGCCGCCGGGTTGCGGATCCTCGCCTACGCCAGCCACGATATGGCGCTGGAACACACCAGCACCGCCGAGTTGTACATGCTGCTCAGCGCCCTGCGCCAACACTTCCAGCACATTGTGGTGAACCTGACTGGCCAGCCGGACAGCGAAGCGCTACGCACCTTTGTCACCCATTGCGACAAGTTGCTGTGGTACACCGATCAGAACGTACTCGACTGCCGCCGTAACCTGGCGGTACTCAACCTGTGGCGTGAAAAAGGCATGAAGCTCGATCACGCCAGACTGCTGGTGGATCGCTACCTGCGCAACGTCGCTCCGGACTCCGAGACCCTGAGCAAAAGCTTCGGCATGGAGATCATCGCGACCCTCGTCTACAGCCCGGAAGTGCGGCTCAACGCCAAGAACCAAGGTGTGACGCTGTTTGAACTGGCCCCCCGCGAAGGCCTGACTCAAAGCCTGCGCGCCCTCGGCGATCAGTTGGCCAAGCGTTCCGAGGGCCTGGCCAAGCCCAAGTCTGGCTGGTTCAACCGGTTGAGGGGTGCGCAATGAGCGGTGAGAAACTCTTCGGTGCCCCTGTACGCACCACCACTGGCAACACTGACCACGAAGGTCTGAAACTGGTGCTGCACCGCTACATCATCGACGCCATCGAGGAGTCCGGCAAAAACCTGTTGGAGGGTTCGCGGCAGGTGCTCTCACAGTTCGTCATCGACAAGGTTGCCGAGTACATCGCCCGGCTGCACCTGGCGATTTCCCGCTATGAAATGGAGCGTCTGGCCGAAGAAATCGTCGACGAACTCACCGGTTTCGGCCCCTTGGAAGTGCTGCTGCGGGACCCGGCGGTGACGGAGATTCTGGTCAACGGCCCGCACCGGGTGTTCATTGAGCGCGACGGCATACTGCATCTAAGCGACCTGCGCTTCATCGATGCGCATCACGTCGAACGGGTTATGCAACGGATCCTCGCGCCCCTCGGCCGACGGCTCGACGAGTCGTCGCCAATGGTCGACGCACGACTGCCCGACGGTAGCCGGGTCAACGCGATCATTCCACCGATTGCGCTCGATGGCCCCTGCCTGTCGATACGTAAATTTCGCAAGGACATGCTCAAAAGCTCGGACTTGATGGCGATGCAAACCATCGATCAGCCGATCTTCGACTTTATTCAGGAGGCCGTGGGCAAGCGCTGCAACATCCTGATCAGCGGCGGCACCGGCACCGGCAAAACCACGCTGCTGAACATTCTCAGCCAGTTGATCAACCCTCACGAGCGACTCGTCACCATCGAAGACGTCGCCGAACTGCAACTGGGCCACCCTCACGTGGTGCGCCTGGAAACCCGACCGCCGAATGCCGAAGGCCACGGCGAAGTGAAGGCCAGTGACCTGATTCGCAACGCCCTGCGGATGCGCCCGGACCGAATCATCCTCGGCGAGATTCGTGGCGTCGAAGTGCTGGACGTACTCACCGCCATGAACACCGGCCACGACGGTTCCATGAGTACCGTGCACGCCAACAACGCCCAGGATGCGCTGTTGCGCCTGGAGACATTGGTGGGCCTGACGGGCCGTACCATCGCCGAACGGACCTTGCGGCAAATGATCTGCGCCGCACTGGACGTCGTGATCCAGCTCACGCGCCTGCCCGACGGCCGCCGCTGCGTCAGCGAAGTGGTGGAGGTGGTTGGCTTGCGTGAGGACGTGTATGTCACCAACACGTTGTTCCGGTTCGACCGGCGCAGCGGGTTCGGATTCATGCGTGAGGCGGCCAACCCCGCTGGCGACAAACTGCGCCGTGAGTTGGCGCTCTCTCCCTCTGCGTACTGAAGGCCACGGCATGCTCAAACCGGTGCTGCTCATCCTCGTTTCCCTGGTCTTGCTCGGACTGTCGATCCGCCTGTTTTATCGCGGTTTGCGCCAGACCGGCGCCGAGCGGGTACTGGGACGCCTGACCGAGGGGCAACTGCAGCCGGTGCCGACGAAAACCTCCTGGGTCGGTCTGGATCGGGCCTTTCTGCGGGCCGGCCTTGGGCGTCCCTCCAAGCGTCTGGGGGGGTGGCTGCTGCTCTGGGGCTTTGGCATCTTGCTCGGATTTGCTACCGGTGGCTGGTTCGGCTTGCTGGTTCTGTTACTGCTGCCGCCGCTGATTCTGCGTCTGTATGTCAATTGGCGTTATCAGCGCCGACTCCAGCACATGATCGAACAACTGCCACAAATGCTCGATCACACCGTGCGCAGTCTGAAGTCCGGGCGCACTCTGGCCGATGCGGTGCTGGGCGCCATCGACACCGCTGAAGACCCGCTGAAAAACGCGATGGGGCGGATTCAGCGCAACGTGGTGTTGGGGGTCAGCCTGCCGGATGCCGCGGCGGACTTTGCCGAGTTGTATGAGAAAGACGAACTTCGCCTGTTCGCGCTCGGGTTGAAGGTCAATCACCGCTATGGCGGCAACGCCAGCGAGCTGCTGGAAAACCTGATCAAGATGATCCGCGAGCGCGAGCAGGCTGCGCGCCAGCTCAGGGCCATGACCGGTGAAACCCGGGTGACCGCTTGGGTCCTGGGCTGTTTGCCGATTGGCCTGGCCGGCTATTTCCTCGCGACCAACCCTCATTACTTGCTCGCCATGTGGCACGACGGCTCGGGGCAAATCATGCTCGCGTCCGCGTTCGGCTTGCAGGTGGTCGGCAGCCTGGCGCTCTGGCATATGTTGCGCAGCGTATGAAAGTGCCCTTGCTGATCTGCGCATTGCTGTTTCTGGGGGCAACATTATTGCTGCTCAGCGGTTTGCTGGAACACCGTCGGCGGGTTCGCCAGGTGGCGCAACGGCTCGACGGCAAACTGGCGAGCGACAACCGGGTAAATCAGTGGCTTGAGCTGCTGGGCAGTAGCCGGATCGGTCAGCGCTCGGTCAACCTGGATAACGAAACCCAGGCATTGCTTAACCGTCTCGGCTGGCGCAGTGCCCGGCGACGTTCACTGTTCGCGGCGTTCCAGGTAGGCGCTCCGGTGCTGGCGCTGGCCCTGACCTTGCTGATCCAGGCCGTGTTCTTCCCTCACACAAACAATCACTGGATGGCCCCGGCGTTCGCCACCTGCCTCGGCTATCTATTGCCCAAACGGTTGCTGGCCGCTGCCGCGCAGCGTCGGCAAAAACAACTGGCGATCGAAATTTCCACCTTCATTCCGCTGCTGCGCATCCTGTTCGAATCGGGCATGGCGGTGGAGCAGTCGCTGCGAGTGTTGAGCAATGAAGGCAAACAATTATTGCCGGCCCTGACCCATGAATTGCGCCTGGTATTGGCCCGGGTCGATTCCGGCCTGGAACTGGGCGAAGAACTGCACAAAACCACCCTATTGCTGGCCGTCGACGAGTTCACCGACACCTGCGTCATCCTTGAGCAGTTGATCCATCAGGGGGGCGGTGCGATGAAATCCCTGCTGACCCTCAAGCAATTGCTCGATGACCGGCGCCTGACGCGCCTGCAGGAATACATCTCCAAGCTGTCCGCCAAAATGTCCATCGTGATGATGCTGTTTCTCTTCCCGGCGTTATTGATCGTACTGGCCGGCCCGGGCTTCACCGCCCTGTCCCGTGCCTTTGGTCATTAGAGGGATCGTGATGAAAGCAATAATTGCCGGTTTGAATCGGCTGTTGTCAGGCCGTTGCGCGAGCATTGGTGCGGGCACTTGGTAAAAAAAGACAAAAACCTAATGCGCCGTCACCCCCTGACGCAATCCATGACCGGGTAACAACGCCAGCGCCAACTGCGTCCGGTTATGCATATGCGTCAACCGCAAAACCTGCGACACATAAAGCTTCACCGTGTTCTCGGTAATCCCCAGCTCACAGGCAATCTGATAATTCGTCTGCCCCTTCCCCACCAACCGCGCCACCTCCAACTGCCTAGGCGACAGGTGATTGAAAATCGCCGGAATCTCAACCCGATCCACAGCGATGACAGCCTCATCAGTGGAAACCGATAATCGCGGCCCACGCCGAACCTTATCCAGATCCTGATACAGATCATCGATCGACTCGGCAAGGTACTGCAGCTTCTGATCCAGATGCCCCAGCTGCAGACTCTTCTGCCGCTCCTGCAAAACCACTGCCTGACGCGCAATCCCTTCGAGCAACTCACCCGGATTAATCGGCTTCTGGTAGTAATCGGCAAACCCGGCCCGCAACGCCTTGATCACATCCTGCTTGTCCGCACGCCCAGTGAGCATGATGGCTTCAAACACACGGTGCTTGCCGGATAACCGTTGCAGCTCCTGAACCAGTTGAATCCCGTCCAGACCGGGCATGTGCAAATCGCAAAGCACCAGGCTGATCGCTTCGTCTTCATTGAAACGCTCGACGGCCTGATGGCCAGTCTCGCAAGAAACGCAACGGTAACCGCGGCCGTCAAGAAGCTCGCAGAGCTCTGCGGCAATCAACGGCTGGGCATCGACCACAAGGATTTTTACTGCCGATGAAAGCTTGTTCACGTGCGACTCCCTGCAAGGTCAAAATTGACCGTTCCTCTACAAACAGCCACAGACAGTACAAATGCTGAGTTGAAAGTAGACGTACTTTCCGACTCTGTACATAGAACGGGCGACTAGTGAAACCAGGCGAGTGTGAGCAACAGGCCCACCAATACGAAGGGTGCAAAGGGCTGTTTCTTTGACATTCCAGGCCCCAGATATCGAAGATGATTTCTAAGCCCTTGGCCCATATGAAGCCAGACTCTTGGCGCCAGCAGCAGCCACAGCACACTGGCCAATCCGGCACCGATGAACACGCCGAGCAGGTGCATGCCGTCCGTCGCCAGACCCAGGCCAGTCATTAATTTCACATCGCCTGCGCCCAAGCGTCTCAGCGCATAACCGGGCAAGGTGAAAGCCAGCGCCAGCAAAAAAGCCCAGCCGCCCTGCACCGCTTCAGCCCCCAACCAGGTCGTGCCCGTCCACAGGAGATACGCCAGCGCCAACGCCGCTGCGCCAAGGGTCAGGCCATTGGCGATGTGTCGTTCTCGAGCATCCTGTGCTGCGCATAGCGTCAGCCAGATCAGTAATACAAAGCTCTGCATCCGGTAAAAAACGTCCGTTTTGGCTGAATGATTCTATGCTGATATCACGTCGTGAATATCAGGGTAGACGCAGTCATGAAAACAGGCCTCCCCCGTAAGCAAAAAGGCGCTGTAGCGATTGAATTCGCGTTGGTGTTTCTCATCTTTTTCGCCGTGTTCTATGGAATCGTCACGTACAGCTTGCCGCTGTTGCTGATGCAATCGTTCACCCAGTCGACTGCCGAAGCGGTGCGCCGAAGCGTGGCGCTGGACCCGAGCACCCCCGGGTACGCCACCGCGATAAAAACCGTTGCCACGACAGAACTGAGCCGACAGTTGGCCTGGATTCCTGCCGCACTGAATTTCAATATCGCCACCGACGCCAGCGCCACCTACGTGGGCGGGGTGTTGAAGGTCAGCATCAACTACCCCACCAGCAAACTGCAGCAGGTCATCCCGTTTCTGAACGTGCCGGGAATTGGCCAAGTGCCCAATCTGCCGGCCAACCTCTCCGCCAGTTCGAGCCTGCAATTTTGAGTTCCGCAGACAAACTCTTCGGGCGCCTGCTCAATCGCCATCCGCCTCCGCCAGTGGACATGCCAGACACCCTGAGCGTGCAAAGTGTCGGTTTGCAGATGCACCTGGATGCCGAAGGTCGAGTGATTCACCTGACCGGCCCGCTGCGGCATGTGCTGGCCCAGCAGACGCCCGCAGCGCAAGCACCGCACCTGCTCGATTTCCTCATGCCCCACAGCGGCCTCGCCGTTGAAGGCTCGCCCGTCGACTGGCAGGGCCAGAATCTGGACCTGGACTTTTACAGCCTCAACGGACAACCCCTGCACTTGCGTGGCTGGGTCCAGCCATTGGCCGATGCCTGGTTGTTGCAGTTGCTGGACATCGGCGACTTGTTGCTCGAACGCCGGCAATCACGCAGCCGCGAGCAATGCCAATTACTCGCAGCGCAGATCGGCGAACAGTTGCGCCGGTGCAACCTGACGCGCCTGCCCGAGGTGTTGGAGGAACAACTGCAAGGCCTGGCCCAGCGTTTTCACATGCCCTGCATTGCGGTGGCGTTACTCGATGAACAGGAAGAAGGCTGGCAGATTCACCAGCATTACACGGCCGTCGATGCGCCCCTCCTGTGGCAAAACGCGCAGCGCCTGGGCACGGGGCTCGACAGCCTGAACGGCTCTGCGCCGCAATGCCTGACGCCCGCTGAACATCCCCGTTTGCAAGGCATCTTTGGCAATGCCGAAGGGTTCGCGGTGCCCTATCACGATGCTCAGGGTGTGGCCGCCTGGTTGATGTGTGGCCTTTATCCGGTGCAACAACAGGCGCCCGACCTGAATGATCGCGACTGGTTACAACTGACCGCCGCGCTGGCAGGCCCGTTGCTTGAGCGCTTGCGCGAGCACCGGCACCATCTGCAACTGGAACGGCTGGAGTCGCTGCAAGCCCTGCTCGGCACCGGATGGTGGGAGGTGTTCAGCGACAGTCGCGAAGTGCAATTGGCGCCGTCGCTGGCCAGCAACCTGAACCTTACAATCGATCGTTTGCCGCTGCCCGAGTGGCTTGATCGGGTGCACCCCGCCGACCGGGAAGAGCTGAGCAGTCGTCTGCAAGCCTTGCAAGACGACGGCACCCCGCTGCTGCTGTGCGTGCGTTTGGCACAAACGCCGAACTGGTATCGCCTGCAAGGCCAGGTCCTGGGCATCGGTAAAAACCGGCGGTTGGTGGGCTTCATGCTCGACATCAGCGACATCAAAAACCAGGAGCAAAACGCCGCGGCGGCCCATGCCCGACTGGACAATCTGATCGCCAGCTCGCCGGCGGTGATCTACGTGCAACGCTATGTCGAAGGTGCGCTGCAACCAACGTTTTTCAGTGACAGCCTACTGCCGCTACTGGGCTGGACACTGGCTGATTGCGCGACGGGGGCCTTGGTTGAGAGGGTCCACCCGGATGACCGCGATCGGTACTTCGAACGTACCCGACATTTGCTGCGTGAAGGTTCGGTGCGCGCCCGCTATCGGCTGCGCGACAGTCGCGGCGAATACCACTGGCTACTCGATGAAGCCAAGCTCCTGCGCGACGACCTTGGCTTGCCGGTGGAAGCCGTCGGCCTGTGGCTGGATGTCACCGAAGCAACCCTGGCCGCCGAACAGGTGAAACAAAGTGAAGAACGCTACCGGATCCTGGTGGAAGACTCTCCGGCGATGATCTGCCGCTACCGCCCGGACCTGACCCTGAGCTTCGGCAACCGTCCGCTGGCGACTTACCTGGAGTGCCAGCCCGAGCAACTGCCCGGGGTCAATCTGGGCAGCTGGATGTCGCAGGAGCAGCGCGAAGCGTTTCTCCTGCGGCTCAGCCGACTCAGCCCGGAATTTCCGGTCAGCACTGCGGAAATCAACCTGCAACTGCCGGGACGGGAACATGTCTGGTGGGTGTGGTCGGATCGCGGGGTGTTCGATGAGCACGGCCATTTGCTGGAGATTCAGGCCGTGGGTCGCGACAACACCGAGGTCCGCCGCGCCCAGCAGCAGCTCACCCAAAGTGCAAAAATGGCCACCCTCGGTGAAATGGCCACAGGGCTGGCCCATGAAATCAATCAGCCGTTGAATGTGATGCGCATGGCCATCGTCAACGTACTCAAGCGTCTGAGCAACGGCGATGCGCAAATCGATTACCTGACCGACAAGCTCAACCGTATCGATGCACAGGTCCAACGCGCCGCGCGGGTGGTGGATCACATGCGGATGTTTGGCCGCCGCTCGGAGATCGAGCAGCATCCATTCAATCCGGCGCAAGCCATCGAAGGCACGTTGTCGCTGCTGGCCGAAGGGATGCGCGGCAAAGGGGTCGATCTGCGGGTCAACGAAACCGGGTTTGACGTGCAAGTGCGCGGTTACGTCGATCAGCTCGAACAGGTGTTGATCAATTTGATGGTCAATGCTCGGGATGCGTTGCTCGGCAAACGCGAGGCCGATCGCGAGTTCAAACCGTGGATTTCGGTGTACGCCGAACGTGATGCGTATTCGGTGCGGCTGTGGGTCGAGGACAACGGCGGCGGTATCGATCCGCGGTTGCTGGAGCGGATTTTCGAGCCGTTCTTCACCACCAAACCCGTGGGTGTCGGCACCGGGCTCGGGTTGTCGGTGAGTTACGGCATCGTCGAGAACATGGGCGGAAAACTGAGCGTTAGAAACTCGGTCGAGGGCGCACGGTTTTGTATCGAACTGCCGATTGTTGCCGACGATCAGATCACCAGCGTCGCTCGTCCTGAGTGACAACTGAGGTTGGCGCCGACATCGACCTTGTTCAGATCGATCCCCAGGCTGAGCAGCAGTGTGTTGATCAAGGTGTCGAGTAACGGGCTGAGCACGCTGTTGATCGTGTTGATCAGCAATGTGGTGACAGTGCTGAGGATCGCTCCCAGACCACCGACCAGACTGCCCGTCGGGCCGTACATGTCGACTTTGATATTGGTCGCCGTGTCAGTAAGGCTGCTGACGATATTGCTGGTGGAATAGGAATAGTAGAACGGTGGCTGGTTGATCTCCGGCAGGCTGGTGGCCGGCGGTGCGGAATAGATGTGCGGCATGTTGGCGCTGGATGCCACGGTGGTGTCGGCCATGATATCGATGCCGCCGCCGACGCCTGGAATCCGCGGGTCGCAACTGACAGGAAGGATCAGGAACCGGCGACAGGTTTTCACCCCGATATCGATCACCTTCAACGGCTGCACCACCACGGCGGGCGGCGTGGTGTTGTTGCCGAAAGCCGTGCTCGAATCGATCTTGCCTATTTTCAGCGTCACCAGTGAAGTGCTGGTATTGGTGGTCAGGGATTTGTTGGTGGTGCTGATGCAGCTGTAGGCGGTGACGTAACTGGAGGCGCTCGCGACGTCCAGTGCGACATCGAGCCTTACGGTATCGGAAAGCGGCACGATCGAGGGTGTTTCACACGCCGCGCCGAGCGCGCAGGTCAGTGAGTTAATGACACCGACCAAATCAAGATTGAGCAAGGCGTTCAAGGTATTGGTCAACGGTCCGGCAAGATCAGCCGCCGCATCGACCAAAGGTTGAATCGCACTCAGAATGGGCAAGTCGATCGACAGCAATGTACGCACCTGAGCGGTTTTCACATAGATCCGGTTAGGTCCCAACGGCGCGAGCACGGCGTTTTTCGGATTGCCGATGGCCGAGAGCTGTGGCGGCTCCAGTATCTGCACCCGAGCAGTGATTTGCGCGAGCCCCGCGAGGTTGATCGGCACGGTCGCCACCAGGCCGTTTTTCTTGTTGGCCAGTTGCACGAAGGCTTCGATCAGGTCGAACACTTTCAGGTTGGTCCCCAGCGCCGTCACGGTGCTGCCAGCCTCGACGTGCAACACATTGCCGAGTACGACGGTGGTTGCGCCTGCCGCGACCTTCAGCGCTTGAAGACTGGCAATGGTTGCAGTCGCGCCGAGTGTGCCGCCGGGGTCCAGTACATTGACGGCGGTCTGAATCAACTGGCTGACGGCAATCGTATTGCCCAATACCTGGTCATACCCGGCAGCGCTGAGGTTAAGGTCGACCTTCAATCGATCGAGGTAGCCGAGCAGGCTGATGTCGGTGTTCACCAGGCCGTTCCAGCCCGCCGCGCTGATGTTCAGATTGCCCCCGAGCAAACCACCGAACAGCGCGTTGAGCGTGGCCGATTTGCTGGTGTCGACGCTCAACGTCGTGCTGCGCAGGGTCAGCGAAGCCTGCGGTGGCGGTAATGCGGCGACAGCGCTGGCCGTCAGGTTGATGGTCGCTGCGCGTGGAGCGCCACCGAACAGGGCGCCGACACCGCCGGCGAAACTCTGCTGGACCCAATGGCTGGCGATCACCCGAATGGCTTCGCTCTTGCTCGGGTCGGCGCCAAACACTCGCAGGTTATTGGCATCCAGGGTCAAGGCGCCGCAAGCGACCAACAGATTGCGATTGGGGTCAGGAAGGGTAAAGCCGTTACGGTTTGCGCTGGCGGTGGCATAGACGGTGGCTGTGTTGCCAGCGGCGCAATCCCCCCCTCGGGTGGAAGCTTCAAGTGCGGCCATGTCCGCCACGCGCTGCAGGTCACGCTTTTCCAGGTACAAACGACCGCTGTCGACCACGACCAGCAAGAACATCAGGGCCATGCCCAATGTCAGCGCCGCCATCAAACCGATCGCCCCCCGTTGCCGGGACGGGCTGCGAAACTGCAAACGCGGAGACATCGCACACTCCTTTGCCGGTGCACAACCGAGGGCTACCTCCATGGGTGAACAGCAGTGTAGACAAGACTTGGCTGAACTGCTGGCAACATGCCAGCGCAGACAACAAAAACCCTGTAGGAGCACGGCTTGCTCGCGATGGCGATCTCAAAGACGCCATCGCCGGCAAGCCGTGCTCCTACAGGGTTTGTGGTGTTTATTTGGGTGGGTAGTTGGCGAGAATTCGCCCGACCGTTTCCTGGATGGCAGTGCTGCGATCCGACGGGTTCGGTGTGCGGCTAAGTATCTGCTCGTCACTGCCGCGCCATACCAGTTTGCCGTCCTTGCCGTCGAGCAGGTCGATCTGGATGATCGCCACGTTGTAACTGACGTTACGGGTTTCGGTGTACATCGGCCCGCCCCAGTAGCCGTTCCATGGATTACCCCAGGCGCCGCCGTAGTTGGTGGTCACTTGTTGCTGGCGCTGTTCGACGATCAGATAGGTCTGCACGTTCAAATCGCCCTTTTGGCCACCGGCAGCCGGACGCAGGCCACGTTGATCGAGCTGATCGCTCACCGATTGGCGGATGCGTTGTTCAGTCAGGTCGCTCTTGATGCGTGGGTCATCGGGCCGATATTGCAGGGCGGGCTCTTTCCAGCTCCAGCTGCGATAGGCGGCGAAGTCGCGGCTGGCATCGAAGTCATGATTGACCTGGTTGCCGGCGCAGGCACTGAGCAGCCCGGCCACAGCCAGTAAAGCGAGACGGCGGAACATGATAGTTCTCCGGTTGAAGACACGAACCTGCGTACTGCTTCTTGACTAAAGAAGCTAACTAGGAGGATACGCCGACATCGCCTTTTCTACAGCTTCCCGTATCGCATCGGCACGCTCCCTCTCGCTGCCGCGATTGCTGGTTTCGGCGCTGGCACTCCATACCGGTTGACCGCTCTGAGCGTCAAACAAATCAACCCGCACCACCACGACCTGTTCCTGATAAGTCCGCACGATCGGCACGGTGTTGTACATGCCGTAACCGCTGCCGTAGCGGTTGTAACCGCCATAGCCGCCACCGTAATAACCATAGTCATCCCGAACCTGGCGCAGACGGGTTTCCAGGTGCAGTTCGGCGCTGACAAACAGGTCGGCCGGGCGGTTATCGTGCAGCGGGCGCAAGCCACGTTGATCGAGCGCATTGCTGACGGCTTCGGCGACCTGCGCCGAATCCGCCCAGGCGGTGCCCGACGGCAGCTGCCCGTTGAGCCAGGCCCAACTGCGGTAACGCCCGTAGTCGCGCGGCGGTGCCGGGTAGGCGCTATGGTCGAAGGTGTTGGCCGCCTGAGGCGGCGCGGGTGGCAAGGGGTTGGATGACGCCACATAAGGGTTGTTGCCCTGACAGGCCGCCAACCCGAGACAGATCACCAGTAACCCCGAACGACTGTTCATTTCGTGCTCCGATCAGACCGGCCGACAGATCCAGTGCAAGTAGCGCCCAAGCCCGGCAAAGCTTGGGTGACGACGGTGGGCCAGTTCCATTTCCAGCAAGTCCACCAGTTCGGCACGGGCCTGGAATTCCACTGGCATGTAGTCGTGAAAAACCCGCACCCCGCTCTGGGTTTCGACCTGCCACATTCCTTCAAGTTGCGCCGCCAGTTCCCGTGGATCAAGGGGCTGCTGCGGGGTCAGGCTTTGCTTTTCGCCGGCCATGTCGTTCTTGCGCATCTTGCGGAAGTGGCCTTTGAGCAGGTTGCGATAGATCAACGCATCGCGGTTGTAGAAGGCCAGGGACAACCAGCCATCTGGCTTGGTCAATTGATGCAGCACCGGCAGAATCGCGTGGGGTTCGGCCAGCCATTCCAGCACGGCGTGACACAGCACCAGATCGTAGGGTTCGGTGAGTTGACCGAGCAGGTCCTGCCACGGCGCCTGAATGAACGTTGCTGTTTGCCCGGCGTCGGCAAAGCGCTGACGGGCGCCTTCGAGCATCGGCTCGGCGGGCTCGGCCAGCGTGACCTCATGGCCACGTTGGGCCAGCCACAATGACATGTGGCCCAGGCCGGCGCCGATGTCCAGTACGCGCAAAGGTCGGTCCGGCAGGGTCTCGGCCAGGTCCGCCTGAAGCACCGCCAGACGGATCGCGCCTTTGGCACCGCCGTAGATTTTTTCGGCGAAGCGGGTCGCCAGTTGATCGAAATGACGGTCGCTCATCAGCTGAACCTCCGTTCGCTGTCGGCGAGTTTGCTGCGCACCACTTCATTCATGTCCAACCCCAACTCGCTGCACAGCAGCAGTAGATAGAGCACGATGTCGCCGATTTCCTGCCCGGCATGGGCGAGCTTGTCCGCCGGCAACTGGCGCGACTGGTCTTCGGTCAGCCACTGGAAAATCTCCACCAGCTCGGACATTTCCACGCTCGCGGCCATGGCCAGGTTCTTCGGGCTGTGAAATTGCCGCCAGTCATTGCGGTCACGGATGGCGTGCAGGCGTTCGGTCAGTTCAACAAGGTTCATCGGGCTCTCCTGAAGGCGTATAGCTTCGGGGGGATGACGGGGGAAGGCAAGCGTCTCGGTGTGACGCGGATCTTTGCACCATAATCAAAAGATCGCAGCCTGCGGCATCTCCTACGGGAACTCGGCACCCTGCTCGATAGCCCAAGGCTCAAGTCCGGCAACCACGCCACCACTTTCATCAAGGACGCTCACGACATGCAGGTAGAAAGTTTTTTCGAATGGCTCGGCCAGGCACTCGGTTCGGTTATCCGTTTCATCGTTGACAGCCTCAGCGGCTTGTTCAACCTGCTGAGCCATGCGGGCAGCAACTTTGTCGAAGGGCTGTCCCGTGCGCTGGGCATGGACGCGTCGATCATCAGCATCATTGCGCTGATTCTGGGGTTGATGCTGTTGTGGTCGGCGATTCGGGCGTTCATGAATGCGTCGATCATCATGGGGATTATCTGGTTGCTGCTGGGGTTGTGGTTGTTGAGCTGGATAATCCATTGATCCGTAAATCCCCCTCACCCTAACCCTCTCCCCGAGGGAGAGGGGACTGACCGAGTTGTACTTTCGAGCTACATCGACCTGAGAAACTGAGTCGAACTCAGGTTTTGAACAGCATGAAGATCGGCTCCCTTTCGGGAGAGGGGACCACTGAGTTGTACTCTCGAGCTACATCGACCTGAAAGACTGAGTCGAACTCAGGTTTTGAACAGCATGAAGATCGGCTCCCTTTCGGGAGAGGGGACTGACCGTACTCTCGAGCTACATCGACCTGAAAGACTGAGTCGAACTCACGTTTGAACAGCATGAAGATCGGCTCCCTTTCGGGAGAGGGGACTGACCGAGTTGTACTCTCTGGCTACAGAGACCTGAAAGACTGAGTCGAACTCAGGTTTGAACAGCATGAAGATCGGCTCCCTTTCCCCCTCTCCCCCGTGGGGAGAGGGCTGGGGTGAGGGGTGAATTTCTGATTCACAGCAAATCCCGAATCAACCGCTACAATGCCCGCTCCCCCAAGGAGCCTGCATGTCCAACCTGATCGCCGACTGGCGCGACCGCCCCACCCATCGTCGAGTCTGGGCGCTCGCCGCGCCGATGATTCTCTCCAACATTTCCGTACCGCTGGTGGCGCTGGTCGACAGTACCGTCATCGGCCACTTGCCTCACGCCCATCAGTTGGGTGCCGTGGCGGTCGGGGCCAGCCTGTATACCTTTCTCGCCTGGGCCATGGGTTTTCTGCGCATGGGCACCACCGGGTTCGCCGCACAGGCCGCCGGACGGGGGGACGGCGCGGCTTTGCGGCAGATCTTGCTGCAGGGTCTGTTGCTGGCAATGGGCCTGGCGATTGTCCTGGGAACACTGGGCGTGCCGTTGAGTGGAGTTGCGCTGCACTTCATGCAGCCATCGGCGGAGCTGGATCAGCTGACCCGCGAGTTTTTCCACACACGGTTGTTCGGTCTGCCGGCAGCACTGGCCAGTTATGCGCTGGTCGGCTGGTTCCTCGGCACTCAGAACGCCCGGGCGCCGCTGGCCATTCTGCTGAGCACCAACCTGGTGAACATCGCGCTGAACCTGTGGTTCGTTCTCGGGCTGGAATGGGGCGTGGTCGGTGCGGCTCGCGCATCGGTGATCGCCGAATGGACTGGCGCGCTGATCGGCCTGCTAATGACCCGCAACGCCCTGCGCGCCTATCCCGGCCACATCGCCTGGGCCGCACTGGCGCTGTGGCAGAGCTGGCGGCCGCTATTGGCGGTCAACCGCGACATTTTCATCCGCAGCCTGGCGCTGCAATCGGTGTTTTTCCTGATCACCGTGCAAGGCGCGCGACTGGGTGATGCCACCGTCGCCGCCAACGCGCTGTTGCTCAATGGTTTGCTGCTGACCGCCCATGCGTTGGACGGCCTGGCCCACGCAGTAGAAGCCCTTTGTGGCCACGCCATTGGTGCCCGTGATCGAGAGGCCCTGCGCCGCTCATTGGTGGTGGCCTGCGCTTGGTCGTTGCTGGCGAGCCTGGGCTTTGCCGTGCTGTTCCTGTTCGCCGGGCATCTGTTTATCGAGATGCAGACCAACATTCAGAGCGTGCGCGACACGGCGTTCATTTACCTGCCCTACCTCGCCGCGCTGCCGCTGATTGCGGTCGGGAGTTACCTGCTCGACGGGTTGTTTATCGGCGCCACCCGTGCCCGGGAAATGCGCAACGGTATGTTGCTGACAGTGATTTTGTTGCTGCCGTTCGCTTGGGCGCTGCAAGGTTTTGGCAACCATGGACTGTGGATAACCTTTCTATTGTTCATGTTGCTGCGCAGCCTGACCCTCGGCGCGTTTGCCTGGTATCTGCACAAAAACGACGGCTGGTTCGCCGGCAAAGCTCACTGAGTCGGCGTGGCGGGTGCGCGAGAACAGCTCCTGCACCGGCACGCCAGACCACCGGTGTGTTCAGGGTTGATCGCTTTGCCAGCGGTTGCGCAGGCTATCGAGCCGCTCCTGCTGGGTGAGTCCCGGCAATGCGTGCCCAGGCAAAGCGCCGGGGTACTGCAAGCGTAGCCATAACCAGTCATCGAGTACCGGGCGCTCGGTAAAATCCAGGGCCAACCCTTCCTGCACGTAGGACCACAGCGTGTTGTAGTCAGTCCCGGTGGATCGACTCCAGTGCCAGGCATGTTGCTCCAGCAGGCAGGTTTGCAGTTTTTCCTGCTGACGAGGACTGAGGTTTTCTTCAACCGCCAAAGGGCAGACGGCAAGCCCCGGATTGACCAACTGCTGCCAGCCCTGACTGCCGATCGCACGGTCAGCCCACGTCCCGCCGAACCAGCGCAAATGACTGATAGGACCCAGCCAGCGACTCAGCTCCTGCGCATCGCAGGCATCGAACAAATAACTGGCCGTTTGCGGGTTGTAGTAACTCAACAAGGCTCGGTGATGCAGACCGAACGTGACCGTGAGCATGCGGCGCAAATGCTCCAGCAACTGCGTCGACGACACCTCGCTGGCTATCTGCAAGCCGCGCCAGAAGAGCACTTCGCTGTGGCACAACCCGGCCAGCGCGGGGCATGTCCGAAGGTCGATCAGGGCCGGGCCGTGTTCACGCAACGCATGCCACTCAGTGTCTTCGAACAACCAGAACCACCGGGCATGCGCAAATTGCTGTTGCAGCATCGCCCCCGCCTGTGGCGCACCCGGCACATCCAGCAATAGCCATTGCGGGGTCGCGACGTTCATGCCGAACCGCTCTGGCCAAACCGCTTCGCCACCCGGCAGGTGCAGAGGGCCTGCGTGCAATGGTTGAAACTGCCCCCACCGGGCAGCAGACATAGCAACATCAAGGGTTCGCTCGATTGCAGAAGCGCCAGCATGCCCTCGACATCATCTGTCGCGGATGTGCGCGGCGGGCCGCCCTCCTCAGCCTCTTCTACGGACGAAGGGACGTGAAGAAACCCGGTAATCAACGGCTGATCCGGATCCCCCTCGATAAAGCTCACCACCACCTCGGCCCCCTCACTCAACTGCGTGACTGCCGCGGCGCCCAGTTCAGCGGCCACCGGCAGCCAACTGTGGCTAGGCACCGCGCCTTCGCCCTGATAAAGCCAGTCAAATTGCACGGCAACCGGTCTCGACGGATCGGGGCATGCCTCATCAATGTTGACCACCCAGGCCCGTTGCAGGCTGTGCATCCTGGGTTTCAGTGCGCAATGAGGCGCTACAAAAGACGCCTGCCAGTGAATCGCACGGATCTGGTTGCTGTAGGTCGCCGTTAAATCCTGACGGCCCTGATGCTCCACATGAGTCAGCAGCCAGGGCTGATTGCAGTCGGCAATCGGATGACCGGACAGCGGCATCAACTGCCCGCTGCGCAGCGCCGTCAGGTCCGTCCGACCTTCGGCCATCGGCGCGGCTAGTTGCCCAGCGCACCCCAGAAGCTTGAACTGACGCACGGCCGATTGCTCGCTCTCGACCTGGAAGACCGCGTTCTCGCCGAAACGAAAGGGCTCCTGACCATCACCGAAAACCACGCAATGCCCGCGCTCGCCGTGTTCGAAATGGTAATGAAGCCGTTCCTGGGCACACAGACGCTGGATAAATTGCAGGTCTGATTCCCGGTACTGCGTACAGAATTCACGGGCCGGGTAAACGCCACTCAGCTCAAAGCGCCGACTCTTGCCGGCAATACCGTGCTCCTTGAGCACCTGACTGAGGATTTGCGGCACCGAGCGCGCGCTGAAAATTCGCTGACTGAAGCGCAGGGAAAGGCACGCCAGCTTCGGCCCCAGACGTACGCGGCAGAGCCTGACAGCCAAGTCGTGGTCACGCTGGACGAGTTCATGCAATTGTCCGTGGAAGCCATTTTCCGCAGGCCCGACATGCAAAAAGGCCGGACGGTACAGCAGGCTTGCAAGGTCGAGTGTCGGGTCATCGATCAGCAGATCCACGTCGAACACAAAAGGCTCGCTGATGGCTTCTCTACCGGTAAAGGCCAAGACCTCAAAGGGGTCGGGCAGACCCTCTACATCCAGACGAAATGACGGCTCGTTGACTGGATCGAACATCGGCGATTCTCTACAGGAGGGGCGGTCGGGGATTCTCTCCGAGAGAGTTGGCCGAGTAGAGTGCCGAAGTACAACTTAGGAAATGACCTACGCGAAAAGAAGACCACATCGCTTGGATGGCCAGGAATGTGAGTCATTTCGCTTGAAATCAGAGAGGCATCTCACCAAGTCATCTGAAATTTCCGCTACGCGCAGTACATTTTCAGACAACCTGATGAGAGCGGTGCCTTACCTCAAGAAGACAGGTAAGAGGAACGGGTCAGCCCCAGACGCAGGGCGTCGAGGAACTGGGTACGCTCGGCGGCGGTGATGCGGGCACTGGCGCATTTGTCGCGGTAGTGGGTCATCAACTCTTCCGGCGACAAGTGCACATAACGCAGCATGTCTTCGATAGTGTCGTGGGTTTCGATACCCGCGTGGTACACACTGCCGTCAGCGTTCTGATAGATGTTCACCGAGTCGGTGTCACCGAACAGGTTGTGCATGTCGCCGAGAATTTCCTGGTAGGCGCCGACCAGGAAGATACCCAGCAGGTAGTCTTCACCGTCGTTCAAACCGTGAACCGGCAGGCTGGTTTCGATGCTCTGCTCGTCGACGTATTGCTTGATCTTGCCGTCGGAGTCGCAGGTCAGATCTTGCAGCACCGCACGGCGCAGCGGCTCTTCGTCGAGACGGTGCAGCGGCAGGATCGGCAGGACCTGGCCGATGGCCCAGGTGTCCGGCAGGCTCTGGAATACCGAGAAGTTGCAGATGTACTTGTCGGCCAGCTTGTCGTTGAGTTCGTCGAGCACCTGACGGTGCGAACGCTGACGAGCCTTCAACGAGTTGTGCAGGCGACGGCACACCGCGAAGTAGCATTGCTCGGCCAGGGCTTTCTCGGCCAGGGTCAGCTTGCCATCGGCGTACTGGGTCGCGATGTCGCTCATGTAGTGAGTCGCGCGCCAGTAGGTTTCGGTGACCATCTCGATGTCGGTCGGGCCCAGCAGGTCAACCAGCCACTGCACGGTTTCCGGCAGTTCGTCCTTGTTCTCGATCTGCGGCACGTCGTCGTTGTGCTTCTCGACGTCGGTCACTTGCACCACCAGCATGGCGTGGTGAGCGGTCAGGGAACGGCCGCTTTCGGAGAAGATGTTCGGGTGCGGCAGGTTCTGCGCGTCGCAGAACTCCTTGAGCATCCCGACCACGACACCGGCGTAATCGTCCATGTCGTAGTTGATCGAGCTGGCGTTACGCGAGTGCGTACCGTCGTAGTCCACGCCCAGACCGCCACCGACGTCGATGTGGTCCACTGGCAGGCCAAGGTTGCGCAGTTCGCCGTAGTAACGGATCGCTTCCTTGAAGCCGTGCTGGTAGTCCGCCAGGTTGGCGATCTGCGAACCCATGTGGAAGTGCAACAGGCGAATGCCCTGATCCAGGCCAGCCGCGCGGAAACGCTCAACCACCGACAGCAGTTGCGCCGCCGACAGACCGAACTTGGATTTCTCACCACCGGTGTCAGCCCACTTGCTCGACGCCAGGGATGACAAACGCACGCGCAGGCCAACCTGAGGCTTGACCTTGAGTGAGGCGGCTTCTTCGATCACCAGCCCGACTTCGGATTCTTTCTCGATCACGATGAACACGTTGTGGCCGAGCTTCTGGCCCATCAGCGCCAGACGAATGAATTCGCGATCCTTGTAGCCGTTGCAGACGATGGTGCCGCCCTTCGGCGCCAGGGCCAGCACGGCCAGCAGCTCAGGCTTGGAGCCGGCTTCAAGACCAATGGACACGTCTTGGGTGGCAATGATGTTCTCGATCACTGCTTCTTGCTGGTTAACCTTGATCGGGTACAGCGCGGTGTACTTGCTCTGGTATTCCAGACGCTCGATGTTGGCGTCGAACGCGCCCGTCAGCTGACGCACGCGGTCTTGCAGAATGTCAGGGAAACGCACCAGCAACGGCAAGGACAGGCCGCTTTTACGCAGCTGATCAACTTGCTCGAACAGGTCGATAGGCGAACTGGTCGGACCGTTCGGACGAACTTCGACGCGACCGGCGTCACTGATCGCGAAATACCCGGCCCCCCAATGGCGAATCCCGTAAACACTGCGGCTGTCCGCAACTGTCCATTGGCTGCCATCGTCTTTGCGTGTGCGTCGTACGGACATTGAAGTCCCCTATAAAGAAGTCATAGAGCGTCGCCTGGGTTCAGGCCGGCGCAGTCTAAAGAATGAAAATGACGGTTCGTCAACGAGGGGATAGACCTCGCTGACCGCAGTGAGTTTAGAAACCGGTCAGAACAGGCTCTGTGAAAACCATGTAGACGGCGCCAGACCTGCTGTCAGGACTGGATCAAGCCGAGGGTGGTTTTCACAGAGGCTGCTAGCCGCCGGACTTCTTCGCTTTGAAACCGTGTTTGATCAGCTCGGCCAAGAGTAGCTCGACATGATCGCCCTGGATTTCAATGATTCCGTCTTTCAACGCACCGCCGGTCCCGCAACGTTTCTTCAACGTGGTCGCCAGGTCCTTGAGTGCGTCTTCGGCCAACGGCACGCCGGTGATGGTGGTCACCGTCTTGCCGCCACGGCCCTTGCTTTCGCGACGCACGCGAGCGATGCCGTCGCCGGCCGGGATAACGGTCTGTTTGCAGATGCAGGCATCCACCGGTTGACTGCAATCCGGGCAATGACGACCTGCGTCGGTGGAAAATACCAGGCCACCAAGGGCGGCGAAGGATGCGGCTTTTTTGGCCACCGGCAATCCTCTTGGGAGGACAAAGACTGGTCGCGGCAACCTGGACAGTTGCCATCGACCGCGAAGCCCCACTCAGGCAGGGGCAGCGCTACTGAAACGGTACAACCTTGTAGGAGCCGAGCTTGCTCGCGATGGACGTCAACGATAACGCGAGCGTTCTGAATGTACGCGTCGTCCTTGCGCTCTTCGCGAGCAAGCTCTGCTCCTACAACAAGCAATGCCGGTTCAGCTTAAAAAGGTCGCGCAGTGTAACGGCAAAAAGCCGACTTGCTAAGAGCCAATCGGCGCCAATTTATGCCTCTTTTGCGACGCCATTCTTCCGAGAACCAAGATAGCGCTTCAATGCGGCCAGAGAGTCCGGGCAATAAGGCTTTTGCTGGATTTCCAGCAGGACTTGATCAACGGGAATAAAACGCGCTTCAAGGACTTCTTCGGGTTGCAGGATCAATGGACCGTCCCACACCGCTGAAAACGCCGAACACCAGAGCCGATTACCGGTGTCTTCGAAGAAAAAGTGATCATGGGCGGTCAGTTCCACCCCGCTCACGCCCAGCTCTTCTTCCAGCTCGCGGGCAGCCGATTCGGCGTAGGTTTCGGTCGCTAGCACCATGCCCCCCGCCGCCACGTCCCAGAAACCTGGATAAATGGCTTTGCTCAGCGTGCGTCGATGCACGCAGAGTTCACCGGCGGAATTGAACAGCATGATGTAAGTGCCGCGCCCGATCAGCCCGCGCTCACGCAGGTCGGAGCGGACCAGGGCGCCGAGCAGGTTGTCCTGCTCGTCAACCCAGGCGATCTGTTCGGCATCCGAGGCCGCGCGGTGCGCGACCTCTCTGGCGCTATTGACCATGACTCAGCCCTGATTGAGCAATTGACGCAAATCGATCACTGCGGCGTTGGCCCGGGAGATGTAGTTGGCCATGACCAGCGAGTGGTTGGCCAGCACCCCGAAGCCGCTGCCATTAAGGATCATAGGACTCCAGACCGGTTCCTGCGAGGCTTCCAGTTCACGAATGATCTGACGCACGCTGACCGTGGCGTTCTTCTTGGCCAGCACATCGGCGAAGTCGACTTCGATGGCGCGCAGCAGGTGGGACAAGGCCCAGGCCTGACCGCGAGCTTCGTAGAACACGTTGTCGATCTGCATCCACGGGGTTTCGACGATTTCTTCGTCAACCTGCGGCACCTGACCCGGGGCGACGACTTCGGTTTTCAGCGCCGTGTTGAGCTTGACCCGGCCAACGCTGGCCGACAGCCGTTGCGACAGCGAACCCAAACGGGTACCGACATCGCCCAGCCAGTTGTTCAGGTTGTCGGCGCGGGCATAGAACAGCGCGCTTTTCTGACTCGGGTCGGACAGGCGCGCCTGATAACGGCTCAGGGAGTTGATGCCTTCCTGGTATTCGGACTCACTGGAGGGCAGCACCCAGCTCTTGTTGTCGAAGTTGAAGCGCGGCTCGGCCTTGGCCAGGTCAGCGTCTTCGGTGGACTGCGACTGGGAACGAGCGAAGTCTTTACGCAGTGCACGACTCAGGTCGCGGACCTGGACCAGCACCCCATATTCCCAGCTCGGCGTGTTATCCATCCACAGGCCCGGCGGGAAACGGTCGTTGGAAATATAGCCACCCGGTTTGGTCAGCAAAGTACCGGCGACGGTCTTGAGGGTTTCGACCGTGGTGTAGCCGATGACCATTTGCTTGCCTTCTTTCTCGGCGGCCATCTGGGCATTCTGCTGAACCGGAAACAGCGCAGGTTCCTGGCTCCAGTACCAGCCCAATGCAATCGCCACCAGCAAGTAAATGGCAATCAGAGTGGCCAGCGCCCGGCTGAACAACAGGCCACCCAAGTAACTGCGGGTGGCCGATTTCGGTTCAGCGGCACGTTCAGGCGCGCTGCCCGCGCGGTTCTTCCAGTCCAGCATGGCGATATCCTTTCAATCACTTGAGTTCATCGGTTCGACCACAACCATACAACAACGTGCCTTTGGCCGGCACCCGTCGTGGGGTTATCCGGATAAATTACCGTCGGGCAGCCGTGACAACCGCGCTCCCATTAACTCAAGCGACGTCGCCTGTTTAAACGCCGATGATCACCATTGAAATCTGCTGCACCCCGGGCGATACAAAAAGATGCGCTATGCCCTCGCCGTCGGTTCTGCGCGGCGCAGTGTCCCCATCTACCGTCGCGATGTAATGCCGCTGAGTCAGAGGATCGCCTGTCACGCTGTCTACGAGGCGAAAGATCTTTGGCGACCTTGAGGGCTGGACGGGCGGATTTTGCATCAGCTCCATGACCTTTGGATCAAAGGCACGATCCGGCATTTTCCAGTCAACGTAGTCGGCTTCAGGCCTGACTAACCGCCACTCTCCCCGTTCAATCAGATCAAGCACCTCGCTGTCGATATCGATCAGCAGGCCGGCACGCAACTGGCCCAGGCCTTCAATGGGTTGTCGATCAAGCAGCGCCTGGCGCAACACTTCCAGTGCTTGCTCACTGGAGTAGGCAAGTTGGCGCTCCCAATCGGACAAATCGAGTTCGTTGACCAACCTCATCCCTGCACCTCGGTGTTCCACTCATCGGACCCCATGGTTCGACTGACTTCGTGCCGCCAGTAAATTCGCTGGTAACTGAAATGGACCTTCTCCAATTGAGTGAGGTGAGCGGTGCCGGGATCCTGGCAATGCGGCATCAGAACCTCAGCGCCAATGATCAGCGCGTCTTCCAGCTCCATTGTGTAGAAATGCTCCTGGGTGCCCTGAGCCGACGTACGATACCACTCGACGCGGCACACTTTGAGCAATTCTCCCGAACACAAAGCGTTGTTGATCAGCGGTGTCGCTTTGTCGATGGTCTTGGTGATGATCAAAGGCTTGTGCATCCGACGCCCCGCACCCGAGCCTTTCGGTACGAAGATGCCATGGCTCAGGGCCTGAATCATGATTTGGTCCTCACGCCCTAATTGGTAGGTGTTGCCTACCGATGCTTCGGTAAAGGCGCCGGCACTGATCAGACCTTGCCTTTCCCCGTGAAGGGTCATGAAGGCGGGAGTTGGCATGGTGGGGCTCCTTTGGTTTTTGTGGGGAATAAGGGGGTGTCCTGGATGGATTGATCCAGTTCGATTAGAGCTTCTTCGTCCCCGTCTTCTGCGAAAGGCGTCCACGGCTTGCCGATCGACAGTGTGATTAGGTAACGCTCTTCATTTGGTCGCTCGTTGTATTCGAAGCGGCTCATGAACATTGCGATTTGGTATTGTTTGCCTGCCTTCCAGTAGACGGATCCTCCTTTATTAACGTCTCGCAGCTGCGCTCGCCATTCAGGTGTGTCGGCAAAGGGTGGATAGCGCGTCTTGCCCGCTACCCTCCATCCGCTCCCGCGCCATTGGTCTTGCAAATCCAGAGCGACCTTCAGAGCCTCATCGAGTAGCAACGGTTCGACCTGCGGGGACATGCGAATACTGCTAACGACATTGTCGTCAAATACAACCGTGAAAAATCGTGCTCTCGGCGTGACGAACTCGTACTGCGGATCGATGAACCTAAGCCGTGCATCCCCCGAGGGAAGGCCCATCCAGACGTGGCCCGGAACCCTTGGGCTGAAGGAGACCGAAGAATGCTTGAGCAACGTTTCATAGGTGCCGCCCATTTCCAATGCAATTACCGGCTCCTGCAATAGGGATTCGATCATCTGATTCGCCGCCATCAGTATCAGGAAGGCCAGAAGCAACAAGCCAACCCCAAGCCGCCAACGGCCCTTGCCTCGTCGCGAATTCATCGCAATCTCTGCCCTGTTGCGATCGCGGTGATCGACTGCTCCAGCACACTACGGTTTGTGCCGTTGAGCATCTGATCGAAGCGTGCCGCTGCCCGAAGTACGAAAGGCATTCGCTGCTTGAGATCCGACAAATCCGCCAGCGGACTGTCGCTGAAACCAATGGTGCGTCCGTCGTCAACACGTTGGCATTGGCTGGAGAGCGTCAACTCAATTGCCTGGGCTACGCCAGTAGGAAAACCGGTTACGTAAGAAGCGTGGTTACCACGCAGTAGAGCCACCAGTTGCCCATTCTGATAAATCGTGGGCTGTAGGATATTTTGCTGCTCATGCCAGGCTAAATGCTCGACGCTTTTGGCAATATCCCCTGAATCCAAAGCCTCGAAGGCCTGTAGTATTTCTCCGTAGTTGCGCCCGAATTTTAGCTTTTTCTGCCCTACCGGCCAAAGAACCGGGTGCTTTGGGTGTCCATAAATTCCTTCGCGCGCTTCCAAGCATGTTTTCAATTCCTTCAACCCACGCTTCGCATAAAACTCATGCAACGGAAAAACATCCAGAAACAGCGTGGTATTCCCCAACGCCATCATGTCGCGCACATGCCGAAACTGTTGTTGCACCAACGACAAGTCCTCACCCGCAGAACGAAAATCCACAGAGGGCACAGGATTACGCGCATCCGCTTCTTTATAGTCACGCAACTCATCCACCTGCTCGGGCATCCTGTCCGGCGTCAGCAAACCGTACTCTCGGCGGCTGTCGCGCAATCGCTGCCGCGCCTCATGCTCGTCGCGTATGAGATCGATACTGTCCGCCGCATGCAACAAGCCGCAGCCGACCTGCTTGGAGGCAAATGCCGCCAGCCCCGCCCACTGAAACCGAGAATCGTGTAACCAGAGTCGAGCGTACGCAGCGTTGATAGCGCGGTTGCGCTCGATAGGGTCGGCAATCAAGACCCCATTGGGTGCGACGATTTCTTCCGCCTCGCGCTGGTATCTACGCCAAAGGCACGCGCAGGTCAGAACCGGCACATCGGTAACAAGCGTCTTGCTCCCATAAAGCAGCTCCTCTTTACACTCACAGTCAGCAACGGGTGTGCTGTTGTAGTTCAGGCGCTGCTCATCGCAGGGGTGTTCTTTGAAACACTGGGTCATGGTTTGCGGACGAGCGACTAAGGGAATCCCTGAACCCTAACAGCCGCAATTCCCGACCGGATCGTTTGGCCGAAAAATCAGAAATACCTGACAGACGAGGCTCGCCGAGCCTTGGGAAATAACCTTGAAATGTTCAGGAAACGTCCTGAAACACCCGGTTCCTCTGGCTCTATCGGCCAGTGACGCCCTGGCGGAGACTCATCGGTCAGAAACTGAATCAGGTCGCTTTACAGTTAATTGATGTACGACACTCATGCGATTGAAAAGAGGTGCTAGCATAGAGCCACCAGTCAATCTCAGCATGCCCCCTAACTAGTTGTCAGGATATGACCGAGCCAGAAGACCCCAGCCGTGAGCGCCTCAAGCACCACTTTGCCCAGCGGGTAATTCATCAGGCACGTCAAATTCTTGAGATATGGCAGCGCCTGCAACGCAGCGAGTGGTCCACCACCGACCTATCGGAACTGAGCGAGGCCAACCTGCGCCTGCTGCGTTTCGCCGAGCGCTTCGAACAACCTGAACACACCCAGCTGGCGCGCCACATCGGTCAGTCGCTGGAGGCTGTCGACGCCAATCGTGGACGCCTGAGCAGCGGACTGATCACTGACCTCAATCGTTTGATGCAGCGCCTGTCACGCACCGGCCTGCGCCATGGCGATCAGTTGGAGCAGACTTTTCTGCCGCCGCTGCGCAAGCCGGTTTACGTGATGCTGCAGGATCATGACCGTGGCGAGCGCCTGGCCAAACAACTGGAATTCTTCGGGCTCAGCGCGCAAGCCCTCGACAGCGTTGCGGCGTTCCGCTCTTCGATGATCGAGCGCTTGCCCGCGGCGATCGTCATGGACGTGGACTTCAGTGGCGCCGGCATCGGCCTGAAACTGGCTGCCGAAGCCCAGGAAGGCCTCGATCATCAATTGCCGCTGTTGTTCTTCAGCCTGCACGAAACCGATACCCCGACCCGCCTCGCCGCCGTGCGTGCCGGTGGCCAGGAATTCCTGACCGGCACCCTCGAAGCCTCGAGCCTGCTGGAGAAAATCGAAGTCCTGACCTGCGTCGCCCAGTACGAACCTTATAAAGTGCTGATCATCGACGATTCCCGCGCCCAGGCCTTGCACACCGAGCGCCTGCTCAACAGCGCCGGGATCGTCACGCGGACCTTGATCGAGCCGATCCAGGCCATGGCCGAGCTCGCGGACTTCCAGCCAGACCTGATCATCCTCGACATGTACATGCCGGCCTGCACCGGTACTGAGCTGGCCAAAGTGATCCGCCACAACGACCGTTACGTCAGCGTGCCGATCATTTACCTGTCGGCCGAAGACGATCTGGACAAGCAGCTCGACGCCATGAGCGAGGGCGGCGACGACTTCCTGACCAAACCGATCAAGCCCCGACACCTGATCACCACCGTGCGCAACCGCGCGGCGCGGGCGCGCAATCTCAAGGCGCGGATGGTCCGCGACAGCCTCACCGGGCTGTACAACCACACGCACATTCTGCAATTGCTCGAAGACTGCAGCTTCCGCGCCCGCCGCGAAAACAAGCCGCTGAGCTTTGCGATGCTCGACATCGACCACTTCAAACGAGTCAACGACAGCCACGGTCACCCCATGGGCGATCGGGTGATCAAGAGCCTGGCGCTGTTTCTCAAGCAACGCTTGCGCAAAACCGATTTCATCGGCCGTTACGGCGGTGAAGAGTTCGCGATCGTGATGCCGGACACCGATCTCGAATCGGCGCACAAAGTGCTCGACGAAATCCGTCGACGTTTTGCCGAGATTCACTACCCGGCTCAACCGCAGGACCTCTGGTGCACGTTCAGCGCCGGCGTGGTGGAACTGTGTGAACACTCCGACAGCCTGATGATGGCCAGCCAGGCAGACGAAGCGCTGTACCGCGCGAAAGACGCCGGACGCAACCGCGTGCAGGCTGCGCGGACGTCAAAGCAAAGTGCCACTTTTTCATCAGAATCGACCGATTCGGTCATAACCCTGTAACACAAACGCAATAAATTCAGGCGCTTACCATTCTGCCGCTGGTAGACCCGCAATGCGCCTGAAGCTGCTGACCAATCTCAACACCCTCCTTTTAGTCGCCGTGTGCGTGGCCCTTGGCGCCACACTGTGGTGGTCGCAAAAAGCCCTGGAGCGCCCCTATCTTTTGATGGAGCGTTACCTGGGTTTGTCCCAGCAATTTCAAAATGAAGTCGCGCGCAACATCGACGACTACCTCGCCAGCGGCGATGCCCTGCGCCTGAGCAGTGCCAGCCAGGCCATCGACAGCCTGCAAAAGGAACTCGGCGAATTGCCGCCGGCCCTGGCCGACACCTTGCGCCCGAGCCTGTCGAACCTCGAAGAATTCAGCAAAACCGACCTGCTGGCCGCGGGCAAACTCGCGGGCGATCCGCAAGCGTTGCTGCTTCAGGCCGAACGCGAACTCGGCGCCAGCCTCGATCAGCTCAGCCAGTACGCCAGCACTAACGCGGCGTATCTGACGCCGTTGCTCGCCGCCTCCCAGCACTTGGGCAAGTTGTCTCTGGCCCGGGACAAACTGGTCAGCAGCGGTCGAAGTGAGTTGGCCGCCGATGTCGAGCGTGAAGTCGCCAACATCCGCACTCAGGCTGAGTTACTGGGCGCCTTGCCGCTGCTCGGTGTAGCCAGCAGCAGCGAATCCGGCACTGATGATTTCGCCGCGATGATGGGCCTGGAGAACACCGAAAAAGCTGTTGCAGAGGATGCTGGCGTTGGCCTCAAGCGTGAACTGAACAGCCTCCTCACTCGCTACCCGGCCGAATTGGCGCGCACACGTGACCAGATCCAGAAACGCACCGACCTCAGCGCCGCCACTCACCTGAAAATCGCCGCCGTGCAGCAGGCCATTGCCGGACTGGAGCCGGTGGTTCGCGCCCAGCACGGACAGATCCAGGGCGAAGTGCGGCTGATGCAAGGCGTGATGATCGGCCTGATTCTGCTGATTGCTTTGCTGATCGACACCTTGCAACGGAAACTGGCCCGGACGCTTACCAACCTCGTCCCGGCCCTCTCGACCTGGGCCGAGGGCGACTTCAGCCGGGACATTCAACTGGGTAAAACCAATCGCGAACTGCATGACATTCAAGCGTCGCTCAATCGCTTGCGCGCCTATCTGGTGGACCTGGTCGGGACCATTCGTCTCAACGCCGAACAGGTCGCCGGCAGTAGCCGAACGCTGGCCGAGCTGAGCAATGACCTGCACAGCGGCGCCGAACATCAGGCCGGCGACACGGCGCTGATCCGTGATTCTCTCGGCGAACTGGAAGCGACCATTCAACAGGTTGCCGGCGATGCCAGCCAAGCCGCCGACGCCAGCCGCCATGCCGGGGTGGCGGTGGAGCACGGCCAGAAAGTCATCGGTTTGAGCCTCACCGGGCTGCACGCGCTGGTCGGCGAAGTGCAAGGCAACGCGCAAATGATCGAACACCTGGCCGAGGAGTCGGCAACCATTGGCGGCGTGCTGACGGTCATCCGCTCGATTGCCGACCAAACCAACCTGTTGGCCCTGAACGCCGCTATCGAAGCGGCCCGAGCCGGGGAAATGGGTCGAGGGTTTGCCGTGGTGGCCGAAGAAGTTCGCTCACTGGCGCAACGCACCGCTGGCGCAACGGCAGAGATCCAGACGTTAATCGCCGGGTTACAAACCGCGGCGCGACAATCGGTGGAAGGCATGCGCGCCCAGGTCGAACACGCCGAAGCCACTGCCAATCAGGCCCAGGCCGCCGACGGTGCGCTGGATAAAATCGTCGGTGCGATCCAGACCATTTCCGACACCGCCGTACGCATCGCCGATGTCACCGCCCAGCAGAGTGGCGCCGTCAGCGAAATCCGCGATCACAGTGAGCGGATTCACCAATTGGGCGGGGATAACTTGCTGCGCATCGGCGAAGGGCGCGTGCAGGGGGAGAATTTACTGGTGCTGGGTGGACGGTTGCACACAGCCGTTCAAGCCTTCCGCGTCTGATGGCTTCCTGGTGATTGATCGTTCCCACGCTCCGCGTGGGAATGCAGCCCGGGACGCTCCGCGTCCCAAAGGCGGACGCAGAGCATCCATTGAGGCATTCCCACGCAGAGCGTGGGAACGATCAGTCTCACGGAACTGCATCCCCTTCCACCGTCCGCTATCATGCCCTCACTTTCGATACGCGAGATTGTCATGCGCCGTTTGCTCTGCCTGTTGTTTTTAGTGCTCGCCCTGCCGGCCACCGCCGCCGGTTTGCTGGACAGTCGGCCCAGTTCGACGCTGGGCTCGATCAACAACAGCGCCGACTTTCTGCCGGTGCGTGAAGCCTTTCAACTGAGCCTGGTAGAAAGCACACCGCAATCGATCAAACTGCGTTTCGTCGCCACCGAGGGCTACTACCTCTACCGGCACCGCTTTCAGTTTCGCGCCGACCCGCCCGATGCAGGCCTAGGCGCCGCGCAACTGCCCAAGGGCGAACAGAAGCACGATGAGTATTTCGGCGATGTCGAGGTCTACCACGGGGTTCTCGACGTAGAGCTGCCGCGCACCGATCAACGCGCCTTCACCTTGGTGGTGACGTATCAGGGTTGCGCCGACAAAGGGTTGTGCTATCCACCCGAAACCGAGCGCCTGAGTATTGATGGCAGCGCAGGCGCGACTCCGGCCTGGAGCTGGCGCGAACTGGCGCTGTTCTTCCTCGCCGGCATAGGCCTGACGTTCACACCGTGCGTGCTGCCGATGCTGCCGATCCTGTCCGGCGTGGTGTTGCGCGGTCAGGTGGGTGGTTTGCGCGGCTTCAATCTGTCCCTCGCTTATGTGCTGCCAATGGCCGCCTGCTTCGCCCTGCTCGGGGCCTTGATGGGGATGTTCGGCGCACAGCTCAATCTTCAGGCGCGGCTGCAATCGGCGTGGGTGCTGGTGCCGTTTGCGACGTTTTTTGCGTTGTTCGCCTTGGCGATGTTTGGCGTCTTCGAACTCAAGCTGCCTTACGCTATCAGCAGTCGGCTGGATCGGATCGCCGGTCGCACCGAGGGGGGGTCGTTGTGGGGCGCTGCCGTACTGGGCGTGGTTTCCAGCCTGTTGGTGTCACCCTGCGTCTCGGCACCACTGGCCGGCGCGCTGCTGTACATCAGCGCCAGCGGCGATGCAGTGGGCGGTGGTCTGAAATTGTTCATGCTCGGCCTGGGCATGGGCGCCCCGCTGTTGCTGGTCGCCACCGGTGGCGCCGCCTGGCTGCCGAAAAGCGGCCCCTGGCTGATCTATGTGAAAAACGCGATTGGCGTTTTGTTGCTGGGGCTGGCGATCGGTCTGCTCAGTCGAGTACTGCCGGGTCAGATCACGTTGCTGCTGATCGGCTTGCTGGCCGGTGGCGTTGGGTTGTTCATGGGTGCGCTGGAGTTCGTCTACAAACCTCCGAGAAAACGCCTGGGCCAATTGCTGGGGATGTTCCTGCTGTTTTATGCGCTGGCGTGTTGGTACGGAGCGTTCAGCGGCCAGACCGACCCATTCAATCCGATTGGCAAGCCGCGCACGGTTGCCGGCAATGAACAGCCGCAAAACACCAGCACCTGGCAAACCGTCAGCACTCCGGCCGACCTGGACCGTGTCCTCGCCGAAGCCAAATCGTC
The DNA here is from genome assembly GCF_014852295.1 of Pseudomonas sp. PDM10. NCBI lineage: Bacteria > Pseudomonadati > Pseudomonadota > Gammaproteobacteria > Pseudomonadales > Pseudomonadaceae > Pseudomonas > Pseudomonas sp. PDM10. Next base: position 577,548 of record NZ_JACVBJ010000005.1, on the reverse strand, counting down.
AGGCACCCCGCTGCTGCTCGACTGGTACGCCGACTGGTGCATCAGTTGCAAAGTCATCGAACATGAAGTGCTCAACGACGCCAGGGTGGTCGAACGCCTCAAAGGCTATCGACTGATCCGCTTCGACATCACCGCCAGCAACGCCGAGCAACGCGCCCTGCTCGACCGCTACAAACTGTTCGGCCCGCCAGCGCTGATGTTTTTCGGCAAGGACGGCGTCGAACACGCCGATGTGCGAGTGATCGGCGAGATCAACGCCACCGACTTCGCCGAACGTGTTGCGAAAGCAAATGACCGGATTTAATAACCCGGTCACATATTTCGCGCAAACATCGGCCATCGTGCTGGCTATTGCATAGAACTGGACAGTCACAAAGGCTTTGCGGCATAGTCGCCGGGTTCTGACAATTGCACACAGATCACAAGGAACAGCAGATGGCGACGCTACTGGTTCTGCACGGACCCAACCTGAACATGCTCGGCACCCGTGAACCGGGCACCTATGGCGCTACGACACTGGCGCAGATCAACCAGGACCTGGAACGCCGTGCCCGTAAAGCCGGCCACCATTTGCTGCACCTGCAAAGCAACGCCGAGTACGAATTGATCGACCGCATCCACGCTGCCCGCAGCGAAGGTGTGGACTTCATTCTGATCAACCCAGCAGCTTTTACGCACACAAGTGTCGCATTACGTGACGCGCTGCTGGCGGTGAGCATCCCATTCATCGAAGTGCATTTGTCTAACGTGCACAAACGCGAACCTTTCCGCCATCACTCTTACTTCTCCGACGTAGCGGTGGGAGTGATCTGCGGCCTTGGCGCCAGCGGTTACCGACTGGCCCTGGAGGCTGCGCTAGAACAGCTTGAAACACAGGCAACGACTTGAACTACAAGCGTTAAACGCCCCTGACCGACCCTTGGGAGTTGATGATTCATGGATATCCGTAAAGTTAAGAAACTGATCGAACTGCTGGAAGAGTCCGGCATCGACGAGCTCGAGATCAAGGAAGGCGAAGAGTCCGTACGCATCAGCCGTCACAGCAAGACCCCGGCTCAGCAGTACTACGCACCGGCTCCAATGCATGCTCCGGCGCCTGCGCCTGTTGCTGCTGCCCCGGTTGCCGCCGCCGCACCTGCTGCTCCGGCCGCGCCAGTTCTGAACGGCAACGTTGCCCGTTCGCCTATGGTCGGTACCTTCTATCGCAAGTCTTCGCCATCCTCGCCGTCCTTCGTTGAAGTCGGCCAGACCGTGAAGAAAGGCGACACCCTGTGCATCGTCGAAGCCATGAAGATGATGAACCACATCGAAGCTGAATCCAGCGGTGTGATCGAATCTATCCTCGTCGAAGACGGCCAGCCGGTTGAGTACGACCAACCGCTGTTCACCATCGTTTGAACCGCGGAGAGACTTTGATGACTGCGAAGTTGGAAAAAGTTCTGATCGCCAACCGCGGTGAGATCGCCCTGCGGATTCTGCGTGCCTGCAAAGAGATGGGCATCAAGACTGTCGCCGTTTACTCCAAGGCCGACAAAGAGCTGATGCACCTGGGCCTGGCAGACGAATCCGTCTGCATCGGCCCGGCCTCGGCCGCGCACTCTTACCTGCACATCCCGGCAATCATCGCCGCGGCTGAAGTGACTGGCGCTACCGCCATTCACCCAGGCTACGGTTTCCTTGCGGAAAACGCTGATTTCGCTGAACAGGTCGAGAACTCCGGCTTCGCCTTCATTGGCCCGAAAGCCGACACCATTCGCCTGATGGGCGACAAGGTATCGGCCAAGCACGCCATGATCGCCGCTGGTGTTCCAACCGTTCCGGGTTCCGACGGCCCGTTGCCGGAAGACGAAGAAACGGCTCTGCGCATCGGCCGCGAAGTCGGTTATCCGGTGATCATCAAAGCCGCTGGCGGCGGCGGTGGTCGCGGCATGCGCGTTGTGCATAAAGAAGAAGACCTGATCTCCTCGGCGAAACTGACCCGCTCCGAAGCTGGCGCGGCGTTCGGCAACCCGATGGTCTATCTGGAAAAATTCCTGACCAACCCACGTCACGTGGAAGTCCAGGTACTTTCCGACGGCCAGGGCCACGCCATCCATCTGGGCGACCGCGATTGCTCGCTGCAACGTCGTCACCAGAAGGTTCTCGAAGAAGCGCCGGCACCGGGCATCGACGAGAAGGCACGGGCTGAAGTCCTCGCACGCTGCGTCAAGGCCTGCATCGACATCAACTACCGTGGCGCGGGTACTTTCGAGTTCCTGTACGAAAACGGCGCGTTCTATTTCATCGAAATGAACACCCGCGTTCAGGTTGAGCACCCGGTTTCGGAAATGGTCACCGGCATCGACATCGTCAAGGAGATGCTCAGCATCGCCGCTGGCAACAAGCTGTCGTACACCCAGGAAGACGTGGTTATCCGCGGTCATGCACTGGAATGCCGAATCAACGCCGAAGACCCGAAAACCTTCATGCCGTGCCCTGGCACGGTCAAGCATTTCCACGCACCAGGCGGCAACGGCGTTCGCGTCGATTCGCACCTGTACAGTGGCTATGCCGTTCCGCCGAACTACGATTCGTTGATCGGCAAGCTGATCACCTACGGCGCAACCCGTGACGAAGCACTGGCGCGCATGCGCAATGCGCTGGACGAAATCGTTGTCGACGGGATCAAGACCAACATCCCGCTGCACCGCGACCTCGTCCGCGATGAAGGCTTCTGCAAAGGTGGAATCAACATCCACTACCTGGAACACAAGCTGGCTGGCGAAAAGCATTAAGCTGTGATCCATATCAACAAGGCCGCTTTCGAGCGGCTTTGTTGTTTCTGAAGGTTTCATCCGTCCTTGCACGGCTAATCTGACAGGCACTGGCCTGTCCTGGCTGGCTATAATCGCCCTCTTATCGGCGCAACGCCGACGAACCAGAGCCAGCCCATGCCTGAAAAACTGCCCATCAATCTCAACGATCTCCTGCGCCAGCGGACAGTCGAGGGTGAGCGAATCGAATACAAATCGGGTTGGAATCCTGATCCGATCATTCGCACGCTCTGCGCTTTCGCCAACGACTTCGAAAACCTGGGCGGTGGTTACGTTGTGATTGGGCAGGATTGCGATGCCAATGGTCAGCCGATCTTTCCTCCACTGGGACTTTCCGATCAATTACTCGACAAGATCCAGCTCGAACTGCTAGCGGCTTGCCAATCAATTCAGCCTGCTTACTTTCCAGTGTCGAGTATTGAAGAGGTCGAAGGTCGCAAGTTGATCGTGCTATGGGCGCCCGGCGGGCAAAATCGTCCCTATAAAGCTCCGGCCGCAGTGACAGCCAAACACAGAAGCTTGCACTACTACATCCGTCGCTACAGCAGCACGGTGGAAGCCAAGGGCGAAACCGAACAAGAACTCTTGAGCCTTACTGCCAAAGTGCCTTTCGATGATCGCTTCAATTTGGGCGCTCGTGTCAGCGATCTATCCAAACCTCTGATGCAAAGCTTCCTGCAAGAAGTGGGTAGCTCCCTGGCCGAGGATGCAGCAGTTCTGTCTACCGAAGCGCTAGGGCGACAAATGAACGTCGTGGGCGGCCCGACCGAGTCGCCATGGCCCAAAAATGCAGGTCTGATGTTCTTTAGCACAGCCCCAGAGCGATTCTTCCCCGGCACACAGATTGATGTGCTGTGGTTTCCGGAGGGCGCTGGCGGTGATCGCTTTGACGAAAAGATCTTCAAGGGGCCACTGGCAACCATAACCCGCGAATCACTGGCTTACATCCAGCGCAATTACTTGCATGAAACAGTGATCAAGCATGCAGGCCGCGCCGAAGCTACACGAATCTGGAATTTCCCCTTCGCAGCAATTGAAGAGGCGCTGGTCAATGCCGTTTATCACCGGTCCTATGAAGAACGCGAACCGATTGAGGTCCGCATCAGCCAGGAGGAATTGGTGATTCTGAGCTTCCCGGGGCCAGACCGCTCGATTCGAATGGAGGACCTGCGAATAGGCCGCGCCGTGAGCCGCCGCTACCGTAACCGGCGAATTGGTGAGTTCCTGAAAGAACTGAGTCTGACCGAAGGCCGCTCGACTGGCATCCCAAAAATCCTCAAGGTCATGGCGGTCAATGGCTCACCTGCGCCATTATTTGAAACCGACGATGATCGGATTTCGTATGTCATACGGCTTCCAGCGCACGCTCAGTCACAGAGAGCAGAAGCAACAACCATGGAAGTCAACATGGAAGTCAACATGGAAGTCGCTTCGGTGCTGAGGGCCATTGAAGGAAACATGAGCAGGCTGGAACTTCAGACCAGTATGGGCCTGAAAAACGCCGACCACTTCCGTAAGGCTTACATACTGCCGGCCATAGCCGCCGGGGTGCTTGAAATGACGCTGCCTGAACGCCCCAACAGCCGCCTGCAACGCTATCGCCTGACGAACAAAGGCCTGCAATGGCTCATAGCCAATAATGCAGGGCATCAGCATTAATATGTGATCCAGACTAACAAAGCCGCTTCCGAGCGGCTTTGTTGTTTCTGAAGGCTTCCTAATGTGCACGCGAGCAAGGCCACTCCCACAAAACCTCCGCGCTCGCGTAAACTTGCGCGCTTCTCGCAGCCCGCTAGGCTGCAATCAATATTTTTCAAAGGTGCCCGCCATGCCTTGGCTGCAAGTCCGTCTCGCCATCAGCCCAGAACAAGCCGAAACCTACGAAGACGCTTTCCTTGAAGTGGGCGCCGTCTCGGTGACCTTCATGGACGCTGAAGATCAGCCGATCTTCGAACCGGAACTCAACACCACGCCGCTGTGGTCGCATACGCACCTGCTGGCCCTGTTCGAAGGTGGCACCGAAGCCGCCACCGTACTGGCCCACCTTGAGCTGCTGACCGGCAGCCCGCTGCCCGAGCATCACAGCGAAGTCATCGAAGACCAGGACTGGGAACGTAGCTGGATGGACGGTTTCCAGCCGATGCGTTTCGGCCAGCGCCTGTGGATCGTCCCGAGCTGGCACGCTGCTCCCGAACCAGACGCGGTGAACCTGCTGCTGGATCCGGGCCTGGCGTTCGGCACCGGCACGCACCCGACCACCGCGCTGTGCCTGGAATGGCTCGACGGCCAGGACCTGAAAGACTGCAACGTCCTGGACTTCGGCTGCGGCTCGGGGATTCTGGCGATTGCTGCCCTGCTGCTGGGCGCCAAGGAAGCCGTCGGTACCGATATCGACGTGCAAGCCTTGGAAGCGTCCCGCGACAACGCCGGGCGCAACAACATCGCCGAAGCACTGTTCCCGCTGTATCTGCCGCAAGATTTGCCGCAGGTTCAGGCCGACGTATTGGTCGCCAATATTCTTGCCGGCCCGCTGGTTTCCCTGGCGCCACAATTGTCCAGCCTGGTCAAAACCGGTGGTCGTCTGGCGCTGTCGGGCATCCTCGCCGAGCAAGGTGAAGAAGTCGCCAAGGCTTACGCCCAGGACTTCGATCTGGACCCGATTGCCAATCGCGATGGCTGGGTGCGCATCACTGGCCGTCGGCGCTAGAATGAACGCCTGCATAAACCGGATTGCCGCATGACCGACAGCTTCGTCACCCAGTGCCCGCATTGCCAAACCAGCTTCCGTGTCAGCCATGCTCAATTGAGCGTAGCCCGCGGAGTGGTTCGTTGCGGCTCGTGCTTGCAGGTGTTCAACGCCGCCAAGCAGCTGCTTGAACAACAGGCCGGCAAAGACACGATCGCCCCGGTTGCACCGGCCATCGTCGAACCGCCGGAGCCGCGAGCCATCAGCCAAAAGCAATGGTCCGCGGCCGAGCTGGATCTGGACAGTCTGGACCTGGACGAAGAGCTCGCCCGCCTCGAACAGCGGGAAATCCAACCGACCACGGAATTCGGCCGACAGCGCGAAGACAACCTGAGTGCCAGCCGGGATACAGTCGAGCACGAAGAAGCGCCGTGGCCCGACAGCCTGTTCAGCGAATCGGCCGCCGATCGTGCGCAGACCACAGAAGCCGACTTGCCAGAGCTGGAACTCGATCCGAGCAAATACTCGCGCACCGAACCTTCGCTGTCCCTGGAACCGGTGGAGCTGGACGACGAACATCTGCCGCCACAGCTGCGCCTGCACGACCCACTCGACGCACCGATGCATCATGAACGCCTGTCGGCGACCGATGACATCGACGACGATCGGCCCTCGATCGAACCTGTGCGCAAAAAGCGTGAGCCGGCTGTCCGCGCTGAAGCCCTGCAAGACCTGACCGATGACCCGCTGCAACTGGACTGGCAAAAGCGCCGCTCTCCCTGGGGCCGACGCTTTTTCTGGCTGCTACTGATCCTGCTCGGCCTCGCCGGCCTCGCCGGTCAATACATTGCCTACCACTTTGACGAGCTGGCACGCCAGGACCAATACCGTCCGTGGTTCCAGCAACTGTGCCCGCAAATCGGCTGCACCGTGCCATCCAAAGTCGACATCGCCAAAATCAAAAGCAGCAACCTGGTGGTCCGCAGTCACCCGGACTTCAACGGTGCACTGGTGGTCGACGCGATCATCTACAACCGCGCGCCCTTCTCCCAGCCTTTCCCGCTGCTGGAGTTGCGTTTCGCCGACCTCAACGGCCACCTGATCGCCAGCCGGCGCTTCAAGCCCGGCGAGTACCTCAACGGCGATCTCGAAGGGATGGCGGAAATGCCTCCGCAAACGCCGATCCACATCGCATTGGATATCCTCGATCCAGGCTCAAAAGCGGTGAATTACAGTCTGAGCTTCCATTCGCCCGAGTGAAACGGCTCAGTATTACGGCTTTGACGGCATATTTCTGACTTTGACCGCTCACACCAAACCGCTGGCGATAACAGAATAACTGTTCAGATTTTGTTCAATTCAGCCTTTATCCAGTCATCGAGAGCGGGTATCATGCCAACCCTTTTTCGAACTCTCATGATCCGACCCCACAACAGGGAAGTCCTATGTCGGCGGTACGCATCGGTCCTTACACATTGCACAACGGCTTGATTCTCGCCCCGATGGCGGGGGTCACAGACCAACCCTTTCGTCAGCTGTGCAAGCGACTGGGCGCAGGACTTGTAGTCTCGGAAATGGTCACCAGCGACATGAGCTTGTGGAACACCCGCAAATCGCGAATGCGCATGATCCACGAAGGTGATCCCGAGCCCCGCTCGGTACAGATCGCCGGTGGTGATGCACAGATGCTGGCGGATGCAGCCCGGGCCAACGTTGAACTGGGCGCACAGATTATTGATATCAACATGGGCTGTCCGGCGAAAAAGGTCTGCAACAAGGCCGCCGGGTCCGCGCTGTTAAAGGATGAAGCACTGGTGACCGAGATCCTGCAGGCCGTAGTGGCTGCGGTTGATGTGCCGGTCACCCTGAAGATCCGCACCGGCTGGGACCGGGACAACAAGAACGGCCTGACCGTGGCGAAGATCGCCGAGCAGGCAGGCATTACGGCGTTGGCGGTCCATGGGCGCACCCGTGCCGATCTGTACACCGGCGAAGCCGAGTACGACACCATCGCCGCGATCAAGCAGGCCGTGTCGATTCCGGTGTTTGCCAATGGCGATATCGATTCGCCAGAGAAGGCCCGGTACGTGCTCGATGCGACCGGTGCCGATGGCCTGCTGGTAGGCCGGGCCGCTCAGGGGCGGCCATGGATTTTTCGTGAGATCGATCATTTTCTGCGTACCGGCGAAAAACTCCCGGCACTGGAACTGATCGAGGTGGAACGCATTCTGCTAGAGCATCTGGCTGCGCTGCACGTCTTCTATGGAGACGTCATGGGCGTACGCATTGCTCGAAAGCATGTGGGCTGGTATCTCGCAACCTTGCCGGGCGCCAGGGAGTTTCGCGCCCACTTCAATCGTTTGGAAGATACGGAAGCACAATGCGCCAACGTTCAGGGCTTCTTCGCCGAACGTTACAAGAGCCTGACAGGGGACGGAGAAGAGGTGGCCGCATGACGATGATGACCGAGACTTTAGTGAGTGGAACAACACCCGTGAGCGACAATGTGAATTTGAAACAGCACCTCAATACGCCGAGCGAAGAAGGTCAGACCCTTCGCGGGAATGTCGAGAAGGCGCTGCACAATTATTTCGCCCACCTTGAGGGCGCTGCCGTCACGGATGTGTACAACCTGGTGCTCTCCGAAGTCGAGGCTCCCCTGCTCGAGTGCGTGATGAACTACGTCAAGGGCAACCAGACCAAGGCCAGTGAGCTGCTCGGACTGAACCGAGGCACGCTGCGCAAGAAACTCAAGCAGTACGATTTGCTGTAAGCATTCAATCAAACCAGAAAGGCGCCCGCGTAGAAACGGTCGCCTTTTTTGCTGACTCCTTTGCTTTTGATGGAAATTGAAATGACCGACCAGACTACCCGCCTGCCGATCCGCCGCGCCTTGATCAGCGTTTCCGACAAGACCGGGATCCTCGAATTCGCCAAAGAGCTTGAAGCCCTGGGCGTCGAGATCCTCTCCACCGGCGGAACGTTCAAGCTACTGCGCGACAACGGTGTTGCCGCAGTGGAAGTCGCGGATTACACCGGTTTCGCAGAAATGATGGACGGCCGGGTAAAAACCCTGCACCCGAAAATCCACGGCGGGATCCTCGGTCGTCGTGGTATCGACGACGCCATCATGAACGAGCACGGCATCAAGCCGATCGACCTGGTAGCGGTCAACCTGTACCCGTTCGAAGCCACCATCAACAAGCCAGGCTGCGACCTGCCGACCGCGATCGAGAACATCGACATTGGCGGCCCGACCATGGTCCGCTCGGCAGCCAAGAACCACAAAGACGTGGCCATCGTGGTGAATGCCAGCGATTACGCCAACGTCCTGGAAAGCCTCAAAGCCGGCGGCCTGACCTACGCTCAGCGTTTCGACCTGATGCTCAAGGCCTTCGAACACACCGCAGCCTATGACGGCATGATCGCCAACTACATGGGCACCGTGAACCAGGCGGCTGACACCCTCAGCACCGAAGGCCGCAGCGAGTTCCCGCGCACTTTCAACAGCCAGTTCGTCAAGGCTCAGGAAATGCGCTACGGCGAGAACCCGCACCAGAGCGCGGCGTTCTACGTTGAAGCCAAGCCTGCGGAAGTCGGCATCGCCACCGCCACCCAGCTGCAAGGCAAAGAGCTGTCGTACAACAACGTGGCCGACACCGACGCCGCGCTGGAATGCGTGAAGAGCTTCGTCAAGCCAGCCTGCGTGATCGTCAAGCACGCCAACCCGTGCGGCGTGGCCGTCAGCCCGGACGCCGAAGGCGGTATCCGCCAGGCTTACGAACTGGCCTATGCCACCGACACCGAGTCAGCGTTCGGCGGCATCATCGCGTTCAACCGCGAGCTGGATGCTGAAACCGCCAAAGCCATCGTCGAGCGTCAGTTCGTCGAAGTGATCATCGCCCCGTCCGTCAGCGCAGAAGCTCGCGCCATCGTGGCTGCCAAAGCCAACGTGCGCCTGTTGGCCTGCGGCGAGTGGTCGGCTGATCGCGCTGCTGCGTGGGACTACAAACGCGTCAACGGTGGCCTGCTGGTACAGAGCCGCGACATCGGCATGATCGGTGCCGACGACCTGAAAGTCGTGACCAAGCGCGCCCCGACCGAGCAAGAGATCCACGACCTGATCTTCGCCTGGAAAGTCGCCAAATACGTTAAATCCAACGCCATCGTCTACGCCAAGAACCGTCAGACCATCGGTGTCGGCGCTGGCCAGATGAGCCGCGTGAACTCCGCGCGCATTGCTGCGATCAAGGCTGAACACGCTGGTTTGCAAGTGGCAGGCTCGGTGATGGCCTCCGACGCGTTCTTCCCATTCCGCGACGGCTTGGACAACGCAGCCAAGGTCGGCATCACTGCGGTGATCCAGCCGGGTGGCTCGATGCGTGATGCGGAAGTGATTGCAGCGGCCGACGAGGCCGGCATCGCCATGGTCTTCACCGGCATGCGCCACTTCCGTCACTAAGCACAACGATCAACTGTGGGAGCTGGCCTGCCAGCGATAGCATCCCCTCGGTTTAGCTGATAAACCGAGTTGTTTGCATCGCCGGCAGGCCAGCTCCCACAGAAAAGCGTCCCTGCGGTGCTCCCCAGAATTAGCGTCATCCGAGGTTTTTGAAATGAATGTTTTGATCATTGGCAGCGGTGGCCGTGAACACGCCCTGGCCTGGAAAGTGGCTCAGGATCCGCGCGTGCAGAAAGTTTTCGTGGCTCCGGGCAACGCCGGCACCGCCATTGAAGCCAAGTGCGAGAACGTCGCTATCGACGTGCTGGCCCTTGAACAGCTTGCAGACTTCGCCGAGAAGAATGTTTCCCTGACCATCGTCGGCCCGGAAGTGCCGCTGGTCGCGGGTGTCGTCGATCTGTTCCGCGCCCGTGGCCTGGATTGCTTCGGTCCAACCGCTGGCGCTGCTCAGCTGGAAGGTTCGAAAGCCTTCACCAAGGATTTCCTGGCGCGCCACAAGATCCCGACCGCCGACTACCAGAACTTCACCGAGATCGAGCCTGCCCTGGCTTATCTGCGTGAAAAAGGCGCACCGATCGTGATCAAGGCCGATGGCCTGGCCGCCGGTAAAGGCGTGATCGTTGCCATGACGTTGACCGAAGCCGAAGACACCGTGCGCGACATGCTCGCGGGCAACGCATTCGGCGACGCCGGCTCGCGCGTAGTGATCGAAGAGTTCCTGGACGGCGAAGAAGCCAGCTTCATCGTCATGGTCGACGGCAAGAACGTATTGCCGATGGCCACCAGCCAGGACCACAAACGCGTCGGCGACGGCGACACCGGTCCGAACACTGGCGGCATGGGTGCCTACTCCCCGGCCCCGGTCGTGACCGCGCAAGTGCACCAGCGCGTCATGGACCTGGTGATCTGGCCGACCGTGCGCGGCATGGCCGAGGAAGGCAATGTTTACACGGGCTTCCTGTACGCCGGCCTGATGATCGACAAGGCTGGTAACCCAAAAGTCATCGAATTCAACTGCCGTTTCGGCGACCCTGAGACCCAACCGGTGATGCTGCGTTTGCAGTCGAGCCTGGTGTTGCTGGTCGAAGCGGCGCTGGCGCAAGCCCTGGACAAGGTCGAAGCACAATGGGATCCACGTCCGAGCGTCGGTATCGTGCTGGCGGCTGGCGGCTATCCTGGCGACTACGCTAAAGGCGTTGCCATCAACGGTCTCGATGCCGCTGCCGCACTGGAAGGCAAAGTCTTCCACGCCGGTACTGCACTGAAGGACGGTCAAGTGGTGACGGCCGGTGGTCGGGTACTCTGCGCCACGGCAATGGGTGCCAGCGTCGATGCCGCTCAGCAGCAGGCTTACAAGCTGGCGGCCAAAATTGACTGGGAAGGCTGTTTCTATCGCAAGGACATTGGCTACCGTGCCATTGCCCGCGAGCGTGGCGAAAATCAGGAATAAAACGCCATTCGGCCAGGCAAGGGCTTCGGGCCCTTGCCGGACTATTCCGGCGCCGCGCATAGTTATAATCTGGCATTAACCTACGAAGGGATTTCGCCGTGCGCTGGCTCAGGATTGCCATAGGATTCACCGTCACTTTGCTGACCTTGCTCTGCATGCTCCCGGCCCAGGCCGCGCAAGGCAGTGGCTGGGCGGTATTGCTCGACGAACAGGGCGACCTGCAACTCAGCGACATCCGTTCCGCTCGCTACACCAATCAATTCAGCCCCATTGAACTGGAACGCCTCACCGCCGCCGAACCCGATGGTGCGTTATGGCTGCGTTTCAGACTCGCTCCCGGCAAGCATGAACAGTTGCTGCGGGTATTCGCGCCCGATCTGTCGCACCTCAATCTGTATGTGCTGGACGGCGACACGCTGATCGAGCAACTGAACACCGGCACCGGCCAGCCCCAGGCTGAACGGCCGCTGCCCAGCAGCGACTTCATGTTGCCTCTGCCGCAAAACGAAAAACCTCTCGATGTTTACCTGCGACTGGTCTCCGACCATCAGCTGAGGCCTTACATCACCCTGCAGTCGGCGGTCATGACCGCGGCCAATCAGAATCAGACGCTGATCTACGGACTGTTGTTCGGTTGCCTCGGGATGCTGATCCTGTACAGCCTCGTCCGCTACGCCTATAGCCGCTCACGCAGCAGTTTCTGGCTAGCCGGATGTGAAACATTGTTGATGCTCAGCCTGTTGCTGTTGCTGAATCTGGCAGGGCCCTGGCTGCCGAACTGGCATGCGGTGCAAACACCCGGCGCCTACTTCGCCTTGCTGCTGACGGCGCCGTGCGGCTTGATGTTCGCCTATCGCTTCTTCACCCCACTCGGCCCGCACCCACTGAACAAACTGCTGATGGGGGACATTCTGTTCATCGTGGTCTGCAGCTTGCTGCTGTTGTTCGTCAACACGCTGCCGCTGAACATCATGACCTACGCCCTGGTCGCGCTGGCAGGCCTGAGCATGTTGTTCGTCAGCGCCTATCACTGGCAAAAAGGTTATCGCCCGGCGCGCCTGTTCGTCGCGGCGATGGTGGTGTTCAACATTGGCACTCTGATCATGTTGCCGGCCCTGCTGGGATTGACCCTGGTCGCACCGCAGGGCTTGATCATGACCCTGCTGGGGTTAATCTGCATCAGCGGCGTGTTGATGAGCATTGCCTTGAGTGAACGTCAGCGCAGCATTACCGAAGACCGTTTCAGCGTCAGCCGCGACCTGGCCGCCAGCAACGCCGAGATCAACGCCAAGGCCGAATTCCTGGCAAAGATCAGCCACGAAATCCGCACCCCGATGAATGGCGTACTGGGCATGACCGAGCTGCTGCTGGGCACGCCGCTCTCGGTCAAGCAGCGCGACTATGTACAGACCATCCACAGTGCCGGCAACGAACTGCTGACACTGATCAACGAGATTCTCGACATCTCCAAGCTCGAGTCCGGGCAGATCGAACTGGACGATGTGCAGTTCGACCTCAATGCACTGATCGAAGACTGCCTGAGCATCTTCCGCGCCAAAGCCGAACAACAGAACGTCGAGCTGATCAGCTTTATCCAGCCGCAAGTGCCGCGTGTCATCAGCGGTGACCCGACGCGCCTGCGCCAGACCCTGCTGAGCCTGCTGGAAAACGCCCTGAAGAAAACCGACGAAGGCGAAATCCTGATCGTTGTCGCGCTCGATGAGCGCAGTGTAAAACCGCGCTTGCGCATTGCCGTACAGGACAGCGGTGAGCCGATGGACACCGAAGAGCGCGATGCATTGATGCACGCTGAACTGCACAGCAAGCACTTCCTCTCGGCCACCCGTTTGGGAGGCAACCTGGGGCTGGTGATCGCCCGTCAGCTGATTCGCTTGATGCACGGGGAGTTCGGGATCAAGAGCGGCGCCAATCAGGGCAGCACCTTGTGGCTGACCCTGCCGCTGGACCCTGACCGCCTCGAACACCCGACATCTGACCTTGATGGCCCCCTGCAGGGTGCACGGGTATTGGTGGTGGACGATAACGACACGTGTCGCAAAGTGCTGGTGCAACAGTGCAGCGCCTGGGGCCTGAATGTCAGTGCCGTAGCGTCCGGCAAGGAAGCGTTGGCGCTGCTGCGCACCAAGGCTCACTTGCGCGATTACTTCGACGTGGTCCTGCTGGACCAGAACATGCCCGGCATGACCGGCATGCAACTGGCGGCCAAGATCAAGGAAGACCCGAGCCTGAACCACGACATCCTGCTGATCATGCTCACCGGCATCAGCAATGCGCCCAGCAAGATCATCGCGCGCAACTCGGGGATCAAACGCATCCTCGCCAAACCGGTGGCCGGTTATACCCTCAAGACGACGTTGGCCGACGAGCTGAACCAGCGAAACAAGGGCCTCTCCCTCTCGCAGCACCTGACCACCGGCCCGACCTTACCGGTGAAGGTACCCAGCGATTTCCGCATCCTGGTGGCCGAAGACAACAGCATCTCGACCAAGGTGATTCGCGGCATGCTAGGCAAACTCAACCTGCAACCGGATACCGCCAGCAATGGTGAAGAAGCCTTGCAGGCGATGAAAGCCCAGCGTTATGACCTGGTGCTGATGGACTGCGAAATGCCGATCCTCGACGGCTTCTCCGCAACTCAGCAATTGCGCGCCTGGGAAGTCGGCAATCAGCGGATTCGCACGCCGGTGGTGGCTTTGACTGCGCACATTCTTGCCGAACACAAAGAGCGCGCGCGCCAGGCCGGCATGGACGGGCATATGGCCAAACCGGTGGAGTTGTCGCAGTTGCGGGAACTGATCGAGCACTGGGTAGCTGAGCGTGATCATCAGAATCGCACGGTATCAACGTTCCAGGCAGGCGTGTAGGGCAATCAAACCAGGCATGACTCAATCTACCGCACAGATCTCCATGGCCGAAGCATCATCGCTCAATGTCAACATCGCTACGTTGTCCTGATACTTGTCCCTGACCTTCAAGGCAATGGCGTCGCGCACAGGGCTGTAGAGAGTTTCGGACAAGTTAGCAGCGGCGTAGCGCATGCAAACGCTGCCTTGTACATCCTCAGCCAGATGTCGCTGGGCCAGCGGATTGGCACTGATGATCTGGCGGGTCTTAAGCTCGATGTAGACGCTTGCGACCGATGTCGGCGTCTGCGCGATAACCACCAGCAAACGCACAGCCTTTGCGGGCGCAAGTACATCACCCGACTCGTCAGTGGATATTTTCTGCATGTGACCGCGCAGCAAACCCATTGCAGGCTCGTTGCCGGACAACCTTGCCAGCCGCTGCAATGTTGCCGCAGTAGCGCTTCCTTTATCCACAGCATCTTGTGAAATCGCTGCAATGACCCAGTCGCTGACAGACTCGACTCTGTCTTGGGCGATAGACCAATCCTGTCGCGCTCTTGTACGTCGCAGCCAGTAATCATCCAGAAATTCTACATAAGCGTTGTACCAGTCAATTTCCGGAGCTTTTTCGATCTTCTTATTGGCAATCAGTTGCGCCAGCAACACGGAATTGACCAGATCCGTATATTGGGCCGCCCCATCCGCGGCCGGAATAATCACGACACAAGCCCCAACGATCAATACAGAATATTCGTAACTCATATCAACGCCCTCGACAAAAAAAAGGCAGCCGATAACCGACTGCCTATTTAGATCAATTAGATATCAATGTCTGCGATCTGGTCTTTATGAGGGATAAGTTTGCTCTTGATGGACTCACGAACTGCATCAGCGACCAATGTATTTTTGGCAAATACCGTTTCACCGCGATACAGGTTCACATTTCGGATATCCACATCCACGAACATTACTTTGGTGGAGCTGGTCTTGCGAAGAAAACGCACTGCACCCACGGCCATGATTGCCTCACCTTCTACTTCGACACACGCACCGGCCGAGATTCCGCCGACGCCGTTTTGCAGCAGATTTCGTTCATAAACAGTCAGGGCCGCCGTGTCACGCTTTTGCAGGGCCGCGATCGCGTCACCCGCGACCTTGAGCATCAACGCAGTCGACGGACCAGGCAATGCAACGCCGGCAACCACCGAACCGAGAATCTCCAGCACCAGCTTGTCCATACGGACGCTGGTGCCGCCGACTTCCAGATCACTGTAGTACTTGCTGACAGGCGTCCAACCTGCGATGGTCATGACTTCCCGGAACCTCAAATACCACTCTTTGCCCTGATGCTCTGCTGGGTAGAGTTTGTTCGCTGCACGGCTTGCAAAGAGAAAGGCGTTTTGAGCATCCGACCTGTTTTCGGCACTGAGTTTGCCAGAAAAGCCCAACGTGCCTTCACCCACAATAGAGCCTTTCGACGGTGCTTCGATCTCGTCGCCCACAACCATCAGGCCACGAGGACGAATAATTACCTGCTCGTCGATCTCACACTCTTCAATCGCCTCAATACAGGCAGCAACATAACTTTCACGAATAGATTTATTATACACAATGAATTCCTTATAAAAACACCAAACAAGTTCCTCATGAACTTGCGATAAAACAATAACCAAACAAATGAACAACCACAAACTTAAACCTGTAACATTATACCCACCACTCCCCCAAACAAGTTACAACAACACCCAACTAGCTATAAAAACAGCCTGCCGGAAAATTAACTGACGCGCCTCTCACAACTCACATCCACAAGCAACTAACAGACTGATAGACTCCTCGTCATCCTCTCTCCTGATGCGAGCCTAAACCATGCTCCACGTGTTGTTCAGCGTTTACCTGAAGATGCTGGTGCTCTACAGCCCGTTCTTCGTTTTGTCCTGCTTCATCAGTCTGACCCGCGGTTATTCGCGCAAGGAACAACGTCGACTGGCCTGGAAAGTGGCGACTGCCACCCTGGTCTCCAGCGTCTTGCTGTACCTGTTCGGGCGGGTGATTTTCAGTGTCTTTGGCATCACCGTGGACGCCTTTCGCATCGGTGCCGGCAGTGTGCTGTTCATCTCGGCACTGGGCATGGCTCAGGGCAAGTCGGCGGTGCAGACCGACAACGTGCAGCAGGACGTCACCATCGTCCCGCTGACCATTCCCCTGACCGTCGGCCCCGGCACCATCGGCGCCTTGCTGGTGATGGGCGTGAGTCAGCCTCATTGGGACGACAAACTCACAGCCATTCTCAGTATTGCCCTGGCCAGTTTTACGGTCGGCGTGGTGCTTTACCTGTCCAACCGCATCGAGCGCATTCTCGGCGACCAGGGGTTGCAGATCGTCAGCCGGTTGATGGGGTTGTTCGTCTGCGCATTGGCGGCGCAGATCATCTTTACCGGGGTGAAGGGCTACCTGGTTCCGTGACGCCCTCCTTCGTCATTAGTGCGGCAAGCTGCCTGTCCTTGCCATCGCTCGCCAGTGCCTGCACGAACTCATCAAGGGTTACGGTCATTGTGGTGCCATGAACCTGAAGACTCAGGCTCATCGCACGGCGCTCAGTCAAACCGTCGGAGTGGTTGAGCAGGATCAGGCTGTGTCCGGTATTCGGGTCGGTGAACAGCAACTGATTTTCAACCAGACTGACCCGCCACGCATCCTGCGCCCCAGTATCCAGAATCAACGTGCCAGGCATCTGTGACTCAGCGCTCAACGAACGACGACAATCAACCATAATGCATTCAAGCCGCTGCCAGACAGTGCTCGATAGGCTGCAGCTGATCGCTCTTGGCCCATAACTCAAGATCAACTGTGTAACGTCGTCAGGTATCAACGGCATAACGTCACTGAGCTCGCCCTGAAACTCCAGCATTAGTACCTCGTCTTCACGACGAGCAACGCTTTTCTCCAGCCACACATCCTTCGAAGCGCTGTATGTCAGTTGGCTGGGCGTTTCATGTAACAAGGCAACCGTTTTGTTTCGAACACCCAGCAGTCGGGTTTCCAGTCTCGTATCGACCTCACCCACCACACGATCGATACCCTCGACATACCATTGGTAGCCCGAGTAACCGCCAACCGATACAAATGCTTCGTGGGGATGTTTGCTCACCAGCGCCTTCAACGCTCGCCTCACCCTCGCATCGTATGGGTCTTTCGTCCCCTGTTGCGCCAGCACCCAGCCTCCCGTGACGCCGACGATACGCGCCGGTTCACCGAACACCATCTCGAGTTCAACCCCTTCAAGCGTCCGCCCTCGCAGACCGGAGCCATGTGTCCATACCTGTGCAAAAGACCATTCGGGCCAGACCTTTTGTGGCACAGGCAACAGGTCCTGCCGCAGAAGCTGCAGACCATTGTCAAAGAGGGTCGGTAGTTTTTCAGGCTCAAGGAACGCTTGGCGGTAAAGTTGCCCAACGGAAACATCCAGCAGCCAGCCCGTCTCCTCATTTGGCGTCGTTGCCACCAACTGCATGACCTTGCCGGGGCCCATATCCGCCATCAGCCATCGATGGTCGACGTACCAGGCACACAGCTTTTCATCCCGTACGCCGCTACCCAGACCAAGAATCGAAAAGCTCGACGCTTGATGCGCCTTCGCAAGCGCCTCAACGTCGGTCCAGAACTCAAAGCCTATGCCCAACGGCCCTCTGGCATCCTCCAGCCAGTCTTCGGAGACTCCGGCCAGCTGCGACTGCCCTTGCTCGTTGATATCGAAATACAGCCCTTCCCTGGTCAACGCAACGTAGCGTTTTTCATTAGCGATGACTTCAATCACATTCCAGGGCTCGATACGCTCAGCCTGGGCATCCGCACCGCTGACGGTCGTCCCGATCTTCTGGCGATAGAGGGTCCGATTGAGCTTGTCAAAGAACAGGACGGTATTACCCTTCCTGGTCGCGGGTGTCAGCAACATCGGGCTGACCGGGCCGCGCGGTCCCTCAATCTGCGACACAGCGGGACGAATCAGCAGGCCATCGGCAGCACGGACCCACGTGCTGAGCGATTCCTTTTTGCCCTGTGTCAAAGGTGTTATCGAGACAAACGCCGCCGGTTGATAATCCACGACTTTCACTTGGGTCAAAGGCCAAAGCTTGGAGTCCTTGACCAACAATTCGTAATCCCACAGGAAGTTCGACCACCCCCGCATCACG
The DNA here is from genome assembly GCF_014852295.1 of Pseudomonas sp. PDM10. Lineage (NCBI taxonomy): Bacteria > Pseudomonadati > Pseudomonadota > Gammaproteobacteria > Pseudomonadales > Pseudomonadaceae > Pseudomonas > Pseudomonas sp. PDM10. The sequence continues at coordinate 559,077 of NZ_JACVBJ010000005.1, read as the reverse complement.
CCCTTGAGCAGCAGGTCTTGCTGGCGCTCGGTCAAATGACCTGCAATCGCCAGCAGCAAGACTTCGTCCTCACCCAACAGGTAGACCACCTCGGCTTCACGCCCAGTGCGCTGGGTCACTTGCTGGACAATCCGAATGACCCCCTGCCCCAGGACCTGGAACACCGAAATGCTCGAACCGGGCACCGGGTCCATCAGCCTATAGAATCGATTGACTTGCCCGGTGACCACGTCAGAGCGCCAGATGAGTGCTTCCCGGGAGCAATAGAAATACGCCTGCCCACCAATAACCGCGCCCAGCCTGGCTTGGTTCGCCAGGGCTGGTGGGAGGTCGCGAGCGTAGATGAAACGATCACGGGCCTGCTCATAAAAAGCCATAGTGAGTTGTGGTTCTTGTGGGTCTGCGAACGGAACCGGAAAATTCTGTACCGCGGTGAATGGGCTGGCTAAACGATTGGCGCGGGCCAGGTTCCTGACTCGGGCCTGGATCATCGCGGTGTCGGCAGTCGGATCGTTCTCCAGCTCTTCAAGCAGCAGTTGCCGTTTCGCCCAGTCAACTCGAAACGAGTTATGCGAAGTCTGGATAACCAATTCGGGTGTACCCATGACATGAACGTCGATAGCCCCCACCTTCAAAAAGCCGTCGCTGACAACGATGTCCGCTTCACTCAACCAGAGCGCACGCAGCGTCCAGGCCATGGGGCGCGCCTTTGCCTGTGACAGATTGATCGAGCGCACGCCCGGGGCGAGTGTCAGCGCGCAATGACCACCCACCCCTTCAACACTGTAGGTCAGCTTGCCGTGCAACATCTTGGGCAGCTCGGGCACCAGCAACAAACGCGGCTCCTCATCCAGCAAGACCCTGATCGTCGTCTCCACCTCTATCGGATACAAGTTGTGCAGGATGTACTCGGAGGGGAACTTGTAAAAGGTAAACCAGAACTGGCGATTGCCTGCTGTGTCGTACTCCAGCTTCAGCGCGGTTTCAAAATGCTCGGAACGCGTGGTCGAAAACGGCAGGGCCGAGTAATCGAAACCGAACCAGGTCTTGGCCACACACGGCAGGACAATGGCCTGAAAGGTCGTCAAATCGCCAATAGCCGCATGCTCCGGCAACCCGAGGTGTTGACGAATGTTGATGGCTTTCGAACGATCAGGATTCTGATCTGGCGGGTTCAGCGTATAGGTGTTGGCCGACAAAATTTCCTGACTGTCAAACGTCAGCCGCTGGTTGCGCAAATCAATCTCGCGGATGGCCGCGTAAGGATTCGGATAAAACACACCCTCCCTGATCGAGTGACCGCCCGAGCGATACGCCTTATCGACGCGGTTCAGGTACTGACCGATCCGCCGTCCTCGTTCCAACGTGCCATTGAACCCTTCAACCAGCGCACTGATGCCAATGGCGAACCCACCCAGGATCACACCGGCTCCGCCAAGAAACGCAGCGACCGTACTGGCACCTGCCAGGCCGGCGCCTATGCCGGCCGCGGACAGTGCCAACCCCGCGGAATCGAACGCCAACTGAGTACCGTATTGCGCCTGTTGCAGATCGTCCTTGGCATTGGCCAGCAGATAGATATCGAAACCCAGAGTAGCCAGTTGCATCACCGTGGCCAAACCATCCCTGGCAATATGTCCCAGCGCATTGACCACTACCGAGGAGGTGGTTCGGGCCACCAGCGGTGCGTCGTTCAACGCCACCCTGACCAGTTTGACCAGTTCCACGATGTCGAGCAGATTGCCATGGGCCAGTTGCGCGTAACTGAGGTAACCGTGCATTCGCACAGCGGTCGTCAGGCTGCGGTCTTCATTGATGGCGCTGATTTGCTCATGAGACTGGAGCGCTACCAATAGCGCCTGAACCGTAAACGCCGCATTCAAGGTATGCACGGCGCTGACATCGCTCGGGTCGACCCTGCCCGGCACTGACGGCTTGACCGACAGTGTCTGGAAAGTCTCCGTCAGGTAGGAGCGGATCCGCGGAAGGACACCGTCAGTGCTTGGCACCCTGACGGTGCGCGTTGGATCCTTGAGATTGACCAGGCTGATTTCATAGTGTCCACCAGACACCTCTCGCACACTGTCGAACACCGGAACAAAGTCTCGCCCCAGGTTACTTTCCGCGTGGAGGCGATCAGCGCTGTGCTGAATCTGCTGCGCCCAGTGACGGGCGTCCAGTTCGTTCAGCCCTCGCCCCAGTCGGGCATTTTCCACCAATGAACGGGCCCGTAACTCAGCATGGTGTTCCCATGGCGCCACCGTTACCCCGATGCTGATCGGATCATGACTCAGCAAACCTGACACATTGATCTGCGATGGAAGCGTCAGATCGGCGACACGTGGACCATTGAGGTCGACGACGTTGAACGTCGCTTCCATCACGTGATTGATCTCATAGAGTCTGGCCAGCTCAGGGCTGCTGAGGAACCGCTCAAGACCACGGTGCAGGTCCTGCGCCTGTTCGAATCCGAAGACACCGAAATTCGGATCGTAGAAGTGGTAGGCACTCGACTCGCCAGCGACGACTTTTGCCACCAACAGGGAATGGCTTTCGGTGTTAAGCATCAAGGTACGGGTGGAAGTACTGGCTTGCAGGGTCCGCATGACCTGATCCAGGCCGAACGCTCCTGATAAAACGCCCGACCGCGCCATTGGTACAGTTCGCAGCTCATCGAGGGTTCGCAGAAAAGCATGGGTTTCATTGGCGTCGGGCGCGAGGTTGGCATTGGCCAACCTGCCGCTCAAAGCGTCCACGGCCGAGGGGCCTTTTTCGATGGCCGCCGCCATGGCCAATACCAGCGGATAACAACGCCTTCCAGGATCGCCTTCACCCCTGACCAATAAACCCTGAGGCATCAACCGCCCCGTCGAAGCACCTTGCTCGATGAAGGTTTCCAGCACCGTGGCGCTGCGCTGGAAGATGTGTTGACGCAGCTCATGTTGGGCCTGAAACCTGATACGGGCCATGTGCTCGCCCCATTGGCGCAAGGTCAGCGGTTTCTCGAACGCGAGGGCCTTGAGCACTTGAGCGCTGTTCTTCGATGGCTCAACCCTTGCCTGGGCAGCTGCAAAACCGGCTTCGAATGCAGGAGGCCTGCGTGTGAGCAAGGCCTGCTCGATGGCCAGATAACGCTGGGCGAAACCCAGGTCGGTGGTGCTCTGCGCAAGGGCTCGGGTGTGCTGCCAGGCATCGTCGAATCCGGCATTATCCAGCGTCTGCGCGCCGAACAGCCCGCCGAGCAGTACTCGATGCACCGGGCTCAACTGATCAAGCGGCAGAGAGTCGTGGCCAATGCGAACGATCATTTCATTCAGATTGCCGATCGGCTCAAAACCGTGCGAGACCGGAAGTTCTACACGGGCTTGCGCCAGGATCCGCTGACGCTCATCGAAGCTCAGGGACCAAGGCTTATCGAAGCTCAGGTCGCCGCTAAGTTTTTCGTTCATGGCCCGGATAAAGGGGGCTCCCAGGTCATCCACCAACTGCTGCAGGATGTCGGTCTGTAAAACCGGGCGGCCTTCAATCACAGGCCAACCCTTTTCAAACGTCATGAGCTGACCTTTAAGCAGCTCCGTGATGTTCCCTTTGAAATGGGCCTTATAGCCGCCCTGGCTCGCTTTTGTTGTCTCAAGCTCGAACCAGGCCGCCTCAGTTTTGGCATTGTCTTTCCAGCTGTGATGGGTTTCTTCTTCGGTGGCGAGGTTAAAGCCGTCGAACAGGTCAACCTTGTCACTGATCTGTTGGCGGCTTTCAAGCACCGCATGGTCGTCGACAAAGTCACTCAACCCGCTGGACACCGCCGTCGGCCCGCTCATCGCAATGGCCGACTGGGCACCGAATCTGATCCCGTCGGCATCATAGTCATTGATCGCCTGCAAAAAACTGTTGAGGCTTTGCAGATTCGAGTTCCAGCTTGAAATCGGACCGTGTTGTTTCTCCAGCTCCCGGATAATCAGATCGGGAAATGCCTGGCGATCCTGAAGCGATACATGGCTGCTCAAGGCCTGCGCAACTACCCGGTCCAGGAATTGATAGTTACTGCGAATTTTTTCCATAACGGCGGCAAGTTGTGCAGAACCCGCATGACCACTCAACAGGGCATTGGATAATCCGTTGAATGGCGTCTTGATTTGATTCGCCATCGAATCAGGCGTGTTTTTATTACCGACACGCAGACCGTTCGACGCGACCATGACGTCATTGAACGGGGCAAAAATATCGCTGAGGGACGGCGTGCTTTTGGCAAATGCTGTTATCGCCTCTCGGTGTTGTTCGGGCACCTTGGGGCGAAAATCCGCATAGGCCTGTCCCCGATTCGGAAGCAGTGTCGGGTTGTAATCAAACAATACCTGCATCACACCTATACGTTCTTCGGCACTGAAGGCGGCGAGGTCCACACCACCGAGCACTTTATGCAGAGACGGCAGCAAATCAGCATCAAGATAGGTTCCACCCTCGCTATTCAGAACTTGTAAACGTGTGATATCGGATGCAGCCGCCAAGTTGGTCCGAAACGAGATTTCGCGCTCATAAATATCGAACAACGGTTGATCGATAAGCTCTACGTGTATGTCTCGATGAGTCATTTCCAGGCGTTGCAGAGATTGAAGATTGCGGGCTTTGAGCGCCTTGAGCGCACCTTCATCCTGGCCATAGGCACTGACTAAAAGATCGATTCGCGCCTGATCGGCGCTACCGCCCGCCTGTGTGACCGTCTGGATATGCTCGAACATCTGCTGTCGCAACACTCGCGTTCGCTCGATGTAACGGCGACCCAGCGCAGCAGACGTATCGACTGCGCCTTGTGGCGCAGAAATCGCCCCCAGCGCCTTGGCTGACTCGACGATAATGCGATTGGTCTCATGGGCCAGCAAAGCATCGCTGTCATACCACAGGTTGAGGCTGTAACCCTGCGGGGCAAGCATTTGCCTCCAGACATTGATGTAGTCTCCCTGAATAGCACCAATGCCCCCGCCCACCCAGACAAAGTGCAACTTTTTAGGCACGGGTTTGGCGGTATTCAGTAGTTCGACCGTTGTACTCAAACGCAGGAAATAGTCCGTCAATTTATCCCGGACTTTTGGCAGTGTGGCCGCCGAACCTTTCGGGTTTGTTGATTCGAGCGTTTCCTTCAATAGACTTATCGCCGTCAGTTGAGCGTCAAGCGTCGACGCTTCGCTAGCACCATCGAAGTAACGCAAGGCCGCTGCGTGCGCCGGCATATCTTTGAAACCGCTCAACGCAAACTCCAATTCGCTGCGATCAAACGGCGTGGGGAACGTGTCAGTCTGATTTAATGTTTCACCAGTTGTACTTTTCATTTTCATATCCATATGTAAAAAACTGACAGCCACTCACCCATCGAACAGGTTCAATGTGTCAGTGGTTGTCGGAACTCAACCTTCTATCGTTTCAACTATTGCGGTGGGCAAAATGTCTTTGAGTAACACACTGCTCGTGCTGCCATTCCTGGCCAGGGCACTCACCAGTGTTGACACCGCGAAGGACTGATAGCCGCTCATCGTCAGAAATACGTTCCGTTGCAAAACGACATCCGTCGAGAACACGTCGCGAAAGATCAAACTGTGTCCGCTGTCGGCATCCACAATCACCAAGTGCTCATCGACCCGGCTCGCCCACAATTGATCCGCAACCACGATATCCCAGATCAGTTTTCCCGGATCCGAGGGCGAGTGGTCGAGCGAAGGGCGGCAATCGACAATGACTGATTGAAGTTTCAACCACGCCGCCCTGGTAAGCCGACAGGTCGTTGAACCCTCACCCATTTTGAGCACCAGGATGCTGACATCATCGGCAATCAGCGGCAGCAGGTCGCTGCCCGTCTTTGGCCCTTCGACCACCAGTACTTCGGCGTTGCGCTGGACATAGTCGAGCGGCCCGACCCTGTTGTTTTGCGGATAGGTGTGCAAAAAACCATCCCTGGAGTCATGCAGCATCACGTTGGTTTGATGCTGGGTGCCGACGAGTGTGAATTGCGCAACGACAGCGGTCTTCGGAATGCGGATCAACCGCCCGGTCCGGACCACGTACCATTGTTGGTAGTCAGGGTCTTCGACGGACAGAAAATCGGCGCATCGATGTTCATTCGCCAGCGCCGCCAACCCCTCGCTCAACTCACCTTCCAGCGCCGCGACCCATTGGCTGTCAACGCCCGTAATCCGTGCCGGTGCGTTGTACTGTAAATCCACCTCCACACCTTCAAGCGTCGTGGCCCTCAGACCAGCGCCTTCTACTGTTACATCGCTAAACGTCCAGCTCGCCCATTCCTGCGTCGCGGCTGGCAATGCCGCTGGCGTTAACAGTTTCGTTCCCTGGGCAAATGCTGTGCTCAAGTGCTCTGGATCGATAAAACCCTGGCGGACAATCTTCCCGGTTGATAGATCAAACAGCCAGGTGGCCTGATTATCTGGAGTAATACTCAGCAACCGTACTTCTTTACCGTGCCCCATTTCAGCGAGCAGCAGCCGACCATCCAGGTACCAGGCGCACAAGGCATCGCCCTTGAAACCGGTCAAACCCAGGATGGCAAAACTCGGCACCGGGTGGTGCAACGCAAGCGTTGCCAGCGCCAACCACCATTGGCTTTTGTCCTTCAGCCAATGCTCGGTCAGCCCGCCAAATCTCAGGTTCCCGTGCGGCGTAATGTCAAAGAACAGACCCGCGTCGGTCAGCACGAGATAGTCCCGCTCAACGGCGACAACATTTTTTAGCCCAAGGGGGGAGATGTTGCTGGTCGACCATTGTGCACGACCATCCACCATCAACCTTTGCTGGCACATGAGGCGTTGGTGAAGTTTGTCGTAGGTCACAAACACTTCGCCCTCGGCACCGGCGGGAGCGATGAGCACAAGATCACTCAAGGCTTTGATCGAGTCTGCCCATCCTCGTGCACGGTGACGCCTGGCAGGTGCACGAATAATCAACCCATCACCGCTGCGCACCCAGACCAGATCCCGCAACTCGGCATTGATCTGCCAACAAATCGAAACCAGTGCAGCGGGACGCCAGTTCACCGTATTGGTGGACTCCAGCGGCAGGTGATAGTCGCCCAGTACGTGCTTCCAGTCCGTCAGCGTGTCGGCCTCTAAAAGCGACTGAAGTGCAGGATCCTGACCGCGGGTGATCGAACTGAGCAACACGCTCCGGTCATGGATCACATAGGTCAGTTCATCGTGCCGGTCGTCCTTTCCAGCGAGCCGCTGCACGATCTGAATGCCGCCATTGGCCACGGCCTCAAAGCGGACAATCGCCACGCCAGTTCTGTAAAGCAATCGATAGCGCTGAACCAGCGTCCCGGTGATCGCATTGACCTGCCAGACATAGAAATCATCGGGATGATAGAAGTAAGCCGAACCCTCCAACACTGCGCCCAATACCACCTCGTCGGACAACAGCACCTGCGGATCGCGGATGTACAGAAAACGATCCTGAGCCGAGTCGTAATACGCGACTACTGTCCTGGGTTCGTCCGGCTTTTCATAGGGCACCACAAAGTTATGAACCGGGGTATAAGGCATGGCCAGGCGATGTTCACTGGCCAATGACTTGAAGTGATCCAGCAACGCTTGCTCCCCAAACGCCGGATCGGCCACTTCTTCGACCACCTCCAGGCGCAGGGCGGCAAGATCCACGCGCAGGATTTTGTTATCCGCAAGCTTGAGCAATACATGGTGAACACCACTGCCACTGAAGGTCACATCCAATGTCCCCGAGACAAGGCGGCCCCCGGCCTCTATCCGGATGTCTGCCTCCACCAGCCATGGCGTCAGCAGCACCCATTGCATCGCAATCTGACCGGGTGCGGCGAGTTCAAGGCTCACCCCGGGATTGAGCAGCACGGAACATTGAGCCCCTGCGCCTTCTACTCGGTAGGACACCAGCCCGTGCCACATTTTCGGCAGCGCAGGTACTGCCAGTGAACGCTCGACATTATCGAGACGAACATTGAATACCGTTGGCTTGTAGACCGGATTCAACCGGTTGACCACGTATTCACCGGGAAACGAATAGAACGAAAACAGAAACTGCCGTTGCCCCTGTTCGTTCTTTTTTTCCAGTCGACGCGCCGTGTCGTAACCGCCGGCATGACGAAACGTGACAAACGGCAGCAACTTGTATTCGTAGGCGTACCAGGTCTTGGGGGTGCAGGGCAGAACGATTGTCTGTCCTGCCTGTGGGAAGAAACGCGCCGAGTCCGGCAACCCAAGCCCCTGGCGAATATCGGTGGCGCGCTCGTAATCCTCATCGAAATCCGGAACCCCGAAATGGTCCCGAAGCGGGAACAGTTTCGGGCTGTCGAAATGGACGGTGGATGCGCGCAAATCCAGATCGGCAAATACCAGCAAGGGATGCGCTATCCAGGCATTCGAGGCCTTGTCCAGGTGATAGCCGCCTTGCAAGTACGCCTTTTCCAGCCCATCAAAAAACAGCGCGACCTCCTTGGCTTCCTCGGCAATGGTGGCAAAACCTTCGGCCAGCGCCGTAATGCCTACCGCCAGCCCGCCAAGAATCACCCCGCCCCCTCCCAGCACCGCAGCCACCGTACCCGCGCCAGCCAGTGCCGCACCCAGACCGGCGACGCCTACCACCGCACTCGCGGAATCAAAGGCCAACTGCGTGCCGAACTGCGCCCTCTCAATGTCATTGGTGGCGTGGCTTAACTGATAAATATCAAACCCGACATTCACCAGCCCCAGCACAGTACCGACGCCTTCATTGGCGATATGCCCCAAGGCCTTTTGCACCAACGGTGCGCTGGTGCGGGCGATCAGCTTTTCATCGTTCAGGGCCTGACGCACCAGGTTCACTACGCCGAGCACATCCACGATGTTGCCATGGGCCAACTGGGCATAGTTGACGTAGGCATGCAGACGAATGGCGGTGGTCAGGGCCTTGTCACTACCGCTGGCCGCGCCCTCGTGATGTCGCAGCGCATTCATCAGGGCTTGTACGGTGAACCCGGCATTGAGCGTATGAACGCTGCTGGCGTCCGTCGGATCAAGCGGACTGACCGACGCACGCGGGCGAGCGGCCAATGAATTGAAGGTTTCGGAGAGGAATTTTTTAATTCTCAGAAACCGGTGATCGCTGGTGGTGACACGCACGGTCTTCTCGGAAACGGGGTTAAGCACACTGATTTCGAATCCTCCTGTCGGGGTTATCTCCAGCGTCTCGAACAGCGCAACAGAATCTGACGCCAGCCCGTGTTGCTCCTGCAATTGACGTGTCGCCTGCGCGATCTGCCCACCCCACCAGTGCGCGTCCAGTTCCAGCAATGAACTGCCCAGCGCCGCATTGTTGACCAGCGACTGTCCACGGACGCTGGCCAGCCGTTGTCTTACACGCGGCAACGTTTGCTCAGGCAGCGCGCCTGACTCCGACAGGCTTGAAACTTCAATGCCGGAGGCAAGTACCCTCTTGTTCAGTTTTGCGCCATCGAGCTCGATCAGATCAAAGGTCGGCCGTTGCGCATCGCCAAAGGCTGCGTAATGCATGGCCATTTCCTTGCGCAGGAAAAAGTCCGTCAATGCGCCCCTGAACGCCAACGACGTACCAATCTCGTAGGTCCCTAAATTCGGGTCGTAGAACAGGTAATTGCTGCGTTCGCCTTCAAAGATTTTCGCCACTAGCATCGAGTGGTTGTCCGAATTGAGCATCAGGGTCGTGCTGGCCGTTTTTTCTTCCAGTATCGCTACGACCTGAGCGAGATCTGAGCGCATCAGTGGTTTGCCTATGTCATTGACAGGCGCGTCACGCAACTCCTCGATCATGCTCACAAATGCCTTTGAATCCGCGTCCTCAGAATTGATGACGGTCAGAAAAAAGCGCGCCCTCAAGGTATTTGCCGCCGTGTTGCTTTTGTGGAGCGCCGCCGCCATAGCCAGCGCCAGTGGGTAACAGCGCCCGGCAACCCGGTCGCCTGCACCTTTGAGCAACAAATCCTGTGGCGCAATTTTAAAGGTGTTGTCCTTGAAGCTCCCCAGCACTTCACCGGTTCGTTCGATGACCCGGTCGCGGTACTCGAGTTTCGCCACATGCTGAATTTTGGCGACCGAGCGTCCCCACTCCAGCAGGGTCAGTGGGCGTGCGAGCGCCTGCTTCTTGAGATCGACACTGGTTTCCGACAGGGCCACGGACGGATTGGAAGCCTCCTTCAACCCGGCAAGGAAAGCCGGATGACTTTGCTTGAACAGCTCCCGTTCAATGGCTCCGTAACGGTGGATGACCCCCATGTCCGACATCGAGTTGGCAAGGTTTTCAAGCGTTGCACTGGCTGCGGCAAAATGTTGATTATCCAGTGTATTGACCCCCAATAGCCCACCGAGCAACAGACGTTGCAGTGGGTTCAGGTTTAGGGTGAGGAGTGGGTCTCTGACGACTTGACTCAGCAATTCATCCACTGACAGATTTTGTGTCGCCGCATCCGGGGGGGAAGCCGGGGAGCGGATGCTGACATCCTGAGCAATGATTGCTTGCCGGTCATCGAAGCTCAGGGACCATGGTTTTTCAAACGTCACGCTGCCGTTGCGGCGCTGACTCATTGCCTTGCGAAATGGCTCACCGAGATCATCGGCCAGTTGCTGCAACAGATCAGTGATCAACACATGACGACCTTCGATCACCGGCCAGCCTTCATCGAAATCGATGCTCTGGAACTTGAGCAGTTGTGCCATGTTGCCTGTGTAACGAGCTTTCAGTGCCCCGTCGGTCCAGCGCTGCTTTTCTGCGTCGAGCCAGGTATCAAGGTCCACGGCATTTTCTTTCCAGGAATGATCTCTTTCCTCCTCCGTAGCATTGTTAAATCCAGTGTGCGCTCGCACAGCCTCTCTAAACGCTTTGGCTGCCTGAGGTGTCAGGGTTTTGCTCTCGAAGTCCAACAAACCGGCACGCAAAGCCCCCGGTCCCGTCAAGAATATCGAGCCCTCAGCCTGGGGACGAATGCCGTCACTGAAATAATCAGCGATCCCGGAGCACAGGTTACTGGCCCGATAATCATCTTCGTTAGCTTGTTGATCGACAATATTGAATTCATCCCTGAGTACTTCTTCTGTCAGCTCATAAATGGCACTTCTATCGTAAAATTTGACGCCTCGTTTAATGGCCTGGAGTTCAACTTCCAGCAATACACGCAGGTGGATTTCAAGGCGCTCGATAATGGCTTCCAGCGCAGCTGACCCAGGGTGACTGACAATCAACGCATTGGACTCGCGGCCCTCAATCATCGCTAACCGCAAACTGTCGGGTCGAACGGAGTAATCTTCAAACGGAACAAACACCTGTTCTAACGCTGGCGAACTTTTGGCAAACCGCTCCAGGGCATCTCGTTGCGCCGCAGATAATTGCCCGTCGTGGTCCTTATAGCGACTACGCAGAGTCTGCCGGCCCGGCATCCAGTGAGGGTTATGGTCAAGCAACACCTGCAAAACTTCGAGTCGTGCGACGTGCTGTAGTTTGTTAATTTCAATACCCGCCAGTTCGTGAGCAAGCGGTGGCAAGAAATCCACGTCGTTATAGATCCCGCCTTCGCCATGTTCCACCAGCACCCGCATAACATCCGAGGCCGCCGCAAGGTTGCCGCGCAAAGACATTTCACGGTGATAGAAATCTCCCAATCGAGAGAAGGCCGGAAGTTCATGAACATCGCGCAATCGAATGTGCTCGTCATTGAGGCGGTTCATGACTTGAGCCTTTTTATTGCGCAAAGCGCGCAGCTTTTCTTTGTCCTGACCATAACCGCGAACCAGCAAGTCCATTCGCGCTTCATCGGCACTCTTGCCAAGTTCGATTGCCCGATTGATGTGTTCGTACATCTGGCGCTTCAAGGCCGTGGCTCGCTCTTCATAGAGGTCAGCCAAGTCGTGGCCGGCGGTCACACCCTGGACGTCACCAGACAACACATCTGCCTTGGCCGCCTCGACGATGATTCGGTTGGTTTCATGAACCAGTAATCCATCGCTGTCGTACCAGACATTCAGCTCGTAGCCTTCTTTGGCCATGACCTGATACCAGACATTAATATAATCGCGCTGAATATCCCCCAGGCCTCCCCCCAGCCAGATGAAGTGCAGTTTTTTGGGCACTTGCATTTCTGTCGTCATGACCTGAGAGACATATCTGTTCAAACGCTGTTGATACGCCTCGACCCGGTCATAGATCTCCGTCAAATCGGGTGCCTGGTTGGCACCTGGACTGACCGACGACTCCAACTCGGAGTCGCGCCGACGCCGTGTTTCAGCCCCAGGTAACGCTGCCAGGGCCTCCTTGAGTAATCCAATCGGCTCCAGTTGCCGTTCAGGCTTGCGGGTATCGACACACGCAAAGTAATACCGAATGATCGCCTCATATTCTGGTGTTTTATTGAAGTCCTGCAGTGCCTTCTCAAGTTCAACCAACTCAAAAAGACCGACAAACTCTTTGAAACCCGCCGTCGTGCCATCCACATAGCTCATAACGCGCCACACCCTTCAATCAATAAGTTAAACAAGAGAACATCCACACACAAAGCGACACGCCCGACAGATAAATTCGGACATCATTCAAACTTCGTAATTGAATGTAAAAATACTAGAGAAAGAGCAAAAAGCCATTAAAAAAACAACAAACACCCAACAGCGCCAGCCCTCACCAGACCAAAAAAAAAACACTAGTTGATAACAATCAAAACTTCAACCAAACACCCACACAATTAATTAATTACACTTAACCCATAGAGTAAATGTAACTATTAATCTTTTATTCCAATAACGCACTTCCAACCTACGCACATCAAGAAAAACCAAGCCCTCTAACGACTGTTTCAGAACATGAAAACAACGACAGTAAAAAACCTTATGCACGGGCACGACAATTCAACGCTCGCGACATCGACTTACGACTTCGGTGCGAACGTGTTTCCGGTGTCTTTCAGTGAAAAATCTTACGCGGTCGAGGGGTTGTGGCGGCCAGCAGAACTGACCGCCAAGGCTTAACTGATCGGCTTTTCGCCATACCACCGCGGCGTATACACCCACTCACCACCCTCGGCACGAGGGAACACGCAAGTGGTAGACGAACCGATCAGCACCATGGTGCGCATATCGACCTGATCAGGGGTCAGTTCGCCGAGCGTTGTGACCCGCAACGTCTGGCCAGGACGGCCAATGTCTCGCCCCAGCACCACCACCGTTTCCGGTGTGCGATGTCGGCCGACGATTTCCAGCGCCTGGCCCAGTTGCCACGGCCGCGCACGGGAGATCGGGTTGTAGAACGCCAGCGCCAGATCGGCTTCGGCGGCCAGGTCCAGGCGCTTCTCGATGATCGCCCAAGGCTTGAGGTTGTCCGACAGCGACATCACGCAGAAGTCATGGCCCAGCGGCGCACCGGCCTGTGCAGCGGTCGCCAGCGAAGCGGAGACACCCGGCAGGATTTCCAGGTCGACGCTGTGCCAGCTCGGCTCGCTCGACTCATGCAACGCTTCAAGTACCGCCGCCGCCATGGCGAATACACCGGGGTCACCGGATGAAACCACAATCACCGAACGGCCTTGCGCCGCCAGCTCGAAGGCGTGGCGGGCGCGCTGCATCTCTTCGCGGTTGTCAGTGCAATGCAGCACTTGGTCTTCGCGGAACGGTCCGGCCATGCGCACGTAGGTTTCGTATCCGAGTACGTCGGTGGCCTTGGCCAGCTCGGCCTTGACCGCTGGCACCATCAGTTCGGCGGCGCCAGGGCCCAGACCGATGACGGCCAAACGACCGCGTGCCCGGCCGATCTGCGCAGCGTCCAGCGGCTCAGTGGCCACCGCGATGGCAATGCCGGTATCCGCTGACACGATGGTCGCGTTCGGCACGGTGTGGCGGGACAACTCGCTAACGCCGCCGCTGACCGACGCAAAACGCAGCGTCACGCCCAGCTCTAGTGCCGCTTCGCGCAGCGCCGAATTGGCCATGTGCAGGTCGCTGGCCAACAGGCACGCCACCGATTGCACGGCGATGTTCGCTTGATGCAGGGTCGCGCGAATGACGCCTGACAGATCCGCGACCTCACCGCTCACCGCCACCAACACATTGCGCGGGTAGATCATCAATTCATTGGCCGCAGGCGCACGCTCGGCATGGCCGACATGGACCGACAACTGCGCGTGAGGATCTTGCGGCAACTGCGCCTGCGCCAGCCACGGCGCAGCCCCTTCGACGCGCACGCTTTGGCCGGCGAGCAAATCCGAGACGAAGCGCTTGCCCAGTTCCAGATCGCCGAGGGCGTAGCCGCTGGGTGGATTGAGCAGGCAGGTACCGAAGCGCAATTCACCGCTGGTGGTGATCGCCGCAGCCACCTCGAGACCGGCAGCAATCTCGCGCGCCATGACGTTCACGCCACCGAGGCCGCCGAGCAGCGGCACCACGGCGCTGCCGTCTTCAGCCACGGCCAGCACGGGCGGCTCGGCGCCTTTTTCCAGCAGTAACGGCGCCAGGGTGCGGATCACAATGCCGGCCGCACACAAGGCGATAATCGGCGTGTCTTGCTGATAGAGCTCACGCAAGGTGGCGCCGAATTCGTGATAGACGCGGTCCGCGCCGTCCACCCGTTCGGCCAGGCCATGGATCAATGCGCCAGGGTACAGCTGCGCAATCTTGCGCGCAGTCGCGAGGCTGCCATTGCCCAGAATGACAATCGCCGGAACTGGACGGGCCATCAGCCTTGCCACCGTTCGCCGGGCACAATGATCAGCGAGAAGTACGGCGAGGACATCGGCTCGACCTGATCCAGCGGGACGATTTTCTGGTTGGCCATGGTCGCGCGTTCGACGTACAGCGCACGCCCCGCCAGCCCGAGCTCTTCGAGCACCTGACGAACCTTGGGAAAGTTGCGCCCCAGCTTCATGATCACGGCGGCATCGGCATCGGCCAGACGACGCTTGAGATCGTCGGCAGGCAATACGCCCGACAACACCGACAAACTCTGATTGCGATACACCAGCGGCGCGCCCAGTACCGAGGCACCGCCAAGCATTGAGCAAACGCCCGGCACGACTTCGGCTTCATAGCGCTCGGCCAGTCGATCGTGCAGGTACATATAGGAGCCGTAGAAGAACGGATCGCCTTCGCAGATCACCGCCACGTCACGGCCAGCGTCCAGGTGCGCGGCGAGTTCTTCGCCGGCCGCATCGTAGAAATCGCTGATCACTTGTTCATACGACAGCGGCGCCGGAAGCGCTTCTGTGGTCACCGGATACACCAGCGGCAGCAGCGTTTGCGCGTCCTGCAAATGCGCCTCGATGATGCCGAAAGCATTGCCCTTTTTGCCCTTGGCGACGAAGTACGCCACCACCGGCGATTCGCGCAGCAGGCGCAGGGCTTTGACGGTAATCAGTTCCGGATCACCGGGGCCGACGCCCAGGCCGATCAGACGTCCAGGTTGCTGCATCATTCGATCTCCGTGGCGAGGGCATTGACGGCGGCGGCGGCCATGGCGCTACCGCCCAGCCGGCCTTGCATGATGACGAAAGGCACGCCACGGCTGTCTGCCGCGAGCGCTGCCTTGGATTCGGCGGCGCCAACGAAGCCCACCGGGAAGCCGAGGATCAGCGCCGGTTTCGGTGCGCCGGCGTCGAGCATTTCCAGCAGATAAAACAGTGCGGTGGGCGCGTTGCCGATCACCACCACGCTGCCTCCAAGGTGCGGGCGCCATAGCTCCAGCGCGGCGGCGGAACGGGTGTTGCCCAGCTCACGGGCAAGCTCCGGAACACTCTCATCGCGCAGGGTGCAGATGACTTGGTTGTTCGCAGGCAAACGCGTGCGGGTCACGCCTTCGCTGACCATCCGCGCATCGCACAGGATCGGTGCACCGGCGGCCAGCGCATCACGCCCGGCCTTGCCCGCGCCTTCGGAAAATTGCAGGCCGTCGATGGCGTCGACCATGCCGCAGGCGTGGATCACACGGACCGCGAGTTTCTCCAGATCGGGCGGAATACGCGCAAGGTTGGCCTCGGCACGAATGATCGCGAAGGAGTTGCGATAGATCTCCTGACCGTCGCGGATGTAATCAAGCATCAAGGGGGCTCCGTGAGCGGTCGTCGAGCAAGGCTGCGACCGCTTCAATAGTAAGGTTGCGTGCGTGCAGCGCGCCGAAACCCGGCAGCGCTGCATCGCGAAAATAGAGGTCGTAGTGACCAGGGGCGACGGCCAGTAACGTGACAGGCACCCGATGGGCGGCGGCGCAGGAACGCGGGCAGCCAGACAAATGCACCGTTTGATCGTGACGTCGCAACAGCGCCGCCAATTGCAAGGCGTCGCTCTTGGTATCGGCCAGGCCTTTGCCGCAGCCAGCGGAACCCGTGCAGGCGATCAACCGTGACAAGGGCTGACCGGCCTTGCACAGCAGGCCCAGTTGCTCCAGACGCCCAATGACTTCGGGCGCCCGTTCTTTTCGAACATTGGGCAGCAACAGACTTTGCCATGGGGTGAAACGCAGGCTCGCGTCGCCGAACTCGCGCGCCAGTTGTGCCGCGCCTCTGAGCATGACGGGATCGAGCCGCCCCAAAGGAGGTACGGCACCGATATAGACATATTCGGTTCCAGCCTGCGGATGAACGCCAATGTGCAGAGCATCCGGGCTCAATGAACGCCGCCAATCGGTGATCGACTTCAAGGACACTCGTTCGGCCAGACGAGCAAGAAACGCTGCGAACGGGTATTCGGCCAGCAAATGACGCATCCGCGTTTGATCAGGACGCGCCAGTTCAAGAAACAACTCCAGCACCGCAACGACCAACGCATGCCCCTGTTCAAGTGGCACCGCCCCTGCGGGCCTGTCCGTGGGGCAACCCGCGAAACCGAACACCAGCAACCACTCGCCACCTCGCTCAACCGCAGACAACCACAGATCATGCGGGTGTTCGAGCATCGCCAACGCCTCGCCGCCATCGAGTTGCACCGCAAACTTGGCACTGAGTTCGTGGAAACGTTCGTGGCTTTGCAGGGTGACAAGGATCTGTTCCGCCAGCTCACGCGTATCAAAGAGCATGCACCGATCAATCCCGGCGCTCGGGCTGAGCATCAGATTGCGTACATCGTCGCCCGCCGCGGTACGCGGACCCAATCCAGCGGCGAGCAGGCTGTCGATCAGTGCTGTCTGTTCGCTGCCGATCCCGCGAATCTGCAGGTTGGCCCGATTGGTCGCCTCGATCACGCCCCCCGCAAACCGTTCAGCCGCGCTGGCCACCGCTTCAGCCTGGGCTGCGCTGATCGAGCCGCCGTTCAATTTGATCCGACAGATGCCGCCATCCAGCGCCGGGACGATACGCAGCAACCCCGGGCAAGCCGAGGGACGCAAAGCGGTGGACATCGGGCGTTCGTTCAAGGAATGGACCGGCTGGCTGGCAGCGCTGTGGTGGGCGAAAGGTCGCCATTATGCCTGCTTTGCCCGAGCGCATGAAAATGCCTGCCGGTCGGATTCCGCCTTTCAGGTCATCCGAAAGCGTAACGAACGCCCCGCCCCTTGGGTAACGCTGTTCACTTAAGCGCGGCGTCCACAGGCTCTAGCTCGACTGAAGAATGTCTTAAGTGAACAGCATCACGCCCCTTGGACGCGTTACAGCTCATAGTTCTCGAAATTGAATTTAATGCCTTCCAGCGCCTTTTCCACGCTGGATCGACGAGCGTCCATGACCCGCCGTGTAATCACCACCTTTCGCGCCAGAACATCCAGCTGATTCATGACTTGCGACACCTCCCAAAAAAGGTATCCGGTATTCATGCTTGACTTGATAAACCTGATATTACTGACCACCAACTCCATATCTCCATTTACGTTGTAGCTGATCGGCATAATCTTGAAGTCGAATATCTTTCCACTTACGCCCTTGGCTTTCTTTAATAGCTCAACGTCTTTTTCCAGCGTAGCAAGCCCCAGACTAACCCCATTGACCTGCTCGCGACTTAGAAGAGGAGACGCCAGCTTCGACCATATTTGCCGCACACTTCCATCGAATTGCGTTTGAACGTGTTCAATCGGCGGATGATCACGATTCCAGCCATGCGACCACAATACATCGGTGTAATAATCGGTCCAGCGCCCAGGTTCGGTGGCGCTGTTGTAAGTAATGTCCGCTTGTCTTTGTGCCAAATAAGTACAATTCAATGCGAACTGATAATCCTCGTGTGATTGCCCTTGAACACCGGCCAGCAAAATATCGCCCACCAAAGTTGCATCATGTTTAATATCACCGCTCATATCCATATCCCTTAACTCCATCATGGCGAATATCCATTAATTTGAAAGTTGTGACTGGAAAAGAATGCCTTACAGCAAACTTCAAAATTGATCCAAAAAAACAAAATAGCAAAACCCGCCAATAACCCAATACGTTTTCAGCCACATAAGTTTTCAATACAGCCCCCTCTCTCCCGACAATAGAGCAGCGCCAATTAACAGAAGTCGCGTTATCATGCGGCCCTTGAACATGAACCCTGGATTAAGGAACGGCATGACACCCTGGCTAACGGTTGTGGGAATCGGTGAAGACGGCTTCAAGGGCCTGGGCAAGAATGCCCGTCGTGCCCTGTTGGGCGCCTCGCGAATCTTCGGCAGCCAGCGGCAACTGGATTTGTTGCCCGTGTGTATTCGCGGCGAACGCCAGCTCTGGCCCAGCCCGTTTTCCCTTGAACCAGTGCTGGCGCTACGTGGCGAGCCGGTGTGTGTGTTGGCCAGCGGCGACCCGATGTTCTTTGGCGTTGGTGCCAGCCTGGTGCGTCAACTGCCCGGCGCAGAAATGCTGATCCTGCCCGCCCCGTCTTCCGTGTCGCTGGCGGCCGCTCGCCTGGGCTGGCCGTTGCAGGACGTGGTGACCCTTTCAGTGGTCGCCCGCCCCGTCGCCGCGCTCAACGCTCACCTGTTCAGTGGCGTGCGCTTGCTGGTGTTGAGCAACGACGGCCAGAGCCCGGCGGCCATCGCGGCACTGCTGCGTGAGCGTGGTTTCGGGCCGAGTCGACTCACCGTGCTGGAACATCTGGGCGGCAACGCCGAGCGACGTATCGAGGGTGTTGCCAACGACTGGAATGAACCGGTGATCGCCGATTTGAACCTGATCGCCATCGAATGCATCGCCGAACCGAACACGCCGCGCCTGTCCCGACTCGCCGGCCTGCCGGATTCCGCTTTCAAGCACGACGGCCAACTGACCAAGCGCGATGTGCGCGCCATCACCCTCGCGCGCCTCGCCCCGGTTCCCGGGGAACTGCTGTGGGACGTCGGCGCTGGCAGCGGTTCGATCGGCATCGAGTGGATGCGCGCTCATCCGAGCTGCCGGGCGCTGGCCGTCGAAGCGGATGAAGGTCGGCAGTTGTTGATCGAACACAACCGCGATGCCTTGGGCGTGCCCGGCCTGCAATTGATTCGCGGCAGTGCGCCACAAGCCTTGACCGGGCTGGAACGCCCGGACGCAATTTTCATCGGCGGCGGCGTCACCCGCGAAGGCGTGCTCGAAACCTGCTGGGCACAACTCAAACCCGGCGGCAGGTTGATCGCTAACGCCGTCACCCTGCAAAGCGAAGTGACCCTGATGGACTGGCGCGAACGGCATGGCGGTGAACTGACCCGCATCCACGTCGCTCAGGCGCAACCCTTGGGCGAGTTCGACACCTGGCGTCAGGCGCTACCGATTACCTTGCTGGACGTGACGAAACCCCTCGATGCGTGACGAAACCGCCGAACAACCCGCCCCGCTACGCAGCGGCCTGACCACCGGCAGCTGCGCCACCGCCACCAGCCTCGCGGCGGCACGCCTGCTGCTCAGTGGCGTCGAAGCAGACGCCGTCGAAATCATTCTGCCCAAAGGAAAGCGGGTGCAGATGCGCCTGGAATTCTGTCGGCTGATGAATGATGGCGCCGAAGCCGGAACGATCAAGGACGCCGGCGACGACCCCGACGTGACTCACGGCGCCCTACTCTTTTCCCAGGTGCGCCTGCACAGCGAGCCAGGCATCCGCTTCAGCGCCGGCCGTGGCGTGGGCACCGTCACCCGGCCGGGGCTGGTGCTGGGCGTCGGCGAACCCGCGATCAACCCGGTGCCGCGCAAGATGATTACCGACCACCTGACGCTGCTGGCCGAAGAGCTTGATTACCGGGGTGGTTTCGAGGTCACGGTGAATGTCGAGGACGGCGAAGCCCTGGCGCTGAAAACCATGAATCCGCGCCTGGGCATTCTCGGCGGTTTGTCGATCCTCGGCACCAGCGGCATCGTCCGGCCGTTTTCCTGCGCCGCGTACATCGCCTCGATCCATCAGGGCATCGACGTCGCCAAAACCAACGGCTACCTGCACATCGCCGCGTGCACCGGCAACGCCAGCGAAGACACCATGCGCCGGGTCTACGACTTGCCGGAAATCGCCCTGATCGAAATGGGCGACTTCGTCGGTGCGGTGCTCAAACATCTGCGCAAAGTGCCTGTGGATAAACTCAGCCTCTGCGGCGGCTTCGGCAAGATCAGTAAACTGGCGGCCGGGCACATGGATTTGCACAGTCGGCATTCGAGCATCGACCTGCCGCAATTGGCTGAGTGGGCGGCGGCGATTGGCGCCGACAAGGCGTTGCAGCAAGGGATTCGCGAGGCCAACACCAGCCAGCAAGCCTTGGCAATGGCCAGCGCTGCCGGGATCGCCCTGGGTGATGCGGTGTGTCAGCACGCGCTGGACTTTGCCCGTAGCGTGGTGCCGACGCAGGTTCAGGTCGAAGTGTTCGCCATCGATCGCCAGGGCGGGATTGCTGGCCATGCGGGAGCTTTTCAATGAAGCGTGTGTTGTTGCTGGGTGGCGTGACGGAAGCCTTGGCCATCGCCCGGGCCCTCGGGCCGGAACACATCTATAGCCTGGCCGGCGTGGGGCGTGTGCCGACAGATCTTGACTGTCAGGTTCGCGTTGGCGGCTACGGCGGCGCCGAAGGGCTGGCGCAGTTCATTCGGGGTGAAGGGATCGACCTACTGCTGGATGCCACCCATCCCTACGCCGCACAAATAAGCCAGAACGCCGCTACCGCTGCGCGGTTGAGCGGTATTGCCTGCTGGGCCCTGCGGCGCCCGGCCTGGCAACCACAGACCGGCGATGACTGGCGAGATGTCAGCGACTGGGCCGGGTTGATCGAGGCCCTCAAACCTTTCCGCAGACCGTTGTTCACCCTCGGTCGCGAACCCTTGCAGCATCTGCATGAAATCCCGCCAGAGCAATTCTGGACCTTGCGCGCACTGGACGTTTACCCGGGCAATGAACGCTGCGAAGTGATCGGCGCGCGTGGGCCGTTTCTGATCGAAGATGAACGTGCGCTGTTTGAACGTCGGCAGATTGATGTACTGATCAGCAAGAACAGCGGCAGCACCGCGACCGAGCCGAAGCTGGAAGTGGCACGGGAGCGTGGGGTACCGGTGATTGTTTTGCAGCGGCCAGTGTTGCCGGGGGTTGATCGGGAGTTTGGGGCGGTGGATGACGTGTTGGCAGCCCTGGCGAAGCGCAATCTAACGGACGAATAAATCATTGTGGAGAGGGGGCTTGTCGGAATGCCGCATCACCCCGTTGGGCTGCGCAGCAGCCCCAAAACCTGCAACCTGATTTTATCAGCCTGAACCGTGTCTACTGTTTGCGACTGCTTCGCAGCCGAGCGGGGTGATGCGGCATTCCGACAAGCCCCCTCGCCACAGGGTTGTAGGCTAGCCTCAATTCATCCGGCATTTCCAATCGATACCGCTACACTCGCTTGAAAGTCTGCTGCGACACCACACCGCACGCCGCTTTTTTACTTATCGGCCCTGATCAGGCTAAATAGCCGCGCCTGATCCCCCACCCAACCGGATTTGTCCCATGTCCCGACAACGGCTCGCATTTGCCTGGATCGCCTGCTTCGCAGTGCTGTTCAACATGCTCGCCATGCCGATGACGGGAACGATGGCGCAGACGGCGAAATCGCCTGCCGAGCAGGTGTTGTGGGGCAGTTTCTGTTCGTCCAGCGGCACCAGGATGGTGGCGATTTCCCTGGGCGATATCGAACAGAAAGCCCCGCAGAGTGACGATCACTCCAACATGCAACATTGCTGGTGCTGTTCAGGTTCCGCGCCACTGGTGGCGCTGCCGGGGCATGTGCCCCAACTGTACTTTGCGCAGTTCGAGGCCAATCGAAGCCTGCCTGACGCCTCTCTCGAGACACTGACACCGCGCCAGCAACGGCCGAGTCTCAACCCCCGCGCTTCCCCTCTGGGGTGATTCCTTCTCGCAATTGACCTGCGTTTTGAATCGTTCTGGAGAACTGCCATGTTGAACAAACTCATCGTTCTGGCTGTGTTGCTGCTGCCTGCCTGTTTTGCCAATGCTCACGAATACAGGGCCGGGGAGCTGGAGATTGCTCATCCGTGGTCGCAGGAGTTGCCGCCCAACGCGCCGACCGTTGCTGCGTATTTCGTGATTCACAACGGTGGCAAAACCGCTGACCGCTTACTCAGTGTCGACTCGCCCATTGCAGGTGAAGCTCAGTTACACGAGCACGTCATGCAAAACGATCTGATGAAAATGCAGCAGGTGCCGAGCGTCGACATTCCTGCCGGTGGCAACGTCACCTTTGCGCCGATGGCCTACCACGTGATGCTGGTCAACCTGAAAGACCGCAGCCTGCTGAGCGATGGCAAACGCTTTCCGTTGACGATGCATTTCGAGAAGTCCGGCGATGTGACGGTCGAAGTCTCGGTGCAGAAGAAGCCGCCGGAAGACATGCAGACGCACGCCCACGCCCAGTAAACGACTGAGCAAAACGCCCATGCGCTCGCTTAGCGCCAGGTCATCCGCACACCGTCGTCAGCCGTTAAGCCTGACGCGCGGCAGCTGGATCAGCCTGTTCGCCATGTTGATGATCTTTATCGGCCCGCTGATTTCTCAGTCGATGCCGATGGATTCACGCGCGGGTATGTCTACGAGCCTGTCCATGAACATGTCGATGGACATGAGCATGGACATGTCGGCGATGGAGCACGCCGACCACGGCGCGCAACCCGCTGCCGAGCACTGCCCGCCCAAGGCCGAACACCACGCGCTCTGGGAAAAATGTGGCTATTGCAGCCTGCTGTTCAATTGCCCGGCGCTGACCGGCGGCCAGTCCTTCGTCGCATTCGGCACGCCAAAAGCCACTACCTTCACCTCACCTTCCCCTCGCCTGGGCCACCCCCGGCAAACCTTCTTCCCCGGCGCCCGCACCCGCGCCCCGCCCCTCGCCGCGTAAACACCCACCTCCGATCTCACACGGTTTCGAAGACAGCCACAGCAACCTGTGGGAGCGGGCTTGCTCGCGAAGAGGGAGTGTCAGTCAACATTCATGTCGTCTGACACACCGCTTTCGCGAGCAGACTCGCCCCCACAAGGAATGCGCAGGCTGCCGGCCGTGTCGTTTACGACTGTTCGATGGAAATTGTCATGTCCAGGTTTTCTGCTGACACACGCTTGAGCGCTACCCAAGCTTCTTTTGCCCCGAACGAATCCAGCATTCGTTTCAGGCACGCCACCGCCTTCCTTTGCGGTGCACTGCTGACCCCCATGGTGCTGGCCGATGAACACGCCGGCCACAGTGAAGAATTGAGCCCAACGGTGATCACCGCCATCGCGCCGAGTTCGCCACTGACCATCGTCACCAATCCCAAGGATCCGCGCCAACCGGTGCCGGCCAGTGACGGTGGCGACTATCTGAAAACCATCCCCGGCTTCGCCCTGGTGCGCAATGGCGGCACCAACGGCGACCCGGTGCTGCGCGGCATGTTCGGCTCGCGGCTGAACATCCTTACTAACGGCGGCCAGTTGCTCGGCGCCTGCCCCGGCCGAATGGATGCACCGACCTCATACATCTCGCCGGAAACCTACGACAAACTCACCGTGATCAAAGGCCCGCAAACCGTGCTCTGGGGACCGGGTGCGTCGGCCGGGACCATCCTCTTCGACCGTGAGCCGGAAAGCTTCGGCGAACTCGGCACTCGGGTGAACGCCAGCGTGCTGGCGGGCTCCAACGGCCGTTTCGACAAAGTGGTGGACGCTGCTGCCCGCGGGCCATTGGGTTACGTGCGAGTGATCGGCAACACTGCGCAGGCCGACGACTACCGGGACGGTAACAACGACACCGTGCCGTCGCGCTATGACAAATGGAATGGCGACGTCGCAGTGGGCTGGACCCCGGACGCCGACACCCTGCTGGAACTCACCGCTGGCAAGGGCGATGGCGAAGCGCGTTATGCCGGACGCGGCATGGACGGCTCGCAGTTCAAGCGCGAAAGCCTGGGCCTGCGTTTCGAGCAGTCGAACATCGGCGATGTGCTGGACAAGGTCGAGGCGCAGGTTTACTACAACTACGCCGACCACGTGATGGACAACTACACCCTGCGCACGCCGTCCGGCACCGGAATGATGGCCGGTCCCATGGCCTCCAACGTCGACCGTCGAACCCTCGGCGCCCGAATCAAAGCCACGTGGCGCTGGGCCGACGTGCAATTGATCAGCGGCATCGATGCGCAGACCAGCGAACATCGCCAGCGCAGCGCCATGGGCATTGACGTCTACAAGGACTTGCCGCGCAACAAGGATGCCGACTTCCACAACTACGGCGTGTTCAGCGAATTGACCTGGTACGCCGCCGACCGTGACCGGCTGATTACCGGCGCGCGCCTGGACCGTGCCTCGGCCAAGGATTTCCGGCAGACCACTGGCTCCGGAATGATGGCGCGCCCCAACCCAACCGCCGACGACACCCGTGCCGACACACTGCCAAGCGGCTTCGTCCGTTACGAGCATGACCTGGCCGACAGCCCGACCACGCTGTATGCCGGCCTCGGTCACACCCAGCGTTTCCCGGATTATTGGGAGCTGTTTTCACCCAAATCCGGCCCCGCCGGCTCGGTGAATGCCTTCGATTCGATCAAGCCTGAAAAAACCACCCAGCTCGACTTCGGCCTGCAATACAAGACCGAAGACCTCGAAGCCTGGGCCTCGGGTTACGTCGGACAGGTGCGCGACTACATCCTGTTCAACTACACGCCAACAATGATGGGCACGACCTCGCAAGCACAGAACATCGACGCGCGGATCATGGGCGGCGAATTGGGTGCGGCCTACAAGCTGACCAGCCACTGGAAAGCCGATGCAACCCTGGCCTACGCCTGGGGCAAGAACAGCAGCGACGGCAACGCACTGCCGCAAATGCCGCCGCTGGACGCACGTTTCGGCCTGACCTACAGCGAAGAAAACTGGAGCGCCGGGGCCTTGTGGCGGGTGGTTGCGGCGCAAAACCGCATCGACCAGAACAAGGGCAACGTGGTCGGCAAGGACTTCGACAAGACCTCGGGGTTTGGCGTGTTCTCGCTCAATGGCGCGTACCGGATCAACCAAAACTGGAAGGTCAGCACCGGCGTCGACAACCTGTTCGGCAAGGCGTACGCCGAGCACTTGAACCTGGCCGGCAACGCCGGTTTCGGCTACCCGGCCAATGACCCGCAAGCCATTAAAGAACCGGGGCGCACGCTCTGGACCAAGGTGGACATGAGCTTCTAAACGCATCGCGAGCAGGCTCGTTCCCACATGGACAGTGTTGAACCTGTGGGAGCGAGCCTGCTCGCGATCGGTTGCGCAGCAACCGCAAACAAACAACTAAAAGACCCATGCCAAAGCGGAGCACACGTGATGAAACAGCCCAAACCGAATTTCTACAACCTGGCCTGGCGTTGGCATTTCTATGCCGGTCTGTTCGTCGCGCCTTTCATGGTGATGCTGGCCCTGACCGGCATCATTTACCTGTTCAAGCCGCAACTCGACCCGTTGATGTACGCCAGCCTGCTGAACGTCCCGGCCGGGCATCACAGCGTCCCGGCCGATGACCTGCTCAAGCGGGTGAAAGAGGCTTATCCACAAGCCACGATCAAGCAGTATTTGCCGCCGGTCAACGCCGAGCGCTGCGCGCAATTTGTCGTGCTCGATGGCGGTAACGAGCTCAACGTTTTCGTCGATCCCTACCACGGCGATGTCCTCGGCGAGCAAGACGCGAAAAAGAATCTGCAAGCCGTTGCGCGAGCGATTCATGGCGAATTGATGATCGGCACCGTCGGTGATCGACTGATCGAACTGGCCGCCGGCTGGGGCGTGGTGTTGGTGGTCTCCGGCGTCTTTCTGTGGTGGCCGCGCGGCCAGGCGGCCGGCATCCTGTGGCCACGCTTGAGCAGTCGCGGTCGAGTGCTCTGGCGTGACCTGCACGCGGTGACCGGATTCTGGGGCGCGTCGTTGCTGCTGGTGATGCTGCTCAGTGGCATGACCTGGACCGGGTTCTGGGGCAAGCAATACGCACAAGTGTGGAACGTCTTTCCGGCCGCGATGTGGGACAACGTGCCCACGTCCGATGTCGAGGCCCGCAGCCTCAATACCGCCACCCGCCAGACCGTGCCTTGGGCCATGGAAAACACACCGATGCCAATGTCCGGCGACCACGCCGAACACATGGCCCACGGCGGCACGCTAGCGGGTTCCGCCGCACCGACCATCAGCCTGCAAGACGTGCAGGACATCGCCGTGCAACGCCAGGTCGAACCGGGCTACAGCATCACTTTCCCAACCACCGCGACTGGCGTGTTCACCATCGCCGTGTTCGCCGACGACCCGCGCAACGACGCCACGCTGCATGTGGATCAGTACACCGGCGACGTCCTCGCCGACGTACGTTTCGAGCAGTACGGCACCGTCGCCCGCGCGACGGAAATCGGCGTGATGCTGCACGAAGGCAAAATGTTCGGCCCGCTCAATCAGATCATCATCCTGCTGATCTGCCTGATGATTCTGCTCAGCGCCGTCAGCGGTGTGGTGATCTGGTGGAAGCGCCGTCCACAGGGAAAATTCGGTGTTCCGCCGCTGCGCCACGACCTGCCGAAATGGAAAACCGCGATGGTCATCATGTTTGCATTGGCGGTGGTGTTCCCGTTGGTGGGCGCTTCGCTGATTGTCGTGTGGGTATTGGATCGTGTGCTGCTGTCGCGTTTGAGCCGGCAAACTGAATCCACTTCAGCTTCATCATGAAGCAGGCGAGATGCTTGTTTTTTAGCGTTACTGTATAACTCAACCACCTCGTTCTGATCCGAAGGCCCCATCGCGAGCAAGCTCGGCTCCTACAGGAATTGTGTCGATCACACATTTGCTGTTGATCGTTCCCACGCTCTGCGTGGGAATGCAGCCCGGGACGCTCTGCGTCCATTGATGCGTTCCCGCGCGGGAGCGTGGGAACGAACGTTTACGGAATTTGCATGACCTCGCTCAACCTCACGAACCTCGCCTGGACACCCCTGGGCCACCGCCATTGTCATCACCAGTTTCAACTGCGTGATGCAACCTTGCACGTGCTCCCCGGCGAGTTCGTCGGTCTGATCGGGCCCAACGGCAGCGGCAAAACCAGTCTGCTGCGCTGTGCCTGGCGCTTCAGCAAACCCGAGCGCGGCGAGGTCAAGCTCGACCACCACAACGTCTGGAAGCAATCCTCGCGCTGGTGCGCGCAACGCATCGCCGTGGTCCTGCAGGAATTCCCCGATGCCTTCGGCCTCACCGTCGACGAAGTCGTCGCCATGGGCCGCACCCCGCACAAAGGCCTGTTCGACGGCGACACCCTGGAGGACAGAAAACTCGCCACCCAGGCCCTCGAATCAGTCGGTCTGAAAGGCTTCGAGGATCATGCCTTCGTCACCCTCTCCGGCGGTGAAAAACAGCGCGTGATCCTCGCCCGCGCCCTGGCTCAGCAACCGCAAATGCTGATCCTCGACGAGCCGACCAATCACCTCGACCCGCGTTATCAGCTCGAACTGCTGCAGCTGGTCAAACGCCTGAAGATCGGCACCCTGGCGAGCATCCACGACCTCAATCTGGCGGCTGCTTTCTGTGATCGGCTGTACGTGATCAATCATGGCCGCATCGTCGCCAGCGGCACGCCCAAAGAAGTCCTGACCGCGCCACTGCTGCGCGACGTGTTCGGCGTCGAAGCGCTGATCGATGAACATCCCTTGCACGGCTACCCACGAATTACCTGGATCACCCAACCATGATTTTGCGTTCCCTGCTTTGCGCCGCTCTGTTGCTGGGCAATGCCCAAGCATTTGCCGAGGCCACGCGTTACCCGCTGACGATTCAGAGCTGCAACCGCGAAGTGACCTTCAAGCAAGCACCGAAACACGCGGTCAGCCACGACATCAACATGACCCAGATGATGCTCGCCCTCGGCCTGAAATCCAGCATGGCCGGGTATAGCGGTGTGACCGGCTGGAAGTCGGTCACGCCCCGGATGCAGACCATCCTCGATGGCTTGCCGGAGTTGGCGGCCAAGTACCCATCGGTGGAAACCCTGCTCAACGCCAACGTTGATTTCTTCTTCGCCGGCTGGGATTACGGCATGCGCGTGGGCGGTGACCTCACACCGCAAACGTTGCAGCCGCTGGGCATCGATGTCTACGAGCTGACCGAGTCCTGCGCGTTCGTGATGAAGCGTCCGCCGGCCAGCCTGGAAGACACCTACAACGACCTGCGCAACCTCGGCAAAATCTTCGACGTGCAGAATCGCGCCAATGCCTTGATCGCCCAGATGCAATCGCAGATCGCCGAAGTGCGAAAGGATCTGCCGGCAGACAAACCTCGGGTGTTTCTCTACGACAGCGGTGAGGACCGGGCCATGACGTCCGGTCGCCTCGGTATGCCGCAAGCGCTGATCGACGCCGCTGGCGGGCGCAATATTCTGGATGACGTCGAAGCGAGCTGGACCCGGGTCAATTGGGAGAACGTGGTCGAGCGCAATCCGCAGGTGATCGTCATCGTTGATTACGGCGAAGTCACCGCCGAACAGAAAGAGCAATTTCTGCTGAACAACCAGGCGCTGCAATCGGTGGACGCGATCAAGAACCGGCGCTTCATCGTGATTCCGTATGTGCAGGCCACGCCGGGGATCGACAACGTGCTGGCGGTTGAAACCCTGGCCAAGGGTTTGCGCGGCGAATGATCAATCGTCGTTACGCCTTGTTGCTGGTGGCCCTCGGCGCGTTGTTGCTGGTGTCGTGCGTGGTGTCGCTGGGCTTTGGCCCGGCGCGGGTGCCGGTGGAGGTGGTGGGGCGGATTCTGTTGCACAAGATGTTCGGTGTCGGCGTGCCGGACTGGGCCGCCGGGCAGGAACACATTGTCTGGCTGATTCGCGTGCCGCGCATGCTATTGGGTGCGCTGGTGGGTGCCGGGCTGGCGCTGATCGGTGCGGTGCTGCAAGCGGTGACGCGCAATCCGCTGGCCGACCCGCATTTGCTCGGGGTCACCTCCGGCGCGACCCTCGGTGCGGTGATCGTGGTGCTGCATGTCGGTGAAATGGTTGGTCTGCTGACCTTGCCGATCGCCGCGTTTATCGGCGCGTTACTGAGCATGCTGATCGTGCTGATGATCGCTAACCGCAACGGGCGTCTGGACAGTGATCGGCTGCTGTTATGCGGCGTGGCGGTGTCCTTTGTGATGATGGCGATCGCCAATCTGCTGCTGTTTCTTGGCGACCATCGCGCGAGTTCGGCGGTGATGTTCTGGATGCTCGGCGGGCTGGGGTTGGCGCGTTGGGAATTGCTCGCGGTGCCGGCGGCCAGCGTGTTGCTGGGGCTGGTGTTGCTGCGGGGCATGGCTCGACCGTTGAATGCGTTGATGGCCGGCGAACAGACCGCCGTAACCCTTGGCCTCAATGCTCGCACCGTGCGTTTGCGAGTGTTTTTGATTGCGTCGCTGATGACTGGGGTGCTGGTGTCGATCAGTGGTTCCATCGGGTTTGTCGGGCTGATGGTGCCGCATATCGCACGTCGGCTGGTCGGGGCCGAACACCGGCGATTGCTGCCGGTGTGCGTGCTGGTGGGCAGTGTGTTTCTGGTGTGGGTCGATGTCGCCGCCCGCACCCTGATCGCCCCCGAGGATTTGCCGATCGGCGTGGCCACGGCGGCGATTGGCGGGTTGTTTTTTATCGGTCTGATGCGCAGGCGCTGATGCCAACGGTTGTGACCGCCCCCTCTTTACAACTCATCCCTCGTGGGGTGGGGGAAGATATCCTGAACCTGTTGGCGTCTGAGGCTCCAGTCGGAGCCCAGGCGCCTGGCCTGATTCCAGAAATACGCAGGCTTGAGCACCTGCAAATTGCCGATGTCCGCCAGACGGGTAATAAACACATCGGTCGACAGCACGGTGGCCCACTTGCCTTCGACGAGCTGAACGGGCTGGGTCAGCAGCAATGTTCGTTCCGAGGCTGAATAGGTTGGCGTGTATTTAAGCAATGCTCCATAACGCGTCGAATAGTAGTAGGCGTTGATATCGAACCCTTTGGCTTTCAAGGCATGGGTGTGCGCATGCACCTGGGCTGGAGAGGCGAAGTTTGCGTCAGTTGCATCGGAGCGTTCGGCCAGTGTCGAGCCTGCTGCCTGGAAAAGCTGATGACCGGCCACCAATGTGTAGCCGTCGGGAAAACGTGGCGGCTTATTGCGCGATGAGGTCAAGGGATCACTCGCAATACGGAAAATTCGCTTGATGGCTTCATTGGGATACCCAGGGTCTGCAATGGGCTCCAGTGCCACAAAGGAATTGCTGCCGGGGCGGCTCAAAATCCCGCTGGCGTGCACCGTCGTTTGACTCTCGTGACTGCCCAGCCGCGACTGCGCATAAAGGGCCGCGTCGTCAGGATGATGGAACATCGGCCCCAAGGCTGGCGCAGGGCTGTTGGCCCACTGCTCATCGACGGAAACAGAAGGCATGCGGGGCCGCCAGTTCTGGCCCACTTTGCCTTTTCGGGACCAATAGGCGCTGGTCACCAGGACCTCCAGTTCTCCGGACTTGGCCATTCGCTGGATGTAACTGCTCAGCCTGAACCTGCCCTCACCGATGTCCTTCCAGTCACGCTGTGCGTGCTCAAGCGCGGCAAACGGATTGTCCTTGAATTCGTACTGGCCGAATTTGTCCCGCGAAAGGTCCGGGTCGAAGGGGCTGAGCAACAATCGCAACAAGGCACCATCGGCGCAGGAGAAATAAATCGGTCTGAAGCCATGGGGCGTTCGCGCAGCGTCACGGGCCAGACTGACGTCCACGGGGGAAAGGAAATGCCGGTAATCATCGTCCGACAGCTTTTGCGGCACTTGCCCCGCGCACAGGTGAATCGCGCTGCTGACGTGGGAAGAAGGCAGTACACCGGGAAAGATACGCTCATACGCTAACCATGTGCCTTGCACGTCAATGGGCAGGGTCGCAATGAAGGCGCCGGTACGGGTATTTTTCAGAATGAATCCAAAACCTGTCGCTGAACGATTGCGTGCACGTTCATGAGCGAAACAGGCCGCATCCTGTTCTCGAAGGTACATCGGGCTGCAGGCCGGCTCGGCAACCGCTCGTGCATAGCCGGAAGTTACCGAGGCGGCCGGGGGATAGGCTTCGAATTCTGTCACTGTACGAGCCGGGCCCCATAGCGGGCTCCCTGAAACCACTTGCAGGTAACCGGACTTCGCCAGGCTTTTTACCCAGTCTGTCGGTGACAGCAGCCCCCGATAGATTTGCTCCTTGATCGATGCGGCATCCAGCTCTCGCCCCGGCTTGCCCGAAGTGCCCAGGGCAATGGCCAGGTCGGCTTTGAATCGTGCCCATAACCCGGCCCGATAGCGAATGGTCGCGCCGTCCGGCGCCAGAAAGTATTCATCGTACGTTTGCCCTTCCCGGGTGAATGCGGTGTACGCGACATCGGCGGAGAGCATGTTGAGATACACCTCCTTGTCGACTGTCGACAGCAGCACCGGCAACTCGCGAGGCACTCGGGAGCGATAGCGCGCA
Source organism: Pseudomonas sp. PDM10 (assembly GCF_014852295.1). Lineage (NCBI taxonomy): Bacteria > Pseudomonadati > Pseudomonadota > Gammaproteobacteria > Pseudomonadales > Pseudomonadaceae > Pseudomonas > Pseudomonas sp. PDM10. The sequence goes on along the minus strand of NZ_JACVBJ010000005.1, from coordinate 527,224 downwards.
ACGATCGAACACCCCGCCGGAAACTGGCCAAGCGTCACGGCTTCGTCCGGGAAGACCCACGGGATATCAAAGTCTTCTCGCAGGATAGCGATCGGATCGGTGGCCACAAAAAAACCATCGGCTCGTTTCAGGATCACACCGCCAAACGCCTTGGCGCTAACGCTCGGTATTTGCGAACGCACATGCAGAGCCGCATCATCAGCCGTCAGAAATACCGGGCCAAGGGTGCGCCGTTGCAGGTTCATGCTCGACTGCCAGTACTTGTCGACCCCCCCTTTACTGTCCCAGCAGACATTGGTGCGCATCACCTGCAACGCACCGCTGTTGGCGACCACTCGGACAAAACCCGTCGGGGTCAGCACACCACTGGCCAAATTTTTCTGTATCTCCTCCAGCCCCATGCCGGGGGTGTCGTTGTCGAACAGCTTGGTGCCCTTGCGCGGGACGTATTTGAGCAGGGCTCCGTCCTGAGTCGAGACGTAGAGAGGAATGACCCTGTCCGGGTCCAGCACCGGACGTTTGTTGGAGTCATAAACCACTACAAACAGATCCCTGGGCACAATGAAGTGGTGCGCCAGCCAGCGCCTGGCCGGGTCGCGGGCATGCTTGACCCGTTGGCGCGAATAGTAAAAAGCGTGGAGCTTGAATGACTCGGGATAGTCATAGTCCCCGGCCTTGCGGGAAATGCCAAACAGGCTGCGCAACGAGTAAAGCTTGTCTCTCCCATCGCTGACCGGGACCAGTTCAGTGGCGATGTATTCTTCCTTGCCTTGTTGTTTGAGGATGAATCCGAACCAGGTTCGTTCTTCGTCATGCAGCTCGGTGTCTTTGGCGTAGCGCTCGAGTGCCGCCTCATCGGCTGACCGGGAAACCGCACCAAACGACACCCGCTGCGGCACGCTACGTTCCCACGGACCGGCGGCAACAGGGCCGGTTATTCTTCCCCGAGGCCGCCAGCGACCGTTGCTGACGAGGACTTGTAAATCGCCGGCCGCCGCCGCTTCCTCGACGAATTGCTCCGGTTTGATGACTCCCGTCTTCATTCCCAGGGCAAACACGCCAGGTGCGGCCTCGGTGCCCAGTTGCGCCAGCAGGCTCGACGTACCAAGCCTGTCGGGAGTGAAACCGATCAGGCTGTTTTCGGCCCCCGAAAGATAAGCCGGCAGACCGCTCCGCAGGCTGTAGCGCAGTTCGTCAACGCTGAACATCAACAGGCTGGTCGCGGCATCTTCGACAGTCCACTTCAGCTGAGTAACCTTGGCGACGTCGAGCGTCGAAAGCGCAGGATGCGAATAGAAACGACTGTGCAAGACATGCTTGTCGGGGATCACCTTGTGATGGGAAGTCATGCTGACCGGATGCCCGGTCAGGTCGGTGAGCACAAACCGGTGATCGTTTCGCTGAAGGATATAGCCGTAATACCCGCGGTTACGGTGGCGGCCGATTCGCTCATGGGCATAACGAGCGGCATCGTCCGCGGAAAGAAACGCCCTTTCCAATAGGTTCAGTGCCGATCCCGACGGGGTCGACGCGAGTTGTTGGGGTTGTTCGTCCATGCAGTGGAACTCCATTGAGTCATTCAAGGGTGGTCCTCACTCTCGCACCGCAAAGCATTGCGCAAGCGGTACATAGTTACTACTTCGTGCGCTCGGCACCACTTGGACGCATCGCCATGCACGCAAGCGTTTTTATGCCCGTTCACGGTGCAACAAGTAGCTGCGCCGAACGTTTTCACCCCCGCGCAAAAGCACTTGCGGTGTTAGGCACAGCCCTTGCTAAAGACCCTTCAGTAGTCCGCATCTGCCAACCAAGAAAATTCATAAGTTCATGGAGATCGCACAATGAAGCGTCGCAGCTTGATCAAGGCTTTCACACTGTCGGCAAGCATTGCCGCGATGGGCATGACCTGGAGCCTCCAGGCCGCCGAGACCATCAAGGTCGGTATTCTGCATTCGTTGTCCGGGACCATGGCGATCTCCGAAACCTCGCTCAAAGACATGGCGCTGATGACCATCGACGAGATCAACGCCAAGGGCGGCGTGAACGGCAAAATGCTGGAACCGGTGGTGGTCGACCCGGCGTCGAACTGGCCGCTATTCGCCGAAAAGGGCCGTCAGTTGCTGACCCAGGACAAAGTCGCCGTGGTATTCGGTTGCTGGACGTCGGTGTCGCGTAAATCGGTGTTGCCGGTGTTCGAGGAGCTCAACGGCCTGCTGTTCTACCCGGTGCAGTACGAAGGTGAAGAGATGTCGCCGAACGTGTTCTACACCGGCGCCGCGCCGAACCAGCAAGCGATCCCGGCGGTGGAGTACCTGATGAGCGAAGAAGGCGGCAGCGCCAAGCGTTACTTCCTGTTGGGCACCGACTACGTCTACCCGCGCACCACCAACAAAATCCTGCGCTCGTTCCTGCACTCCAAAGGTGTGGCGGACAAGGACATCGAAGAGGTCTACACCCCGTTCGGTCATAGCGATTACCAAACCATCGTGGCCAACATCAAAAAATTCTCGGCCGGTGGCAAGACAGCGGTCATCTCCACCGTCAACGGCGACTCCAACGTGCCGTTCTATAAAGAGTTGGCCAACCAGGGCCTGAAAGCCACCGACGTTCCGGTCGTGGCGTTCTCGGTCGGCGAAGAAGAACTGCGCGGCATCGACACCAAACCGCTGGTGGGCAACCTCGCTGCATGGAACTACTTCGAGTCAGTCGAGAACCCGGCGAACAAGAAATTCGTCGCCGACTGGAAAGCCTACGCAAAGAAACACAACTTGCCGGGCGCCGACAAAGCGGTGACCAACGACCCGATGGAAGCCACGTACGTGGGCATCCACATGTGGGCGCAAGCGGCTGAGAAAGCCAAGTCCACCGACGTCGACAAAGTCCGCGAAGCCCTTGCCGGCCAGACCTTTGCTGCGCCGTCGGGTTACACGCTGACCATGGACAAGACCAACCACCACCTGCACAAACCGGTGATGATCGGCGAGATTCAGGCGGACGGTCAGTTCAACGTGGTGTGGCAGACCGAAGGGCCAATCCGTGCCGAGCCGTGGAGCCCGTTCATCCAGGGTAACGACAAGAAGCCGGATTATGCGGTGAAGAGCAACTAAGCCACCCCGCACAGCCTGATCGTTCCCACGCTCTGCGTGGGAATGCAGCCAGGGACGCTCCGCGTCCCAAAAGCGGACGCGGAGCGTCCGGTGAGGCATTCCCACGCGGAGCGTGGGAACGATCAATACGCAAGGCCAATGACATGCCCACTGCCCTTTACCGTTTCATCCTCGCCCTCGCGCTCTTACTGCCGATGGCCGCGCATTCTGGCGACGCCGAAGACTTCGTCGTCGCCAATCCCATGCAGCAAGCCAAACTTCTGGAAGCCTGGGCCGCGCAGCCCGATCCGGCCCGTATCGAGCTGATCAACGCCCTACAGCAAGGCGAGTTGACCGTCGACGGCCAACTGAAAACCCTGCGCCTGAACAACCGTCTACGCGGTCTTATCGACACCGCACTGGCCAGCCACCAATTGCTCGCCACCGACGCCAAAACCCGTCTGGCCGCCGCGCAGCAATTGCAGAAAAGCGCCAAACCGGCGCAGTTGAAATTCCTCGACCAGCAACTGGCTGGCGAAAAAGATGAAAGCGTTCAAGCCGCATTGAGCCTGGCCCTGGCCAATCTGCAACTGGTGGACACCGACCCGGCCGTACGCCTCGCCGCTGTGCGTCTGCTCGGTGAAACCGGTGATCCGCTAGCTCGCACCCGCCTCGAAAGTCTGCTGCAACCCGGTGTCGAAGCCGACGCAGGCGTACGCACCGCTGCCGAAACCAGCCTCGCTCAGGTCAAACGCAAACTGCTGATCGGCGAGATCCTCGGCCAGGCTTTCAGCGGCATGTCACTCGGTTCGATTTTGCTGCTCGCGGCCCTCGGTCTGGCGATCACCTTCGGCCTGCTCGGCGTGATCAACATGGCTCACGGCGAGATGCTGATGCTCGGCGCCTACTCGACGTACGTGGTGCAACTGATGTTCCAGCGCTTCGCCCCGCAAGCCATCGAGTTCTACCCGCTGATCGCGTTGCCGGTGGCGTTTTTCGTCACCGCCGCCATCGGCATGGCGCTGGAACGCACGGTGATTCGCCACCTCTACGGCCGCCCTCTGGAAACCCTGCTCGCCACGTGGGGCATCAGCCTGATGCTGATTCAGCTTGTTCGGTTGGTGTTCGGCGCGCAGAACGTCGAAGTGGCCAACCCGGCGTGGCTATCGGGCGGGATTCAAGTGCTGCCGAATCTGGTGCTGCCGTACAACCGCATCGTGATCATCGCCTTCGCGCTGTTTGTGGTGGTGCTGACCTGGCTGCTGCTGAACAAGACTCGCCTGGGCCTGAACGTGCGTGCCGTCACCCAGAACCGCAACATGGCGGCCTGCTGTGGCGTGCCGACCGGGCGCGTGGACATGCTCGCCTTCGGCCTCGGTTCGGGCATCGCTGGCCTTGGTGGCGTAGCCCTCAGCCAGATCGGCAACGTCGGCCCGGACCTCGGCCAGAGCTACATCATCGACTCGTTCCTGGTGGTGGTGCTCGGTGGCGTTGGTCAGTTGGCCGGTAGCGTGCTGGCCGCGTTCGGCCTCGGCATCGCCAACAAGATTCTCGAACCGCAGATCGGTGCCGTGCTCGGCAAGATCCTGATCCTCGCGCTGATCATTCTGTTCATCCAGAAACGTCCGCAAGGCCTCTTCGCACTGAAAGGACGGGTGATCGACTGATGAATCAGCCCCTGCTCGTTACCGCAACACAAAAAGCCGGCCCCAAAGTCACGATCGCTGTTGGCGCGGTGATCCTCGCTCTGTTGCTGGCGTTGCCGCTGCTGTCGTTGTTGTCGCCGGACAGCGCATTTCACGTCTCGGCTTACACGCTGACATTGGTGGGCAAGATTCTTTGCTACGCCATCGTCGCCCTCGCGCTGGATCTGGTCTGGGGTTATGCCGGTCTGTTGTCCCTGGGTCACGGTTTGTTCTTTGCCCTCGGCGGTTATGCGATGGGGATGTACCTGATGCGCCAAGCCTCGGGTGATGGCTTGCCAGCGTTCATGACCTTTCTGTCGTGGACTGAATTGCCGTGGTACTGGACCGGCACCAGCAGCTTCATCTGGTCGATGTGTCTGGTGGTATTGGCGCCGGGGTTACTGGCGCTGGTATTCGGCTTCTTCGCCTTCCGCTCGCGGATCAAGGGCGTGTATTTCTCGATCATGACCCAGGCCCTGACCTTCGCCGGGATGCTCCTGTTCTTCCGCAACGAAACCGGGTTTGGCGGCAACAACGGCTTCACCAATTTCCGCACCATTCTGGGCTTCGGCATCACGGAACCGGGGACTCGCGCGGTGCTGTTTTTCGCCACGGTGGTGTTGCTGGTGGCGAGCCTGTTTATCGGCTGGCGTCTGGCGCAGAGCAAGTTCGGCCGGGTGCTGACCGCCCTGCGCGATGCGGAAAACCGCTTGATGTTCTGCGGCTACGACCCGCGCGGTTTCAAGCTGTTTGTTTGGGTGTTGAGCGCAGTGTTGTGCGGCCTGGCCGGCGCGTTGTATGTGCCGCAAGTCGGGATCATCAACCCGAGTGAAATGTCACCGACCAACTCCATCGAGGCCGCCGTGTGGGTGGTGCTGGGTGGTCGCGGCACGCTGATCGGTCCGCTGCTCGGTGCCGGGGTGGTCAACGGAATGAAGAGCTGGTTCACCGTGGCGTTCCCGGAATACTGGCTGTTCTTCCTTGGCGCATTGTTCATCGTCGTGACCTTGTACCTGCCCAAAGGCGTGATCGGTCTGCTGAAAAAAAGAGGTGAACAATGAGAGTCACTGCAACGGCTGAATTCATGCTCGAACCGGCGTTTTTTCCACCACTGGAACCCAACCGGGACGCCGGCAGCAGCCGTGACGCTATTGGCCTCGGCCAGCGCGCCAGCCCCGGCCTGAACACTCGCCATGGCACGATCCTGACCCTGGAAGACATCAGCGTCAGCTTCGATGGCTTCAAGGCGCTGAACAATCTGAACCTGTACATCGGCGTCGGCGAACTGCGCTGCATCATCGGCCCCAACGGCGCGGGCAAGACCACCCTGATGGACGTGATCACCGGCAAGACTCGTCCGAGTCACGGCAAGGCCTGGTTCGGCGAAACCCTCGACCTGACGCAGATGAGCGAAGTGCAAATCGCCCAGGCCGGCATCGGTCGCAAGTTCCAGAAGCCGACAGTGTTCGAAGCCTTGAGCGTTTTTGAAAACCTGGAACTGGCGCAGAAAACCGACAAATCGGTGTGGGCCAGCCTGCGGGCGCGCCTGAGTGGCGAGCAGAAAGATCGCATCGGCGAAGTGCTGGACACCATTCGCCTGACCCCGTCGGTCAATCGCCCGGCGGGCTTGTTGTCCCACGGTCAGAAGCAGTTTCTGGAAATCGGCATGTTGCTGATGCAGGACCCGCAACTCTTGTTGCTCGACGAGCCGGTGGCGGGCATGACCGACGCCGAAACCGAATTCACCGCCGAACTGTTCAAGCGCCTGGCGGGCAAGCATTCGCTGATGGTGGTGGAACACGACATGGGTTTTGTCGGCTCCATCGCCGACCACGTCACCGTGTTGCACCAGGGCAGCGTGCTGGCCGAAGGGTCGCTGGAGCAGGTGCAGGACAACGAGCGCGTGATCGAGGTGTACCTCGGCCGCTAGAACTGCGAACACATACCAATGTGGGAGCGAACTGTGGCGAGGGGATTTAGCGAAACGTCGCACCGCCCCGTTGGGTGGCGTAGCCGCCCCAAAATCTTGGGCCTGCTTCGCAGTCCAGCGGGGATAAATCCCCTCGCCACAGCTCGCTCCCACAGGGTTCTGTGTGGAACAGAAGGAATTTGAACATGCTGCAAGTCGACAAGCTGCACCAGTATTACGGCGGTAGTCACATCCTGCGGGGCCTGACGTTTGAGGTGAAGGTCGGTGAAGTCACCTGCCTGCTCGGGCGCAACGGTGTGGGCAAGACCACCCTGCTCAAGTGCCTGATGGGTTTGTTGCCGGCCAAAGAAGGCGCGGTGAACTGGGAAGGCAAACCGATCACCGCGTTCAAGCCACACCAACGGGTTCACGCCGGGATCGCTTACGTGCCGCAGGGTCGGGAAATTTTCGGCCGACTGACCGTGGAAGAAAACCTGTTGATGGGCCTGTCGCGATTCCCCGGCGCTGAAGCCAAGGAAGTCCCGGCGTTCATCTACGAGCTGTTTCCGGTGCTGCTGCAGATGAAGCAGCGCCGCGGCGGTGACTTGTCCGGTGGCCAACAGCAGCAATTGGCGATCGGCCGAGCGTTGGCCAGCCGTCCACGCCTGCTGATTCTCGACGAACCCACCGAAGGCATCCAGCCCTCGGTGATCAAGGAAATCGGCGCGGTGATCAAGAAGCTTGCGGCCCGTGGTGATATGGCGATTTTGCTGGTGGAGCAGTTCTACGATTTCGCCGCCGAACTGGCCGATCAGTACCTGGTGATGTCTCGGGGTGAGATCGTGCAACAGGGTCGCGGGGAAAATATGGAGGCCGAGGGTGTGCGCGGTCTGGTTACGATCTAGTCTGTAGCGTCCCGACGATAATTAGACATCATGAATTTACCTGTTCCCGCTGCCGTATTTACCCCGAGCTGGCACGCCGAGCTGGAACTCGGCTACGCCCGATTCGGCGACAGTACGCGCCCGGTTCAGCGCCGGCACAAAGGTCCGCTGCGGGTGCAGAAGCACCTGTATGCCGAAGGGCCGGAGGTTTGCCAGCACATCATCGTGCACCCGCCGGGCGGGATTGCCGGCGGCGATCGGCTGGATATCTCGGCCAGTGTCAGCCGCGATGCCTGGGCGCAAATCACCAGCCCCGGCGCGGCCAAGTGGTATCGCGCGGCGGGGCCCGCTTATCAGCAGCTGGATTTGAAAGTGGCGAGCGGTGCGACACTGGAGTGGCTGCCACAGGAAACCATTATCTTCAGCGCCGCTCAGGCTGAGCTCAGCACCTCGATTGATCTGGAAGGCGATGCGCGATTGTTTTACTGGGATGTTGTGGCGCTGGGTCGCCCGGCCAGCGGCGAACGTTTCGACCTCGGGCATTTTCAGGCGCAGCTGGACATCCGCCGCGACGGTCAGTTGCTCTGGCATGAACGCCAGCGCATTGTCGGAGGCGATGGTTTGCTGGATTCGCCGATTGGCCTGGATGGGCAGCCGGTGTTTGCGACCCTGTTAGTGACCGGCGACATCGATAGCGATTTACTGGAGAAATGCCGCTCGCTGCCCCATGACGTGCGCGGAGATCTGACCCAGTTGCCCGGGCTTTTAGTCGCCCGCTGCCTGGCCAGTGAAGCGTTGTTGGCGCGGGGTTGGTTGATTGATTTGTGGCAACTGCTTCGGCCGGCATTGCTCGGCCGCGAAGCCGTCCCCCCCAGAATATGGAGCACCTGAATTGCTTTTCTGTGGGAGCGAGCCTGCTCGCGATGGCGGTCTCAAAGCCAATATCTTCACTGGATGTGACGACCTCATCGCGAGCAGGCTCGCTCCCACAAGGGTTAAGTATTTACAGATCCGAATACCTTTTTTATCTGCCGATATGGATTCCAAACGATGGACCTGACCCCACGCGAAAAAGACAAGCTGCTGATCTTCACCGCCGGCCTCGTGGCCGAGCGGCGTTTGGCGCGCGGCGTGAAACTCAACTACCCGGAAGCCATGGCCTACATTTCCGCAGCGCTGCTCGAAGGCGCCCGCGACGGCCAGACCGTGGCCGAGTTGATGCACTTCGGCACCACCCTGCTCAGCCGCGAACAAGTGATGGAAGGCATCCCGGAAATGATCCCGGAGATCCAGGTCGAGGCGACCTTTCCCGACGGCACCAAACTGGTCACCGTCCACCAACCGATCGCCTGAGGCCGCGCCATGATTTATCACATCCGCGATGCAGCGCACGCCGACTTGCCGGCGATCCGCGACATCTACAACGACGCCGTGCTCAACACCACGGCCATCTGGAACGAACAGGCCGTGGATTTGGGTAACCGCCAGGCCTGGTTCAGCGCCCGCCAATCCCAGGGCTACCCGATTCTGGTGATTGTCGACGGCGACAACACGGTGCTGGGCTACGCTTCATTCGGTGACTGGCGGCCGTTCGACGGGTTCCGTCACACCGTCGAGCATTCGGTTTACGTGCGCAGCGATCAGCGTGGCAATGGTCTCGGCCCGCAATTGATGACCGCGTTGATCAAGCGCGCCAAAGGCTGCGACAAACATGTGATGGTCGCCGCCATCGAAAGCGGTAACACCGCTTCTATTCGCCTGCATGAACGAGCCGGTTTCGTGACGACCGGCCAAATGCCCCAGGTGGGCACCAAGTTCGGTCGCTGGCTGGACCTGACTTTTATGCAACTGACCCTCAATCCTGGCGCGGAGCCGCCGACCGCCAACAAGGAGTAATTTGCCATGAACGCCGCCCAACTGCGCCGCGTCAATGTTGAAAGCTTTGCGCACTATCGTCAGGGTTTGATTGATCTGCTGCTCGACGCCGTCGGCTATGGCGCCAGCGTCGGGTTCATGGCCGATCTGGACGCCACCCAGGCCCGTGCCTATTTCGATGATGTTCAGGACAACCTGAACAAGGGCAACGTGCTGCTGTGGGTGGTGGTCAAGGACGAACAGGTACAGGCCAGCGTGCAACTGACCCTGTGCCAGAAAGCCAATGGCCTGAACCGCGCTGAAGTGCAAAAAATGTTGGTACGTGAACACGCGCGTCGCCGCGGTCTGGGCCAACAGTTGATGAGTGCTTTGGAACAAGCCGCCCTTCAGCACAAGCGCGGCATGCTCTACCTCGACACCGAGGCCGGCTCCCCCGCCGAAGACTTCTACAAAGCCCTGGGTTACACCAAGGCCGGTCAAATTCCCGACTATGCCTGCGACCCGAGCGGCCAGTACAAACCGACTGCCCTCTACTACAAGATTCTCCAAGGAGCCCATTGATGATTCCCGGTGAATACCAGATCCAGCCCGGTGATATCGAACTCAACGTGGGCCGCCGCACCGTCAGCCTGAAGGTGGCCAACAGCGGCGACCGGCCGATCCAGGTTGGCTCGCATTACCACTTCTTCGAAACCAACGACGCCCTGACCTTCGACCGCGCCGCCAGCCGCGGCATGCGCCTGAACATCCCCGCCGGCACCGCCGTGCGCTTCGAGCCGGGGCAGAGCCGCGAGGTCGAGTTGGTAGACCTGGCCGGGCATCGCCGGGTGTTCGGGTTTGCCGGGCGGATCATGGGTGACCTCGACTGACCGACCCTGTGGCGAGGGGATTTATCCCCGTTCGGGTGCGAAGCACCCGCCATCCAGCCAATGAGCTATTGCGGATAAACCGATGTGGCAGATTTACGACCGCTACGCGGCCGAACGGGGATAAATCCCCTCGCCACAATAAATTTGTGCAAGGAACTGCAATGAAGATTTCCCGTCAGGCCTACGCCGACATGTTCGGCCCCACCGTCGGTGACAAGGTCCGTCTGGCCGACACCGAGCTGTGGATCGAAGTCGAGAAAGACTTCACCACCTACGGTGAAGAAGTGAAATTCGGCGGCGGCAAAGTCATCCGCGACGGCCAGGGTCAAAGCCAATTGCTCGCTGCAGAGGTCGTGGATACGCTGATCACCAACGCGCTGATCATCGACCACTGGGGCATCGTCAAGGCCGATGTCGGCCTCAAGGACGGGCGCATCGCCGCCATCGGCAAGGCCGGCAACCCGGACATCCAGCCGAACGTGACCATCGCAGTCGGCGCCAGCACCGAAGTCATCGCCGGTGAAGGCATGATCCTTACCGCGGGTGGCATCGACACGCACATCCATTTCATCTGCCCGCAACAGATCGAAGAAGCCTTAATGAGCGGCGTCACCACCATGATCGGCGGCGGCACCGGCCCGGCCACGGGCACCAATGCAACCACCTGCACGTCCGGCCCGTGGCACCTGGCGCGCATGCTCCAGGCCGCCGATGCGTTCCCGATGAACATTGGCTTCACCGGCAAGGGCAACGCCAGCCTGCCGGAGCCGTTGATCGAACAGGTCAAGGCCGGTGCCATCGGCCTCAAGTTGCACGAGGATTGGGGCACCACCCCGGCCAGCATCGACAACTGCCTGAACGTCGCCGACCAGTACGATGTACAAGTGGCCATCCACACCGACACCCTCAACGAGTCCGGTTTCGTCGAAACCACCCTCGCTGCTTTCAAGGGCCGCACCATCCACACCTATCACACCGAGGGTGCGGGCGGCGGTCATGCGCCGGACATCATCAAGGCCTGCGGCTTTGCCAACGTGCTGCCGAGTTCCACCAACCCGACCCGGCCGTTCACCCGCAACACCATCGACGAACACCTCGACATGCTGATGGTCTGCCATCACCTGGACCCAAGCATTGCCGAAGACGTGGCCTTCGCCGAAAGCCGCATCCGTCGCGAAACCATCGCCGCCGAAGACATCCTCCACGACCTCGGTGCGTTCTCGATGATCAGCTCCGACAGCCAGGCCATGGGCCGCGTTGGCGAGGTGATCACCCGCACCTGGCAGACCGCCGACAAGATGAAAAAGCAGCGAGGCCCGTTGCCCGGTGACGGCGAAGGCAACGACAACTTCCGCGCCAAACGCTACATCGCCAAGTACACGATCAACCCGGCAATCACCCATGGCATCAGCCATGAAGTGGGTTCGGTGGAAGTGGGCAAATGGGCCGATCTGGTGCTCTGGCGTCCGGCATTTTTCGGCGTCAAACCGACGCTGATCCTCAAGGGTGGCGCCATCGCCGCCAGCCTGATGGGCGATGCGAACGCGTCGATCCCCACACCGCAACCGGTGCACTACCGCCCGATGTTCGCCAGCTACGGCGGCTCATTGCATGCCACCAGCCTGACCTTCATCAGCCAGGCGGCACAAGACGCCGGATTGCCCGAAGCGCTGGGATTGAAGAAAAGAATCGCCGTGGTCAAAGGCTGTCGCGAGGTGCAGAAAACCGACCTGATCCACAACGATTACCTGCCGAACATCGACGTCGATCCGCAGACTTATCAGGTCAAGGCCGACGGGGTTCTGCTGTGGTGTGAACCGGCTGACGTGTTGCCCATGGCGCAGCGCTATTTCCTGTTCTGAAGGTTCAAGGCACAAGAAAAAACCCTGAGTGCGCCAACACGCATTCAGGGTTTTTCTGTTGTATCACCCGTTTCTTGAAGCGGGGGTTTCAGCCAGCAGCTGGTCAGCTCTTGGTGTCCACCGTAAAGAGCGGAGGTTCAACCCGTTGCAGTTTTGCCCGGTCCATGGCTTGCTGAGTCAGTTGTTTGAGAAGGGTTTCACGCTCCTTCTTGATCAGGTCAAGCTCGGCGGCAAACGCTTCATCGGTCACGACTTGCCCCGGCGCAAAGGCACTTTCAGGTTTACCGAGTTCGGCGGCCAGTATCCTTATTTCTTCCTTCAGCTTCTCTCGCTCTTCCAGTGTCAGGTCCGTGCGGGAGGCTCGTTCGTCAAGAGCAACCTTGAACTCGGTCGTCGCTACCGTCTTGCGATCAAACGCCCTGAAACGTGCGCGATTCGAACGCTGCACATAGGTCCGCCAAAATGGCTGCTCGGCAATCGAATCACGCAGCAGATCACCCTCCTCCAGCCCCAAGACCGTTCTGCCAGGTCCGTCATGAACGCGAGGTGAACCTCGACCTCGTCAATGGTTCCGCTGACATTGCCTTGGCCGTCGACACGTCGAAAACGTTCACCCGCGGCCTCGCGGTCGATGATATGGCGACGGGCGATTCGCTCGATTTCATCCAGGCGGCTCTTACCCCTGGCCAACTCGATCAACTGCGCTTCAGTCAAACTGGGGTTGCCCAGTTCAAGGGCTTCCTGGACCAGCACATCAACCCCCAGAACATTGAATAGCTGGGTCGCGCCATCCACGCATTGGGTGCGCATAGAAGCTTCGGTGAAAAACTTCGTGCGCAGTTCAGCGTCCCTGGCCATGGTCTCGATCATCCGCCACATCTTGGCCGTCAGATCAGTTCGATAGGCGCCACCGGCGGTGAAGTCCGCCGATTGGGTCAGGCGCCTGATCTCGTCGAAGAAACCGGTCGAGTTGAACTCGTCTTCAAGCGCATCCCAGAGCTTTTGTTTCTCTACCCACTCGTCAAAGGTAATACCTTGTTGCCAGTCCAGGGTGTCACGCACGCCCCGGGGTGGATACGGGCGGTCAGGGTCCAGTCCTGTTGACCTGATGTATTCCCTGAGCAGCTCCAGGTTTTCGGGGGACATAAAGGGCGGTTGGCGGCTGAGCAACGTACGTGCCAGCAACTCCGCGTCGACCGAACCTGACGTGACTTCGGGTATGTGTGTGAGCAGGTTGCGCTGCAGGTCCAGATAGATATGCCGGGGGCGCGGAAGGTCGAACAGCCCCGGTGGCCAGGTGGTCGCTCCGGTGTCGTACAGAAGCAGTGTGTGCAGGTCGGGCATGCGACTGATGTTCGGCAGCAGACTCAACGGATTGCCGGCCAGCGCCAGTGTTTGCAGCTTCGTGCAACGGCCGAGCATTTCGACATCGGCGGGCTTCAGTACAATCCGGTTTCCCGTGAGTTCGAGGAAATTGAGGTGCGGCATGTCGGCGATGTGTCGCGGCAAAGTGGTCAGTTTATTGCGACCAAGGTCCAGGGCTCGCACCTTGCGAAACGGCTTTAGAAAGGACTGTTCCGCATCGGTAATACCGGTGTTATATAGTTTCAGGTACGTGACATGGTCGAAATTGCCCTCCAGCGCCGGCATTTTTTTGAAATGCAGGTTCAGCGGAAAGCTGCTCAGGTCGAGCTTCTGCCCAACCACATTGCCGAACGAGTCAAACTGTTTTGGCCCCGTACGCTGCCAGCACTGCCTGATTTTTCGGGCGAATTGATTCCTGGCATTCCACTCCCCGACGCCACTGGGACTCAAACGAAAATCCCGGGTCGGCGAATTCACCCATCGCTTCAGCGTTGAATTCAACCGTTCGAACTCAAGTTCAAGCTCTTCGAGCTGCATGTCGACCGGAATCCCTTGTTGGTTGAAACGCTCCAGCAACGCAGTGGTTTCTTCCTCCGTGAAAGCGGGGTAGAGCTTTCTGATCCGCGCCTGCGAACTTTGCTCCCCACGCCCGCCAGCGAGCTCACGCAAATACCCCAACATGCCGCCTGGCAAGCGCATGGTTTGCGAGTCGTACAACGGTTTACGAATCGGCTGCTCAAGCAGGATCGGTTCGAATTGCTCGTGGCTGAGTGGTGAACGCCGCACCGCATCCTTGAGCCGTGCACTTTCGTGAATGTCATAACCCAGCGCGTTGCGCTCGGTATCCGGCAGGGCATGCAACACCGAGGCATAGAGGTCGTCGGTGCCGTGCAGGTGGTGATCACTCGCGTCACGCGCCTGGTAAAGGCCGTCTTCGTCCCGCACCAGCACTTTACGGATCGGCGCATCCGCCGCCCCTACGCTTGCGAGCAGATCCCCGGAAAATCCCAAATGACGAATTTCGATCCGGACTTGCGTCGACCATCCGGGCAGGCTGGCCAACGTGGCCAGTTCGAGCCGGCGAGTATCGGTACTTTCCAGTTCATCCAGGTAAAGCCCTTCATACGCCCGGTTCAAGCGCACGCGCTCCTGGGCCCGGCGTGCCTGCTGGCGCAAACGCAGCGACAGGCGCTGTTTCTCGGCCAGGTGTTTCAGGTCGGCGGGCTCGGCGTTGTCGAGTAATTCTTGCGCAACGCTGCCGGGCAGTTGCGGGTAATCGTCCACCAGCAAACGCACCTGCGCGCTGTCGGACACATCGCGGCTCTTGTATAGCGCGTCGAACAGGCGCTTGTGTTGTTTGCGCGCCTGCATGGCCAATCGGCTGCGCAGCGCGTCGATCCGTGAGGGCGTGTCATTGGCGACCTGCTGGCCAAGCATTTCCCGCAGCTCGGTCGGGTTCAGGGAGTCAATCACTCGCTCAGGCAGTTTCCCGGCCACCAACTCCGAGCGGCTGATCTTGATGCTTTGTGGTCCAGTGGCCATGGCGTTGCCATGTTTGACGGACACCCCGGTGCGATCATCGCCTTCGAACACTTCCAGGGCTCGGGACTCCGGCCAGCGTGGCAGCTCGACCAGAGTCGCCGGCAGAAAACCGGACATCTCCTCCGGCACCTGATTCGACAGGATTTGCTCGGGATAGCGTTCCGCGTCGGCGTAGGTTTTGAAGCGTTTGAGGGTATCGCGCAGCAGCGCCGGCGGCGTTTCATGCTCGGCATGCAGCCGGCGCAACACGCCCTCTTCAACGCCACTCACCTTCTGGATTTTGGCCAGGGTGGCGGCCGAGTAATCCTCCAAAGAGTCGTCCAGTCGACGCATCAGGCGAGTCGTGTCCCAAGCCAGCGGTTGCTCGGTTTCAGCTTTCCAGGCGCCGGCGCCGTTATGCTCCACCGCCGGTTGATAAGCGTTGGGCCGGGTCGGATGTTGCAGGCGATGCTCGCCCGTCGCCGGGTCCTGGCGCACCTGGTAATGCTTTTGTTCCAGGCGCAGCCATTGCTGATCGTTGTGTCGATACAGCCCCAGGTCATCGGGTTTGGCCTCGGTCGGCAGCGTCACCGGATGCTCGTACGGCGTCAGGTCCGGTTTCCACAGGCGGGTCTTGCCCGTGGGCAGTTCCACCGGTTTGAGGTTGTCGATCAGCGCACTGGGTTTGACCGGGAGCCGGGCCGCCTGCGGGATCACGTGCCCGGCGCTCATCAGGGCCAGTTGCGCAAAGTTGATGATGACCCCGTTGATGTGCGCCGACGCCTCGTCGCGGTCGCCCTTGCTCCAGTCTTCGATGCCTTCCAGCAACTCGGCGGCCATCTGCGCCACCATCAGCGCCAGCATGGCTTCGCCCAGCCCCGGCACCAACATCGCGGCAAAATTGAAGACGTTCCAGCCGATGTCCAGGTAGCTGCTCAGGCGCTTCCAGCGCGTGGCGGCGTCCTCATCGCCGGTCGGGACGGCAATTGCGCGTGCGTCGCTGAGTGCCTTGTCGCGCTTGAGCCGATACAGCTGCGGCCACAGCTCACCCGACAGTCGGTTGGTGACGGGTTCGGCATTCGGGTTCTCCACCGCGGTTTCCCGCCACCAGGGCCCCATGTCCAGCGGTTCGCGCTGCTGCCAGGTGATCCGGCTCAGGCGCTCGCGGACCCGGGCAAAGAACCGGCCCTGGTCCTTGTGCGCCACGAAGCGGCTGAAGAACGCTTGATAGTCCGGCTCGCGCAGTTGGCGGATCAGCGTTTTCATGAAGTCCGCCAGCGAGGCGTACTCTTTCAGCGGGTGCTGCGGGTCGTCCGGCACATAGGCAATCACCGGGCCGCTCAAGCGGCTTTGCCGGTAGATGTCACGCTGGCGCAGCATCTCTTCGCTGACCCCGGCCGGGCCATTGGCGAAAAACGCCTGCAGCAGTTTGAACTTGTCCAGGTCGCGACCCGGTGACATCGTCGACAACACGCTCGACCAGTCGAGCCAGGAAGCCCGCACGTCAGGGGCCAGGGCCTCCACCGCCGCCTGGATCAGGCCCGCATCGCCCTCGGCGCTGAACAACACCACACCGTGCAACTTGAACCCCATCAGCGACAACCGATGCGGGTGCAGCGGCCGATGGTGAAAACGGATATCGCTTGTATGCTCGCGGACCTGGCGCAGCACCCCGTAGGCATTGGAACTGATGTCGTCTTTCAGCAGGGCGATCAGCGAGGCCAGTTCGAACGCCGCCTTTTCACTGGCGGCGCCGTGCCGTTCCAGGGTTTGCCTTTTCTGCGCATCGGCCGGCAGCAGCCGGGCTTGCAGATGCGCTTGATACTGCCCGCCGAGGTCTAGCCGACGACACAGCGCGGCGATTTTACTCACCGTCATCGACGGTATCAGCGACGGTTCTCCCCTGAAGTTGCTGCGATAGACCCCGGAGCCGGTCCGGAAATAATCGGCGGCGGTTTCCGGCTCCTCGAAATTATGCAGCGCCGCGTCCAGGAGGCTGGACTCGCGCAGATGGCTGGCGCCGCGATCGATACCGAAGATGATCCGGTCCGGCACATACAGCTTAACGGTCAGTTGGCTGACGTCCTCATGGCTGTTGAAGTTCGAACTCATCGACAACGACAGCAAGGGTTTGGCAAACGCCCTGATGTCCTGTTGCAGGTCTTGCAACGGTGCATCCACCAACCGCTGCAACAACCAGCGTTTGTCGATCAGTTCCTTGAGGTATTGCCGATCGATTGCGGAAGCCTTGAGGTACCAGCCCGGTGTCGGGACCGAGGTGCTGGCGAGCAACGACATCCTGACCGGCGGGGTCGCTGTTATAGCGGGAGGAAGTGCCTGAACGATACGTTCATAATGAACACCGTTGTTGTTCGCCGGTAAAACTGGCGAACTTGAAACATCGCTTACATCCTGTAACTCATCCATAAACTGACAATCCAAAACAACTTGATAAGCCCTCAGCTTAAATCCCGCCCAATAAAACAAAAGACTAAAAACCTGCTGAACGCTCCGGGCAATGCTTGAATAATCATTCGAATATTAAAGAGATGGATATGCGCCACGCCTTTCCGATACATCAACTAACAGAGTATCAATCTCGAGAAGGCCAGATCTTTTATGTTGAACTACTCGATCACTAACCGGGCCAACCGCTGTTTGAGCATGCGGTTCTCGGCCCGCAGTTGCTGGACCTCTTCCAGCAGGTCCAGCGCCAGGGCGACGCCTTCCCATTCCAGCTCAAGGTCGCGCCGCAGCTTGGCGGCACGCTTGGCCAGCACCAACTCGTAATCGTTGAAACGCCAATCCTTGGGCTGCTTGCCCTGAGGTTCGAGGATGCCGTGCTCGACGATTTCGATCACGTAGACGTCCGGCAGGTCGGTCGCCTCGCAGAACTCTGCCAGGTCCAGTTGAACGATCAGGGGGTTGCTCATGATGGGCTACTCCGTCTCTTGGATCAGAAGTTTTCTCTCGGGTTGAAAGCCGCTTTTTTCGCCAGTTCCTGCCACAGCGCCTTGACCTCGTCGTCCGAGGTTTTAGGCATGACGGCCTTGAGCTGTACAAACAGATAACCGCGATGACCGGCCTTGTTCAGCAAACCGTGGCCCTTGGCGCGCATGCGCTGGCCGTTCTGGCTGCCGGCCGGGATCTTGAGGTTGATCTTGCCTGTCAGGGTAGGCACTGCCACCTCAGTACCTAATGCCAACTCCCACGGCGCCAGCGGCAAGGTAATGATCAGGTTCTCGCCTTCGACGTCGAACTTGGGGTGCGGCGCAAAGCGAATGATCAGGAACAAGTCGCCATTGGCCCCGCCACCCGTGCCCGGAGCACCCTGGCCTTTGAGGCGGATGCGCTCGCCGTCGGCCACGCCGGCCGGGATCTTCACGTTCAGGCTTTTGCTGGTGTTGCTGACATGCTGGCCGGCAGCGTTGTACTGCGGCACCTGGAAAGTAACCTTCTTCGATTCGCTCGAAAGGGTTTCTTCCAGGAAAATCCCGAGTTCCATTTCCACGTCTTGCCCTCGACGCCCGGCGCTGCGGCCTGACTGTCCACCCCCAAAACCAGGGCCACGGTTGCCGAAGATCGAACTGAAGAAGTCCGAAAAATCGCCCGTGTCCTGACCACCACCGAAACCACCTGCGCCACGCCCCTGCCAACCCGGCGGGCCCTGGAACGGTTGACCGTGCTGGCCGTATTTGCGCAAGTCGTCGTATTCGGCGCGCTTGTCGGCGCTTTTCAGCGCCTCATAGGCTTCCGAGGCGTCTTTGAATTTGGACTCGGCGTCCTTTTCCTTGCTGACATCCGGGTGATATTTACGCGCCAGCTTACGATAGGCGGCCTTGATCGTCTTATCGTCCGCGGTCGGTTCCACACCGAGAATCTTGTAATAGTCTTTGAAGTCCATCTAAGGATCACCATCCGTTATCGATATCGCGCCACTACCGGCAGCATGCGCTCTTTGGCAGCCGCCAGGTTGATCGATCTCAAGGTGGCAGCGCATCAGAAGTTTTTCGGCAGCAGTGGGCGGTTCTTGCGACCGTCCGAGGGCTGCCAGGGCCAATGCAGACAAGTTTGGGGCATCTGGCCGTCTTATCAAGGCGCTAATCGCGGAGATTTAGCGGATAGTCGGCCTTCGAATCTGCGCCGCACTGACATACACTGCGCGGCCGTTTTTTAACCGGAACTCGATAGACATGAAAAACGCATCTCCAGCCCGTGCCTGTGGTATCGACTTCGGCACGTCCAACTCCACCGTCGGCTGGCTGCGCCCCGGCATGGAAACGCTGATCGCGCTGGAGGACGACAAGATCACCCTGCCTTCGGTGGTCTTCTTCAACATGGAAGAACGCCGCCCGGTGTACGGCCGCCTCGCGCTGCACGAGTACCTGGAAGGTTATGAAGGCCGGCTGATGCGCTCGCTCAAGAGCCTGCTGGGCTCCAAGCTGATCAAGCACGACACCAGCGTCCTCGGCACGGCAATGCCGTTCAAGGATTTGCTCGGGCTGTTTATCGGCCAACTGAAGAAGCGCGCCGAAACCGCCGCCGGTCGCGAGTTCGATGAAGTGGTGCTCGGTCGTCCGGTGTTCTTCGTCGATGACGATGAAATGGCCGACCAGGAAGCCGAAAACACGCTGGTGGACGTGGCCCGCGCCATCGGTTTCAAGGACGTTTCGTTCCAGTACGAACCGATTGCGGCGGCCTTCGACTATGAGTCGACCATCGAAAAAGAAGAGCTGGTGCTGATCGTCGACATCGGCGGTGGTACCTCGGACTTCTCGCTGGTGCGCCTGTCCCCTGAACGCCGTACCCACGACAATCGCCACGATGACATCCTCGCCACCGGCGGCGTGCACATCGGCGGGACCGATTTCGACAAGCAGCTGAGCCTGCAAGGCCTGATGCCGCTGTTCGGCTATGGCAGCCGGATGAAGAGCGGCGCCTACATGCCGACCAGCCACCACATGAACCTGGCGACCTGGCACACCATCAACTCGGTGTACTCGCAAAAGTCGACCCTGGCGCTGGGCAGCATGCGTTACGACATCGAAGACACCGGCGGCATCGATCGCCTGTTCAAGCTGATCGACCAGCGCGCCGGCCATTGGCTGGCCATGGAAGTGGAAGAAACCAAGATCCAGCTGACCCACGCCGACAGCCGCCATGTGCCGCTGGACCGCATCGAACCGGGGTTGAGTGTGGAGCTGAGCCGGGCACTGTTCGAATCGGCTATCGACAACTTGCTGGAGCGCGTGCGTAACAGCGTGACCCAGCTGTTGAACGACGCCAATGTGCGAGTCGATCAGGTCGATACGGTGTTCTTCACCGGCGGTTCGAGCGGGATTCCGGCACTGCGCAACAGCGTCTCGGCGATGTTGCCGAACGCGCGGCATGTGGAAGGGAACATCTTCGGCAGCATCGGCAGCGGCTTGGCGATTGAAGCGATGAAGCGCTACGGCAACATGGACTGACCTGACACCCTGTGGTGAGAGGATTTATCTGTGGTAAGAGGATTTATCTGTGGTAAGAGGATTTATCTGTGGCGAGGGGATTTATCTGTGGCGAGGGGATTTATCCCCGTTGGGCTGCGAAGCGGCCCCTTCTTTTTTGGATAAGGGGGGCCGCTTCGCGACCCAACGGGGATAAATCCCCTCGCCACAGTAGATCAGCAGCGGATCAAACCATCCCTACCTGCTTCAACTCACTCTTCAGGTACGCGTAATAAATCGGCCCCGCCACCACCCCCGGCAGGCCGAACGCGGCCTCGAACACCAGCATCGCCAGCAGCAACTCCCACGACTTGGCACTGATCTGCCCGCCAACGATGCGCGCGTTGAGAAAGTATTCGAGCTTGTGGATAAAAATCAGGTAACCCAGCGCCGCCACGGCCACCCAGATCGACAGCGACAAACCGACGATGGTGATCAGGGTGTTCGACATCAGGTTGCCGATCACCGGCAGCAGGCCGAGCAGGAAGGTCAGTACGATCAGGGTTTTGGTCAGCGGCAGCTTGATCCCGAACGTCGGCAGGACCACCGCCAGGAAAATCCCGGTGAAGAACGTGTTGAGCAGGGAAATCTTGATCTGGGCGAACACGATGTTGCGAAACGCCTGGACCAGCAGGTGCAAGCGTTCGAACAGCGCGGCGGCCAATGGCTTGCGCTTGGTCACGTCCGGCACGCGCTGCAAGGCAATGATCGCCCCCAGCACCATGCCGATCAGCAGCGTCACAAACATGTGCGCCGCGTCCTTGCCCACCAGTTGCAAGTCGCTGAGGTGCTTGCTCACCCATTCGCCAATCGCCACACGGAATTCGGCGGCGCTGGCGGGCAGATAGGCGTCGATGAACGGCGGCAGTTGCCCGCGCGCCCGATCAACCACGTGCATGAATTTGTCGAGAGAAGCGCCGGGGTTTTCCGCTTCATGCAGCAGAAAGCTGAAAGCACCGGCAAAGATCAGCGTCAACACACTGACCACTAGCGTTCCCAACAACGCCACCGCCAGCCAGCGCGCACGCCGCCCTTCGATCAGGCGCTGCAATTGTGGGGTGAGCATGTTGACCAGTTCGAACACCAGCAGGCCGGCCAGCAAACTCGGCAGTAATCGCAGCGGGATCACCAGCAACAAACCGCCGAAAATGATGACCCAACTGATGAGTTGCAAGACTTGGCGTTGAGAAAACGTTGGCATACAGCCTCAAAACGAACGGCGTAAAAGGATTGGCAGTCTGCCAGCGTTCCGATGCCAGCACTAGGGATTGTGTAGGTCGACCTTAGTGGGGGCGGTGGCGGCTTTTTTCAGTGCCCTTGCCGGCCCCATCGCGAGCAGGCTCGCTCCCACAATGGATCTGTGTCCGCAGGACAAATGTGGGAGTGAGCCTGCTCGCGATGAGACCCTCTCAGCCCCCACATCTTGCCGCCCAATGTTTATTTTTTCTTCAGGCATTCGCTCATGAAGGCTTTACGCGCATCGCCTTTCAACGCCTGAGTGGCGGCATCGGCGTTGCAGGTTTTCATCTTCTCTTGCTGAGGGGTAAGGGTTTTTGCGTCATTGGCGGCCGGGGCCGCTTTGAGGCAATTGCTCATGAACGCTTTGCGTTCGTCTCCCTTGAGGCTTTTCGCGGTGGCGTCAGCATTGCAGGTGGTCATCTTGTTCTGTTGCTCGGTGGCGGCAAAGCCCTGGGCGCAGAACAGCAGACCGATCATCAACAAAGGGACACGCAACATCTTCATGAAGTTTTCTCCTTGTTGTCGCGCCGAGCGGCGCGACCTCAAGGGTAGTGTAGACAAGACCTGTTACCGCTTCATCCGCCAGCGATTATTCAGCATCCTCCTGCGCACGCAGGATGTCGTCGAACGCTTTCAAGTAGTTGCGATAAGCCTCAACCCGATTTTCAATGACCGAGGCAGGCAATCGCTCGAATGAAACCGGAGTGCCGTCCTCCACACGGTAGGTTTGGCCTAACTCTTTTAATGATGTCCATTGGGCGTACGCCCCGGATGTGTACAGCTTGTTCATTTTTATCTGCCTGAACGTGTTCGTTTCGGAAACAACAGGCAACGTCGCCGGGCCTGGTGGCGCCTCATTGATAAAGTTGTATTCGCTGACGGCCGGACCGGGCGCCAGTGTCTCCACCGGCGGCATTTCGAACTCGAAGTAGCCCTTGCTCGCCAGATGCGCCGCGGGGAACTCCGGCCAGGAGTCGGCGACGACCAGAGTCCCGGGATTGTCCAAGTCGCCAATGACCACATATTGATGATCGAAGTCAGAGGCTTTGACGATGTGAATGCTCGATGTCCGGGGCTGGCTGGCGAGGATCGAAAACGTCACTTTCGAGTTTTCCGAGCAATTGCCGCCCTTGATTTCAATGGCTTTACGAGCCGCTTCAGCGATGGTCAGTTTTGCGGTGAAACCACCTTCCTCCAGGTTCAGCTCCCTAAGCCCCTTGATCTTCGCAATCGCCGAACCGCCCTTCTCCCACATGCTCGGCAATTGATTGCCGGACAGGGGGATAAGCTCCTTGGTGCGGCAGATTGCACGCTGTGCCATTTTCAGGTTCTCCATGATTGGCGGCGAAACCTCAATCGGTTCGTCGGACGTCACGACATCACTGAACAGCCACTCGCCATAGCTGCGCAAATCGGCCAATTCAGGGCTTGGCGTTACAGCGTTTTCCCGGACTGAACGTAACAGCGCCTGATACTCATCCGTCCGGCCGGTGCGCTCCAGATTTCGGGCATTGATGGCCAGGTTGCGCTCGGATTCGGGCAGCGGGATCAGGCCATCCCCGGTGAACATCTGCTCAATCAATGACTTGAATTGCTCGTCCAGCATCAGCCTCTTCAGGTCCGGCAACGCTTCGATGCTCTGTACGACGTTTGCATTGGCTTGCGCATCTTCGGCGGTGTTGGCGTTATACAACGCCTGCCGAAGAGAAGAAAAGTGCTCTTCGAAATTGTCCTTTATCAGCTTCAAGCCACGCAGGTAGTCATACTTTGCGTAGGACGAGACGGAAGAACCAAACGCACCTGCAACATGTTCCGGATAAAGATCCCCAATCGCCTGCAACACGACCGCCTCACCTTCGCCGGTCGGCGCGCCACCACGCAGGCGCATGACCTGCGGATCGAAAGTGAGCGGGTCAAGCACCGGAAGGTCTGTAAGGACTTTCAGGAGCCGATAAGGCTTCAATGCCCGGTTACGAATCGCCTCTTTCAGTTGCCGTCCTTGCCCTATGTGAATGTTCAGGGCATTACGCTCGGCGTCCGGTAGTGCCTGCAGGATCGATGAATAAAAGTCCGACCCGGCATTCAAGGCGTTGCCCTCATCGTCATAGGCCTGGAAGGTCAGGTCTTCCCGTTCGACGATGGTGCGTCGAATGGCGGCATCTTCCTTGCCAATGCTGTCCAGCAACGCACCTCCCAACTCGAACCGGTGAACGTCGATTCGCACGTCAGGATTCCAGCCGGGCAGGTTTTCCAGCGAGTGCAAGGCCAGCCTGCGGGTATCAGGATTGTCGACTGACTTCAGATGCAGCCCTTCATAAGCCCGGGCACTTCGTACGTCCCTAAGAGCCCAGCGCGCGAGGTTTTCCAATCTGTCGGACAGTTTCGCTCGTGCGATATCCTGCAACTCCTCGGGGGAGGCAATCGCCAGCAACTCTTGCGCAACGGTGCCCGGCAAATCCGGCACTCGGTCCTGGATATTTCGCACCAAGGCACTCTTCGCACTTCGGGCATTTTCAAGCTGACGGTAGCGCGCCTCGAACAGCCCTGTACGCCTGTTTTTGGCAAGTTTCGCCAGTTCAAGCCGCAGCTGTCGCGCGTTCACCTCGGCGGCCAATACCGGTGCGCCGAACTCGTTGTTCATCAGTGTTTTTGTTTCAGCTTGATCAAGGTGGGCTAACAGCGTTTTAAGCAAATCACCGTCGATCAAGCGATCCTTTCGTATCCGAACAGGTGACGCGTCGGCACGGCCAATCACCTCAAGGACCTGACCGTCAGCGCCCACCAGCTCAATTGCCCTACCGGGCCATACGCCATCGAGCAACCGGAACTGAAAGGCGGGGTCGGCTTTTAAATAGTCTTGCGGATGATCACTGCCAATCTGCTCAATAAATGTCTGAATATCGTGGTCGATCCGGAAGCGCGTCACGGTATCGCTCAGCAAGGGCAAAGCGCGCTCCTTGTCGACATACATCCGGCGGATCGCGTTGACGTCGCTGCGACTGACCGTTCGAATGTCGCCGTATGCGTCCGCCAACCCTTTCATTGACTGGCCGAGTCGCGCCATCAACGTATCGTCATCCCACAAATGCGGCTGCTCTCCTTCAATCACGAAGGCGCCTTCTCCATTACTCTCGACCACCGGTTGATACGCGTCCGGCCGGGCTGGATGTTGCACTCGGTGCTTGCCAGTCTGCGGGTCTTTATTGAGTTCGAAGTAGCGCGTATCGAGATTGAGGATCGGCTTGCCTTCATGCCGATGCAGCCATTGATCGTCGGGTTTTGAATCGGCGGACAGCATAAGATCGCGCTGGTAGGCCTCGAGGTTCTGTCCCCATAGACGCTTGTCGCCGTTGGCCAGGGTGACCGGCTTGCTCCCTTCGATGAACGAAGAAAGCTTGGGTAGCACCACCTCCGATCCGAGCTTCATGCCCGCGCCGAACGTGCCCAACTGGATCAAACTTTCAGCGAAGCCGATCAGGTGCTCGGCCCCCTCTAGATAAACACCTTCGGCCAGGTCAACGACACCTTCGACCACTTCACTGACTAATTGATAAACCATGTAAGCCATCATCGCCTCGCCCAGAAAAGGCACGAACGGCGTCACGACCAATAATGCGGCATTGAGAACGTCGGACAGCATCTTCTCCAAGTTGTCGAACCAGGCCCAACGCTCCATGCGGTCGGCATCGGCGGTGGAAATCACCATCTCCCGTGCGTCGTTGAGGATTTTGTTTTGTTGGACCTGGTAGAGATAAACCCACAGGTCGCCATTGAAACGGGTTTCGCTATCCTCTTCGAACTTCAGGGTCCCAAAACGAAGGCGTGGGTTATCCACGGCAGTTTCTCGCCAGACAGGCAGGTCCACGCCCCATTCCTTTTCATGCCGGGTGATCACGACAAGTTTGCTGTTAAGTTCGGCAAAGAAATGCCCGCGTTGCTGATGGGCGACAAAGCGGCTGAAGAACTGCTGATAACTGCGCCTGTTGGGGAAGCCTTCACGAGTGGGCGCCTGGCCCGCGTCGCGCAACTGGCGGGTGAGTTCGAGCGCGAACTCGCCCAGCGACGCATACTCTTTCAACGGATGATCGGGGTCGTTCGGCACATAGGCAATGAGTCGCCTCCCTGCACCGGCAGCGTCCAGATCACCGGCGATCAGCACAATGCCGTGCAGCCGAGTGTCCAGCATCGTCAGGTGATAGTAACGAACCGGGATGCCTTCCAGTGTCAGGCCTTTACCCCCCCCCCTCGAGTATGCCCTTCATCACCCGATAGCCGTTGGCCGAGATATCTTTTCGCATCAAGGCCCAATCCATGGAGGCATTCAGCGCGGCTTTCTGACTTTTGATAATTCTGTGCTGCACCACGCCTTTTGCCAGGCCATCGCTGGGACGCAAATAACTTTCGAGGTGTTCTTTGTATTGAGCGCCAATATCCAGTTCCCGACATACTGCCTTGAACTGTTCGATAGACACCTTGTTTCGGATGTCCAGTATTTCAAAGCGACCCAGCTCGTCAGGTCTGGAAATAAACTGCGAGTCAGAGAGCAGAACTTCATTGAGTGCAAAGTTGTGCAATGCCGCATCAAGCATGGAGACGGTTCGAGAACTGACACCGCCCGTAATGTTATGCGCCCACGGGGACAACTTTGCCGGAGAGAACAACTTTAAATAGGTGTTTCTAACATCGATGTCGACTCCGTATTGTTGTTTCAATGCCTGATGCAGTAAAGGTTCGGCAAATGCGTAAACATCTTGCAATTCACCTAGCATTCGGTCGACATGATTTTGGGCTTCCCAACTTGCCACCATCGTTTTTTTCAGACGTGAGTGCAATGCCGAAGACGCTTCTTTACTCCATTGAGGGATACCGGACATCCCAAGCTTCAGCGCACGTACTCTTTCTAACGAGGCATCAGTCACCCAGGTGGGTAAAGCCTCTTTGATAAATTCATGATGTATACTTTTTTCTTGCGTAGTTGATACAGACGGGAGGCTAACTAAAACTGAATACCCCATGATTGATGACTCCAAAGCAAGTTAATAAATGCGTACTGGAGCATACAGCGAAGCATAGAAATTTTATTGAGTGTATTTCCGACAAAACCTGTAAGAGGCTTCGCAATAAAACAGATGTCAACTAAACAACGCTACAACACATGACACCGCAACATTCAATTAACGCTCATTCAGTATTATTTAAGAAACACTACTACTCAGGAACATCAGGCTCCCCGGTGTCGCCGATACTGTTCCGGCGTGCACCCTGCCTGGCGTTGAAACATCGCGATAAACGCAGAGCCCGTGCTGTAGCCCATGTCAAAGGCGATTTCCTGGATGCTGCGGTGGCTGTCCAGCGCTTCGATCGCTGCCAGAAACCGCAACCGCTGCCGCCACTCGCCAAAACTCATGCCCAACTCACGCACGAACCGCCGCGCCAGGGTGCGTTCGCTGACATGGATCTGCGCGGCCCACTCCGCCAAAGGTCGGTTATCACCGGGCTCGGCCTGCAAGGCTTCGAGTATCCCGAACAAGCCAGGGCTGCTGGCGTAGGGCAAATAACACTCCTGCACCGGCGCCTGCTGCAGTTGGTCCACCAACACCTGGGCCAGACGTTGGTCGGCTTCGTGCTCGGGAATCTTCACATCGCGGCCGGCGAAGTCTTTGAGGATCGCTTTAAGGATGTCGCTGATGGCCAGGGTGCAGGCCTGTTGCGGCAGGTCCTGGCACATCGGCGGAGCCAGGCAGACCGCGCGATAGTTGATCGGCTGATGGCTATAGAAGCTGTGTTCGGTCTGCGGCGGCACCCATACCGCGTATTGCGGCGGTGACATGAAGCGGCTGCCACCGATTTCCATGTGCAATACGCCGTGGGCCGAATACTCCAGCGTGCCCCATGGATGACGGTGCGCCGAGGCATAACGATGCGCATCAAAGTCGGCATAACGGAAGTACACCGGGGCCGGCAGTTCGCTGAAGTCGAGCAGATCGATGTGTTTACTGTTCATGCTGTCCGTCATCAGGGGCAGGTTGTCTGGTTCGAAGTATAGGCTTGTATCCAGACAGGCGATAATCACCCCTCATTAACGCTCTGGTTTTCTCTGATGCAATACGCTTATCCCCTGCTGGCCATTTTCATTTGGGCCGGCAACACCGTGATCACCAAGATGTCGGCCGGGGCGATCTTCCCCGCCGAGATCGGCTTTTACCGCTGGCTGCTTGCCGGACTGCTGTTCACCCCCTTCATGCTCAAACCGGTGATCGTCCATTGGCCGGCGATCCGCCCGAACCTGGGCAAGATCTTTGTCCTCGGCGTGCTCGGCATGGCGGTTTACCAAAGCCTGGCGTACTTCGCGGCGAGCCTGACCTCGGCCACCAACATGGGCATCATCCTGTCGCTGATGCCACTGATGTCGCTGGCCATGGCGATCATTAGCCTCGGCCAGCGCCTGACCATCGGCGCACTGGCCGGTGCGGTGCTGTCGTTCGCGGGGGTATTGGTGGTCGTCTCGTCCGGCAGCCTTGGTGCGCTGCTCGAACACGGGGTGAACCTGGGTGACGCGATGATGCTGATCGCCACCCTGGCCTACGCGATCTACAGCACGCTGCTGAAAAAATGGCAGCTGCGTTTACCGCCGCTGGTGTTGCTGTACATGCAGGTATGGGTGGCCGTGGCGGTACTGTTTCCGCTGTTCCTCGCTTCACCGAAGATCGGTCTGACGCTGCAGAACATTCCGCTGGTGCTTTACGCCTGCCTGCTGGCTTCGATGGTTGCGCCATTGGCATGGATGCAGGCCGTGATCCGCCTGGGGCCGAGCCGGACTACGCTGTTTTTCAATTTGCTGCCGTTGATTACTGCGCTGATTGCGGCGGTGGTGCTGCATGAGCAGTTGGCGATGTATCACTTGGTGGGCGGGATATTAACGTTGGGTGGGGTGATTCTTTCTGAGCGCTGGACCACCGTTTTGGGTCGTAAGATCAGGGTTGCCTGATCTGACGCCATCGCGAGCAGGCTCGCTCCCACATTTTGGAATGCATTCCTCTGTGGGAGCGAGCCTGCTCGCGATGAACGATAACGCGGTCTAAACCCCAGCGGCTTTCAACCGCGCCGCATGCTCGACAAACAACCGCACCGGCTCCGCGCTCCTGCCCACCAATCCCAACGACTGATTGACGATGTCGAAGTGATCCATCGGATACTCATCCCCAATCACTGTCCCCAGATGCGAGCTGTAACGCCCGACCATTCCGTCGCAATGCCCGGCTTCTCGAACGAAGGTTCTGGCAAACAACCGACAACTGCGGTTAGTCCCATCAAACAGGTTTCGCCCGCGATTGGTCTTGCCCGGCTGCAAGGTCCCGGACCATGAGTAATACCGCACGCCGTTGACCTCTTCCGGCCCATGCCCGCCCCAGGTATCAGGCAAGCCCTGTGGATAACGCTGGTTGAACAGCGCCACGCCTTCCGTCGTCAGTGAATGATGGGAGGCATGGATATCAACCGGTAATTTCGGTCCGCGATAACCAGTTTCCAGCAGGCTCATCAGCGCACAGATCCAGCGCAGCAACACGCTGAGCAAACGCCCCTTGGCGCTGTCTCCCGGATAGTGTTTGTGCAGGTAATCCGCCAGCTCCGAGCCGTGATTGGGTCCTGCCACCGAGGTGACCGAGGCGACCCGGTCCGGGCGTTTGGCCGCGGCATAGCGGGCGGTCAGTGCCCCTTGGCTGTGGCCGATCAGATTGACCTTCTCGGCCCCGGTTTCCCGCAGGATTTCCTCGATCCGCGCCAGCAGTTGCTCGCCGCGCACTTCGCAGGAGTTGATCGGCGAGACCTGCACCGCAATCACCGTCGCCCCACCCCGGCGCAGCGCAGAAATGATCCCGAACCAATACGGATAGATCAGCAGACGGATAAACCCGAGCATTCCCGGGACCAGCACCAACGGGTAACGCGGGGCGGAACCTTGCGACATGGGCGAACATCCTTGTGATCGGTGAAGTGACGCCAGGCGGGATGCAAGACATCAGCCAAGCATCGGCATCGAAGATGACAACTCGGCGACCAGTCTATGACATCCCGCGCTACTTCAGCCCCACCACCCCCGCCACGATCAATCCGACCGACACCAGTTTGACCGCCGTCAGGCTTTCACCGAGCAACGCAAACCCGAGAAACACCGTGCCCAGTGAGCCGATGGCGGTCCAGATCGGGTAAGCGATGCTCACCGGCAACTCGCGCATGGCCAGGGTCAGGAAGTAGATCCCGCCCACCGCGGCCACCACGGTGATCATCGATGGCCAGAGCCGGGTGAAGCCCTCGGCGTATTTCATGCCCATGGCAAAGGTGACCTCGAAGCCGGCGGCGATCAGCAAAAACAGCCAGGCCATTTAGAACTCCCTGGCCAGCGCCCGCAAACGCTGCTCGGCCTCGGCGGCGGAGATCTGGAAGGTGCGTTCCTCGGACTCTTCGCCTTCGGCGGCCACGACCGTGATGTCGGTGATGCCGATGAACCCCAATGCCGTTCGCAACAACGGATCGGCATGGTTCATTGCCTCAAGTTCTCCACCCGGCCCGAAACCGAACCCGCCGCGACTGGTGACGATCAACGCCTTCTTGCCCTGCACCAGCGGCTCGTATTGAGCGACGCCATTGTCCAGGGTGTGATTGAAGGTCAGCCCCAACCGCACAATCTGATCGATCCAGGCCTTGAGGCCGCTGGGCACGCTGAAGTTGTGCATCGGCGTGGAAATCACCAATAAATCGTGACCGAGCAATTCACCCACCAGTTCATCGCTGAACGCCAGGTCGGCCTGCATCGACAGCGGCCGCGCATCGGGCTCGGGGTAAAACGCGGCGGCCACAAACGCCTCGTTGACCGGCGGAATCAACGCCCGACCGACTTCGCGACGGGTCAGGTGCGACTGCGGATTGACCGCCTGCCAAGCTGAAAGAAATACCTCGGCCAAGCGCCGGGAATGAGAACGGTCGCCACGGGGGCTGGCATGTATGGCAAGAATTGTGCTCATCTGAATCTCCTGAAGGACTAAACTCAAACTGCTGGTGGCTTGCAGCTTGAAGCGCACAGCCGCCCCTCTTCAAATGAGCAAAAATCAGTCTGGATGAATTCATTTCATCCATGGAGCTTTCAATGTTTGCCTCGCTGCCGCTGACCGCCCTGCGCGCCTTTGAATCCGCCTCGCGCCTGCTGAGCTTCAAGGCAGCCGCCGAAGAACTCTCGGTGACACCGACGGCGGTTTCCCATCAGATTCGCTCGCTGGAGACCTGGCTCGGTGTGCCGCTGTTCGAGCGACTGCCACGGCAAGTTCGCCTGACGGACTGCGGTGAACGGCTGTTCCACAGCTTGCACGGTGCCTTGCTGGAAGTGGCGCAAAGTGTCGATACCTTGCGCCCGCAACGCAGCGGCGCGAGCCTGACGATCTCCACCACCGCCGCATTCGCTGCCTTGTGGCTGGTGCCCCGGTTGGGCCGGTTCTACGCCCGGCACCCGAACATCAGCCTGCGGCTCGATACCCATTGCGAAGTCATCGATCTGCATCAGGACGCCAGCGTCGATCTGGTGGTGCGCTACAGCCTCGATGATTACCCGAACCTTTATGGCCTGTGCCTGTTCGACGAATCCTTCGGCGTCTACGGCTCGCCCGAGCAAGTCGCCCTGGCCGCCAGCCAAGCGCCGACGCTGATCAGCGTGCGCTGGCACAACTCCAAACTGTACGCCCACGGCTGGGAAGCCTGGTGCGCACAATCCGGCGAGACCTGGCTTGCCGGCCAGCCAGCGGTTCGTGAATACGACGAAGAGCATTACGCCCTGCAAGCGGCGATTGCCGGGCAAGGCCTGGTGCTGGCGAGCAATATTCTGGTGTCCGAGACCGTGGCCAGTGGTTTGCTGGTGGCTTACAAGGGTGAGGTTCAGGTCGATGGTGCCGGTTACGCTGCACTGTGCGTGCCGGGGCGCGAACGGCATCCGCCGGTGCGGGCGTTTTTTGCGTGGTTGCGGGAAGAAGCAGCGTTATCAGGGTTACTGCCAAGATCACAGCCTTCAGCAGCTGACTGATCGTTCCCACGCTCTGCGTGGGAATGCAGCCCGGGACGCTCTGCGTCCCAAGAGCGGACGCGGAGCGTCCATTGAGGCATTCCCACGCAGAGCGTGGGAACGATCTCCACCAACGAATTACTTGGTGGGTTTGACGGTGACGGGTGCCTTGCCGGCCTTCATCTGCTCCAGCAACGGCGCGCACTGATTCGGTTCGCCAGCGCTCGGCGCTATCAGCGCCAGCAAGCCCGCCGCAGGCGCGGCAATCACACCCAGTGCAACCATTCCGGCTCCGCGCAGCATCAGCGGCACAGTCTTCACACCGGCATCAGGTTTGATGAACTTGCCCCGTACATACAGCGGCGAACGCAACGAAATCACGCGCCAGCCCTTGGATTCCGGGGTGATGGTCAGGTCCAGTTGCTCAGTCGCCATGTCGGCGGTGCCATCGATGTAGACGATCGCGTTTTCGGTATCGAAGACGAACAGACGCGTGGTCGCCAGTCCGGTCTTGATGTCGAAGTCGGCGGCAGCACAGTTGATCTTCACTTCCTTGTCGCCAAAGATCTTGCCCACCACATAGTTGCCGACGTTCAGCCCGACCAGCTCCATCAACTCGCGGCTGATAGCACCATCGTTGATCAGCATCTTCAGATTGCCATTGGCGGTGCCCAGCAGTTTGGCCACCGAGTTGCCACGACCGGTGATGTCGGCATCGCCATTGAGTTCGCCGAAACTGGTTTTCATCGGTTCAAAGGTCGGGAACAACTGCTTGAGTTTGAACTTGCGTGCAGTGAGTTTTGCCTGGCCTTCCAACGGTTCGGTTCGGCCATTGAGGCGAATCTGAGCGTCCAGGTTACCGCCGGCGACACCGAAGCGCAGGGGTTCCAGGCTGAGCACGCCATCAGTGAGCATCAGGTGGGTGTAGAGATCGTTGAACGGCAGTTTTTCACTGTGGACGATGCGCTTGCCAGTGAACTCGACGTCGGCGTCCATATCGCGCCAGCGCTCGGTTTTGAACTCTTCGACCGGCAACACCTTGTCCGCCGGCTGGTTGCTTTCGCCGCCGCGGGCCTTTTGTTTGGCGTTGGAATCGGCACCGATCAGCGGAGCCAGGTCGGCAAACAGCAGTTGATTGGAAACCAGCGATCCGCTCAACTTCGGGCGCGGCTGACTGGCGACATAAGTCAGGCTGCCATGGATATCGCTCTGGCCGATCTTGCCGTTGAATTCTTCGTAACGGAACACTGCACCGTCCGCTTCATGCAGCTTGGCGATCAAGTGGCCGTCAGTCTCGTACGGCGGTGTGTCCGGCAGGGTTACCCCGGTCAGCGGGTAGAGATTGCCCAGGCTGGTGCCGGCCAGTTTCAGACGCAAGTCCAGGGCACCGAGATTCAGTGGATCGGTGAGGGTGCCGGCCAGTTCGACACGGGTGTCGGCGATGTTCACTTTTGCTTGAAGCGGGAACGGTCTGGCCGCGTCCTGCAACGCCAGCAGACCTCCGACCTTGCCTTCGCCCGCGAGTGTCTGGCCGTGGTACTGGCCTTTGACCTTCAGCGCGAACGCGTAATCCTGCGGCGAGGCGCCCTTTTCCGACGCGGTTTTCGCGGCTTTGTCACCGACGATGTCACTGAACGGAATCGGTTTGCCCAGCGGGTCGATGATCAAGTCGAGCTGAGTCTTCAGGCTCTGGTCGTCGAGGATCACGTGGCCTTTGTCGAAGCCGATCGCACCGATATCCACCACCCAGCGTGAAGGCTCGGCGTTCGGGTCTTTGGGGTCGAACTTGAAGGTCCAGTTAGCGCGACCATCGGCAAGGCGCTGGAGATCGGCATTCGGTTCGGTCAGGTCAATACGCGGGATCACCACGCGCTGCGCCAGCAAGGCCAGGGGCGAGATGCGCAACTCGACGCGTTTGAGGGTGACCATTTGCGGCTTCTTCGACCAGTCCGGGTTGCCCAGGCTCAAGTCCTGCGCCACGACATGCGGCCACGGCACCCACGCGCGCCAGCCGCCCTCCTCGGGCTCACGTTGCCAGACCACCTCGAGGTTGCCGTTGATGGCGAACGGACGGTGCAGCTCTTCGGAAACCTTGGCGTTAAGCGGTGGTTTGATCCGGTTCCAATCGAAGAACGCGATGATCAGAACCAGTACGAACAGCAGGACAACCAGGCTGGCGAGGGTCCAGGTAAACACTTTACGAGTGCGCGTCATTGCACAGGGCTCCTGATACGACTGAGCGCCCTTGACTGCGACGCACGTTTGAAACGTTAGGCCAGAACCAGCCTGCCATGGAATCTACGACTGAAAAACGGCTCGCAGGTTTAACCGAAATACCGCTTAACGTTCAAATAATCGGTCGGCGACAGGATGCGCCCTCAATCCAGCGTTACCGGCCCCGCACTTTTGCAAGGCGCAAGTGAGTGGAAAATACCCATCTCAGCGCAAAA
The DNA here is from genome assembly GCF_014852295.1 of Pseudomonas sp. PDM10. NCBI lineage: Bacteria > Pseudomonadati > Pseudomonadota > Gammaproteobacteria > Pseudomonadales > Pseudomonadaceae > Pseudomonas > Pseudomonas sp. PDM10. The sequence continues at coordinate 492,945 of NZ_JACVBJ010000005.1, read as the reverse complement.
ACATCCGCCGGAAACGCCCGATTTAGAGCCGTTTCACGGAACAATCAATTCCGTTGATTATTACCATTGCGTTTATGAACTTTTGTATCGACTTATCAAGAGTAGCATTGCCCTCGTACCCACTTTATCGCCCTCCAACGGAGCACCCAATCATGAAACGCCAATTACTGCTTAGCCTTACACTTTCAATGCTGGCCAGCACTGCTTTCGCCCTGCCAGCTGCTGACCAGGCGACCCCACAGGTCAAATCCACCCACTCGGTGTTCAGCCAAACCGTCGCTGAAGGTGGCAATGATCGCCTGAAAGAAAAAGGCCTGATCACCCAGGATGGCTCGGATCGTACTCCACAAGGTCAAACCCTGGCTGCTGATGGTTCCGATCGCACTCCACAAGGTCAAACTCTGGCTGCTGACGGTTCCGATCGCACTCCACAAGGTCAAACCCTGGCTGCTGACGGTTCCGATCGCACTCCACAAGGCCAAACCCTGGCTGCTGACGGTTCCGACCGCACTCCACAAGGCCAAACCCTGGCTGCTGACGGTTCCGACCGCACTCCACAAGGCCAAACCCTGGCTGCTGACGGTTCCGACCGCACTCCACAAGGCCAAACCCTGGCCGAAGGTGGTGGTGACCGTGTCATCGAACGCAACAGCGCTTTGAGCTGAGCCCATGGCGGCCCTGAAAAAAAGCCCAATCCCCGGATTGGGCTTTTGACGTTATAGATGCCTCACTTCCCCGCTTGATCTCCCGATAGCCATTCGACGCCGGCAAAGCCGATTTGCTAGAGTGCGCCGCTGTCTTATCCAGAAAACACCCTTGCGATGCTGCCCCGCGCCGAACAGAAACAACAGACCCGTAACGCCCTGATGGATGCTGCCCGCCACTTGATGGAATGCGGCCGAGGATTCGGCAGCCTGAGCCTGCGCGAAGTCGCCAGAACCGCGGGGATCGTGCCCACCGGTTTCTACCGGCATTTCGCCGATATGGATGAACTGGGCCTGGTGCTGGTGAGTGAAGTCGGTCAGACCTTCCGCGAAACCATTCGCCTGGTGCGCCACAACGAGTTCGTCATGGGCGGCATCATTGACGCCTCGGTGCGGATCTTTCTCGACGTGGTCACGGCCAATCGCTCGCAGTTCCTGTTTCTCGCTCGCGAGCAATACGGCGGCTCGTTGCCAGTGCGCCAGGCCATTGGCCGCTTGCGCGAAGACATTAGCTCGGACCTGGCGGCCGACTTGTCCTTGATGCCGAAGCTGCAACACCTGGACATCGCCGGCCTGAGCGTCATGGCTGACCTGATTGTCAAAAGCGTGTTCGCGACCTTGCCGGACATCATTGATCCGCCTGCCGAGGCGCTGCCCGAGCATCTGACGCCACAGGCGAAAATTACCCAGCAATTGCGCTTTATCTTTATTGGCCTCAAGCATTGGCAAGGCCTCGGCAGTACCGAGTAAATACCCCCCCTGTGGGAGTGAGCCTGCTCGCGATAGCGTCGCAACAGTCAACACTTGATGTGACTGATACTCCGCCATCGCGAGCAGGCTCGCTCCCACATTGGTGCGCGAAAACCCCGCATGCACCAACATGATCCAAAATTCTGAAACATCCACTGAGCTCCGACAGGCATTTCCTACGCATCACCCGATTGGCAAGCCCCTTGCTCTAGCCTAAGCATCGTCCAATGCTGGAAGCCTTCCGATGCTGGTGATTCATCGCAGAATCGACCCTCAACCCGTCTGGGCCGCCGAGTTGCACCTGACCTTCGAAGCCCGGAGCAAAAGCCGTTTGCGCTGTTTCAGTGCCGAGGGTGAAGACGTCGGGCTGTTTTTAGAGCGAGGTCAGCCACCGCTGCATGACGGCGAGTGCCTGCAAGCCGAAGACGGGCGCATCGTGCGCGTCTGTGCCCGGGCCGAACAACTGCTGCACGTCACCTGCGCCAACGCTTTCGAACTGACTCGCGCGGCCTATCACCTGGGCAACCGCCACGTCGCCCTGCAAGTCGGCGATGGCTGGTTGCGCCTGCTCGACGACTACGTGCTCAAGGCCATGCTCGAACAGCTTGATGCCAAGGTCGAGAACATTGAAGCACCGTTCCAGCCGGAACACGGCGCCTATGGCGGCGGCCATCACCACTCGCGCCACGGCGACGAAGACTTCAACTACCCGCCAAAACTGCACCAGTTCGGCGTGCGGCTATGAACCCGGCCTGGGCGCTGTTGCGCCTGGCCAGTCCGCAGTTGCCGATTGGCGGTTACAGCTATTCCCAAGGCCTGGAAATGGCGGTGGATAACGGCCGGGTGAATGATCCTGACAGCGCCCGTCGCTGGATCAGTGATCAGTTACTGCTGAACCTGGCGCGTTTCGAAGCGCCGTTGCTGCTCGCCCATTGCGTGGCCGCCCTTGATGAGAACTGGGGTGAATTGCTGCAACGTTGCGAAGAACATCGCGCCAGCCGGGAAACTCGCGAGCTGCATCAGGAAAGCCGGCAGATGGGTTATTCGTTGCAGCAACTGCTCAACGGTTTGCCAGAACTCGATGCGCCCGCCCGTGCTTTTCTCGAACAACGTCCCGAGCCGCACCTGGCCCTCGGCTGGGCACTGGCCGCTCGCGCCTGGAATATCAGCCCGCAAGATGCGCTGGCGGCGTGGCTCTGGAGCTGGCTGGAAAACCAATTGGCGGTGCTGATGAAAACCCTGCCACTGGGCCAGCAAGCCGCGCAACGCCTGACCAGCCAATTGCTGCCGCTGCTGCAAGAGGCTCAGCAGAACGCCACCCGAATCAACCCCGAACACTATGGCAGCGCTGCTTTCGGCCTGTCCCTGGCGTGCATGGCCCATGAGCGCCAGTACAGCCGTCTATTCCGTTCCTAGGGCCTGTTATTTTGGCCCTGTTATTTTGGAGAAGCACATGAACACACAACCTCTGCGCGTCGGCATCGGCGGCCCGGTCGGTTCCGGCAAAACCGCTTTGACTTTGGCCCTGTGCCTGGCGTTGCGCGACCGCTACAACCTGGCGGTGGTCACCAATGACATCTACACCCGTGAAGACGCCGACTTTCTGGTGCGCAACGAAGCCCTGGCGCCAGAGCGAATCATCGGCGTGGAAACCGGCGGCTGCCCGCACACGGCAATCCGCGAAGACGCCTCGATCAACCTCGAAGCCGTGGACCAACTGAACCGCCGCTTTCCGGGGCTGGACCTGATCCTTGTGGAGTCCGGTGGCGACAACCTGTCTGCCACCTTCAGCCCGGAACTGTCCGACCTGACCATTTACGTGATCGATGTCTCGGCCGGCGACAAGCTGCCGCGCAAGGGTGGGCCGGGGATCTGCAAATCGGATCTGCTGGTGATCAACAAAATCGACCTCGCGCCCTTGGTGGGTGCGTCGCTGGAACTGATGGACAGCGACACCAAGCGCATGCGCAACGGCAAACCGTTCGTTTTCAGCAACCAGAAAACCGGCCTCGGCCTGGAAGAAATCATTGCCTTCATCGAACGCCAGGGCTTACTGACAGCAGCGTAAAGACGATCAACTTTTATCAACAAGGAAGCTATCCATGACACTTAAACGCATTCTGGGCGCCATGACCCTGCTGCTGACCCCGGCCATCGCCTTCGCCCACCCGGGGCATGGCGACAACGGTTTGATCGCCGGCATCAGCCACCCGGTCGGTGGCCTCGATCACTTGTTGGCGATGGTTGCGGTCGGTTTGTGGGCGGCACAACAGAAAGGCGCTGCACGCTGGGCGCTGCCGTGCACGTTCGTCGGCTTCATGCTGATCGGCGGGTTGCTGGGGTTTGAAGGGCTGAACCTGCCGGCGCTGGAGAGCGCGATTGCGGCGTCGGTGCTGGCGCTGGGTCTGGCGGTGGCGTTGGCCGTGCGTCCGCCGTTGAGCCTCGCCGTTGCGGCAACCGCTTTGTTTGCACTGTTCCATGGGGTGGCGCACGGACTGGAATTGCCGCAGATGTCGAGCCCTTGGGCATATGCAGCGGGTTTCGTAGCGGCGACGGCTGCGTTGCATGGATTGGGTTACGCCGTAGTGCGGGTGTTGCCGCAAGCGGCGGCGCCGTTGGTTCGACTGGCGGGTGCGGCCTCGGCGGCGACTGGCGTGTGGTTGCTGGCGGGCTAGCTGACCATGATCGTTCCCACGCTCTGCGTGGGAATGCCTTATTGGACGCTCCGCGTCCGCTTCGAAAGGGACGCGGAGCGTCCCGGGCTGCATTTCCACGCAGAGCGTGGGAACGATCGATCTCTCTGGCCGGCCTCTCTGCTAACATGTCGCGCAATCAACCCTGCCGTGACGACGCCAGCCAATGCCGCCTGTTCCCCGCTCCGCTCCCCAGCCTGAATTGACCGCTCTGTTTGCCTCGGTGCAACAGCACTTTTTGGACGTGATCGTGCCGCTCTGGCAAGGGCCCGGCTGGAATGCCGACATGGCGCTGCCCTATGAAGCGCTGGACGCCGAACACCAACCGCTGCCGCCCCAACGCTACCGGGCCATGGCCTGCGCGCGGCAGCTTTACCTGTTTTCCAGCCTGATCGGCCAGGTACCGGCCGCCGAAGAGCGCGCCGCAGCGCTGTTCCGCTCCCTGCAGCAGCATTTCCACGATGCCGAGCATGGCGGCTGGTTCTATAGCGTCGACCCCCAGGGTGCACCGCTGGATCAGCGCAAAGACCTCTATACCCACGCTTTCATCCTGTTCGCCTGCGCCCATTACTGGGACAAGGTCCGCGAGCCGCGGGTGGCATCGGTGCTCAACGCCGCACTGGAAGTGGTCGCGCAGCGCTTTGCCACGGGCGACGGCCTATACGAAGCCAGCCTCGACCGTGACTGGTCTTCGCTTGAGTCGGGGCCGCTGCAAAATCCCCTGATGCACTTGGCCGAAGCCTTCCTCGCCACGCTGTCGGTGCGCGAAGACGTCGCCGTGCAAGACGCGCTCGTCGAGTTATGCACAGCCATGCAGAAGCGTTTTATCGACCCGCAACACAGTGTGTTAATGGAAAAACCGCTGGGCGCTGTGGATAACTGGTTTGAACCGGGGCATCAGTTCGAGTGGTATTTCCTGCTGGAGTCGTCTTCGTTGCTGCGCGGTTCGACCCTGCATGCTTCTCTGGAACGCGCTTTTGCGTGCACCGAACAACTGGGTGTCGATCAACAGACCGGCGCCGTGCGGGCGATGCTCGACCTGGAACCGGACAGCCCACCTCGGGATGCTACACAGCGAATCTGGGCGCAGGCTGAATACCTGCGCGCCCTGACCTTGCGGCCAGACAGCGAGGCCGCGGTGCTACGCCAATTGCAGGCGCTGCAACAGCATTCCCTGCATAGGGGTGGCTGGTATGAGTGTCGTGATGAGAACGGTGATGTGACACGTCGGGACATGCCGTCGACCACGCCTTATCACTTGGCAACCTGCTATCGCGGACTGGCCGAGTATCTTCGCTGATTGGGCGATCGCCTTCGCGAGCAAGCCCGCTCCCACAGGGGTTGTGTCGTTCGCGAAATGGCGATTCAACATAAAACCTGTGGGAGCGTGGCTTGCCCGCGATGGCCGTTACGCGGTCTTACGCCTTGCCAGCATTACGCTCAATCGCAAACCCACTCCACGTCTGGCTCACCGGCATCAGCTCCAGGCTGTTGATGTTGATGTGAGCCGGGGCATTGAGCACCCAGAAAATGGTCTCGGCGATGTCTTGCGGCTGGATCGGCTCGGCACCGGCGTAGGTCGCGTTGTAACGCTCCTGGTCACCGGCGAAACGCACCAGTGAGAACTCGCTTTCGCACAGGCCCGGCTCGATATTGCTCACCCGCACGCCCGTACCTTGCAGGTCGCAGCGCAGGTTCAGGGAGAACTGTTTGACGAATGCCTTGCTCGCGCCATACACATGGCTGCCCGGGTACGGGTAATTGCCGGCGATGGAGCCAAGGTTGACGATGCCGGCACCGCGACCGTGAGCGATCAGGCGGGGCAACAACAGACGAGTGCTGTACATCAGGCCTTTGATGTTGGTGTCGACCATGGTGTCCCAATCGTCGAGGTCGCACTTGGGCGCCGGGTCAACGCCCAGGGCCAGCCCGGCGTTGTTGATCAGCCCGCGCAGTTTGGCGAAGGACGGCGGCAGATTGGCAATTGCCTCTTCCATGGCCTTGCGATCACGCACGTCGAGCACCAGGCCATGGACCTCGGTCTGCTTCGACAACTCGGCGCACAGCGCATTGAGGCGCTCTTCACGACGACCGGTCAGCACCAGTTTCCAGCCGGCCTCGGCAAAACGACGGGCGCAGGCTTCACCAAAACCGGAGGTCGCGCCGGTAATAAACAGGGTGTTGGACATCGTGTTCTCCTTGCTTCGGCTGATCGACAGCCACTGGAATAGAAAATCAGCAGCCAGCATGCCCGGCCTTGCCCACAGCGGCAACTACCGCAGAACCTGTACAAAAAACGATCAAACGTTGCCACGCCTTACCTGCCGTGGCTTTCAGCCATGTGCGCGCACCTTATCCACAGGCCGGTCCACAGTTTCCGGGGGCAAGTGGAAAAGCTGTAAGCCGCTGTGTACAAGGCTTTGCGGGGAAATTGGAAATTTTTTTGCTTGACCCTGGATCGCCGGGTGTGTAGCCCATGGCATTTTGCACGATTGACCGGTCATACCGACGATGGCGCCAAGCCAGTAACTACGGCCTTCAGCCGAGTCTTTCCAGAGTTTAACCACAGACTTATCCACAGGCAGCTCCACCCTGTTTCTGCCCGTTTTCGTCACTAACAAAAAGGTTGACAAAGCCCGCTCGCGGTCTTGTAAAAACGCCTGATCAAAAAACAACCACAACTCTGCAAGCCGCGGTTTCAAAGGCTTTCAGCCAGCTACTCCCACGTTATTCACAGCCAGCTCCACAGCAAACGGGGACAAGTCAAAACCGTGACAAAACAACTATTTGCAGCGGCTTTATGTCGCGCTTTGAGAGCTTGTGAATATTGTTTTCCACAATTTCCGGAAAGCACACAGAGACACCTGTGGAAGATACCTGTGGGAGTGAGCCTGCTCGCGATAGCGGTAGGTCAGTCAACGGTGAAGTGACTGATTCACCGCTATCGCGAGCAGGCTCGCTCCCACATTGATTTTTGGTGTTTGGGAGATGTAAAAAAGCCCCGGCGATTGCTCGTCGGGGCTTGTTGTTGCAGCGCAGAATCAGTGGCCGCCGAGATAGGCGTTACGCACTTCCTCGTTAACCAGCAGTTCCTTGCCGGTGCCTGTGAGGCGGATCTCGCCGTTAACCATCACGTACGCCCGGTCGGACAGTTTGAGGGCGTGGTTGGCGTTCTGCTCCACCAGGAAGATGGTCATGCCGGTTTTGGCCAGCTCCCGCAGGGTTGCGAAGATCTGTTTCACCACAATTGGCGCCAGACCCAGGCTCGGCTCGTCAAGCAACAACAGTTTCGGCCGGCTCATCAACGCACGTGCGATAGCGAGCATTTGCTGCTCGCCGCCGGACATGGTCATCGCCCTCTGCGTGCGCCGCTCTTCGAGTCGCGGGAACAACTCGAACATGCGTTGCATGTCTTCCTTGGCGTACTTGTCACCGATCGGAATGGTGCCCATCAGCAGGTTTTCCTCGACGGTCATGTCAGGGAACACCCGCCGGCCTTCCGGCGATTGAGCGATGCCGTTGGATGCGATGTAGTGGGACGACTTGTGGGTGATATCCACACCCTGATAGATGATCTGCCCGTCCGCCGCCCGCGGCTGACCGAAAATCGACATCAGCAGGGTCGATTTGCCGGCGCCGTTGGAGCCGATCAGGCTGACGGTTTCCCCCTCATTGATGTGCAGCGAGACATTCTTCAGAGCCTGGATTGGCCCGTAAAACACATCCAGATCCTTCAGTTCGAGGATGGGTTGGCTCATAGCACCACTTCCTCTTCATCGGCGCCCAGGTAGGCCGCAATCACTTTCGGATCGTTACGAATCGCATCAGGCCCGCCCTCGGCGATGACGATGCCGTGGTCCAGCACCACGATGTGGTCGGAAATGCTCATTACCATGCCCATGTCGTGTTCGATCAGCACCACGGTCAGATCGTGCTCGTCGCGCAGCAGCCGGATCATCGCGCTCAGCGCTTCGGTTTCCTGAGGGTTGAGGCCGGCGGCCGGTTCATCGAGGCAGATGATCTGCGGCCGGGTGCACATGGCCCGGGCGATTTCCAGACGGCGTTGCTGACCGTAGGACAGCTCACCGGCCAGACGGTTGGCGCAGTCCACCAGGTCCACCACTTCCAGCCAGTAGAACGCGTGGTCCAGCGCATCGCTTTCAGCCTTGCGATAGCCCTTGGTGTTGAGGATGCCGGCCAGCATGTTGCGGTTGACCCACATGTGTTGGGCCACCAGCAGGTTTTCCAGCACCGACATTTCCTTGAACAGGCGAATGTTCTGGAAGGTCCGCGCCAGGCCGGCACGGTTCACCAGATGAGTGCCGCCGAACATCTTGTAGTGGAGCCGGCTGATGAAGTTTTTCGGCGATACAAAATCAGTCGCCTTGAACGGTTCACCCAGCATTTTGATGACATCGGTCCGCTCGCCACGCACGTTGAGTTCGATCTTGCCGCCCGAGGCCTTGTAGAAACCGGTCAGGCAGTTGAACACGGTGGTCTTGCCGGCGCCGTTGGGGCCGATCAGGGCGAAGATCGAGTTGCGCTTGACCTTCAGGCTGACATCGTTCAACGCCTTGATGCCGCCGAAGTGCATCATCAGCTTCTCGACCGAGAGTACGACTTCGCTCATGGCGCTACTCCTTTACGCGGGGTCACACCGGTACGGCTGATCCGAATCAGGCCGCGCGGTCGCCAGATCATCATCAACACCATCAGGACGCCGAACAGCAGCACGCGGTATTCCGCAAACCCCCGCAGCAGTTCCGGGGCGACGGTCAGCACGAACGCCGCAATCACCACGCCGATGGTCGAGCCCATGCCGCCGAGTACCACGATGGCGAGGATCAATGCCGATTCGAAGAAGGTGAACGAGGTCGGGTTGACGAAACCTTGATAGGTGGCGAAGAACACACCCGCCAGACCGGCCGTCGATGCACCGATGGTGAACGCCGAGAGCTTCACCAAAACATGGTTCAGGCCCATGGAACGGCAAGCGATTTCATCTTCACGCAAGGCTTCCCAGGCGCGACCGACCGGCATGCGAGTCAGGCGGTGCTTGATGTACAGCACGGCCAATACCACCAGGAACAACACCGCATAGATGAAGTAGTACTTCACATCCGGGTTGTAGGCGATGCCAAAGAACTCATGGAAAGGTACGCCGCCGTCCTTTGCTCTTTTGCCGAACTCGAGGCCGAAGAACGTCGGCAACGGGGCCGGCATACCATTTGGGCCGCCAGTCAGGGACAGCCAGTTGTTGAGAATCAGACGGATGATTTCACCGAAGCCCAGGGTCACGATCGCCAGGTAGTCACCGTGCAGGCGCAGCACCGGGAAACCGAGAATGCAACCGGCAAGGCCCGCAGTGATCGCCGCCAGCGGCAGCACCGTCCAGAAGCCCAGCCCCAGGTATTGATATCCGAGCGCCAAACCGTAGGCACCGATGGCGTAGAACGCCACGTAACCCAGGTCGAGCAGACCAGCCAGACCGACCACAATGTTCAACCCCAGGCCCAGCAACACGTAGATCAGTCCGAGGATGACCACGCCCAGCAAGTAGGAGTTGGAGAAAAACGGGAACACCACGGCGATGACAATCACCAGCGGCACAATCCAGCGCAGGCGGGTTTTGTAATCGGGTGGCAATACATGAACCCCGGAGCCAGTGCTTTCAAAGCCTTCGAGGATTTTCAGGCCCTTGGGGGATTGCAGGAACAGGCTCAGGGCAAAGCGGCCAGCCATGACAATGGCAACGATCCAGGCCACGCGCGTCGGCTGCAGGTTGAAGCCGTAGCCGTCAAGGACAATGCCGACAATCGGGCCGAACACAATCAGGGCGACAAGGCCGGCAAGAATCGCGTCAACCAGGCTTCTTTTGACATCAATGGTTTTTTTAGTGGTTGAAGACATCGCTTACACCTTCGACACAAGAGGACGGCCGAGCAGGCCTTGGGGCCGAAAGACCAGAACGAGAACGAGCAGCGAGAAGCTGAAAACGTCTTTGTAGTCCGAGTTCACCAGACCTGAGAACAGCGACTCGGAGATCCCGAGAATGATCCCGCCGAGCATGGCGCCAGGCAGCGAACCAATCCCGCCGAGTACCGCAGCGGTGAACGCCTTGATGCCGATGACGAAGCCTGCGTAGAAGTCGAACGTGCCGTAGTTCATGGTGATCAACACGCCGGCCAGGGCCGCCATTGCTGCACCGATGATGAACACATAGGAAATCACTCGATCGGTGTTGATCCCTAGAATCGAGGCCATCTTGCGGTCTTGCTGGGTCGCGCGGCACATGCGGCCGAGCTTGGTGTACTTGATGACGTAGGTCAGCAGGCCCATCCCGACAAACGCGGCGACCAGAATGAAGATCTTGGTGTAGGTGAGTTGTACGAAGCCGCTCCCGACTTCAACTCGCCATGCACCGGTCAGCAGTGTAGGTACGCCTTGTTGACGGGCGCCCTGGGCGATCTGTGCATAGTTTTGCAGGATCAGCGAAATACCGATGGCGCTGATCAGCGGTGCCAGTCGTGTGGAGTTGCGCAACGGTTTGTAGGCGACGCGCTCGATGACCCAGCCATACACCGCCGTGACGATGATGGTGAAGACCAGGGTGCCGAGCATCAGCAGAGGGAAGGATTCAATACCGAAGTAAGCCAGCAGAGCCAGACTGATTGCCGCGAGGTAAGCGGAAATCATATAAACCTCGCCGTGGGCGAAGTTGATCATGCCGATGATGCCATAGACCATTGTGTAGCCGATGGCGATCAGGCCATAGACCGACCCGAGGGTCAGGCCGTTGACCAGTTGCTGCAGGAAAATACCATCCATAACGCAATCTCACGCATTTGAGAGACTGCACAGAAGCGGGTTGCAACGGACCGGGGTTCAGCCGCCGGCGCAACACGGTTGTGTGCAGCTCTACGAGAAAAGACAGGTACTGCACGGACATGTTGATTGATCTGCCCGGTGCACCAGGCCCCGGGCAGATCAGCAGTTCATATCACTTCTGTTTTTCCAGCTGGTGGTATTTGCCGTCCTTGTCCCACTGGTAAACCACGTAGTCGGAGACTTTCAGGTCGCCTTTGCTGTCCCAGGTCTTCTCGCCCATGACGGTTTTGACTGGGTTCTTCTTCAGCCACGCGGCAGCGTCTTCGCCCTTGTTGGACTTGGCGCCGTTGAAAGCTGCAGCCAGGGTTTGAACCGAAGCGTAGGCGTACAAGGTGTAGCCTTCAGGCTCGGTGCCTTTTTTGCGGAACTCGTCCACTACCGTCTTGCTGTCCGGCAGCAGGCGCGGGTCAGCACCGAAGGTCATGTACACGCCGTCAACGTTTTGCGGGCCACCGGCGGTGGTCACCAGCTCATCGGTCACGATGCCGTCATCGGACATGAACTTGACGTCTTTGAGGCCTTGTTCACGCAGTTGGCGAACCAGTGGACCGGCTTCCGGGTGCAAGCCGCCGAAGTAGACCACGTCGGCACCGGCCGCACGGATCTTGGTCACCACGGCGCTGAAGTCTTTCTCGCCGCGGGTCAGGCCTTCGTACAACACTGGCGTTACGCCGCGCTTGACCAGTTGTGCCTTGGTGGCGTCCGCCAGACCTTGACCGTAGGTGTCTTTGTCGTGCAGCACCACGACTTTCTTGCCTTTGAGCACGTCGACGATGTAGTCGCCGGCCACGATGCCTTGCTGGTCGTCACGACCGCACATACGGAACATGGCGCTCAGGCCGCGTTCGGTAACTTGTGGGTTGGTGGAGCCTGGAGTGATCGCGATGATGCCCGCTTCGTCGTAGATCTCCGAAGCCGGGATGGTCGAGGAGGAGCAGAAGTGACCGACTACGCCAGCGACTTTCTGGTTGGTCAGGTCCTTGGCGACCGTCACAGCCTGTTTCGGTTCGCAGGCGTCATCGCCTTTGACCAGTACGATTTTTTCCCCGTTTACGCCGCCCGCTGCGTTGACCGCATCGGCCGCAGCCTGTGCACCCTTCATGTACTGCTCGCCAAATGCCGCGTTGGCGCCTGTCATAGGTCCCGCCACACCGATTTTCACATCAGCCTGTGCAAACGCAGAAACACCCAACGCAGTTGCCACTGCGAGGGCCAAAAAGCCTTTTTTGTAAAACGTCTGGGACATGAGGTGGTGCTCCAAGGTTTTTTTTTAGTTGGCACTGCGACTTCCTGAATGCTCAGAGCAAGGGCCGTGCCATCGGTTTTTTATTCTGAAAAAAGTCGCTGCTTTATTGTTATTTCGACTGTTTCGATCCCATTTTCATTGGGCGTGCAACCGTCTAAACCGCGGAAGGTGAAACCATTTATTTTTAAAGGCGCAACCCGAGCGCGCCATCATTGCAACCGCGGCGCCAAACGACGTGCAACCAGCCTGTAACAACGTGCGTCACCGAAGTGCACACTGCTGGTGCGCAACTGCTACAACCCGCACCTTTTACAGGCTAGCCGCTGCGCGAAAAAGCGCCGCTTTCAGCAACAAATTTCAACAATCAAATAACGATCCGCAGGCACTGGCCTGCGTGATACAGCGAGAATCCGGCCTCGTACAGACAGCTGCGCAATCCCACACCCGCCAATGGCTGCATGGGCGCAAAGGGAATCGGCAGCGCTTGAGGATTACCGTTACACAGATAATCGGCAAAGGCTTTACCGACCACCGTGCCAGTCGTGACGCCCCGGCCGTTGTAACCGGTGACTGCCACTAAACCGGGCGCTGGCTCGAACAAACGCATCAAATGATCGGGGGTGAAGGCGATGCAACCGGTCCAGGTGCACTCCCATTCCACCGGTTTGAGATAAGGAAAATAGTGCTGCTGAACCCGGTCGGCCCAGGCTTTGAGAAACCAGGTCGGTTTCTGATTGCCATTACCGAGACTGCCGAGCAGCAGACGGCCGTCCTTATCGCGACGAACACTGCTGAGGACCTGGCGGGTGTCCCAGGAACCCTGGCCACCCGGGAGAATTTGCTGCGCAGCCTCTTCGGTCAGCGGGACCGACGCCACTTGATAGTAATAACCGGGGAAGAAGTTACGCCGCAATTGCGTCCAGTCACCTTCGGTGTAGGCGTTGGAGGCAATCACGACTTGCTCGGCAAGCACCGAACCCTGAGCGGTTTGTACCGACCAGCGCTGGCCCTGACGTTCGAGTCGGGTCACCGGGGAATGATCGAACAACTGACCGCCCAGACCGATGGCCGCTTTGGCCAGCCCCGTCGTGTAAGCCATTGGGTTGATCGTGCCGGCTCGACGATCGAGCAGCGCAGCGGCGATCTTTTTGGTGCCCGTCGCTTGTTCGCAGGCTTGACCGGTCAGCAGTTCCACCGGCGCGCCACGACGTTTCCATTGTTCTTCACGACTGCGTAAATCCGCTTCGCCACGGGCGTTGTGCGCCATGTGCAGCGTGCCTTCGCGACGCAGCTGGCAGTCGATGTTGTACTTATCCACAAGGCTGAACACCAGGGACGGTGCCGCACCGAGCATGCGATTGAGCTGACTGCCGACCGCCTCGCCGAAACCGGCCTCGATCTCGTCCGGTGGAATCCACATCCCGGCATTGACCAGCCCGACGTTGCGCCCCGATCCGCCATGACCGGCGCGATGGGCTTCCAGCACACAGACGCTTTTGCCTTTTTCCAGCAGATGCACCGCCGCCGACAGACCGGTAAAACCGGCGCCGATGACGCAGACATCGACCGTCACCTCGCCCTTGAGCGCCGTGTTGTCAGGCCTTTGCGGCGTCAGTTTTTCCCACAGACACTCTTCGCGTAACGGCATTGCCAGACTCCAACAGAAACCTAACAAAAACATTCATTGAATGTGGATGATCTATGTGGCGAGGGGATTTAGCGAATCGTCGCACCGCCCCGTTGGGCTGCGAAGCGGCCTCAAATAATGGGACTGCTGCGCAGTCCAACGGGGATAAATCCCCTCGCCACAAAAGCTCGCTCCCACAGGGGATCACTGCTTGGCTCAACCTCAGTCGAACGTAATGCCTTGAGCCAACGGCAACTCCAGCGAATAGTTCACGGTGTTGGTCTGACGGCGCATGTAGCCGCGCCATGCATCGGAACCGGATTCACGACCGCCGCCCGTTTCTTTCTCGCCGCCAAACGCCCCGCCAATTTCCGCGCCGCTCGGGCCGATGTTAACGTTGGCGATGCCGCAGTCGCTGCCCACCGCCGACATGAACTGCTCGGCTTCACGTACGTCAGTGGTGAAGATGCACGACGACAGGCCTTGTGGCACGGCGTTGTTCAGGCGCAGCGCTTCGTCGAAGTCCTTGTAACCGACCACGTACAGAATCGGCGCGAAGGTTTCGTGGCAAACCACATCGCTCTGCTCCGGCATTTCAACGATGGCCGGCGAGACGTAATAAGCGTTAGGGAATTTGTCTTCCAGTTGGCGCTTGCCGCCGAACACCCGGCCGCCTTCGCTCAAGGCCTGCTCAAGCGCGTCCTGCATGTTTTCGAAGCTGTGTTTGTCGATCAGGGGACCGATCAGATTGCCTTCCAGAGGGTTGCCGATACGCACTTTGGAGTACGCGGCTTTCAGGCGGGTGACGATTTCTTCTTTCACCGATTCATGGGCAATCAGGCGACGCAACGTGGTGCAACGCTGACCGGCAGTGCCGACGGCGCTGAACAGGATGGCTCGTACGGCCATGTCGAGGTCCGCGCTTGGGCCGAGGATCATTGCGTTGTTGCCGCCCAGTTCCAGAATGCTACGAGCGAAACGTGCAGCGATTTTCGGCGCCACTTCACGGCCCATGCGGGTGCTGCCGGTGGCGCTGATCAGCGCGACACGAGGGTCATCGACCAGGGCTTCGCCGGCATCGCGACCGCCGATGATGACTTGGCTCAGGTGCGGCGGCGCGTCGCTGAAGTTCTTCAATACGCGGTCGAACAGTGCCTGGCAGGCCAGTGCGGTCAGTGGAGTTTTCTCCGACGGTTTCCAGATCACCGGGTTGCCGCAGACCAGCGCCAGCGCGGTGTTCCAGGCCCAGACTGCGACCGGGAAGTTGAATGCGCTGATGACGCCAACGACGCCCAGCGGGTGCCAGGTTTCGCGCATGTGGTGGCCAGGACGCTCGGAAGCGATGGTCAAACCGTACAGCTGACGGGACAGGCCGACGGCGAAATCGCAGATGTCGATCATTTCCTGAACTTCACCCAGACCTTCCTGAGTAATCTTGCCGGCTTCCCAGGACACCAACTCGCCGAGGTCGGCCTTGTACTCGCGCAGGATATCGCCCAGTTGGCGGACCAGTTCGCCACGGCGCGGGGCCGGGACCTTGCGCCACAATTCGAACGCATGATCTGCACGACTGATGTGCTGCTCGACTTCAGCGGCGCCTTCCCAGTTCACGGCGGCGATCTGGCTGCCATCGATCGGCGAATGCACCGGCACTTTGCCGTTCTGGTACAGGGCCGGGTTCACACCAAGACGATCAAGCAATGCGGCAACCATGGGTCACTCCTCAAGCAAAAAACAGAAAACGTGCAGCCGGATTGATTCGGCTGGTGAGGCCTGTAGTTTTAGCGCTCCCGACGTTACCCAACAAACGACCTTTAAGAGAGATATCATTCCGTTTATTCATGCTGCGAATTGCTGGTAAGAAAGAAACAAGAAAAAGGACAACCCATGCTGAATAAACGCTACTTGCCATCGATCACCGCGCTGCAGTGTTTTGAGGCCGTCACCCGGCATTTGAGCTTCACCCGGGCGGCTGAAGAGCTGAACCTGACCCAGAGCGCTGTGAGCAAACAGGTCGCGCAACTCGAAGAATTGCTGCAGCACCTGTTGTTCCGCCGGGTGCGCCGACGCCTGCAAATGACCCCGGCCGGTGACTTGTACCTGGTGGAGGTAAGAAAAATCCTCACACAGGTTGAGATGTCGACCCACTACCTGCGCTCCTACGGCGGTGAAACCGAAGTCCTGCGCGTCTCGACGCCTCCGACCTTCGGCGCGCGCTGGCTGGTGCCACGTCTGAAAGGCTGGCGTCTGCGCCATCCCTCGATCCACCTGGACCTGTGCAGCGAACAGGAAGCCGACGATCTGTTGCAAGGCCGCAGCGACCTGGCGTTTTATTTCGGCCAGGGCTCACGACCCGGCACTGAATGCCTGAAGCTGTTTGGCGAAGAACTGGTGCCGGTCTGCGCACCGGGCAGCCTGCCGGACACGCCGTTCACCGATCCAACGCAACTCACCGACCTGGTGCTGCTGCAAAACGC
The DNA here is from genome assembly GCF_014852295.1 of Pseudomonas sp. PDM10. Taxonomy (NCBI): domain Bacteria; kingdom Pseudomonadati; phylum Pseudomonadota; class Gammaproteobacteria; order Pseudomonadales; family Pseudomonadaceae; genus Pseudomonas; species Pseudomonas sp. PDM10. Next base: position 476,560 of record NZ_JACVBJ010000005.1, on the reverse strand, counting down.
CTCCCGGCCCCAGGCCTGGCACGACTGGTTCGACAGTCAGGGCTACCACACCGAACACAGCTACCACGGCCCGCGCTTCGAAACCTTTTATATGTGCATCCGTGCAGCCCAGGTCGGCTGCGGTGTGGCGCTGTTGCCGCGTTTTTTGGTGGAAGAGGAATTGGCCGACGGCAAACTGGTCATACCCTGGCAGCACGCGATGCCCAGCACCGATGCCTATTACCTGGCGTATCCGGAGCACTCGGCGGAAGTGCCGAAGGTGCGGGATTTTGTGAAGTGGATGCTGGAGCAGATTGATAGCCCGGAGACAGCACAAATTTAGGGTTACACCACAATACCTGTGGGAGCGAGCCTGCTCGCGAAGACGGCGGCACATTCAACATAGATGTGACTGAAAGACCGCTTTCGCGAGCAGGCTCGCTCCCACAGCAAACCGTGGCGGTTTAAAAAATCACTGGCAATCCTTACTGCTGATATGCGCCACTAGCCCCATTCATTGAAACAGCTGCAACGTCGCTGCCACGGGCCGCGGCCAGCCTGGAGAACCCCCATTATGAGCGAGAGCGTGTTTGGCGATCGCATCGTGCAGAACCTGCTCGACACCGACTTCTACAAACTGACGATGATGCAGGCGGTGCTGCACAACTACCCGAACGTGGAAGTCGAATGGGAGTTTCGTTGCCGTAACAGTGAAGATTTGCGCCCGTACCTGGCGGAAATCCGCTTCCAGATCGAGCGCCTTGCCGAATTGAGCCTGAGCGCCGACCAGTTGAGTTTCATGGAGCGCATCAGCTTCATGAAGCCGGATTTCCTGCGTTTTCTCGGGTTGTTCCGCTTCAATCTGCGCTACATCCACACCGGTATCGAAAACGGCGAGCTGTTCATCCGCCTGCGCGGGCCATGGCTGCACGTGATCCTGTTCGAAGTGCCGCTGCTGTCCATTGTCAGCGAGGTGCGCAACCGCTATCGCTACCGTGAAGTCGTCCTGGAACAGGCGCGTGAGCAGCTCTACCGCAAGTTCGACTGGCTCACCGCCAACGCCAGCGCGCAGGAATTGTCCGAATTGCAGGTCGCCGATTTCGGCACTCGTCGTCGCTTCTCGTACCGCGTGCAGGAAGAAGTGGTGAACGTGCTCAAGCACGATTTCCCCGGTCGTTTTGTCGGCACCAGCAACGTGCACCTTTCACGGGAACTGGACATGAAACCGTTGGGCACCATGGCCCACGAATGGATCATGGCCCATCAGCAACTCGGCCCGCGGCTGATTGACAGTCAGATTGCCGCCCTCGATTGCTGGGTCCGCGAGTACCGTGGCCTTTTGGGGATCGCCCTCACCGACTGCATCACCACCGATGCCTTTCTCAGCGATTTCGACCTGTACTTCGCCAAACTATTTGACGGCCTGCGCCATGATTCCGGGGATCCGGTGCTCTGGGCGGAAAAGGCCATCGCGCATTATCACAAGCTGGGTATCGACCCGATGAGCAAGACGCTGGTGTTCTCCGACAGCCTGACAATGCCCAGGTCCCTGGAGATTTTTCGGGCGCTGCGCGGTCGGATCAATGTCAGCTTTGGTATTGGCACCAACCTGACGTGCGATATTCCGGGTGTCGAACCGATGAATATCGTGCTTAAAATGGCCGCCTGCAACGGCCAGCCCGTGGCAAAGATTTCCGATGAGCCTGGCAAGACTCACTGCAAAGACCCGAATTTCGTCGCCTATTTGCGACACGTTTTCAAAGTACCTGCTGCCATTTCCAGCACATCAAGCAAGGAGTGAATTCATGCAAGCCGAACAGCGTGAGATTGCTGAACAGCTCAAGGTCCAACCGCCGTTCGCCGACCAGGCCGCCCTCGAGGCTGAAGTCACCCGGCGGATTACCTTCATCCAGGATTGCCTGGTCAATTCCGGGCTCAAGACCTTGGTGCTCGGCATCAGCGGCGGCGTCGATTCCCTGACCGCCGGTCTGCTGGCCCAGCGTGCCATGCGCGAACTGCGCACACGCACCGGCGACAACAGCTACAAGTTCATCGCCGTGCGCCTGCCGTACGAAACCCAGTTCGACGAACACGACGCCCAGGCCTCGGTGGATTTCATCGCCCCGGACGAGCGCCACACCGTGAACATTGGCCCGGCGGTCAAATCCCTGGCCAGTGAAGTCGCAGCGTTTGAAGGCAAGCACGCAGTCTCGGTGGATTTCGTGCTCGGCAACACCAAGGCGCGGATGCGCATGGTCGCCCAATACACCATCGCCGGCGCAGCCCACGGCCTGGTGATCGGCACTGACCACGCGGCGGAAGCGGTGATGGGCTTCTTCACCAAGTTCGGTGATGGCGCGTGCGATCTGGCGCCACTGAGCGGTCTGGTGAAAAACCAGGTCCGGGACATCGCCCGCAGCTTCGGCGCGCCGGAGTCGCTGGTGGAAAAAATCCCCACGGCCGACCTGGAAGACTTGTCGCCCGGCAAGCCGGATGAAGCGTCCCACGGCGTGACCTATGCCGAGATCGACGCGTTCCTGCACGGCGAACCGGTGCGCGAGGAAGCGTTCAAGATCATCTGCGACACCTATAAAAAGACTCATCACAAGCGAGTGATGCCGTTTGCACCTTGATTGGGCGAACAGACAGGCACAAAAAAAGCGTCCACTTGGGACGCTTTTTTTATGCGTGCAATTCGATTACTTCAGGACAACAGTGCCTTTCATCATCGAGATGTGGCCCGGGAACGAGCAGAAGAAACCGTAGCTTTCGCCAGCAGCCAGTTTCGAGATGTCGAAGGTCACCGAATCCGTTTCGCCAGCACCAATGATTTTGGTATGCGCGATGATGCGAGCATCACCTTCTTTCAGGTAGTTCTTCTCGATACCTGCACTCAGACCATCGGTGGCAATTGGCTGCATATCAGCTGTTTTACTCAGCACCCAGTTATGCCCCATGACGTTTTTCGGCAGGCTGCCGGAGTGTTTCAGCTCCACGGTGAACGTCTTGCAGCTCTTGTCGATGCTGATTTCCTTGGTATCGAAGGACATCTGGTCAGTCGAGTCGACAGTGACCTTGCACTCGGCAGCCATCAATTGGCTGCTGGCCAGTGTCAGCAGGGATACTGCAACAAGTTTGGCAAACATGGTGAATCTCCAAGGCAGGGTTAATAAAAGTGCGAATGGACAGAAGACTGCCTGAAAACTTCGTAAGTTCCTATGACCTGAATCAAAAATTGTATACAACTTTCGGGCTATGACACCTATCGAAACAATCTACCAGCCAGACGTCTGGGGCGGCCCTATCATCAGCTCGTCCTCACCCATCTGGAGCGTCAGTCATGTCCCTTAACAGCCTGTTGCGCAGTTTGCTCGCCGCCTATGCCTGTGGCGCCAGCGGAACCTTTGAAACACCTGAACGCGAAGTGTAGACCTTGGAACGCCGCGTGCCTGCCTTTACTCTGTGACCATCCTGACCATGGAGTAAGGCATGTCTTTAGCGTCCGTTTGTGTATTTTGCGGTGCCAGCACTGGCACCAACCCGGCTTATCGTGAAGCGGCTGTCGCCTTGGGGCGAGCATTGGCCGAGCGTAAGCTGACTCTGGTCTATGGCGGCGGCGCCGTCGGGCTGATGGGCATCGTCGCCGATGCTGCGCTGGAGGCCGGCGGTGAAGTGATCGGGATCATCCCGCAAAGCCTCAAAGACAAGGAAATCGGTCACAGCGGCCTGACTCGCCTGGAAGTGGTCGACGGCATGCATGCGCGCAAGGCGCGGATGGCCGAGCTCAGCGACGCCTTTATCGCCCTGCCCGGCGGCCTGGGCACGCTGGAAGAACTGTTCGAAGTCTGGACCTGGGGCCAGCTCGGCTATCATGGAAAACCGCTGGGGCTGCTGGAAGTGAACGGTTTCTACAGCAAGTTGACGTCTTTTCTCGATCATATCGTCGGTGAAGGCTTCGTTCGCGAACCGCACCGTGACATGCTGCAAGTGAGCGAATCGCCGCAAACCCTGCTTGATGAACTGGATGCCTGGCAGCCGACAGTGGTGCCAAAATGGATCGAGCAAAAACCCAGCTAACGGCTGGGCATCGATACAGGGCAGAATACGCGCCGCTCAACCTCACCTTCGACCCCAGAGGATCGCCCATGGCTAAACCCAATTATTCCTTCGCCAAACGTCAGAGAGACTTGGCCAAGGAGCAGAAGAAAGAGGAAAAGCTTCAGCGCAAGAAAGCTACAGCTGAAGAAGAAGCCGCCGCACTGAACCCGGATGCAGAAGGTGAAGTGGCCGCAGAAGACGCTGTTGAAGCACCGAAAGATCAGGCGCCCGACGCCTGAGACCCTCAGGGCCCGATGATCTGATCAGGCCCACCGGATCTGTGTCCAGGGTCAGCAGTTCTTTTGCTGACCCTCACAGTCCCATCTGAAATGTCCCCTCCAGAACTGACTTGCACATTCCCATGTGGGAGCGAGCCTGCTCGCGATGACGGCGGCACATTTAGCAATTATTTGACTGATACTCCGCTATCGCGAGCAGGCTCGCTCCCACAGTGGATCGTGGTCACTCCAACGGCATCACTGTGACGCGGACTTCCGGGTCATGATTACCGCCACCCAGAATCACCCCGCGCAACGGCGATACATCGGAAAAATCCCGGCCCCAAGCCAAGGTGATGTGTTCCAGCGCCGGCTGCACGTTGTTGGTCGGGTCGAAATCCACCCAACCGAGCACCGGGCAAAACACTGAAACCCAGGCATGTGACGCATCGGCGCCGATCAGGCGCGGCTGGCCCGATGGTGGCCGGGTCAGCAGGTAGCCGCTGATGTACCGCGCCGCCAACCCACGGGAGCGTACGCAGGCGAGCATCAGGTGAGCGAAGTCCTGACAAACACCGCGCCGGCGCTCCAGCACTTCCACCAGCGGCGTCGCCACTTGGGTCGCCTCGGCATCGAAGGTGAACTCGCTGAAGATCTTCTCCATCAGCGCCTGAACACCCAACAGTAGCGGCCGACCCGATGGAAAGCAGCTTTCGGAAAACTCGACGAAGTTGCGCTTCAAATGCACGTAGGGCGATTCGAACCGGTAACGACACGCTTCCAGCAATTCGGGGGAAAGCGGCTGACTGCTGTAGGTCAGCGCGTTGCGGGTTTCTTCCCACGCCGGGGATTGATTGAAATCCAGCGCAGGCCGGGCCAGCACTTCGACGGTGAGCCGGGCATTGACCAGCAATTCATCATGAGGCCGCTCGAACGCCAACCGGGTCAGCGGATTACCGAACACATCCAGTTCATCGCGGCGGGTCGTCGGGTCGGGGCTGATCTGCAATTGTTGCTCGGTGCAGCGCTGCCAGGCACATGCACGCGGCCACAGGTGCGCGAGCTGCTGAGCCAGGGACACCGGGCTGTCGTAGTGATAATGGGTGTCATGGAGAATCTGGTAATGGGCGCTCATCAGACGGACACCGTGCGCTGGCTGACGTCATCGACGTGGGCAAAGTGGCGCAGGGCCAGACGATCCGACACTTGCCCACTGGCGTCGGCGATCTCTTGCAACAGATCGGCCAGCCCCTCAATGGCGGCCCGAACGCTGGCTGCGCCGAACAGCGAGTTCTCCAGGCACCCCAGATCGAACTGTGCCAGGCGTTCCACCAATTGCGGCAACCCCGCTTCGCGAGGCACGCCGAAGTCGTCATTCAAGCGTTTCAAGGTACGAGTCACCAGTTTCAACTGAAACAGCACGGCATGGGGGTTCTGCTCGTCGAGCAGCAACAGGTCAAGCACCGGGATCAATTGCGCCACCGCCAGATAGCGCGATCGGTAGGTGATGCTGCTGTTGCCCAGTTCCAGCAGCCACTCCAGCCCGGCCTGATCAAAAGCACCGGCGCCGCGCAGAAATGCCGCCAGGCTGGCGCTGAGAAATTGCAGACGTTCGATCCGTCGGCCGATCATCAGGAAGCGCCAGCCTTCGTCCCGGGTCATGTCGTCGAGGGCGAAACCGGATAACGCCGCCAGGGACATCACCAGACGGTTGAGGAAATCCAGCAACTCGCCGAAATCCGGCTCTTCGGCTTCCAGCTCCAAGGCCTCGCGCTGCAGCTCCACCAGCGCTTGCCAGTTTTCCCGCGAGAGCTTGCCGCGCACCTGCGAGGCCGCCCACTGCAAACGCTGCAGGTTGGAGCGCAGGCTGAACGACCAGTCATCGCCGAGCAATGCCGCCAGCAAACGCTCCGGCAACTCCCCTTCATCGGGCAACAACATCAACCGTTCGCCCAGATCGACCGCCGCCTCCAGGGCTTGCGGGTCATCGCCATCGACATACCGCGCCAGCATGATTCGCAGCAGCCGCGCGCTGTCATCACAGCGTTCGCAATAACGGCCGAACCAGAACAGGTTTTCCACCACCCGCGACGGCAGGTACGGATCACGTCTTACCAGGTCGTGCACACCGATCGTGCGTTGGGTTTTCCATTGCTCACCGCTCGGCGGGCGATCGCCCAACACCCAGGTGTCTTTGCTCGCGCCACCGCGCTGCATCGACACCACTTCGGCGTCAGCCTCGGCGGCAACCCGGGTAAGGCCGCCGGGCAACACCCGATAGCCCTCACGGCTGGCCACTGCGTACACGCGCATGCCAATGGCCCGAGGTTGCAGATAACCGTCTTCAGCCTGCCAGATCGGCGCTTGAGAGAGCTGAGCCAATTCTTGCGCGACATAGGCGTAAGGCCGGGCCTGCATGCGCTCAGCCAGTTCCTGACGCTGTTTTTCACTCAAATCACGGCCAAATACCGGAGCAAAGCTCTGTGACGGGAAAGCCGGTTTGATCAACAACTCCGGCAATTTTTCCAGGGCCTGGGCCAGCACCGGCGCTTCACCGCACCACCAGGTCGCGATGGAAGGCAGGATCAATTCTTCACCGAACAGGAATTGATTGATCTTCGGCAGGAAGCCCAATAACCCCGGCGACTCCAGCACGCCGCTGCCGAGGGCGTTGGCCACCAGCACCCGACCTCGGCGTACCGCTTCCAGCAACCCCGGCACACCAAGGGCCGAGTCAGTGCGCAGCTCCAGCGGATCGCAGAAGTCATCGTCGAGCCGCCGCATGATCGCGTGGACCCGGCGCAGTCCGCTCAAGGTTTTCAGGTAAACCGTGGCATCACGAACGGTCAGGTCGCCGCCCTCTACCAGTGGGTAACCGAGCTGGCGCGCCAAATAGAGGTGTTCGAAATAGCTTTCGTTGAAACGTCCCGGCGTCAGCAGCACGATCAGCGGCGCGTCGTCATCACTCGGCGCCTGACGGGCCAGGGTTTCCTGAAGCGTGCGGAAAAATCCAGCCAAATGCTGCACTTTCAGGTCGCGGTACAGCTCGGGAAAGGCCCGGGACACGATGGTGCGGTTTTCCAGCGCATAACCGGCGCCGGACGGTGCTTGCGTCCGATCCGCCGTGACCCACCAGCGACCGTCGGGCGTACGCGCCAGATCCACGGCGTACAGATGCAGAAAAGCCCCGTCGGGTGGCGTAATGCCCTGACAGGGCCAGAGGAAATTGTTGTGACCGAAAACCAGCTCGGCAGGCAGCAGACCCTCAGCGATTAACCGTTGCGGGCCGTACAAATCTGCCAGCACAGCATTGAGCAAGCGTGCCCGCTGAGCGATTCCGGCCGATAACTGCTGCCATTCATCAGCTGCAATCACGTGCGGCAGCAGATCAAGCTCCCAAGGTCGATCCGCCCCCTTGGGATCGGCGTAGACGTTATAGGTCACGCCGTTTTCCTGGATCTGCCGGGTCAGCAGCGCCTGACGCTGCACCAATTGTGTTGGTGTGCTGCGTTGCAATTGGTCGAACAACCGACGCCAATGCGGGCGCACCGCGCCGCTGTCGTCGAGCAGTTCATGATAAGTGCCCGCCGTCAGCGGGTAGCGGTCAAGCAGGTCAGGCATGGAAAGCTCGGCAGACAGCAAAGAACGGTCAGACTAACGCAGGCTCATAACGCCCGGATATACGAAAAGTCCGAGCGTCGCGTACGGTTTAGAAACGTCGTAAATCGAGAGTCATCGGTAGCTCGTCGTTAATTTCCATATTGGGTATAGGAAGTTTCCCAGGCGTATGTCCGATGCGGAAAAAACGCGCCATTCGACGGCTCTCTGCCTCATTGGCGTTCACCGGCAAGCTGTCGTAGTTGCGCCCGCCCGGATGGGCAACATGGTACTGACAGCCACCCAGCGAGCGCTGCATCCAGGTGTCGAGCAGGTCGAACACCAGTGGCGCGTGGACCGGAATGGTCGGCTGCAGGCAGTTGGCCGGTTGCCAGGCGCGAAAGCGCACGCCAGCGACAAACTCGCCGACTCGCCCGGTGGGTTGCAATGGCACTGGAATACCATTGCAGGTCAGAAGATAACGCTGCGGCGGCAGACCCGTGAGTTTGACCTGCAAGCGTTCCAGCGACGAATCCACATAACGCACCGTGCCGCCGGCTGCGCCCTCCTCACCCAGCACATGCCAGGGCTCCAGCGCCTGGCGCAATTGCAGCTCGATCCCGCTGACCGCGTAATCGCCGACCTTGGGGAAACGAAACTCCAGATGCGCCGCAAACCACTCGGCGCGCACGGGATAACCGGCGGCATTAAGGTCGACGATGACGTCGGCGAAATCCTGTTCGATAAAGTGGGGCAACAGGAAACGATCGTGCAGTTCCGTGCCCCAACGCGCCAGTTTCGGCGGCGCATAAGGTTCGCGCCAGAACCGCGCCACCAGCGCCCGCAGCAACAACTGTTGCGCCAGGCTCATGCGCGCATGGGGCGGCATTTCAAAGGCGCGCAATTCGAGCAACCCCAGACGCCCCGTCGCCCCATCCGGTGAATAAAGCTTGTCGATGCAGAACTCGGCACGGTGCGTGTTGCCGGTCACGTCGATCAGCAGGTTGCGCAGCAACCGATCCACCAGCCACGGCGCGCACTCCTCGCCCGGTTCAGGCATCTGGGCAAAGGCGATTTCCAGTTCATACAACGCATCATTGCGCGCTTCATCAACCCGTGGCGCCTGAGACGTCGGGCCGATGAACAATCCGGAAAACAGGTAGGACAAGGACGGATGGTTATGCCAGTAGCTGATCAGACTGCGCAGCAAATCCGGGCGACGTAGAAACGGTGAGTCAGCCGGTGTCGCGCCGCCCAGTACGAAATGGTTACCGCCGCCGGTGCCGGTGTGCCGGCCATCGATCATGAATTTCTCGGTGGTCAGTCGGGTCTGGCGCGCTTGTTCGTAAAGAAATTCGGTGCGTTCGACCAGTTCATCCCATGTGGCGGACGGCTGCACGTTGACCTCGATCACACCCGGGTCGGGCGTGATCCGGAAGTTGCTCAGGCGCGGATCGCTCGGCGGTTCATAGCCTTCCAGCAACACCGGGCAATGCAATTCTTCGGCGGTGGCTTCGATGGCGCTGACCAGTTCCAGATAATCCTCGACCCGCTCCAGCGGCGGCATGAACAGGTACAACCGCCCTTCTCGTGCTTCCGCACAGAACGCCGTGCGGGTCAGCCAGTCGGCGGATTCGTCGAGCTTCGGCGTGCGTTCATCAGCAACCGCAGGCTCGCCTTGGCTCTGAAGCTGTGCCGTGTCGGGCAGTGCAGGGAAATCCTGATTCGGGTCCACAGGATGAATGAACGGGTACTCCGCCGCTTTCACCCAAGGCTGCGAGCCGAGCGGCAAGCGATAGCCCAGCGGCGAATCCCCCGGCACCAGTCGGCAATGCTCATCGCGCAGATACCAGCGACCGCTTTGCCATTGATCACCCTTGGCGGTGCGCGCCAGCGGCAGGACCTGGCCGATGACTTTGTCCAGCCCCTGGCTGAAGACTTTGCGCAGGCGCGCACGTTCCAGAGGCTCTTCAAGACGTGAGTCTTTGGCGCTGACGTTCTGCGGCAAAGTGCCTTCGCGCCAGAGGTAATAGAAATTGTCTTCGTAGGCCGGAAACACAAAACGTGTCGGAATTTTCAGGCGTTCGGCGACACTCGCCAGAAAGCGTCCGGCCAACTCGCCATTGGCACCGTAGTCTTGCTGCTCATCGGCAATCAACGCGCTGTTGTGCCAGATCGGTACATCGTCGCGGCGCCAGTAGCAGTTCAGCGACCAGCGCGGCAATTGCTCTCCGGGGTACCACTTGCCCTGACCGAAATGCACCAGACCTTTGGGCGCGTAGTGCTTGCGCATGCGCTGGAACAGTTCGGCGGACAGACGCCGCTTGTCGGGCCCGAGTGCGGCGGTGTTCCACTCGGCGCCGTCTGGATCGTCGATGGAAACAAACGTCGGTTCGCCGCCCATGGTCAGGCGTACGTCACCTTCCAACAGGTCGGCATCGATCTGCCGACCCAAGGCCTGGATCGCCAGCCACTGGTCTTCGCTGTAGGGTTTTGTTACCCGTGGCGCTTCCCAAATCCGCTCCACGGACATTTCGTGGGTGAATTCGCACTCGCACGGTTCAACCAAGCCACTGATCGGTGCCGCAGAGCCCGGATCGGGACTACAGGCCAACGGAATGTGTCCTTCACCGGCAAACAGCCCAGAGGTCGCGTCCAGGCCGATCCAGCCGGCACCGGGCAAATAGACCTCACACCAGGCATGCAGGTCGGTGAAGTCCACGTCAGTGCCCGACGGGCCGTCGAGGCTTTTGACGTCGGCGGTCAGTTGAATCAGGTAGCCGGAGACGAAACGCGCCGCCAGACCGAGGTTGCGCAACAGCTGCACCAGCAACCACGCGGAGTCGCGGCAGGAACCGGAGGCATGTTCCAGGGTGTGTTCGGGCGTTTGCACACCCGGCTCCATGCGGATCAGGTAGCCAATGTCTTCGCTCAGGCGCTGGTTGAGTGCGACGAGGAAATCGACGCTGGGCAGCGGCGTGCGGTCGATGCCATCCAGATACGCTTTGAACTTTGGCGTCAGGGGCAAGGTTTCCAGGTACGGCGCCAGCTCTTTGCGCTCATCCGCGGCGTAGGCGAAAGGGATCTTTTCCGCGTAGGGCTCAAGGAAGAAGTCGAACGGATTGAAGACCGCCATCTCCGCCAGCAGATCGACTTCGATCCGCAGCTCATCGGTTTTCTCCGGGAACACCAACCGCGCCAGGTAATTGCCCTGGGGGTCCTGCTGCCAGTTGATGAAATGCTGCTCGGGCGAGACTTTCAGCGCGTAGGACAGTATCCGCGTGCGACTGTGGGCGGCCGGGCGCAGGCGAACGATCTGCGGACCGAGCTCGACGGCGCGGTCGTAGCGGTAATGCGTGACGTGGTGCAATGCGACATGGATCGACACGGCGTGCCTCCTGCGAGCCTTAAGCGTATTGGAAAGCGCGCAAGACTTATGCCATCCAGCAGCGCTGGCGCTTTCTCCGTTTACTTGAGGCAGTACAGCACCAAAATCGGGCGATGCGGGAATTTGGTTTGGGGCAGTTGCACGGAAATGTTGCGAAGGGAGGGTTGGGGCTTGATCGTTCCCACGCTCCCGCGTGGGAATGCAGCCCGTGACGCTCCGCGTCACTGGACGCGGAGCGTCCCTAGAGGCATTCCCACGCAGAGCGTGGGAACGATCACGCCAACCCGAAGGTTGGCGTTTTGTTCAGCTCAAGCGAGGTTTAGCGCGGTACAACCGGCTTGCGCGCAGGCTTCGGACCCTTGCCTTTGGCCGCGTCCTTGCGATCCTTGGCCGCCTGCTGGTTGCGGGCGAATGCCGCTGCCTTGGCCTGTTCACGCTTGTCCCACGGATTGCCGCCATCGCTGGCGCGCGGTGGCAAGCCCGTGTGCTGGGTCAGGATCTTGGTGGTCTTCTCACCCGCAACTTTGTGACTGCCAGCCGGCGTCGAGTTCTTGCGACGGGCGCTCTGGTAGCTGTCGGTCGCCGGTTGGTGCAGCGGGATCAACTGGTTCTTGCCCGGCCCGATCAGGTCGGCGCGGCCCATGCGGGTCAGCGCCTCACGCAGCATCGGCCAGCCTTTCGGGTCGTGATAACGCAAGAAGGCCTTGTGAAGACGACGCTGCTCTTCGCTCTTGACGATGGTTACGGCGTCACTTTTATAAGTGACTTTGCGCAGCGGGTTCTTGCCCGAGTGGTACATCGCAGTGGCGGTGGCCATCGGCGACGGGTAGAACGCTTGCACCTGGTCGGCACGGAAGCCATTACCCTTGAGCCACAGGGCCAGGTTCATCATGTCTTCGTCGGTGGTGCCCGGGTGAGCGGCGATGAAGTACGGAATCAGGTACTGCTCTTTCCCGGCTTCCTTGGAGTACTTCTCGAACATGCGCTTGAACTTGTCATAGCTGCCAATGCCCGGTTTCATCATCTGGTTGAGCGGACCTTCCTCGGTGTGTTCCGGGGCGATCTTCAGGTAACCACCGACGTGGTGGGTCACCAGCTCTTTGACGTATTCCGGCGACTCGACCGCGAGGTCGTAGCGCAGACCGGAAGCGATCAGGATCTTCTTCACACCCGGCAAGGCACGGGCGCTGCGGTACAGCTGAATCAGCGACGAGTGATCGGTGTTCAGGTTCGGGCAGATGCCGGGGAACACGCACGAAGGCTTGCGGCACGCGGATTCGATTTCCGGGGTCTTGCAGGCGATGCGGTACATGTTCGCGGTCGGGCCGCCGAGGTCGGAAATGACGCCGGTGAAGCCGGGGACCTTGTCGCGGATCTCTTCGATTTCGCGAATGATCGACTCTTCGGAACGGTTCTGGATGATCCGGCCTTCGTGCTCGGTGATCGAGCAGAAGGTGCAGCCGCCGAAGCAGCCACGCATGATGTTCACCGAGAAGCGGATCATGTCGTAGGCCGGGATCTTTTCCTTGCCGTACGCCGGGTGCGGAATGCGCGCATAGGGCATGCCGAACACGTAGTCCATTTCTTCGGTGGTCATCGGAATCGGAGGCGGGTTGAACCAGACGTCGACTTCACCGTGCTTCTGCACCAGCGCACGGGCGTTGCCCGGGTTGGTTTCCAGGTGCAGCACGCGGTTGGCGTGAGCATACAGAACCGCGTCACCGCGGACTTTCTCAACCGAAGGCAGACGAATCACGGTCTTGTCGCGAGTCATCTTCGGGCTGGCCAGAATCTGCACGACCTTGGCTTCACTCGGGTCTTCAACCGGACCTTTTTCCTGCTCGATGGCGCAGGCTTGGGTGTCCTGGGTGTTCACGTACGGGTTGATGATCTTGTCGATCTTGCCCGGACGGTCAATACGTGTGGAATCGATTTCGTACCAGTCTTTCGGGGTGTCGCGACGAATGAATGCGGTACCGCGTACGTCGGTGATGTCTTCGATCTTGTGACCGTAGGACAGACGCTGGGCGACTTCGACGATCGCACGCTCGGCGTTGCCGTAGAGCAGGATGTCGGCGCTGGCGTCGATCAGGATCGAGTTGCGAACCCGGTCCTGCCAGTAATCGTAGTGGGCGATGCGGCGCAGGGACGCTTCGATGCCACCGAGAACGATCGGCACGTTCTTGTAGGCTTCCTTGCAACGCTGGCTGTAAACCAGGCTCGCGCGGTCCGGACGTTTGCCCGCCATGCCGCCAGGGGTGTAGGCGTCATCGGAGCGGATTTTTTTGTCGGCGGTGTAGCGGTTGATCATCGAGTCCATGTTGCCGGCCGCGACACCGAAGAACAGGTTCGGCTCGCCGAGCTTCATGAAGTCGTCTTTGGACTGCCAGTTCGGCTGGGCAATGATCCCGACGCGAAAGCCTTGCGACTCCAGCAGCCGGCCGATGATTGCCATGCCGAACGACGGATGGTCAACGTACGCATCACCGGTGACGATGATGATGTCGCAGGAATCCCAGCCAAGCTGATCCATCTCCTCCCTGCTCATCGGCAGGAATGGCGCTGGACCGAAACATTCGGCCCAGTACTTGGGATAGTCAAATAACGGCTTGGCTGTTTGCATGACGATGACCGGTGTTGAGATGAAAAATCGCGGGCGCGGAATATAGCACAAAAAATAACCAATTCCGACAACAGCGGTCGGCTTTTACCCTCAGGCCTGCCCCCTTGACCGATACAGCACATTTCGCTGGGCACAGGTCACTACATAGAGATTCTTCAAGCAAAAAACCCGCGAGTAATCTGGCGCTTCAATTATCAGACTGGCTTATCCAGAGCCACGGAGCGCCCTTGAACGATTCGACTTTACACAATACAACCCCCGCACCTACCCCTGCGGCCCTATCTGCTCACGCAAGTTTCATCCAGAGCAAGCTGCCTGGCTGGCTAGTCGAGGGATCCGCCGAACAACGCAAAACGTTTCGCGCTTGCCTGCTCAAAAGCAATGCCGCCAGGCAGGCGTTGGCCTCAGTCTTCGAGGATCTGAAAAACCCCGTGAACTTTGCCCGATCCTTGTTGAGTGAAAAGCTTACAGGGCACCTGGGATCGCTGGACGCTGAAAAATCCACACTGCTGCGCGAGTGGAAGAACTCCCATCTCCTGGGGCTGATCAAAACACATCATAAAACCACCGAACAAACGCTTGTAGACGCCGCTTTGCAGAACTTCGAACCTTCCGAAGCCCAGAGCGGTGGCTTTGAAGCGGGATCGGCCATCTATTTGTCCGGGTACGTCGAAAAGAAAAAAAGCGCTGTCAGCCCAGAAAACTTCGCCGGGGTTTGTCGCGAGCTGGACATCGGCATGCAGTACCAGAGACACATCAGCGAAATACTGGAACCTTGCGCAACGGCGGGAACAACCGCCACTCACTCGGCAAACCAGATAAAGGCCCTGATCAGGAACGACGATCAAAATACTTTTGAGGCGGCGATCCACATCGCCCTGATGAAGAAATCCATCAACAAAGATCTTTACACGCTATTACTCGAACTGAGCCACGCCGGCAGCCACAAGGACTTGATCTGTTCACAGCTGACTCTGGACGGCATAGCCCTTCCGGGCATCGTGATACTTCGGGATAAATGGCCTCAGATCAAACACGTCCTTTACATTCCCGATGATCCCGATAACGCGATCAAACGATATGACTCATATAACGCGCTTCAAAAAGCCTTGGCAATTAAGCTGGACACACCCTCTTACCGCAAATTCTTCAATCGCTTCATTCCGTTTGAGCGCCAGGGAACGCCGCTGACCACAGGCACTTTGTGGTCAGGCGAAACCCGCCTTAGTAATCCGTCTTTTGCCAAACCCTTAGTGCGTGTCGATATGGCCGGTGACATCTATGAAACGGCCTTCAAGCAACGCATTGCCCACCTGAAAGCTGATGCACGTGTGCTGGCGGTCCCCACGGCAGAGGCCAACACCGCCGGCAGCTTGAAAAAACGTCAGGAGCTTGAGGCAGCAGGAGAGTCGCTGTTATTTTTCGCCGCGTCCTTCATACCGGTCATCGGTGAAGTGATGCTGGCGGTAACAGCGTTGCAGTTACTTCACTCGGTCTATCACGGCGTTGCCGCCTGGAGTCGTGGCGATACCGATGAAGCGTTGAATGATCTGCTCGACGTCGCAGACGCCGCGGCTCTGGGCATCATCACGGCCGGCGCAATAAAAACCACCGGGATCGCCACTCACCTGGTGAAAATCAGGTTGAGCGACAATAGCGAACGACTCTGGCACCCCGATCTGATGCCCTATCGGAATACACTTCAACTCCCTGAAAACATCCATCCCAACGCTCAAGGTTTGTATAAACACAACGCAAAAACCTATGTAGCACTGGAAGACCATTTCTATGAAGTAAAGGTCGACATCGCCACCCGGCAGTGGGAGCTGCAACACCCTTCTGATCCAAACGGGTATGCACCACAGATGGTACAAAACGATGCCGCCGGATGGCGCCATCTGCACGAGGCCCCGCACACTTGGGATGGGTTGAAACTGATCAGGCGTCTTGGCCCTGTCGCACGCAATATCCGCCAAGAAGCCGTCGAGCCCATTCTGCTGGTCTGCGGATTAGACAGATTGGCTCTCATTGAACTTCATCTGAACACCCAACGTCCGCCGGCCCTGCTGACCGATGTGTTGAAGCGCTTTGATTTGAGGCAGGAAATAAATGATTTCAAGATAGAACGCAGCAAAGGTACTAAAACCGGCACTTACTCACCGTTCATCTTGCTGCACCTGCTCACCACACTGAGCGGCTGGCCAACCACTCGATACCTGACCGTAGTCGACGGGACTGAAACACTCTTTGCTTTTGGTGACTCCGCCGATGCAACACTGCCAGAACTTAGATTGACCTACGCCCAACTCAGAAACGGCGAACTGACTGACGCTGTTGTCGAGAAGCTGGAAACTGAAGAGCTCAGTGAGCTGCTCAAAGAGCTGGCGCCCTCCACTGCCTCTAACGCAGAGCGCCTGGCACAGTGCCTCGAGATCAAACTTGCGGCGACAAAAGCTCTGCTGTTTTCAAAAGTTTATGCGCTGACCGATCAACCGGAAAACTCGATACAGGAACACATTCGCACCAAGTATCCAACGCTGCCAAAAAGCTATCTGCAACAAATGACACTTAGCCTCAGCACACTGGAAAAACAACAAATCGTGCGCAAAGGGCAGTTGCTGCCACTCATGGAAAAGGAAGCAGCCGAATATTCCAAAGAAGTCGAAACCGCACGTACTTATGAGGGGCTTTATCTTGATTCGGCTCGCCCGCTCGACACCGACAAACTCATCCTCACGAACCTCAAGCACTTGCCTCACTGGGCTGACTCGGTGCACATCGAAATGCGTGATGCAACCCTCAACGGCACATTGCTGAGCAGCGTCGGCAGTGACACAGCCGTTCATCGCAGAGTTCTGGTTCGAGTAGGCACGCAGTACAGGGCTTATGATGCTGCGGGAAATTCGCTTAATGGATTGGCCGACCTCTATACCTCGATCAAAGCGGCCCTGCCTGAAGCCGAGCGCTTTGCCATTGCCAATCGCTGGACTGACCGTGTCAAAACCGCGCTCAACAACGTCATTGAGCATTTACACAAACAACCTTTGGCTATTCGGGAAGCTGATGCGTCATGGGCTACCGAGCCCGTCACTCCAGGCGTGCCTCTTGATACCTATTTTGCCCGGCAAGAAACACCGACGAACCTGTCGTTGCGCGCAGATGGCGTTTATGAACAGCGCCCCCTACAAGGTGGCACGCACACGTATTACGTGCAGGAAAACCGCCTGTACTATCAAGTGCAATACGCCAAACCGGGTTGGCAAGTCATCGATGCGCGCAGCCCCTATCGAGCGTACAAGCCCTATGTGCGGAAAAAGGCTGGGGGTGGTTGGGAGATCGATACCGATAGCGGCTTACCGGGCGGCACTCCGGGCGTTGGCTCGTCCAGGCACCTCGATATTCCGGAGGAGGCAAGCGGCAGCTATCACAGCGCCACCGAATACATCATGCCTGTGCCATTCACTGCCGCCGAACGCGAGCGAATGTCCAGCATCAGATCCTTTCAACAGGCCATCAACACACGCGGCAAATATGATCGCGCCAACAACGGCCGTTACCCCCTCAGGGACTTGAAAGGGCAACCGTTACGCATCAAAAAAATTCAGCAGCAGGCCAGATCGGCTGATGGGGGTACCCGCTACCAGGCCGCGGCAATCAAACCTTACATTCAATGGGAGGGCTTCGAAGACGTAGCCAACCTGTACGAAGAGAAGCTGGCGCTACGCACATTCACCGCCGCCGACTGCAAGATGCCTGAGGAAAGGACCTTGATCGGGCAAGACATGGTGAGCAACAAAAAGCCGCTGGTTAAAGGGGAGATTCTTGGGGTCTATGGGGGAGGATTGATACCCGGTTATGTCGGTGTCGCCAGAAAGGACCCATTCCTCATCGATGTACTGCCCGGGAAGCTGTTCACCCACGCCCGACCTTCTACCGTTCTGTTGTCTGGAGACAATGTGCTGTCCCGAATGAATACTCTCTTCGAGTATGAACAGGGCAAGCCGGCACGACAGGCAACAACGGGTTACAACGTCGAAGCCGTGCCGTTCGATGTGGTGGTTCAAGCCCAAGGCGCAGGCAAGGAAAAATACTTGCTGTACGCCTTCTTTGCCACCGACGACATTCCCGTCGATAACGAGCTGCGTTGGAACTATGGCTACACCGAGCAAGCGATCAGAGCCCTGTTCGCCTGAAACACAGCTATCAACCGGACACCCTTGACGTTACTCGTCGTCGAAGTTGTAGCTGCCCGGCGCCAGGTTTTCGAAGCGGGTGTACTTACCGATGAACGCCAGTCGTGACGTACCGATCGGCCCGTTCCGCTGCTTGCCGATGATGATCTCGGCGATGCCCTTGTGCTCGGTTTCCGGGTGATACACCTCGTCCCGGTACACGAACATGATGACGTCGGCATCCTGCTCGATCGCTCCGGATTCCCGGAGGTCGGAGTTGATCGGGCGTTTGTTCGGTCGCTGCTCCAGGGAGCGGTTGAGCTGGGACAGCGCCACCACCGGGCAGTTGAATTCCTTGGCCAGGGCTTTCAAGGAACGGGAAATCTCGGAAATCTCGTTGGTCCGGTTGTCACCGCCAGAACCCGGGATCTGCATCAATTGCAGGTAGTCGATCATGATCAGCGCGATATCGCCGTGTTCACGCACCAGACGCCGGGTCCGCGCGCGCATTTCCGAGGGGCTGATACCGGCCGTATCGTCAATGAACAGCTTGCGATCGTTGAGCAAGTTGACCGCCGATGTCAGGCGCGGCCAATCGTCGTCTTCCAGGCGACCGGCACGAACCTTGGTCTGATCGATCCGGCCGAGGGACGACAACATACGCATGATCAGCGATTCGCCTGGCATCTCCAGCGAGTAAACCAATACGCATTTGTCGCTGCGCAGCACGGCGTTTTCCACCAGGTTCATCGCAAAGGTGGTTTTACCCATGGATGGACGGCCGGCGACGATGATCAGGTCAGACGGCTGCAGGCCGCTGGTCATACCGTCGAGATCGGTATAACCGGTGGACAGGCCGGTAATGGCGTTGTCCGTATTGAACAAGGTGTCGATGCGGTCGATGGCCTTGGTCAACAGGTCATTCACGCTCACCGGGCCGCCGGTTTTTGGCCGGGCCTCGGCGATCTGGAAAATCTGCCGTTCGGCTTCGTCGAGAATCTCTTCAGCCGAGCGGCCTTCCGGGTTGAAGGCGCTGTCGGCGATTTCGGTGGCGATGCCGATCAACTGCCGCAACGTCGCCCGCGCACGAACGATCTGGGCATACGCCTTGATGTTGGCGACGGACGGCGTGTTTTTTGCCAGTTCGCCAAGGTATCCGAGGCCGCCAACTTGCGACGTCTGGCCTTCCTTGTCCAATTGCTCGGCAAGGGTCACGACGTCGATCGGCGAGTTCTGGTCAGCGAGCTTGGCGATCGCGCGGAAGATCAAACGGTGGTCATGTCGATAGAAATCGCCGTCCGACACCTGATCAAGCACGCGTTCCCAGGCGTTGTTGTCCAGCATCAAACCACCGAGCACGGCCTGTTCGGCCTCGATGGAATGCGGCGGCACCTTCAGGGCAGCGGTTTGCAGATCGTATTGCTCGGGAGCGGAGATATCGTTCATGGCCACTTGGAATTAGATGTGAAAATCAGGAACTGCAGAAAGACAAAGGGCACGACCTGTAAACAGGATCGTGCCCGATGTTACCGGCAAGCACCCGAGGGCACCAGCCGACAAGTGCTGCTTAAGCTGCTACCACGACAACGCGTACGGTGGCTTCAACTTCGGCGTGCAGGTGCACGGCTACGTCGAATTCGCCTACGTTGCGGATAGTGCCGTTCGGCAGACGAACTTCGCTTTTTGCAACTTCAACGCCAGAGGCGGTCAGTGCATCAGCGATGTCGTGAGTACCGATCGAACCGAACAGCTTGCCTTCGTCGCCAGCGGTGGCAGTGATAGTCACTTCCAGCTCAGCCAGTTGGGCAGCGCGGCTTTCAGCCGAAGTTTTACGATCTGCTGCGGCTTTTTCCAGCTCAGCACGACGCTCTTCGAACGCAGCCAGGTTGGCAGCGGTCGCAGCGGTAGCTTTGCCGTAAGGCAGCAGGTAGTTACGACCGTAACCAGCCTTAACGTTCACTTTGTCACCCAGGTTGCCCAGGTTGGTGACTTTTTCCAGAAGGATCAGTTGCATGTGAAAATCCTCTTAACTTTTAACCTTCACCGTTCGCGCTATCGACGTCTTTCGGCGTCGAACGACCGCGAAAATCAATCAGGCTGTCGACGATGGCCAAGACCACCAGCAACGGATAGATCAGCTGCATGAACAGCAACAGCGTGACGTACAACCCCACCAGCCAGAACCTGGCCAGTCGCTTTTGCGCCACCAGCCCGTGAATCAGGGCCAGCCCGGCGAACACCAGCGGTACACTGCACAACGGCGTCAACATGGCCATCTGTGGACCGATGTTCGGTCCCAGAAGCATGAACGCCAGCAGCAACATCGCCAGCCCCAGCGGGAATCGGATGGCGCGAAACTCGCGACCAAAACCACCCGGGTTGTACAACAACGCCTGCCAGTAGCGCCCGACAAGCAGGCTCAGCACACTGACGATTTGCAACAAGGCCGCAATCAGGCCGGTCAGGACCGGTGCGATCAGGGACGCAAAATGCGCTTGCTCGTCTACCGACAACTTCTGGTAGACATCACCGAGTAGCGACGGCATGACTTTTATCAAAGCCTGCGCCAGCATCTCGATTTGGGGACCAAAAGCCGTCCCCAGCACCACTGAAAACACCACTCCCATCGCTATGCTGACCAGCAGCACGCGGTTCCAGGATTCGCTTGCGCGCAAAACCAACGCAAGGCTCCAAGACCCCAGCAGCACCAGAAGTGCCCGTGGGTCATCGGAGTAAAGCCACCAGATCAACGCCGGCAGCAGTCCCAGAGCAAGAACGCCCAGGGCGTCCTTCAATCCGCGCCGCAGGAGCACAAGGCAACCCGCGGCAGCACCCAACCAATACAACAACGGCAATGTTGCGCATCCGGCCACTACTAGAGTGGCCTGCATACGGCCGCGCATGATGAACTCAGCTATGGCACGCATGCTTTCAATCCTTTGCTACGTGTCGACTGCCCGGTCTCAGCGGCCGTGGCTGTCGGTGTAGGCCAGCAGGGCCAGGAAGCGGGCGCGCTTGATAGCGGTGGCCAGCTGACGCTGATAACGTGCTTTGGTACCGGTGATGCGGCTTGGAACGATTTTGCCGGTCTCGGATACATAAGCTTTCAGAGTGTTGAGATCTTTGTAATCGATCTCTTTCACGTCTTCAGCGGTGAAGCGGCAGAATTTACGACGACGGAAGAAACGTGCCATGTAATAGGCTCCTCAAAAGGTCCGTGGATTACTCGTCAGCGTTATCGCTGTTGTCGCTGTCATCACTGTCAGCGCTTTCAGCGCCTTCGTGCTCAGGACGGTCGCGACGCTCACGGCGCTCACTGCGGTTTTCTTCAGCCTTGAGCATCTCGGATTGGCCGGTAACGGCTTCTTCGCGACGGATGACCAGGTTACGGATCACTGCATCGTTGTAGCGGAAGTTGTCTTCCAGCTCGGCCAGGGCCTTGCCAGTGCATTCAACGTTCAGCATCACGTAGTGAGCCTTGTGAACATTGTTGATTGCGTAGGCCAGTTGACGACGGCCCCAATCTTCCAGACGGTGGATTTTGCCGCCGTCTTCTTCGATCAGCTTGGTGTAACGCTCTACCATGCCGCCGACTTGCTCGCTTTGATCCGGGTGGACCAAAAAGATGATTTCGTAATGACGCATGAATGCTCCTTACGGGTTGTAGCCTGCCGCTCAAAAGCGGTCAGACAAGGAGTGAATGACACTTATGGACTTGCTTGCGATAGACACATGCGTGCCTGCCGTCACAGCAAGGGGCGCAATTGTAGAGAAGGGACAGAAGAGGTGCAAGGCAATTGGTGATTATTTGAACAGCCACGACTATTTGCCCAAAACACAAACCACTGTGGGAGCTAGCCTGCTAGCGATGAGGAAAAAACATTCAATATTGATGTTGAATGTGACTCCGCCATCGCTAGCAGGCTAGCTCCCACAGGAGGGGGGGGGGTACCGCTGGATCAGGACTTCTTGGCGGTTCCGGCAGCCTTGACGCCGCGCTGGCGCTGGGCTTCAAACAGGCAGACGCCGGTCGCCACGGAAACGTTGAGGCTGCTGACGCTACCGGCCATCGGCAGGTGCACCAAGTAGTCGCAAAGATCGCGGGTCAGGCGACGCATGCCGCTGCCTTCAGCACCCATGATCAGGATGGTCGGGCCGGTCATGTCGTGCTGATACAGACTCTGCTCAGCCTCGCCCGCCGTACCGACAACCCACAAGCCACGCTGCTTGAGCTTTTCCAGGGTGCGCGCCAGATTGGTTACCGCAACCAACGGAATCACTTCCGCCGCGCCGCAAGCCACTTTACGTACCGTCGGGGTCAACGTCGCCGACTTGTCCTTCGGAACGATCACCGCCAGAGCACCGGCCGCATCGGCCGAACGCAGGCAAGCGCCGAGGTTGTGCGGATCGGTCACGCCGTCGAGCACCAGCAACAGCGGTGCGCCTTCGGTGCGATCGAGCAACTCGTCGAGCATCGCCTCGCCCCAGACCTGGCTCGGACTCACCTCTGCCACCACGCCCTGGTGCACGCCTTCAACCCAGGCATCCAGCTCACGGCGTTCGGCGTTGCCAACGGCCACGCGGTTTTCGTTAGCCAGCTCGATCAGCGTCTGAACACGCGGATCACTGCGGCCTTCGGCCAACCAGATCTGCTTGACGCGTTTTGGGTGGTGACGCAGCAACGCTTCTACAGCGTGCACGCCGTAGATCTTTTCCAACTGACTCATGACTTGGCCTTCGGTTTACGCGCCCCGCCGCTTTTGGCGGCTGGCGCAGAACCCGCTTTTGGCGGGCCTTTACGGTGTTTGCTCGTTTTGGCTGGCTTGCCGCCGGGAGCCTTGTCAGGCGCCGACCGTCCGGTCTTTCCCCCAGACGCCGCTTTACCGCCGCTTTTCGCTTCAGACAATAACGCCTGCTTCAATTCGCGGCTTTTGCGCAATTCGGCATTTTTCGCCGCAGCATCGCTCGGGCGATAGGCTTCGACAGCCTTTTCCTTGGCAGGACGACGACCGGTTTTCGCCGGGGCCGGCTCTGCAGCCGTTTTGGTAGCTGGCGCAGCGGTTTCAGTCCCGCGTTTCTTGCGACCAATCGGCGCACTGATGGTTTTTTCAGCCATCTCGAAGTCGATCTTGCGCTCGTCGAGGTCGACGCGCATAACGCGCACCTCAACGGTATCGCCAAGACGGAAGCTGCGACCGGTACGCTCACCGGCCAGGCGGTGGTGCACAGGATCGAAGTGGTAGTAATCGCCCGGCAGCGCGGTGACGTGCACCAGGCCTTCGACGTAGATATCGGTCAGTTCGACGAACAGACCAAAACCGGTCACGGCAGTGATCACACCCGGGAACGACTCGCCCACACGGTCTTTCATGAACTCGCACTTGAGCCAGTTCACGACGTCGCGGGTCGCTTCGTCGGCACGGCGCTCGCTCATCGAGCACTGCTCGCCGAGCTGCTCCAGGATCGCTTCGTCGTACGGGTAGATGCGCGCTTTCGGAATGGTCATCGCGCCAGCACGGCGAACGTGCGGGGTGTCCATTTTCGAATGGATGACGCTGCGAATCGCCCGGTGCGTGAGCAAGTCCGGGTAGCGGCGGATCGGCGAGGTGAAGTGGGTATAGGCTTCGTAATTCAGGCCGAAGTGGCCCTGATTATCGGCGCTGTACACAGCCTGGCTCAACGAACGCAGCATAACGGTCTGGATCAGATGGAAATCCGGACGGTCCTTGATGCTCGCCAGCAATGCCTGGTAGTCCTTCGGCGACGGGCCGTCCTTGCCTTTGTGCAGGGACAGACCGAGCTCGCCAAGGAAAGCGCGCAGTTTTTCCAGACGCTCCGGTGGCGGGCCATCGTGGACGCGGTACAGCGCTGGGATTTCGTGCTTTTTCAGGAATTCGGCGGTGGCCACGTTGGCCGCCAGCATGCATTCCTCGATCAGCTTGTGCGCATCATTACGAACGGTCGGACGGATTTCGGCAATCTTGCGCTCGGTCCCGAAGATGATCCGGGTTTCCTGCGTTTCGAAATCGATCGCGCCACGCACGTGACGAGCGGCCAGCAGCACTTTGTACAGCGCGTAAAGCTGCTTGAGGTGCGGCAGAACGTCGTTGTACTCGCCACGGAGCTCACGCGCCTCGGTGAGTTTCGGCGTTTCCAGCATCGCGCTGACTTTGTTGTAGGTCAGGCGAGCGTGGGAGTGAATCACCGCTTCGTAGAAGCAGTAGTCGGTCATCTCGCCGGATTTGGAGATGGTCATCTCGCAAACCATGGCCAGACGATCGACGTGCGGGTTCAGCGAGCACAGACCGTTGGACAGCTGCTCAGGCAGCATCGGCACGACGCGCTCAGGGAAATACACCGAGTTGCCACGAACCTGGGACTCGTTGTCCAGCGCCGAACCGATTTTCACGTAGCTGGAAACGTCGGCAATCGCCACGTACAACTTCCAGCCGCCGGAGAACAGGCGCAGCTTGCCCGGCTTGGCTTCACAGTAGACCGCATCATCGAAGTCACGCGCATCTTCACCGTCGATGGTCACGAACGGCAGATGGCGCAGGTCGATGCGCTTCTCTTTGTCTTTCTCTTCGACTTCCGGCTTGAGCTTGGCGGCCTCTTTCAACACAGCCTCAGGCCAGACGTGAGGAATGTCGTACGTGCGCAGGGCAACGTCGATTTCCATGCCCGGCGCCATGTAGTTACCCACGACTTCGACCACGTCGCCTTGCGGCTGGAAGCGTGGCGTCGGCCAGTGAGTGATCTTCACTTCGACGAACTGACCGATCTGGGCGTTGGCGTTACGGCCCGGCGTCACCAGCACTTCTTGCTGGATCTTCGGATTGTCCGCAACGACGAAACCAATGCCGCCCTCTTCGAAGTAACGGCCAACGATGGTCTCGTGGGCACGGGACACCACTTCTACGATCATGCCTTCGCGGCGACCGCGACGGTCGAGGCCGGAAACGCGGGCCAGGGCACGATCGCCATCGAACACCAGACGCATTTGCGCCGGGCTCATGAACAGGTCGTCACTGCCGTCGTCCGGGACCAGGAAGCCGAAGCCGTCACGGTGACCGCTGATGCGGCCCAGGATCAGGTCGAGCTTGTCCACCGGCGCATAGGTGCCGCGACGGGTATAGATGAGTTGAGCGTCGCGCTCCATGGCGCGCAGGCGGCGGCGCAGGGCTTCGATCTGGTCTTCTGTCGTCAGACCAAACTCTTCGACCAGCTGCTCGCGGTTAGCAGGCGAACCCCGATCAGCAAGGTGCTGAAGGATCAGTTCGCGGCTAGGAATAGGGTTGTCATATTTTTCCGCTTCACGAGCGGCCTCGGGATCGAGGGACTGCCAATCGGCCATTAGAGAGTTTTCACCTTGTCTATATGCGGGTTAGTTTGGCATAGGCGTAATGAAACGGGAAATTTCAGGCTATGAGAGCCCATCTAAAGCCCTTTATCGACAGCGCGAAGCTGAATTAAATGCCACTGGTAAAATTTTCCAGGTTTTTTCGACTTCAGGGGTTTACAGTTAAAAAGACGCTCCGTATAGTGCGCGCCATCGACGACGCAGACGCATTGTCGATAATGCCCAGATGGTGAAATTGGTAGACACGCCAGCTTCAGGTGCTGGTGACCGCAAGGTCGTGGAAGTTCGAGTCTTCTTCTGGGCACCAATTTCGAGCTTGAGATTAGATCAATTTCAAGGCTCACACAAAAACCCGCGAAAGCGGGTTTTTTGCATTCCAAGCCCCTGAATTATTAAAACTAAATCAGGGGTTTACAGATCAAAAAGCTCTCCGTATAGTGCGCCACATCAACAGCGGCAACGCTGAAGATTATGCCCAGATGGTGAAATTGGTAGACACGCCAGCTTCAGGTGCTGGTGACCGCAAGGTCGTGGAAGTTCGAGTCTTCTTCTGGGCACCAATTCAAATTTCAGAGTCGATCTGAAATTTCACAAAAACCCGCGAAAGCGGGTTTTTGCGTTTCTGGCTTTCAAAAATCTTATGAGAGCCACTGCGCGCCTTCTGTAGGAGCACGGCTTGCCAGCGATGGCGTCCTTGAGATCGCCATCGCGAGCAAGCTTAGCTCCTACAGATTGAGCGTTATGCCCGAGCCCGCTCTAGCAGAGCCGTCTTCGCCCCGCAAGGCGCACTTGAGAAACAATATCGTTTATCATTGTTTCAAGTTTTTGCAATGCGACAGTGAGGAACCTTGCGAATGATGTTTCGAAATACCCTGCGCCGCGGCCTGACCATGACCCTGCTCGGCCTGGCACTCGCCACTCCCCTCACCCAAGCCGCCGAACCGGTTTCCCTGACACTCTATAACGGTCAACACAAAGAAGTCGGCGATGCCATCGCCAAAGCCTTCGAAGCCAAGACCGGGATTCACGTCAATGTGCGCAAAGGCAGCAGCAACCAGCTCGCCAGCCAGGTCGTCGAAGAAGGTGCTCGCTCCCCTGCCGACGTGATCTACACCGAAGAATCGCCACCACTGAACAAACTCGGCGAACAAGGCCTGCTGGCGCAGACCGATGCTGCCACCCTGGCCGTTCTGCCCAAAGACTACGTCGCCGGCAACGGCACCTGGATCGGCATCACCGCGCGAGTCCGCGTCGTCGCCTACAACCCCAAGCTGATTGACGAAAAAGACCTGCCCAAGTCGGTCATGGAGTTCTCCGATCCGAAATGGCAAGGCAAGGTCGGCTTCGTGCCCACCAGTGGCGCGTTCCAGGAACAGGCCGTGGCAATCATCAAAGTGCACGGCATGGACGCGGCCGAAGAATGGCTGACCGGTTTGCGTGCTTTCGGCAAGACCTACAGCAACAACATGGTTGCATTGAAGGCAGTGGAAAACGGCGAAGTCGCTACCGTGCTGGTGAACAACTACTACTGGTTCGCCTTGCAGCGTGAAAAAGGTCAGCTCGATTCGAAACTGCATTACTTCACCGGCGGCGACGTCGGCGGGCTGATCACTGTTTCCAGTGCGGCCGTGCTGAAATCCAGCAAACATCCAAAAGAAGCCCAGCAATTCCTCGCTTACATGGCCAGCGAAGAAGGTCAGCGCGTGATCACCCAGACCACCGCCGAATACCCGCTGCACAAAGGCATGGAATCGGATCGCGGGCTCAAGCCGTTCAGCGAACTTGAGGCACCGAAGGTCACGCCAGCCGATCTCGGCAATGCCGAGCAAGCCCTGGACCTGGAACGTGACGTTGGCTTGAACTGATGAGCGTATCGTTATCCGCCCCCGTCGCGCGCGGGGGTTACGCGCCACGGCGCAAGCGGCCATCGATCTGGCTGCTGCTACCGGTTTTGCTGCTGGTGGTGCTCAGCCTGTTGCCACTGGCGTATGTCGGACTCAAAACCTGGCAGGCCGGCTGGGCTGAGGCGCTGCATTTGTTGTGGCGCCCTTATGTGTTTGGCCTGCTGCGCAACACGTTGGCGCTGATGGTCGGTGTGACGCTCGCTTGTGGCGTGATCGGCCTGTCACTGGCCTGGCTGCTTGAGCGCAGCAACTTGCCGGGGCGGCGCTTGTGGGGCGTGATTTTATGCCTGCCGTTCGCGGTACCGGCGTTTGTCAGCAGCTTTACCTGGGTCTCACTGAGTGCTCATTTCGAAGGCTTGGGCGGGGCGATCCTGGTGATGACCCTGTCCAAGTATCCGCTGATCTTTCTGCCGGTCGCGGCGACCCTGCGCAATCTCGACCCCTCCCTCGAAGAATCCGCCCGCACACTGGGGCAGAATCGCTGGGGCGTGTTTTTCAGAATTACCCTGCCGCTGCTCTGGCCATCACTGCTCGCCGGCTCGCTGCTGATCGCGCTGCACATGCTGGTGGAGTTCGGTGCTCTATCGATCATCGGCCTGCAGACGTTTACCACCGCAATCTATCAACAGTTCGAACTGGAATTCAGTAACGCGAATGCGGCGATGCTTTCCGCCGTGTTGCTGGCGCTGTGTCTGATGCTGTTGTGGCTGGAACTGCGCGTACGCGGCAAGGGCCGACACGTGCGCACCGGTCAGGGCGCGGCTCGGCATGCGGAACAGGTCCGGCTGGGGCCTTGGGCTGCCGTCGGACAACTTTATTGCCTGGCGCTGGCGATCATCGGCAGCGGTATTCCGCTCGGGATGCTGGCGTACTGGCTAGCAGTGGGTTCGTCGGCAGCATTCCCGGTGGCGGCGATCAGCGAGGCGCTGCTCTCCTCCCTGGCGTTGTCACTGGGCGGCGCGGCGCTGTGCCTGGTGCTGGCAGTGCCGGTGGGATTGCTGGTGGTGCGCCACAAGGGCCAATTGGCGATCTGGGCCGAACGCTTGCCGTATCTGCTGCATGCGCTGCCAGGACTGGTGATCGCACTGACGTTGGTGTATTTCGCCCTGCACTATGTGCCCGTGCTGTACCAGACTTCGGCATTGTTGCTGATCGCTTATGCGTTGCTGTTTTTGCCGCTGGCTCAGGCGCCGATTCGTACGGCGCTGAACAAGGCTGCGCCGCAACTGGAAGAGGCTGCGCGCACGCTGGGCGCATCGTCTTTCAGTGCGTTTTATCGGGTGACGTTGCCGATCATTTTCCCGGCGCTGGGCGCAGCGTTTGCGCTGGTGTTTCTGGATGCGATGAAGGAACTGACGGCGACGCTGCTGTTGAGTCCGACCGGGCTCAATACCCTGGCGACGGAAGTCTGGGCGCATACCGCTAATGTGGAGTTTGCGGCGGCGGCGCCTTATGCGGCGTTGTTGATTTTGGTGTCGGGGCTGCCGGTTTATCTACTTACTACCCGGATGTATCTGAGCCGCTGACATTGCCTTCGCGAACAAGCCCGCTCCCACATTTGATCTGAAGTGTTCACAAATCTTGTGTCCACCAACAATCACTGTGGGAGCGGGCTTGCTCGCGAAGAGGCCCGCCCAGTCGATACACATTTAAGCCCTGAACTGCCCCAGACTCGCCTTCAACTGCGCCGCCAATCCATCCAGTACCTTGCCGCTGGCCGTGGTTTCCACCACCGCTTGAGCCGCTTTCTCAGCCTGTGCATGAATGGTTTCAACCCGACCGCGCACCGCTTGCGCACCTTGCGCCTGATGCGCCGCTGCCTGCGTTGCCAGACCAATCGCCGCATGAACCTGCTCGACCGACGCCTGCACTGATTGCTGCAACCGCGCACTGTCACGCAGCACCAGCAAACCTTCGCTGGCCTGACGCCCGGCCTGACCGATCGCTGCCACCGCCTCACGCGCACCTTGTTGCAAGGCAACGATATGCGCCTGAATGTCGCCAGTGGAGCTCTGCGTCTTGCTCGCCAGCGCTCGCACTTCATCGGCGACCACGGCAAACCCGCGACCGGTCTCGCCCGCACGCGCCGCTTCGATCGCCGCGTTCAGCGCCAGCAGGTTGGTCTGCTCGGCGATCCCGTGAATCACCGTCAACACCACTTCAATTTGCTCACTCTGCTGCGCCAGCCGCTCGATGACTTTCGCCCCGGTGTCGACCTGCCCGGCCAACGCCTCGATCAGGCTGCCGACTTTCGCCGACGTCCGCGTGTTTTCATCCGTCGCCGAACGAATATCCACCACTTGCTGCAAGGCCGCCTGCATGGCATGACTTTCCGACTGGGCTTCATCAGCCATTTGCGACAACGCACGCAGGCTCTCGGCCACTTCATCGCGCTGCATGCCCGCCGCTTTATCGGCCCCGGCATTGCGCAAGGTCATCGCGCCGATTTCCACACCGGTACGCTGGGCCACATCGCCCGCTTCGCGCACGATCGGCTGCAACTTATCCACAAAGCGATTGACCGCCGAGGCCATGTCGCCGATTTCGTCCTTACTGTTGATCTGCACCCGCTTGGTCAGGTCACCCTCGCCCGCCGCCAGGTCATCCATGGCAACGATGAGCAGCTTCAAGCGATTGACCACTCGACGACCCAGCACCACCGCGAGCAACAGCAGCACACCGCAACCGACCAACGCGAGCCCCATGCCAATGCGCCAGCGCAAAGTGCCTGCCGCTTCCTGCACGGTGCTGGTGATGTTGGCCTGCATCGCTGAAGCCGTGGACTGCGCCGACTTCAGGCGCGCGCCCATCGCTGCAGCACTATCAGCCGCCGCGCCTTTGAGGCTGTCGCCGACCAGTTGATCACTGCTGGCGATCAGTGCCAAAAAGCGTTTGTCGAGGGCTGCCAGATCGACTTCCACGGAAGCGGTGGAAACACCCATCAAGACCTTGCCGATTTCCACGCCATTGGGGCTGATTGAGGCTTCGAGGTAGTAGACCGATGGATCGTTCTTCGCCGCATCCAGCACTTTGTCCAATGCGCGCTCGCCCTGGCCTTTCTCCAGCAGCGCTTTGTTGATCGGGTTCTCGCGGTTCAGATAGCGCGTCAGGTGCTGGCCAGTAGCGTCGTCGTAGATCACGAACAGCACGTTGGGATTGCGCTGGGCCCGGCGGGCGAATTCGGACAAGGTTGGAACGTCGCTGTCCCACATGGCGCGAGGTGCGACCGAAGCCAGAAGCTGCGCCATATCGTTGGCGGAGTCCTTCAGATCCTTCTCCAGCGTTGCACGCAGTTGTGCTTGCTCGTCCTTCAAACGTGACGACAGGCCGGCGGTGAGTCGCTGACGGGTATTGGTCGACAGGCTGTCGAGGCTCGACGTGACTTCCCGCCCCGCCTGCTCCAGTTCCCCGGAGAGCTTTTGACTGTCAGCACCCAGGCGAACACCTAAATCAACTTCCAGTGCGGTCACTGTGCTCCGGGTCAGGGCGACAGCTACAAGCACTTGCACCAAAAGGGCGATACCAAGGGTAACGAACACTGGCCGCAGAAGACGGCTTTGTAACAGTGAGAGAATGGCTGACACTTAAAATCCCTCTGCTTGGCGCCATTAAATTGATGGCGCACTGGAAGCGATGCTTTTAATCAACATCACAGCAAAGGTCGTGCCGCCCGACAGGCAGATACGACAAAGGCCCCAAATGAGGGGCCTTTGTGTTTTACATCAACGACTTATTAAGCGAACGGATGACGCAAAACGATGGTTTCGTTGCGGTCCGGGCCCGTCGAAATAATGTCGATCGGCGCACCGATCAGCTCTTCGACGCGCTTGATGTAAGCACGGGCGTTAGCTGGCAGCTCTTCCATGGTTTTGGCACCCACAGTCGACTCGGTCCAGCCCGGCACTTCTTCGTACACAGGCTGCAGGCCCACGTAGCTGTCAGCATCAGTCGGGGCAACGGCATTGCCTTGCGCATCTTTGTAGCCGACGCAGATGTTGATGGTTTCGAGGCCGTCGAGCACGTCGAGCTTGGTCAGGCAGATGCCCGAGATGCTGTTCACATCGATGGCACGACGCAGGATAACGGCGTCGAACCAGCCGCAACGACGGGCACGGCCGGTGGTAGCGCCGAACTCGTGACCTTGTTTGGCCAGGTGAGCACCCACTTCGTCAAACAGCTCAGTCGGGAATGGACCCGAACCTACGCGAGTGGTGTAAGCCTTGGTGATGCCCAGAATGTAATCCAGGAACATCGGACCAACGCCCGAACCTGTCGCCACGCCACCAGCGGTGGTGTTGGAGCTGGTCACGTACGGATAGGTACCGTGGTCGATGTCGAGCAACGAACCTTGGGCGCCTTCGAACATGATGTCTTTGCCGGCGCGACGCAGGTCGTGGAGCTCGGCCGTCACGTCCAGCATCAGCGGCTTGAGCAGTTCAGCGTATTCTTTGCACTCGGCCAGGGTTTTTTCGAACTCGATGGCAGGCTCTTTGTAGTAACCCACCAGCATGAAGTTGTGGTAGTCCACCAGTTCGCGCAGCTTGTCTTCAAAGCGCGGCATGTTGAGCAGGTCGCCCACACGCAGGCCACGCCGTGCAACCTTGTCTTCGTAAGCCGGGCCGATGCCGCGACCGGTCGTACCGATCTTCAGTTCGCCACGGGCCTTTTCACGGGCCTGGTCCAGCGCTACGTGGAAGGACAGGATCAGCGGGCAGGACGGGCTGATACGCAGGCGCTCGCGCACCGGTACGCCTTTCTCTTCCAGCTTGATGATTTCCCGCAGCAGAGCGTCGGGTGCAACCACCACGCCGTTGCCGATCAGGCACTGCACGCCTTCGCGCAGCACGCCCGACGGGATCAGGTGCAAGACGGTTTTTTCGCCATCGATCACCAGGGTGTGACCAGCGTTGTGGCCACCCTGGTAGCGCACTACGGCGGCAGCATGTTCGGTCAGCAGATCAACGATCTTGCCTTTGCCCTCATCACCCCATTGGGTGCCCAGGACTACGACATTCTTACCCATAACACTTGTCCTCATTCGCGCAAACTTGGTGCCGGCCGCAGCCGACAGGAAAACTCAAGAAGCCAGTGGCGATACTTGCCAAAGCCCGTTCTGCTGAATCAATTGCCGGTCGCAGTCCGCTTCACGGGCGGCGGCCAAAGGTTGCCCAGGCAACGCCTGAACGACACGCTGACCCTCACTGCGCAACTGGCAAACCTGCTGCCAGAGTGCTGCATCCGTACTGTCAGGCATCCAGATACCGCCAGACGGTAACTCGATCTCAGCACGCCCCAGGGTCACCAGGGTTTTCAAATCGGTAGAGAAGCCGGTTGCCGGACGGGCACGACCGAAGTCGGCACCGATGTCGTCGTAACGACCGCCCTGAGCAATGGACTGGCCAACACCCGGTACGAACACCGCGAACACCACACCGGTGTGGTAGTGGTAGCCGCGCAACTCGCCCAGGTCGAAATACAACGGCAACTCGGGGAAACGCGTGGACAGACGCTCGGCAATCGCCAGCAAGTCGTCCAGAGCGGCCAGTACTGGCGCCGGTGCATCCGCCAGACGCTCGCGGGCAGCGCTCAAGACTTCACGGCCGCCACACAGGTCAACCAGCGCCCGCAACATGCCCGACAGATCGGCAGGCAGGCCTTCGGTCAAGGTAATGACCTCGTCGATGGCCTTACGTTGCAACGCGTCAAACAACTGTTGCTCGACTTCACCGGACAAACCGGCGGCGCGAGCCAGGCTGCGGTAGATACCCACATGACCGAGGTCCATGTGCACATCCGGCACATCGGCCAGTTGCAGCATAGCCAACATCAGGCTGATGACTTCCACGTCGCTGCTCGGGCTGGCATCGCCGTATAACTCGGCACCCAGCTGGATCGGACTGCGCGAGGACGACAAGGCGCGCGGTTGAGCGTGCAGCACGCTACCGGCATAGCACAGACGGCTCGGGCCTTCGCGACGCAAGGTGTGCGCATCGATGCGCGCCACTTGCGGCGTAATGTCGGCACGGAACCCCATCTGCCGGCCCGATTGCGGGTCGATGACCTTGAAGGTACGCAGATCGAGGTCCTGGCCCGCGCCGGTCAGCAGGGATTCCAGGTACTCGATATGGGGAGTCACGACAAACTCGTAACCCCAGCTCTGGAACAGATCCAACACCTGACGACGCGCGACTTCAATGCGCGCCGCTTCTGGTGGCAGTACTTCTTCGATGCCATCTGGCAGCAGCCAGCGGTCTACCGTTGCCATTACGCCATTCCCCTATGATCCGGGCGGCAAGCCTTTGGGCGAGCCTTGAGTGAAGCAGAAAATGATCGGCTCATGCGCACAAACAACGCGCATGAACGACGCGGCGAAAAGCCTGAAATCGGCTTCACCAACCACTTTCCTCGAAAAACCTGTCGAGTCATTTCAACTCGGACGCCTGCATAAAAAACAGCAATCAAACGTGCAGACGCAAAAAAGCCGGGAATTTCCCGGCTGCCGCATCATACACACGTTTTCCCAAAGGATCACCCCGCCCGAGGCGTTAGCCGCCAGGCGGGGGATGATTCAGGTCAACGACGTATCAAGGCTTGGCTTTTTCCAGGTAACGGAAGAAGTCGCTGCTTGGGTCCAGGACCATGACGTCGGATTTGTTCGCGAAGCTTTCACGGTAGGCACGCAGGCTACGGTAGAAACCGTAGAACTCCTGATCCTGGCCGTAGGCCTTGGAGTAGATTGCAGCGGCCTGGGCATCACCATCACCACGAACCTCTTCAGATTCACGATAGGCTTCAGCCAGCAACACGCGGCGTTGACGATCAGCGTCGGCACGAATGCCTTCCGACAGCTCGTTACCCTTGGCGCGGTGCTCGCGAGCTTCACGCTCACGCTCGGAACTCATGCGTTCGAACACGCTGCGGTTCACTTCCTTCGGCAGATCGATGGCCTTGACCCGAACATCGACAACTTCGATACCCAGCTCTTTTTCCGCCATCTTGTTCAGCGAAGCCGTGATATCGGTCATCAGCGCATCGCGCTCACCGGAAACCACTTCATGCAGCGTGCGCTTACCGAACTGGTCACGCAGGCCCGACTCCAGACGACGGGAAAGACGCTCGTCAGCAATCTGCTTGAGGCCGGAAGTCGCGGTGTAGAAGCGCTCGGCATCTTTCACGCGCCACTTGGCGTAGGCATCGACCATGACGGCTTTCTTTTCCAGCGTCAGGAAGCGTTGTGTCGGTGCATCCAGCGTCATCAGGCGTGCGTCGAATTTGCGCACCTGGTTAACGTAAGGCACTTTCACATGCAGGCCCGGCTGAACATCAGTCTGGACTACACGACCGAACTGCAGCAGCACCGCACGCTCGGTCTGAGCCACGATGTAGAAGCAGTTCCAGGCAGCGATCGCCACGACGACGCCGACAATAAGGGCGATCAGCGATTTATTGCTCATCAGCGACTCTCCCTGGTACGTGCTTGCTGTTGCTGCAGATCGGCTGCACGCACATTCGCTTCATTGCTGGTGGCTGCCGCGCCGGTCACCGAAGTGCTGGTGTTGCGACCGCCTTCGACCATCTTGTCCAGCGGCAAGTACAGCAGATTGCTCTGGCCATTCTTGTTGCCGGTCACGAGAACCTTGCTGGTGTTGCTGAAGACTTCCTGCATGGTGTCCAGGTACAGACGCTGACGGGTCACTTCAGGTGCCTTGCGATACTCGCTCACCAGCTTGGTGAAGCGATCAGCCTCACCCTTGGCGCGCGAGACGGTTTCGTCACGGTAACCATTGGCATCTTCAATGATGCGCTGGGCCTGACCACGGGCTTCCGGCACGACACCGTTGGCGTAGGTTTCAGCCTGGTTACGCGAACGCTGCTCGTCTTCACGGGCGCGGATCACGTCATCGAAGGCTTCCTGCACTTCACGCGGTGCGGCTGCGCTCTGTACGTTGACCTGAGTGACGGTGATACCGGTGCGATAGGTATCCATGAAGCGTTGCAGACGCTCCTTGATTTCGCTGGCCATCAATTCACGACCTTCGGTCAGCACCTGGTCCATCGCGGTGGAACCCACCACATGGCGCAAGGCACTTTCGGTCGCGTGCTGCAGGCTGATTTCCGGCTGATCAACGCTCAGCACGAAGTCCTGCAGGTTGCTGATCTTGTACTGCACGGTCAGCGGCACTTCGACGATGTTCTCGTCTTCAGTCAGCATTTGACCCTGCTTGGTATAGGCACGCTCACGCGTGACGTTTTCCAGGTACTTGCGATCGATCGGCGGGAAGTAGATGTTCAGGCCCGGGCCAACGGTTTCGTAGTACTTGCCGAAGCGCAGCACCACGGCTTGCTCCTGCTCGTCGACTACATAGACCGCGCTGTACAGCCACACGGCCGCCAACACGACCAGGCCGATGCCGAGCAGACCGCCGAAGCCGCCACTCCTGCCCGAACCGCCACCGTCATCACCGCGTTTCTTACCACCACCGAACAACCCGTTCAGGCTTTCCTGCAGCTTTCGGAAGGCCTCGTCGAGATCCGGTGGTCCCTTGCGGTCGCCGTTATTGCGGCGTTTGCCACCCCAAGGATCCTGATTATTCGAGTTGCCACCCGGCTCATTCCAAGCCATAGCGCTCTCCATCTGATAAAGCAAAGACGCACCCACGGCGCGCCGACCAATGCTACAGAATGCCTGTCACCGCGGCACAACCGCTTTTTCAGGCTTTTATTGCAAAGTGTGTTGTTCGATGAATTCCATCGGTTGCAGACCTTCGCGACTCACCAGTCGATTCAACTCGACCCGTGGCAAGCGAACGGCCAGCAGGCTGATGCCTTCTTCGTCGTGTTCCTCTTTCTGCACCGCACCGAGTTCGAAAAACTGCGCACGCAGTCGAGCAAAACGTTGCGGCAAGCGCAAGGTGCCGATAAACAAATCACTGCCGAGTAACTCGGCAATGGCTTGCTCAAGCAATTCCAGACCAGTGCCATCACGCGCCGACAGCCATACCCGCTGGGGTTTGCCGTTTTCGTCGCGCTGGATTTGTGGCTCAACGCCTTCAAGCAAATCGAGTTTGTTATAGACCTCGAGGATCGGCAAGTCCTGGGCACCAATCTCGCCCAGCACCACCATCACCTGCTCGATCTGCAACATGCGATCGGGTTCGGCCGCATCGATCACGTGCAACAGCAGGTCGGAGTTGCTCGACTCTTCGAGGGTAGACCGAAAGGCCTCGACCAGCTTGTGGGGCAAATGGCGAATGAAACCTACAGTGTCCGCCAGGACAATCGGCCCCAGATCGTCCAGTTCCAGACGGCGCAGGGTCGGGTCCAACGTGGCAAACAATTGGTCAGCCGCGTAAACGTCGGATTTCGTCACGTTATTGAAGAGCGTGGATTTACCGGCGTTGGTATACCCCACCAGCGACACGGTAGGGATATCCGCACGCATACGCCCACGTCGCGACTGTTCGCGCTGACTGCGCACTTTCTCCAGCCGACCCTTGATCTGCCGCAGACGAACCCGCAGCAAACGGCGGTCGGTTTCGAGTTGGGTTTCACCCGGGCCACGCATGCCGATACCACCACCCTGACGTTCAAGGTGGGTCCAGCCACGAACCAGCCGCGTGCTCATGTGGTCAAGCTGGGCCAGTTCTACCTGGAGCTTGCCTTCATGGGTACGGGCACGTTGGGCGAAAATATCGAGAATCAGACCGGTACGGTCGATCACGCGACACTCGAAAACACGTTCGAGGTTACGTTCCTGACTGGGCGTGAGGATGTGATTGAAAATCACCAGATCGGCCTCTTCGGCCTTGACCAGGTCGCGCAGTTCCTCGACCTTGCCGCTGCCAATCAGGAATTTGGCGGTTGGCCGATGACGCGGCACGTTAAAAAACGCAACGGTCTCGGCGCCCGCCGAATTAGCCAGTTCCTGAAACTCCTGCGGATCTTCGCGCGCCTCAGGGTCCTGTCCATCCAAGTGAACGAGGATTACTCGCTCACCACCACCGTGG
The DNA here is from genome assembly GCF_014852295.1 of Pseudomonas sp. PDM10. Lineage (NCBI taxonomy): Bacteria > Pseudomonadati > Pseudomonadota > Gammaproteobacteria > Pseudomonadales > Pseudomonadaceae > Pseudomonas > Pseudomonas sp. PDM10. The sequence goes on along the minus strand of NZ_JACVBJ010000005.1, from coordinate 439,214 downwards.
CGCTCAAAGAACAAAGGAGACTCCTATCAGGCGTTACCTGGCTCAGCGTCACCTGCTTCGGATTCGGTTGCGCTAGGCAGACGAATTGGACGAACCGGCACCACTGTAGAGATAGCGTGTTTGTAAACCATCTGGCTGACGGTGTTTTTCAGCAGGATAACGAACTGGTCGAAAGACTCGATCGTGCCTTGCAGCTTGATCCCGTTGACCAGGTAGATGGAAACCCCCACTTTCTCTTTACGTAAAGTATTCAAGTAAGGGTCTTGTAGCGAATGCCCTTTTGACATGTGCCGCACTCCTTTAAGGATTCAATATAAAAAATAGGTAAACAATGGCTTGTGGCCGTCACACCCCCAAGGATAGACGGCAATTGCAAGGACTCAGCTCAATATGGAGATGGTCCCAAGGTATTTCAAGGCGCGCGGCAGATTGTCGCAATCGAGGCTGTCCAACCAATGTAAATCAGCCCAACTGCGCAGCCAGGTGAACTGGCGCTTTGCCAATTGGCGCGTGGCAATGATTCCACGCTCCTGCATCTCGGCTTGCGTCAGCTTGCCATCCAGGTAGTCCCAGACTTGTCGGTAGCCTACTGCACGTATAGACGGCAACCCGGCATGCAGGTCACTTCGCTTACGCAGGGCTACGACCTCGTCAATGAATCCCTGTTCCAGCATATTCGTGAATCTTTGTTTAATTCGCTCGTGCAATACCTGGCGATTTGCCGGAGCAATGGCCAAGTTCGCGACAGTATAGGGCAATTGTTGCAGTCCCGAGGCGGCTGCTTCAGTACTTTGCGCAGATTGTTGCAACCTTAGTGCAGTCATGCTCTGACCACTGACGCGATAAACTTCCAGCGCCCGACTGAGTCGCTGCGGATCGTTCGGATGAATACGCGCCGCAGATTGCGGATCGATGACTGCCAATTGATCGTGCAAGGCTTGCCAGCCAAGGCGTGCAGCTTCTTCTTCGATCTGCGCGCGAATGGCCGGATCGGCCGCCGGCATGTCTGCCAGACCTTCAACCAAAGCCTTGTAATAGAGCATTGTGCCGCCCACCAGCAGCGGAATTTTGCCCCGCGCGGTGATCTCGGCCATGGCTTGGAGGGCATCACGACGGAAATCGGCGGCCGAATAGCTCTCTGCCGGGTCGAGAATATCGATCAACCGGTGTGGAAATTCAGCCAGAAGCTCTTTTGAGGGCTTGGCGGTGCCGATGTCCATGCCACGGTAGACCAGCGCCGAATCGACGCTGATCAGCTCGCAAGGCAAGACTTTAGTGAGTTCGATGGCCAGGTCGGTCTTGCCGGCGGCGGTCGGCCCCATCAGGAAAATCGCAGGAGGGAGCTGGCTCATCAACGACCGCGCAAAAACAGTTTGTCCAGATCGTCCAGGCCCAATTGGGTCCAAGTCGGTCGGCCATGGTTGCATTGACCGCTGCGTTCGGTGTTTTCCATGTCCCGCAGCAGACCGTTCATTTCCGGCAGGGCCAGGCGTCGATTTGCCCGAATCGCGCCATGGCAGGCCATTGTCCCGAGCAGCTCGTTCAGGTGCGCCTGAATCCGGTCGCTGGTGCCGTATTCCATCAGGTCCGCGAGGACGTCACTGACCAATCGATTGGCTTCTGCCTGCTTGAGCAGTGCCGGGATCTGCCGGATGGCCAGGGATTCCGGGCCCAGACGCTGCAATTCAAAGCCCAGGCGCTGGAACCACGCGACGTGTTCTTCGGCGCAATCGGCTTCACGCTGACTGACAGCCAGGGACTCCGGCACCAGCAGCGGCTGACCGCTCAGGCCTTCGCTGGCCATGGCGATTTTCAGGCGTTCGTACATGATCCGCTCGTGAGCCGCGTGCATGTCCACCAGCACCAGGCCCTGGGCGTTTTCCGAAAGAATATAGATGCCTTTGAGCTGCGCCAGTGCATAACCCAGCGGCGGAATGTCGTCCTGACCGGCCGGCAGCGCTACCGCGTTGGCTTCTGGCAAGGGTGCAAAAAACTCGCGATAAGCGGCCTGGGCCTCAGCCACCGGCACGCCGGACTGAGGCCGCGGCGAGTACTGATATTGATAACCGGCACCCGCACCCGAGCCGGCCGGCGTATTGAACGACGGCTGGGCCTGAGGCGGTTCCAGCAAGGCATTGGCCGCCAGACGCATTTCGCCCTGCGGACCGAACTCGCCAGCATCAATGCCGGTAGGTCGAACGATGGCCGTCGCGACAGGCGCGGCCAGATGGTCTTCCGGCCGCACATCGCCCAAGGCGCGGTGCAGGGTGCCGTAGAGGAAATCGTGAACCATGCGCCCGTCACGGAAGCGCACTTCGTGCTTGGTCGGGTGCACGTTGACGTCAACGCCTGCCGGATCGACTTCAAAGAACAGCACGAACGTCGGATGCCGGCCGTTGAACAGCACGTCGCGATAGGCCTGGCGCACCGCGTGGGCCACCAGTTTGTCGCGTACGGCACGGCCGTTCACAAAGAAATACTGCAAGTCTGCCTGGCTGCGGTTGAACGTCGGCAAGCCGACCCAGCCCCACAAATGCAGGCCATTGCGCTCGATCTCGATCGGCAGCGCCTGCTCGAGGAAACCCGAACCGCAAATCGCCGCCACACGCCGGGCACGGGCCGCGTCGTCATGGGCTTCATGCAGGCTGAGGATGGTCTTGCCGTTGTGGCGCAGATGGAACGCCACGTCAAAACGCGCCAACGCCAGACGCTTGATCACTTCTTGCAGGTGATCGAATTCGGTTTTTTCGGTTTTGAGAAACTTGCGGCGGGCCGGGGTGTTGAAAAACAAGTCACGCACTTCCACCGACGTGCCCACCGGATGGGCCGCTGGCTGCACGCGAGGCGCCATGTCCCGGCCTTCGGTTTCGACCTGCCAGGCTTGATCGGCCTCTTTGGTGCGGGACGTCAGGGTCAGGCGTGCCACGGAGCTGATCGACGCGAGGGCTTCACCGCGAAAGCCCAGGCTCATGACCTGCTCGAGGTCTTCCAGGTTGCGGATTTTGCTGGTGGCATGTCGCGCCAGGGCCAGCGGCAGGTCATCGGCAGAAATGCCGCTGCCATCGTCGCGCACCCGCAGCAGCTTGACGCCGCCCTGCTCCACATCGACATCGATACGCCTGGCGCCGGAGTCGAGGCTGTTTTCCAGGAGCTCCTTGATCACCGAAGCCGGGCGCTCAACCACCTCACCGGCGGCAATCTGGTTCGCCAGTCGCGGGCTGAGCAGCTCGATGCGAGCCGTGTTGGTCAGCACCTGGTTCATTCTTTGGCCGCCAGTTCAGTGCCGGGGATGGTCAGGTTCTGACCGATTTTCAGCTCGTCACTCTGTAGGTTGTTGGCGCTGCGCAGGGTGGCCGGAGACACCTGATAACGCACAGCGATCATCGCCAACGTCTCGCCCGGGCTCACCCGATGGTCACGTGGACCTTGAGCGATTTTGCCGGAATCACGTAGCCAGGCGATGTAGGTGCCCGGTGGCGGATTCTGCTGGAAGAACTGGCGAACACCGGCGCTGATCGAGCGTGCCAGCGCCTGCTGGTGGCTCGCCGCCGACAGTTTCGAGGCTTCGTTGGAGTTGGAGATGAAGCCGGTTTCCACCAGGATCGACGGAATGTCCGGCGATTTCAGCACCATGAACCCGGCCTGCTCCACCCGTTGTTTGTGCAACGGCGTGACCCGGCTGATGTTGCTCAAGACCTTTTGGCCAACGTCCAGGCTCGAAGTCAGGGAAGCGGTCATCGACAGGTCGAGCAGCACACCGGCCAGCATGCGGTCCTTGTCGTCGAGGCTGACGCTGCCAGCACCACCGATCAAGTCGGAGCGGTTTTCGCTGTCGGCCAGCCAACGGGCGGTTTCCGAGGTGGCGCCGCGATCGGACAAAGCGAACACCGACGCACCGAAGGCTGCCGCAGACGGCGCTGCGTCGGCATGGATCGAGACGAACAGGTCGGCGCCCTTCTTGCGGGCGATTTCGGTACGGCCACGCAATGGGATGAAGTAGTCGCCGGTGCGGGTCAGTTCGGCGCGGAAGCCTTTCATACCGCTGACCTGACGCTGCAATTCGCGGGCGATGGCCAGCACCACGTCTTTCTCGCGCTGACCGCGAGAGCCGGAGGCGCCCGGGTCTTCGCCGCCGTGGCCAGCGTCGATCACCACAACAATGTCGCGTTTGCCGGCCGGGGCTGGCGGCAGCTTCACCGCAGGCTCCACCGGAGTGACCGGGACAGGGGCGACCGTCGCGACGTTGGTCGGCGCCGGAATTGGCGCGGCATCGGCGGCGTTGTCGAACAAGTCGACCACCAGGCGATTGCCGTACTGGGCGTTTGGCGCCAAGGTAAAACTTTTCGGCGTCACGGCTTTTTTCAGGTCGATGACCACCCGCAGATCGGTTGGCGTACGTTGAGCCGAGCGCATGGCGGTGATCGGAGTGTTCGAACTGTTGACGTTCAGCGGCGCCCCCAGAGTCGCGCCATTGATGTCGATGACCAGCCGATCCGGTGCGGTCAGGGTGAAGACACTGTGCTGGACAGGACCGCTCAGATCGAACACCAGTCGTGTGTTGTCTGGAGCCCGCCACAGGCGAACGCTGTTGACCTTCGTCTCGGCCACAGCGTCGACGGTCACCGCCAAAAACAACAATCCTACGGCAGCTACCATCGCGCGAAAGCGCATACCTAACCCCATCATTTAATTGGTTTCCAATGCCAAAGCGGCACACCACGACTCGCCACGCGAGCCCTGGGACAAAATTTTCAGCGAACGCCCGCTGTCTTGCGGGCCAATGGTAATGGTCAGGTCAGGCTTTGGCAAAAAGCCTGCACCCTTTTCGGGCCATTCGATCAGGCACAACGCATCGTCGTCGAAATAGTCACGGATCCCGAGGTACTCCAGCTCTTCAGGGTCGACCAGGCGATAGAGGTCGAAATGGAAGGCCCGGATTTCGCCAATCTCGTAGGGTTCGACCAGGGTGAAGGTCGGACTTTTTACCGCGCCTACATGCCCCAAGCCACGAATGATGCCCCGAGACAGCGTGGTTTTCCCCGCCCCCAGGTCCCCTTCCAGAAAAATCAGACCGTGCCCTTGAGTGGTTTTTGCGATGCGCGCGCCAAACGCGGTCATCGCCTCTTCATCAGCCAGGTACAGGGTTATTTCAGACACGGTGCTTGCTCCTCCAACAACTGACGAATGGCTGGAATCAGATCACTGGCCGCCAGCCCACGGCCCGATTTACCTTCTTGCGCGCCAGCATTGGCGTGCAGCCAGACGGCCAGGCAGGCGGCGTCGAACGCCTCCATGCCTTGCGCCAGCAACGCGCCGACCAGACCGGCCAGCACATCACCCAAACCGGCGGTGGCCATCGCAGGATGGCCCTGATGACACAACGCCAGACGCCCATCGGGGCTGGCGATCAGGCTGCCGGCGCCTTTGAGCACCACGACAGCTGTATATTTTTTGCTCAATGCGCGAGCCGCCGCAGGACGATCGGCCTGCACTACGGCAGTGCTCACCCCCAACAAGCGCGCCGCTTCGCCTGGATGCGGCGTGATCACACAGTCCTTGGGCAAGCTCACGTGCTCTGTGGCCAGCAGATTCAATGCGTCGGCGTCCCAGACTTGCGGCAGCGGCGCCTTGGCAGCCGCCGACAAAAGGCTGCGCCCCCAGGAAGCCTGACCCAAGCCTGGGCCGACAACCAGCACGGAAACCTTTTGCAGCAGTTCCATCAGTTGATTGGCCGACGAAGTGCCCAACACCATGGCTTCAGGAATTCTCGCCAGCGCGGCCGGAACATGTTCACTGCGCGTGGCCACGGACACCATGCCCGCGCCGCTGCGCAGGGCACTTTGTGCGCTCAGCAGGATGGCGCCACCAAAGCCGCGATCACCGCCGATCAGCAGGACGTGGCCGAATTTGCCTTTATGGGAGGTTGGAGCCCGGCCCGCCAGACGCGGCAACGAACTGGCCGTCAGGCGACGTGCACTGATGGCGACGCCGTTAAACGACTCGGGGGAGGCCTGCAGATCGTTGAACACCAACGCCCCAACCACGTCTGCAGCATCACCAGTGAACAGACCCAGTTTCAGGCCGATGAACGTCACCGTCAGGTCAGCCCGCACCGCAGCGCCGAGTATTCGGCCGGTATCAGCGCACAACCCCGAAGGGATATCCACCGCCGCAACCGGCAGCCCGCTGCCGTTGATCGCCGCAATGGCGCCCGCGTAGGGTGCTCGCACCTCACCCGTCAGGCCGGTGCCGAGCAAGGCATCCAGCACGATACCGTGCAACTCAGACTGTGCGCTCCAGGCTTGAACCGCGACACCTTCGGACACGGCCTCGGCATGGGCTGATGCCGCATCACCCTGTAAACGCTTGGGATCACCGACCGCCAACACCCGCACATGCCAGCCGGCACGTCGGGCCAGCACGGCCACCAGATAACCGTCGCCGGCGTTATTGCCATGACCGGCCATGACACTCAATTCATTCGCCGACGGCCAATGGCGGACCAGCGCACGCCAGGTCGCCCGCGCCGCGCGCTGCATCAATTCGAAGCCCGGTGTGCCGGCCGCAACCAGGCTTGCATCGAGGGCTCGCACTTGCGCGGCGCTATACAGCGCGTCGGGTAAATCATCTTTAGTGTGCGGCATGCGTCTTCGGGCTCCGATGTCTGGCAGAATTATACGCACCTCAGCTCCGGTTTCTCTCGCCTCATGCCCGCAATTACCACAGACCTGCCCGCCCTCGCCCAATCCATCAAGGACTGGGGCCGCGAGCTGGGCTTTCAGCAAGTCGGCATCAGCGGCCTCGACCTGGCCGAGCATGAGCAGCACCTGGAACGCTGGCTCGCGGCCGGCTACCACGGCGAAATGGACTACATGGGCGCCCACGGCAGCAAACGCTCACACCCGGACGAGCTAGTGCCCGGCACGCTTCGGGTGGTTTCCCTGCGCATGGACTACCTGCCAGGTGACACCGAAATGGCCAAACGCCTGGCACAACCTGCAAAAGCCTACGTCTCGCGTTATGCCTTGGGCCGCGATTACCACAAATTGATCCGTAAACGCGTGCAACAACTGGCCGATAAAATTCAGGCCGAAATCGGCCCGTTTGGTTTCCGCGCCTTCGTCGACAGCGCGCCGGTGCTGGAAAAAGCCATCGCGGAACAGGCCGGTCTGGGATGGATCGGCAAAAACACCCTGGTCTTGAATCGCAAGGCCGGCAGTTACTTCTTTCTCAGCGAACTGTTCGTCGACCTGCCGCTGCCCGTCGACCCGCCTCACACTACCGAGCATTGCGGCCGCTGCACCGCATGCCTCGACATCTGCCCGACCAACGCCTTCGTCGGCCCGTACGTGCTGGATGCCCGACGCTGCATCTCCTACCTGACCATCGAACTGAAAAGCGCGATCCCGGAAGATTTGCGGCCACTGATCGGCAATCGGGTATTTGGCTGTGATGACTGCCAGATTGTCTGCCCGTGGAACCGCTTCGCCCGTCCGTCCGGCGAAAGCGACTTCAAGCCACGGCACAATCTGGACAACGCGGAGTTGGCAGAGCTGTTCATGTGGGATGAGGAGAAGTTTCTCAGCAGCACTGAAGGTTCGCCGTTACGCCGGGCGGGTTATGAGCGATGGCTGCGAAACCTGGCGGTTGGCCTAGGCAATGCTCCGTCGAGCATTCCGGTGCTGGAAGCGTTGAAGGCTCGCAGGGATTATCCGTCAGAGTTGGTGCGAGAGCATGTGGAGTGGGCGTTGAAGCAACATGACCAGCGCGCTGGCAACGAAGGATCTCGCCCTTAACAAATGGGGTAATTTGATGATGAACTACCCCATTTGAAGTCGAATTACCCTATTAAGAGCAAACCGCCAGGACTAGCAATCTTCGTTCAAGCCTCGTCGTTATAAACAAACTTCGGCATTTCCCAATGAAACCGGATCGCCAGCAACCGCAGCAGGAAGCCGCCAAACAGCGTGATCAAAATCGCCTGTTCACCCGGCAATTGCAGGTAAATGCACAGCATGTAGCACCACGCCGCCGCGAACGAGACGCTGGCGTAGAGTTCGCGGCGGAAGATCAGCGGGATGTCGTTGCAGAAAATGTCGCGCAGGATGCCGCCGAAAACCCCGGTGATCACACCGCTGACGGACGCTACGAGCATGCCGTGGCCCATTTCCAGCGCGGTCATGCAGCCGATCAGGGTAAACGCCACCAGGCCCACAGCATCGAGCACCAGAAACAGCGAGCGCAGATGGCGCATCCAGCGTGCGGCGAAGACCGTGAACATCGCCGCCACCGAGGTTAGCACCAGGTATTCCGGGTGTTTGACCCACGTCAGCGGGTAGTGGCCAAGCAGCACGTCACGCACCGAACCCCCACCCAACGCCGTGACGCAGGCAATCAGCACCACGCCAAACCAGTCCATTCCGCGACGGCCGGCAGACAGGGCACCGGTCATGGCTTCGGCGGTAATGGCAATCAGGTAAAGCATCAGCAACATGGTGGCGGTCCTTGCAAGAAGGCGCGCAGTCTAGCCATTTAGTCCCGGCACCAAAAGAGGGCAAAACAGACACTGAGACCTGTGGCGAGGGGATTTATCCCCGTTGGAGTGCGAAGCGCTCCCCTGCATTCTTTCAGTGGCAACGCATTCGCAGGTTTTACGACTGCTTCGCAGCCGAACGGGGCGGTGCGACGTTTCGATAAATCCCCTCGCCACAGAAAGCCCCCTCGCCACAATGGCCAGCGAGCACCCAATCAGAACTTGATGAAGTTCTTGCGATAGTGCTGCAGCTCGGCGATCGATTCGCGGATGTCGTCCAGGGCCAGGTGAGTGCTGCCCTTTTTGAAGCTGTCGCGCACGTCCGGCGCCCAGCGTGCGGCCAACTCTTTCAGAGTCGACACGTCAAGGTTGCGGTAATGGAAGAAGCTTTCCAGGGATTTCATGTGCGTATAAAGGAAGCGACGGTCCTGGCAGATACTGTTGCCACAGATCGGCGACTTGCCCTTCGGCACCCATTTTTCCAGGAAAGCGATGGTTTGGGCTTCAGCTTCGGCCATGCTGATGCGGCTGTCGCGAACGCGCTGGGTCAGCCCGGAGCCGCCGTGTTGACGGGTATTCCACTCGTCCATGCCAGCAAGAATTTCGTCGCTGTGATGGATAGCGATCACCGGACCTTCGGCCAAGGTGTTCAGGTCGCTGTCGGTAACGATGGTGGCCATTTCAATGATGACGTCGGTATCAGGGTTCAGACCGGTCATTTCCAGGTCGATCCAGATCAGATTCTGCGGGTTTTGCATGTGTCGGCTCCTAGGCAATGCTGCGCAGTTTAGCCTAGGGCGGCGGCCGGGCGTGCTAAACTCGCGGCCGTTTTACCTAATCGCTGCATTCTTGATACGGAACACCCATGGCCAAACGCCAACTCAATCGTCGTCAAAACTGGCGCATCGAAAAGATTCAGGGCGAACGCGCTGCCCGCGCCGCCAAACGCGAGTCCTCGGCTGTCGAGGCACTTGAGGGTGGCGATCTGGGTCCGGAACAGACCGGCCTGGTGATCGCGCACTTCGGTGTGCAGGTCGAAGTCGAAGCCCTCGATGGCGATCTGGCCGGCCAGGTATTCCGTTGTCACTTGCGCGCCAACCTGCCGGCGCTGGTGACCGGCGATCAGGTGGTCTGGCGTGCCGGCAACCAGGGCATCGGCGTGATCGTGGCGCAACTGCCGCGTAAAACCGAACTCTGCCGTCCGGACAGCCGTGGTCAGCTCAAGCCTGTAGCGGCCAACGTCGACATGATCGTCATCGTCTTCGCGCCGCTGCCCGAGCCTCATGCCAACCTGATCGACCGTTATCTGGTCGCTGCTGAGCACGCAGGGATTCGTCCGCTGCTGCTGCTCAACAAGTTCGACCTGATCGACGAGCAGAACGCCCCCGCGCTGAATGCCTTGCTGGCGGTTTACCGCACGCTGGGTTATCCGGTGCTGGAAGTCTCGGCGCACCACGGCAATGGCATGGAGCAATTGCAGGCACAACTGGACGGGCACATCAGCGTATTCGTCGGCCAGTCCGGCGTCGGCAAATCCTCGCTGGTCAACACTCTGTTGCCGGAAGTCGAAGCCCGTGTCGGCCCGCTGTCCGAGCTCTCCGGCCAGGGCACTCACACCACCACGACCGCGCGGTTGTTCCACTTCCCCGGCGGCGGCGAGTTGATCGACTCCCCGGGTATCCGCGAATTCGGCCTGGGCCACGTCAGCCGTGCCGACGTCGAAGCCGGCTTCATCGAGTTCAACGACTTGCTCGGCACCTGCCGCTTCCGCGACTGCAAGCACGACCGCGAACCGGGTTGCGCCCTGCTCAAGGCCTTGGAAGAGGGTCGCGTGCAGCAGCAACGGATGAACAGCTATCGCTCGATCATCGCGAGTTTGCCGGAAACCAGCTATTAATTAGCCGGGATCATTTTCGTGACGCCGCGAAAATGATCGACAGACAGCAGAGACAAAAAAGCCGCGATCATCTCGCGGCTTTCTGGTTTCAGGGTATTGTTTTTCAAGCTTCCAGTCCGAGGCGTCGCAGCCATCCCGAATCAACAAATGTGAAGCAATGAATTAATTGAGGCTAAAAGCTTCTTGAATGGACTTGATCAAGCGATCGCCATCCACCCCTTTGTAACCTAGGGGGTTTGACGCAAGCTCAGCGAGCACTTGGCTGAGAAATGACGTCATATCGAGAGCAATTCGTTCGGGGAGCTCGGTCATTCCTTCTGTAAGACCGACAGAAAGCAAGATCACATCTTTGAAGTGCTTTTTGATATCACGACTGTCCACTTGTACGCCGTTCTCGATCTGCGCCTTCTTGTTAAGCCAGGCATGGGCTTTGAGCGGAACGAGCCTATCAGCCCCAATGTGACTAATTTCACGTGTGTGGTCGACGCCGGTCAGGAGAAAGTTGTAATACTCATCATCTAGGATGATCGCAGAAAGGCTTGCGGCTTGCTCTTCTACGGGGACTTTGGTCATTCGGGCCGCTTCTTCGTGCTCCAGGCCATCTGGCACACGAGAAAAAAGCTCAACCTGAACTGGAAAAGATTTGTCCTCAGGGTTCTGGAAACGATAGAAAACAGGGGAGCCCCCTTCACTGTCTCCATTTTGGCGAATGGCATACCCGCCGTCCTTGATGAACTTCCAGAACTGACCTACAAACTCACGATTGAGAGCCTCAACAACTAGTACAACATCCAGATCCTTGGTAGCTCGAAATTTCTCATCCAGAAGCTCCATGGTAATGGATGCTGCCACCCCGCCAATCAGAACGTAGCTACCTTGGTAGTCTTTGAAATACTCTCTAAAACGGTCGATACCCACTACCATTTCACGTTCTCCATCATTTCATCTAAACACATTTGCACCCGGTCATCATGTTCATCCTTGAGACTCAGGTAGAGAGAAAATGGGTCTACAGTCCCAATGGCTGTGTTGCTTTGCGGAGGGGCATAGCTCCAAAACTGAATGCAACACGCTGCATGGTTTTGCGGCACCTCATAATAGGGGGATGTGGTCTCAAATTTCGATTTTGCAGTCTTTGATACTGAGCCCCAAACGCCGAACTCGTCTCCATATGCCGCATTCATCTTCCCTCCGTGCTCGGACTGAGCGAGCTTTCGAATGTGATCGAACTGCCCAGTCGTCATTGCGAAACCAGGTACTTTTGGACTAGCGAGAAGGCTCATCTCTGCCAGGGCCGCCTCCCCCGTCATCAGCATGGGGGTGTCAAACGCCTCAGGAATTGCATTTAACCAAAGCGTTTTTTTAACCGGTGTACGCATGTAGGCCTTCGACACATCCCAAGTCTCCTTGGGAGACAAGTGGAAAAAGATCGCGGTTTCACCCTTTTCCTTTCCAATCTGAACGATGTCCAAGTCGGTCAGCTCCTTGATGGCTCTGGTGACGGTCATTTTCGCGTAGGTAAAGGATTTTTCGAAAGTTGAGCGAGTGGTAAGTAGCTCGCGCTGCCATCCTTTAATCAAGAATTGAATAAGCATGGATTGGGTCGCGGGGCTCAGAACCTGAGGTTTTTCCAAGCGCTGCCTATAGTATTCACGCAAATCCATTCCAAAGGCCGGAAGGTAAAGCTGGTTTCCAGGCACGATGAATTGAACGCCTTTCTCGACCAGTCGCTTTCTGTCATAGCTCGGGATCGTGTCTGTGACGAAGATCATGAGGTCGCCGGTTTCGGGCGACTTCTTGAGCATCTGAAGGTTGTTGATTGCCTGCATATGCTTGGCGATATCAGCAACGCTAGCTTCTCGCTGTGGACGTTCCTTGAGGATGAGGCACCTGTCGCCCAAGATTTCCGTGACGAAAAACTCGTAACGGTCACGCAGCGCATACGGAAGGATTTTGACGTGTTCCCAAGGTTTCAAGCGCAGCTGTAAGCCAAGCACGCTTTCTACATAGGCCTTGAGTTCGATCAGGTCACGTCTCTCAGGGAGGTCGTGGTCATCTCTGGTGAAATCAACCATAGTCATTCTTCCGTATCACGATTTCATCACGATATCAGAGGCTCTGATAGCGTGCAAAATTCCTGATATTCCTCCGCGGATTTTGATGCAGGTCCTGCGAAGCGAGATAAAAGATTGGGCGTGAGTGACGCGAGCGTCCGCCCACGCAGTGCTGGCTCTCATGGTGCCCCGCTTATTGAGGCTAAAAATGGCGTCCACTTAGGTGGACACCATCGCCCTAACCGTTGGGATCAGGAAGGTGGCTTGGCCGGACGCGCGTTCAAGTGACCTGAATTACGCGATGATCTCGGCTTTCTGATCTTCAGCGTGCAGCTTTTTCCAGCGTCCACCCCAGCACATCCAAGGCATCACAGCCATCCTGGATCAACATGTGCGCAGTATTGGCGAAATGCTCCAGATCATGGCCTTCGGCGTTTTTGATGCACAGGCAGGTGACGCTGTTGAGCAGATTACGCGCGGCTTTAAGTCGATGGACGGCGGTTTCAAGAAGATCGGAAGCGCGGGCTTCGGTGTCGATGTACAGCGTCGGGCCGACGCTGAAGTTGCCTTGGAGCGGGTGATACTTAGCCATGGGTCAAAACTCCGGATAATTTCGAGAGATTTCATCTGTGGTTCGACCGGCTAAGATCGGTCACCGCGTTGGCAGCAACGGCGGAACTATAGTCAGATGTTTGTACGACTGAGAACCCCAGCACGAAATTTCAGATCGTTCCTATAGCCACCACCAACGCACAAACAACAGACACAAAAAAGCCGACATCTCTGTCGGCTTTTTCATGGGTCACTGCTTCGGCGGTTCACCCGGCTTCGGCGCCGGGTTGTCGAACAAATTCAACCGTTCACGAAGCTCATGCGCCGGCAACGGCTCTTTATCTGCCGGTAACGCGTTAGGGTCGGCTGGCTTGGCGGGTACTTCGCCCGGGCCGCCCTGCCCTTGCGCCGGCGTTGTTTCTGGAGCCGGTTCCGCACCTTGCGAACCTTCGATGGCACGCTGGGCTTTCTTGGTCAGCACAATAATGTCGATACGGCGATTGATCGGATTGAACGGGTGCTCGCGATCGAACAACGCCGATGAGGCATAACCGACGACGCGCGCCACCTGCGCATCCGGATAGCTGCCGGCGACCAGCGCACGACGGGCAGCGTTGGCACGGTTGGCCGAAAGCTCCCAGTTACCAAAGTCACCGGTGCCCGTGTACGGCTTGGCATCGGTGTGGCCGCTGATGCTGATCTTGTTCGGCACTGCTTTGATGGTGTCGGCCATGGCCAGCAGGATGTCTTCGAAGTACGGTTTCAGACGAGCTGAGCCTGAGTCGAACATCGGCCGGTTTTCGGCGTCCACGATCTGGATGCGCAAACCGTCCGGCGTGATTTCGAAACTGATCTGGTCTTTGAATTTCTTCAGCTGCGGGTTCTCTTCGACCTTGGTCTGCAGTTCTTGCAGCAACAGCTCGAGACGCTCCTTCTCGACCTGCTCGGCCATGCCTTCAACCTGCTCGGTGTCGATGGTCACCTTGTCTGGCTGCGGCTGGGATTTCACCTCGGGGTTGAGGGTGTTCTCCGGCGCCAGGGTCGGTGTGCCGCCCAGGTCGATGATGTACGGCGTGCCGCTTTCGGAAAAGCCGACCGGGTCCTTGAAGTAACCGGCAATGGCGATCTTCTGTTCAGGCGTTGCGGTCGACAGCAGCCACAGCACCAGGAAGAACGCCATCATCGCCGTCGCGAAGTCCGCGAAGGCGATTTTCCAGGCGCCCCCGTGATGCCCGCCGGCGATGCGCTTGACGCGCTTGATGATTATCGGCTGGTTATTTTCCATGAATTAACGTCCGCGGACCGCTTGTTCCAGCTCAGCAAAGCTAGGACGGTGCGCCGGGTACAGAACTTTACGACCGAACTCTACCGCCAGCGATGGCGGCATGCCGGAAGCCGAAGCGACCAGCGAGGCCTTGATGGCTTCGTAGATGTTGAGTTCTTCCTTGGCATCGTGGGCCAGGGAGTGGGCCAGCGGACCAAAGAAACCATACGCCGCGAGAATACCGAAGAAGGTACCGACGAGGGCTGCACCGACGTGCAGGCCGATGGATTTCTGATCACCTTCACCCAGGGAAGCCATGGTCACCACGATACCGAGTACCGCCGCGACGATACCGAAACCCGGCATGGCGTCGGCAATACCGTTCACCGCGTGGGATGGATGCTCGAGGTCTTCCTTGAGGCTGTAAAGCTCCATGTCGAACAGGCCTTCAAGCTCATGGGGCGCCATGTTGCCGGAAGACATGATGCGCAGGTAATCGCAGATGAACGCGGTCATGCGTTCGTCTTTTAATACCGCAGGGTATTTGGCGAAGATCGGGCTCGCAGCGGCGTCTTCAATGTCGCCCTCAATAGCCATCATGCCTTCGCGGCGGCTCTTGTTGAGGATCTCGTAGATCAGGCCCAGCACTTCCAGATAAAAAGTGTGGTTGAAACGCGAACTGAACATGCCCAAGGATTTCTTGAGCACGTGCATGGTCATGTAACCGGGGTTGGCCTGCAGGAATGCACCGAGGGCCGCACCACCAATAATCATCACCTCAAAGGGCTGAATCAGGGCGGCAATTTTGCCGTGGGAGAGCACGTATCCGCCGAGCACGCTCGCGAATACGACGATGATGCCGATTAATTTAGCCATAGGTAGGAGAGCACTTACTGAGTCGGGTTCAAGGTCATATTCGGAAGTTAAAAAATCTCTTCTTCTACTTATCGGCAAAACTGCGCCAGACTATAGCCAGTTCAGGCGAAAAGCCAATTTGGCCCGCTCCGGGCATAGGTAATGCAGACGATGATCGCGTCCAGACATGGCTAACGAAACGAACGTTCCAACTCCAAAACCGACCACTCTCGAAGGCTGGGTCAAGCTTCTCGATGGCGTGCGCCTGCCGGTTCCGCAAGCCAGTCATGACCGTGTCTGCAAGGCCATCGCCAACAGTCGCAGCTCCCTGCGCGATATCGCCGAACTGATACAGGACAGCCCGGCGCTGGCCTTGAGCGTGATTCGCGAAGCCAATCGCCACACCCACGGCAGCATGACCGAGCCTGCGGAAAACCTTGAGGTGGCGATCAATCGCCTCGGTTTGAAGCGCACCGAAGAACTGCTCGCCCGGTTGCCTGCCCAGCCGCAATCGGAGATCCCGATCGCCCTGCGTCAGCTACAGCTGATCAGCCAGCACGCGACCCAACAGGCCAACGGTTTTTTCGCCAGTCGCCTGGCGCGGCTGTGGCAGGACATCCACTGGGGCAGCCTTTTGTTTCTCTCGCCGCTCTGGCCGATGGCGTTGACTCATCCGCAGTTGCTCGAAGAGTGGGAGCTGCGGGTCATCCACAAAGGCGAGTCGGCGCGCAAAGTCGAAAAGCAATTGTTCGGCGCGCGCCTGCTGGATATCTGCCTGGCGCTCGTGGACATCTGGCGCCTGCCGATCTGGGTGCAGCAGGGTTACCGGCTGCTGCTCAACGAGCAACGTGAGCTGGTGAAAGTGCTGCGCATCGCGCGCGACAGCGATCATCCATTGCGCCAGCAGAACCGCCTCGATGACGATCCGACCCTGCGCCGCTGGCTCAATCAACCGGCCAATACGGTGCTGCTGGCCAACGGTCTGGCGCTGTCGGCGCAACAGGCCTGGGACAGTCCGCACAGTGAACGCTGGCAGTACCTGACCAGCCTTTACCTGCAAATGCCGATGGACGAGGTGCAGCAGCAGTTGCACCAACAGGCCGCCAACAGCGCCCGCCATCACGCCATGCCGGACCTTTGGCACCCGGCCGTTTCACTGATCTGGCCGTGGGGCATGATCCGCGTGCACGCAGGCTTGCTGCCGGCCCCGGCGCCGACGGCCGAAGACCTGGCGAAATGGCGCAGACAGTGTGCCGAGTTGCTGGTCGAGCCCAGCCGCTTCACCAATGCCATGCACTTGACCACCTCTGCCCGGGACGCTTTGGTCGCGTGCGGCATGCGTCGGGTGATGATCCTGATGGCCGACCGTACTCACGCCAATCTGCGGGTGCATCAAACGGCCGGGCTGCCAAAAGAAGTGGCCGGTCTGAACTTCGTCGTCAGCCAGAGCACCGTGCTGCAACGCCTGCTTTCGCAACAGGCCCAAGTGCGCCTGACGCCGGCCAACAACGCACAATTCTCGGCCATGCTGCCGGCCAGCCTGCGCTCACAGTTCGGCGGCGAACACTTGCTGCTGCGTTCACTGGTCAATAATGGTCGGGTGATCATGATTGTGGTGGCGGATCAGGGCGGCGGGCCGTTCTCGGAAATCACCGTACAAGCCTTCGGCAAAACCGCGCAGTGCATCGAAAAGGCACTGCACAGCTTTAGTCAGCGCGGCCAATGACGCTGCTATACAATCCTCCCTTTTGTGCTCTGGAGACCTCACATGTCTGACTTCTCTGGCTTGCCGCTGGTGATCGAGCCGAGCGACTTGCTCCCTCGTCTTGACGCCCGCGAACTGATTCTGGTGGACCTGACCAGCAGCGCCCGCTATGCCGAAGGGCATATCCCCGGTGCGCGTTTTGTCGATCCGAAACGCACGCAACTCGGTCACCCACCTGCGCCGGGGCTGATGCCGCCGCAAGCGGCGCTCGAAGCATTGTTCGGTGAGCTGGGACACAACCCCGATGCGGTCTATGTCGTCTATGACGACGAAGGCGGCGGTTGGGCCGGGCGCTTTATCTGGCTGCTGGATGTCATCGGCCATAGCAAGTACCACTATGTCGACGGCGGCCTGAAGGCCTGGCTGGCAGAAGGCTTGCCCATGTCGATCCAGATCCCGGCGCCGGTCGGCGGCCCGGTTGCGCTGACCCTGCACGACGAACCCACGGCCACCCGCGAGTACCTGCAAAGCCGTCTCGGTGCCGCCGATCTGGCGATCTGGGACGCACGCGGGCCGCTGGAGTACTCCGGCGAGAAAGTCCTGGCGGCCAAGGCCGGGCACATTCCCGGCGCGGTCAATTTCGAATGGACTGCAGGCATGGATCAGGCGCGCAACCTGCGCATCCGCACCGACATGCCGCAGATCCTGGAAAAACTCGGGATCAGCAAAGACAAAGAAGTGATTACCCACTGCCAGACACACCATCGTTCTGGCTTCACCTATCTGGTGGCCAAATCCCTCGGTTATCCGCGGGTCAAAGGCTACGCCGGTTCCTGGGGCGAATGGGGCAACCACCCCGATACGCCCGTAGAGATTTAAGGTTTTTAAGGACAGTTAATGAATAAGCGTTTGTTTATCCTCAGCCAATACCTGCTGCCCCATCACCTGCTGTCGCGCCTGGCCGGCTGCATCGCCGAATGCCGCGTACGCTGGTTCAAGAACGCCTTCACCGCCTGGTTCGCCAAGCGTTATCAGGTGGACATGTCGCAGGCGCTGGTCGAAGACCTGACCGCTTACGAGCACTTCAATGCGTTCTTCACTCGCGCCTTGAAAGACGGCGCTCGCCCGCTGGACGAGACGCCTGGCGCGATCCTCAGCCCGGCCGACGGCGCGGTCAGCCAACTCGGCCCGATCGAACACGGTCGAGTGTTCCAGGCCAAGGGCCACAGCTTCAGCGTGCTGGAATTGCTGGGCGGCGACGCTGCCAACGCAGCGCCGTTCATGGGCGGTGACTTCGCGACTATTTATCTGTCGCCGAAGGACTACCACCGCGTGCACATGCCGTTGGCCGGCACCCTGCGCGAGATGGTCTACATCCCCGGCCGGATCTTCTCGGTCAACCAGACCACCGCCGAAAACGTTCCGGAACTGTTCGCCCGCAATGAGCGTGTGGCGTGCATTTTCGACACCGAGCGCGGGCCGATGGCCGTGGTGCTGGTGGGCGCGATGATCGTTGCGTCGATCGAAACCGTTTGGGCCGGGTTGGTCACGCCGCCGAAACGCGAGCTGAAAACCTTCCGCTACGACGAAGCTGCCCGTGCACCGATCCATTTGGAGAAAGGTGCAGAACTGGGCCGCTTCAAACTGGGTTCGACCGCTGTCGTGCTGTTCGGGCCTGATCAAGTGAAATGGGCTGAAGAGCTGGCGGCCGGTTCGCCGGTGCAGATGGGCCAGGGCATGGGCCTGGCAAAAGCCTGATCCCTGATCCGAACCCCGCGAACGTCTTCGCGGGGCCGGACATTTCGGTGGGTGCCGTTACTCTATCTGTCCACGGAAGCCGATCGGCCCTTCGTTAGCGTAGGTATTGGTGCCACTGAGGTTTTTCCCTCCATCACTGGAGGTCACGCTCAACGCCACAACGTTCTGATTATCACGGCCGCCGATGACCCATTTGCCACCCGGATGCCATGGAGCGTCGTTGCCGCCCCACTGATTTTCAACGTTGTACTGGTTCTGGCCCGTGCGCTGAGCCTTGAAGCCAATGGGACCTTCACCCGCATACGTCATGGTGCCGGTGAAACTCTTGCCGCCATCGCCCGATTTGATCTCGATCGCGACAACGTTCTGGTTGTCCCGCGCGCCTAGCGTCCAGTCTCCGCCCGGATGCCAGGGTGCCGAACTACCGCCCCATTGATTTGCCACTACATATCTAGACATAAACTTCATCTCCTTGAAGTTACAAAGAGACCTGCCCTGCGTAGGCAGCAGGCCGTACGACCGTGCGTATCCAGTCGCACGACTGTCAGATTAGTAGTACGCCCGGATGGCACTCGACTGACAGACAAACGGTAAAAACCCATAGCTGCTACAGTCAGGTCATTCACTGCCCATTTACCGGTTGGAGTTTTTTCACGGCATGAATGAGACCAGCCCCCATCTTCTGCTACGCGCGCCCGTCCCGCTGCAGGTGCGTCTGTCGTTCTGTGAAGCCACCCCGCGCGACCTCAAGCGCTGGATCGCCAATCTGCCCAAAGCCAACATCGGCGAAACCGCTCGCCAGCTGTATCAAGGCTTGAGCGAACTCAACCAGCTGTTCACGCCCAGTGACAATCGCCTGCAATTGCTCGAACTGCTGCGGCCCGAGGTGTATTACGTCTGCAAACACCTTGAGCAGCATTTCCTGCATCAGTCGATTGTCCTCGACGAGCGTTCCCGCAAGATCGCCAACCTCTGCCAGGCGCTGCAAAGTCACTTGGCCATTGGTTATAAACAAATTGTCGTGCGCATCACACCAACGTTCAGCAAGGACCGTGCGCCGCTGCTGACCCAGGCGCTGCAACGGGCGCTCCATTGCCTGAACGGGTCGCTGATTCGCGCGACCAAACTCTATTGCCCCGTGCCGGAAGGCCTGTGGCTGGAGCTGCATCAACTCTACCGGATCGCCTGCGCGCACCGGCTCCAGCACACGAGCCTGCGCGATGAGCTGGCCAACCAGACGCAAACCCTGAGCATCGAACAGACGTACGTGGTCGCCTTGCTGCTGGGCGCCTCACGCTGCAACCAACTGCGCCAGCACCAGATTGCCCGGGTGGCCGAAGTGCTGGAACCCTGGAGCCAATGGATCAAGCTGCAACCCGGCAAACCGGCCACCGGGTTATTTGCCGTCGCGCCAGACCTCGACACCGGACCGCGTTACCGCACCAAGTTCCGCGCCGAGCAGCAAGAGAGCTTGTTGGGGATTGATCCGCAGCCGTTGGTCGCGGCAATTGAAGCTCATTTGCAAAAAAACGACAGCTCATCGCCACTGCCCATGTCGACAGGGTTAAGCCTGGACTCGTTGCAACACCTTCATGCCGCCTGGGGCCAGACGGCCGAGCGCAGTTTCCATCGCACCGTTGGCCAAGGCACGTTGACCCTGTGCATAGGCATGAGTGCGCTGCACTTTTATCTGGGTGGGCAACGCTCATTCAGCGACATCCTGAAAAACCAGGGCGCCCGGCCTGCAAAGTTTTCGGTAACGTCAGCGACCGGCCGGGAAAAGGACCAATGGCACCAGGCCTTCGACGCCGCGCCCCAAGGCAATGCAGACGCTCTGTTGCCCTACGAAGAGATCGAATACCCGCAGCTTCAGAATGACGACAGCCACGCAGCATCCGACCGCAATCAGCACTTCCCGACCCATGTTCTGTCAGTGATCAATCACAGCCCCGGCGGTTACTGCCTGGCCTGGCCCGGCGCTGTGCCGGCCGAGTTACAGGCAGGCGAGATGGTCGGTATCGAGGATTCTGCCGGTCAGGGTTGGAGCATCGCGGTGGTGCGCTGGATCCGCCAGGTGCGCGGCGGCGGCACGCAAATGGGCATCGAGCAGGTTGCGCCCTGCGCCGAGCCTTGCGGCCTGCAATTGGTACGCACCCGTGATGACCACAGCCAATACCTTCGAGGTCTGTTGTTGCCGCAAATCAGCGCCATCGACGTGCCGGCCACCCTGCTCGCGCCGCGCCTGCCCTTCCAGGAGGGCAATAAGGTCATGATCAATACCCACGGCGAGGAACGTCGGGTCGGGCTGGAGCGGCGGGTGGCGAGCACCAACAGTTTCAATCAGTTCGCCTACCGCCCACTGGAGGCCGCGAAAAACGACAACGCCGCAGTGAGCGGCGCTGAGGAGGATTTTGATTCGTTGTGGAAAACACTTTGAGGGAGTAGCAGATCCCTGTGGTGAGGGGACTTGTCCCCGTTGGGCTGCGAAGCGGCCCCCAGCGTTCTCTCAGGCAGACCGAGTTATCTGGATTTGCGACTGCTGCGCAGCCGAACGGGGTGGTGCGGCATTCCGATAAATCCCCTCGCCACAAATGTGAACACCCGCGCTTAAGTGAACAGCATTACTCACCACAGAGGCCCTTTTAGTCAATGCAAGACTTAAAGCTGCCCGTCGCGATCCCGGAAGCCCAGCAGATACAGCACGCCATCCAGCCCAAGGGTGGAAATCGCCTGCTTCGCCGACTGCTTGACCAGCGGCTTGGCACGGAACGCCACGCCCAACCCGGCAATCGCCAGCATGGGCAAGTCGTTGGCGCCGTCGCCGACCGCAATGGTCTGTTCCAGACGCAAACCTTCCTTGTGCGCCAGTTCCTTCAGCAGATCCGCCTTGCGTTGCGCATCAACAATCGGCTCGACCGCCACGCCAGTCACTTTGCCGTCCACCACTTCCAGTTCGTTGGCGAACACGTAGTCAATGCCCAGCTTGGCCTGCAATTGCTTGGCGAAGTAGGTAAAGCCGCCCGACAGGATGGCGGTCTTGTAGCCCAGACGCTTGAGTTCGGCGAACAGTGTTTCGGCACCTTCGGTCAGACGCAGGGAGGCGCCGATGGAATCCAGCACGCTGACGTCCAGCCCTTTCAACAAGGCCAGGCGCTCCTTGAAGCTGGCGCGGAAGTCCAATTCGCCGGCCATCGCCCGCTCGGTGATCGCAGACACCTGATCGCCCACGCCGGCAGCCTTGGCCAGTTCGTCGATGACTTCGGCCTCGATCAGCGTCGAGTCCATGTCGAACACCGCCAGGCGACGGTTACGACGGAACAGTGAATCTTCCTGGAAGGCGATATCAACGTTCAGTTCCTGCGCGACGCTGAGGAATTCGGCCCGCAGCGCTTGCGGATCCGCCGCTTCGCCACGAACGGAAAACTCGATGCAGCCCTTGCCCTGATCGGCCGGGGTGTCCAGCGGCATGCGCCCGGACAGACGATCGATGTGGTCGATGTTCAGGCCATATTTGGCGGTAATCGAACTCACGGCCTGCAATTGCCCGGCGGTCACTTTGCGAGTCAGCAGGGTCACGATGTGGCGTTTCTTGCCCTGATTGCCAACCCACTGCTGGTAATCCTCTTCGGACACCGGCGTGAAACGCACCTGCTGATCGAGCTTATACGCCGTGAACAGGATGTCCTTGAGCACCGACTTGCCTTGCTCGGTGTCAGGAATTTCAACCAGGATGCCGAACGACAAGGTGTCGTGGATCACCGCCTGACCGATGTCGAGAATGTTCACACCACCCTGGGCCAGAACGCCGGTAATGGCCGCAGTCAGACCCGGACGGTCGACTCCCGTGATGTTTATCAGGACGATTTCGCGCAAGGCGCACCCCCGCAGGTGGAAAAAAACCGCATTCTACCCACATTCAGTGACCATCGGGCACCGTGAGCGCTTTGACGGTCTAGGGCCTGTCGCTATACTGCGCGTCAACTCCACGGACAAAAGAGCCGAGCTCAAGTGAACCGGCCCACGCCAGTAAAAACCGATAACTTCTTTCTGCTGATCTTCCGTGCACTGCGCCACCGCCGTGTACCGATTGCATTGCGCATCGCCAGCCATAACGTGATCCTGGTCGCTCTGGCCCTGGTGATCTATGCCTGCGTGATGGGTTTGCAGTTCAAGCAGGCCATGCACGAGCAGGCGGATGCGCTGGGCGAAAGCCTGACCACCCAGACTGCCACGTCCGCCACAGAGCTGTTGGTGTCCAACGACATCCTCAGTCTCAATGTGCTGCTCAACAACCTGACCAAAAACAAGCTGGTGGCTCACGCTGCCATCTACAGCGTGGATAACCGCATCCTCGCCGAAGCCGGTCAGCGCCCCAAGCACAGCCTGCTGGGCGAAGCCGAAGGCATGTACCAGAGCAAGATCACTTTCCAGGATGTGACCGCCGGGCAACTGCGCATCAGCCTGGACATGGATCAGTTCCAGCAGCCGATGACCATCAGCCTGCAAAGCATGGGCATTTTGAGCGCGATTCTGCTGGCGCTGTCCCTGGCCTTGAGCCTGCGCCTGGGTCGGCACATCTCCACGCCGTTGCTGCAATTGCGGGTGTGGCTGCGCCATATCGACGAACACACCCCGGCCACCGAGCGTCAGGATGAGATCGGCGATCTGGCCCGTCAGCTGCACGCCGACTTCGCACCAGAGCCCGCCGAGCCGGAACCTGCTCCCGAGCCTGAATACGACGAAAGCGACTACGAAGACGCGGACGATAACGAGCCAACCTTCGAAGTGCGCAATTTGCGTGACCCGAGTTTCGATGAATCCAAGCCTGTGGCCGGCCTCAAACCTGCGCCACGTCGCATTGTCAGCACCGTTGAAGACGATGATGACGACGATGCATTTGCCGACTTGCGCGATGAATCAGCTTCGACCGCACCGAAACCGGTCGCCAAACCGCAACTGTCGAACGTGCCGCAGCACAGCGCGGTGCTGGCCGTGCAACTGGGCGCTCAGGATCAGCTGCGTCGTCTGCCCCGCACACGCCTGGAAGAACTGCTCAAACGCTATCGCGACTGCCTCGATCAGGCCGCCTCGCTCTACCAGAGCGAGCTGCACACCCTGAACGATGGCAGCACGCTGATGTTGTTCCATACCGAAGACAGCGGCGACGACTACCTGACCAATGCCATCTGCTGCGGTGAGTTGTTGCGGGCTCTGGGCCATCAGTTGCAGATCGAAGTCGCCGACAGCGGCATCACCCTGCAATTGCAACTGGGCCTGACCCTGGGTGACGAACTGTTCGGCCTGAGCCAGATCGATCTACTGCTGACCGAAACCGCCCAGGATGCGCTGGCCCTGTCGCAACACAGCCGCAACCTGTTGCTGGTGGAGCGCAAGATCGGTGACGACGCGCTGATCCGCCAGCGCGCTCGAATCCGACCGATCGCAAGCCCGGAAGGCGCTTGTTGCGTAGAGCGGCTGATGGAGCCTTATCCGTCGATGCTTGAGCGGCAACTGGCGCGGATGCACGAACGTCGGGCGTAATAGCCCCGTTATGAAAAAGCCCGCAGACGAGTAATCGTCTGCGGGCTTTTTATTGCCTGCTCTGGCCTCATCGCGAGCAGGCTCGCTCCCACAGGGATCTTCTGTGGACGCATCCTCTGTGAGTCATCAGATATCCCCTGTGGGAGCGAGCCTGCTCGCGATGAGGCCCTCAGCAGCAAAGGAGATCCCCAACCCGCAGAAACAACAAAGCCCGCATCTCTGCAGGCTTTGTGTTGAATCCATCCAGGCTCAGAACCTGAACACTTCCATATCGGTCCTGATCGGCGACGCCATCGGGATCTTCGGCTGTTTGTCCTGCTCGGCAGCAGGGGCCACAGGCTTAGACGACGGTTTGCGCGGCGCTTCGGCGATCGGCGGCTGATTCGCCAGCGGCTTGAGGGCCGTCGACAGTTGCTGGGCCAGACGCTGCAACAACACACCCTGAGCCTGAACCTGAGCCGCCGTGCCACCGGCATGTTGCTCTTGCAGGTGAATGATGCGGTTATCACGAACCTGGCCACGACGGTCGATCAGACGCCATTGCGCATCAAGGATCGCCGGTTGCGCCTCACCCGAGTCCAGGCGAGTAATCGTCAGGAGAACCTGCACATCCGGCGTGAAGCCCACTGTCGCTGGCGCCAGCACTACGCGCTGGCTGTCCAGATGACCGGCGACCTGACGCAGCAGCAGTTGATCGATATCCGACGACAGGCTACCCGCCCAACGACCGTCAGCCGACGCTTGCAGGCTGCCATCCGGCTGTCGCTGCAACAACGTTTCGCGTTGCAGATAATCGGCTACCGTTACCGGACCCAGCAATACAGCCATGCCCGCGCTTTGCGCAGGCTGAGCCGGACTTCCGCTGTCCAGCTGATACAGCGACACCGGTTGGTGAACGCTGCAACCCGCCAGGCCAAGTACGCCAGCGAGCATCAAAATAAAAGGAAGGCGCAGAGCAGTCATCGTCCCATCCAGGTGGTTGCCACAAGGCTAACCACAGTGAAAATACTCAATAAATATGAAGAACGCTCGGCCACGCCGGCGCTTGAAAGGCCATATCATCCGTGAATATGCGTTCCGACTCCAGCGCCAAAGCGTCGATCTACGCGTTAAATCGTAGATCGAGCGCTCTAGGACGCCTAATTGAGGTTTTCGACGAGCAGCGCATCTACCCTCTGAAAGCCACGTGGCAATTTGTTCCCACGACGTCCACGCTCACCTTTGTAGTGTTCGAGGTCGTCCGCTTTTAGTGACAAGGTACGTTTTCCGGCCTGCAGCACCAATGTGGCGCCATCCGGCAGAACGGCGATGTCCGTGACATATTCTTCCCGGCTGGCAACACGCTCGCCGGAAATCCCGATGATCTTATTACCTTTACCTTTACCTAATTGTGGCAGATCGCTGATTTTGAAGATCAGCAGGCGACCTTCGGTGGTCACCGAGGCGAGCCAGTTTTGCTCACGATCAGCCACCGGACGCGGCAGAATCACCTTGGCGTTGTTCGGCAGACTTAACAGCGCCTTACCCGCCTTGTTCTTGGCTTGCAGGTCCTCACCTTTTACCACGAAACCGTAACCGGCGTCGGACGCAATTACATACAGCGAATCGTCTTCCGGCATCAGCACGCATTCGAAGCTCGCCCCTGGCGGCGGCGTCAGACGACCGGTCAGCGGTTCGCCCTGGCCTCGGGCCGATGGCAGCGTGTGCGCGGCCACCGAATAGCTGCGACCGGTGGAATCGATAAACACCGCAAACTGGTTGGAACGTCCGGGCGCCAAGGCCTTGAAACCATCCCCGGCCTTGTAGGAAAGACCGGTGGCGTCGATTTCGTGACCTTTGGCGGAACGAACCCAGCCTTTTTCCGACAGGACGACGGTCACTTTCTCGTTCGGCAGCAGATCGTGCTCGGTCAGGGCCTTGGCTTCAGCGCGTTCGACGATTGGCGAGCGACGGTCGTCGCCGTAGGTTTCGGCGTCCTTGATCAGCTCGGTGCGCACCAGTTTTTTCAGCTTGGCTTCGCTGCTCAGCAGGGCTTGCAGCTTGGCCTGTTCCTTGAGCAGTTCATCCTGCTCGGCACGCAGCTTCATTTCTTCCAGTCGCGCCAACTGACGCAAACGGGTGTCGAGAATGTAGTCGGCCTGGATTTCGCTCAGGGCGAAACGTGCGATCAGCGCGGCTTTCGGGTGCTCCTCGGTGCGGATGATGTGGATCACTTCATCCAGGTTGAGGTAGGCGATCAACAAACCGTCCAACAGGTGCAGGCGACGCTCGACCTTGTCGAGGCGGAATTGCAGACGACGACGCACAGTCTGGACCCGGAACTCCAGCCACTCGACCAACAGCGCACGCAGGTTTTTCAACTGCGGCTTGCCGTCCAGACCGATGATGTTGATGTTGACCCGGTAGCTCGACTCCAGCTCGGTGCTGGCGAACAGGTGGGTCATCAATGCATCGTGGTCAAAGTTTTTGCGTGCGCCCGGAATAATCACGATCCGACACGGGTTTTCGTGGTCGGATTCGTCTCGCAAGTCAGCGATCTGCGGGGCTTTCGACGGTTTGGCCTGCATCATGGCCGCGATCTGTTCCAGCACTTTGGCGCCAGACACCTGATGCGGCAGCGCCGTGACGATGATGTCGCCGTCTTCGATGTGGTACACGGCGCGCATGCGCACCGAGCCCTTGCCGGTTTCGTACATTTTCAGCAGGTCGGCGCGCGGCGTGATGATTTCCGCTTCGGTCGGGTAATCCGGCCCCTGGATGTGCTCGCAGAGCTGTTCGACCGTGGCTTTGGGCTCATCGAGCAAACGCACGCACGCCGTGGCGACTTCGCGCAGGTTGTGCGGCGGTACGTCGGTGGCCATGCCCACGGCGATGCCGGTGGTGCCGTTGAGCAGGATGTTCGGCAAACGCGCCGGCAACACCAGCGGCTCGTCGAGGGTGCCGTCGAAATTCGGCCCCCAGTCCGCAGTGCCCTGGCCCAGTTCGCTGAGCAGCACTTCGGAATACCGCGATAGCCGCGCCTCGGTGTAACGCATGGCGGCGAAGGACTTGGGATCATCCGGCGCACCCCAGTTACCCTGGCCGTCGACCAGCGTGTAGCGATAGCTGAACGGCTGGGCCATCAGGACCATGGCTTCGTAGCAGGCCGAGTCGCCGTGCGGGTGGAACTTACCAAGTACGTCACCGACGGTACGCGCCGATTTCTTGTGCTTGGAATCGGCGTCCAGCCCCAACTCGCTCATCGCGTAGATGATGCGCCGCTGTACCGGTTTCAGGCCGTCGCCGATATGCGGCAAGGCACGGTCCATGATCACGTACATGGAATAGTTGAGGTAGGCATTTTCGGTGAAGTCAGCCAGTGACCGGCGTTCTACACCGTCCAGGCTGAGATCAAGGGAGTCGCTCATGCGGGCCTCATCGGTTCGTTGTCTGGCGCAGCAGCATGGTGCCACCGCGCTGGGTAAATTCAAGTTTGTTCAGCGCGCTCATTCCGAGCAGCACTTGCTTGCCATCCAGGCCTGGCACGACGAGGGCGCGCACATCACGCAGCACAATGTCGCCCAGTTGCAGCCGGTCGATGCGGGTTCGGTAACCCTGGGTTCGACCGTTGGCTGTGCTCAGGGTCACCCCGAAGCCTTTTTCCAGTTTCAGCCGTTCGGCCAATTCCGCCGGGATCGACACGTCGGTCGCCCCGGTATCGAGCATGAAATCCACCGGCTGGCCGTTGATCTGGCCGCTGGCGACGAAGTGACCCTGTGTGTTGCTGGCCAGTTTCACTTCGATAAAACCTTCGCCCTGCTCAGAGCTGATGACGGTGTTGGGGTTCTGCTGACGTGCCTCCCACTGACCGAAAAACCGCGTCGCCAGAAACAGCGCCGCGCACCAGGCCAGCACCATAAATACCCGGCCGGCGCGTTTACCCGGCGTTTGCTGGCTCACGGCTTGGCGCTCCAGCCGCCCTCAGGCGCGGCAAAGCGCCAGACGATCGGACGTTCCTCGCCATCGGCGCGGGCATCGTTGTTGTTGTCGGTGCCAATCCACGCGCCCTCGGCGTCAACAATCAACGCTTCGGTCAGGCCGTAAGGATTGGAATAGCGGCGATGCGCCTGCAAGGCTTCATCGGCAAACGACCAGCAGCGCTCGACCTTGGCCGTCACCGGATCACGGCGGCAGATCTGGTAAGCGTTGCGCTCAAGGGTAAACAGCTTGCCGTTGAACAGCGACAGGTCGGAAAAGTCTCTGGACACTGCTTTGGCTCGGGGAAACTGCGCCGGCTGCATTTCTTTCCCGGCTTCGCTCAGCAACACACAGCCACCATCGCAATCCCATACCGTTTGTTTGCGCTTGATCAACAACAATCCACGGCTCTGACGCTCGGCGGCGAGCCACAATTGATCACCCGCCGGATTGATCGCCAGCCCCTCGAACAACGCATTGAAGTGCAGCAGCATGCCGCTGGCCCGGGCTTCGCGAATCAGCATCGGCGAGATCTTCAGCCAGGACGATGGCCCAACGGGCGGCACTTGCAGAATCGCCGCATGGGATTCGCTGACGATATAGCGGTTACCGGCGCTGTCGCAGGTGATGCCTTCAAAATCCAGATCCCCGCCACGGACAAACGACGCCAGCCAGGTCCGCGAACGCAGGCCCCAGGGCAAACCGCTGTCTGGCACCGGCGGCACGCCGATGCCCACGGTTTCGGCTTGCCATACCCTGTCGCGGGTATCGAGCCGGTAAATCTGATCGTCGTCGCGATCCGACACCGTCCACATATCCTTGCCGCACTGGGCCAACCCTGACAGGTTGCCGCCGCGCATACCGTCAACGGGATGCTCGGACAACAGGCGCAGTTCCGGCACCGGTTCGGCAAACACCGAAACCGAGGTCAGAAGTAACGCACACGCCAGGGCAAAGCCAACCCGCATCAGCCAAGAACCTCGGCCAGATTGCCTTTGGATTCCAGCCAGGATTTGCGGTCACCGGCGCGTTTCTTCGCCAGCAGCATGTCCATCATTTCCGAGGTCGCTTCAAAATCGTCCAGCGTCAGCTGCACCAGACGCCGAGTGTTCGGGTCCATGGTGGTTTCGCGCAGCTGTGGCGGGTTCATTTCACCCAGACCTTTGAATCGTGTGACCTGCGGCTTGCCGCGTTTCTTCTCGGCCACCAGACGATCGAGGATGCCATCGCGCTCGGCTTCGTCCAGGGCGTAGTAAATCTCTTTGCCCAGGTCGATACGGTACAACGGCGGCATCGCGACGTAGACGTGACCGGCATCCACCAACGGGCGGAAATGCTGGACGAACAACGCGCACAGCAACGTGGCGATGTGCAGACCGTCGGAGTCGGCGTCGGCGAGGATGCAGATCTTGCCGTAACGCAGCTGAGCGATGTCCGCCGAGCCCGGATCGACACCGATGGCCACGGCGATGTTGTGCACTTCCTGGCTGGCCAGCACTTCGCTGCCATCGACTTCCCAGGTGTTCAGGATCTTGCCGCGCAACGGCAGGATCGCTTGAAATTCTTTGTCTCGTGCCTGTTTGGCCGAACCGCCGGCGGAATCACCTTCCACCAGGAACAGCTCGGAACGCATCGGGTCCTGCCCGGCGCAGTCGGCGAGTTTGCCCGGCAGTGCCGGCCCCGCCGTGATGCGCTTGCGCTCGACCTTCTTGCTGGCCTTCAGACGACGGCCGGCATTGTTGATCGCCAGTTCCGCCAGCAACATGCCGGTTTCCGGGTTGGCGTTGAGCCACAGGCTGAACGCGTCCTTGACCACACCGGAAACGAATGCCGCCGCTTCACGGGACGACAGACGCTCTTTGGTCTGGCCGGAGAATTGCGGCTCTTGCATCTTCATCGACAGCACGAAAGCGATGCGTTCCCAGACGTCTTCCGGCGCCAGCTTCACGCCGCGTGGCAGCAGGCTGCGGAATTCGCAGAACTCGCGCATCGCATCGAGCAAGCCCTGACGCAGACCGTTGACGTGGGTACCGCCCTGCGCCGTCGGGATCAGGTTGACGTAGCTTTCCTGAACGCTGTCGCCACCTTCCGGCAACCACAGCAGCGCCCAATCGACCGCTTCTTTGTTACCGGCCAGGCTGCCGCAGAACGGTTCGTCCGGCAGGCGTTCGAATTCGCTGACCGCGTCCACCAGATAGGAGCGCAGGCCGTCTTCGTAATGCCATTCGACTTTCTCGCCGGTGGCCTTGTCTTCAAAACTGACCAGCAGCCCCGGGCACAGAACGGCCTTGGCCTTGAGTACGTGCTTGAGGCGGCTGATGGAGAATTTCGGCGAATCGAAGTACTTCGGGTCCGGCGCGAAGAACACGCTGGTACCGGTGTTGCGCTTGCCGACGGTACCGATGATTTCCAGCTCGGTTTTCTTGTAACCGTCGGCGAAAGTCATCTGGTATTCGTTGCCGTCACGCTTTACACGCACCCGGACTTCGTTCGACAAGGCGTTGACCACGGAAATACCTACCCCGTGCAGACCGCCGGAGAACTGGTAGTTCTTGTTGGAAAACTTGCCGCCCGCATGGAGCTTGGTGAGGATCAGCTCGACGCCCGACACGCCTTCTTCGGCGTGGATATCCACCGGCATGCCACGGCCGTCATCGCTGACTTCCAGGGAGTGATCGGCGTGCAGGATGACCTGCACCGAGGTTGCGTGCCCGGCCAAGGCTTCGTCGACGCTGTTGTCGATGACTTCCTGGGCGAGGTGGTTCGGCCGACTGGTGTCGGTGTACATGCCGGGGCGTTTGCGCACCGGGTCGAGGCCCGAGAGGACTTCGATGGCGTCTGCGTTATAAGAGCTAGCGCTGGGAGTGGCCATGGGGTCTCGTCGTCCGCCTGTAAAAAGAGTGTTCTGTGAAAAAGAGGTGACGACTCACAGTGCAGTGAAATCAATCGCCTGATACAAATCTGCGCCGATGCCGGCAAAACTCAGCATTGCCGGCAATTGCTCGGCAAAACCCTGGAAGCTATGGTCGCCGCCGGCCTGGATGCGCAAGGCACAGGCCCGGTAATACTGCTGGGCGAGGCGGTAGTCCAGCGTTTCATCGCCGGTCTGCAACCACACCTGATACCGCTGCGGGTCCTGGGGCGCCGGCACTTCCAGCTCGGCCAGGGCCGTCACGTGGTCGTGGGTCAATTCCCAGGCCTCATCGGTATACAGGTTTTTCTGCGTCCCCAGATACCCGTCGAACATCCGGTGCGGACTGACGGCAGGGTTGATCAACAGGGCCTTGAGGCCATGGCGCTCGGCCAGGTGAGTCGCATAGTAGCCGCCGAGTGAGCTGCCGACCAGCAGTGGCCGCCCAAGCTCCTCAATCGCCTTGTTTAGCTGACCGATGGCCTCACGCGGATGGTGATGCAAGGCCGGGACGCGCAACTGATCGCTCAAGCCCAGACGCTCCATTACCTGTACCAACTGCGTGGCCTTTTTAGACGAAGGCGCACTGTTGAAACCGTGAATATAAAGGATCGAACCAGACATTTGAGCTCCCTGTGCGTCGGGTAAAGAGGCGCAGTTTACAGGGTGTCGGGGGAATCGGGGACATCCGCAGAAATGAGGGTGTCTGTGCCGCCGCCTTCGCGAGCAAGCCCGCTCCCACATTGGATCTGTGTCGTTCACAAATCCCCTGTGGGAGCGGGCTTGCTCGCGAAAGCCGCGACTCGGTCCTGCTGAATGACAAAAAAGTCAGTAGCCGCTGGAGCCGTAATCCACCTGGAAGTCGAAGCCGGTGACACGTTCCACGCCGGTTTCCAGCTGGCCATCCGGCAACAGTCGCAACCACCGATACCCCGGCGCCTGGTCACTGACCTTGAAATCATCACTGCCCGGTTCGAACTGAATACACGTCGAAGGCGAGGCGATCAGCCGCACGCCATTGCGATCCTGGTCGATCTCCTGATGCACATGCCCCCACAAAACAGCACGTACTTGTGGAAACCGATCCAGCACCGCAAACAGCGCCTCAGGATTACGCAATCCAATGGGCTCCATCCACGCACACCCGATCGACACTGGATGATGATGGAAGCACACCAGATGATGCCGCTCCGGCGCCTCACTCAACGAGCGGGCCAGCAACTGTAGCTGCTCATCCTGCAAATACCCCGGCACCGAACCCGGTACGGCCGAATCGAGCAACGTGACGCGCCAGTTACCGATATCCACCACCGGCTCCAGCAAGGCACTCTGCACGGCAGCCTCAGCCATGATCTGCGGCTCATCATGATTGCCGGGAATCCAGCGCGCCGGCGCATCGAGTTGCCGCGTCAGGTCGCGAAACAGTTGATAGGACTCCAGCGTTCCGTCCTGAGACAGATCGCCACTGGCAATGATCAGGTCGATCTGCGGCTGCTGAAGCCGCACCAGCTCGATGACTTTTTGCAGGCTGTCACGGGTATTCATGCCCAATAACGTCCCGTCCGCCTCGGCAAACAGATGACTGTCGGACAGTTGCACCAGCAACGCCGAATCGGCGGTGGTCAATGTGGATACGCTCGGCAAGGCGTTCTCCCAGGGCTGAATCACGGGATGGATGAGTGCCGCAATTATGCTGGGGGATGATCAAAAGGGGAAACCTGTGAAGCTGACGCAGTTCACAACTACCGCTACCGCACAACCGCATACTCGTGTCCGCAGGCCAGGCAATGGCTCAGCCATTCACCCAGGAACATATTCAGCTGGGCCTTTTCGTCCGGCTGATGCATTGAGGCATTCGGGTAAGGATAGATACCGCGAAAGCGTCGCGCATGTTCGGCGCTGACGACTTCGGCCATGCACGCGTCGTGATAGACCTGAACTTCCAGTTGCGGCACCGGCAGCCACGGCAGGCTGTGTTCCTGGCGCACTTGCAAGGTTGTGGTGTACGGGCAGACTTGAAGGACTTCGAGGGCCAGCACGCCGAGCATCTGATCGCCGTGGGTCACGGCAATGCGCCGCGCCTCCGGTTCGTTGCGCATGTCCGGCAGCAGTCGCATCAGGCGCGCGTAGTTGGCCTCGCAGGAGGCTTGCAGCCCCACGAGGTCGACCCTGTAGCGATCGCGCAGTTTGTTTACGACCATAACCCCCTCACTTCAACGCGGTTCAAAGCTAGCCATTGCAAGGCAATGATGCTGGCCGCGTTGGCAATTCGTCCGTCGCGTACGGCCTGCAGGGCATCTTCGAACGCCCAGACCGTGACGCGGATATCTTCTGCTTCTTCCTCCAGCCCATGCAGGCCGCCGACGCCGGTGCTGTCGCAACGCCCCAGGTACAAGTGCACAAATTCATTGCTGCCGCCCGGCGATGGAAAATATTGGGTCATCGGCCAGAGCGCCCCGAACACAAGCCCAGCTTCCTCCTGCGCTTCGCGGTGAGCAACTTCTTCCGGCACTTCATCCTTGTCGATCAGACCGGCGACCAGTTCGATCAGCCATGGATTGTCGGTTTTGCCCACAGCGCCGACGCGAAACTGCTCGATCAACACCACTTCATCGCGCTGCGGATCGTACGGCAGCACGCACACCGCATCGTGGCGAACGAACACTTCACGATTGATCTCGCGACTCATGCCACCGGCAAACAATTCGTGGCGCAAGTGCACACGATCGAGCTTGTAGAAGCCCTCATAGCACTTTTCGCGCCGAACGATATCAATGGCGGTCGGTATGGCGTTGGCAAAATCAGTCATGACAATCCTCGCTTACTGCAAATCCGTTATGAGGCTCCTTGTTTGTTACTTGCAACCTCGACTTCGCGCCATCCTAACGCGCCCACGACCTTTGATGCAGCCCCTTTCCAGTCAGCGGGATAGACGGTGAGGGCGAAACCAACTCTAATTAGCTTAGTGGCGAACTGACTGCTTCGTTGATAGTCGAAGCGGATAACTTTTTGCCTTTCCCTGTTTTATGAAGGACGCCCATGTCGCTTTTTAAAATCGCCTCCGTGGCTGCAATCGCCCTGACCCTGGGCGCCTGCCAGAGTTTGTTCCAACCCAACTACCGGACGCCGCTGGAAACTACCCGCGATGCATCCGAACAGCTGAAACCGGGTTGCACAACAGCTGACTGCCCGCTGGTGAACATCGATACGCTGCACTTCCCTGCCGAACCGCAGTTGGACGGCATCGTCGAAAAACGCCTGCTGCAATTGACCCGCACCTCGCCCGACGCCCCGATAGCGCCGACGCTGGCAGCGTATCGCGAGCAATTTTTGAGCAGTGCCGGCCCGCGTAACAGCAGTTACCTGCAAGCCAAGGTACGTGAGCAGCATGACGGCTTGGTGATCGTCGAATTTTCCAGCTACCTGGACACCGGCGGCGCCCATGGCACGCCGGGCCGCAGTTTCATCAACTATTCGCGCCAGCAACACAAAGTGCTGACACTGTCGGACATGTTGGTGCCGGGGCAGGAAGAGGCGTTCTGGAAAGCCGCGCAGGTGGCGCACAACAGCTGGCTGATCAGCACCAAGCTCGATCAGGAGCCAGAGTTCGTGAAGAGCTGGCCCTTCGCCAAAACCCAAAACGTGGCGCTGACGTACGGCGGGGTGATCCTCAAGTACGAAGTGAGCTCCATCGCACCTTACGCGCTGGGTCACGTCGAACTGAAGATCCCTTACCCTCGCCTGAACGGCATTCTCAAGCCCGAGCTGTTTCCTGGCCGTAACTGAAGGCCCGACCCAGCACGAGTTGCAGCAGCCCTGCCAGAATCAGTGACGGCAGGGTTGCGCCGATGTCCGGGTACAGATTAGCCAGCAAATGATAGGTGCTTACCCCGCCCAACCAGGCGAGCAACGCCGGCCAGCGCAATGCGGCTGACGCCACGCGAGCACCGCGTTTGCGCAGGATGAAGTGATCCACCAGCACCACGCCGAACAGCGGCGCAAACACCGAACCGATCAACAGCAGGAAGTTCTGATACTGGGCCAACGGCGCCAGGCACGCGATCAGCGTGCAGATCACGCCAATCGCCAGCGCCAGATGCTCGACCTTCATTCGCAGCAGAATTCCGCTGGAAACGGCTGCCGAGTGAATGTCGGCGAAGGCATTTTCCGACTCGTCCAACAGAATCAGCAGCAGCGGAATCCCCAGGCCCGCACCGGCCAATGCCAACAGCAAGGCATTCACTTCACCGCTCGGCGCGAACGCCAGGGTGTAGGCCACACCCAGGCTCATCAGCCAGAAGTTGCCAATAAAGAAACCCACTGCCGTGCCGCCAAACACATTTTTCGCACGCTTGCCGAAACGCGAGTAGTCGGCAATCAGCGGCAACCACGAAAGCGGCATGGCGATGGCAATGTCGAAGCCCACGGCGAACGGCATCGAACCATCACCGGCCTGCGCCCACAACGCCGCCAGATCGGCTTTGGCGAACAGGTTCCAGGTCAGCCAGATGCACGCGGCCAGCAGCAACCAGATGCCCCACTTGCGCAGGATCTGACGGACGAACGTCAGCGGACCACTGACGGCCAGTAAGGTCGCCAAACCGCCAAAGAACACGGTCCACAGCAGTGGATTCGACAGCAGGCTGCCTTCGCTGAACGCCCGCGCACCCAACAGGCTGGCGGCGTCACGCATGACGATGATTTCGAACGAGCCCCAACCAATCAGTTGCAGCAGGTTCAGCACGGCCGGCAGGCTCGCGCCTTTTGCACCGAGGCTGAGTTTGAGCGCGGCCATCGACGACAGACCCGTGTCGCTGCCGATCACGCCAACCGCCGCCAGCAAAAGAACACCGACCAGCGTGCCAAGGAAGATGGCCAGCAGCGAGCCGGACAGGCCCAGACCTGGCGCGAGCAGAGCGCCGGTCTGCAGGACCATCAGGCCGATGCCGAGAGAGAACCATAGGGAAAACAGATCGCGGCCGCCGAAGACACGTTTGTCTGGGGGCACTGCAATATCAGGGGAATACGTGCTGGGTTGAATGCTCAAGGGTGTTATCTCAGAGGGACATTTGTTGTTGTGTAGATCGCTATCGCCAGCAGGCTGGCTCCCACAGGGGACTTGTGAACACCACAAATCCAGTGTGGGAGCCAGCCTGCTGGCGATGGGGCAGGTGCAGGCCCCACCGCTTCAGGTCAGATCAAACCTTCTTGTACAGCTGACTGCCTTCCTGCTTGAACCGCTCGGCCTGTTCCGCCAATCCCTGGGCGACTTCGGCATCAACGGTTTCGATGCGCTGGTTGGCCGCGTACTCACGGACTTCCTGAGTGATTTTCATCGAACAGAATTTCGGCCCGCACATGGAGCAGAAGTGCGCGACCTTGGCCGAATCTTTCGGCAGGGTCTCATCGTGATACGAACGAGCCGTGTCCGGATCGAGGCCCAGGTTGAACTGGTCTTCCCAACGGAATTCGAAACGCGCCTTGCTCAAGGCATTGTCGCGGATCTGCGCGCCCGGATGCCCTTTTGCCAGATCGGCGGCATGCGCGGCGATCTTGTAGGTGATGATCCCGGTCTTCACGTCATCCTTGTTCGGCAGACCCAAGTGTTCCTTGGGCGTCACGTAGCAGAGCATGGCGCAACCGAACCAGCCGATCATCGCCGCACCGATACCCGAAGTGATGTGGTCGTAGCCTGGCGCGATGTCCGTGGTCAGCGGGCCGAGGGTGTAGAACGGCGCCTCGTCGCAGCATTCCAGCTGCTTGTCCATGTTCTCTTTGATCAACTGCATCGGCACGTGGCCAGGGCCTTCGATCATGCATTGCACGTCGTGCTTCCAGGCAAGCTTGGTCAGTTCACCGAGGGTTTCCAGCTCACCGAATTGCGCCGCGTCGTTGGCGTCGGCAATCGAGCCCGGACGCAGGCCATCGCCCAGCGAGAAGCTGACGTCGTAGGCCTTCATGATTTCGCAGATGTCTTCGAAATGGGTGTAGAGGAAGTTTTCTTTGTGGTGCGCCAGGCACCACTTGGCCATGATCGAGCCGCCACGGGACACAATGCCGGTCACGCGCTTGGCGGTCAGCGGCACGTAGCGCAACAGTACGCCGGCGTGGATGGTGAAGTAGTCGACGCCCTGCTCGGCCTGTTCGATCAGCGTGTCACGGAACAGCTCCCAGGTCAGGTCTTCTGCGGCGCCGCCGACTTTTTCCAGGGCCTGATAAATCGGCACGGTACCGATCGGCACCGGCGAGTTACGGATGATCCACTCGCGGGTTTCGTGAATGTGTTTGCCGGTGGACAGGTCCATGACCGTGTCCGACCCCCAGCGAATGCCCCAGGTCAGTTTCGCCACTTCTTCTTCGATGGACGAACCCAAAGCGCTGTTGCCGATGTTGCCGTTGATCTTCACCAGGAAGTTACGGCCGATGATCATCGGTTCCAGTTCGGTGTGGTTGATGTTGGCCGGAATGATCGCGCGACCGCGGGCGATTTCTTCACGGACGAATTCGGGGGTGATAATTTTCGGCACGCTGGCGCCAAAGCTGTAACCGGCGTGTTGCTGGTCCAGCAGGCCAGCGGCGCGGGCCACTTCAAGCTTCATGTTTTCGCGGATGGCGACGTATTCCATCTCGGCGGTGATGATGCCTTTGCGGGCGTAGTGCATCTGGCTGACGTTGGCGCCGGCCTTGGCCCGGCGCGGGTTGTTCACGTGGGCGAAACGCAGCTTGGTCAGCTCCGCATCGGCGAGGCGTTCCTGACCGAAGCTGGAACTCAGACCTGGCAGGCGCTCGGTGTCGCCACGGGATTCGATCCACGGCGAACGTACATCGGCGAGACCTTTGCGCACGTCGATGATGACGTTAGGGTCGGTGTACGGGCCCGAAGTGTCGTACACAACGACCGGCGCGTTGATCTCGCCGCCGAAGTCGGTCGGGGTCACATCAAGGCTGATTTCGCGCATCGGCACGAGGATGTCCGGGCGAGAGCCCTGAACATAAATTTTTTGCGAGCGGGTAAACGGCTGAACCGATTGCTGATCGACCTTGGCCGAGTCACTCAAGTTGGTTGCGATTTTTGATTTTGTAGTCATCACGGGCTCTCCAGACACACATCCAGGCAGTGGATTTTTTGTCGGAGCGAACCTGTAAACGAATGGACGCACGGGCGCTGGGAAAACCAGCTGTGCTGTGCTCAGTGCTCGAGGGGTGTTCGATTGTCGAACAACATCCCGGACGAAGCACAAGAGGACTCGCCGGGTGACGAGAAATCTTGTTCCCTACGCAGGCGCTAACCTGATCAGGTTCAACGGGATCCGAAATTATTCGATCTCAGCCTCATAGCAAGGCACCCCGACAAGAACCCGGCCAGTCTAGACACAACCGGCAAAGAACGCCAACACCGCAGTAAACACCATGATGAATGGCGCAATTACAGGATTGTTGCGGCCGTTGCGCACAACTACACTCGCTACGCCATACCGCACCTTGACGCTGTATGAGCCGCGCCGTAGCCTTGGCGCTCAAATTATCAGCGTAATTTTTTAGGGATGGCCTCATGCTGCGCAAACTTTCACTGGCTCTTGCCGTGTCTTGTGCGTCCAATGGAATGGCCTGGGCAGCAGAAGCGCCCTTATCGACCAAGAACGATCTGGTCAGCGTCTATCAGGAAGCGGTGGACAACAACGCCGACCTTGCTGCAGCCATCGCTCAATATGGCGCCCAGAAAGAAGTCGTGCCCCAGGCCCGCGCCGGGCTGTTGCCGAACCTCTCTGGCGGCGCCGAACTTGCCAACGTGCGCACGGTGATCGATCAGCCTTCGGCTACCGCCAACCGTAATGCTCATTCCTATCAGGCGACCCTGGCGCAACCGCTGTTCCGTGCTGATCGCTGGTTCCAGTTCCAGGCCGCCAAAGACGTTAACGAACAGGCTGCATTGCAGCTCTCGGCAACCCAGCAAAACCTGATCCTGCAATCTGCCGTCAGCTACTTCAATGTCTTGCGAACCCAGGACAACCTGGCGTCAACCAAGGCCGAAGAAGCCGCGTTCAAACGCCAGCTCGATCAGTCCAACGAACGCTTCGACGTCGGTCTCTCGGACAAAACCGATGTGCTGCAATCGCAAGCCAGCTACGACACCGCCCGCGCCAACCGAATCGTCGCGCAGCGCCAGGTCGATGATGCGTTCGAAGCCCTGATCACCCTGACCAACCGTCAGTACAACTCGATCTGGGGCATTGCCCATACCTTGCCGATCCTGCCGCCAGCACCGAACGACGCCAAGGCCTGGGTCGATACGGCAGCCAGACAGAACCTCAATTTGCTCGCGAGCAACTACGCCGTCAGCGCCGCCGAAGAAACCCTCAAGCAGCGCAAGGCCGGCCATGCACCCACCGTGGATGCCGTGGCGAAATACGAGAAAGGTGACAACGACGCTCTGGGCTTCAGCAACCCGAACGCCTTCGGCCAGCCTTACGGTGGCAACGTCGAGCAAACGACGGTTGGCCTGCAACTGAACATCCCGATCTACAGCGGCGGCCTGATCAATTCCCAGGTGCGTCAATCGTATGCGCAGCTGGATCAGTCCGAGCAGCAACGTGAATCCTTGCGCCGGCAAGTGGTGGAAAGCACCCGCAATCTGCATCGCGCCGTGAACACCGACGTCGAGCAGGTGCAGGCGCGCAAGCAGTCGATCATCTCCAACCAGAGCGCGGTGGAAGCGACCGAAATCGGTTATCAGGTGGGCACACGGAACATCGTCGACGTGCTGGATGCCCAGCGTCAGCTGTACACCTCGGTGCGCGACTACAACAACACGCGTTACGACTACATCCTCGACAACCTGCGTTTGAAACAGGCCGCGGGCACGTTGAACCCGGGGGATTTGCAGGACCTGGCGCGTTACCTCAAGGCTGATTACAACCCGGATAAAGACTTCCTGCCGCCGGATCTGGCGAAGGCTGCGGCGGAGCAGTTGAAGGCAAATCCGACGCAATAAAAAGAAAGATCGCAGCCTCGTTTCACTCGACAGCTCCTACAGGATGAATACAAATCCCGTGTAGGAGCTGTCGAGTGAAACGAGGCTGCGATCTTTTTGTGTCAAGCGATTCGGTCTAACGCTCGATCAACCGCCCCAACCCATCCAGCAACCGCTGCAACGCGCCCTGATTGGTGCGCATGACTTTCAGCCCCGCCTCCGCCATCCGCTGCGCATCGCGCGGCAACTCGAACAGCCGCTGCACCGCCAGCGCCAGACCTTCGGCATCCTCCACTTCCTGCAACGCCCCGGCACTGCGCAGTTGCGCGGCGATTTCGAGGAAGTTAAACAGGTGCGGTCCGCTCAACACAGGTTTGGCCAGAGCCGCCGGCTCCAGCAGGTTGTGCCCGCCGTTCGGCACCAGACTGCCGCCAACAAAAGCGCTGTCGGCCAAGGCATACAGAAACAGCAACTCACCCATGGTGTCGCCCAGCAGCACCGAAGTTTGCGCGGTGACCGGGTCGCCAGTGGAGCGACGGACCGTGGCGAAACCCTGTTGCCGACACAGCTCGAACACCGGGTTGAAACGCTCTGGATGACGCGGCACCAGAATCAGCAACGCATCGGGATGATTGGCGAGCAACTGGCGATGAGCCGCCAGCACTACTTCGTCTTCGCCTTCGTGCGTACTGGCCGCAATCCACACCGGACGCTCCTGCGCCTGCCATTGCGCACGCAACTCGGCGGCACGCTGAAGCAGTGCCGGGTCGATGGTCAGGTCGAACTTGATCGAGCCGGTCACTTCCACGGTTTGCGAACGCGCACCCAAATTGCGGAAGCGCTGGGCCTCGGTCTCGGTCTGCACCGCGAACAGGCTCATCTCGGCGAGCATCGGCTGGGTCAGTTTGCCGAAGCGGCCATAGCCCTTGGCCGAACGCTCGGACAGTCGCGCATTGGCCAGGGCCACGGGAATCCCACGCCTGGCGCACTGATGGATATGGTTCGGCCAGAGCTCGGTTTCCATGATCACCGCCAGTTTCGGCTGGACCCGATCAAGGAATCGCTTCGCTGCGCAAGGCAAGTCGTAAGGCAAATAGCAGTGCTGGATGCGCGGCTCATTGGCGAACAGCGCGTGGATGCGCTCCGATCCGGTCGGGGTCATGCAGGTCACGGTAATGGGCAACTGTGGATAACGCTGCAGCAAGGCGCGAATCATCGGCGCCGCGGCAATGCTTTCGCCCACCGACACCGCGTGCACCCAGATGCCGCCCGTTTTCATCGTCGGTAACCCGAAGGAGAAACGTTCGCCAATGCGCTTGGCGTACGCCGGCGCCTTGCGCGCCCGCAGCCACAGCCGAATCGCTACCAATGGCAGCCCCAGGTAAAACAGCGCGGTGTAGAGAGTTCTATTCATGGCGGCGGAGTTTATCGGCTTTTTTCACCGATCGCCTGCAAGTGCACGGCAAAACGTTCCGCCAGCCAACGAGCCGCCGGCCCCAGAGGCTCATCGCGGCGCCAGACCAGCTCCACCACCAGCGCTGGCGGGGTCCATTCACTGACCAGTTCAATCATTAGGCCCTGATACGCCGGGTACTGCACCACGTGGCGCGGCAGCCAGGCCCAGCCGAGGCCGCGCACCAGCCATTCAGCCATCACGTAAAAACTGTCGGCCCGCCAGACTTGCGGGCTGGCCGGTTCGCTTCCGGGATAGACACTCGACTGTGTGGACATCAGCAACTGACGATGCTGCGCCAGTTGCTGACAATCGACCTGAGCCTGCTTCGCCAATGGATGCCCGACGCCGCACACCGTGACCATTTCAACGCTGCCCAACACCCGCCGCTCGAGCGCTTCGGGAATCTGGTCGTGATAAAACAGCAACCCCAGATCGGCCCGACGCTCCACCAGTTTGCGCGCGACATCGCCTTGGGCTGCGCTGGTCAGCTGCACTTCAAGGCTGGGAAATTGTTGAGCCAGGGCTTCGAAGCTTTCGATGATCGGCTGATAAGGCATCGCCTCATCCTGGGCCACACGCAAACGCGCCTCCTGGCCGCGCATCATGGCCAGCGCCCGACCGTTAAGGCGCTCGCATTGACGCAGCACTTCACGCGCCTCATCCAGCAACGCGTTACCGGCCTCGGTGAGCTTCGGCTGGCGGCCGCTGCTACGGTCGAACAGGCTGACACCCAGGTCCTCTTCCAGCAGCGCAATCGAACTGCTGACCGCCGACTGCGCCTTGCGCTGATCCCGCGCTACCGCAGAAAACGAACGCTGCTCCGCTACGCTGACAAACAGCCTCAGCTGCTCCAGATTCCATTGTGTGTTCATGGATCAACCCATCTTCAGAACAGATAGGTAATGACTTTACCGCATCTGGTGAATCTCTAAAATGCCGACCTCAGAAAGCAACACTTCACACGAGGATGCACCCATGACCGCTTACTACTACCTGGCCATTGCCATCTGCGCCGAAGTGATCGCCACCGTTTCGATGAAAGCGGTCAAAGGCTTCAGCACCCCGCTGCCGCTGATTCTGGTTATTGTCGGTTATGGCATCGCCTTCTGGATGCTCACGCTGGTGGTGCGCAGCGTTCCGGTGGGCGTGGCTTACGCGGTGTGGGCCGGCATGGGGATCGTGATGGTCAGCGTTGCGGCGCTGTTCATCTACGGGCAGAAACTGGATGTGCCGGCGATGATGGGGATGGCGCTGATCGTATTGGGCGTCGTTGTCATCCAACTCTTCTCCAAAACCGCCGGGCATTAAGCCCGAAGGAAAATCCCCTGTGGCGAGGGGATTTATCCCCGTTGGGCTGCGAAGCGGCCCCAAAACATGCAACCGAGTTTTTTCTGACACACCGAGACAACCGAATTTACGACTGCTTCGCAGTCGAACGGGGATAAATCCCCTCGCCACAGGAGTCTTCGCAGCCAAGAGGACATTGATCGCCAGCAAAACCTCCAATCTTCGAGTCTGTATACTGCGCCCTCGTCTTGAACACTGAGGTCGCTGCATGCCATCCGTTATTTCCACCGACGTTTTGATTGTCGGCGCTGGTGTCGCCGGCCTCTGGCTGAATGCGCGCCTGCGCCGCCAGGGTTTTTCGACCGTGCTGGTGGAAAGCGCCAGCCTCGGTGGCGGGCAAAGCTTGAAATCCCAAGGCATCATCCATGGCGGCGCCAAGTACGCATTGCATGGCGCCTTGACCGGCGCCTCGGAAGCCATCGCCGACATGCCTCGGCGCTGGCGCGAAGCCCTGGCCGGTGACGGCGAACTGGACCTGACCGGCGTGCGCCTGCTGTCCGAAGCCCATTACCTCTGGTCCCCCGGCACGATCGCCGGCAATCTCACCAGTTTCTTCGCCAGCAAGGCCGTGCGCGGACGTGTCGATCAGGTCAAGGGCGAGCAATTGCCGCCCGCCCTGCAAGACAAGCGCTTCAAGGGCAAGGTCTATCGTCTGGCGGAACTGGTGATCGACGTGCCGAGCCTGATCCGACGCCTGGCCGATCTGGCGGGTGACGGCCTGCTTGCCGGTCAGAACATCGAACCGTTGCTGGAGGGTGGAAAACTGGTCGGCCTGAAGGTCGACGAGCGCGAGATTCGTGCCCAGCGCATCGTCTTCAGCGCCGGCGCTGGCACGGCAGCGCTGCTCGAAGCCCTGGGGTTGAGCCAGCCCGCCATGCAACGCCGTTCGTTGCACATGATCATCGTCAAGGGTCCGGGGCTCAAACCGCTGTATGCCCACTGCCTGGGCGGCGGCACCAAGCCGCGCATTACCGTGACCACCCATCCGGCCGCCGATGGTCAATGGGTCTGGTACCTGGGCGGCGATATCGCTGAAGCCGAAGGTGTCGCCCGCGAACCCGCCGAGCAAATTGCCACCGCGCAGAAAGAACTCGGCCAGTTGCTGCCATGGATCGACCTGAGCACAGCGCAATGGGCCACCCTTCGAGTGGATCGCGCCGAGCCGTTGCAATCGGGACTGACCCGTCCTGACAATGCATTCCTTGCCGAAGAAGGCCGGCTGCTGGTCGGTTGGCCAACCAAACTGGCGCTGGCTCCGGACTTTGCTGATCGCGTCATCGCGTCCTTGCAGCGCGACGGCATCCAGCCAAGCCATCCGGCGGCGCCGCTGCCCGACCTGCCAAAACCGCCGATGGGCGTCCCTGCCTGGGAGCAACTGCTGCCATGAGCCAACCGACCCTGCACGATCTGCACCGCCCGTTGGGCAGCACCGGCCTGCTGGTTTCGCCACTGGGGCTGGGCACGGTCAAACTCGGCCGTGACCAAGGCGTGAAATATCCCAACGGCTTCCAGATTCCCGATGACGACGAAGCGCGCATGCTGCTCAAACTCGCGCGCGACCTGGGCATCAACCTGATCGACACAGCGCCGGCCTATGGTCGCAGCGAAGAACGCCTAGGTCCGTTGCTGCGGGGTCAGCGCCAGGACTGGGTGATCGTCAGCAAGGTCGGCGAAGAGTTTGCCGACGGCCAGTCGAGCCACGATTTCAGCGCCGCCCACACCCGGCGGTCGGTGGAACGTAGTCTGCAACGGCTGGAAACGGATTTCATCGATCTGGTGCTGGTGCACTCCGACGGCAACGACCTGGCCATCCTCAACGACAGTGAAGTCTATGCGACCCTCGCCGAGCTGAAGAGCGAAGGCAAGATTCGCGGCTTCGGTTTTTCCGGCAAAACCGTCGAAGGTGGTTTGAAGGCTCTGGAACAAGGTGATTGCGCGATGGTCACCTACAATCTGAACCAGCAGAACGAGAAGCCGGTCATTGACTATGCTGCTGCTCACGGCAAAGCCATTCTGGTCAAAAAAGCCCTCGCCAGCG
Organism: Pseudomonas sp. PDM10; assembly: GCF_014852295.1. Classification (NCBI taxonomy): domain Bacteria; kingdom Pseudomonadati; phylum Pseudomonadota; class Gammaproteobacteria; order Pseudomonadales; family Pseudomonadaceae; genus Pseudomonas; species Pseudomonas sp. PDM10. The sequence goes on along the minus strand of NZ_JACVBJ010000005.1, from coordinate 394,375 downwards.
GTCATGTTTGCCTGAGCCCGGGGGTGGACCCTGTCCGCGCCAGCTTCGAGTTGTTGTTTGAACATCCGGGTGTTGCCAGTGCTATTGTCGGGACCATTAATCCGCTGCACCTCGCCCATAACGTCGCGACCGTTGCCCAGGTCCTACGTCGAAACTGATGCCGCCCACGCGGCCTTAAGCAGGAGCCGACATGCCGCGTACGCTCATAAGAAAGAACCCGAGCAACTTCAAGACCCTGCCGTTATTCGTCGAAGCGACTCCCGAAGGCCTGAGTTATCAAAGCGTCGGGATGCCGCTCAATTTCTCCCAGACGCTGCAACGGCGCCGCCCGGTGACGGTCGCCGACACTCAGCGGTTTTCGCTTGAGCTGGCCAATCTCGGGGTTTCGGTGCGCCTGACCCTGCATTGGCAGAACCGCGATTACTGGGTGTTGGTGCGTCAGCGTCGGCAAGACCGCGGCGACGTGGTGCTCAAGCTGATCTCCGGCTACGTGCCCGCCCATGAGCTGAACCTGCCACTGCACACCGCGATTCAGGAAATTGCCGAAGAGTGCCTGCTGGAAACCCCGGAAGGCTGGCTCGGCGGTCGCTTCAATGACACTTGGCTGCCGGCACCCTACTCGTCCGCGCTGCATTACCGTGAAGCCCTGCCGTTTCGCCTGACGCCGTTGTCCGGTTCGGCGCGGCCGGTGCGTTGCGCCAAGATGCAGTTGATCGAACGCCCGCGGGCTTACGTGCATTTGCCGACGGCCTCGCTGCAATTGATCTATGACTTGCGTCTGGACGTGCCCAAGGAGGCCAAATCCCTCAGCCTGTTCCATGTCGACGAGCGACTGGAAGGCGATCAACTGGTGGCCCGCCTGGATCGAAAACGTCCCGATTTGTACTTGATGCCGCTGCAGGATGGCCAACCGATGGCCGAGCTCTACACCTTGAAAAAGGATCAGCTGTACCCGGCGAGTACTCGCGGGTTGTACCTGGCAGAGAGTTTTGCCCAGCAGGAAGGCTGGCTGGTGAGGGATGAGCGGATTCGCTGGAAGGATTGGGTGCAGCAACAGGGCTTGAGCCCGCCGGGGAAAGATTCAGGTTTGGCGCGGTTGCGTGGGAAGGCAAAGCAATTGCTGAAGAAAATCGTACCGCGGAAAAAAGTCAGCTCCTGATTGATCGTTCCCACGCTCTGCGTGGGAATGCAGCCCGGGACGCTCTGCGTCCCAAAGCGGACGCAGAGCGTCCATTGAGGCATTCCCACGCAGAGCGTGGGAACGATCAGAGTTACTCGGACTTGCGGATCTTCTCGACAATCGCGGTAGTCGAGCTGTTTTCCACCAGCCCCAGCACTTTCACCGTTCCGCCGTAAGCGGTCACGATGTCCGCGCCGACAACCTGCTCGATTCCGTAGTCCCCGCCCTTGACCAGCACATCCGGCTTGACCTCGCGCAGCAGGTTTTCGGGGGTGCCTTCAGCGAAGCTGATCACCCAATCCACGGCGCCCAGACCTGCCAGTACGGCCATGCGACGGTCGACGCTGTTGATCGGACGACCCGGGCCTTTCAGGCGGCTGACCGAGGCATCGTCGTTGACCGCCACGATCAAGCGATCGCCCTGAGCCCGCGCCTGTTCGAGGTAGGTCACGTGGCCGGCGTGCAAAATGTCGAAGCAGCCGTTGGTGAAGACAATCTTCTCTTTATGCGCACGCGCATCATCGACCGCCAGCAACAGCTGCTCCAGGCCGAGTACACCGCGCTCCGAACCTTCTTCACGCTGGATGGCGCGACGCAGTTCCGGCGCGCTGATGGCTGCCGTACCCAGTTTGCCGACCACGATACCCGCCGCCAGGTTGGCCAGGGCCACCGCGTGGGGCAGTTCTTCACCAGCGGCAATGGCCGCCGCCAGGGTGGAAATCACCGTGTCGCCGGCACCGGTCACATCGAACACTTCACGGGCACGGGCCGGCAGGTGCAGCGCCGGATGATCCGGACGCAACAGGGTCATGCCGTGTTCGCCGCGGGTGACCAGCAATGCGCCAAGGTCAAGGTCGTGCATCAGCTGCGCGCCCTTGCTCACCAGTTCGTGCTCATCGGCGCAACCGCCGACGATGGTTTCGAATTCGCTGAGGTTCGGAGTGATCAGGCTCGCACCACGGTAGATCGAGAAATCCTTGCCCTTGGGATCGGCCAGCACCGGAATGCCACGGGCACGTGCCGCCTGGATCAGCACCTGATGGTTTTTCAGCGCGCCTTTGCCGTAGTCGGACAGCACCAGCACTTTGATGCCTTCGAGCAATTCGTCGACTTGCTCGCCCAACGCCAGCGCATCGGTGGCGAACGGTTCTTCGAAGTCGATACGCAGCAGTTGCTGATGACGGCTCATGACCCGCAGCTTGACGATGGTCGGTTGGTGCGCAATGCGCTGGAACAACGCCCGTACGCCAGCGCCTTTGAGGCTATTGGCCAGACTGTCGGCGGCTTCATCGTCGCCGGTCACGCCGACCAGCGAGGCTGGGGCGCCGAGGGCGGCAATGTTCAACGCAACGTTGGCGGCACCGCCCGGGCGGTCCTCGATTTGCTCGACCTTGACTACCGGTACCGGCGCCTCAGGGGAAATCCGTGAGGTACCACCATGCCAGTAACGGTCGAGCATGACATCGCCGACCACCAAGACAGGGGCTTGATCGAATCGCGGCATGGACAACTTCATGGAGCAACCCACATACAAAATGAACAGGGGCGCGATATTAACACAGGGTTGGCGTGGGCTTGCGCATGGCATTAATGAGAGGATTTTTTGCGGCCGCCACCCCTCGGTGGCGGCCAGCGGGGGTCAGGCGATACCCGCAGTAACCGGCTCGTCCAGGCCCATCGCATGCAGGCGCGAGTAGTAGCCGTTTTGCGCCAGCAGTTGAGCGTGGGTGCCGCGCTCGACGATTTCGCCATGATCCATGACCAGGATCAGGTCGGCTTTCTCGATGGTCGACAACCGGTGAGCAATCACCAGTGTGGTGCGACCTTTCATGACCTGATCCAGTGCCGCCTGAATGTGCCGCTCGGACTCGGTGTCGAGCGCCGACGTTGCCTCGTCGAGAATCAGTAACGGTGCGTTCTTCAACAAGGCCCTGGCAATCGCCAGGCGCTGACGCTGGCCACCGGACAGCAACACGCCGTTTTCCCCGACCTGGGTGTCCAGGCCCTGCGGCATCTCCGCAATGAAGTCCATCGCGTAAGCATCCTTGGCAGCCTTTTCAATGTCGGCACGGGGTGCGCCGGCCAGGTCACCGTAAGCGATGTTGTTGGCGATGGTGTCGTTGAACAGGGTCACATGCTGCGTCACCTGCGCCACGTGTCGACGCAGATTGCGCAGACGATAGTCTTCGACTTCCACATCATCGAGCATGATTTCGCCGGTTTCGTGATGATAGAAACGCGGAATCAGGCTGGCCAGGGTCGACTTGCCGCTGCCCGAGCGACCGACCAGGGCAATCATTTGCCCCGGTGCCGCGGTGAAGCTGATGTTCTTCAGCACTTCACGCTCGGTCCCTGGATAGGTGAAGCTCAGATTGCGCACTTCCAGATGGCCGCTGACGCGATCGCGCTCGACGGTACCCTGGTCAATCTCGGGCTCGACGTCCAGCTGCTCGAAAATGCTCTCGGCACCGGCAACGCCTTTCTGAATTGTCGAGCTGACTTCCGACAGCTGCCGAATCGGCTTGGGCAGCAGGCCCGCCGCGGTGATGTAGGCCACCAGGTCACCGGCGGTGGCATCGCCGCGCAGGAACAGCACCAGGAACATCAGCACCGCCATGGCGGTGTAGATCACCAATTGCAGCATGGGCGTGTAGACCGCACCGGTCTTGGTCATGCGCAGTTGCTTGTCGGTGTTGCCCTGGCTGGCTTCGGCGAAACGACGCTCTTCATAGCTCTCGCCACCGAAGCTGCGCACCACGCGATAGCCCTGGATGGTTTCGGAGGCCACGTGAGTCACGTCGCCCATCGCCACCTGGATTTTCTTGCTCTGCTTGCGGAATTTTTTGCTGGTGCTGCTCACCATAATCGCGATGATTGGCAGGATCGCCAGCATCACCAGGGTCAGTTTCCAGTTCATCCACAACAGGTAAGCGAACAGGAACACCACGGTCAGGCCTTCACGAATGACCACTTTGATGGCGTCCGTGGCCGCACCGGTGACCATGGTCACGTTGAAGGTGATGCGCGAAATCAGGTGCCCGGAGTTATGGGTGTCGAAATAACGGTTGGGCAATACCAGCAACTTGTTGAACAGCTCGACTCGCAAGTCGTGGACCAGCCCCAACGATACTTTGGCCAGGTAGTAGTTGCCCAGGAAAGACCCCAGGCCTTGCCAGGCGGCGATCAGGATGATCAGCAGCGGCACGGCCATCAGCAACTGCAAGTCTTTCAGGTAGGGAACAGTCGGGAAGAGCACCGCTTCAGGGTTGCTCAGACCATCGACGAAATATTTGAGAATCCCTGCGAGCATGGGCTGCGTCGAGGCAAAAATCACAAAGCCGACGATACTGATGGCAAACATGCCCCAGTACGGGCGCACATACGACAGCAGGCGCAGGTAAATCTTCAAGCTCGACGGCGCAGGCGAATCAGGGCTGGTCATGAGAACCCGTTGTATGAGAAAAGAGCCCGCGAGTGTAACACAGGCCATTTTAGTCGCTGAGCTGCGGTAACATGGCCGGCTATCCATGCCTCACGGCGCCCAACCCGGAGTATTGATGCAAGCGCTTGATCACACCCGATATCTCGCCCTGCGCGAGGGAGCACAAGTCCTTGAAGCGGATGGTTCGGGGGACAAGGTTCTGCGGTTGACGGACGGTTCAATACTCAAACTGTTTCGCCGCAAACGCCTGCTGACGTCGGCCGCGTGGTACCCGTACGCCAAACGCTTTGCCGACAACTGCGATGCGTTGCGTGAACGGCAAATCCCCTGCCCGTCGATTCGTCAGGTTTACCGTATTGCGAGTATCGAGCGCGATGCCGTGCACTACGATCCACTGCCGGGCCAGACCCTGCGTCAGCTGCTGGACATCGAGGGCGATGCCGATCCGTTGCGCGGCCAATTGGGGGTCTTCATGGCCACGTTGCATGAGCGGGGGATTTATTTTCGCTCGGCGCACCTGGGCAACATCGTGCTCACCCCCGAGCATCAGCTGGGCCTGATCGACATCGCCGACATGCGGGTGTATCGACGTCCGCTGCGCAAGACTCTGCGACTGCGCAACTTCAAGCATATGGTGCGCTACCCGCAAGATCGGCAATGGTTGCTCGACGGTCGCGGCGAAGTCTTCATGCACAATTATGGCCAGACCCAGAGCATCTGCTCCCCGGAGGAACTGAGCGTCGCCCTGCAAAAATGATCTGAGCGCCTTCGCCTCCGGGGAGGAAGCGAAGGCCAGGCATTACGCCAGCGCGGGTTGTCGCGCCTTCAGCACGCGAGAGAGGATCATCGCGGCGGGCAGCAGTACCAGTGGCCACAACTCGTCAGGGTTACCAATCAGCAAACTGCCATCGAAGTTCAGCATCACCAGCGCACACGCCAGGTACATACCCCACGCGTCGCGCAGACGCCAGGCCTGCCAAAGGGAGGCGGCCATCAGCGCTACGAACAACGCCAGAGCGACTCCGCCGCTGTACAGCCCCAGGGCTACGAAAATGTTGTGCGGATGCTGAATCGGCATCCAGCCATCGAGTACCTGGGTGGTGTGGAAGTTGATGCCACAGCCCAGTGCCCAGCCGCAGTGGCGCCACTCGCCGACCATGATATGGAAAATCTCGATGCGGTATGAATCACCTCGGTTCCAGAGGGACTGGTACCAGGCTTCGTTGTGCACCACCAGGAACAGCAGGCCTAAAACGATTGCGCAAATTGCCACCGCACCGCCTACCAGCCGCGGCTTGTGGTAAATGCCGTAAAGCACCCAGAGACTAAACAGGAACACAGCCCCCACAAACGCAGTACGCGTCTGCAGGACGAAGGCTACCGCGAACACTGACAAAACGATGGCCAGGCCAGCTTCGATGTACTTTCGCGTCTTTAGCCAGATTGGCAGCGCCAGCGCCAACGCACAGAACAGCCAAATGCTGGCGTAGATGACGTTCTCCAGGCGCGCCGGAAGCAGCGCCACCCGGCCGCCGACGGCGAACTCACCGGTGGCCCAACCGTAGAGCGCGCTGCCGAAAATGTACAACGTCAGAATCCAGAACTGAGCGCGAACAAACGCCGCACTGCGGAAGAACTGCGGATCGGTGAAGGCGCCGGCCACCATGACGAACATCAGTACATAGAAGATGTGTTTGTAGAACTGCATCTGCCCTGCAATCGTCGCAGGCACCAGAAACCATAGAATGAACGCCAGCCAACCCCACGCCAGCGGCTCCTTGAGCAAGCCCGCACCGCGTTCCTTGATCAGGAAGATCAGGCCCGGCAATACCATCAAGGCGTAGAACAGGTTGTTGGTCCACTTCGACGACCAGCCCACCACAAAGCTCAAAAGGAACAAACAGAGCGCCGTTCCGAAATACGCCATTGTGTTCTTTCCTGGCTTCATGCCGCTAAATTCCATGTAGCACCCAACCTATTGCCAGACCCAAGATAAGAGCTGCGATCAGCTTCAGCCGATCGAGACGTTTACGCCGTAATTTGTTCTCCCGCTCCTTCGGGACCACCACATGCTCACCGAAACCGGTGTGTAATACCGCGTCGTTTTCCAGAATCAACGCGTAGCGGTTTTCGCCAGCATACAGACGCGACAGGTCTTTCTCCCCGGAAAATCCGGAATACGGTGCATGCATCAAGTAATCCGCGCGACGGCGCAGCCCTGGATTAAAGGAAAAACCTTGCCACTCGGCTTTTTGCGAGCCCAGTACGTAGAAAGGAATGCCATGGCTGACTTTGCGCTCGTTCAGGAACACGTAAGGGCTGTGAACCATCAGGTCATGATTGAAGCTGCGCAGCCACACTTGCAGTGCCTGCGGATCTTCTTCCAGCAAGCATTGGGACTCTTCGATGAACCCTTCGCGGTAGAAGTCCCAGTCGTCTTCACAGTGGAAAATCCACGATGTCTGCACCTGAGCATAAGCAGCATCGATGGACCGCAACTGCCCCAGGCGTGGCTTGTTGATGAAGAACTGGGTATGCGCCCTCCAGTGCTCCGGAATACAGGCCTCTACGGCGCTGTCGCCGGAGTCCTCTGTAATGAACACCTTACGGATGGGAGCCGTGTTGAACCGGTCAAACGTCTCGAGGGTACGCTTCAACAGATCGAAGCGACCGCAACTAGTGATTACAACCGAAATGTCGCTAGTCTCGCTGAACAGCATTTATTTGCACCGCACCATAGGTTGTTTAATTGCCCGGCTTCACAGCCCCAGCGACAAGCGTAATTTTTCTTTCCAGCCCAGCGGGACATGCTCGCGCAGCGGCGCACGCAGGGCGTCGACAATCGCATGCCCTACAGCCCGGAACGTGTAACGCTGCTCTACCAAAGCCTGTCCGGCCAATGAAATGGTCTCGGTCAGCTGAGGGGACTCGCGCAACACCGCCAGTTTTTCCCTGAGTTCGTCGCGGGTTCGATAGAGCACGATGTTGTGCATATCGACAAACCCCAGCGCGCGATTCTCGGCTTCCCCTTGATCGTAAGCAAACAGCACACAACCACAGGCCATGGCCTCGAAATTCTTGATCATGTATTCGCCCATGCCGACGTCGGCACTCACGAAGTAACGGATCCGGCTCAACGTCTCGCAGTATTCTTCACCCGACTTGGTGCGGGTGATCAGCAGGTTTTCCACTTCGGCCACGGACTCGAGCATGGCCTTGCGCCCGGCATACGCCACGCTGTTGAGACTGCCGACAAAACCCAGCTCGATATCCCGTTCACGCTGGCAGTTTTGCAACAGTGCCTGATCGTAGCCCTTGGGCACGAAATGCGCGTCAAACCCTTCCTCGCGCAAGCGCTGGCTGACCATGAAGCCCGAGCTGATCACCCGCGCCCAAGGCAGCTTGCGGTAATGGGCGCTGAACTTGCCGGTGTACTTGCACGGGATGTAGTTCTGGTACGCATCGTGTTCCAGAATAACCAGATTGGGCAGGGTTTGTATGAACCTCACCTGTCTGATTTCTTTTTTGAAGCGCAGGAAAAAAACAATCCGGTCGTAGCGGGTAACATCGACATGCTTGCGGAAATATCCACGCAAGTCGTCCTGCTCCGCGCTGGTCAGCTCACGCTTGTCGCAGTCGCAGTGCTCGGCGATACCGTCATACAGTCGATCGAGGATCGCTCGCTGCTCTTTCTGCACCAGAAACAGAACTTTCAATTGGTCTCTCTCTTTCCAGACAGCTCTTGGACCCAGAATAATTCGTGGCGTCGCACCGCTTTACGGAAGAACTCGTTTTCGCCGAAAGCCGGCCAGCGTCGGGCCGCCAGACAGCGTTGTATCGCCCGGCGAAGTAGACGCTTGAGGGGAAGTCGGGGCTGAAGGTCGTGCATCATGCCCAACGACATAGCCTTGTGCCACTGCTTTTCAGCCGACAAACAAAGCGCCCAGGGCCGCAACGGTTCGTGATCATTGATCTGTGGCGGCAGTGTTACACCGGTACCGGCATCACCCATTGGCCAGCGATCGTTGTCGTGTAGATGATTGGCGTAATGCAACAAGGTTTCGGGCTGCCAGGCTGTACCGTTGAGTGCCTGCATCACCGCTTGCTGTGAGCATAGATGGTCTGGGTGCGGGTCGAAACGCGGATGTGGCAAAACGATGACCTGAGGCTGGATACGCTCGATCAACTCACTCAGGTCGGCCAGCAGATTGTTCCAGGACGGTATGCCATCGACGTCACTGCCCAGGGCAAACGGATTGAACCGTCGAAAATATCGGGTATCCCCCAGTTGTGCCTCACGGGATACCACGGCCTCGGTCGGCGTGCTTTGCATGGCGGGCAATTGCAGGCAGAAATACCCCAAATGTATGCAGCGCTCCTGAGGTACACCGCCCCACAGCGGCACACTGAGACTGTCCCAGGCGCGAAGCGAGCCTTTCAACCGAGACGCTTCGACGCCATTGAGCCCCATCTGCTGATAGTGCCCGGCCTCTATTTCACCGGCAGTCAGGGTCACAATCCAGCTTTGACTGGCGCTGCTGTACAAGCCGAATGCGGCCAACTCGGCATCGTCGGCATGTGGCGCGATCACCATCACCCGTTGACGGCTGTAATCCGGATGCTCGAACACCCTGAGCACCGGCTCACCCAGCAGTCGGCAGAATCGCCCGCGCAGGCGTAACTCACCTTGCGACAGAACGTGCGCCTGACCACTGAGGTTGAGGTAACGCAGGCCGTTCACACCACGCTCGAACGTTTGCCGGTCCGGGTGGTCCCCCCCCGACAACTCGACCACGGGATCGATGAAGCGTCCCAGCCAAGTGCTTTTTATCCGCAGCGCCAAGACCAGCGTGGCGTCGTCGACCAGCATGACACCGTCGTCCAAGCGCAAACGCTCACCGTCAAGATGAACCTTGGGCTGCTGGGTGTACGGTGGAAAGCTGTACTGATAATCGTCTTTGGGCGAATAAAACAAATGGTCGGCAAACCATGCCTCGTGGGCAATCCAGCCCAGAACCGCGAGCACCAACGGCAGCCACCAGCTCACCAGCACACCCATGGCAATCAATAGCACCAGCGCGATGAGCAGACCGATGCGTTTGTTGCGCCGATGGCGCTTGAGCAATTGCTGTTTGCGGTTCATGGGCTGACTCATACGGTGAACACCGGCACAGGATTGCACCAGCGATCCTTGTATTCACGGTCGGCGCGGCCGAAAGAAAAGCGCAAGGGTTTGTCCAACGCCCGGGCATGCTCCCAGGCGCTTTGCGTATTGAGAAAACTCAGCACGCTGCCCGGACTGAATTCGCGGGTTTCAGGATCGACGCCGCCATTGATGTACTCGACGCTGATCCACTGCGGTGTCTCGACACGGTAGACCAGTTGAATCGCTATTGGCGCATCGTTGAGAAAAATCACCGAACCGATCAGCAAATCACGCAGCAACTCGATGACCTCAGCCATGCGCTCGGCCCCCGTCGCCGGGAATCCCCAGCGACGCAGGAACAAGTCGCAATAGATCGCCGCCAGTTCACTGCTGGAAAACTCGGCGACCGGCCGAACCAGTCCGCCCGCTTCTTCCAGCAATCGCAATTCACGGCGCTGGTTGTAGCGAAACTTCTTCGACAGTTCTTCGGGAGTGCGGGCCATCGCCAACTGTTCAGCCTGCAACTTGATGCCGGTGAAGCGGCCTTCATTCAGCGCCGACAGGTAGCGTCCACGATGACGTAGCGGCGCTTGTGCATCGGCTGCGGCCGGCAGGATGAACTCGGCATTACCGAGGTCGAACAGGCCTTTTTTACCGCAGCGTTTGAGTACGTCCTTGGACAAGGCGAGGTCGCGGCCCCAGGTCGGGATCGCGGCTTTGACTTCACCGTTTTGCTCCCAGGCCAGGTAGCGCACAGGAATGTCGGCCAACTGCGAAAGCCGCTCGACCACCATGGGATGAGTGGCGACGCTGCCGCCATATCGTTGCCAGGCCTGGGCATATGTCGAGGCGTCGACTACCGCCCAGCCACGTTCGCGCCAGCCTTGAAATCGGTTGAGCATCAGCCCCTCGGCGCCAGTTCGGTAACGTGCGGCAAACGCCAGAAGGCATCGCGTACCGCGCGGTCGGAGAAGCGCTCACGCAAGCGATCGAGCATCAGCTCGGCGCACTGGTGACGCTGCTGCTCGTCCATCGCGGCCAGATGTTGCAGCCCTTGAGCCAAGCGTTCAGCATCGCCCAGCGGGAACAGAATACCGATACCCTCGACCACTTCCTTCGCCCCGCCACACGCCGTGGCGAGCAAGGGCACACCGGCAGCCATGGCCTCCAGCAGCACCATGCCGAACGGTTCGTGATCGGAACTCAGGGCAAACACATCGAAAGCACGGAAATAACGTCGGGCTTCAGGCACCTGACCGAGAAACAGCACGCGGTCGCCGATACCCAGCTCACGGGCCAGGGCCTTGAGGTCCTGTTCCAGTCGACCGGCACCGAGAATCACCAATTGACTGCTGGCGGGCAAACCCGGCAACGCCGCAGCAAAACCGTGCAGCAGCGTGGTCTGATCCTTGTCCGGATGCAGCCGTCCGACATTGCCGACAACCCAGGCATCCGGCGCCAGGCCGAGGGTTTCCCGGGCCTCGCGAACCGACACCTGGCTGTCCTGCAAGGTCTGCACATCGATACGGTTATAGAGCGTCTGAATCCGCGCCGCCGGCCACTTCGGCAGGCAATGGCGCATGTCGTCGCGCACGGCATCGGAAACCCCGAGCAGGCTCAGGCGCTTGCGGAAAATATTGGCGAAGAGTTTGCGCGTGCCGCGCTTGTAATCGTCAAACGCGTGATGCACGCCAATCACCGGCAACGACGTGCCGAGCAAGGCGATATAAATAGGTTTGAAACGGTGAGCGATGCAAAAACTGAAATTGCGCGAGGCGGCGATCTTGCGCAGATCGCTGATGGCGCCCAGCTTCAGGCCACGAATGGCCTTTGAGCTGTATTCCATGAACAGCACTTCATCGCAAGCGCAGCCTGCGGCGACTTCGGCATCGGCAGCCCCGGTCAGAAACACCGTGGTCACTCGATAACCGGTCCCCGCGAACAGGCTGGCGTACTGCCGGGCGCAGTCCAGAAACGGCCCGTCATAGCCGTGACAGAACTGCAACACATGGCGTTCAGCCGAGCGTGTCATATGCGTCCGCGCCCTCTTTGACCACCAGGATGTCTTCCATGATCAGATACTGTAGATCGGAACCGAAGAACATGTTCAGGGCATCCGTCGGCGAGCAGATCATCGGTTCGCCACGACGGTTGAGCGAGGTATTCAGCGACACGCCGTTGCCGGTCAGTACTTCCAGCGCCTTCATCATGTCGTAGTAACGCGGGTTGTATTCGCGCTTGAGCACCTGGGCCCGGGACGTACCGTCTTCGTGGACGACTTCCGGTACGCGGGTTTTCCACTCTTCTGCCACTTCGAAGGTGAAGGTCATGAACGGCGCCGGGTGGTCGACCTTGATCATCTGCGGGGCCACAGTGTCGAGCATCGACGGGCAGAAAGGCCTCCAGCGCTCGCGGAACTTGATCTGGTGGTTGATGCGGTCAGCCACGCCAGTCGCACTCGGGCAACCAATGATCGAACGACCGCCCAAGGCGCGCGGACCGAACTCCATGCGGCCCTGGAACCAGGCTACCGGATTGCCATCGACCATGATTTTGGCGATGTTTTCCGGCATGTTCTCAAGCTTGCGCCAGACCGGCTTGCTCGGGTGACGGGCACACGCGGCGAGCACGTCTTCGTTGGTGTACGACGGGCCGAGGTAGACGTGTTCCATCTTCTCGACCGGCACACCACGGGCGTGGGACACATAGGCCGCCGCGCCGACCGCGGTGCCGGCATCGCCGGACGCTGGCTGCACGAACAGCTCTTTAACATCATCGCGGGCGATGATTTTCTGGTTCAGCTTGACGTTCAACGCACAGCCGCCGGCGAAGGCCAGCTTGCCGGTTTCCTTGAGCACGTCGCCCAGGTAGTGGTCGATCATCTGCAGCGAGATCTTTTCGAACAGCGCTTGCATGCTCGCGGCGTAATGGATGTACGGCTCGTCGGCGATGTCGCCTTCGCGCTTGGGACCCAGCCACTCGATCAGCTTCGGCGAGAAGTAGAAACCTTTGCCTTTCTCTTTATAACGACGCAGGCCAATGACGTTGGCATAGTCAGTGTTGATCACCAGCTCGCCGTTCTCGAACGAAGCCAGGCGCGAGAAATCGTATTTGCTGGCGTCGCCATACGGCGCCATGCCCATGACCTTGAACTCACCGTCGAGCATCTCGAAACCGAGGAACTCGGTGATCGCGCCGTACAGGCCGCCGAGGGAGTCCGGATCGAAGAATTCCTTGATCTTGTGGATCTTGCCGTTTTCTCCGTAACCGAAAAAGGTCGTGGCGTACTCACCCTTGCCATCGATCCCCAGGATCGCGGTTTTCTCTTTGAAACCGGAGCAGTGATAAGCGCTAGAGGCGTGAGCCAGGTGATGCTCGACCGGCTCGATCTTGATTTTCTTCGGATCGAAACCCAATTGCTCGAGGCACCAGACAATCTTGTTGCGATAGCGCTTGTAGCGACGGTTGCCCATCAGGATTGCGTCGAGCGCGCGGTCCGGGGCGTACCAGTAACGTTTGGCGTAATGCCAGCGAGCCTTGCCGAACAGGCTGATCGGCGCGAACGGGATCGCTACCACATCAACGTCGGATGGCTTGATGCCGGCCTGCTCGAGGCAGAACTTCGCCGACTCGTAGGGCATGCGGTTCTTTGCATGTTTATCGCGCACAAAGCGCTCTTCCTCAGCCGCCGCGACCAGCTTGCCGTCGATGTACAACGCTGCGGAAGGATCATGGCTAAGGGCGCCGGACAGGCCAAGAATCGTCAATGCCACAGGGGTCTAGCCTCTTTAGTCTGCATGCAGGCGCAAAGCGCCTCAAAGATTAATGTGCCCTCGCAAAGGGCGAGTGGCAGCTAAAGGGCGGGATTATAGCGTAAACATGGCGGGAATGACCCAGCGCTTATTACCCCCGTAAATATGATCCGGGCGAAAGCAGGCGGCATTGCTCATCCGCGGCCTGCTCGCCAATAGATGCTGAGATTGCCGTCGGTAGCCTGGCGGTAAACCGTATAGGGCAGGAGGACGGTATCGAAAACACCCGACAGGGTGAAATCCACCAATACGAACGGCAAAAGAATACCCGTGGGATCAGGCGCTGCGTTCAATACGCAAAAGTCGTAGGCCAGGCCGCTGTAGATGCGCGGGATGGATTGACAGTAGGTCTTTTGCTTTCTAAGGCTACGAGCCGCGTCTTCGTCATCCTGCAGCACTGTAACAGCGGTTCCGCAGCCTGATAAAACCAGTGCGAAAGTGCTCAGTAACACCGTCGTTTTTATTGTCAAAATCTGCCCTCCGTGAACGTCAGGCAAACTAGCATCGCGGCTATTCAGGGCACAGTTCACGGGTTCTGCAGATCATGTAGGACATTTCATAAGAACCTGTCCCTTAATCTCGGGTGGATGTTCTGGCCCCATCGCGAGCAGGCTCGCTCCCACAGTGGTCTGGTGTACACCGATCCATTGTGGGAGCGAGCCTGCTCGCGATGGGGATTCAGGCAGCGCTAGAGATATCTTTGGGAAGACGCTGATCGATGACCTGATACAGCGCGCTGCTCTCAGGCCAATTGCGCATGAACCTTGCCCGATCCCGCGCATACGCCGGGGCGAAGCTGCTGAGCGTGGCATGCTGACACATCGAATCCAGATCGATCAGCGCCCAGCGATCGTGCTGCCAGAACAGGTTATGCCCCTTGAAATCCCCGTGACTGATCCGCTCGCCAATCAGCTCGGCAAACAAATGATCCAGCGCCAGCAATTCGGCTTCCGGTGCCTCACCGCTTTCGACATAAGGCGCAAAGCGCTCGATGATGTCCGGCCCCGGTAAATACTCGGTCACCAGATAAGCCCGACTGCGCAACCAGAGAAAACGCTTCTCCAGCAACGCCAATGGCTTGGGCGTGGCGATGCCGAGAAACGCCAGGCGATTGCCTTCGCGCCAGGAGTGCCAGGCACGGCTCGGGCGCCAGAAGCGTTTGAGCCAGTGGGCAAAACCTTTGATGTTGTAGCGCTTGATCACCAGCGCACGACCCGCCACCTCGACCTTGCCGACGCTCGCCGCGCCGCCGGTCTTGTACAGATGGCCCTGATCGAGCAACGTATCGGCCTGCGCCAGCACCGGCAGCATCGCCGCCTCTTCCTCGCGGCGAATCGCCCGTAAGCCGAACGCTCCGCGCTGGACACTGAACAGCGTGCATTCGCGGCCAATCTTGATCAGGTAGTCCTTGAGACGCCAGCTGCGAACCTTGCTGATCTGCTTCTGCAACGCTTCCATGGGCAAGGCATGTTCGCCGTTGCTCAGCAGGTAATACACCAGCAATTCTTCGGTATAGGGCTCCAGCGACTTGGGCAGCTGGGCGAAAAACACCCCGAGGTTTTCCAGGACTTTCTGCCGCGACAGCGGTTGGCCAGGCGTTTCGGAGCAGACGCCGCCGCCATCGATCAAATACAACCGGCCGCGCTGGCGCAAGAGGTTGTCCAGGTGCAGGTCTTCCTGCCAGAGCCCCTTGCGATGCATTTGGCCGATAGCGCCCAATGCCTCGGCCAGCACAGCCCCTTGCATATCCGCCAGCACCGGCAAATGCTCGACCTGTTTCCAGGTTTCACCGAGACTTTCGGCGCCCTCGATGAACTCGAACAGCAGCCAGCCGCCCTCGCCGTCCTTCAGGCCATCAGCCAGCAACAACGGCGTGGTCAACCCCTGAGCCGCCAGCAACCGCACGCCGTCCAGCTCACGCTGGAAATGCCGCGCTGCCTTGCTGCCGACCAGCAACTTGGCCAGCACCGGCCGGCCACGCCAGACGCCGGCACCGACGTAACGCTGACCGGGCAATACCCGCAGCAGACTGAGCAACTGCAATTCGGCAGGCCCGGCGGCATCGGCCAATGGAATGTTCAGCGGCAGGCTCGGGCTGCGTCCTGCGTTTTTCAGTTCCGACAAACGCATCAGCGCGTCTCCTTATGAGTGCGCCGCGCGGTCAGTCGCCCCAGCCAGCTGTCGATCAGCGAACTGTCTTGCGATTGATCCAGATAGGCAGCCAGCAGCTCGCGCAACTGCGCTTCGCTCCACTCAGGCGACCGACGCAGCAACGGCTCCAGGTCTTTGGCCCGATCACGCAGACCAAACAGCAACGGCCGGGTCTTTTCCAGGTCGATCAGTTGGGCCAGATAACCGTCACCGGTGGCCTGGAGAAAAATGTGCTTGGGGTAGAAACAACCGTGAACCTGACGCGCGCCGTGCAGGCGACGAGCCAATTGCCCACAGGCCTTCAGAATGGCCGAATGCTGCGCCGAACTCAGGTCCGACCAGCGCTGCAACAGCGAATCCAGGTCATCCCAACCGTCCAGGGCACGGGTCAGCAGAATCGCCCGGACTTCGCCGTCGACTTTGCGCTCACCGAAAAACGCCGCTTTCAACGCTGGAATACCGAGCTTTTCATAGCGACTGATATTGCGAAATTCACGGGCAAAGCTCGGCTCGCCAAAGGGCGCATGCAAGGTGCGCATCTGGTAGTTGCTCTGGCGTTTGAGGTAGTAGCCATGACCTTCCAGATCCAGCCGAAACACGCTACTCCAGCCACCGCGACCGGTGTTGGGCTCATCCACAGCGTCGAGCTGCTTGGCCCAGAGTGCGTCGAAGGTGCCGAGGCCGTGACGCTCAAGCAGCGCACGGTCTTCAGCCGCCAGAAAATCAGTCATTCGCGCCCCTCGAAAAATCTCACCACGTGCCGAATCCGTTTTTTGTCGGCGTCATTCAGCCGATCACACTGGCGGTATTGCAGGTAAAAGCGCAGGCGCTGGGTAGCCGACAAGTGATATTTGGCGACCTTGTCCAGACAGGCCAGGTCCTTGGTGATCCGGTACTTGAGCCAAAAGCCGCGCCAAAAATCGCCATTGGGGCAGTCGATCAAAAACAGTCGGGGTTCATCGTCGATCAGCAGGTTGCGCCACTTCAAATCGTTATGGGTGAAGCGGTGGTCGTGCATGGTCCGGGTATAACCCGCCAGCTGCCGGCTGACGTTATCGACCCAGGCGCGGTCCGCCAGCTTTGGATCATGCCGCTCGGCCAGGGCCGACAAGTCTTCGGTATGTGGCAGCTCACGGGTGATCATTGCCCCGCGATCGTACGCCGCACCGCGACGTTCCAGGCCCCAGGCCACCACTTCGGCGGTAGGAATGCCCCACTTGGCGAAGCGCTTGAGGTTCTGCCACTCGGCTTTCACCCGAGGCTTGCCCAGGTAACGGCGCAGACCTTTGCCCGCACCCACGTAGCGTTTGACGTAATAGTTGACGCCATTGCGCTGGACGCGAATGACCTCGGACAACAGGTCGCGCGTCAGGCGTTCACCCTGAAGCGCAAACACAGCCTCAAGACTGCCGAAATCTTCTGCCAGATCGCTGTACTCAGGCTCCAGTGTCCAACCCGCCATCAGAGCGCGTCCCCGTATCGCTGTTTACGGTCGTAGAGTTTGTTGGCCTTGCCTTCGAGCCAGGCGAGCAACCCGGCTTCCTCGCCCAGAATCTGGCGCAGGGGCTGCTGGAAATACCCCTTGAGGAAACGCAGTTTGTCGCGACGGGTCAGGCCAATGTCCAGCGCCGAAAAATACAGTGCCGCCAGGTCCTTGTTGCGCCAGCGCCGGGTAATCGTCGGACGGGTCTGCGCGCGGTGCAGGTCGATCACCGAGAGCCTGAAATCGTCGGCCGTTACCGGTTTGTCGGTGTGCAGCAGAAAGTGGCAGATGTAGCAGTCGCGATGGTTGACCCCGGCGCGGTGCATCATGCCGGTCATGCGCGCGACTTCGGCGATCAGCGCACGCTTGAGTTTTGGCTCGGGCGGGTGCTTGACCCAGTCGATGCTGAAATCTTCAAGGCTGACAGTGGGCGCCAGCTCTTCGGTGACGATGAACGAATGCTGGTCCGCCGGGTTGCGGCCCTTCTCGCCGTAAGCCACGGCAGTCATGGTCGGCACGCCGACTTCTTGCAGGCGCTGGATGGCCTTCCATTCCTGGCCGGCACCGAGCACCGGCAGCTTGGCGGTGAGCAGGTTCTTGAAGATCTCGCCCCAGCCAATGCCACGGTGGATCTTTACGAAAAAGCCACTGCCATTGACTTCGGTACGCAGGGTCCGGCGCGCTTCAAGTTCGCGGTATACCTCGCCCTGGAGGTTCTCGACTTCGGCGAACGGGTCGCGTCCGGCCCAGAGGCTCTTGAACGGTTCAGCCAGCATCAACTTCATTAAGCGTGCTCCGCCAGAATCACATCGGCCGCGTGCTGCGGCATGCTGTAGAGGTCGGCCGTCTCGGCGAAGGCCAGACCATTGCGGCTCCAGGCCGCCCGTGCTTGAGCGTCGCTCAACATACCGGTCAGGTACTGGGTCAACTGCGCCTGATCGAAAGGCTCGTCCAGCACCAGACCGGCGTCGGCCTCGGCGATGTAATGGGCGTAACCACACACCGCGCTCACCAGCACCGGCAGCCCGGCCACCAGGGCTTCGAGCAACACAGTCCCGGTGTTTTCGTTGTACGCCGGGTGAATTAACAGATCGGCGCCGAGCAGAAAACGCGGGATGTCGCTGCGGCCTTTAAGGAACGTCACGTTATCGCCGAGCCCCAGTGTGGCGCTCTGCATCTGGAATAATTTGGGGTCGTCCTGGCCAATTACAAACAGCCGGGTGCGTTTCTTCAGATCGGCGGGCAATGCGGCCAGCGCCTTGAGGCTGCGATCCACGCCCTTGGTCTTGAACCCGGAGCCGATTTGCACCAGCAGCAGCTCATCGTCTTTCAGGTTGAATTCGCGACGGAAGTCGGCGCGGATCTCGGCAGCATTGGCCGGCGCGCGACGGTCCTGGGAAATGCCCGGCGGCAGCAAATGGAAGCGCTCAAGCGGCGTGTCGTAATGCTTGATGAACAGTGGCTGCTGGACTTCGGAAATCATCAGCACTTCGGTCTTGGCGTCCTTGGCGAACACGGCGCGCTCGTACTCGGCGAAGTGCCGGTAGCGGCCCCAACGACGGTACAGCGAGTTGCGCAGGTTCTGTGCCTTGTCTTCGAAGCAGCCATCGGCGGCGTAGTAGACGTCCAGACCCGGCATTTTGTTGAAGCCGATCAGCCGATCCACAGGACGCTTGGCCAGATCCGCTTCCATCCACTCGCTGAGCTTCTCGTTGCGTCGATGATTGAAGAACGCCTTGACCGGCGCCACCAACACTTCGAAGCCCGGCGGAATGTCGCCCTCCCAGATCAGCGTGTAGACCCGAATCTGATGGCCGCGTTGCTGACATTCCAGGGCGATGCGCATGAAATCGCGCTGCAAGCCCCCGAATGGAAAGTACTTGTACAAGACGAATGCCAATTGCATCAGCGCAGCTCCTCAGCCAGTAACAACGTGCTCAGTCGGGTCGCGACACGCTCGGGATTCAGACGCGTGAAGCACAGGGGCCACTCGCGCTTAAGGTCAAACTGACGGGCATCTTCGGCCGTCGGTTGATACGTACATTTCTTTTGCATACACGGCGCACAGGGGAAATCGCTGGCCATGTGGATCTGCGCTTTACCGTAGGCGCCGGTCAGGCCCGGGTTGGTCGGGCCGAACAGCGACAGCGTCGGCACGTCCAGCGCTGCGGCGAGGTGACCGAGACCGGTGTCCACCGCCACGCAGGCTTGCGCGCCGGCCAGCACTTTGCCGACACCCGCCAGGTTCAGCTTGGGCAGCACTTCGACGTGCCGCATGTCTTTGGCGATGCGCTCGGCCCGGGCTTTCTCGATCGGATTACCCCACGGTAGCTTCACCGCGACACCAAGATAGCCGACGCGCTCGGCCAACTCGCGCCAGTAGGCTTCAGGCCAGTGTTTGGTGTCCCACGTGGTGCCGTGCAGGAACACCACATAAGGATTCTTGCGCGGCAGCTCCACCAGTCGCTCGATGTTCAGGCCGTAATCGCCCAGGCCTTTGGGCAGGTCGTAACCCAGGGCCACGGCGAACAGCTGACGCACTCGCTCTACCGCGTGTTGCCCACGGGCCACGGCCAGACGCCGGGAATAGAAGCGGGCGGCAATCGGCTCGCGGGCCGAGTTTTTATCCAGCCCGGCCACCGGGGCTTTGGCGTATCGGGTCAGCAAGGCACTTTTCAGCAGGCCCTGGGCATCGATCACCAAATCATATTTGTTGGCGCGAACGCTTTGCTTGAAGCGCTTCCACTCGCCACTCTTGATGGTCTGCCAGATGTTTTTGCGCCAGCGACGGATCGCCACCGGAATCACCTTGTCCACGGCCGGGTGCCAGGTCGGGATTTCGGCGAAGCCCTCTTCAACCACCCAATCGAACTGGATGCCGGGGATCGCCCGTGCCGCGTCGGTCAGCGCCGGCAACGCGTGAATCACGTCGCCCAGCGAAGAAGTCTTGATCAGCAGTACCCGCAAACTATTTGACCTCGACCACAGTGCCCTGCAAACGTTGCAAGGCTTCGTTCACCGCTTGCGGCATGAGCTGGCGCAGGCAGTTGTAATGACCGAAACGGCATGTGCGATCGAAGCAAGGGCTGCATTCGATGCCCAGTCGCACGATCTCGACGTGCTCGGCCAGTGGCGGTGTGAAACCCGGCGACGTCGAGCCGTAAATCGCCACCAACGGGCGATTCAACGCAGCGGCGACGTGCATCAGGCCGGAGTCGTTGGACACCACCGCGTCGGCGCAGGACATCAGGTCGATGGCTTCGGCCAGGGAAGTGCCGCCGCTGAGGTTCACCGACTCTTCACGCAAACCGGGAATCAGCCGCGAGCGGATGTCTTCGCCGACGGCGTGATCGTTCTTCGAACCGAACAGCCAGACTTGCCAGCCTTCGCGGATTTTCGCTTCGGCTACCTTGGCATAGTGCTCGGACGGCCAGCGCTTGGCCTCGCCAAACTCGGCGCCGGGGCACAGCACCAACACCGGACGGTCGAGAGCCAGGCCGAACTTGGCCAATGCCGCTTCGCGAGTGACCGGGTCAATCTGCAGGCTCGGCCGGGGATACGGGGTCGGCAGTTCGGAACCCGGCTCGTAAGCCAGGGCCATGAAGCGTTCGATCATCAGCGGGTAACGTTCTTTGTCCAGCGTGCGCACGTCATTGAGCAGGCCGTAGCGGAATTCGCCACGCCAGCCGGTGCGTTTCGGGATGCCGGCGAAGAACGGCACCAATGCCGACTTCAGGGAATTGGGCAGCAGGATCG
Organism: Pseudomonas sp. PDM10; assembly: GCF_014852295.1. Taxonomy (NCBI): domain Bacteria; kingdom Pseudomonadati; phylum Pseudomonadota; class Gammaproteobacteria; order Pseudomonadales; family Pseudomonadaceae; genus Pseudomonas; species Pseudomonas sp. PDM10. The sequence goes on along the minus strand of NZ_JACVBJ010000005.1, from coordinate 373,405 downwards.
CCTGGTCGTACTGGCCGGCCAGGGATTTGCCGATGCGCCGACGCGTCGCCAACTCCAAAGCACCGTGACCGAGCGGAAAGCTCAAGGCCTGGCGTACTTCGGGCATGCGCTCAAGAATCGGCCGGCTCCACTCGGGGGCCAGCACGTCGATTTCGCATTGCGGGTGGCGCTGTTTGAGACACTGAAACAGTGTCTGCGCCATCACCATGTCACCGACCCAACTGGGCCCAACGATCAGAATTTTCATGTGGTTTCCATAAACGAGCCGGGGAGGCATACGCCTCCCCGCCTCGAGAATCACTGCGGGAGCACGGCTGCTTGCGATGGGTCATCACCTTCAACATTATTGTCGACTGTCATTCCGCTATCGCGAGCAGGCTCGCTCCCACATTGGGATTTGGTGTACATCGATCTGCGAAACACTGCAGATCTACTGTGGGAGCGAGCCTGCTCGCGATGGCGGAATGACAGTCAGCATAAATGTTGAATGTGACGACCTCATCGCGAGCAGGCTCGCTCCCACAGGGGTATCAGGTGTTGCAAATATTCCGTTTCAGCTTAGCCCCAGCTCGCGCCAGATCCGCACTACCTGCCGTCGTTCGTCCACGAACTGGTCGCCCGGTATCACCCCGGCGTCCTTCTGCAAGGCCTGCCGGTGAGCGGCTGAACGGTAGGCTTTATAGGCCTCGCGCAACAGGCTGGCGTCTTCGGCGGGCATCAGCCCTTCCTCCTCCAGCCCTTCCAGAATACGGATATTGTCCGTCCAGCGCAGCAAGGGCGGATGCGATTCGGACCACGCCAGGGCCGCGTATTGCACCATAAATTCAATATCGACGATACCTCCGGCGTCCTGCTTGAGATCGAACGGCGCCGTGGCCTCGAAGGCATTTGCTCCGGTGCCCGCCGCGGTGCTCTTGCTGCCAAGGTTATCGCGCATTTTGGCGCGCATCTCGCTGACCTCCTGGCGCAACGTCGCCAGGTCACGCGGCTTGCCCAATACCGCCGCGCGGACTTTCTCGAATGCCTGGCCGACGTCCGGGCTGCCCACCAGCACCCGCGCCCGCACCAGTGCCTGATGTTCCCAGGTCCAGGCTTCATTTTCCTGATACCGGGCAAACGCACCGAGCGAACTCACCAGCAACCCCGACGCGCCGGACGGTCGCAGACGCATGTCCACTTCATACAGCTGACCGGAGTTGGTCTGAGCCGTGAGCAAGTGAATGATCCGCTGCCCCAGCCGAGTAAAGAATTGCGCGCCGTCGATAGGCTTCGGCCCGTCGGTTTCCGCCTGCGGGTCGCCATCGTGGATGAACACCAGGTCCAGGTCCGAACCATGCCCCAATTCCAGACCGCCGACTTTCCCATAACCGACAATGATGAAGCCGGGATCGCACAACGTACCGTCGGTACGCTGCGGCGTACCGTATTTGGCCACGGTCTGGCGCCAGGCCAGGGCAAGCACTTGTTCCAGGATCGCTTCGGCGAGCCAGGTCAGGTAATCACTGACCTTCATCAACGGCAGGCTGCCGGCGATTTCCGAAGCGGCGACACGCAAGCGGTGCGCCAGCTTGAAATGTCGCAGGGCTTCCATTTGCTGCTCAAGGTCGTCCTCGGGAATCCGCGTCAAACGCTCGCGCAACTCGGCGGCCAGTTCCGGCGCCAGTGGCGGCTTGAACAGTCGACCTTCGTTGAGCAATTCGTCGAGCAGCAGCGGAAAGCGGGTGATCTGTTCAGCGATCCACGGGCTCGCGGCGCACAAGGTCAACAAGCGTCGCAGCGCGCCGGGGTTTTCGGTCAGCAACACCAGATACGCGGAACGACGGGCCACGGCTTCCACCAGCGGCAATACTCTTTCGAGCACCAGATCCGGATTGGCGTGTTCCACGGCCTGAGCCAGCAACCGTGGAATAAAGGCATCGAGGCGCTCGCGCCCCAGTCGTTGCATCGCGCGCAATTGCGGACTGCTGCGCAAACCGGCCAACGCTTTCAGGGCTTTGGTGGCATCAGCGAAACCGCCCTCTTCCAACTGACGGCAAGCGGCCTCTTCATCCTGAGCCTCTTCCCACAACGGCAGCCATTCACCGCCGACCACCACTTCGCTTTCGGTGCCTTCCTCTTCGTCGGGATCGGCAATCACCTGCCCGAAGTGCCAGGCCACGCGACCGCGCCAATACATCAGCTGTTCGTGGAAAGCGGTCCAATCGGCGAAGCCCAACATAAAGGCAATGCGCGCCTGATCCTGAGCGCCGTCCGGCAGCATCTGGGTCTGGCGGTCGGCAATCGCCTGGATCGCGTGCTCGGTGTACCGCAGGAATTCGTAGCCTTCGCGCAGTTCGCTGATCACCGCCGGCGGCAGGTAACCCTGACCTTCCAGCGTACTCAGTACTTTTAATAGAGGACGCTGCTGCAAGCTCAGGTCGCGGCCACCGTGGATCAGCTGGAATGCCTGGGCGATAAATTCGACTTCACGAATGCCACCGGAGCCGAGTTTGATGTTGTCGGCCATGCCCTTGCGCCGGACTTCCTGCTGAATCAGCTGCTTCATGGTGCGCAGCGCTTCGATGGCCGAGAAGTCGAGGTAACGCCGGTAAACGAACGGCCGCAGCATGTCTTGCAATTGCGCGCCGGCCACTTGATCGCCGGCCACCACCCGCGACTTGATCATCGCGTAGCGTTCCCAGTCGCGGCCCTGATCCTGGTAATACTGCTCCAGCGCATTGAAGCTCAGCACCAATGCGCCGGCCGAACCGTAAGGCCGCAGGCGCATGTCGACGCGAAATACAAAACCGTCGACGGTCATCGGGTCCAGGGCCTTGATCAGGCGCTGGCCGAGACGAATGAAAAATTCCTGGTTATCCAGCGAGCGTTTGACCCCGACGGTTTCGCCACCTTCGGGATAGGCGAAGATCAGGTCGATGTCCGACGACAGGTTGAGCTCCACCGCACCGAGCTTGCCCATGCCGAGAATGACCATTTGCTGCGGCTCGCCGCTGCGCCGGCCAGTCGGCACGCCGAACTGCTGACAATGCCGCGAGTACAACCACTGATAGGCCTGATCGATGCTGGCATCGGCCATGTCCGAGAGGTCGCGGCAGGTCTGGATCAGATCGCACTGACGCGTCAGGTCGCGCCAAATGATCCGCACTTGATGACGGGTACGTTGACGTCGCAGGGCGCGACCGAGCTCATCGTCGGTTTCCGCTGCATTCACCGCTGCCGCAATTTGTGCACACAGCTCGCCGGGCGCGAAATTTCGGTCCAGCTCACCGGACTGCACCAGCTCCAGCAACATCAATGGGTCACGGACACTTTGTTCAATCACGAAGTCGCTGGCAGCGGTGACGCGGGCAAATTGTGCCCAGCGTTCAGGCGTCCAGGCGGCCAGGCCATGGTCGTCGTCGAGGCCGGCGACGGCCGCTCGGAACGACTGCTCGGCGCGGGTGACAAACGGCAAGAGGATGCCAGGCAGTTCGGCAAGCGAAGGGAGGCTCATGGTCTATCCTTGATCGGCGTGTAGAGGGCTGCATGTAGTGATTCGCGAGAATGCACTACCTGATCGACTGTCGAACAAAGGTTAGAAATAGCTGAAATTTCTTTTTTTTTGGCAGACAGCATCAAGCTTTCACCTTTTCTGGTTGGCAAAAGACCAACCTTAACGATTATTCTCACAACGCAGCTGGAGGCCACAAGCCGCTCATCTGTAGTTTTACTACTCGTATATACATCCGAAAGGCTGAAATGCCCGATGATTTGTAGTAAAACTACACGCCGCCGGAACAACCTCTCGGCAATCCAAGAATTTATATCGTCTGCCCACAAGGCCAGTCGCAAACTCAGGCAACCGATTCTGGAAGCCTTTCCGCCCTGGAGCAAGCCATGCAAGACCTCGATCCCGTCGAAACCCAGGAATGGTTGGACGCCCTGGAATCGGTTCTCGACAAAGAAGGCGAAGACCGCGCTCACTATCTGATGACCCGTATGGGCGAACTCGCAACCCGTAGCGGTTCGCAATTGCCTTACGCCATCACCACGCCATACCGCAACACGATCCCCGTTACCCACGAAGCACGCATGCCTGGCGACCTGTTCATGGAACGCCGCATTCGCTCGCTGGTACGCTGGAACGCGATGGCCATGGTGATGCGTACGAACCTGAAAGATTCTGACCTGGGCGGTCACATCTCCAGCTTCGCCTCCAGCGCAACCCTGTATGACATCGGCTTCAACTACTTCTTCCAGGCCCCGACCGACGAACACGGCGGCGACCTGATCTACTTCCAGGGCCACACCTCGCCAGGCGTTTATGCCCGTGCGTTCATGGAAGGCCGCATCACCGAAGACCAGATGAACAACTTCCGTCAGGAAGTCGATGGTCAAGGCCTGTCGTCCTATCCGCACCCGTGGCTGATGCCTGATTTCTGGCAGTTCCCGACCGTATCCATGGGTCTGGGCCCGATCCAGGCGATCTACCAGGCACGCTTCATGAAGTACCTGGAAGCCCGTGGCTTCATCCCTGAAGGCAAGCAAAAAGTCTGGTGCTTCCTGGGCGACGGCGAGTGCGACGAGCCGGAATCCCTGGGCGCGATCTCGCTGGCTGGCCGCGAGAAGCTCGACAACCTGATCTTCGTTATTAACTGCAACCTGCAGCGCCTTGATGGCCCGGTTCGCGGCAACGGCAAGATCATCCAGGAACTCGAAGGCGTGTTCCGCGGTGCTCAGTGGAACGTGACCAAAGTCATCTGGGGCCGTTTCTGGGACCCACTGTTGGCCAAAGACGTCGACGGTATCCTGCAACGTCGCATGGACGAAGTCATCGACGGCGAGTACCAGAACTACAAAGCCAAAGACGGCGCGTTCGTTCGTGAACACTTCTTCAACTCGCCAGAACTCAAGGCGATGGTTGAAGACTTGTCCGACGACGAGATCTGGAAACTCAACCGTGGCGGCCACGACCCGTACAAGGTCTACGCGGCGTACCACGAAGCGGTCAACCACAAAGAACAACCGACCGTCATCCTGGCCAAGACCATCAAAGGTTATGGCACCGGTGCCGGCGAAGCGAAGAACACCGCGCACAACACCAAGAAGGTTGATGTTGAAAGCCTGAAGCTGTTCCGCGATCGTTTCGACATTCCGGTCAAAGACGAAGAGCTGGAAAACCTGCCGTTCTTCAAGCCAGAACCAAACAGCGCCGAAGCCCGTTACCTGAGCGAGCGCCGCACTGCACTGGGCGGTTTCGTGCCACAGCGCCGTGCGAAGAGCATCAGCGTGCCAACGCCGCCACTCGATACCCTCAAGGCAATCCTTGATGGCTCGGGCGACCGTGAAATTTCCACCACCATGGCGTTCGTGCGGATCCTCGCGCAACTGGTCAAGGACAAGGAAATCGGCTCGCGCATCGTTCCGATCATCCCGGACGAAGCCCGTACTTTCGGTATGGAAGGCATGTTCCGTCAGTTGGGCATCTACTCCTCCGTCGGCCAGCTCTACGAGCCAGTCGATAAAGACCAGGTGATGTTCTACAAGGAAGACAAGAAGGGCCAGATCCTCGAAGAAGGCATCAACGAAGCGGGCGCCATGAGCTCCTTCATCGCTGCCGGTACTTCGTACTCCAGCCACAACCAGCCAATGCTGCCGTTCTACATCTTCTACTCGATGTTCGGCTTCCAGCGTATCGGCGACCTCGCCTGGGCCGCTGGCGACAGCCGCACCCGTGGCTTCCTGATCGGCGGCACCGCCGGCCGGACCACGCTGAACGGCGAAGGCCTGCAACACGAAGACGGTCACAGCCACATCCTGGCTGCCACCATCCCGAACTGCCGCACCTTTGATCCAACCTACGGCTATGAGCTGGCGGTGATCATCCAGGACGGCATGAAGAAGATGACCGAAGAGCAGCAGGACGTTTTCTACTACATCACCGTGATGAACGAGTCCTACCAGCAGCCAGCCATGCCGGCCGGTGTCGAGGAAGGCATCATCAAGGGCATGTACCTGCTCGAGGAAGACACCCGCGAAGCGGCGCACCACGTTCAGCTGATGGGCTCCGGCACCATCCTGCGCGAAGTTCGCGAAGCGGCGAAAATCCTGCGTGAACAGTTCAACGTCGGCGCTGACGTGTGGAGCGTTACCAGCTTCAACGAACTGCGTCGCGACGGCCTGGCCGTAGAGCGCAGCAACCGTCTGCACCCGGGCCAGAAGCCTAAACTGAGCTATGTCGAAGAGTGCCTGAACGGCCGTCAAGGTCCGGTCATCGCGTCTACCGACTACATGAAGCTGTTCGCTGAGCAAATTCGTCAGTGGGTCCCGTCCAAGGAATTCAAAGTCCTGGGCACCGACGGTTTCGGCCGCAGTGACAGCCGTAAGAAGCTGCGTCACTTCTTCGAAGTCGACCGTCATTTCGTGGTGTTGGCAGCCCTGGAAGCCTTGGCTGACCGTGGTGATATCGAGCCTAAAGTGGTGGCAGAAGCCATCGCCAAGTTCGGGATCAACCCGGAAAAACGCAACCCACTGGACTGCTGAGGAGACACTCTGTGAGCGAACTCATTCGCGTACCTGACATCGGCAGCGGTGAAGGTGAAGTAATCGAACTATTTGTGAAGGTCGGCGACCGTGTGGAAGCGGACCAGAGCATCCTGACGCTTGAGTCGGACAAGGCGAGCATGGAAATTCCTGCGCCCAAGGCCGGCATCGTCAAAAGCATCAAAGTGAAGCTGGGCGATCGCCTGAAAGAAGGCGACGAACTGCTGGAGCTGGAAGTCGAAGGTGCCGCTGCTGCGGCCCCTGCGGCGGCTGCTGCGCCGGCTGCCAAAGCTGAAGCGAAACCGGCTGCTGCTCCTGCTCCGGCAGCAGCTGCACCGGCCGCAGCTCCGGCTGCCGCCAGCGTCCAGCAAGTGCACGTGCCGGACATCGGTTCGTCGGGCAAGGCCCAGATCATCGAGATCCAGGTCAAGGTCGGCGACACCGTCGAGGCTGATCAGTCGCTGATCACCCTGGAATCCGACAAGGCCAGCATGGAAATCCCTTCGCCTGCCGCTGGCGTGGTCAAGAGCATCAGCGTCAAGCTCAACGACGAAGTCGGCACTGGCGACCTGATTCTGGATCTGGAAGTAGCGGGTGCTGCGGCCCCTGCTGCTGCCGCGCCAGCCCAGGCGGCTGCGCCAGCTCCGGCCGCCGCTGCTGCTCCAGCCGCCGCGCCTGCTGCACCGGTTGCCGACAGCGTTCAGGACATTCATGTCCCGGACATCGGCTCTTCGGGCAAGGCCAAGATCATCGAAGTCCTGGTCAAGGCCGGCGACACCGTTGAAGCTGATCAGTCGCTGATCACCCTGGAATCCGACAAGGCGAGCATGGAAATTCCATCGCCTGCCGCTGGCGTGGTGGAAAGCGTTTCCGTCAAGCTGGATGACGAAGTCGGTACCGGCGACCTGATCCTGAAGCTGAAAGTCAAAGGCGCTGCGCCTGCTGCTGCCCCGGCGACCGCCGCTGCTGCACCAGCACCTGCGGCGGCCAAGGCTGAAGCTGCTCCGGCAGCCGCCGCCCCGACACCGGCCGCACCGGCTGCTGCACCGGCCAAACCGGGCGCCAAGGTTCACGCTGGCCCGGCTGTACGCCAACTGGCTCGTGAGTTCGGCGTCGAGCTGAACGCTGTCGGCGCCAGTGGTCCGCACGGTCGCATCCTGAAAGAAGACGTGCAGGTTTACGTCAAGGCCATGATGCAGAAGGCCAAGGAAGCACCGGCCGCTGCTGCTGGCGTAACCGGCGGCGCGGGCATCCCGCCGATTCCGGTCGTGGACTTCAGCCGCTTCGGTGAGACCGAAGAAGTGCCGATGACCCGCCTGATGCAAATCGGCGCGTCGAGCCTGCACCGCAGCTGGCTGAACATTCCGCACGTGACTCAGTTCGATTCGGCTGATATCACCGACCTGGAAGCGTTCCGTATCGCTCAGAAAGCCGTTGCAGAGAAGGCTGGCGTCAAGCTGACCATCCTGCCGCTGCTGCTCAAATCCTGCGCGCACCTGCTCAAGGAACTGCCGGACTTCAACAGTTCGCTGGCACCAAGCGGCAAAGCGATCATCCGCAAGAAATACGTGAACATCGGCTTCGCCGTCGACACCCCTGAAGGCCTGCTGGTACCGGTCATCAAGAACGTCGATCAGAAGAGTCTGTTGCAACTGGCAGCCGAAGCCGCTGTGCTGGCCGCCAAAGCCCGCGACAAAAAGCTCACCGCTGACGACATGCAAGGTGCCTGCTTCACCATTTCCAGCCTCGGCCACATTGGCGGCACCGGCTTCACGCCGATCGTCAACGCGCCGGAAGTGGCGATCCTCGGTGTTTCCAAGGCAACCATCCAGCCAGTCTGGGACGGCAAAGCCTTCCAGCCGAAACTGATGCTGCCACTGTCGCTGTCCTACGATCACCGTGTGATCAACGGCGCCGCTGCTGCACGCTTCACCAAGCGTCTGAGCGACCTGCTGGCGGACATCCGCACCATCCTGCTGTAACACCGACCGGCCCTCCTTCACCGGAGGGCCCGTCGCGTTCCACGTTTTCCGAGCGCCACGCTCGTACCTCAACCCCGCCAGTTTGGCGGGGCTTTTTTTGCCTGGAAGAAAGTCACCCGACGCCCCTTTTCCTACATTCGCGGCTTACGTCGCCCACAACTCCAGTCCACTTCTTCTCGATATTTATTGCTAACCAATAACTAAGCTTAGTTCAACTAATTATCGTCAAACCTTCATCTGCCAATTTTGCTTAACTAGTATTAATTCGAATGGATTCGAACATGTTCAAACCGACTGTCGGCCCCATTATGGGCCACACAACAACTAACCACGCACGCATCTTCTTGCGTGGCGAACTTCAAAACAATGCACCGGTCTTTGCAGGCATTCGTTATCGCCGGCTCGGCGAAGAGCGATGGTCCCGAGGTGTATTTGCAAAGTTAACGATCTTGCATGATATGTCCGATGTCATCGCACTCAACGATCTTGCCGCCGATACCGAGTACGAATACCAGGCGGGCTGGTTCAGCCCCATGAGCCCGGTGCACACCGTGGAAACGGTTCAGGAATTGCCGCTGCAATGGCCGCGCGACATCTACCGGTTTCGCACACAGTCCAGCAAAACCACGATTCCACGGGCCTACATCGTCGGTTCATGTCGCTACCTGCGCATGACCGCTGGCATCCCGTCTGCGCCGCATCTGGGGGACCGGATTTTCGCCTCGATCACGAATCTGGCGCAGAAGGCCGAGCCGCCCATCAGTGCTATGCTGATGACCGGCGATCAAATTTATGTCGATGACCTGAACGTCATTGCTCCCGACCGGGAATACAAGGCAATACTCAGTAAGTACCGCGCCGCTTTTTCCCAACCCAATATTGCAAAGTTAATGTCCGGCGTGCCGACTTACATGATCCTCGACGATCACGAAACAGAAGACAACTGGCCCGCCAACGAAAGTAAAGCCGATGCCTACTTATACAAAAACGCCATCGCGGCGTATGAGTTGTATCAAGCCAGTCATAGCCCGGCGCATGAACTTCTTGCCAACGGGCAAATAAATAGAAAACTGCAGCACTATTGGTATCAATTCGCCGAAGGTGATATCGAATGGTTTGTCACTGACAGTCGAACCCGACGCAACCTGTCGGCCAATGATCGACGCATCCTCGACGAAGAGCAGGAACAGGCCTTGTGCAAATGGTTGATTCACAGCCGAGCCAGGGTCAAATTCGTGGTCACCAGCGTGATGTTCTATCCCGACCGCAAAGCCCATGGCGACGACGCCTGGAAGGCCTTTCCCGAACAGCGTCTGCGGCTGCTGGAGACCATTCGTACACACCGTATCAAGAACGTCTTCTTCGTTTCCGGCGATGTCCATGGCTCCCTGACCAGTCGCCTGACCCATAGCGAGGACCCGGACTTCGAAGTTCACACCATCGTTTCTTCACCGCTGTGCAACAGCAAGCTGCTGCCGTACGCCAAGGCATCCACCTTCATCCTCGATCAACCGTTGGCGCGAACAGCCGTTGGCGACTATCAGCATGGCCTGACCAGCCAGGTGGTCAGCCAGGACAATTTCGCTCATTTGATTGTCGATGCCGAACAGGTTCGCGTCAGTTATCACAATCGGGACGGCAACTTTTTGCAGTCGACCAACATTAAATTGCGTTAATGCCACAACACTTGTGGGAGCGGGCTTGCTCGCTCCCACAGGTTGTAATCCTTTAGCTGAGCCTATTTTTGTGCTTGAAAACATTACTTTTTGGCCCTCGACTGGAGAAATCCTCCCTCCTGCCGACATATTCTTATAGCACTTGGCCTTCATGTCTCTTGTCAGTCAGTGTCGCAATGATGCAACCTTGCCGCAGGTCACAGTAAAAAGGGCGAGAGCCCGGCGCGTTCAGCCTATTCGAAGCGAGTTTCCCTCCATATGAAGAGCCAACCCGATGCCGCCAGCCGTATGGTGGCCGAGGTAGTGACGCAGTTGCCTGTGCCCTCGCGGCTTGGCATGCTGCGTTTCGAACGGCTGAATGAAGCGAGCTGGGCGCTGCTGTTTCTCGATCCCAATTGCGAACGACAGTTCGGCCTGCCGGCGGTGGAGCTCTGTGCTCTGGTCGGCTCGCCCTACGCCAGCCTGATGGAGCCCGAAGCGCGTTATCAGCTGCATGACGCGGTTCAGCAGCAACTCACCCAAGCCCCGCATTACCTGATCCGCTACACCCTGCACACCGCCGCAGGCCCCTTGAACCTGCTGGAACTGGGCGAAGCCTACAAACAACACAATCGACACCTGCTGCGCGGCTACCTGCTGGTGGTCGACGGCCTGTTCGAGGGCGAGCAACTGTTGCCGTCCCTGGACCTCGAAACCCAGAACTCTCGCCTGCAAATCGCCCTGGAACTCAATCAGCGCGCCCAGCAGGAACAGCTTCTGCACCTGGACCGGGTGCGCGCCCAGCAAGACTTGATCCTGCTGCTGACCCGTCAGCGCTATAGCAGCAACAACTCCCTGAAAGAAGCCGCCGAACTGATCACTCGCAGTGCCTGCGACATTTACGAAATCGACTGCGCCAGCCTGTGGAACCTCGAAGGTTCACAGCTCGTGCCGATTTCGGCCTATCACCGCGCCAGCCAGGAATACCTGCTGCCGGAGCCGATTGACGTCAGTCTCTTCCCTGATTACCTGGACGCCTTGCACACCGGCCGCGCCATCGACGCCCACAACGCCATGTGCGACCCGCGCACCCGGGAAATGGCCGAACACCTGCGCTCGCGTGATGTGAACGCCATGCTCGACGCCAGCATCCGCGTCGACGGCCAAGTGGTCGGCGTACTCTGCCTGGAACAGACCGGTACGACCCGCGCCTGGCAATCGGACGAAATTGCTTTTGCCGGTGAGTTGGCGGATCAGTTTGCCCAAGTCATCAACAACCACAACCGCCGCACCGCCACCAGCGCCCTGCACCTGTTCCAGCGTGCGGTCGAGCAAAGCGCCAACGCCTTTTTGCTGGTCAATTGCGACGGTGTGGTGGAATACGTCAACCCGAGTTTCACGGCGATTACCCAGTACACCACCGAAGAAGTCCACGGCCAGCGGCTGTCGGAACTGCCGGCACTGGAAAACCTCAGCGAGCTGCTGTTCGACGCGCCCTCGGCGCTGGCCAAGAGCAACAGCTGGCAGGGTGAGTTCAAAAGCCGCCGTAAAAACCTCGAACCCTACTGGGGCCAGTTGTCGATTTCCAAGGTTTACGGCGACAACCGTGAGCTGACGCATTACATCGGCATCTACGAAGACATCACCCAGACCAAGCTCGCCCAGCAGCGCATCGAGCGTCTGGCTTACACCGATAACCTGACCAACCTCGGCAACCGCCCGGCCTTCATCCGCAACCTCGATGAACGTTTCGCCCGAGACAGCGATACCCCCATCAGCTTGTTGCTGGTGGACATCGACAACTTCAAGCGGATCAACGACAGCCTCGGCCACCAGACCGGCGACAAACTGTTGATCAGCCTGGCCCGACGCCTGCGCAACAGCCTGAGCCCGAGCGGCAGTCTGGCGCGGTTCGCCAGTAATGAATTCGCCGTGCTGCTGGACGACACCGACCTGCGGGCGGGCCAACAAATTGCCAATCAATTGCTGGCGACCCTCGACAAACCGATGTTCGTCGACAACCAGCTGATCAGCGTCACCGGCTCCGTAGGCCTGGCCTGCGCGCCGCTGCACGGTCGCGACCCGCAAACCCTGATGCGCAACGCCGGCCTCGCCCTGCACAAGGCCAAAGCCAACGGGAAACATCAGGTTCAGGTGTTCACCGAAGCGCTGAACGCCGAAGCCAGTTACAAATTGTTCGTCGAAAACAACCTGCGCCGCGCCCTGACCCAGAACGAGCTGGACGTGTTCTACCAGCCCAAGCTCTGCCTGCGCAGCGGTCGTCTGTTGGGGATGGAAGCGCTGCTGCGCTGGAACCATCCGGAAAAAGGCATGATCCGCCCGGACCAGTTCATCAGCGTCGCCGAAGAAACCGGCCTGATCATTCCCATCGGCAAATGGGTCGCCCGCCAGGCGTGCCGCATGAGCAAAGACCTGACCGCCGCTGGCCTGGGCAATCTTCAGGTGGCGATCAACCTGTCGCCCAAGCAGTTCTCCGATCCGGACCTGGTGTCGTCCATCGCCAACATCCTCAAAGAAGAAGCGCTACCGGCAAACCTGCTGGAACTCGAACTCACCGAAGGCCTGCTGCTGGAAGCCACCGAAGACACCCACTTGCAGCTCGATCAGCTCAAGCGCCTGGGCCTGACCCTGGCCATGGATGACTTCGGCACCGGTTACTCGTCGCTCAGCTACCTGAAAAAATTCCCGATCGACATCATCAAGATTGATCGAAGCTTCATCCACGAAATCCCGGACAACCAGGACGACATGGAAATCACCTCCGCAGTGATCGCCATGGCCCACAACCTGAAACTCAAGGTCGTGGCTGAAGGCATCGAAACCGCCGAGCAGTTGGCTTTCCTGCGCCGTCACCGCTGCGACGTCGGCCAGGGTTACCTGTTCGACCGACCGATCCCCGGCGTAGAGCTGATCGAAAAGCTCAAGCGCTACCCGCGTGGCCCGCTATCTCTATAACACTGCAGTCTCCCTGTGGGAGCGAGCCTGCTCGCGATAGCGGTGTATCAGCGACAACGATGCAGACTGCCACGACGCCATCGCGAGCAGGCTCACTCCCACATTTTGGGTAGTGATTAACTTGGCATCATTGGGCAAACTGGCGGTCTGACTTTCTACATTCAAACCTGACTGAGAGGACTGATCATGGTTCTGCGCTCGGAAATTCTGGTGAACAAAAACGTGCTCCCGACTAAAGAACAAGCTCTGCCCGGCCGTGAAACCCCAATGACCGTGCCGGAAAAACACTTCGTCCACGACGCCCCGCTGCTCGGCCCGTTCGCGATGGACGTGGATTTCGCGATCTTCGGCCTCGGCTGCTTCTGGGGCGCAGAGCGCAAGTTCTGGCAGCGCGAAGGCGTGGTCAGTACGGCGGTGGGCTACGCTGGCGGCTTTACGCCGAACCCGACGTATGAAGAAGTCTGCTCGGGCCTGACCGGCCATAGCGAAGTGGTACTGGTGGTCTACGAGCCGGCGAAAGTCAGCTACGAAGAGCTGCTGAAAATGTTCTGGGAACTGCACAACCCGACTCAGGGCATGCGCCAGGGCAATGACATCGGTACTCAGTACCGCTCGGTGATCTACGCCACCAACCCGACTCAACTGGCGGCGGCCGAACACAGCAAGCAGGTGTTCCAGGCGGAGTTGACCAAGGCTGGGAAAGGCACCATCACCACTGAAATCGACGAAGCCCCGACGTTCTACTTTGCCGAGGCTTACCACCAGCAATACCTGGCGAAAAACCCTGAAGGGTATTGCGGGATTGGCGGTACCGGCGTGACTTGCCCGATCTGACACCGCACTGATCGTTCCCACGCTCTGCGTGGGAATGCCTCAAGGGACGCTCTGCGTCCGCTTCGGCAGGGACGCGGAGCGTCCCGGGCTGCATTCCCACACAGAGCGTGGGAACGATCACTGGTCAACTCTCAGCGATCAACCAATCCATCTGCCACCCACCCTGGGTCTGCCCCAACTTCTTGGACAACCACGGCAGCAACTCACGCAATTCCTCTTCCAGCCCCCACGGCGGATTCGCAATCGCCAACCCCGAACCGTTCAGGCTGTTCGGCGTATCCAGCGGATGCACCAGCAACTCGACCCGCAGCAACTTCGGCGCGCCCGTACCCGCCAGGTCCTGATAAAAACGACGCAACAGGCGCTGGTCCTTCACCGGGTACCAGATCGCCGCCACCGTTTGGCGCATCCGGCCAATCGCCTCTTTCAGCGACGCCGCACAGCGCTGCATCTCATCCAGCTGCTCGAACGGCGGATCAATCAACATCACCGCCCGCTTCTCCTGCACTGGCAACATCGCACGCGGCACATGCCAGCCTTCACCCAGATGCACCTTCACCCGACGGTCGCCCGCCATGTTGTCCTTGAGCAGCAAGCCGTCCTCGGGGTGCTTCTCATTGAGCATCACCCGATCCTGCGGCCGCGTCAGCCGCCGCGCCAACTCCGGCGACCCCGGGTAATAGCGCAACTGACCATCCGGGTTCATGTCGTGCAGCACCTTCATGTAATCAGCGGTCAACGCCGGCAGATCCGGCTGATCCCACAAACGCGCAATACCTTCCAGGTACTCACCGGTACGGCTCGCCTGATCACCCTGCAGGTCATACAGACCAATGCCGGCGTGAGTGTCGAGATAGGCAAACGGCTGCTCCTTGCGCGACATCAAAGCGATGATGCGGGTCAAAGTCAGGTGTTTGAACACATCGGCGTGATTGCCGGCATGGAAGGCGTGACGATAATTCATGGCTGCTCCTGCGAAGGGCGGGAAGTTTACCTTGAAGCGAGGCGAACGTCAGGGCCTCACAGCCGAGCGGGCAGACGAAAACCCGCTGGCGAGGGCGCGTGCGACCGGCACATACTCCCGACACACCGAGCGACACACTCACCCCAACCAATGACAGGGAATCAAAAAACCGATGCGTATTCTATGGTCGGCGCTTGTTTATTTACTGTCGGCAAGCCACGTTTTTGCTGACGAGTCGCACATGGCGGAGGCGCGCCAATCCTTAAAAAATTACGGGCTTAGCCATTGCATTCTCAAGCACTTTAAAGAGAAGTCCGAGTTAGAAGCGGATATCGGGCGATCGGCGGGTGCTTACTCGTTCATGGGTAACGGCATGCATACCGTGGTTCAGGATGAAGACACCTTGAAGGTCACACATGACCCTTACATGAATACCCGAATCTACGTATTTAATGCTTATGACAACACCTCATCTGTCAGCAAATACACGGACAAGAAGCTGGTAATGCATGGATGCTTGAGCGTTTACAACTCGCCGGCGTTTGACGCCTTTATCAAGACCCAGGATCAATTCATCACCGAATAAGCTTCTGAAACCCACCATTCAGATCAGATTAGTGCTGAACAGACTGAGATCCAGATTTTTCAAACACCGATAATAAAACTCAGCGCTACTGCTGACTTGGTCATGCCTGAAATCAAGTATCGGCTTATAGAGCGACTGAATCGCGGGGTCCTTGATGGATCGCATACTGTCCAGGACAAGACAGATTTCATAAATCTTCTCCTCCCGCTCCTCGTTCATACGCCGATAGTCTTCTCTCGACATAATTCCAAGAAAACGAGAGAAAATAAAAAGGTAGACCCGCGTTATTTCTAAACATCCACAGAAACGTCTTTGCCAGCAAGCCTACAAAATATAGCCGTGCCAGACAGGCAGGATCGGCGGCAAAATCCAGCAGACCCTTGACGCCGAAAAACTGAAAAACTGCGATTTCAAAGCGTGCTGCATCGCCATCATCGCCACTTTCATAGGCATCGATGATGATATCGCTGTAGGCCCATTCTTCGATTAATTCCCGTGTTAGCTGTTGACCCGACATACCTGCCCTCTTGTTTTCAGGAAACGCTTTTAACGCGCCGCTCTGCGTTCCAGCCACACTGCCGATTCGGGCCTGACACCGATGTGACGCAGAGCGTCACGGGCTGCATTCCCACGCAGAGCGTGGGAACGATCTTTCAGCAGCCCTACTCCGAAGACCGAGCCTTCAATCGTCGCCCTAACACATCCAGCACATCACACCCATCCCGCAACGGAATGGCACAGAGCAAAGCAAAATCACTAAGAATGAAGGACTGACACTCGATCGAACCGCGCATGGACAAGTTCTCCATCACTTGGGTGACGGCCCGAATTCGGTAGTTGGCCGCGTCATACAAAACATCCAGCGGCGCTTGGGTGTCGACGAACAGGGTCGGCATGTCGTCGCAATTGCTGGTGAGCGCCATGAAACGGCTTTGGGGATGGGGGGTTGGTTTTACGTAGGGTGGATCGGGGTGAAGTGTTTTCATTTTTTGAGACCTTGGTGGATAAATTCAAGCTACCAACGGCCTTTCCTACGGGCTTGGGTGGCAGCCGTGCGCGGGAGTAGGAAACTGAGGATCCACCAAACTCAGCCACGCCGAAGCGTGTCCCACGCACAGCCGCCGCGAACGATCTTACGGACACGAATAAAGTGCCGCAATCAAACGACAGCGCTGACGCGCGGTGAATTTCCAAGGGTTCCTACACCCTGCCACTGCATTTGCAGCGACAGCCAAAGACTATCCATGGATCTCACTTCGCACCAGTTCATGGAAACCGATATGGTTTGAAGGAAACTTCCGACGATCTTGCCCAGAAATTTCGCTCAAAAAAGCAAACGTGGCAAAAGGCTTCACTGAAGCTGGGCTTGATTTCGCCGCCTGTGAATCCACCACCTATAGCTGCCGCTCAGTAGCGACAGAATTCGGCCCAGAGTGTGTAAAAACGCCTGCCACTCTCTTACCGCCGACTTCAGACGGAGCAGAATGCCAAGCTATCAAGATCGATCTCGGTGTAGCTCCCAAAATCGCCCTTGTAGAGACAAATCTTGGAAACTCCTAACTCGGCCTGTAAGAACTCAACAAGCTTTCTAAGGTTACCGTTTTTAGACATCGTAGTCGGACTTACTACCATTGCCTGTCCGGGTCCGTCATCGTAAAGTCTGATCAGAAACACATCCTCTTCGTTCTGTATGTCGTAGTTATAACCGCGGTACGCATATCCAACATCGTAGTCGACATCATCAAATCGAGTAGATTTCACTATCTTCAAAGCAGCAGTCCGTCAAATATCACTCATCAACATAAATGGTACGGATTTATTTGTTGAGCAAGGAATTGGAATAACGCGGAAAATCTAGCACTCATTATTCTGCATCCTGAGCCTTAGTTTAAGTACTAGCCTTCACCAAGTTGAAAAGTCCTCCTGACTCGCTTTATACAGATCATCAACCCACGCTTCGGACAATTTGACGTACACATCCTCAAAAAACGCTTTTGGATCTTTCATTTCATTCCACCCAAGAGGAAGCGAGGAATGAGACCTCGAATCATGCTCCAAAATTTCAGCAAACACACTTGAGTCACCATCAAGAGCCTCTCTCAACACAAAAAACAAAACAAACTTGTGTCGATAACTCAACGCAGCGAAGCGCTTGACAATAAACCGGGATATTAAAAATTCTCTATCTGAAGGACACTCAGGATCGTACGCCGACAATTCAACCCCAAGACTCTCCTCGCGATCATATATATCGAACCCACCAAGAAAGTGCTCTACGCTTGGATTATATTGAACATTCAGATACGGATGCATCAGCATTAGATTTTCTCTATAGGATAAAGCGCTATAGGCTGCAATGTCTCAAAGTCGAATTTCATCTCAAAGGCATTCATCTGAGGAATAAAACGCGGATTTTCTGGATCTAAAGGATTAGGCTCATATCCCTGACCTACATTTTCAGCCTCCATTCTTACTACCAAATTTCCTTTTCTATCCTCCCCAGTAAAACGAGACATTTTTCTAGTCTCCCTTGTCATCGCTTCATTATAAGCATTCAGCTGTGCTCTATAGCTTATAAACCTAGAGCTTGGAACGGCTCTCCACCTCTTGCTTTCACCATGAAGTTCGCAGCTAGTGGATTTTTGCTGAACAGCAGAATCCGAGCTCTCCGCCCGATTCTTATACGTAGCTCGCAGCATAGAAATCCATTTTTTAATAGATATTAATAACGCCATTTTTCAAAAACCGACCATAACGGAACAAAATAAAATACTAAAAAGCAAAAAGAGGAAGGATTTATTGCTCTTACTAACAATACCTTCGAAACCGGCATAAAAAATAAATCCGCCCCCCTTTATTGACAACTCATCAAAATCAATAGCTCAACACTACCAATTAACTTTACACTTAAAGTAGAGATTTGACATAGAGCCAGAAACCCTCTCTACTTCTCCAAGATTCACATATTCACTGCTAAAAAGGGGACGGACTTATTTACTCTCTCGAATAGGCCTCATGAATATTTCTCAGCAGTGTATCCGCTAGCTACTATTGTCAGAATAACATTGCAATCGCGAGCACTAGTAAAGCAGTAATTAATCCCTACGTCCGAAGGATCAATTAAAATCAACTCCTGGGACAAGGAAGTGACATCTCTCACAAGCATTTCAGACACCTCCACCCCTACCGCGCCAACAGACTTGAAACCTAGAACATTTTCAAAAGTAATTATCCAACGCTCTTCCCGCCAATCCAAAAACTCTAAAAAAATGCGCTCACGCTCACACATTATCTTTTCAATGGTGCCGTCTGAAACTGGAAATTCCGTCATTTTGAAGTACCTGGGTGTTTTTCACCCGCAATGAAGCCAGTTCCATGGCCGAGCTTATATCCGTCAGGCTTTACTTTCACCACAGCCTTCTTCTTATCCGCCTGACTCCAACTTAAGTGACTGGGTTTTAGTTCCAAATGATAGTGCTCACCATGGTGTCTCGCGTTAAATTTCCCGACATCTCCAGGATGACTTTCAAATCTAATAATTGTATCCGAATTAGGTCGCCACACCATTCTCAGACTTCCATGTTGTGTTTTTGAAACTTTGGGCTGGACCCCTAACGCTTCTGTAAGCTCGTTTGGATCTTCAGGAAAGTGAGTGCGCGCGTTAGGCAGCGCCGGCTCACCCTCATCCATCCTAGCGCCAGTCGTATCATCCGGCGCCTTACACCCAGGCTTATTCGGTGGCGGGCAATTCCCGCTCAACCCCAACGGATCAACCCACCCCGTCGGATTCGGCGTGTACTGGTACTGGTTCAGCCCGCCCGCCAACTTGATCGGATCTGGCGTCAGGTACCGACCAATATCCGGATTGTAGTAGCGATGCCGGTTGTAATGCAGACCACTCTCAGCGTCGAAGTACTGCCCCTGAAACCGCAACGGTTGCTCGAGCTGCTCTCCCCCACCGAACGCGAGGCGAGTGACCTTGCCGTAGGCGTTGTACTTCGCCGACCAGACGATTTCGCCGCTGTAATCCGTGAGTTCTTGCGGCGTACCGAGGTGATCGAGCTGGTAGTAAAACGGGCAGGCCTTGCGCGGGCCTTTGCCGTCGAGAATGGCCAGTGGGCGGAAGCTGCCGGGTTCGTAGAGGTAGCTGCGGTAATGCTCGCGGCTGCTTTCGGCGATGAGGTGGTCGCCTTGCCAGAAGAACTCGGTGGTTTTGCCGTCGACGGTTTTGCTGATACGGCGGCCGAAGGCGTCGTAGCGGTAGCTGGCGCTGTGGCCGTCCGGGGTCGTGACGCCGATGAGGCGGTGCTGGCAGTCGTAGCGGTATTCGGTGACGAGTTTTTGCGCGGTGCCGCGGCGCTCGCGGATCAGGTTGCCAAAGGCGTCGTAGTCGTAGTGGCGGTCGCCTTGCATCAGCAGGCGGTTGCCTTTGACGGTGGTCGGGCCTGGACGATCCTGCATCAGCAGGTTGCCCGCCGGGTCGTGGGCGAAGCTTTCCGGTTGTTGATCGCGGGTGTGGCGGACGCGGGTCAGGCGGTTGAGCGGGTCGTAGATGTAGTTGCGTTGGCCGTGACGGGTGTCGGCGATGCTGTCGAGATTGCCGTTGGGGCTGTAGGCATAGTCGCGGCGATACAGCGGTTGGTGCTGTTGACTGACAGCGTGGGCCTTCAATCGGCCCTGATCGTCGTAGGCATATTCGCTGAGCAGTTGCCCCTGCTGGCGTTGCTGTTCGCGGCCGAAGGCGAATTGGTGAGTGGTGAGCCGCGCGCCGTTGAGGTCGATCGCCGTCAGCGCGCCGCCCTTGGCGTGGTGGTAATCGAGTTTGCTGCCGTCCGGCAGGCGCAAGCGATTGAGCTGGCCGCAGGCGTCGTAGCCGTAGCGCAAGGTGCCCCAGCCCTGATGCTCGGTGATCAGCCGATCCTGCGGGTCGTATTCGAACTCCAGCGGGTGGTCGTGGCCGTCGTCGACGCTGACCAACCGGCCGAGGCTGTCGTAGCGGTATTCAACCTGGATGCCGTCGGGCAGGGTTTTGACCCGCAGGCGCCCGGCCGAGTCCCGCTCGTAAGCGGTCATCAGCTGCGAGCCGTCCTCGCCGAACTCGGTTTTCTCCAGCAGCTGGCCATTGAGGTCGTAGGTGTACGCCGTGCGTTGGCCGTCGAATCCGGTTTCCTGTCGGATCAAGCCGTTGGGCGTGTAGTCCAGGCGATATTTTTCGCCGGATTCGTTTTCGATTTCCGTGAGTAACAGCTGGGCGTTGTCGTAGCGGTATTGCAGCTGGGTGCCGTCGGGATTGAGGCGGCGGCTGACCAGGTGCAGGTCGTCGACGTATTCGTAACGGGTGACGCGACCCAGTTCATCGCGTTCGGCGGTGATCTTGCCGTAGGCGTTGTAGCTGAACGCGCGGCTGGCGCCGGTAGGAAGCGTGGTCTGGATCAGTCGACCGACGGCATCCCATTGGTACTGGGTGACGGCGCCGTGTTCGTCCTGACGGGTAATCTGCCGCCCCAATACATCGTAGGAAAACCGCCGCTGACCGCCGTCCGGTAAGGTTTCTTCGAGCAGTTGCCCCAGGGCGTTCCAGACGAACACATGCCGACTGGTGTCCGGGTAGCGGATCGACAGCAGTTGCCCTTTGTCATCGTAGTGATAGTGGGTGACCTGACCGTGGGGGTCGGTCGCTTCGGTGATGTCGCCCTGGGCATTGCGCTGATATTTCCACACCGCTTGGCCGCGATACCGTGCGTGCAGGAAACCGTTGCGATACTCGTAGGCCGTCGGTTCGTCGTCCGGCGGAATCAGCGCGATAAGGCGTCCGACTTCGTCGTAACGGTATTCGGTGACGGCGCCGAGCGGGTCCTGCTCGGCCAGCAACCGACCGTTGTCGTCGTAGGCCTTGAGGTGCTCGCCACCGTCCAGTTCGACCTTGCGCACCAGCCGCGCCCGGTCGTCGTGGACGTAAACCTCTTCGCTGCCATCGATGTTCTGAACGGTGACACTGCCCTCGTCATCCCAGACGTAACGCGCGTCCATCTGCGCAAACGACGCCCAGTGGCGGATGCATCGGGCGGCCTTGCCGGACCGTTCCCACTCCCAGAAGAAACTCGCCCCACCGGCCAACTGCCGTTGCAGGATGACGTGCTGATCGTCGTAGTCGTAGCGCTCGCTTTCGCCAGCGGCGTTGGTGGCTTCGATCAGTTGATCGCGTTCGTCGTAGCTGTAACTGACCAACGTCTGCTCGGTGTGCCAAGCCTCGTCGAGGGTTTGGGCCGGGACAAAAACCTGATAGTCGACGGCGACCAAATGGCTGCGGTCATAGCGCAATCGCAAGGCGCGGCCAGCGCCGTTGTCGAGGCGTTTGATGCGGTCTTGCCGGTCGCGGGTGATGCGCAGGCGGTTGTCATAAGCGTCGCTGATGGTCGTCAGCCGACCGTTATGAAAGTGATAGAACCGTGCGTCGTCACCCGCCTGGGCAAGGATCAGTTCTTCGGGTTCATCGCCCAGATAAATTGCCGCCCGCGACAGGCTGTTGTGGATCGCCGGGCGTTCGCTGGTTGGCAACGGGAAGGTGGTGCGCCGGTTTTCGTGGTCGATCCAGATGACGGTGTCGCCATCGATTTCCAGTCGATGAGACAGCGAATGGCTCCAGCCGAAGCCGAGGCCGTCATCGATTTCAGCGGCACTGGTGCGATAGAGCCGGGTGAAGTCGAACGGCAGGATGCCGTCCAGCAAGCCGTCGGTGAGGGTCAGCAGTTCTTCGCCGGTGACCATCGACACCGGACATTTGTTGGTGGCGGTTTTATCAACGGAATCGGCGCTGTCGCCGTTGGGGTTTTTCGCCTAATTCGGGGCGTCGTCGTGGTGTTCGTCTTTTTTCAGCGTGGTGTTGCGCTTGGCATCCCAGCGCAGTTGCATGCGCCCTTTTTTCATACCCGCAGCAACACCGCGTGCGGCGACTTTTTTGTAGCGGTCGACGTAGGTAGTGAAGCTGTTGATGATGCTGAAAATCGCTTTGACGAAGCCCTGAACAGCGTCAACGATCCGCGCGCCATAGTTCGCAAGGCGCATCCCCAGATAGGCAATGCCCGCACCGGCACCGGCGAAAGTCAGGACAACCCCGATCAGAATGTCGATGAGCAACTGCACTATTACCGTCGACACGGCTTCGGCAGTTTTACCGGCAATCTCGCCGGGCGGCAGCATGTCCAACCAGAGGCTGGCGGTGCGCAACAGCAGGCACAGCGCCGCTTCGTCACTGGCCAGCAGTTGGGCTTTTTCCATGACATCGGGAGCGGTTTGCGCGAGTTTCTTCAGCTCTGCGGCGCTCTCGCCCAACCGCTCACCAAACTTCCCGGGATCCTTGAGGATCTCCGAAAGCAGGCCGATGCCGTCCCACACGCCCTCGATTGCCGCCCAACTTCCCGCGAGCATTCCATTGCCTACAGCAACCGCAGAAGATTCCGACCACTTCGGCTTGAATGTCTTCCATTCATCACGCAGCCATTTTTCAAGTTCTTTCGTCAGGCCGTTGTAGGAAGAGAAAAGATCTTCAACTTGCTGCGGCGTGACTTCGTGGTGAACATGAACGCGGTAGAACTTGCCGGGTGTACCGGTGAACGTTCCCTTGCCGTTTTTATCGAGTGTGACCAGCGTCTTCTCGCCGCCCTCACTGGCAATCACATCGACCTGAATATTCCCCACAGGGATGTCATAAACCGATTCAAACTTGCTCTCTATCTCTAGCGTTCCACCCTTTGGGCATTGCACGACGGAGGAGAGAAAATCGTCGTCGCCACTGCTCACCGCGGTGCTGGTGCTGCCGAATCGAATGATCCGTTCCATGCCCATTAGCGAAGGCAAATCAGCCGCGTGACTGGCCTTGTCCGCCGTCCGATTGAACCAGTGCTTTAACTGTTCGCGATAAAGAGAAAGGGTGTTTGGGAAACTGTCGAGCTCCTGCTCGATCCGTACGATCTGGTCCATCAGTTCAGCTCCGCCATCAGGTAGTCCACCAAGGCTGTTTTGGGTGCCTGAGGCAGGTCCGGTGTTTCAAGAAAGATCGCGACCTTGTGGCGCAAAACGCTTTCGGAAAACGCCTCAAAAAGATCAGGACGTTCCTCGCTCAACCACTTCAGCAAGTTGCTGATGCGGGTTGTTGCGGACTCTTCTGCGAGGTGTTTGAGCAGCGATTCGGAAACTTCCCACCATGGAAAAACACGAGAAGCTTTCAGCGCACTACCACCAATTTCGACCGATTGGCCATTGATCAAACAACGCCCGATCACCGGCAGCAGCTGCGTAGCGTCAACCTCGGCAGACCGAAGAATCGACAGCAAATAACGCCCGTCCCAAAAGCGGAAAAACACCGCGTTACCGTTGGGCAAAAGGACTTGAGTGAGGCTGCGAAGATGCTCGACCAACACCTCCTGAGGGGCAGAAGAAACCGCCAGCCAACCCCAATCACGAGACTCGGTATTGGCAACCCATTCCAAAAACTCACTGCCAGCAGCGACGATTCCGACATAGGGCATTACCGGTTCCCACTCGGCGTAAGCGGTGTCAGCCCAGATCGGACTGGGTGCTTGAGCGGAGATCGAACGCTGCCAGGCTTTAAACGGTTCAGCGGCGCTCGCACTGCTGAAAACCGCGAACAACCGCTCGGAAGGTTTGAGTGGTTGGCGATCCAGCCAGTCGAGAGGTGACAAGTGATCAGGCTGCACAGACACCATCCTTGCAGCGCTCGCATTCTTCGCAGAATGGCGCATCGCTTTGCAGGCTCATGATCTGTGCGGCGCTCAGCAGAGCGGCCGGGGCGGCGACGAGTTTCAATGGCGTATCCGGCGACACGGGCGCAGCGGCCATCGACGGCATCAACCCGCCACCGACCTGAATTGGCACGCTGCTGAAAATCCCGCCGGGACCGATGTTGATCCACTGCCCGCCCGCCTGAATCGTCGCGCTGGCCCCGCCGTCGATGACCACTTGCTGACCGGCGCTGACATGGAATTGCTGACTGGCATTCAGCGCCTGGCTGGTCACCCGAATGTGTCGGTCACCGACCACCACCAGGTGATCATCCAGCTTCACTTCGGTCTGGCGCTGGCCATGGGTGATGCGCTGCTCGTCGGCTTTCAGCTCATGGCGAGCGGTGCCGGTGACGACGATGCTGCGGGTGTTATCGACCTGCACCTGTTGATCATTCAGTACGTGCTGAGTCCAGTTTCGCTGGGCGCGCAGGTAGATTTCCTCGGCGCCCTTGCGATCCTCGATGCGCAATTCGTTGTAACCGCCGCCACCGGGACTGCTCTGGCTGCGGAAAATGCTGCGGGTTTTGTCGGCGGGCAGATCAAGCGGCACCGGGGTTGCGGCGTTGGGCAGGCAACCCATCACCAGCGGTTTGTCGGCATCGGCGTCGACGAATCCCACCAGCACTTCCATACCGACCCGCGGGATCATCACGCTGCCATAACGGTCGTGCGCCCAGCCGGTGGCGACGCGCAGCCAGCAACTGGAGTGTTCATCGAGCTGACCGTCACGGTCCCAAGCCAGCTGAACCTTGACCCGACCGAACTCGTCGCAATGGATTTCACTGTCGGTCGGGCCGGTGACCACGGCAGGTTGATAGCCGAGCATGCGTGGTTTTTCTGGCCCAAGTGGAGGGCGAAACGAAACGTCCCACGGTGTTGCCAGAAAGGTATTGCGATAGCCCTGGAAATCATCCGGGCCGTCGCTGGTAACCGACTCTTCCAGCACTTGCGGCTGGCGGCCACGGTGTTCGATTTCGGTGATCAACCACAGGTCATTCCATGCCTGACGCGGATGCTCGGCCAGGTGTAGGAAATGCCCGCTGACCAAAGCCGATTCGTCACCACGACCTTCGGCCTGACGGAAGTCGGCGTTGTGGCGTTCGAGGGCTCGTTGGGCCAGATGCTTGCCGTGTTCGCGGTCGGTGAATTGGCCCGGGAAGTGGTAATCCTCGAGCACCGGTCGCAGCTCACTGTCGAGGCGGCTTTCAAGTTGCAGGCGAGGTTTTTTGAAGTCGTAGTCGCGACGGGTTACCGCTGTCGTCCGGGTTTCCAGGCGCACGTTGAAACGTTTGATGGCCGGCGCATCCGCCGCCATTCCGCTGCCTGGCAGGTAGAGCGTCGGTTCAGGAAGACGAGGGAAAACCGTCTGGTCATCGCCAAACACCAACAGGTGCCCGTCGGGGCTGTGCTGAAAGTGGTAGTGAATGCCGAGCTCGGCACACAGCCGCTGGATGAACGCCAGATCGCTTTCGGCGTATTGCACGCAGTACTCGCGCGCAGGGTAGTCGCTGCCGAGCCGGAACTCGAAGGCATCGCGCTGGATGCCGTGGTCTTTGAGAATTTGCGCGACGATCGCCGGCACGCTTTTGTGCTGGAAGATCCGCTGATTGATGCGCTGACCGAGGTAGGCCAGACGCGGCACGAGGCTGATTTGGTAGCCCGTCAGACGTTGCCCGGAATCGCTTTGGCCAACGCGAAAAATCTGACCATGAATGCCGGAACCCTGCGCATCAAAACTCAGAAATGCCTGACGATGCAGGAGGCTTTCGAGTTCGATGTCCGGCCGTTCGCTGACCAGTTCCAGGTCAAAACGGTAGGGCTGGCTGATGGCTTCCGTACCTGTGAACTCAAGCACCTTGAGCTCATTCTGGACGCCGTCGATCGTCAACGTGAAGCGCGGTTGATTGGCAGGAGCGAACATCCGATGTGTCTCAGCAGAATGAAGGCGGGCGATTCTGCATGAGCGACAAGGGGTGTTGATGGAGGGGCAGGAAAATCAGATTTGCCCTACTTTTTTAGAGATTTTTCCTTCAAAAAACAGGACAGGGAACTACATACATTCCCCTCAGAAGCACCATCATCCCCTGTGGGAGCGAGCCTGCTCGCGATGGCGGTTGATCATTCAACATTGATGTCGACTGACCCGACGCCATCGCGAGCAGGCTCGCTCCCACAGTGGAACTTCGATGCATTGATAGCTGCGCCAACCCAAAAAAAACGGCCCGCCTCCATCAGGAAGCGGGCCGTTTTCATGTTCGGCGAAAGGTCAGAGCATCAGCTCATCCCGATCACTTGTTCAGGCGGAAATCTGCCTCGGCGGCGGCGAAGCGCTGAAGCATGCCTTTAGTAGGCTCGCCCGATTTGCTGACGAAGTAGATCGCCAGGCTGGCGAAGATGAAGCCCGGGATGATTTCGTACAGGCCCAGCAGTTCGAAGTGTTTCCACACGATCACGGTGATCGCGCCGACCAGGATGCCGGCCAGTGCGCCGTTGCGGGTCATGTCTTTCCAGATCACGGAGATCAGGACAACCGGACCGAAAGCAGCACCGAAACCAGCCCAGGCGTAGCTGACCAGACCCAAAACGCGGTTTTCCGGGTTAGCGGCCAGAGCGATAGCGATCAAGGCAACCAGCAGCACCATGGCACGGCCGACCCAGACCAACTCGACCTGGGAAGCGGTTTTACGCAGGAAGGTTTTGTAGAAGTCTTCGGTCAGGGCGCTCGAGCACACCAGCAATTGGCAGCTCAAGGTGCTCATCACAGCAGCCAGAATGGCCGACAGCAGTACACCGGCAACCCATGGGTTGAACAGGATCTTGGCCAGTTCGATGAACACACGTTCGTGGTTTTCGCTCACTGGCATGGCCACGGCAGGGTTTGCCGAGAAGTAGGCAATACCGAAGAAGCCTACAGCCACGGTGCCGCCCAGGCACAGGATCATCCAGGTCATGGAGATACGGCGAGCGTTAGCGATCGACTTGACCGAATCCGCCGCCATGAAACGCGCCAGGATGTGCGGCTGGCCGAAGTAGCCCAGGCCCCAGCCCATCAACGAGATGATGCCGATGAAGGTGGTGTTTTTCAGCATGTCGAAGTTGCTTGGGTCTTGCGCTTCGATGGCCAGGAACGTGGTGTCGATGCCGCCGGTGGCCAGCAGCACGATGATCGGCGTCAGCAACAGGGCGAAGATCATCAGGGTGGCTTGTACGGTGTCAGTCCAGCTCACGGCCAGGAAACCGCCGACGAAGGTGTAGGCAATCGTCGCCGCAGCACCGGCCCACAGTGCAGTCTCGTAGGACATGCCGAAGGTGCTTTCAAACAGACGGGCGCCAGCCACGATGCCGGAAGCGCAGTAGATGGTGAAGAACACCAGGATCACGACCGCGGAGATGATCCGCAGCAGGCCGCTTTTGTCTTCGAAACGGCTGGAGAAGTAATCCGGCAGGGTCAGCGCATCACCGTTGTGCTCGGTCTGCACGCGCAGACGGCCGGCGACGAACAGCCAGTTCAGGTAAGCACCGATGATCAGACCGATGGCGATCCAGCTTTCGGACAGACCGGACATGTAGATAGCGCCCGGCAGGCCCATCAACAACCAGCCGCTCATGTCGGAGGCGCCGGCGGACAATGCAGTCACAACGCTGCCCAGGCTGCGACCGCCCAGAATGTAGTCAGAAAGGTTGTTGGTGGAGCGATAGGCCATGAAGCCGATCAGCACCATTGCTGCGATGTAGATCACGAACGTGATCAGTGTTGGATTGCTTACGCTCATTAAGTGATGCCCTGGCTTTGTTTTTATGTAGCGGCAGAGTGTGAAACCGCCGACAAACGACAACGTTTGTTCAGACGACTTCGGGACCCGCGCATTTAGGACTGATGTTTCCCCAGGAAAGCCATCAGCCGGTGCACCTGTCTTTTGTGACCGGTTGCACCTTGGGCGCGAATGCTATTCAACAAAGCAAATAAGGTGCAACCAGTTTCGCGAGAATAAGTTGCACCTAATCGGATTTACCTGAAAAAGCCCTGTTTTTGCTCCCTTTTAGCGCAGTCTTGGCGGTTTACTAGAAGCAAAAGCACCAAGCAGGAGCGGTACGCCCGTACCGGAATTTATTTCCTGACGAGCTGCGTATTATTCCGACAAAAAAAGGGTTGCACCCGGTTGCACCTCGACGGTTGCACGGCTAATCTTGCCGCCAGCTGATGCCACGCGGTCGTGGCAAACATGAGGATAAAAATATGGCTACCACCACCCTTGGGGTCAAACTTGACGACCCGACCCGCGAGCGCCTCAAGGCCGCCGCGACCTCGATTGATCGCACGCCGCACTGGCTGATCAAGCAGGCAATTTTCAATTACCTGGAAAAACTCGAGGGTGGTGCAACCCTGACCGAGCTGAGCGGTTTGATCAGCAAAGACGCTGACGACGCCGGCGAAGTCCACGCTGACCACGCGCACCAATGCTTCCTCGAGTTCGCCGAAAGCATCCTGCCGCAATCGGTCCTGCGCGCTTCGATCACCGCCGCTTACCGTCGCCCTGAGCCGGAAGTGGTGCCGATGCTGATCGAGCAGGCTCGCCTGCCGATCGCCATGGCCGAAGCCACCAACAAGCTCGCCGCCTCGATTGCCGAAAAACTGCGCAATCAGAAGAGCGCCGGCGGCCGTGCCGGGATTGTTCAGGGCCTGCTGCAGGAATTTTCCCTGTCGTCCCAGGAAGGCGTGGCACTGATGTGCCTGGCCGAAGCGCTGCTGCGCATCCCGGACAAAGGCACCCGCGACGCACTGATCCGCGACAAGATCAGCACCGGCAACTGGCACCCGCACTTGGGCAACAGCCCGTCGTTGTTCGTCAACGCCGCCACGTGGGGCTTGCTGCTGACCGGCAAACTGGTCGCCACCCACAACGAAGCCGGCCTGACTTCATCCTTGAGCCGCATCATCGGCAAGAGCGGCGAGCCGATGATCCGCAAGGGCGTCGACATGGCCATGCGCCTGATGGGCGAGCAGTTCGTCACCGGCGAAACCATCGCCGAAGCCCTGGCCAACGCCAGCAAGTTCGAAGCCAAAGGCTTCCGTTATTCCTACGACATGCTGGGTGAAGCCGCACTCACCGAGCACGATGCCCAGAAATACCTGGCCTCGTACGAACAAGCCATCCACTCGATCGGCAAAGCGTCCCACGGCCGTGGGATTTATGAAGGTCCGGGCATTTCCATCAAGCTGTCGGCACTGCACCCGCGTTACAGCCGTGCGCAGTACGAGCGCGTGATGGACGAGTTGTACCCACGCCTGCTGTCGCTGACCCTGCTGGCCAAGCAATACGACATCGGCCTGAACATCGACGCCGAAGAAGCCGACCGCCTCGAGCTGTCGCTGGATCTGCTGGAGCGCCTGTGCTTCGAGCCGCAACTGACCGGCTGGAACGGCATCGGTTTCGTGATCCAGGCTTATCAAAAGCGTTGCCCGTACGTGATCGACTACGTGATCGACCTGGCTCGTCGCAGCCGTCATCGCCTGATGATCCGTCTGGTAAAAGGCGCGTACTGGGACAGCGAGATCAAGCGCGCCCAGGTCGAAGGCCTGGAAGGCTATCCGGTCTACACCCGCAAGGTGTACACCGACGTTTCCTACATCGCTTGCGCACGCAAGCTGCTGTCGGTGCCGGAAGTCATCTACCCGCAATTCGCCACGCACAACGCCCACACCCTGTCGGCCATTTACCACATCGCCGGTCAGAACTATTACCCCGGTCAGTACGAGTTCCAGTGCCTGCACGGCATGGGTGAACCGCTGTACGAACAGGTTGTAGGCAAAGTTTCCGAAGGCAAGCTGAACCGTCCGTGCCGCGTGTACGCACCGGTCGGTACTCACGAAACACTGCTGGCGTACCTGGTGCGTCGTCTGCTGGAAAACGGTGCGAACACTTCGTTCGTTAACCGTATCGCCGACCAATCTATTTCGATTCAGGAGCTGGTGGCCGATCCAGTGGCCAGCATTGAGCAGATGGCGACGCTGGAAGGCGGCTTCGGCCTGCCGCACCCGCGTATCCCGCTGCCGCGTGATCTTTATGGTGCCGAGCGCGCCAACTCCAGCGGCATCGACATGGCCAACGAACATCGTCTGGCTTCGCTGTCCTGCGCACTGCTGGCAACCGCTCATAACAACTGGAAAGCCGCGCCGATGCTCGGTTGCGCCTCCAGCACTGAAACCCCGGCTCCGGTGCTGAACCCGTCGGATCTGCGCGACATCGTTGGCCACGTACAGGAAGCAACTGTCGAAGACGTCGATAACGCGATCCAGTGCGCCCTGAACGCTGCACCGATCTGGCAGGCCACTCCGCCCGCCGAGCGCGCCGCGATTCTGGAACGTGCCGCTGATTTGATGGAAGGCGAAATCCAGCCGCTGATGGGCCTGCTGGCTCGCGAAGCGGGCAAGACCTTCGCCAACGCCATCGCCGAAGTGCGTGAAGCCGTGGACTTCCTGCGTTACTACGCGGTGCAGGCCCGCAACGATTTCACCAACGACGCCCACCGCCCATTGGGCCCAGTGGTGTGCATCAGCCCGTGGAACTTCCCGCTGGCCATCTTCAGCGGCCAAGTCGCTGCGGCACTGGCTGCCGGCAACCCGGTTTTGGCCAAACCTGCAGAACAAACCCCGCTGGTGGCTGCTCAAGCCGTGCGTTTGCTGCTCGAAGCCGGGATTCCGGAAGGCGTGCTGCAACTGTTGCCGGGCCGTGGAGAAACCGTTGGCGCGCGTCTGGTCGGTGACGATCGGGTTAAAGGCGTGATGTTCACCGGTTCCACCGAAGTCGCTCGTTTGCTGCAACGCAATGTCGCTGGTCGCCTGGATGCTCAAGGTCGTCCGATTCCGTTGATCGCCGAAACCGGTGGCCAGAACGCGATGATCGTCGACTCTTCGGCACTGACCGAACAAGTCGTGATCGACGTGGTGTCGT
This sequence comes from Pseudomonas sp. PDM10, assembly GCF_014852295.1. Taxonomy (NCBI): domain Bacteria; kingdom Pseudomonadati; phylum Pseudomonadota; class Gammaproteobacteria; order Pseudomonadales; family Pseudomonadaceae; genus Pseudomonas; species Pseudomonas sp. PDM10. The sequence goes on along the minus strand of NZ_JACVBJ010000005.1, from coordinate 342,129 downwards.
CGGCCTTCGACAGCGCCGGTCAACGTTGCTCGGCACTGCGTGTGCTGTGCTTGCAGGAAGATTCCGCTGACCGTGTCATCGAAATGCTCAAAGGTGCCATGGCTGAATGCCGTCTCGGCAACCCGGAACGCCTGTCCGTGGACATCGGCCCGGTGATCGACGCCGAAGCCAAGGCCGGTATCGAGAAGCACATCCAGGGCATGCGCGACAAAGGTCGCAGCGTGTACCAGGTGGCAATCGCCAACACCGAAGAAGTCAAACGCGGCACCTTCGTGATGCCGACGCTGATCGAACTGGAAAGCTTCGACGAGCTGCAACGGGAGATCTTCGGTCCGGTGCTGCACGTGGTTCGCTACAAGCGCAAAGACATCGATCAACTGATCGGTCAGATCAACGCTTCCGGTTACGGCCTGACCTTGGGTGTGCACACTCGCATCGACGAGACCATCGCCAAGGTGATCGACAACGTCAACGCCGGTAACGTCTACGTGAACCGCAACATCGTCGGTGCTGTGGTCGGCGTGCAGCCGTTCGGTGGCGAAGGCTTGTCGGGTACGGGTCCGAAAGCCGGTGGTCCGTTGTACCTGTACCGTCTGTTGTCGACACGTCCTACCGATGCAATCGAACAATCCTTCGCTCGTGGTGATGCCATCGCGGCACCGGACGTTCGTCTGCGTGATGCCATGAGCAAACCGCTGAAGGCCCTGCAAGCCTGGGCCGACAGCAGCAAGCTCACCGAGCTGAGCACCCTGTGCGTGCAGTTCGCGGCGCAATCGCAAAGCGGGATCACCCGTCTTCTGGCGGGCCCGACCGGCGAACGCAACAGCTACGCCATTCTGCCGCGCGAACACGTGCTGTGCCTGGCGGAAGTCGAAGGCGATCTGCTGACGCAACTGGCGGCGGTATTGGCCGTCGGCGGTTCGGCGGTATGGCCGGAAGCTGAATTGACCAAGGCGTTGTTCGCACGTCTGCCGAAGGACATTCAGGCGAAGATCAAACTGGTTTCCGACTGGAACAAGGACGAAGTGCTGTTTGATGCGGTTCTGCATCACGGCCATTCCGATCAGTTGCGTGCGGTCTGCCAGCAAGTGGCCAAGCGTGCCGGCGCGATTGTTGGGGTTCATGGCTTGTCGCAAGGCGAGACCAACATCGCGCTGGAGCGTCTGGTGATCGAGCGGGCGTTGAGCGTTAACACTGCTGCGGCGGGTGGTAATGCCAGTCTGATGACTATCGGCTAAACCGCAATACCACCGGGCGCCCGCAATGGACGCCCGGCATGCAATATCCCCTGTGGGAGCGAGCCTGCTCGCGATAGCGGTATGTCATCCGACATCTGTATTGGATGACATACCGCTATCGCGAGCAGGCTCGCTCCCACATTTGATTAGCGGTGCCCGCACCGCACCATCACGCTCATCAATCATCCTGTTCAGCCTTTATTCCCACGCCTAGACTCGGTCCATTCCAAAAAAAGGTAGGCCGCCATGTCCGAGACGTTGCTCAGTTCCCGCAATCTGGCTTTCGAGCTGTATGAAGTCCTTGATGCCGAGGGCCTGACCCAGCGTGAGCGTTTCGCCGAGCACAACCGCGAGACCTTCGACGCCGCCATCGGCACCGCCCGCACCATAGCCGAGAAGTTCTTCGCCCCGCACAATCGCAAGGGTGACGAGAATGAGCCGCGCTATGAGGACGGTCAGGCGATTCTGATTCCGGAAGTGAAACCGGCGGTGGATGCCTTCCTTGAAGCCGGTTTCCTCAACGCTGCGCGCAGTTTCGATGCGGGCGGCATGCAACTTCCTACGCTGTTGTCCCAAGCCTGCTTCGCACATTTCCAATCGGCCAACGCGGCGTCGACTTCTTATCCGTTCCTGACCATGGGCGCGGCGAACCTGATCGAAAGTTTCGGCACCGAGGAGCAAAAACAACGCTTCCTGCAACCGATGATCGATGGTCGCTTCTTTGGCACCATGGCGCTGACCGAACCCCATGCCGGCTCGTCGCTGTCGGATATTCGTACCCGCGCAGAGCCTGCGTCTGACGGCACGTATCGACTCAAGGGCAACAAGATCTTCATCTCCGGCGGTGATCACCCGTTGTCGGAAAACATCGTGCACATGGTGCTGGCCAAGTTGCCGGATGCACCGGCGGGTGTGAAAGGGATTTCGCTGTTCATCGTGCCCAAGTTTCTGGTCAACGATGACGGCAGCCTGGGCAAACGCAACGACGTGTTGCTGGCCGGGCTGTTCCACAAGATGGGCTGGCGCGGCACCACCTCCACCGCGCTGAACTTCGGCGATAACGGCGAGTGTGTCGGCTACCTGGTGGGCAAGCCTCATCATGGCTTGAGCTACATGTTCCAGATGATGAACGAGGCGCGGATCGGCGTCGGCATGGGCGCGGTGATGCTCGGTTACGCCGGTTATCTGTATTCCCTGGAATACGCCCGCGAGCGGCCGCAGGGTCGCGTGCCGGACAGCAAGGACCCGAACACCGCTCCGGTGGCGATCATTCAGCACGCCGACGTCAAACGCATGTTGCTGACTCAGAAAGCCTATGTCGAAGGTTCGTTCGACCTGGGGCTGTACGCAGCGCGGCTGTTTGACGACACCACAACCCTTGAGACTGAAGCCGAGCGCAAACAGGCCCACGAACTGCTGGATTTGCTGACGCCGATCGTCAAATCCTGGCCGTCGGAGTTTTGCCTGAAGGCCAACGAACTGGCGATCCAGATACTCGGCGGCCATGGCTACACCCGCGAATACCCGGTGGAGCAGTATTACCGCGACAACCGCCTGAACCCGATCCACGAAGGGACTCACGGCATTCAATCGTTGGACCTGCTGGGCCGCAAACTGGCGCAGAACGGTGGTGCGGGGCTCAAGCAATTGATCCGCCTGATTGCCGATACCGCCGAGCGCGCTCAAGCGTATGAATCGTTAACCGCGCTGCGTGAGCCGCTGGAGAAATTGGTGGCGCGCCTGCAAACGGTGACCATCGGTTTGCTGACGGATTTGGCGCAAGGCAAGGTTAATAGCAGCCTGGCGAACTCGGCGCTGTACCTCAAAGTGTTCGGGCACACGGTGATTGGCTGGCGCTGGCTGGAGCAGGCGATTCGCGCGCAGGAAGGGCTGGCCAAAGGGAATGCGGCGGATGTGAGCTTCTATAAAGGCAAGCTGCAGGCGGCGCGGTATTTCCTGACGTGGGAAGTGCCGGGTTGCCACCATGAACTGGCGATTCTTGAGGCGCGGGATGATGTGTGCCTGACGATGCAGGATGAATGGTTCTGACACCCTCTCACTGATCGTTCCCACGCTCTGCGTGGGAATGCCTCAGGGGACGCTCCGCGTTCCAATGGGACGCGGAGCGTCCCGGGCTGCATTCCCACGCGGAGCGTGGGAACGATCGGTCAAGTGAGTTTGAAGCTACCCATCTGCCGCGCCAAATCATCGGCCAACCGCTGCAACATCTGACAATCCTCTCGACAAGCCCTGACCTCCCCGGCGGTGGCACGGGCCAGGTCAGAAATCCCCTGCACGTTCCGGTTGATCTCTTCCGTCACCGCCGACTGCTCTTCCGTCGCCGCCGCCACCTGATGGTTCATGTCGCTGATGCGCTCCACCTGCCCGGTAATCGCGGTCAACGACACCCCAGTGCGTTGGCTCGACTCAACGCCCGTGCCGGTCGCCGCTTGCCCGGAATGCATCGACGACACCGCGTTCTCCGCGCCTTGCTTGAGGCTGCCAATCATCTGCTGAATCTCATCAGTCGACGATTGCGTGCGCCGCGCCAACGTGCGCACCTCATCCGCCACGACCGCAAACCCACGCCCCATGTCCCCGGCCCGCGCCGCTTCGATGGCCGCGTTGAGCGCGAGCAAATTGGTCTGCTCGGAAATCCCGCGAATCACTGCCAGCACCTGATCGATGGAGGCCACCTGATGGGCCAACTCGCCCACCGCACTGGCCGCGAGGCCGATTTCATCGGACATGCTTTCGATATGCCGAATCGACCCGCCCACCACTTCCCGCGCCTGCATCGCCTCATCCCGGGCAGTTTGCGAAGCCACCGCGGCATTGCCGGCGTTCTGGGCGATTTCCTGCACCGTCAGGCCCATTTCGTGAACGGCGGTGGCGACCATGTCGGTCATTTCCTGCTGACGGCCGGAGCGTTCAGCGGTGTTGTCCACTACCCGCGCCACCTGGCCGACGGCCGTTCGTAAACGCTCGCTGGTGGTCAACACTTCGCCGATCATGTCGCGCTGGCTTTCCAGGAACCGATTGAAGCCGCGAGCCAGGTCACCCAGTTCATCGGCGCGACTGGAATCTAACCTGTGGGTCAAATCTCCACCACCGCTACCGATGGCTACCAGCGCCGCTGTTACCTGACGGATCGGCCGCACCAATCCACGGGCCAACAACACCACCAGCATCAGGCAAATCAGCGCCACCGCCAGGCCAATGCCGCTGCTCATCCACATCGCGCGGCGGGCTTCGGCGTAGATCTGCGACTGTGGCACTTCGGCCACCAGGGTCCAGCCCAAGTCCCGCAACGGCAGACTCAATGCCAGAAAATCTTCGCCATCGCGATCGAAGCTGCTGTGGGTGGCAGCCTGTTGGCCCATGACGGCTTGCGCTGCCGGGGTGCCAATCTGTTCGGCCAACGTGCGTTTGCCGCTGAACTGCGCTTCGGGGTGAACCTGGATCAAACCGTCGGAACGTACGAGATAGACCTTGCCGCGCTCACCGAAGTTGAAGTTGTGGATCAGCTCCGACAGCTCTTTCATGCTCAGGCCAAGCCCGGCAACGCCCACGACTTTGCCGGCCTGCTCGACCTTGAGGTCGATGAACAGCGCCAACTCTCCGGTCGCGGTGTCATTGTCGATATTGAGGGTGCGCGGCTGGTTGCTGTCGAGAAACGAATAGAACCAGGCGTCTTTGGGGTTGGTGCGGCTGAGGGTCCGGTCCAGGCCTTTTTCCGTGAAGTAATGGTTTGAAGCAGTGCCGACGATCAGCGCGGTAAAGGCTTTGTGCTCGGCGCGGATGCCTTCCAGATAGGTGACGAAGGTGTTGGTCTGGGCACTGTTTTCACCCCCGGCCAACCAGTCGCGCACCATGCTATTGCTGGCGATGTCCTTGGCGGCGGTGAGGGGTTGAACGAGGATTCGCTCGATGTCGTTGCGCATCGCTTCGATGCTCGACGGTAGCGCTTGCTCGACCAGATAGCGCTCGGCGAGGCGATTGACCACGAGGGTATAAATGCCAACCACAATCAGAATACTGACCAGCAGGGCGGTGCCCATGCTCAGGATCAACTGCCATTGAATACTGCGTCGCCAGAACTGCATGGAGCACCCCCAAAGAATAAGAGGCTGAAACACTGCAACAGCCGTGCCGATTGTATACAAAAACAACTTAAATCATCTTTAAAACACAGACCTCTTTGTTGATGATCGGTGGAGATGATCGTGCACATCAGATGCGACCTGTCAACTTTGACAGGTTACAACTCAGTGTTCTGCGACTAGGTTAGGTCTGCCCAAGTCCTGTTTTGCGTAGTGATCAACAGCACCGGCGCCCTCGCCACTTATGTAAAGGTGAAATCATGAACAAAGAAAATGCGATGCCACTACAGCCCAGCGTTGCAGTAGATGCTGATTTCTTTATCAAGCACGCCAGAGTCGGCGCGATAGTGAACGATGGCCCAATGAGTGCCAGAGTGACCAAGAAGCGATTTGTAGAAGCAAATGACAGTCGTATCTTCGTTGAAATTGGATTCGACTCCGACGTCACTTACAAAACATCGCAATCGATCAGCAACCAAGAGTATGCCCCCCTACTCGCGGTGGGTGACCACTTCATCAGAAAGGAGGGGACCACGATGATCGTAAATAGCGTTCTTTATAAGAAGAAGGAGAATGGCGAATGGGAAATCTTCATCGGCTGGCGCTAAGCAGGTGTGCGCTGACCGTGGCCGTTAATTGATTGAAAGCGCCCTAGGCCAAAGGGCGCCCTGAACTATGACAATCAGCCTTGCTGGCCGATCGTCTTGGAGATCACTTCAACCGTGGCGCTGACTTGCTCTTGGTAACGGTCGAGTTCCTGCTTGTGCTGCTTCTGCATTTCGATCTGCTGGGAGCACAGATTCATCGCGGCCAATACCAGCAAGCGGTCACCGATCAACGTCGGGTACTTCCTTTTGGTGTCGGCCAGGGCAGCCTTCAGCATTAACGCGGCGTCCAGCAGGGTTTGTTCTTCCCCGGCCGGCGCCTTGATCGAATAGTCCTCCCCCAGGATCGAGACGACTTTTACCCCTGCGGCGCCGTGATTCATGCGCTGACTGGGCCGGCGCTGACGCGCTCAACCAGGGCCTGGATGCGTGCAGCGGTGGCACCTTGTTTCTCTTCCTGCTCCATCAGGCTCAGTTGCAGGCTTTCGTTTTCATCCTTGGCCTGGGCCAGTTCTGCGCTCAGGGTTTGGTTGGTGCCGAGCAGGGTCTGGTTCTGTTGCACCAGGTCGCTGACCAGCTGTTCCAATTGGCTTAGGGATGCTTCCAACATTTTGATTTTCCAAGCATTTTCAAAGGGCGCGTACGATAAAGAAAAGTCACCACGGATGCCAGGGTTATTGGGGCGCAAGGCCTTGATTTTCCTGGCGGGCGACCTTCCTCGCGAGCTTTAAAGACTGTGATTGGCGGATCTGGTTCCTGCACTTCGTCGCCGCAGCGGTTGTGCGACAAAAACCCGCAGGGGCTCAAGACTTTAGTCGTATGACCGATAAGTCATCCATACGTCAGTCTCAGCGCCGCACGGATGCGCTCTTTTCGGTAAACACCATGTCCCTTCGTAATATGAATATCGCGCCACGGGCGTTCCTCGGTTTTGCCCTGATTGGCGGCCTGATGCTGATTCTGGGTGTGTTTGCCTTGAACCAGATGAGCAAGATTCGCAGCGCCGGTGAAGACATCGCCTCCATGAGCGTGCCGAGCATCAAGAGCCTCGACGAGTTCACTCAGCTGACCCTGCGCCTGCGGGTGTTGTCCTACCGTTTGCTGGTGAACCGCGAGCCGGACGTCCAGCAAAAGACCATGGATCTGCTGGAAACCCGCAATCAGCAGATTCGCGCCGCTCAGGCGACTTACGAAAAACTGATCACCAGCCCGCAGGAACGTTCGGCCTACGACCAATACGTGCAGTTGCTCGGCCAGTACCGTCAGATCGAAGACCGGATGAAGACCCTGTCGCGCAACAATCAGGTGGATGAACTGCGCACCCTGCTCAACACCGATCTGCTGACCAACTCCGAAGCGGTGAACACCGTGTTGAACCGCTTGCTGGAGATCAACACTCAGCAGACCCTCGACACCAATCAACAAGCCGCCGACCAGTACGCTTCGGCCTTCAACCTGGTGATCACCCTGCTGGTGATCGCGACCGGCCTGACCCTGCTGTTCGCCTGGTTGTTGACCAATAGCATCACCAAGCCGATCGCCAACGCCCTGAGCGCTGCCGAAGAAATTGCTGAAGGCAACCTGACCCGCCCGATCACCGTCGATGGTGAGGACGAAGCCGGCCGCTTGCTGCTGGCCATGTCGAAGATGCAGGACAAGCTGCGCGACACCCTGCAACGGATTTCCGGGTCCGCCACGCAACTGGCGTCCGCCGCTGAAGAACTCAACAGCGTCACCGACGAAAGCGCCCGTGGCCTGACCCAGCAGAACAACGAAATCGAACAAGCCGCCACCGCGGTCAACGAAATGACCAGCGCCGTGGAAGAAGTCGCGCGCAATGCCGTCAGCACGTCCGAAGCCTCGAAAAATGCCACTACCTCTGCCGGTGATGGCCGTGACCTGGTGCAGGAAACCGTCAGCGCCATCGAACGCATGAGCGCCGACGTGCAGAGCACCGCCACCCTGATCGGCGACCTGGCCAACGAGTCCCGTGACATCGGCAAAGTGCTGGACGTGATTCGCGGCCTGGCTGACCAGACCAACTTGCTGGCATTGAACGCAGCCATCGAAGCCGCCCGTGCCGGTGAGGCCGGTCGTGGTTTTGCCGTGGTGGCGGACGAAGTCCGTGCCCTGGCGCATCGCACCCAGCAATCGACCAGCGAAATCGAACGCATGATCGGCAGCATCCAGAGCGGTACCGAACACGCAGTGGATTCGATGCGCAACAGCACCGAGCGTGCTGAGTCGACGTTGAACATCGCTCGTGGTGCAGGCATGTCGCTGGACACTATTAATAGCGCGATCGTCGAAATCAACGAACGCAACCTGGTGATCGCCAGCGCTGCCGAAGAGCAGGCGCAAGTGGCCCGTGAGGTGGACCGCAATCTAGTGAACATTCGCGATCTGTCGGTGCAGTCGGCGACCGGGGCTAACCAGACCAGTGCTGCGAGCAATGAGCTGTCGCGATTGGCGCTGGACCTGAACAACATGGTTGGGCGGTTTAGCCTCTAAGAGCACCGCGAACTCTGTGGCTAAGGGATTTATCTGTGGTGGGGGGATTTATCTGTGGCGAGGGGATTTATCCCCGTTCGGCGGCGAAGCCGTCGCAAGACCTGTTTGCGGGGCATGCCTGAAAGAACGCAGGGGGCCGCTTCGCAGCCCAACGGGGATAAATCCCCTCGCCACAGTGATTGCACCCGGAGCTGCGTGTGTCATCTGCTTGCTGCAAAAGCTTTTTGACAGCATCACATTTCAACAGGTTAGAATCGCTGGCACGCAGACTGCATGGTCAGTTTGCGCCCGCCTTTCAGCTTTCTGGAGTACTGCCTTTGAATGCGACGACCATCAACAGCCTGTTCTTGATCGGCGCGTTGCTGGTAGGTGCAAGCATTCTGGTGAGCTCACTTTCATCGCGCCTCGGTATCCCGATTCTGGTGATCATCCTCGCGGTGGGCATGTCGGCCGGCGTCGATGGCGCCGGCATTATTTTCGATAACTACCCAACGGCTTATCTGGTCGGCAACCTCGCGCTGGCCGTCATCCTGCTCGACGGTGGCTTGCGCACCCGGGTTTCCAGCTTCCGCGTGGCGTTATGGCCGGCGCTGTCGCTGGCGACGGTCGGGGTGTTGATCACCACCGGGCTGACCGGCATGGCCGCCGCGTGGCTGTTCAACCTGAACCTGATTCAGGGCCTGCTGATCGGCGCTATCGTTGGCTCCACCGACGCCGCGGCGGTGTTCTCGCTGCTCGGCGGCAAAGGCCTGAACGAACGGGTGACCGCCAGCCTCGAGATCGAGTCCGGCAGCAACGATCCGATGGCGGTGTTCCTCACCGTGACCCTGATCGACATGCTCGCCAGCGGCCAGACCGGTCTGCACTGGAGCCTGCTCGGGCACTTGATGCGTGAGTTCGGTATCGGTGCTGTCATCGGCCTGGGCGGTGGCTGGGTCATGCTGCAACTGGTCAACCGTATCCACTTGGCCACCGGCCTGTATCCGATCCTGGTCATTGCTGGCGGACTGGTCGTGTTTGCCCTGACCAACGCCTTGCACGGCAGCGGCTTTTTGGCGGTTTACCTGTGCGGCCTGGTCATCGGCAACCGCCCGGTGCGCAGCCGCCACGGTATTTTGCACATGCTCGATGGCATGGCCTGGCTGGCGCAAATCGGCATGTTCCTGGTCCTCGGGCTGCTGGTAACGCCCCATGACCTGTTGCCGATTGCCCTGCCCGCTCTGGGCCTGGCGCTGTGGATGATTCTGTTTGCGCGGCCGTTGTCGGTGATCGTCGGCCTGCTGCCCTTCAAGGCGTTCCATGGGCGCGAGAAGGCGTTCATTTCCTGGGTCGGGTTACGCGGCGCGGTCCCGATCATTCTGGCGGTGTTCCCGCTGATGGCCGGCCTGCCCAACGCTCAACTCTATTTCAACCTCGCCTTCTTTATCGTGTTGGTGTCGCTGCTGGTGCAGGGCACGAGCCTGCCGTGGGTGGCGAAGCTTTTGAAAGTGACCGTTCCGCCGGAGCCGGCGCCGATCTCCCGCGCCGCCCTGGAAGTCCACGTCACCAGTGAGTGGGAGCTGTTCGTTTATCGCCTCGGTGCCGAGAAATGGTGCATCGGCTCGCCCCTTCGCGAACTGAAAATGCCCGAAGGCACCCGCATTGCAGCCCTGTTTCGTGGCCAGCAACTGCTCCATCCGTCGGGTAGTACGGTGCTCGAAGTCGACGATTTGCTGTGCGTCATCGGCCATGAACACAACCTTCCGGCCCTCGGAAAACTCTTCAGCCAGGCACCGCAACGGGGCCTCGACTTGCGCTTCTTCGGCGACTTCGTACTCGAAGGAGACGCCCAGCTGGCGGCGGTTGCGGCGCTGTACGGGTTGAAAGTGGAAGGCATCGATCCGGACATGTCGCTCGGCCACTTCATTGCCCAGAAAGTGGGCGGTGCCCCCGTAGTCGGTGACCAGGTGGAGTGGAACAACACCATTTGGACCGTCGCGGTCATGGAAGGGAACAAGATAGGTAAAGTGGGCGTCAGATTCCCCGAAGGAAGTCGCCCCGGTCCGGGCTTGTTCCTCTAAACTCTACACTTCGTCTCGTTTTCGATCGGTCTCTATGTCAACCCTGCGCACGTTTATCATTACGGCCCTGCTGGGCTTGAGTCTTTCTGTCGGTACATTGCAAGCGGCCGAACCGCCGTCCAGCGAAGCCGTGCAGGCGAACCTGGACAAGATCGCCGAGCGCAAATTGCCGGAAGCCGATCAGAAAGCCCTGCAGAGCATCCTGCAAAACACGCTGACACAGCTCAACAACAAGCGTGATTACGAGCAGAAGCTGGCCGATCTCAAGCAGCAACTGGCCAACGCCCCAAAGCAGAACATCGAGAACCAGCGAGAACTGGCCAAGCTCAAAGCCACCAAATTGCTGCCAGTACCGCAGCGCTATGCCAAAGAGCCTATTCAGCAACTGGAGCAAATGCTCACCGAGCGCTCCACCCAGCAAAGCGATCTGCAAAAAGCCCTGGCCGACGCCAACAGTCTGGTGATTACTGCCCAGACCCGCCCCGAGCGCGCCCAGGCCGAAATTTCTGCCAGCCAGACGCGCATCCAGCAGATCAACAACATCCTCAAGATCGGCAAGGACGGCGGCAAGATCTTGACCCCTGAGCAACGCGACCTGCTCAACGCAGAGCTCGCGGCGCTGAATGCCCTGATCCCGTTGCGCCGCCAGGAACTGGCCGGCAACAATCAACTGCAGGACTTGGGCAACAGCCAGCATGACTTGCTCTCGGAAAAATCCGATCGCCTCGATCAGGAAATCCAGGAGCTGCAAACCCTGATCAACCAGAAGCGCCTGGCCCAGTCCCAGGAGACGGTGACGCAGCAGTCCATCGAAGCGCAGAAATCCGGCGGCAGTACCCTGCTGGCGACCGAAAGCGCGGCCAACCTCAAGCTTTCTGACTACCTGCTCAAAAGTACTGACCGCCTCAACGAAGTCACCCAGCAGAATCTGCAGACCAAGCAGCAACTGGACAACGTGACGCAGAGCGACTCGGCGCTGGACGAGCAAATCAACGTGCTCAAGGGCAGCCTGCTGCTCTCCAAGATTCTCTACAAACAGAAACAGTCCCTGCCACGCCTCAGGCTCGACCGTGACCTGGCCGACCAGATCGCCGACATTCGCCTCTATCAATTCGAAGTCAGCCAGCAACGGGAACTGCTCAGCAACCCGGCGACCTACGTCGACAACCTGCTATCGACTCAGCCTCCCGAGCAAGTCACCCCGCAACTGCGCAAAAGCCTGCTGGAGCTGGCCACAACCCGCGCCGACCTGCTGGAGCGGCTGAACCGCGAACTCAGCGCGGTGCTCAACGAATCGATCACGTTGCAACTCAATCAGAAGCAACTGCTCAGCACCGCGCAAAGCCTGCGGGCAACCCTTGATGAGCAGATGTTCTGGATTCCCAGCAACAAACCGCTGGACCTGGAATGGATGCGCGCCGTGCCGGAGCGCCTGGAACGTCAGGTCACCACGCTGCCGTGGGCTTCCAGCCTGAGCGAATTAAGTGACGGCCTGACCCAACGGCCGCTGCTGTTCCTGCCCCTGGCGCTGTTGATCGGTGCCCTGCTGTGGCGACGCAAAAGCCTGTATGCCCGACTGAGCAAGGTTCACCAGGACATCGGCCACTTCAAACGCGACAGCCAGTGGCACACGCCGCAGGCCATCCTGATCAACATTCTGCTGGCGATGCCGGTGTCCCTGGGCCTGGCCTTGTGTGGCCTGGCCTTGCAAATCGACGCCCGCGGACAGAACGCGAACATGGGCGCGGCGCTGCTGCAAATGGCCCAGGCCTGGCTAGTGTTCTACACCGCTTACCGGATCCTTGCGCCGGGCGGCGTGGCCGAACTGCATTTCCGCTGGGAAAAACCCCAGGTCGAATTCCTGCAGGGCTGGGTCCGTCGACTCGGGCTGGTGGTCATGGCGTTGGTCGCGGTGGTGGCGGTCGCCGAGCTGCAACCCGCGACCCTGGCCGATGACGTACTCGGCATGCCGGTGGTGCTGACTTGCTATGCGCTGATGGCCTGGCTGCTCAGCCGCCTGCTGATCAGCAGCCCGACTCACCAGAACGCTTCGCTGTTCCGCAAGGCCGTGGGGATCCTGTTCACCGTCCTGCCTGTCGCGTTGTTCGTGGCGGTGTGCTTCGGCTATTACTACACCGCGCTGAAGCTCAGTGACCGATTGATCAACACCCTTTACCTGCTGATGTTCTGGCTGGTGATCGAGGCCACCTTCGTGCGCGGCCTCAGCGTTGCGGCACGCCGCCTGGCCTACCAGCGCGCCCTGGCCAAACGCCAGGCCGCGAAAGAGGCCGGCGACGGCGAAGCGGTGATCGAAGAGCCAACCCTGGATATCGAGAAGGTTAACGAGCAGTCCCTGCGCCTTATCCGCCTGGCACTGCTGGGCGGTTTCATCGCGGCGTTGTACTGGGTCTGGTCCGATCTGATCTCTGTGTTCTCGTACCTGGATAACGTCACCCTCTACGAATACACCAGCGGCACCGGCGCCAACATGAGCATGGTGCCGATCAGCATTGGCGACATGCTCGGCGCGCTGATCATCATCGGCATCACCTTCGCCCTCGCGCGCAACTTGCCGGGGTTGCTGGAAGTGTTGGTGCTGTCGAAGCTGAACCTGGCTCAGGGCAGTGCGTACGCCACCACCACCTTGCTGTCCTACGTGATCGCCGGCATCGGTTTCGTCTCCACCCTGTCGACACTCGGCGTGAGTTGGGACAAATTGCAATGGCTGGTGGCGGCGCTGTCGGTAGGTCTCGGCTTCGGGATGCAGGAAATCTTCGCCAACTTCATCTCCGGGATCATGATCCTGTTCGAACGTCCGGTGCGGATTGGCGACACCATCACCATCGGCAACCTGTCCGGTACGGTGAGCAAGATCCGCATCCGCGCCACGACGATCACCGACTTCGACCGCAAGGACATCATTGTCCCGAACAAGACGTTCATTACTGGACAACTGATCAACTGGTCCCTGACCGACACCATCACCCGAGTGACCCTCAAGCTCGGTGTCGATTACGGCTCTGACCTGGACCTGGTCAAGGAATTGCTGCTCAAGGCCGCACGCGATAACCCGCGAGTGCTGAAAGACCCGGAACCCCACGTGTACTTCCTGAACTTCGGCGAAAGCACCCTCGACCACGAGTTGCGCATGCATGTACGTGACCTCGGTGACCGTAACCCGGTGCTCGATGAGGTCAACCGCTTCATCAATCGCGAGTTCAAGAAACAGCACATCAACATCTCGTTCCGGCAGATGGAGGTTTACCTCAAGAATCTTCAGGGCCAGGAATACAAAATGGTGCCCATCGAGCCGGAAACCAAGACCATCGTTCCCATGGCCGATGGCAAACCTGTGCAAGAGCCGCCGGCCGCCAAGCTCGACTAAGCGGCTTATCCCTAGCAGAATGCTCGGACATTCTGCTGGAGATGGCCCTTGAAAGCCCTCGACGAACTGACCTTCGATAATCGTTTCGCCCGCCTGGGCGATACGTTTTCCACCCATGTGCTGCCCGAGCCGATCGACAATCCGCGCCTGGTGGTGGCCAGCCCTGCCGCCATGGCGCTGCTCGATCTCGACCCTGCCGAGGCCGAAACCCCTGAGTTTGTCGAACTGTTCAGCGGCCATAAGCTCTGGGCCGACGCGATCCCGAGGGCGATGGTCTATTCAGGTCATCAGTTCGGTTCCTACAACCCGCAGTTGGGCGATGGTCGCGGTCTGTTGCTGGGCGAGGTCTACAACGAGGCCGGCGAGCATTGGGACCTGCACCTCAAGGGTGCCGGCCAGACGCCCTTTTCGCGCATGGGTGATGGGCGGGCGGTGCTGCGGTCCTCGATCCGCGAATTTCTTGCCTCCGAAGCGCTGTATGCCCTGAACATCCCGACCACCCGCGCCCTGTGCGTGATCGGCTCCGACACGCCGGTGTGGCGCGAGAAGCAGGAACGCGCGGCCATGGTCCTGCGCATGGCGCCGAGCCATGTGCGTTTCGGGCATTTCGAGTATTTCTACTACACCAAACGTCCCGAGAAGCAGAAAGAACTCGGCGATCACGTGCTGGCCATGCATTTCCCGCAATGCCTGGAACAGCCGGAACCGTACCTGGCGATGTTTCGCGAAATCGTCGAGCGCAACGCCGAGCTGATCGCCAAATGGCAGGCTTATGGCTTCTGCCACGGCGTGATGAATACCGACAACATGTCGATCCTGGGCATTACCTTCGACTTCGGCCCGTTCGCCTTCCTCGACGACTTCGACGCCCACTTCATCTGCAACCACTCCGATGATCAGGGTCGTTACTCCTACAGCAACCAGGTGCCGATCGGCCAGTGGAACCTCAGCGCCCTCGCTCAGGCCCTGACGCCGTTCATCAGCGTCGAAGCCCTGCGTGAAACCCTCGGCCTGTACTTCCCGCTGTACCAGGCCCATTACCTGGACCTGATGCGCCGCCGCCTCGGTTTCACCACGGCCGAAGACGATGACCAGAAACTGCTGGAGCACCTGCTGCAACTGATGCAGAACAGTGGCGTCGACTACAGCCTGTTCTTCCGCCGCTTGGGAGAAGAATCACCGGAACTGGCCGTCGCCCGGTTGCGCGATGACTTCGTCGACATCAAAGGTTTCGATGCCTGGGGCGAGCTCTACATCGCCCGGGTGACACGTGAAGGCGAGGTTGATCAGGAACAACGCCGCAAACGGATGCATGCGGTGAATCCGCTCTACATTCTGCGTAACTACCTGGCGCAGAAAGCCATCGATGCGGCGGAAAGCGGCGACTATGCAGAAGTTCGCCGCCTGCATGCGGTGCTGAGTAATCCGTTCGAGGAGCAACCGGGGATGGAGAGCTACGCCGAGCGTCCGCCGGAGTGGGGCAAGCATCTGGAGATCAGTTGTTCGTCTTGATGATTGATCAATCCATGGGATCGATGGCACTGACGACTCGAGCAATGATGTCTGCCATCGTGATGTCATCAAGTCGCTCAATGAACTTGGCTGAGCCGTCCCGAACTCGCTGCTCAATATCAAAACTGCGCACCTGATTGCAAACCGCTACACCGTTCGTTTCGTGGCCGGAGATGATGACCGCCAATCCGGAGTTTCGACTGAAGTTCCCACCACTGGTCACGGGCACTGTCATGCTGACACCCAACGAGTTGATTTCCCTTGGCGTAATCACCACAAACCGATGCCGGTTCATCATCTCTCGTCCCGCAACCGGGTTCGGGTCAATCCAGTAGACATCGCCCCGCTGGGGGGCTTGCCGCCTAACCATCAACCTAGCTCCCGGCCGACTGAATCGCCTTCACGTGCAAACGCCGTCTGAGCATTCAGCTCAGCGACTTCTTCGGAACCTTCAAGCAATTCGGCAAGGCTGTAGCGCTTGCGAGGAGGCTGTACAACCGGACGGGCAATCAACTCGCCATCGACCACATTCAGTTCCAACTGTGCCCCTACTTCCAGGTGCAGGAGCTTCAGTAAAGTTGGCGGGAGGGTAATCACCGCAGCCCCACCTTGACGGCGGATTTTGGAAGTCACGGACATGGGATAACTCCTATCCGATAAATGAAAGGCATCGATCTCTCGATAAGTGCAACAAAAGTAGCACGAAGTTAAAGGCAAAGCGAACTCCTCACTAAGAGACTTGAAGATCGTGGCGTTGCTTCCAGCGTAGCCACCGATCCCAAACCGAACGCTTGGAAAATGTGAGGATTTGCGACAAACGCGTAGCTCCTGCCGGCCTTTCACGGCTTGATAAAAGCAGTTTGCAACACCAGATCAGTTCAAGATTGCCCACTCATTTCAGAGTACGACTATGTCCGACCCACTCCTCATCCCCTGCCCCCACTGCAACGGCCTCAACCGCATCCCCGCGGAGCGCCTCAACGACCATCCAAAATGCGGTCGCTGCAAAGCCGAAGTCCTGCTGAACAAACCCTTTGAGTTGAAGCAAAGCGATTACGCCAGCCAGATCAAAGGCGATCTGCCATTGTTGGTAGATGTTTGGGCGGATTGGTGCGGGCCGTGCAAGTCGTTTGCACCAGTGTTCGAGCAAGCGGCGGCGCAATTGGCGGGCAAATGTCGATTGGCCAAGCTGGACAGCGAGGCAAACCAGCAGTTGTCGGCGCAGCTGGGGATCCGTTCAATCCCGAGTCTGATCCTGTTCAAGAACGGCCGGGAAGTGGCGCGTCAGAGCGGGGCCTTTCCGTTACCGCAGTTGATGAGCTGGTTGCGTAGTCAGGGAATTCAATGACACTGAGATCCAACCATGGAACATGGGGTGGCAAAGGCTCGACTTTCGGTCGACCTCTCGCTGGCAGCGTTAGCGGGTGAGCTGCCGAAAAACCTGCTGAAAGTGCGAGATTGAAACGCGAAAAGCACATATTTCACGCTTTGACAAGCTGCGAAATGTGACAGTATCAGAGCTAAAAAAAAGGTGATTGAATCAGGTTCAGCGTTCTGCCACATGGCCGCGACGCCCTCTAAATCCGGCTTGTGCCGGGACTTTTACAAGGGAGAACTGAAATGACTCAATCAACGCCTGATACGTCACGGACTCTTGCCAGGCCAGAACTACCCGAAAAACTGAATGGCAGCATTACGGAGAAATTCCTTGAATCGAACAGACAAAGAATACCCGTGACAATCCACCGCTACCCAGGTCAATCCATAGGTGACCGGATAAATTTGTACTGCGGAGGCCCCAACGCGGACGCTGTTGTGAGCACTGCATTGATCACTCAGTCTGGTGATAAAACAACGATTCAAGTAGATGCCATTAAACTGAGGAAGCTCTCTCCTGGCACACATGCAATGTACTACGACATCACCCCCAAATCCGGGACGTCCGCCCAGAAGTCCTCGTTGCTCCTCTTCAGATGGATACTGGATTAACTTGCAGCTGCATTCAATTTACGGTCGGTACGACCAATTTCGAGCGAGCTGTAAGGCAGCGATCCAACTGCTCAGCCAGTTACGTCGTACCTTCCGCCTGTAGCAATCAGGCATTTTCCAGCAGGTTGTGCAGATCGACGAATTGCTGCGTCAGCTTGTGACGCGGGTCGAGGTGAATCAGCGGTGTGTTGGCCTGGTGGGATTCACGCATGCGCACCGAGCTGCACAGGTACACCGGTAATACCGGCAGGCCTTCGGCGATCAGTTCGTCGAGGATTTGCTGGGGCAGACTGGCGCGAGCCTGGAACTGGTTGACAACGATACCTTCGACTTCCAGCCCTTCGTTATGGTCATCCTTCAATTCTTCGATTTCCGCCAACAGGCCGTACAGCGCCTGACGCGAGAAGCTATCGCAGTCGAAGGGAATCAGCACACGATCAGCGGCAATCAATGCAGATACCGCATAGAAATTCAGCGCTGGCGGTGTATCGAGGTAGATCCGGTCGTAATCGCCGTCCAGTTCCTCGAGCAATTTGCGCAGCTTGTTGATCTTGTGTTTGGCCTCAAGCTTGGGCTGCAAGTCAGCCAGCTCGGCCGTTGCGGTAATCACATGGAGGTTATCAAACGGGGTTTCGTAGATATCGACCTGGTTTTTCTTGGCGAAAGGCCCGGAAGACAGGGTCTGCTTGAAAAAATCGGCGATACCCATGGGAATATCATTACCGGTGAGCCCCGTCAGGTACTGAGTGGAGTTTGCCTGGGCATCGAGATCCACCAATAAAGTGCGATAACCCTCGCTGGCACTGACCGCCGCCAGATTGCAGGCAATGCTGGATTTGCCTACGCCACCTTTCTGATTGAACACCACGCGCCGCATGTCAAAACCTCCGTGTATCAAAGAATGACCGAGTGTAGTAGTCCACGGCGCTGCTTAGCTACCTCGCCAGCATCGGGACTACACAGTCAGGTGCAATCTCGCGCGGAAAAATCCGTGAACTCATGCACCGCTTGCTGACAGAGCCGGCAGATCCGCCGGCCGAAATGCGGATAATGGCCAAACGACAGCCATGCACGAACTAACCGGTACATTTCATTGAGCAAAATGTAACCATCATTTGCTACACGCCCGCCGCAACGGGATAATGCGCACCACTCAGCGCTCAGCGCTACGTAAGGTACGTTCGCCTGTTTTGCGACTCACCGCGTCAAGGAAGCCCGCAGGGGCGGGATGAATGTCAGTGATCAATTTCAACATCGCCCAATGGCGCGCGTGGGCTCCTGGGCTCGAAAGCGTGGACGATTGGCAAGCCTGGAGCCGACAACCGGTCGTGCTTGCGAGCAGCGATGCCGCACCCGACGTCTCGTTTCTGCCGGCCATGCAACGCCGGCGACTCAGTCGTCTGGCGCGAATGGCGTTCAGCGTCGGCTGGCCCTTGGCCGATGGCCGCCAGGACCTACCGTTGGTCTTTATTTCTCGCCACGGCGAAACCCCGCGCACTTTCGATATTTTGAGCGATCTGGCTACCGAACAGCCGCTGTCGCCGACTCAATTCAGCCTGTCCGTGCACAACGCGATCATCGGCCTGTGGTCGATCATGCGCGGCGAAACCAGTGAAATGACGGCCCTCGCAGCAGCCGGCGATGGCCTTGAACACGGCATGCTAGAGGCCGCGGCTTTGCTTTCCGAGGGCGCTCCCGCGGTACTGCTGATCGTCACCGAAGAGCAACCGCCAAAGGCCTACTCGACCTGGATCGACGACGTGCCGTTCCCTTACGCGGTCGGCCTGCTGATCACTCCCGGAAATGACTGGCAGTTGTCCCTGAACAGCGCCTCGGATGAGTTGTCCAAAGCCCAATGGCCCCATGCCCTGAACCTTTTGCGTACCCTGCTCGGCCAGCAAACAACCTGCCAACATGCCTGGAAAAATCGTGTATGGACCTGGCAACGCAACCTGTAACCGAAAAAAACCGCGACGCCTATTACTGGCGCCTGCTGGCTACCGCCGCAAGCTTCACCCTGTTCGGGTTGGGCGGGCTGTGCCTGCGGCTGGTGGTTTTCCCGCTGCTGAACTGCCTGCCCGGCGATGCCCGGACACACCGGCGGCGAGCGCGGCACACCGTCGCCCGCCTGTTCTGGTTTTTTGTGCGATTCATGGCGCGTACCGGCGTGCTGACTTACGACATCCAGGGCGCCGAAAAACTCGGTCGGCCGGGGCAAATGATCGTCGCCAATCACCCGTCGCTGATTGATGTGGTGTTCCTGATCGGCCTGGTGCGCCACGCCAACTGCGTGGTCAAGAAAAGCCTCTGGGAGAACCCTTTTACCCGCGGCCCGCTACGCTGCATCGAATACATCAGCAACGACGGCAGCATGGACATGCTCGATGCCGCCGCCGACGCGCTGAAAAGCGGCCAGACCCTGATCATCTTTCCTGAAGGCACCCGCACTCAGCCCGGTCAGACGCCAGCCTTCCATCGGGGGGCTGCGGCAATCGCCCTGCGCGGTGCGAAAATCCTCACCCCGGTGATCATCAAGGTCAACCCGACCACATTGACCAAGGCCGAGCCCTGGTATCGGATCCCCAAACGCCGTGTGCACTTCAGTTTCCGTGTCGGGGCCGATATAGATCCACAAGCCTTCGCCTCGCTGGGCCCTGCTCCTCAGGCCTCGCGCAAGCTCAATGACTATTTGCATCATTACTACATTAAGGAGCTCGCCGAAGATGAGCGATCTACACCGTGAAATCAAAGAACTGATCATCGACGCCCTGGGCCTTGAAGACATCAGCGCACAAGACATCGGCGACGAGCAGACGCTGTTCGGCGAAGGCTTGGGCCTGGATTCGGTAGACGCCCTGGAACTCGGCCTGGCCATCCAGAAAAAGTACGGCATCAAAATCGACGCCGACGCCAAAGACACCCGCAATCACTTCAGCAACGTGGCGAGCCTTGCGGCGTTCGTCACTGCAAAACAGGCAGCTTGAGACCGGACCATGCAAACTCGTGACGACATCTTCAACACCCTGCGCGATGCTTTGGTCGAACTCTTCGAGCTGGACCCCAAGCGCGTAAGCCTCGAATCCAACCTGTATCAGGACCTGGAAATCGACAGCATTGACGCGGTCGACCTGATCGATCACATCAAACGCCAGACCGGCAAGAAAATCGCGGCCGAAGAGTTCAAATCGGTGCGTACCGTCAGCGACGTGGTCGAGGCGGTCTACCGCCTGGTTCAGCCAGCCGCATGAGCCGACTGATCGGCCTCGGCCTGCTGCTGGCGGGCCTGCTGTACCCCTTCGCGGTGTATTTCGGCATGGAACATTTCGCGCCGTGGCAGTTCGGCCTGCTGCTGGGCAGCCTGTGGCTGGCCCGGGCGCTACTGGGTGCGCGCCGGCCTGGCAATCTGTGGATGGCGATCACCGCGATTGCTTTTTGCCTGCTGCTGGCGTTGTTCGACAGCCCACTGTTGCTGCGCTGGTACCCGGTGCTGATCAGCGCCTTCATGCTCGGGCTGTTTGGCCTGAGCTTGATCGTTGGCCCGCCGATCATCGAACGCCTGGCGCGTTTGCGTGAACCGCAACTGCCGGCCAAGGCGATTGTTTATACCCGCCAGGTGACGATCGTCTGGTGCGTGTTTTTCTTCTGTAACGGTTTGCTCGCTGCCGCCCTGACCCTCTGGGCGCCGCTAAGTTGGTGGATGTTGTACACCGGCCTGATTTCATACGGATTGATGGGCCTGCTGTTTGCCATTGAATGGCTTATACGACAACGGGTACGAGGCCACCCATGAATTGGATAAAACTTGAGCAATTGTTGCTCAAGGCACAACCGGAACGTGCCGTGACGGCCGAACCGACCCTGAATCACGCTCAGCTGTGCGAACGGGCGTTAAGCCTCGCCGCGGGCCTGCAAGCCCAGGATGTGCGGCGTATTGCCGTGCACCTTGAGGACGCCGCTGACCTGGCGATTGCCCTGCTCGGTGCCTGGCGCGCCGGGGTCAGCGTGCTGCTGCCCGCAGACCTGCAAGCCCAGACTCGCCAGCGCTGGTCGACCGAAGTCGATCTGTGGCTGACCGATCAGGCCGATGACGCACACCTGAGCGATTACCGGGATCCGCCGTTGATGGCGGCCGCACTGGATCTGGATCGCTGTTCGCTGAGCCTGTGCACGTCCGGCTCCAGCGGCGAGCCCAAGCGTATCGACAAAACCCTGCGCCAACTGGCCAATGAAGTCGAAGCGCTGGAACGGCTCTGGGGCGCCGATCTTGGCGCCGCTTGCATCATCGGCAGCGTCGCCACTCAACATATCTACGGATTATTGTTTCGGGTGCTATGGCCGCTGTGCGCCGGGCGCTCGTTTGTGCGCAAGCAGCTGGCATTCCCTGAAGACCTGCAGCGCGCCAGCCGTGAACACCCGGCATTTGCCTGGGTCGCCAGCCCGGCGCTGCTCAAGCGCATGGGTGACAACCTCGACTGGCCCGCATTAAGTGCGGTTCGCCGAGTATTTTCCTCCGGCGGTGCATTGCCGGCCGAGGCTGCACAAAGTCTTCAGCAACGCCTGCAGCAATGGCCGACGGAGATCCTCGGCAGCTCGGAGACCGGCGGTATCGCCTGGCGTCAGGGCCACGCGCTCTGGCAGCCCTTTGCTGACATCGAGTTGAGCCAGGACAGCGACGGCGCCCTGCTCATTGCTTCGCCGTACTTGCCGCCCGGCCATATCGAACACACCGCGGATGCCGCGCGAATCGCTGCCGACGGCCGATTCGAACTGCTCGGACGGCTGGACCGAATCGTCAAACTGGAAGAAAAACGTATCTCGCTACCGATGCTGGAACAGGCACTGATGGCCCACGACTGGGTCGCCGAAGCGCGTCTTGGCGTGGTTCAGGAAAACCGCGCCTCATTAGGTGCGCTGCTGGTGCTGACCGAGTCAGGCCTGCATGCCTTGCGCAATCAGGGTCGACGCACCCTCACGCAAGAACTGCGTCAGCATCTGAGCCAGCATTGCGAAGCCCTGGCCCTGCCACGACGCTGGCGCCTGCTGCGGCAACTGCCGCTGAACGCTCAGGGCAAACTGCCCCAGGCCACCGTTGAAGCCCTGCTGCTGGCGCCGCGACCAAAGGCGCCGCAAGTGCTGGAGCAGGTCGAAGTCGATGGCGAGTGGAGCCTGCAACTGGCGGTCCCACCCGACCTCGCCTACTTCAGCGGCCACTTCCCCCAGGCGCCGGTATTGCCCGGCGTGGTGCAAGTGGAATGGGCGTTAACACTGGGCCAGCAATTGATGGACCTGCCGGCAAAATTCGCCGGCATGGAAGTGCTGAAATTCCAGCAACTGGTGCGCCCCGGCGATGAAGTCCAACTGCACCTGCGCTTCGATCCGACGCGCAGCAAGTTGTATTTCACCTATCGCAACGAGACCGCGACCTGCTCCAGTGGACGGATCTTGCTGGAGGCCTCAAGCGATGCATAACCTTAGTGAGTGCTGCGCACTCAATCGCGAGCAGGCTCGCTCCCACACTGGATCTGCGCCCTACACGAATCCCCTGTGGGAGCGAGCCTGCTCGCGATGCAGGCGCCTCGGTGCTTCAGGCGAAACCCAACATGCATAACCCCTGCGCAATTGTCCCGGTCTACAACCACGAAACCGCCATCACCACCGTGGTTGATGCGCTGCTCGCCAGCAGCCTGCCATGCATTCTGGTGGACGATGCCAGCAGCCTGGCCTGCGCAAAGGTGCTCGATCAACTGGCCTTGCGCGACAACGTATTCCTGATCCGGCTTGGCGCCAACCAGGGCAAGGGTGGCGCGGTCATGACCGGTTTTCGCGAAGCCTCGCGCCTGGGCTTCAGCCATGCCTTGCAGGTGGACGCCGACGGTCAGCATGATCTGCAAGACGTCCAGACCTTCATTGAACTGTCACGCGCCCATCCCGAGGCGGTGATCTGCGGCTATCCGCGGTACGACGCCAGCGTGCCGAAAGGTCGCTTGTACGCCCGTTACCTGACTCACGTCATGGTCTGGATCAACACCCTGTCGTTGCAGATTCGCGATTCCATGTGCGGCTTCCGCGTCTATCCGTTAGCACCGACCCTGGCGCTGATCGATTCGGCGAAGATCGGCAAGCGCATGGACTTCGACTCCGACATTCTGGTACGACTGGCCTGGCGCAATCTCCCCATGCAATGGCTGCAAACCAACGTCCATTACCCGCTGGATGGCGTCTCGCATTTCCGCCTGTTCCACGACAACGTGCTGATTACGAGCATGCACACCCGGTTGTTCTTCGGCATGTTGCTGCGCGCGCCAGTGATTCTCTGGCGACGGTGGCGAACATGAGCACTGACGCGGATAAAAAGCACTGGGCTGATCGCGAAGAGCGCGGCAGTTTCTGGTTGATGAAATTCACCGCACTCTGCGCCAAAGTGCTGGGCCGTCGGCTGCTGAGCCCGCTGCTGTACGGCATCGTTCTGTACTTTTTCCTGTTCGGTCGCGGCGCCCGTCGCAGCGCCTGGCAATATCAGCAGCGCCTCGCCGACTGGAGTGGTCGCAACGAATTGCGCCCGACCCATTGGCGGGTGTTCGGCCAGTTCATGGCCTTCGCCGACTCCATGCTCGACAAGCTCGACGTCTGGAACGGCAAATTGAGCATCGAGCAGATTGAAATCATCGACCCGGCCTTGCTGCGCAATCAACTGCGCGGCACCCGCGGGCAGATGCTGGTAGGCGCGCATTTGGGCAATCTCGAGGTCTGCCGTGCGCTGGCCGAGATCGGCGAAAAAGTCACGATGAACGTGCTGGTGCACACCAAGCACGCCGAACAATTCAACCGCTTGCTCGGTGAAGCTGGCGCGACTAATTTGCGGCTGATTCAGGTCAGCGAACTGGACCCGCTGATAATGCTGCAACTCCATGAACGCCTGGAGCGCGGCGAATGGCTGGCGATTGCCGGCGATCGCGTGCCGCTGCATGGCGGGCGCAGCGTGACGGTGGATTTCCTCGGCCATCAAGCCGCGTTCCCTCAGGGGCCCTGGTTGCTGGCCGGTCTGCTGAAATGCCCGATCAATCTGATGCTGTGCCTGAAGAAGCCGACGGGCGACTATCGACTGACCCTCGAACCGTTCGCCGACGCCATCGTGTGGAAACGCAGCGACCGTGAGCAGGTCATTCATCAGTGGGCCTCCCGCTATGCCGAACGCTTGGGTCACTATTGCCTTGAAGCGCCCCAACAATGGTTCAACTTTTACCCTTTCTGGAAGACCGATGACGACGCCAACGCTTGAGCCGGTAACCTTCGGCGAACTCCCTTTGCGCATTGAGGACGTGCTGGCCCTGGCCAACCGTCAGGTGCCGACGCAGTTGCAAAGCGACCCTGCGTACCGCGAGCGTATCGCCAAGGGTGCGCGATTCCTCGACTCCCTGCTGGACAAGGAAGGCGTGATCTACGGCGTGACCACCGGTTACGGCGATTCCTGCGTGGTCGCGGTGCCGCTGCATCACGTCGAGGCGTTGCCTCGTCATCTGTACACGTTCCACGGCTGCGGTCTGGGCAAACTGCTGGATTCGCAGGCCACTCGCGCGGTGCTGGCGGCGCGTTTGCAGTCGCTGTGCCACGGCGTGTCCGGGGTGCGCGTGGAACTGCTGGAACGCCTGCAAGCCTTCCTCGAACACGACATTCTGCCGCTGATTCCCGAAGAGGGCTCCGTGGGCGCCAGCGGTGATCTGACGCCGTTGTCCTATGTCGCCGCGACCTTGTCCGGCGAGCGTGAAGTGATGTTCCGGGGCGAACGCCGACTAGCTGCCGACGTGCACCGCGAACTGGGTTGGGAGCCGCTGGTATTGCGCCCGAAAGAAGCATTGGCGCTGATGAACGGCACCGCGGTCATGACCGGTCTCGCGTGCCTGGCCTATGCCCGCGCCGATTACCTGCTGCAACTGGCCACGCGCATCACCGCGTTGAACGTGGTCGCCCTGCAAGGCAACCCCGAGCACTTCGACGAGCGCCTGTTCGCCACCAAACCGCATCCTGGGCAAATGCAAGTCGCCGCGTGGCTGCGCAAGGATCTGGCGATCGACGCGCCGACCGCGCCGCTGCATCGCCTGCAAGACCGTTATTCCTTGCGTTGCGCGCCCCACGTCCTCGGCGTATTGGCCGACAGCCTGAACTGGCTGCGCTCGTTCATCGAGATCGAGCTCAACAGCGCCAACGACAACCCGATTATCGATGCCGAAGCCGAGCGCGTGCTGCACGGCGGGCACTTCTACGGCGGCCACATTGCGTTCGCCATGGACAGCCTGAAAAACCTGGTGGCTAACGTCGCCGACCTGCTAGACCGTCAACTCGCCTTGCTGGTGGACGAGCGTTACAACCATGGCCTGCCAAGCAACCTGTCCGGCGCCACCGCTGACCGGGCGATGCTCAATCACGGCTTCAAAGCAGTGCAGATCGGCACCAGTGCCTGGACCGCCGAAGCGCTGAAAAACACCATGCCGGCCAGCGTCTTCTCGCGCTCAACCGAGTGCCACAACCAGGACAAAGTGAGCATGGGCACCATCGCCGCCCGCGATGCGATCCGTGTGCTGGAACTGACCGAACAGGTCGCCGCCGCCACCCTGCTGGCCGCCAACCAAGGCGTCTGGCTGCGCAGCAAGGCCGAGGATGCACGTCCATTGCCGCCAGCCCTGGCCGCCATGCACGAAGAACTGGCCAAGGACTTCCCACCGGTCATCGAAGACCGCGCGCTGGAAGGTGAATTGCGCCTGTGCCTGCACCGCATCGCCGAGCAACACTGGAGGCTGCATGCGTAGCAAGGGAGTGCTTCACACCGATACGGAAATCCTCGTGCCGTTCTTTGATGTCGACACCATGAACGTCGTCTGGCACGGCCATTACGTCAAATACCTGGAAGTCGCCCGCTGCGCGCTGCTGGACAAGATCGGCCACAACTATTCGGCCATGGTCGAGTCGGGTTACGCCTGGCCGGTGATCGATCTGCAATTGCGTTATGTGCGCGGCGCCGTGTTTGGCCAAAAGCTCAACGTGCGCGCCAATCTGGTGGAATGGGAGAACCGTCTGAAGATCAGCTACCTGATCAGCGATCTGGAAACCGGCGAACGCTTGACCCGCGCCAGTTCCGTGCAGGTCGCCGTGGACATGAGCAGCCGCGAAATGCAGTTGGCCTCACCCAAGGTTTTCACCAACGCTGTTGAAAGGATGCTCGCATGACCCCGCTGAAAACCCTATGTAGCAGCTGGCGAAGTTGTGGCGAGGGGATTTATCCCCGTTCGGCGGCGAAGCCGTCGCCATGCGTTTATCCTGATGCACCGCACTCTCAGGTTTTACGACGACTTCGTCGCCGAACGCAGCCTCGCGGGCTCGGCAGCTGCTACGGGTTCGTGGTGGGGCTGGTTTTGATGTTTGGCTTTACTTCGTTGGCGCAGGCTTTTGATTTGCAACAGTTGAGCGATCAACTGGCAAAACCTGACGTGATCCACGGCAATTTCATCCAGGAAAAACACCTGCGCGCCCTGCCCCAGCCGCTGACCAGCAAGGGCACTTTCGTCCTCGCAAAAAACCACGGTTTGCTCTGGCTGCTGAAAACCCCGCTGCAACAGGATTACCGCATCAGCGCCAAAGGCATTGCCCGGCGTGACGCCAACGGTTGGCAAATGCTGCCGAGCAAGAGTGCCGGCGCCGAGCAGAACCGTTTGTTCCTCGCCGTACTGCAAGGCGACAGCAGCGGGCTGCAACGGGATTTCGAGCTTTCACTGAGCGGCGACGCACAGAACTGGAAGCTGACGCTGACCCCGCGCTCCATGCTGCTCAAGCAGGTGTTCACTCAGATCAACATTGACGGCGGCGAACTGGTGCACAGCATCGAGCTGCTCGAAACCCAGGGTGACAGTACCCTCTTGCGCATGCAGAACAGCACCAGCGCCCAACCGTTGAGCGACGCGGAGCAACATGACTTTGCCGAGTGAACGGAGGCTTCCACGGCTGTTTCTGATCCTGCTGCTGGCGGTGCTCGCGCTCGCCGGTTGGCAATGGCGTGACGGCGCACCGCTGTCGGCCAACCTCATGGAACTGGTGCCGGGTACGGCGCCGGACGCGCTGGAACTGCGCGCCGAACAACGCATGCAAGAACCACTGAACCGCGAAATGCTGGTGCTGGTCGGCCACACCGATCGCCAGCAAGCGGTCGCGATGGCGCAGAAACTGGGCGAGCAATGGCAGGCGAGCGGCTTGTTCGAGAAGGTCCAGTGGAACCTGCAAGCCGACTTGCCGGCGCTGCGCACGCAATTGCTCAATGGTCGACTCGCGATGTTGTCAACGGCTGACCGACAGCAACTGATCGAGCATCCCGATGCCTTTATCCAGCAGCGAGTCCAAGCGCTGTTCGACCCCTTCACCGGTTTCAGTCTGGTGCCGAGTCAGGATGACTGGCTGGGTCTGACCGGACGCATCCAGAACAGCCAACCGCAGCACGGTTCAGTGCAACTGGACATCGGCAGCGGTGCGCTGGTCGCCGATGCCGACGGCAAGAGTTGGGTACTGCTGCGCTCGCGCACTACCGGCAACGCCTTCGACATGAACCTGCCGCTGCAAGTGGCCGACCTGCTCCAGCACAGCCGTGAAGAAGCCGCCCAGGCCAACGTTCAATTGCTTGCCGCCAGCGGTTTGCTCTATGCGGCCAGTGGGCAAAAGCAAGCCACCCGGGAAATGACCTGGGTCGGTGGCGGCGCCACGGTGGGCATTCTGTTGCTGTTGCTGCTGGCCTTCCGGCGCTGGCGAGTGTTGCTGGCCTTCGTCCCGGTGCTGGTCGGCATGCTTTTCGGCGCGGTGGCCTGTGTGGCGCTGTTCGGCCATATGCATGTGATGACGCTGGTGCTCGGCTCGAGCCTGATCGGCGTGGCGGTCGATTACCCGCTGCATTACTTGTCCAAGAGCTGGAGCCTGAAACCCTGGCACAGTTGGCCGGCCCTGCGCCTGACGTTGCCGGGCCTGACGCTGAGCCTGATCACCAGTTGCATCGGTTACCTAGCCCTGGCCTGGACACCGTTCCCGGCGCTGACCCAGATTGCCGTGTTCTCTGCCGCCGGTCTGCTCGGTGCTTATTTGTCCGCGGTGTGCCTGCTGCCGGCACTGCTCAAGGGCACGGATTTGCGTCCAGCGCAGTGGCCGCTGCGGGTGTCCGAGTATTTGCTGAGGTGCCGTGAAGCGCTGCTCAAACTCGCAAGTACGCCGGTGCTGTTGGCGCTGCTGATTGCCTTTTGTGTGGGCGGCCTGTTGCAGCTCGACACCAAAAACGACATTCGCCAATGGGTCGCTGCACCGCAGCAACTGACTGACGAAGCACAAACCATTGCACGCATCACCGGCTATCAACCCACCAGCCAGTTCTTCCTGGTGCGCGCGGCCAATCAGCAGCAACTGCTGGAACGCCAAACCGCGCTGAGCGAGCGGCTGGATCAGCTGGTCAGCCTGGAAAAACTCCAGGGTTATCTGTCGCTCAATCAATTGGTCAGCCCACCCACCGAACAGCGCAAAGTGCGTGAAGCGCTGAACACGTTGCCGCCGTTCTGGCAACCGCTGCTCGATGTCGGCGTGCCGGCCGAGGCGCTGCAAGCAGAGCTCACGAAGTTACAGGCACTGCCCACCGAAGACATCGACGCAGCGCTGGTCGGTCCGTTGGCTGAACCCTATCGCCCGCTGTGGCTGGGACCGACCGATGACGGCGTAGCGGCGATGGTCAGTCTGCAAGGGCTGAACAACCCTGCCCTGCTGCGCGCCCAGGCGCTGGATTTGCCGGGGGTGGAACTGGTGGACCGCCTCGGTGAGTTGAACAAGGTGTTCGCCGACACCCAGATCAGTGCCGCAGAGTTGAAGCTCGCTTCCTGTGTGCTGATCGTGCTGGTGCTGATCCTGCCGTTCGGTTTCGGCGGCGCGCTGAGAATCGTCTCGCTGCCGCTGTTGGCCGCGCTGTGCAGCCTGGCCAGTCTCGGCTGGCTGGGGCAACCGCTGACGCTGTTCAGCCTGTTCGGCCTGCTGCTGGTGACGGCCATCAGCGTCGATTACGCGATCCTCATGCGTGAACAGGTCGGCGGCGCTGCCGTGAGCCTGCTGGGCACCTTGCTGGCGGCGCTGACCACCTGGCTGTCGTTCGGTTTGCTGGCGGTGTCCAGCACGCCGGCGGTGAGCAACTTCGGTCTGTCGGTGAGCCTCGGCCTGGCGTACAGCTTCATCCTTGCGCCGTGGGCCGGACGCCAGGTTCACACCGCCCCGGTCACGGAGTCGGCAACATGATGGTCGCCGTGTTCTGGGTCATGGCCCTGGCGTTGTTCGCCGTGGCCACCCGTGTCGGTCGTCACTTCGGCGTGATCCCGATTGTCAGCCAGTTGCTGCTGGCCACCTTCGGCCTGCCGCTGCTGATGTACTTCTGGATCGAGCCCCAATGGCAATTGAGCGGTGCTGCACTGGTCGCGCCGGCCTGGCTGAAAAATGTCTACAGCCTGGGCTTTGCCTTGTTGTTGGGGCACATTCTCAGTGATGTGATTGACCTGCGGCTCGACCGTCAGAGCCTGAAAATCGCCCTGCCGAGTTTCTGCATTCCATTTGCCTGCGGCCTCGCGACAGCGGTGTGGCTGTTACCGCCGCAACCCTGGATCAGTTCGCTGGCGGTTGGTCTGCTGTTCGCCATCACGGCGATTCCGGTGTTGTATCTGTACCTGCGGCACATCAAGTACCCGCCTGCCGCTACCCGGCGACTGGTGCAAACCGCGATCCTGATCGACCTCACCTGCTGGACACTGTTCGCCATCGCCCAGGGCAGCCTGCACCTGAGCAGCCTGTTGCTGCCGCTGGCCGGCGCCTGCCTGCCGTTGTTGCTGCGTCTGCTGCACTTGCGCCAACCGTTGCTGCACAGCGGTTGCTTCTTCGCACTGCTGGTCGTGGCGGAACACTTCAAGCTCAATGCGCTGATTTTCGGTATCGGTTACCTGCTGTGGATGGCCGCGCTCAAAGTGCCGCTGGTGCTGCCGTTGCCGGTGATCTGGATGAGTCACTTGCAGACGTATGTCGCGATCCCGCTGATCCTCACGTTCGGTATCGTGCAAATCAACGTCCACGCGGCCATGGCCAGCCTCGGTTGGCTGCAACTGGCGGCACTGTTGCTGTTCCCGATTGCCAGTAAACTGCTGGGCAACTGGCTGGGCCTCGGCTGGGCCGGCGCCTCGTTTGAAGGCGCCAGTCGCTGGCGGGAAAGTGTCTTGCTGAATATTCGTGGCTTGAGCGAGATCGTCTTTCTCAACCTGCTGCTGCAACAACAACTCATCAGCCCGGCACTGTACTTCGCGCTGATGGTGATGGGCCTGATCGCGACACTGCTGCCGGCACTCGCCGGTATGCACCGAACCCCTCTGAACATCGCCGTCCCGGCAAGGAGCCCCCGTGCCAACAGTTGAAATGGAACATCGCCAGGTCGTGGTTATCGGTGCAGGTCCATCGGGCGCCATCGCCGCCGCGCTGCTCAAGCGCAAAGGTCATGACGTGTTGATGATCGAACGCCAGCATTTTCCAAGGTTTTCCATCGGTGAAAGCCTGCTGTCCCACTGCCTGGATTTCGTCGAAGAAGCCGGCATGCTCGAGGCGGTGAACGCCGCCGGATTCCAGTTGAAAAACGGTGCGGCATTCGCTTGGGGCGAGCAATACAGCGCCTTTGATTTCGGCGAGACGTTCAGCAACGGCAAGCCGACCACCTTCCAGGTCCTGCGTGCCGATTTCGACAAGCTGCTGGCCGATCAGGCCGCGCTGCAAGGCGTGGACGTTCGTTACGGCGAAGCCATCGTCAGCGTCGATTTCGCCCTGCCGAAACCGCAGCTCGACGTGCTTCGCGAAGACGGCAGCCAGTACCGCGTCGAAGCCGATTTCGTGCTGGATGCCAGCGGCTACGGCCGTGTGCTGCCGCGCTTGCTCGACCTTGAAGCACCGTCGGATTTCCCGGTGCGCCAGGCCGTGTTCACCCACGTCGAAGACCACATTGACAACCCGGCCTTCGAGCGGGAAAAAATCCTCATCACCACCCATCCGATCCACCGCGATATCTGGTTCTGGACCATCCCGTTCAGCAACGGCCGTTGTTCGGTGGGCGTGGTCGCGGCAGCCGAACACTTCGAAGGCCGTATGGAGAATCTGGATGAGTGCCTACGCGGGTTCATCGCTGAAACCCCAAGCCTGGCCGGTGTTCTGAACAACGCCGTGTGGGACACGCCTGCTCGAACCATCGGCGGCTACTCGGCCAACGTCAAAACCCTCCACGGGCCAGGCTTTGCCCTGCTCGGCAACGCGGCGGAATTCCTCGACCCGGTGTTCTCCTCCGGCGTGACTATCGCCATGCGCTCGGCGAGCATGGCCGCCGCGGTGCTGCATCGCCAACTGCAAGGCGAAAGTGTCGACTGGCAGACTGAGTTCGCCATCCCGCTCAAGCGCGGCGTCGACACGTTCCGTTGCTACGTCGAAGGCTGGTACGCCGGGACGTTCCAGGATGTGATTTATTTTGAGGGCGGCTCGCCGGATATTCGCCGCATGATCAGCTCGATCCTCGCCGGTTATGCCTGGGACGAACGTAATCCGTTCGTCGCCGAACCCAAGCGCCGGCTGCGGATGCTCTCGGAGCTCTGTGCAAAGGACGCCACATGAGCTATTTGAGCGACACCTACGTCGAAGAAACCCGCTTTGGTTTCTGGTTCCTGCGCAGCCACACCTGGCAGCACCATGTTCTGCGAGTGGCAATCACCGATTTGCGCAGCCTGTTCAGCGAAACACCGCCAAGCAACCCGGTGCTGCTGGATGCCGGTTGCGGTCAGGGCAAGTCGTTTCAGTACCTGCGCCAGACCTTCGCGCCCCAGCGCCTGATCGGTCTGGACGCCGACCCGCACAGCCTGAACCTGGCCGGCGAAGAAGCCGTCCGTCAGGGCATGGCGGTGGAGTTGACCGGCAGCGACTGCGCGAGCATCAACGTCCCGAACGCCAGCGTCGATTTGCTGTTCTGTCACCAGACCTTCCACCATCTGGTGCAGCAGGAACAGGCACTGGCCGAGTTCTACCGTGTACTCAAGCCCGGAGGCTATCTGCTGTTCGCCGAATCCACCGAGGCTTACATTGATACCTGGGTAATCCGCTGGTTGTTCCGCCATCCGATGCACGTGCAAAAGAGCGCCGCCGGGTACCTGGACATGATTCGCCAGCAGGGTTTCGAACTCGGCCCGCAAAACGTGTCTTATCCATACTTGTGGTGGAGCCGCGCCAAGGATTTCGGCCTGTTTGAACGCTTGGGTCTGCGCCGGCCAAAGCCCTTCGGCCAACGGGAAGAAACCCTGGTCAATGTGGTCGCGCGCAAACCCCTTGAAGGTGCTGTGTGATGTTCATTGTCAGCCACTCAAAGTATGCAACCTGTGGGAGCGAGCCTGCTCGCGATAGCGGTGGGTCAGCCAACATAGCTGTTGAATGCAGTGCCCTCATCGCGAGCAGGCTCGCTCCCACAGGGACTGCAAACATTCTGCGATTTCTGCTACTCGGCGCGATCCTGTTGCTGAGCGCCTGTGCCAGCCGGGCGCCGCTGCCCGAGCAAACCCCGAACCTGGCGTTGCCGCTGCAATTACACATCCAGCGTCTGGTGGCCGACCAACGGCAGGACTGGGTGCTGGTGATCCAGCGTGAAGGCCCAGGCATTCGCTGGTCGATGATGGACTTGCTGGGCATTCCACAGGCACGCCAGAAACTGGTCGATGGCGAGTGGCAGGCTGACGGTCTGCTGCCACCCAATCCGGAAGCGCGAGAGCTGTTCGCCGCGCTGCTGTTTGCGCTGACTCCCAAAGATGAATTGACGGGCAACTATCCCGCTGCGTGGCAGCATGGCTCGCAACGGTCCTTACCAGCGCACTGGGAAGTCCGCTACTCACAACCCATGAGCTTTGAATTGAACCTGCCCAAAGGACCGAAATATCAAGTCACTCCGCTCAGCGAGGACGCGCCATGACGGCCTACCTGAATGCCCTCGGGGTGATCTGCGCCCTGGGCCGTGACAAGTCCGAAGTCGCCCGCAACCTGTTTGCCGGGGACTGTTCGGGCATGCGCAATGAGGCTGGCTGGGTGGCGGAACGGTCGTTGCCCGTGGCCGCGGTCCAAGGTGAACTGGCGCCGATCCCGTCTGAGCTTGCGCAGCAAGACACTCGCAATAATCAATTGCTGCTGGAAGCCGCGCTGCAAATTCGCGAAGACATCGACCAGGCGATCCAGACCTACGGCCGCGACCGCATCGGTATCGTTCTGGGCACCAGCACCTCGGGCATCGACGAAGCCAGTCGCAGTCTGGCCCATTACATCCGCGAGCATCAGTTCCCGGCCGATTACGACTATCAGCAACAGGAACTCGGCGCCCCGGCCAACTTCCTCGCCGACTGGCTGCAACTGAGCGGCCCGGCCTATGTGATTTCCACGGCCTGCACCTCCAGCGCCCGAGCGCTGATGAGTGCTCAGCGACTGCTGGACCTGGGCGTGTGCGACGCGGTGTTGTGCGGCGGTGTCGACAGCCTGTGCAAGTTGACCCTCAATGGGTTTTCGGCGCTGGAAGCGGTGTCCGGGCAACGCTGCAACCCGTTTTCGGTGAACCGTAACGGCATCAACATTGGCGAAGCGGCGGTGCTGTTTCTGATGAGCAAAAATGTCGGCGACAGCCAGCCGATTGCCCTGCTCGGCAGTGGCGCCAGCTCCGATGCACATCACATTTCCGCACCGGAACCGACCGGCCGCGGCGCCCTGCAAGCGATGCGCAAAGCCTTGAGCCGAGCAAATCTGCAGCCGCAGCAGATCGATTACCTGAACCTGCACGGCACCGCCACCCAACACAACGACGCTATGGAAAGCCTGGCAGTGGCGACGTTGTTCCCGGCGGGGGTGCCGTGTTCGTCGACCAAACCCATGACCGGCCACACCCTCGGTGCGGCCGGCGCCCTGGAAGCGGCGTTCTGCTGGTTGAGCCTGAGTGCAGTCAACCGCGACCACGCCCTGGCGCCCCACGTCTGGGACGGCCAACCGGATCCCCAATTGCCAGCCCTGAAATGGGTGACCCCGGCCGATCGCCTGACGTCCATTGCACCTCGCTATCTGATGAGCAATTCCTTTGCCTTCGGTGGTAACAACGTCAGCCTGATTATCGGAGATGCCCCATGATTGACTGGCCGATCGCCGAGCTGCTGCCACACGCTGGCGACATGATCTTCATCGAGCAGATCCTGTCGTTCGATGACGAGCAGATTTACACCCGCCTCACGGTCAAACCCGATGGCCTGTTCAACCGCCCGGACGGCAGCCTGCCGGCCTGGGTCGGCATCGAACTGATGGCCCAGAGCGTCGCCGCCTACGCCGGTTGCCATGCGCGCCAGCGAGGCGATGCGGTGGAGCTGGGGTTTCTGCTCGGCACCCGCAAATTCGAATGCAACGTCGAGCACTTCCCTGCCGGCACCGAGCTGACCATCCACGGCATCCGCTCGCTGGAGGACGACAACGGCATGGGCGTGTTCGAATGCCACATCACCGCCCCCGGCATTCACGCCACCGCTCGTCTGAACGTGTTCCGTCCGCCTCAGGCTGCCCAATACCTTCATGAAACCCAAGGAACCCAGCCATGACTGAATCCGTACTGATCACCGGTTCCAGCCGTGGCATCGGTCGTGCTATCGCTTTGCGTCTGGCCCAGGCCGGGCATGACATCGTGCTGCATTGCCGCAGTGGCCTGGCGGACGCAGAAGCCGTGAAGGCCGAAATCGAAGCCTTGGGGCGCAACGTGCGCATCGTGCAATTCGACGTGTCCGATCGCGCCAACTGCAAAGCCATTCTCGAAGCCGACGTGGAAACCCACGGCGCCTATTACGGCGTAGTGCTGAACGCCGGCCTGACGCGCGACGGTGCTTTTCCGGCCTTGAGCGAAGAGGATTGGGACGTGGTGATGCGCACCAACCTCGACGGTTTCTACAACGTGCTGCACCCGGTGATGATGCCGATGATTCGTCGTCGCGCCGCCGGGCGGATTGTTTGCATCACCTCGGTGTCCGGGTTGATCGGCAACCGTGGCCAGGTCAACTACAGCGCTTCCAAGGCCGGTTTGATCGGCGCGGCGAAGGCATTGGCGATTGAATTGGGCAAGCGCAAAATTACTGTTAACTGTGTCGCACCCGGCTTGATCGACACCGCGATGCTCGATGAAAACGTGCCGGTGGAAGACATGATGAAAATGATCCCCGCACAACGCATGGGTACCCCGGAAGAGGTGGCCAGCGCGGTGAATTTCCTGATGTCGGCGGAAGCGTCGTACATCACCCGGCAGGTTCTGGCCGTCAACGGAGGCCTGTGCTGATGAAGCGCGTCGTCGTCACCGGCATGGCCGGCATCACCTCACTCGGTAGCGATTGGGACACCATCGCCGCCAACTTCGCGGCCAACCGCAGTGGCATTCGCCGGATGGACGAGTGGGATCGCTTCACCGAACTCAACACGCGCCTGGCGGGTCCGATCGACGACTTCAAAGTGCCGAGCCACTGGACCCGCAAGCAATTGCGCAGCATGGGCCGGGTCTCGCGTCTGGCGGTCGGCGCGGCAGAACAGGCCTTGGCCGATGCCGGGCTGTTGGGTGACGAATCGATCAAGGACGGGCGCATGGGTGTTTCCTGCGGCTCATCCACCGGCAGCACCGACGAGATCAAGGCGTTCGGCAACATGCTGCTCAACTCAGTGGCCGAGGGCCTGAACGCCAACTCCTATGTGCGCATGATGCCGCACACCACGGCGGCGAACATCAGCATCTTCTTCGGCCTCACCGGTCGGCTGATCCCCACCTCCAGCGCTTGCACCAGCGGCAGCCAGGGCATCGGTTATGCCTACGAGTCGGTCAAGTTCGGTCGCCTGCCATTGATGCTCGCCGGCGGTGCCGAAGAACTGTGCCCCACCGAAGCCATGGTCTTCGATGCGCTCTACGCCACCAGCCTGAAAAACGATGCACCGCAGACATCCCCACGCCCCTACGACAGCGGCCGCGATGGCCTGGTGATCGGTGAAGGCAGCGGCATGCTGGTGCTCGAAGAACTCGAACACGCCTTGGCTCGCGGTGCGCACATCCACGCCGAACTCGTCGGTTTCGGCAGCAACGCCGACGGCCAGCACGCCACCCGCCCAGAGCAGGTCACCATGCGCCGAGCCATGGAACTGGCGCTGGAAGACGCCGGGCTGCAGCCTTCTGACATCGGCTACGTGAATGGTCACGGCACAGCCACTGAACAGGGCGACATTGCCGAGACACTGGCAACGAGCGCGTTGTTCGGCGAGCACATGCCGATCAGCTCGCAAAAGAGTTTCCTCGGTCACACCCTCGGAGCCTGCGGTGCGCTGGAATCCTGGTTCAGCATCGAAATGATGAACCGCGACCTGTACATCCACACCCTCAACCTCGACGACGTCGACCCGCACTGCGGCAAACTCGATTACCTGCGCGGCGAGTTCCGGCCGATGAGCAACCAGTACGTGATGAACAACAACTTTGCGTTTGGTGGGGTTAATACTTCGCTGATCTTTCGGCGTTGGTCGTAACAGGGAAGGACGGTGATGCTGCGTTAGATGATCGTTCCCACGCTCTGCGTGGGAATGCAGCCCGGGACGCTCTGCGTCCCATCCAGAGCCGAACGCAGAGCGTCCGTTGAGGCATTCCCACGCAGAGCATGGGAACGATCAGTTGTGTGGCTGCTTACAGGGATTTGCGGTGTGAACCGATTTTTGTTCCACCCCCCATCCACTGTGGGAGCGGGCTTGCTCGCGAATGACTGCGAAGCAGTCACGCCTTCAGCGGCTCAACCTTACGCGTCAACAACTCCACAAACGCCTTGGCCATCGGCGACTTCTGATCCTTGCGCTGCACCAGCCACACCGCCGACACGGCCTCAGGATCGAGCAGCGGCCGATAGACCACCCCATCGATGCGCATCCGCTGATAAGACGCCGGCAGCACCGAAACACCCAACCCCGCCGCCACCAGACCAATGATCGTCATAGCCTCGCCCGCCTCTTGGGCAAAGTGCGGACTGAAACCGGCATCCCGGGCCAGGTTGAGCAATTGTGCGTACAGACCACTGCCATAACTGCGTGGGAAAAATACGAAAGGCTCGAGGGCCAGGGCTGACAGAAACAAGCCTTCTTCGCTGTCGTTCACCAATGGATGCTTGGAGCTGAGCACCGCCACCAGTGGCTCACGCATCAGCTCCACCACGCTGAGCGAGTCCGGCAACCCAAGCGGCCGCATGATCCCGACTTCAATCGACTCATCCACCAGCGCATCCGCTACCTGAGTGCTGCTCATCTCCCGCAGGTTCAGGTGCACCGCCGGGAATCGCTGACGAAACGAAAAAATCGCCTGAGGGATGGTCGAGTTGAATGGCGCCGACGAGGTGAAGCCAATCTTCAGTTCGCCCAGCTCACCCAGCTGCGCCCGCCGTGCAACATCCGCCGCCTTGTCGACCTGTGCCAACACCAGCCGCGCCTCTTCCAGAAACAGCCGACCGGCTTCACTGAGCTCGACCCGACGATTGGTCCGCTCGAACAACCGCGCGCCCACCTCTTGCTCCAGCGCCTGAATCTGCTGGCTCAGGGGCGGTTGCGAGATGCCCAGCACCTGGGCGGCGCGGCCAAAGTGCAGCTCTTCGGCGACGGCGATGAAGTAGCGCAGGTGACGCAATTCCATGAAAACTCAATTAGGTCGTTAAACCTATCAAACAGGTCGAACAATATATTGGATTGAATCATTAGGCAGCTATATGCTTTTTTCATTGCCTGACCGGCTGCGCCCTCCGAGGTCCGAAGTGAAAACTGCTGTTGCTCCCCTTGCCCATGAAGTTCCGCCCGCAGCGGTGGACGATGTTGTCGCCGAATTAAAGGAGATCTACATCGAAAAAGGCACGCCGATGTTCATGCGCACGGTGCTGGCGCTGTTCTGCGGCGGCTTCGCGACCTTCGCCCTGCTTTATTGCGTGCAGCCGATGATGCCGCTGCTGTCCCATGAGTACGCCATCAACGCCGCCCAGAGCAGCCTGATCCTGTCGGTCGCCACCGGCATGCTCGCCATTGGTCTGCTGATCACCGGCCCGATCTCCGATCGCATCGGGCGTAAACCGGTGATGGTCGCCGCGCTGTTCGCTGCCGCGCTCTGCACAATCGCCAGCTCCATGATGCCGAGCTGGCACGGCGTGCTGGTGATGCGGGCGCTGATAGGGTTGTCATTGAGTGGCCTGGCAGCGGTTGCCATGACGTACTTGAGTGAAGAGATTCACCCGCAGCACATCGGCCTGGCCATGGGTTTGTACATCGGCGGCAACGCGATTGGCGGGATGTGCGGACGCTTGATCACTGGCGTGCTGATCGACTTCGTCAGCTGGCACACAGCGATGCTGGTGATCGGCGGCCTGGCCCTGATCGCAGCGGCGGTGTTCTGGAAAATCCTTCCCGAGTCGCGCAACTTCCGCGCCCGCTCTTTGCACCCGCGCAGCCTGATTGACGGCTTCACCCTGCACTTTCGTGACGCCGGCCTGCCGCTGCTGTTCCTTGAAGCCTTCGTGCTGATGGGCGCGTTCGTCACCCTTTTCAACTACATCGGCTATCGCCTGCTGGCCGAGCCGTACCACATGGATCAGGCCTTCGTCGGGCTGCTCTCGGTGGTGTATCTGTCGGGTATCTACAGCTCAGCGAAAATCGGCTCGTTGGCCGACCAGCTCGGCCGTCGCAAAGTGCTGTGGGCGACCATCGTGCTGATGATCGCCGGCCTTGCACTGACCATGTTGACGCCGCTGCCGGTGGTGATCATCGGCATGCTGATCTTCACCTTCGGCTTCTTCGGCGCCCATTCGGTGGCGAGTAGCTGGATTGGCCGCAGAGCTATAAAGGCCAAAGGGCAAGCATCGTCGCTTTATCTGTTCAGCTATTACGCCGGTTCGAGCATTGCGGGTACGGCGGGCGGGGTGTTCTGGCACTTGGGCGGGTGGAACGGAATCGGGTTGTTCATTGGCGGGTTGCTGGTGATTGCGCTGTTGGTGGCGTTGAAACTGGCGAAGTTGCCGCCGCTGGGTGGAGTGAAAGCCTGAATTTGATCCAATACAAAACAACTGTGGGAGCGAGCCTGCTCGCGATGAGGCCATAACATTCAACATCTAAGTTGGCTGTTATGCCGCCATCGCGAGCAGGCTCACTCCCACAGAAAAGCAGGGTGTTTGTTAACCCGTCACGATCACTCGTGATACTGCGCCGACAGTTCATGCACCGCGCGCAGGAAGGCGCCGGCGTGTTCCGGGTCGACTTCCGGGGTGATGCCATGGCCGAGGTTGAACACGTGGCCGCTGCCCTTGCCGTAGCTGGCAAGGATGCGACCGACTTCGGTGCGAATGGCTTCTGGCTTGGCGTAGAGCACGGTCGGGTCCATGTTGCCTTGCAGGGCGACTTTGCTGCCGACGCGATCACGGGCACTGCCGATGTCGCAGGTCCAGTCCAGGCCTAGCGCGTCAGCGCCAGCATCAGCAATGCTTTCGAGCCACAGGCCGCCATTTTTGGTGAACAGGATGACCGGCACTTTACGGCCTTCATGTTCGCGGATCAGGCCGCTGACGATTTTGCGCATGTAGGCCAGGGAGAATTCCTGGTACGCCGCCGCCGAAAGGCTGCCGCCCCAACTGTCGAAGATCTGCACCGCTTGCGCCCCGGCCATGATCTGGCCGTTGAGGTAGCTGGTGACCGTCTGCGCGAGCTTGTCCAGCAGCAGGTGCAAGGCTTGCGGGTTGTCGTAGAGCATGGTTTTGGTCTTGCGGTAGTCTTTCGACGAGCCGCCTTCGACCATGTAGGTGGCCAGGGTCCATGGGCTGCCGGCGAAGCCGATCAGCGGCACGCGGCCGTTCAGTTCGCGGCGGATGGTGCTGACCGCGTCCATGACGTA
The DNA here is from genome assembly GCF_014852295.1 of Pseudomonas sp. PDM10. Lineage (NCBI taxonomy): Bacteria > Pseudomonadati > Pseudomonadota > Gammaproteobacteria > Pseudomonadales > Pseudomonadaceae > Pseudomonas > Pseudomonas sp. PDM10. The sequence continues at coordinate 301,715 of NZ_JACVBJ010000005.1, read as the reverse complement.
GCCGAGGTCTTTGTGCGGATCAGGAATCGGCAGCGCTTCGATGTCAGCCATCGTGCTGATGACTTTCTTGAAGCGCGGACCTTCACCGGTTTCGAAGTACAGGCCCTGGCCCATGGCATCGGGGATGGTCAGGATGTCGGAGAACAGGATCGCCGCGTCCAGTTGTGGGTAGCGGTCGAGCGGCTGCATCGTGACTTCGCAAGCGAACTCCGGGTTCATGCACAGGCTCATGAAGTCGCCGGCCTTGGCACGGCTGGCGCGGTATTCCGGCAGGTAGCGACCGGCCTGACGCATCATCCAGACAGGCGTGACGTCTACGGGTTGCTTGAGCAGGGCGCGAAGGAAACGGTCGTTCTTCAGGGCAGTCATGTCGGCATCCGGAAAAAAAGTGCGGGCATTTTCTCAGAGCGCGACGCAAAAGGCACGGTTGCAGGTCAGCCTTTTGTCTATCGGGTCAATTTGTCGCGGTGGAACACAGTATTCGCAACACCACAAAACAACTGTGGGAGCGAGCCTGCTCGCGATAGCGGAGTGTCAGTCAGTACATCTGGTGACTGATTCACCGCTATCGCGAGCAGGCTCGCTCCCACAGGGTTACTGCATTTCAGTTCAGGATCGGGGTTAAACGCCCAGGTAATCCAGGATCCCTTCGGCGGCATTGCGGCCTTCGAAGATCGCCGTGACCACCAGGTCAGAACCGCGAACCATGTCGCCACCGGCGAAGATTTTCGGATTGCTGGTCTGGTGCTTGTACTGACCTTGCTCCGGGGCCACGACGCGGCCCTGGCTGTCGGTCTGGATGCTGTGCTGTTCGAACCACGACGCCGGGCTCGGACGGAAACCGAACGCGATGACCACGGCGTCGGCCGGGATGATCTCTTCGGAACCCGGGATCGGCTCGGGGCTGCGACGGCCACGGGCGTCCGGTTCGCCGAGACGGGTCTCGACCACCTTCACGCCTTCGACGCGGTCTTCACCGACGATCGCGATTGGCTGGCGGTTGTAGAGGAATTTCACGCCTTCTTCCTTGGCGTTTTTCACCTCTTTGCGCGAGCCCGGCATGTTCGCTTCGTCACGACGATAAGCGCAGGTCACCGACTTGGCGCCCTGGCGAATCGACGTACGGTTGCAGTCCATCGCCGTGTCGCCGCCACCCAGCACCACCACCTTCTTGCCTTTCATGTCGACGAAATCTTCCGGCGACTTTTCAAAGCCCAGGTTGCGATTGACGTTGGCGATCAGGAAGTCCAGCGCGTCATGCACGCCCGGCAAATCCTCACCGGCAAAGCCGCCCTTCATATAGGTGTAGGTGCCCATGCCCATGAACACGGCATCGTACTCTTCGAGCAGTTGCTCGACGGTCACGTCCTTGCCCACTTCGGTGTTCAGACGGAACTCGATGCCCATGCCGGTGAAGACTTCGCGGCGATTGCTCAGCACGGTCTTTTCCAGCTTGAACTCGGGGATGCCGAAGGTCAGCAGGCCGCCGATTTCCGGGTTCTTGTCGAACACCACCGGGGTCACGCCGCCGCGGACCAGCACGTCGGCACAGCCCAGGCCCGCAGGACCTGCGCCGATCACCGCAACACGCTTGCCGGTCGGTATGACCTTGGACATGTCCGGGCGCCAGCCCATGGCGAACGCGGTGTCGGTGATGTACTTCTCGACCGAACCGATGGTCACCGCGCCGAAACCGTCGTTGAGGGTGCAGGCACCCTCGCACAGACGATCCTGCGGGCACACCCGGCCGCACACTTCCGGCAGGGTGTTGGTCTGGTGCGACAGCTCGGCAGCCTGGAGGATGTTGCCCTCGGCCACCAGCTTCAGCCAGTTCGGAATGAAGTTGTGCACCGGGCACTTCCATTCGCAATACGGGTTACCGCAACCCAGGCAACGGTGGGCCTGATCGGCCGAGTGCTGGGGTTTGAAGGGTTCGTAGATCTCCACGAACTCTTTCTTGCGTTGACGCAACAGTTTCTTCTTCGGATCCTTGCGCCCGACATCGATGAACTGGAAGTCGTTATTCAGACGTTCAGCCATTGTTAAAACCTCATCAAACTCTTCAGGCGCATATCACTGCGGGTTGGCACGGGTGCTGGAAAGCAACGATTTCAGGTTGGCAGCCTTGGGCTTGACCAGCCAGAAACGACGCAGATAGTCATCGAGGTTTTCAGCGAGGTTACGACCCCACTCGCTGTCGGTTTCCTCGACGTATTCGTTCAGCACGCGTTGCAGGTGGCTGCGATAGGCTTCCATCGCCTCACCGCTGATCCGCTGAATTTCCACCAGTTCGTGGTTGACCCGGTCAACGAAGGAGTTGTCCTGGTCGAGCACATAGGCGAAACCACCGGTCATGCCTGAGCCGAAGTTGTAACCGGTCTTGCCCAATACGCAGACGAAACCACCGGTCATGTACTCGCAGCAGTGATCGCCCGTGCCTTCCACCACGGTGTGAGCACCGGAGTTACGCACGGCGAAACGCTCGCCCGCGGTACCGGCGGCGAACAGCTTGCCGCCAGTGGCGCCGTACAGGCAGGTGTTGCCGATGATGGCACTGTCCTGAGTCTTGTAGACGCTGCCCTTCGGCGGAACGATGACCAGTTTGCCGCCGGTCATGCCTTTGCCGACGTAGTCGTTGGCGTCGCCTTCCAGGTACATGTTCAGGCCACCAGCGTTCCACACGCCGAAGCTCTGACCGGCCGTCCCTTTGAAGCGGAAGGTGATCGGTGCGTTCGCCATGCCTTGGTTGCCATGCTTGCGAGCGATTTCACCGGAGATCCGCGCGCCGATCGAACGGTCGCAGTTGCAGATATCCAGGGCGAAATCGGCGCCGCTCATGTCGTTGATGGCCGAGGTGGCCATGTCGACCATTTTCTCGGCCAGCAGGCCTTTGTCGAACGGTGGGTTGCGGTCGACCTGGCAGAACTGAGGCTTGTCTGCCGGGATGTGATCGCTGCCCAGCAACGGGGTCAGGTCCAGGTGTTGCTGCTTGGCGGTCTGGCCTTCGAGGATGTCCAGCAGATCGGTACGACCGATCAGCTCTTCGAGGGAGCGCACGCCCAGTTTGGCCAGCCACTCACGGGTTTCTTCGGCGACGTAGGTGAAGAAATTCACCACCATGTCGACGGTACCGATGTAGTGATCCTTGCGCAGCTTCTCGTTCTGAGTCGCGACACCGGTGGCGCAGTTGTTCAGGTGGCAGATACGCAGGTATTTGCAGCCCAGCGCGATCATTGGCGCGGTGCCGAAGCCGAAGCTTTCAGCGCCGAGGATCGCTGCCTTGATCACGTCGAGGCCGGTTTTCAAACCGCCGTCGGTTTGTACCCGCACTTTGCCGCGCAGGTCGTTGCCGCGCAGGGTCTGGTGGGTTTCGGCCAGGCCGAGTTCCCACGGAGCGCCCGCGTATTTGATCGAGGTCAGCGGCGATGCACCGGTGCCGCCGTCGTAGCCGGAGATCGTGATCAAGTCCGCGTAGGCCTTGGCCACACCGGCGGCGATGGTGCCGACGCCTGCTTCTGCTACCAGTTTCACCGAGACCAGGGCCTTCGGGTTGACTTGTTTCAGGTCGAAAATCAGCTGCGACAAGTCTTCGATCGAATAAATGTCGTGGTGCGGTGGAGGCGAGATCAGGGTCACGCCCGGCACTGCGTAACGCAGTTTGGCGATCAGACCGTTGACCTTGCCGCCTGGCAGCTGACCACCTTCGCCGGGCTTGGCGCCCTGAGCGACTTTGATCTGCAGCACTTCAGCGTTGACCAGGTACTCCGGGGTCACACCGAAACGGCCAGTCGCGACCTGTTTGATTTTCGAGCTCTTGATGGTGCCGTAACGCGCCGGGTCTTCGCCGCCTTCGCCGGAGTTGGAACGCGCTCCGAGGCGGTTCATCGCTTCGGCGAGGGCTTCGTGAGCTTCCGGCGACAAGGCGCCGAGGGAGATGCCCGCGGAGTCAAAGCGCTTGAGCACCGATTCCAGCGGTTCGATCTCGCTGATGTCCAGCGGCGTGTCCAGGGTTTTGACCTTGAACATGTCACGGATCATCGACACCGGACGGTTGTCCACCAGCGCCGTGTATTCCTTGAACTTGCTGTAGTCGCCCTGCTGCACAGCGGCTTGCAGGGTGTTGACCACGTCAGGGTTGTACGCGTGATATTCGCCACCGTGGACGAACTTCAGCAAACCGCCCTGCTGGATTGGCTTGCGCGGGCTCCAGGCTTCGGCCGCCAGGGCTTTCTGCTCGGCTTCGATGTCGACGAAACGCGCACCTTTGATGCGGCTCGGAACGCCACGGAAGCTCAGCTCGCAGACTTCTTCGGACAGGCCGATGGCTTCGAACAATTGCGCGCCGCGGTACGACGTGATGGTCGAGATGCCCATCTTCGACAGGATCTTCAGCAGACCTTTGGTGATGCCTTTGCGGTAGTTCTTGAACACCTCATAGAGGTCGCCCAGCACTTCACCGGTACGGATCAGGTCGCCCAGCACTTCGTAGGCCAGGAACGGATAGACCGCCGAGGCACCAAAACCGATCAACACGGCGAAGTGATGCGGATCGCGAGCCGTCGCGGTTTCCACGAGGATGTTGGAGTCGCAACGCAGGCCTTTTTCGGTCAGGCGGTGGTGCACCGCGCCGGTGGCCAGGGAAGCGTGGATCGGCAATTTGCCCGGGGCAATGTGACGGTCACTCAGCACGACCTGGGTGCGACCGGAGCGCACGGCTTCTTCAGCCTGATCGGCAACGTTGCGGATCGCCGCTTCGAGGCCGACGCTTTCGTCGTAGTTGAGGTCGATGATCGCGCGCTCGAAGCCCGGACGATCGAGGTTCATCAGCGAGCGCCACTTGGCCGGAGAAATGACCGGCGAGCTGAGGATCACACGCGAGGCGTGTTCCGGCGACTCCTGGAAGATGTTGCGCTCGGCACCGAGGCAGATCTCCAGCGACATGACGATGGCTTCACGCAGCGGGTCGATCGGCGGGTTGGTGACCTGCGCGAACTGCTGGCGGAAATAGTCGTACGGCGTGCGCACGCGCTGGGACAGCACGGCCATCGGCGTATCGTCGCCCATCGAGCCGACGGCTTCGTAGCCTTGCTCGCCGAGCGGACGCAGCACCTGATCACGTTCTTCGAAAGTGACCTGGTACATCTTCATGTACTGCTTGAGCTGGTCGACGTCGTAGAAGGCCGAACCGTGGTCGTTGTCTTCCATGGTCGCCTGGATGCGCAGGGCATTCTTGCGCAGCCATTGCTTGTACGGATGACGCGACTTCAAGCGGTTGTCGATGGCGTCGGTGTCGAGGATCTGGCCGGTTTCGGTGTCCACGGCGAAGATCTGACCCGGGCCAACGCGGCCCTTGGCGATCACGTCTTCAGGCTGGTAGTTCCAGACACCGATTTCCGAGGCCAGGGTGATGAAGCCGTTTTTGGTGGTGACCCAACGCGCCGGACGCAGACCGTTACGGTCGAGCAGGCACACCGCGTAACGACCGTCGGTCATGACCACGCCGGCCGGGCCGTCCCACGGCTCCATGTGCATGGAGTTGTATTCGTAGAATGCACGCAGGTCCGGGTCCATGGTTTCGACGTTCTGCCACGCAGGCGGAATGATCATCCGCACACCACGGAACAGGTCGATGCCACCGGTGACCATCAGCTCAAGCATGTTGTCCATGCTGGAGGAGTCGGAACCGACACGGTTGACCAGCGGGCCGAGTTCTTCCAGGTCCATCAGGTCGTTGGTGAACTTGGTGCGACGGGCCACGGCCCAGTTGCGGTTACCGGTGATGGTGTTGATTTCGCCGTTGTGGGCGAGGAAGCGGAACGGCTGAGCCAGCGGCCATTTCGGCAAAGTGTTGGTCGAGAAGCGCTGGTGGAACACGCAAATCGAGGTCTGCAGGCGCTGGTCGCTGAGGTCTGGATAGAAGGCGGTCAAATCCGCCGGCATCATCAGGCCTTTATAAATGATGGTCTTGTGCGAAAAGCTGCAGACGTAGTGATCGGCGTCGGCGGCGTTGGCCACGGACGAGCGACGACGGGAGGTGAACAGCTTGACGGCCATGTCCTGATCGCTCAGGCCATCGCCGGCGATGAACACTTGTTCAATCTGCGGCAGGCGCTCAAGGGCCAGGCGACCGAGGACGCTGGTGTCGATCGGCACTTTGCGCCAGCCGACGAGGGTCAGGCCAGCAGCGAGGATCTCGCGGTTCATGTTCTCGCGAGCGGCTTCGGCTTTGACCGGGTCCTGGTTGAAGAAGACCATGCCCACTGCATATTGCTTGGGCAGTTCGACGCCGAAGGTTTCCTGGGCGATGGCTCGCAGGAACACATCCGGCTTTTGAATCAGCAGACCGCAACCGTCACCGGTCTTGCCGTCGGCGTTGATCCCACCGCGGTGGGTCATGCAGGTCAGGGCCTCGATGGCCGTTTGCAAAAGGGTATGACTGGGCTCGCCCTGCATATGGGCTATCAGGCCGAAACCGCAGTTATCCTTGAATTCATCTGGTTGGTACAGACCTGCTTTCATAGACACTTTCTCACCAGGCTGCCTCTTATCGAGGCAAATTTCTTTTCAATTCAACCACTTACCATCCGCGCCGAACGTACGCCAGCTTTGCGGGGGCAAAAGGGAGGTCATTGTACACACCGACACGGAGGCTCACAAATTTGACGACGAACTGTCGCAAATCTATGTCGCATTTGTGAAAGGTTTAAAGCGATATGCTGTGCTAGTCAAAACTTTTTTAATTTTGACCGCAACGACTCAAAGACTACTGTGACGCAGACACCACAAGGCACGCGGCCTGTAGAGGCGGCGCGCACTTGCAGAAATTTTGAGGTGCTTGGAGAGGCGGCCTGGGTAAGGCCGCCGAATCTTCAGCGAGTTGTTGCCAGTTCCTGTTGGACGCTGGCGACAGTGCGAGGCCAAGGTTTACCAGCCTGAACCTTCGCTGGCAAGGCCTTGATGGCGGTAACGGCTGCATCGCGGTTGGCGAAGCTACCGTAAGTGATGACGTAAAGCGGCTTGCCGTTGAGGACTTTCTTGAAATAACGGTACTCGCCGCCCTGCTCCTTGACGAAGGATTGCGCGGCCGCTTCGGAGCTGGTGCCGAGGATCTGCACCACGTAGTTACCCGGCGCTTGCGCTGAGTACCAGGTGCCGCCAGCGGCCTTGGCCACGGTGGCTGGTTTCTCGACAGGCTTGGCAGCAGCAGCGGCGGCTGGTTTGGCTGGCACTGGAGCCGGCTTCACGGCAGGCGCAACCGGGACTGGCTTGGCCGTCGCGACCTGAGTCGGCGCAGGCACAGGCTTGGCGGCAGGTGTCGGTGCCGGGCCAGGCTGGACGCCCGCAGGCGGCGCGGTGGTCGTCACGGTCGGCGGCGTAGCGCTCGAGCCTTCGACCGGCACACCGTCATCGCCTTCGGTGATGCCACCGGCGGCTTCGGCCAGCGGACCGCGCATGACCGGCTGCGAGTTGCCGACCAGCGGCAATGGCATCGGTTGCGAGTTACCGGCGAATTCGACGGCAGGCGCGCCGCCGCTGTTAGGTTGTGGCGTGCCCTGGCCGAGCGGCAGTTGCGCCTGTTCGTTGGCAGGTGCGCCAGTGGTCGGTGCTTTGCTGCGACCCGGCATCAACCAGGCGGCGGCTACCGCGACCACGACAACAGCGGAAATCGCCAATACGTGTTTCTTCGGCATGTTGAACCCCATACTTGGACGCTTCACCGCTGAGCGGCTGGCAATCATGGCTTCGATCATCGCATCGCGGGCAACCTGGTTGATGGTGCCAGGCCAACCGTCGGAGCTTTCGTGAATATCAGAGATCTGATCTGCGGTGAAAAGTTCGATACCCCGGCCGGCGCCTTCGAGTCGCTGGTCCAGATATTCGCGGGTTTCTTCTTCGGTGTAAGGCTGCAATTCGATGACGTGGAAACGCTCTTCCTCGAGGCTCAGCGCATCCAGTTGAGCAATCAACGACGACTCGCCGAACAGGAACACATGCGGGCGACCTTCCGGCGCACCGGCGGCCAGGGCCAGCAAGGCTTCCAGCGCGGACTCGTCGAGTTGCTCGGCGTCATCCACCAGCAGATAGACTTCCTGCCCCGTCAGTGCAAGTTGCACCACTTGAGCCAGAATCGCGCCGATCTCGGCCTGGGCGACGTTCAGCGCCTGAGCCACCTGACGCAGCACGCCGGCCGCATCACCGGCGCCACGGGCAGAAACCACCACGCTCTGCACCGACTGCTTGTTGGTGCTGGCCACCAGGGCCTGACGCAACAGCGTCTTGCCACTGCCTTGCGGGCCGGTGACGACCAGCAACAACTGACTGTAGCGTGCCAGGTGATGCAGTTGCCCCAGCACCGGTTTGCGCTGGGCCGGGAAGAATTTGAAGCCAGGCACCCGTGGAGAAAAAGGGTCATGACTCAACTGGTAATGGCCGAGGAAAGCCTCGTCGGCGTGCAAACTAGTCATCGGGATCTTATTAACCTTTAAGCTGAGCCAGAGCGCGGTAATCCGCTCCCAGCGTGGCCTGTAAAACCTCTTTCGGATAATCGTCGGTCACCACCGCTTCGCCCATGTGGCGCAGCAGCACCAGGCGCAAACGACCGTCGATCACTTTCTTGTCAATTGCCATGTGTTCGAGAAAATCGGCTTCTGTCATCTCTTCAGGCGGGATAACCGGCAGGCCGGCACGCTGGAACAGACGAATGCCGCGATCGCGCTCTTGCTCGCTGATCCAGCCCAGGCGCGCGGACATTTCCAAGGCCATTACGGTGCCAGCAGCGACCGCCTCACCATGTAGCCAGACACCATAGCCCATGTGGGTTTCGATGGCGTGGCCGAAGGTATGACCCAGGTTAAGCGTGGCGCGAACACCGGTCTCCCGTTCGTCGGCACCGACCACCGCAGCCTTGGCCGCGCAAGAGCGCTCGATGGCGTAAGTCAGAGCTACTTGATCCAGAGCACGCAGGCGATCAACGTTTTCTTCGAGCCAGGTCAGAAACGGCTCGTCGCAGATCAGCCCGTATTTGATGACTTCAGCAAGCCCGGCGGAGAGTTCGCGGGCCGGCAGGGTATTGAGGGTCGCGGTATCAATCAGCACCACGTTCGGCTGATAGAAAGCGCCAACCATGTTCTTGCCCAGCGGATGGTTGATCCCGGTCTTGCCGCCCACCGAAGAGTCGACTTGCGACAGCAGCGTGGTCGGAATCTGGATGAAATCGACACCACGCTGGTAGCAGGCGGCAGCAAAACCGGCCATGTCACCAATCACGCCGCCACCGAGGGCGATGATCGTGGTACGGCGGTCGTGCCGCGCGGTCAGCAGACCGTCGAAAATCAGTTGCAGGGTTTCCCAGGTCTTGAACGCTTCGCCGTCCGGCAGCACCACGGAAACCACCGAGAACTGTGCGAGGCTGCGGGTCAGACGCTCGAGATAGAGCGGCGCAACGGTCTCGTTGGAGATGATCGCCACTTGCCGTCCGCGGATGTGCGGGGCCAGCAGCTCAGGCTGATCCAACAAACCTTCGCCAATATGAATCGGGTAGCTGCGCTCGCCTAGATCGACCTTGAGTGTCTGCATGTGTCCCCACAGTGAAGATGGAATCAGGCGTCCTGCCTTGAGTTAACGAATGTCCACGGCGTCTGCTGGTATGACGCCGCTCGGTAGCCATCTGCCACAACCTTGAGCGGCCATGACAGGACGCCGAGGATAGCGCATTTCGCGCTGCGCTTTAACGGGGAGGTAGCTGCTGCAAGCGTTCGAGAATATCGAGCACCACCATTCGCGGCGGCCGCTCATCGGTTTCCACCACCAGATCGGCGATTTCCCGATAAAGCGGATCGCGGATCGCCAGCAGATCCCGAAGGGTCTTGGCCGGATCGGCGGTACGCAACAGGGGTCGATTGCGATCGCGGGACGTGCGGCCCACCTGCTGCTCGACAGACGCATGCAGATAAACCACCCGCCCGCCGGCGTGCAGCGCCCGGCGATTGGCCTCGCGCATCACCGCGCCGCCACCGGTCGCCAGCACCACGCCGTCGCACCCACACAGCTCGGCGATCATCGCCTGCTCGCGGTCACGAAAGCCCGGCTCGCCTTCCTTATCGAAAATCCACGGGATATTAGCGCCCGTGCGCAATTCAATTTCCTTATCGGAATCTTTGAACGGCAGGCGCAGCTCTTTGGCCAGCAACCGGCCGATGGTGCTTTTTCCAGCCCCCATCGGTCCAACAAGAATCAAATTTCGCACAGAATCAATGACTCACAGCAATCGCCTGGTTATTCATGATACGCGGAGTGAGGAATACCAGCAGCTCGGATTTTTTCTCCGAAACCACGTCACGCCGGAAAAGGCGGCCAAGATACGGCACATCACCGAGAAATGGCACCTTATCTACAACCTTGCTCTGAGTATTTGAGAAAACCCCGCCAATCACGATGGTCTCGCCGTCGTTGACCAGGACCTTGGCATTGACCTCGTTTTTCTTGATCGGCGGCACATCCTGCACCTTGTTCAGGTAGTCCGGTTCGTCCTTGGTGACCTTGACCTCCATGATGATCCGGTTGTCCGGAGTGATCTGCGGCGTCACTTCCAGAGACAGCGAGGCCTCCTTGAACGACACCGAGGTAGCGCCGCTGGAGCTGGCTTCCTGATAGGGAATCTCTGTGCCCTTGAGGATTTTCGCGGTTTCCTTGTCCGAGGTGACCACCTTGGGCTGCGAGACGATTTCGCCGTTGCCGGTTTTTTCCATGGCCGTCAGCTCAAGATCCAGCAGCACATTGTCGGTGATGAAAGCGATGCCGAGCCCCGAGGTGTTGCCGGCGGCGCCCAGGTCGACAAACGGCGAGTTGGTGCTGGTGCTACCAGGCGTACCGATGGTCGATGAAGCATTCGCCCCATTATTGCTGACGCCTGAGGTGTTCCAGTTGCCCTTGTTCTGGATCGATCCACCCCAGCGCACGCCGAGGCTTTTGTCATAGTCGACGTTGGCTTCGACGATGCGCGCCTCGATCATCACCTGACGCACCGGAATATCCAGTTGCGCGACGATGCGGCGCAGTTCATCGAGGCGATCCTGGGTCTGGTAGGCAATGATGTTGTTGGTCCGCTCATCCACCGTGATCGAGCCCCGCTCGTCGGCTTTTGCCTCGGCACTGGTCACCGACTGGAACAGCTTGGCGATATCGGCAGCTTTGGCGTAGTTGACCTGCAACAGCTCGCGACGCAGGGGGGCCAGGTCGGCGATTTGCTTCTGTGACTCCAGCTCCTGACGCTCGCGGGCAGAGATTTCATCGGCCGGCGCCACCAACAAAACATTACCGATCTTGCGCTTATCCAGGCCCTTGGTTTTCAACACCAGATCCAGCGCCTGATCCCACGGCACGTTCTGCAAACGCAGCGTGATGCCGCCCTGCACCGTGTCGCTGGCCACCAGATTGAGGTTGGTGAAATCGGCGATCAGTTGCAGCACCGAACGCACATCAATGTCCTGGAAATTCAGCGAGAGCTTTTCACCGGTGTAGGCGAAGCGTTCGGTGTTGCGTTTCTGCAGGTCATCGACGGTCATCGGCCGGATGCTGACAGTCAGCTTGTTGTCGGTCTGGTAAGTCGAATAATCGAAGGCGCCGCTGGGTTCAATGCTGATCGTGGCCCGATCACCCGTGGCGCTGGCGTTGACGAACTGCACCGGGGTGGCGAAATCCTTGACGTCCAGACGCACACGCAACGGTTCAGGCAATTGGGTCTTGGGGAAACCGAGGATGATCTTGCCGTCGCGCTCCTGAATGTCCGGGGCGATGGAAGGATCCGACAGATCGATGACCACATTGCCTTCGCCCTGGGTGCCACGCTGGAAATCCACACCCCGGATGGCCTTGCCTACCGGCGCATAGGCTTTCGCCGGGGCTGGCGTTGCAGTCGCTGTGCGCGGGGTTTTTGGCGCCGGGCTGGAGGCCGTTTTGTTGGCGCCTTGCCCGACCACCACGAACAGCGTGTTGCCTTCGACCCGTGCGTTGTACGGCGTCAACTGGGTCAGATTGATGATCAGCCGCGTACGATCCTTGGCTTGCACCACCGTGGCGCTACGGGCATTTCCGCCACCCAGCTCACGACTTTTGCTTTTTAGCTGACTGACAACGCCAGGCAGATCCAGCGCAATCCGTGCAGGCGATTCCGTGGTGTAACCGTGAGGCGACGGTGGCGGCTCATCGAACGACAACTTCAACTCGACGCGGTCCCCCGGCAGCGCCGCTACATCCAGCGCTTTGAGGTTGGCCGCTAGCACCATCGGCGACAGCAACGCTATCCATAGCGAAATACCGAAGGTTGAGAAAATCCTGTTCATTTTTCGAGTTCCACTATGAGTGCTCTTTCAAAGGGATGGTCCGCGGCCGCTCCAGCCAGGCGCCTTCGCCGTCGGGAACGATTTCGACCACATCGACCTGCGAGCCACTGATGGCGACGATCCGCCCATCGTTACGCCCCAGGTAATCGCCGACTTTCAACCGATGTACCCCGCCCGCCCCGCGCAGCAGCGCAAAGGAGCCGGTCGCATTGGCGATCGTTCCGACCATTTCAAACTGCTCGATGTTGAAACCTTCGAGGTACTGTTTGACCCGGTTCGGGTCAGGTTTGACGTTGCGCGAGCCGTGTTTCTGGCCGGCCAGATCGACTCTGATCTGCCGGGAAAACGGGCTTCGCAGGTTGGCGGCGCTGTAGGTGAATGTTGGGTAAGACCGAAATGTCGGCGTTGGTTCAATCTTGCCGGGCGCACGCAAACGCATTTCGTTCATGTACGCGTCCAGGTCGCTGAAGTCATTGTCGCTGCCGCAACCAGCCAGGCTGGCGACCAACACAACCATCGAAAAACAACGAGTCGGGCTCATTTTTGCAGCCCCTTGTCGTTGTAGCGGTAAGTCTTGGCGAGGATGCTCATGCGCAACTTCGGACCACCTTCCGGGTTGGCCGGCGCAAGGTCGAAGTCATGCAGGGTGACAATCCGTGGCAGCCCGGCGACTCCGCTGACGAAGGTGGCCAGGTCATGATAGGCACCGGTGACGGTGATCTGGATCGGCAGTTCGATGTAGAACTGCTGCGTGTTCTCCGGCAGCAGTTTGATCTCTTCGAACTCCAGGCCACTGCCCAGGCCGGTGCGCGTGATGTCCTCCAGCAGGCCGGGCACTTCGGTGTCACTGGGCAATTGCCGCAGCAGCACGCCAAAGGAGTTCTCCATTTCCTTCATCTGCTGCGTATACAGCTCCAGGTTCGCCGCCATATGGGCTTTGTCGGCGAATTGCTCCTTGAGGGTCGACTCTTCCTCGCGCTTGAGTTCGAGCTGGCTCTGAAGGTCGCTGATGGAAAAACTGTAGCCCAGTGAAAACACCAGAATCATGAGCAGGATACCCGCCAGTGCCTTGATGGCTGGCGGCCAGGAACCCATGTTATTGGTGTCCAGGTCATTGATGTCGATCTTGCGCAGGCCTTCGAACCAGTCAGACAGCCTCATTTGCCGCCCTCCGTAGCGGCGGGCTGAGCCTGACGAACGGTCAGCTGAAAGACGTTGGCCTGATCCAGCTGACCGGCGGTCGTCGCTTTGACTTCCGTGAGGCTGGGCGCATCAAACCAATCGGACGCATCCAGATTGCGCATCAGGTCTGACACACGATTGTTGGACTCCGCCGCACCAGTGATGGACAAGGACTTGCCGGCCATTTTCACCTCAGTGAAATACACACCGTCAGGCAGCGTCCGCGCCAGTTGATCGAAAATACGCCCGCTGATCGGCCGGTTGCCTTGCAGGTCCTGGATGATGCGCATGCGCTCGACCAATTGCTGGCGACGGGCCTTCAAATCGCTGATCTGTTTAATCCGCTCGTCGACAACGGCAATCTGTTTGCCGATGTAATCGTTACGAGCCACTTGCCGATCGATAGCGCCACTGATGGCCTGGTTCGCGATCAACACCGCGCCCACGGCCCCCACCATCACACCGACCAGTGTCAGCAAAAAGCGTTTGCGGCGCACTTCACGCAGCTCTTCACGCCAGGGTAAAAGATTGATCCGCGCCATCAGTCGAAACTCCTGAGGGCCAGCCCGCAGGCGATCATCAGTGCCGGCGCATCGCTGGCCAGGGCACCGGCGTTGACCTTGCTGCTCAGGGTCATGTCGGAGAAGGGATTGGCCACTTGCGTCGGCGTTCCCAATCGTTGCTCGATCAACCGGTCCAGCCCTGGGACCGATGCGGTACCGCCGGCCAACAGAATGTGATCAACCGAGTTGTACTGACCGGAGGCGAAGAAAAACTGCAACGAGCGCGACACCTGCTGCACCAGCGCGTCGCGAAACGGCTGCAGCACCTCACTGACGTAATCGTCCGGCAAACCACCCTGCTTCTTCGCCAGCCCCGCCTGCTCAATGGTCAGGCCATAACGTCGCTGGATTTCCTCCGTCAATTGACGACCACCGAACAATTGCTCGCGGGTGTAGATGATCCGCCCCTGATGCAGCACGCTCAGAGTGGTCATGGTGGCGCCGATATCGACTACCGCTACCGTCAGACGCTCTTGAGAGGCAGCCAGCTGGCTCGCCAGCAATCCGTAGGAACGCTCCAGCGCATAAGCCTCGACGTCGACCACGCGGGCTGTCAGACCGGCCAGGGCCAGGGCCGCTTCCCGGACTTCGACGTTTTCCTTGCGACAGGCCGCCAGCAGCACATTGACTCGCTCGGGATTGCGCGCAGAAACGCCCTGGACCTCAAAGTCGATGGCCACTTCGTCCAATGGATAAGGGATGTATTGATCGGCCTCGATCTTCAGCTGGTTTTCCATTTCATCGTCGGAAAGACCGGCGTCCATCTCGATGGTCTTGGTAATCACCGCCGACCCGGCCACGGCCACGGCGACGTTCTTGAGGTTGGTCCTGGCCTTGAGCAGCACGCGCGCGAGTGCCTGCCCTACGCCTTCGAGCTCGGCGATATTTTTCTCGACCACAGCGTTAGTGGGTAAAGGTTCCACCGCATAGGCCTCGACCCGATAACGGTCGCCTTGGCGGCTTAGCTCCAGAAGCTTGACCGACGTGGAGCTGATGTCGATCCCCAGAAGCGTATTGGCCTTTTTATTAAAGAGTCCTAGCACTACCAATTCCCTATGACTATCCGTGTCTTACGGACTCTGTAATATCAGTTGCGTTCAAACCACCCGTCTTGACAGCAGCGCAAATGACGCTCTCGGCGGAAAAATGCTTATAATGCCCAGCGTTTTTTTCCGGTTTTTACTTCAAGCGCGGGTCGTTCCCTGTTTATCTGAACCCTGATGCCTAATTCATTCTTTGCCCTGGATGTCCAAAAGCCTTGATTCGTCTGCTGAAATTTTTCGGATGGTCCATCGTCGCCGTTTTCTGCGGACTGCTCCTCGGTCTTAGCGGCGCCTTTCTCTACCTTAGTCCGGGTTTACCATCCGTGGAGGCTCTGAGAAGCATCCAGTTGCAGATTCCTTTGCGGGTCTACAGCAGCGATAACAAGCTGATCGCAGAATTTGGCGAAATGCGCCGCACACCGATCCGGTTCGCCGACATTCCCCCCAATTTCATTAATGCGTTACTAAGTGCTGAAGATGACAACTTCGCCAATCACTACGGTGTCGACCCCAGCAGCCTGATGCGCGCGGCCACCCAGCTGGTAAAAAGCGGACACATTCAGTCCGGCGGCAGCACCATCACCATGCAGGTGGCGAAGAACTTCTTCCTGACCAGCGAACGCAGCTTCTCACGCAAAACCACCGAAATTCTCCTGGCCCTGCAGATTGAACGGCAGCTGACCAAGGACGAGATTCTTGAGTTGTACGTCAACAAGATCTATCTGGGCAACCGCGCCTACGGCATCGAGGCCGCCGCGCAGGTTTACTACGGCAAGTCGATTCGTGATGTCAGCCTGGCGCAGATGGCGATGATCGCCGGCCTGCCGAAAGCCCCTTCGCGCTTCAACCCGCTGGCCAATCCGGCCCGCAGCAAGGAACGTCGCGACTGGATCCTTGGGCGCATGTACAAGCTCGGCAAAATCACCGAAGCCGACTACACCACCGCGATCAACGAGCCGCTGAACGCCAGTTATCACGTGCCGACCCCGGAAGTGAACGCACCGTACATCGCTGAAATGGCCCGCGCCGAAATGGTCGGCCGTTATGGCAGCGACGCCTATACCGAGGGTTTCCGCGTCACCACCACGGTACCGAGCAACCTGCAGGAAATGGCCAACACCGCAGTCCACGAAGGGTTGATGACCTACGACCAGCGTCATGGTTATCGCGGACCGGAGTCGCGCCTGCCGGGCAAGACTCGCGAGGCCTGGACAATCGAGCTGACCAAGCAGCGCACCATCAGCAGCCTTGAACCTGCCATCGTCACCCAGGTCGACAAGACCGGCCTGCAAGTGATGACCCGTACCGGTGACGAACACGTCGGCTGGGACAGCATGAAATGGGCGCGTCCGTTCCTGAACACCAACAGCATGGGCGCCAATCCGAAGCAGCCTTCGGACGTTGCGCAGGTCGGCGACCTGATTCGTGTGCAGCGCCAGCCGGACAACTCGCTGAGATTCAGCCAGATCCCGCAGGCTCAGGGCGCGCTGGTTTCCCTCGATCCGCAGAACGGTGCCATTCGCTCCCTGGTCGGTGGCTTCGCCTTTGAGCAGAGCAATTACAACCGCGCCCTGCAGGCCAAGCGTCAGCCGGGCTCGAGCTTCAAACCGTTCGTCTACAGCGCCGCACTGGATAACGGCTACACCGCCGCCAGCCTGGTGAACGACGCACCGATCGTGTTCGTCGACGAATACCTGGACAAGGTCTGGCGGCCGAAGAACGACACCAACACCTTCCTCGGTCCGATCCGTCTGCGCGAAGGGCTGTACAAGTCGCGCAACCTGGTGTCGATCCGTCTGGTGCAGGCGCTGGGCGTTGATCGCACCATCGACTACATCAGCAAGTTCGGCTTCAACAAGCAGGACCTGCCGCGCAACCTGTCGCTGGCCCTGGGCACCGCGACGCTGACGCCAATGGAAATCGCCACCGGCTGGAGTACTTTCGCCAACGGCGGCTACAAGATCACCCCCTACATCATCGAGAAAATCGAAAGCCGCAATGGCGACACGCTGTTCGTCGCCAACCCGTCGAGCGTCCCGAAAGGCAACGTCGCCACTGACGGCATCGCCGCTCCTGTCGCGGCCAGCGCCTTCACCGTCAACGCAACCCCGGGCGAAGCCCTGACTGCCCAGCCAGCGCCACAAACGCCGGCCGTGGCCGAGCGCATCATCGATGGTCGCACCACTTTCATCCTCAACAGCATGCTCGAGGACGTCATCAAACTCGGCACCGGTCGCCGCGCCCTGGCCTTGGGCCGCAGCGACATTGCGGGCAAGACCGGTACCACCAACGAGTCCAAGGACGCCTGGTTCTCCGGGTACAACGCCGATTATGTGACCACTGTCTGGACCGGTTTCGACCAGCCTGAAAGCCTGGGTCGCAAGGAGTTCGGCGGTACCGTCGCCCTGCCGATCTGGATGAACTACATGGGCGCCGCACTCAAAGGCCTGCCGCCCCATACGCAGCCAGAGCCGGAAGGCATTCTCAGCCTGCGAGTCGACCCGATCAGCGGCCGTGCAGCCACCCCAGGCACGCCAGGCGCCTACTTCGAGCTGTTCAAGGCCGAAGACACGCCACCGTCAGCGAACGAACTGGGCAACGGCACTGCGCCGGGCAGCCCACTGCCTGCGGATGAAGCGGCACCGATCGATTTGTTCTGATCGCCTGACGCTGCAAAAAGCCCCGCCTTCGAAAGAAGAGCGGGGCTGATCGTTCCCACGCTCTGCGTGGGAATGCCTCTACGGACGCTCCGCGTTCGGCTGTGGGAAGGGACGCGGAGCGTCCCGGGCTGCATTCCCACGCAGGGCGTGGGAACGATCTCTGCAGGCAAAAAAAAAGCTCCGACTCGCAAGAGCCGGGGCTTTGTGTTGAAGCGCTACAACGACTTAGCCGTTGAACACGTCATCCACGCTTTTGAGCGGGTAGTTCTTCGGATACGGCAGGGTCGCTACGCCGGTCTCGATCGCAGCCTTGGCCACGGCATCGGAGATCACGGTGATCAGACGAGCATCCATTGGTTTCGGAATGATGTACTCACGACCGAATTCCAGTTTGATGCCGCCGTAGGCGTCGCACACTTCCTGAGGAACCGGCAGCTTGGCCAATTCACGCAGGGCGTTGGCCGCAGCCACTTTCATTTCTTCGTTGATGCGCTTGGCGCGAACGTCCAGGGCACCGCGGAAGATGAACGGGAAGCCCAGCACGTTGTTGACCTGGTTCGGGTAGTCCGAACGGCCGGTCGCCATGATCACGTCGTCACGGGTGGCGTGAGCCAGTTCCGGGGCGATTTCCGGATCAGGGTTCGAGCACGCGAACACGATCGGGTTGGCCGCCATGGATTTCAGGCCTTCAGCGCTCAGCAGGTTCGGGCCGGACAGGCCAACGAACACGTCCGCGCCTTTCAGGGCGTCGGCCAGCGTGCGTTTTTCAGTCGAGTGAGCGAAAACAGCCTTGTACTGGTTCAGGTCGTCACGGCCGGAGTGGATCACGCCGGTACGGTCAACCATGAAGATGTTTTCGATGTTGGCACCCATGCTCACCAGCAATTTCATGCAGGAGATGGCAGCAGCACCGGCGCCCAGGCAGACGATCTTGGCGTCAGCGAGGGTTTTGCCAGCGATTTCCAGGGCGTTGATCATGCCGGCCGCAGTCACGATCGCGGTGCCGTGCTGGTCATCGTGGAATACCGGAATGTCGCACTGCTCGATCAGAGCACGTTCGATCTCAAAGCACTCAGGTGCCTTGATGTCTTCCAGGTTGATGCCACCGAAGGTGATGGAGATGCGCTTGACGGTGTCGATGAAGGCTTGCGGGCTTTCGGAGTCGACTTCGATGTCGAAAACGTCGATGCCGGCGAAGCGCTTGAACAGCACGCCTTTACCTTCCATTACTGGCTTGGAAGCCAATGGGCCAAGGTTACCCAGGCCGAGAATTGCGGTGCCATCGGAAATGACTGCAACCAGGTTGCCTTTGCCGGTGTATTTGTAGGCCAGTTCAGGATCGCGGGCGATTTCGCGTACTGGTTCGGCTACGCCGGGGCTGTAGGCCAGCGACAGGTCGCGGGCGGTAGCGGTGGCCTTGGTGAGCTCGACACTCAGCTTCCCTGGACGGGGATGGGCGTGATATTCGAGAGCGGCAGTTTTCAGATCAGACATAGGGGCATTCCGCTTTTTACTGTTGGACAGACGGACCGCCGAGGATACTCGTGTCGCAAAGTCCCTACAAGACTGACCGGTCACCCCTGTCAAGCACCCGGCCCTACGACTTTGGACCAAGAGCCGCGTAACACAAGGGATTGACTGTTCACAATCAGAATAAAAAATGTCTACAATTTTTTATCACTGCGCCATCTGAAGCATCGCCGGGTCGGTCAAGGGCAAAAGCCAGCGTGCCTGTCCTTCTTTCAGGCCGCCGCGCCGCGAACGGTCCAGCACCCAGCCACGGGCTTCGATCTGCCTGCCCTTCAGCCGCTCGAGATTCGCCACATCGAACTGCCCCAGCAAATTGGGTGCAACGCGCAGTACAACCGAATCCTGCAATTCGATCCAAACCCCGCCGCGATTGCGCTGAACCTTGCTCACACGACCGCTGAGCACAGCGAAACCGGACGTGTTGATCTGCTCCGCTTTCAGTACAGGGGATTGACGCCACAACCCGAGTCCGGCCTGACGGGCGCGGTGTTCCGCCGCTTGCTGGCAGTCGACCAGATCGACATTTGGCGCGACCGCTACCTGGAAACCAAGTCCTTCAGCGAGCATCTGCGCTTCAAGGTTCGCGCCATCGGCGCTGTAGACATGGGCCAAGGTGCGGCCGTAATGGTCTTTGCTTTCTTTACCGGGCAATAAACCGACCCGTCCGTCGCTTGCAGCCACCAGTGCTTCCAGGCGTTGGCGTGCCGCCACCGCGAACGGCTCGTCGGAGCGACCTTTCTTGCCCAGCTCCGGCGTATTCAAACCGATCATGCGCACGCTACGGCCATCGCTCAGGCGCAGCGTGTCACCATCCACTACCCGTTGCACCACAACGGGTGTCAGCCCGCTCGGCGCCGGGCAGAAGGCCTGGGCACCGGAAAGCCAAATCGCAGACACAAAAAAGGCGCCCACGAGGGACGCCTTTTTCATCAGCAAGGTAAAGCCCATGGGGCTTTGCAACCTTACTCTGCAGCAGCAGGAGCTTTCTTGCCGAAAGCACCGAAACGGTCTGCGAAGCGCTGTACACGGCCGCCAGTATCCAGAGTCTTCTGCTTACCGGTGTAGAACGGGTGGCACTCGTTGCATACGTCAGTACCCAGTGGCTTGCACAGGTTCGAACGAGTTTCGAACTTGTTGCCGCAGCTGCAAGTTACTTCGATGGTTTCGTACGCTGGATGGATATCGGCTTTCATGGTGTATTCCTCAGGCTAGTGTGCCGCCACTCAACACTATTGTTGAATACCGCACATAATTAGGCCGCGGATTCTACCAGACCTTTGCGATCACGCAAGCTGTCCCTTACACCAGTCGTCTGCTAGGCTCCCGGCCCAAAGCGCCGTCCCTGTTGGAGCGAACTGTGGCGAGGGGATTCATCCCCGTTGGGTCGCGAAGCGGCCCTGAACCTGTGATCACGGTGTTTCAGAAAAACCGTATTCACCTGGTTTGCGACTGCTTCGCAGCCGAACGGGGCGGTGCGACGTTTCGCTGAATCCCCTCACCACAGTTAGCTCCCACAGGTGGCAGCCCCGCTGTTTATTTCCTGCTTATCGAGATCCCCCGCGTGCCCGACGCCATTTTGCGCCTCGCCCTGCCTTCGCCTCTGCGCCGCCTGTTCGATTACCGTGCCCCGGCCGGGATCCTGCGTGCCCAGTTGCAGCCGGGCATGCGCCTGCGGGTGCCGTTCGGCCGACGGGAGATGATCGGGATTCTGGTGGAGGTGACCGATCACAGCGAAGTGCCGGTAGAAAAGCTCAAGCCGGCCCTGGCCCTGCTCGATGCCACGCCACCCCTGCCGCCAGCGCTATTCAAACTGTGCCTGTGGACGTCTCAGTATTACCAGCACAGCCTCGGCGACACTTTGAGCTGGGCGCTACCGGTACTGTTGCGACAAGGCGAACTGGCCGAAGCACGGCAGGAGCGCTTCTGGTCCGCCGCGCCCGGCGCCAGCCTTGATGACCCGCGCATCGCTCGCGCTCCGCGTCAACGGGAGGCCCTGGCGACCCTGGCCCAACATCCCCATGGCGTCGCCCATCAGTTGTTGAGCAAACTGATGCTGAGCAAGGACAGCCTGGATTTGCTGCTGGCCAAGGATCTGGTGCACGTCGAAATCCGCAAGCACGCCCCCGACGCCCGCCACGAACACTGGCTGGCGCAGCCGGAACTGCCGCTCAACCCGGAGCAACGTGCAGCCTATGAGGCGATTCGCGCCGGGTTCGACAGTTATCACGCATTCCTGCTGGCCGGCGTCACCGGCAGCGGCAAGACCGAAGTCTATTTGCAGCTGATCCGCGAAACCCTCGAGGCAGGCAAACAAGCGCTGGTGTTGATCCCGGAGATCAACCTCGGCCCGCAGACCCTGGCGCGCTTCGAGCAGCGCTTCAATGCACGCATCGCGCTGATCCACTCGGCGGTCAATGACCGCGAGCGCCTTGAAGCCTGGCTCGCTGCGCGGGATGGTGACGCCGACATCATTATCGGCACCCGCTCGGCGCTGTTCACGCCGATGAAGAACCCCGGCCTGATCATCATCGATGAAGAGCACGACGGTTCCTATAAACAGCAGGAAGGCCTGCGCTATCACGCCCGCGACCTGGCATTGGTGCGCGCACGCCAGGAAAACATCCCGATTGTCCTCGGCTCCGCCACGCCTTCGCTGGAAAGCCTGCACAACGCCTACACAGGTCGATACGGGCTCTTACGCCTGAATGAGCGCGCCGGCGGCGCCAAGCAACCGCGCTTCCTGCGTCTGGACGTGAAAAGCCGTCCACTGGACAGCGGCATTTCCGGGCCGATGCAGCAGGCCATCGGCCAGACGCTGGCCGCTGGGCAACAAGTGTTGGTGTTCCTCAACCGTCGCGGTTTTGCGCCCACGCTGCTCTGCCATGACTGTGGCTGGATGTCCGAGTGTCAGCGCTGCGATGCGCGCATGACCGTGCACCAGCGCTCCGGCGAACTGCGCTGCCACCATTGCGGCTACGTCGAGCGCGTCCCTCGGCATTGCCCGAAATGCGGCAAGGTCGATTTAAGGCCAGTCGGCGCTGGCACCGAGCGCGCCGAAGAACGATTGGGGATTTTGTTTCCGGACGTCCCGGTGCTGCGGGTCGACCGCGATAGCACTTCGCGTAAAGACGCCATGAATCAGCTGTTCGCGACCATTCAGAAGGGCCAGCCCTGCATTCTGGTCGGCACGCAAATGCTTGCCAAAGGGCACCACTTTCCACGGGTGACGCTGGTGTCGATTCTCGATGCCGACGGCGGGCTGTTTTCCGGCGACTTCCGCGCCAGCGAGCGCATGGCGCAGTTGATCGTCCAGGTGGCCGGGCGCGCGGGCCGGGCTGAAGAGCCGGGCAAAGTGATCATCCAGACGCACCTGGCCGACCATCCGCTGCTGGTGCAATTGACTGAACAGGGCTATTTCGCCTTTGCCGAACAGGCGTTGAGCGAACGTCGCTCGGCGGGTCTGCCGCCGTTTGCGCACCTGACGCTGCTGCGGGCCGAAGCGCACAAACCGGGGCAAGCTGAAGGTTTTCTTGATGAGGCGTGCAGCGAGGCCGAGCGTTTGCTGGCCGAACAACACCTGACCGGGATTGAACTGCTAGGGCCGGTGCCGGCACCGATGGAACGCCGGGCCGGGCGTTATCGTGCGCAGTTGTTGCTGCAAGCGACGGCCCGGGCGCCGTTGCATCGACTATTAAGCAGCTGGCTGCTGGTGTTGGAACAGATGCCGAGCGGGCGGGCGGTGCGCTGGTCGCTGGATGTCGATCCTGTGGATTTGTATTGATTTTGATATCGCCATCGCGAGCAGGCTCGCTCCCACAGTGGATTTGCGGCGCTCACCCGGTCAATGTGGGAGCGGGTTTGCTCGCGAAGGCGGCCGATTTGTCACCACATATCCATAACCTGCCCGCTATAGTTGGCAAGCCCGTCTTCGCAACGGATAATGCCCAGTTTTTCCACTAGCGCATCCAGGCGCCGCCGCGCTTGCGGTCGAAAGAGAACACCATGAAAGACACCATTCGCCAGCTGATCCAACAAGCCATCACCCAACTCGTCAACGAAGGTGTGTTGCCTGAAGGCCTGTCGCCGGCGATCCAGGTGGAAAACTCCCGTGACAAGACTCACGGCGATTTCGCCAGCAACATCGCCATGATGCTGGCCAAACCGGCCGGTATGAAGCCGCGCGACCTGGCCGAGAAAATCATCGCCGCGCTGCCGGCTGACGAAAACGTCATCAAGACCGAAATCGCCGGTCCCGGCTTTCTGAACTTCTTCCAGAACACCCAGGCCTTGGCCACTCGCCTGGACGCCGCCCTGGCCGATGCCCATATCGGCGTGCGCAAGGCGGGCCCGGTGCGGCGCACTGTCGTCGACCTGTCGGCACCGAACCTGGCCAAAGAAATGCACGTCGGCCACTTGCGCTCGACCATCATCGGCGACGGCGTGGCGCGCGTGCTGGAATTCCTCGGCGACGAAGTGATCCGTCAGAACCACGTCGGCGACTGGGGCACCCAGTTCGGCATGCTGATGGCGTATCTGCAGGAAAACCCGATCACCAGCGACGAACTGTCGGACCTGGAAAACTTCTACCGCGCCGCCAAGCAACGCTTCGACGAATCCGCAGAGTTCGCCGATCGCGCCCGTGGCCTCGTGGTCAAGCTGCAAGCCGGCGACCCGGACTGCCTGGCGCTGTGGACCAAGTTCAAAGACATCTCGCTGTCGCACTGCCAGAAAATCTACGAACTGCTGAACGTCAAGCTGACCATGGCCGACGTGATGGGCGAAAGTGCCTACAACGATGACCTGATCAACGTAGTCAACGACCTCAAGGCCGCTGGCCTGCTGGTCGAGAGCAACGGCGCCCAGTGCGTGTTCCTCGACGAGTTCAAGAACGCCGACGGCGATCCGCTGCCAGTGATCATCGTCAAGGCTGACGGCGGTTACCTCTACGCCACCACCGACCTGGCGGCCGTGCGTTACCGCAGCGGCAAGTTGAAGGCTGATCGCGCGCTGTACTTCGTCGACCAGCGTCAGGCCTTGCACTTCCAGCAAGTATTCCAGGTCGCGCGCCTGGCCGGCTTCGTGACGCACCCGATGGAAATGGAGCACATGGGCTTCGGCACCATGAACGGCGCCGATGGCCGTCCGTTCAAGACCCGTGACGGCGGCACCGTGAAGCTGATCGACCTGCTGACTGAAGCCCAGGAACGCGCCTACACCCTGGTGAAAGAAAAGAACCCTGCACTTGCCGAAGACGAACTGCGCAACATCGCCAAGGTTGTGGGCATTGGCGCGGTGAAATACGCCGACCTGTCCAAGCACCGCACCAGCGACTACAGCTTCAACTTCGACCTGATGCTGAACTTCGAAGGCAACACTGCGCCGTACCTGCTGTACGCCTACACCCGCGTGGCCGGCGTGTTCCGCAAACTCGGCAAGGACTTCAGCGAAGTCGAAGGCCAGATCGTCCTCGAAGCACCGCACGAGCACGAGCTGGCGACGAAGCTCGCGCAGTTCGGCGAAGTGCTGAACAACGTTTCTGACAAAGGCACGCCGCACATCCTGTGCACCTACCTGTACGATGTCGCCGGCCTGTTCTCCAGCTTCTACGAGAACTGCCCGATCCTCAACGCCGACACCCCGGCGCAAATGCAAAGTCGTCTGCGCCTCGCCGCGCTGACCGGCCGCACTCTCAAGCAAGGCCTGGAACTCTTGGGTCTGGAAACTCTGGAGCGTATGTAAGTTGGCTGCCAAGAAAAAACCTGCACCCAAGCGTGGCGCCAGCCGTTACCAAGCTCCTGCAAAGCAACCGATCCCGGGGTGGCTGTGGATGGCCATCGGCCTGACGGTCGGCGCGTTTGTTGTGTTCCTGATGAAACTGGAACCGGGCAAGGGCAGCGAGAGCGTCAAGCGCGAGAAGATCGAGCAGCAGAAAGCCACCAAGATCGCCGAGGCCAACAAGACCCCGCCGAGCCCGACGCAACCGGTGAAGCCGAAGTACGACTTCTACACGTTGCTGCCGGAATCGGAAGTCATCGTGCCGCCGGATGCCGTGCCGGAGAAAACCCTGCCGACGCCACAAGTGCCGGCCATTCCGACGACGCCGGTTACGCCAGAGCAAGCGGCGAAGATCGATACCGCGCGGGCTCAGGCCGCACTGGCCGGGATTACCCCGCCGCCAGCGCCGCCGGTGTCCAAAGCGGCGCCAGTGACCAAGTTCTTCCTGCAGGCCGGCTCGTTCCGCAAGGAGGCTGATGCGGACAAGGTCCGGGCCCAGATCATCCTGCTCGGCCAGGCGGTGACGGTTGAATCCGGCACCGTGAAGGACGAAACCTGGTACAGGGTATTGGTCGGCCCGTTCAGCAACCGCGAGCAACTGACCACGGCCCAGAAACAACTGGCCGGCAGTGGGTTCAGCAACCTGTTGTTACAACAACGCCAAAGCCGCTGACCCTTTTTTTGTGGGCACCTTAATCTGAGGTCGCCCACAAACCTGTGGTGAGGGGATTTATCCCCGTTGGGTCGCGCAGCGGCCCTCAAACCTCCACCTGCGGAGTATCAGACATACCGCGGGCACTGGTTTCGCGACTGCTCTGCAGCCGAACGGGGATAAATCCCCTCGCCACAGTTATCGCATGCCATTCGTCCCCCACCGTTGAAATCCTCTCCACCACCCCCATATGAGTTGGCATAAGGCATTTTCGCCCCGCTGCGTGGAGACTCTCCCTTTGACCACCATCGTTTCAGTTCGCCGCCACGGCAAAGTCGTCATGGGCGGCGACGGCCAGGTTTCGCTCGGCAATACCGTGATGAAAGGCAATGCGAAGAAAGTTCGCCGCCTGTACCACGGTCAGGTGATCGCCGGTTTTGCCGGGGCCACCGCTGACGCCTTCACCCTCTTCGAGCGCTTCGAAGGCCAGCTTGAGAAACATCAGGGCCACCTGGTTCGCGCCGCTGTCGAACTCGCCAAAGAATGGCGCACTGACCGCTCCCTCAGCCGCCTCGAGGCCATGCTCGCGGTCGCGAACAAAGACGCCTCTCTGATCATCACCGGCAACGGCGACGTGGTCGAACCCGAAGAAGGTCTGATCGCCATGGGTTCCGGTGGCGGATACGCCCAGGCCGCCGCCAGCGCGCTGCTGAAGAAAACCGATCTGTCGGCCCGGGAAATCGTCGAAACCGCCCTCGGCATCGCCGGCGACATCTGTGTATTCACCAACCACACCTTCACCATTGAGGAGCAGGACCTCGCTGAGTAAGCCTGTTTTGGCCACCACGCCACGGCTCACTTTTATCTGAGGACCGCCAATTACTATGTCCATGACTCCCCGTGAAATCGTCCACGAACTCAATCGCCATATCATCGGCCAGGACGATGCCAAGCGCGCCGTCGCCATCGCGCTACGTAACCGCTGGCGCCGGATGCAGCTGCCTGAAGAGCTGCGCGTTGAAGTCACGCCAAAAAACATCCTGATGATCGGCCCGACCGGTGTCGGTAAAACCGAGATTGCTCGTCGCCTGGCGAAACTGGCCAACGCGCCGTTCATCAAGGTCGAAGCGACCAAATTCACCGAAGTCGGCTATGTCGGCCGCGATGTTGAATCGATCATTCGTGACCTGGCCGACGCGGCGATCAAGCTGCTGCGCGAACAGGAAATGACCAAGGTTCGCCACCGCGCCGAAGACGCCGCCGAAGATCGCATCCTCGACGCCCTGCTGCCACCGGCACGCATGGGTTTCAGCAACGAAGACGCCGGATCGTCCGCTGACTCCAACACCCGCCAACTGTTCCGCAAGCGCCTGCGCGAAGGCCAGCTGGATGACAAAGAGATCGAAATCGAAGTCGCCGAAGTGACCGGTGTCGATATCTCCGCGCCGCCGGGCATGGAAGAGATGACCAACCAATTGCAGAGCCTGTTCGCCAACATGGGCAAGGGCAAACGCAAGAGCCGCAAGATCAAGGTCAAGGAAGCACTGAAACTGGTGCGTGACGAAGAAGCCGGTCGCCTGGTCAACGAAGAAGAGTTGAAGGCCAAGGCGCTGGAAGCGGTCGAGCAGCACGGCATCGTGTTCATCGACGAAATCGACAAGGTCGCCAAGCGCGGCAACTCCGGTGGCATCGACGTCTCCCGTGAAGGTGTACAGCGCGACTTGCTGCCACTGATCGAAGGCTGCACCGTCAACACCAAACTGGGCATGGTCAAGACCGACCACATCCTGTTCATCGCATCCGGTGCGTTCCACCTGAGCAAGCCGAGCGATCTGGTGCCTGAGCTGCAAGGTCGTCTGCCGATTCGTGTCGAACTCAAGGCGCTGACGCCTGAAGACTTCGAACGCATTCTCAGCGAGCCGCACGCCTCGCTCACCGAGCAATATTGCGCCCTGCTGAAAACCGAAGGCCTGGTGATCGAGTTCCAGCCGGACGGTATCAAGCGCATTGCCGAGATCGCCTGGCAGGTCAACGAGAAGACCGAGAACATCGGTGCCCGTCGCCTGCACACGCTGCTCGAGCGCCTGCTTGAAGAGGTGTCGTTCAGCGCCGGTGATCTGGCCAGCGCCCACGACGAAAAGGCGATCCTGATCGATGCCGATTACGTCAACAGCCACTTGGGCGAATTGGCGCAGAACGAAGACCTGTCCCGTTATATCCTGTAAGCCAAGCGACCCTCTGTAGGAGCACAGCTTGCTGGCGATAGCGCACTTAAGATCGCCATCGCCAGCAAGCTGTGCTCCTACAGGAGTCAGACCACGCGCCTACAGACGGACTCCAGGTCATGACCCAACTCCCCACCGACATCAAACTGCACAAAGCCTCGAAAACCCTGTCGCTGAAATATGCGTCCGGCGAGGAGCATCACCTGCCCGCCGAGTTCCTGCGCGTGCACTCTCCTTCCGCCGAGGTCCAGGGCCACGGCAAACCTATCCTGCAATTTGGCAAGATCGGCGTAGGCCTGACCAAGGTCGAACCGGCCGGTCAGTACGCACTGAAATTGACCTTCGACGACGGCCACGACAGCGGCCTGTTCACCTGGGAATATCTGTACCAGCTGGGCGTGCGCCAAGAGGATCTCTGGAACGATTATCTTGCCGAACTCAAAGCCGCCGGAAAGACCCGCGATCCGAACGAATCCGTCGTCAAGCTGATGCTCTAGCTCAGGCCTTTCGCTCATTAGAAGGCATTTTCTAATTCCATCTGTTTGAATGCTCCGCTTTCGGGTCAACGATTGGCCCGCTTGCGAAAAAAATTAAACTCGGGTAACCAATGGAGCTGGCAAGGTACCTGCAGTGCTCTCTGAACTAAAAAGCAGCGATGCAGAATTAACGGTCACCCGAGCAGTAGTACCTGGCATTGGCTGTGGACTGCACAGCTGGACCCAGGTATTCGTCTCAGGACAATGGAGCGTCGTAGATGAGTAACAAGAATAACGATGACCTGAAAGTTCAGGCCTCGGAAAATACCTTGGGGCTGAATCCGGTCGTTGGACTGCGTAGAAAAGATCTGTTGGGCTCTGCCCGAATGGTGCTGACCCAGGCCATCAAACAACCGATTCACAGTGCAAAGCATGTCGCTCATTTCGGTATCGAACTGAAGAACGTGCTGTTCGGCAAATCCGCGCTGCAACCGACAAGCGATGACCGTCGCTTCTCCGATCCGGCCTGGAGTCAGAACCCGCTCTACAAACGTTATTTGCAAACTTACCTGGCGTGGCGCAAGGAGCTCCACGACTGGATCGGCGAAAGCAACCTCTCGCCCAAGGACGTCGCACGCGGGCATTTCGTGATCAACCTCATGACCGAAGCCATGGCCCCGACCAACAGTGCGGCCAACCCGGCGGCGGTCAAGCGCTTCTTCGAGACCGGCGGCAAAAGCCTGCTCGACGGCCTCTCCCATCTGGCCAAGGATCTGGTGCACAACGGCGGCATGCCGAGCCAGGTCAACATGGGCGCGTTCGAGGTCGGCACGAGCCTGGGCGTCACCGAAGGCGCGGTGGTGTTTCGCAATGATGTGCTGGAGCTGATCCAGTATCGGCCGACCACCGAGCAGGTGCACGAGCGCCCACTGTTGGTGGTGCCACCGCAGATCAACAAGTTCTATGTTTTCGACCTGAGCCCGGACAAGAGCCTGGCGCGTTTCTGCCTGCGCAACAACATGCAGACGTTCATCGTCAGCTGGCGCAACCCGACCAAGGAGCAGCGTGAGTGGGGTCTGTCGACCTACATCGAAGCGCTCAAGGAAGCGGTCGACGTGGTCACCGCGATCACCGGCAGCAAAGACATCAACATGCTCGGCGCCTGCTCCGGTGGCATCACCTGCACCGCCCTGCTGGGCCACTACGCCGCGCTCGGCGAGAACAAGGTCAACGCCCTGACGCTGCTGGTCAGCGTGCTGGACACCACCCTGGACAGCGACGTTGCACTGTTCGTCGACGAACAGACCCTCGAATCCGCCAAGCGCCACTCCTATCAGGCCGGCGTACTGGAAGGCCGCGACATGGCGAAAGTTTTCGCCTGGATGCGCCCCAACGACCTGATCTGGAACTACTGGGTCAACAACTACCTGCTGGGCAACGAGCCGCCGGTGTTCGACATCCTGTTCTGGAACAACGACACCACACGGTTGCCCGCAGCGTTCCATGGCGACCTGATCGAGATGTTCAAGACCAACCCATTGATCCGCGCCGATGCACTGGAAGTGTGCGGCACACCGATCAATCTGAAGCAGGTCACTGCCGACATCTACTCCCTGGCCGGAACCAACGACCACATCACCCCGTGGAAGTCCTGCTACAAATCGGCGCAACTGTTCGGTGGCAAGGTTGAGTTCGTGCTGTCCAGCAGCGGGCATATCCAGAGCATTCTGAACCCGCCGGGCAATCCGAAATCGCGCTACATGACCAGCACCGAGATGCCGGTCAAGGCCGAGGACTGGCACGAAAACTCCACCAAGCACACCGATTCCTGGTGGCTGCACTGGCAGGCATGGCAAGCCGAGCGTTCCGGCAAGCTGAAGAAGTCTCCAAGCAGTTTGGGCAACAAGGCTTATCCGGCGGGTGAAGCTGCACCCGGCACTTATGTGCATGAGCGATAACTGACACACCTCGCCCCCCTGTGGGAGCGAGCTTGTGTGGCGAGGGGATTTATCCCCGTTGGGTGGCGAAGCCGCCCCAAAACCTGCAGCCTCGGTGTATCAGTTACACCGAGGGCATTGGTTTTACGACTGCTTCGCAGTCGAACGGGGCGGTGCGACGTGTCGCTAAATCCCCTCACCACACAAGCTCAGCTCCCACAGGGGATCGGGGGTGAAATTGAGACAGTGACCCACAGGGCCTGAAGCATGCCGCAACCGTTCATATTCCGTACCGTCGACCTGGATGGCCAGACCCTCCGCACGGCAGTACGCCCCGGCAAGCCTCACTTGACGCCCTTGCTGATTTTCAACGGCATCGGCGCCAACCTGGAGCTGGTGTTTCCGTTCGTCGCCGCGCTGGACCCGGACCTGGAAGTCATCGCTTTCGACGTCCCTGGTGTCGGCGGTTCGTCGACGCCAAGGCGACCGTATCGCTTTCCGGGCCTGGCGAAACTCACGGCGCGGATGCTCGACTATCTCGACTACGGGCAAGTCAACGTAATCGGCGTGTCGTGGGGTGGCGCCCTCGCCCAGCAGTTCGCTTACGACTATCCCGAGCGCTGCAAGAAACTCGTTCTGGCGGCCACGGCGGCTGGCACGGTGATGGTGCCGGGCAAGCCGAAAGTCCTGTGGATGATGGCCAGCCCACGACGCTACATCCAGCCGTCTCACGTGATTCGCATTGCGCCGATGATCTATGGCGGTGCATTCCGTCGCGATCCGACCCTGGCCGCCAGCCATGCCGCCAAGGTCCGCTCGGCAGGCAAACTCGGTTACTACTGGCAGCTGTTCGCCGGCCTCGGCTGGACCAGCATTCACTGGTTGCACAAGATCAACCAGCCAACCCTGGTACTGGCCGGTGACGACGATCCACTGATTCCGTTGGTCAACATGCGGTTACTGGCCTGGCGGATTCCCAACGCCCAATTGCACATCATCGATGACGGGCATCTGTTCTTGATTACCCGGGCCGAAGCAGTGGCACCGATTATCATGAAGTTTCTCCAGGAAGAACGTCAGCGTGCCGTGATGCATCCGCATCCGGCGCCATTGGGCGGCTAATCGGCCCTGGCTTTTGTTACAAAAAGGGGTCGGGAAGACGCAGCGCCGCGCAACAATCCGCAACAGCGTCTATGGTGTTCTGGTTCGGTGTAACTGTATTTGGCCTGAAGACGAAGGAGTGTTGATTCATGCGCGAAAAACCAGCGAGGGAATTTTTGCCCACTCCCGCCGCGTTCATTAATGCGCAGAGTGCGATTTCCGGTTTGCGTGGGCGGGATCTGTTTTCCACCCTGCGCAGCGTTGCCGCCCATGGATTGCGCAACCCGGTGCATACCGCCCGACACGCCTTGAAGCTGGGCGGTCAACTGGGCCGCGTACTGCTGGGCGAAACCCTGCACCCGACCAATCCGCAGGACAATCGCTTTGCCGACCCGGCGTGGAGCCTCAATCCTTTTTATCGCCGCAGTTTGCAGGCTTACCTGAGCTGGCAGAAGCAGGTCAAACACTGGATCGACGAGAGCAACATGACTCCGGACGATCGCGCCCGCGCGCACTTCGCCTTCGCCTTGCTCAACGACGCCATGGCACCGTCCAACAGCCTGCTAAATCCGCTGGCGATCAAGGAGATCTTCAACTCCGGCGGCAGCAGCCTGGTGCGAGGCATCAGCCACCTGGTCGACGACTTCCTGCACAACGACGGTCTGCCCAGACAAGTCACCAAACAAGCTTTCGAGGTCGGCAAAACGGTCGCCACCACTACGGGCTCCGTGGTGTTTCGCAATGAGCTGCTGGAGTTGATCCAGTACAAGCCCATGACCGAAAAGCAGTATTCCAAACCGCTGCTGGTGGTGCCGCCACAGATCAACAAGTACTACATTTTCGACCTGAGCCCGCACAACAGCTTCGTCCAGTTCGCCCTGAAGAACGGCCTGCAAACCTTCATGATCAGCTGGCGCAATCCGGATGTGCGTCATCGCGAATGGGGGCTGTCGACGTACGTCGAAGCCGCGGAAGAAGCGATGAATGTGTGCCGGGCGATCACCGGTGCTCGCGAGGTCAACCTGATGGGCGCCTGCGCGGGCGGGCTGACCATTGCCGCCCTGCAAGGCCATTTGCAGGCCAAGCGACAACTGCGGCGGGTGTCCAGCGCGACCTACCTCGTGAGCCTGCTCGACAGTCAGATGGACTCGCCGGCGACCCTCTTCGCCGACGAACAGACGCTTGAAGCGGCCAAGCGTCGCTCCTATCAGAAAGGCGTGCTGGACGGCCGCGACATGGCCAAGGTCTTCGCCTGGATGCGCCCCAACGATTTGATCTGGAGCTATTTCGTTAACAACTACCTGTTGGGCAAGGAGCCGCCAGCGTTCGACATCCTCTACTGGAACAACGACAACACACGTTTGCCGGCAGCCTTGCATGGCGACTTGCTGGACTTCTTCAAACACAACCCGATGAGTCATCCGGGGGGTCTGGAAGTGTGCGGCACACCGATCGACTTGCAGAAAGTCACCGTCGACAGCTTCAGCGTCGCGGGCATCAACGACCACATCACCCCGTGGGATGCGGTGTACCGCTCGACCCTGCTGCTGGGTGGCGAGCGGCGCTTCGTGCTGTCCAACAGCGGTCATGTGCAGAGCATTCTCAACCCACCCTCAAACCCGAAAGCCAACTTTGTCGAGAGCACGAAGCTGAGCGCTGACCCAAGGGCCTGGTACTACGACGCCAAGCCAGTCAGCGGCAGTTGGTGGACTCAGTGGCTGGGCTGGATTCAAGAACGTTCAGGCGCGCTAAAAGAAACCCACATGGCGCTCGGCAACCAGAACTATCCACCGATGGAAGCGGCACCCGGCACTTATGTGCGCGTGCGCTGACTGACAACGAACCACGGCCGGCGCCGGCCGTGGCATGACTCGACCATTAAGAAGACTGGATGAAAACCCGCGACCGGATTCTCGAATGTGCTTTGCAGTTGTTCAATCACAAGGGCGAGCCGAACGTCTCCACCATGGAAGTTGCCAACGAAATGGGCATCAGCCCGGGCAACCTCTACTACCACTTCCACGGCAAGGAACCATTGATTCTCGGACTGTTCGAGCGCTTCCAGGCCGAACTGGCGCCGCTGCTCGATCCACCGGCCGATGTGGAGCTGGCACCGGAAGATTATTGGCTGTTCCTGCACCTGATCGTCGAGCGCCTGGCCCATTACCGGTTTCTGTTCCAGGACCTGTCGAACCTCGCCGGGCGCTTGCCGAAACTGGCCAAGGGCATACGCAACCTGCTCAATGCGCTGAAGCGCACACTGGCTTCGTTGCTCGCACGATTGAAGGCTCAGGGGCAATTGGTCAGCGATACCCAGGCGTTGGGGCAACTGGTGGAACAGATCACCATGACACTGCTGTTCTCGCTGGACTATCAGCGGATTCTTGATCGCGAGGGTGAGGTGAGATTGGTGGTGTACCAGATCATGATGCTGGTGGCGCCGCATTTGTTGCCGCCGATCAAGGTCGCGACGGAGCAGATGGCCCTTCAATACCTCGAAGAACACGAGTAACCCCTGTAGGAGCTGAGCTTGCTCCGGGCGGCGTTCCGACGATGGCGGCGTGTCAGTCGGTATTAATGTTGGCTGACCCACCGCGATCGTCGGAACGCCGCCCGGAGCAAGCTCAGCTCCTACAGGGACTTGTGGTGCTTTCCAGAATTCCATGCATAAAAAAACGCCCGACCTTTGCAGGCCGGGCGTTTTCTTGAGCCCTGAAAATCAGGACTGACTGGTTGGCGTCGAAGGAGCTGGCGCGACAGTCGGGGTTACAGCAGGGGTCGGCGCAGTCGCGGAGTTCGATGCACTGACCGGAGCCGGGGTTGCCGGTTTGGCGGCAGCTACTGCTGGTTTTGGTGCAGCTGCTTTCGGCGCTGCCGGCTTTTTCACCGCTGGCTTCTTCGCTGCGGCAGGTTTGGCCGCTGGCTTGGTAGCGGGTTTGGCCGCTGCAGTTTTGGCAGCCGGTTTAGCGGCTGGTTTTGCTGCTGCTTTGGCCGCTGGCTTGGCTGCTGCAGGTTTCGCTGCGGCAGTTTTGGCCGCTGGTTTGGCAGCCGGTTTAGCGGCAGCTTTAGCCAGTGGTTTGGCAGCGGACTTCGCTGCAGGTTTGGCCGCCGCGGTTTTCGCCGCAACAGGCGCCACCTTGGCACCAGTGAGTTTTTCGATTTGCTTGGTCAGGGTATCGACCTTGCTGTGCAGTGCTTTGACTTCATTGCGGCTCGGTACACCCAGGCGCGAAATGGCGCTGTTCAGACGCTTGTCGAAAGCCCCTTCCAGCTCATCCCACTTGCCCAGTGCGCGATCTTTCACGCCGCTGATGCGCGACTTGGCCGACGAAGCGGAGTCCTTGGCAGCATCGACTTTTTTGCCGACAGCGCTCTTGGTGAGCTTCTCGGCTTTCTCGCCGTCTTTAACCAATGTATCGAAGAGCTTGCTGCCGTCAGTGTCGATCTTCGAGTACACGCCTAAACCAGCCAGCCAGATTTTGCGGGAGTAGTCTTCGACTTTCCCGATCCACGAGCTGCCTTCTTTTTCGGTGTTCTTTTTACCAGCCATCCCGTTCTCCTTAAGATTTACGCGCGACGCGTTCGAGCAATGCCGTCAGCTCATCGAGCTTGGCAGAGAGTGTCTCAACGTCATGTTTAGACGGAATGCCGATACGATTCAAGGTACTTGCGACACGCGAGTCAAAAGCCTTCTCGACCTTGTCGAGTTGAAGTTCGACCTTGCCTTTGAAAGTGCTTACTTCACTCTTGGCTTCATCGATCTCGGCATTGGCCGCTTCAAGTTTCTCGGCAACTACTTTTTTGCCTTTCTTTTCAACAGTTTGACCAGCCTTTACCAACTCTTGAAAGTACTCGCTGCCCTCTTGGCCGACCTTGGTGTAGGCACCCAGGCCTGCCAGCCAGATCTTGCGGGCATAAGATTTAACGTCGCTCAGAGCAGTTGTCGAAGCGTCGATTTTTTTCTTCAAAATAACTTTGGCCATGGTGCACCTCACGCGCAGAAGGTTTGAGGAACTGCCCGCGAAAGCGTCGGGCTCAGGCACAAAGTAGGGAGAAAAATTAGAAACGGCACCCTAACAACTGACACAAATCCTTGGGCACACCACAAAACAAATGTGGGAGCCAGCCTGCTGGCGATGGCGGTGTATCAGACAACATCTATGTTGACTGACGAGCCCTCATCGCCAGCAGGCTGGCTCCCACATTTGATCCCGTTTCATGCGAAGACCGAATCACGCCAACGCTTTATCCAGCGCCTTTTCGATTTCCGATTTGATCATGCCGCTCATGGCCGACATCATCAGGCCCAACTCCACATCGACGCGGATCGAATCCTCGCCCACATACACCGCGCCTTTCACACCGGAACGTTTGAGGTTCAGGGTGTCGCCGGACCATTGCGGCTCCAGGCCATATTGATCGGACAGCTTCTGCGCCAACAGATCAGCCTTCTCGCGGGCCGCTTCCTTACCCAGGCCATGGGCACGTTCAACACTAATACGGGCCATCGAATGACTCCTGCTTTATGAATACTTCCCTGAAGATCTTGACCGCTACTGCGGCAAAACGTCCCGGTGGTTACCTATCTTACCTGCAGCCTTGCCAAGACAAAGCAGGCCACCGGGATTAGAATGTCCCGCATTCTCTTCTGGTGACAGCGATATGACTGATCAGCGCAAAGGCAGTGATGCCGAACCCACCACTCACTTCGGTTTCAA
This sequence comes from Pseudomonas sp. PDM10, assembly GCF_014852295.1. Classification (NCBI taxonomy): domain Bacteria; kingdom Pseudomonadati; phylum Pseudomonadota; class Gammaproteobacteria; order Pseudomonadales; family Pseudomonadaceae; genus Pseudomonas; species Pseudomonas sp. PDM10. Next base: position 265,512 of record NZ_JACVBJ010000005.1, on the reverse strand, counting down.
AAACGTTCCGGAAAGCCAAAAAGCGGAAAAAGTCGCTGAGGTATTCCACTCGGTAGCCGCCAAGTACGACTTGATGAACGACCTCCTGTCTGGCGGCATGCACCGTCTGTGGAAGCGTTTCGCGATCGAGCTGTCGGGTGTTCGCACCGGTAACCGCGTGCTGGACATCGCTGGCGGCACGGGCGACCTGACCAAGAAGTTCTCGCACCTCGTTGGCCCGACCGGCCAGGTGGTGTTGGCCGACATCAACGAATCCATGCTCAAGGTCGGTCGTGACCGCCTGTTGGATCTGGGTGTGGCCGGTAACGTCGAATTCGTTCAGGCCGACGCTGAAAAGCTGCCGTTCCCGGACAACCATTTCGACTGCGTGACCATCGCTTTCGGCCTGCGCAACGTTACCCATAAAGAAGACGCCCTGCGCTCGATGCTGCGCGTACTGAAACCGGGCGGCCGTTTGCTGGTGCTGGAGTTCTCCAAACCGACCAACGCGCTGATGTCCAAAGCCTACGACGCCTACTCGTTCGCCTTCATGCCGCTGATGGGCAAGCTGATCACCAACGACTCGGAAAGCTATCGCTACCTGGCCGAATCGATCCGCATGCACCCGAATCAGGAAACCCTGAAGTCGATGATGGTCGAGGCCGGTTTCGACCGCGTGACCTACCACAACATGACCGCAGGCATCGTCGCCCTGCACCGTGGCATCAAGCCCTGATGTTGCTGGCCGGCCTGCTCGCCAGCGTTGAACTCGGTCTGAACCGGGTGCTGCGTCTCGACAGCACGGCGTTGCCGCGACTGGCGCATTTGAGTGGCAAGGTGATTGCGGTCGACTGCCGAAGCCCGGCGCTGCAAGTGTTCATCCTGCCCAGCGACGAAGGCCTGATGCTGGCTTCCCACTGGGAAACCGGCGCCGACTGCACCTTGCGCGCACCGGCCTCCAGCCTGTTGAAACTGGCCATGAGCAAGGACAAGACGTCGGTCCTGCATGCTCCTGAAGTCGAACTCGACGGCGACAGCGGCGTGCTGCTGGAGCTGGCGGCGATCCTTCAGGACCTTGAGCTGGACTGGGAGTACGAACTCTCGCGCTGGCTGGGACCGGTCGCCACGCAATTGCTCGGCGGTCACCTGCGCAGTCGCGCACGCTGGTATCAGCAAGGGTTCGCCAGCCTGAACCAGAACCTTGGCGAGTACCTGGCCGAAGAATCGCGCGCCCTCGTCGGTCAGCGCGAAGCCGAAGCCCGTTTTAGTGAACTGGACCAGATCAAACTCGATCTGGAACGTCTCGAGGCGCGTTTCGAGCGCCTCTCCCGATCCCTCGACCCAAGCGATAACGCATGAAGCTGCTTGCCGTCCGCCGTTTGTTGCGCATCCAGCGCGTTGTGATTCGCTACCGCCTCGATGACCTGCTGTTCGCCCTGCCACTGCCGTGGTTTCTGCTGGCGCTGCGCTACGCCTTGCCGTGGCGCTGGTTCCCGCGCAAGACGCTGGACCTGAGCCGCGGCGCGCGATTGCGTCTGGCGTTGCAGGACCTGGGACCGATTTTCATCAAGTTCGGGCAAATCCTGTCCACCCGCCGCGACCTGCTGCCCGAAGACATCGCCGATGAGCTGATGAAGCTGCAGGACCGCGTGCCGCCGTTCGACTCGCAAGTGTCGGTCAATCTGATCGAAGAACAGCTCGGCAAAAAAATCAGCGAAGTCTTCAGCCGCTTCGACGTCGAACCGCTGGCCTCGGCTTCGGTGGCTCAGGTGCATGCCGCGCAGCTGAAAACCGGCGAAGAAGTGGTGGTCAAGGTCATCCGCCCGGGGCTCAAACCGATCATCGCGCAGGATCTGGCGTGGCTGTTCATCCTCGCCCGCGCCGCCGAAAAGCTCTCGGCCGACGCGCGCCTGCTGCACCCGGTGGACGTGGTCCAGGACTACGAAAAAACCATCTACGACGAACTCGATCTGCTGCGCGAGGCGGCCAACGCCAGCCAGTTGCGACGTAACTTCGACGGCTCGGAGCTGCTCTACGTGCCGCAAGTCTATTGGGACTGGTGCCGGCCAAAAGTGCTGGTGATGGAGCGCATCTACGGCATTCAGGTCACCGACCTCGCGACCCTGGCCGACCAGCGCACCGACATGAAAATGCTCGCTGAGCGCGGCGTCGAGATATTCTTCACCCAGGTGTTCCGCGACAGTTTCTTCCATGCCGACATGCACCCCGGCAACATCTTCGTCAGCACGGTGAACCCGTGGAGCCCGCAGTACATCGCGATCGACTGCGGCATCGTCGGCAGCCTGACGCCGGAAGACCAGGACTACCTGGCGCGCAACCTGTTCGCGTTCTTCAAGCGTGATTACCGTCGTGTGGCGCAATTGCACATCGATTCGGGCTGGGTGCCGGCGGAAACCAAACTCAACGAATTCGAGGCGGCGATCCGCACCGTGTGCGAGCCGATCTTCGAAAAACCGTTAAAGGATATTTCTTTCGGCCAGGTGCTGATGCGCCTGTTCCAGACCGCCCGGCGCTTCAACATGGAAGTGCAGCCGCAGCTCGTTTTGCTGCAAAAAACCCTGCTGAACATTGAAGGCCTGGGCCGTCAGTTGTACCCGGACCTCGATTTGTGGAACACCGCCCAGCCGTTCCTCGAACGCTGGATGCGTGAGCGCGTCAGCCCCAAAGCCTTGATCGGCAACGTGCAGAGCCAGTTCGAACAGCTGCCGCACCTGGCCAACATGGCCCGCGACCTGCTCGAACGCATGTCCCAGCCCCACGCCTACGACCCGCCGCCACCGTGGCACCGCCGCAAGGACGATTGGCTGCTGCGACTGCTCGGCTGTGCGCACCTGGCCGGCGGCACGATACTCGCTGCCGGTGGGCCGCTGAACGAACTGGGTCATTGGCCGGCCGGCATCATGGTGGCGGTTGGTTTGTATCTGGTCGTTCGCCGATAGCCAGCGTCCCCGCACGCTGGCACACTGTTTCAATGCTGAATTTCACGTAGGCTTCTATTCATGAAGTGTGGGCCTGCATCGGAGTCGAAGATGAAAAACTGGCTGGACGAGATCAAGTGGGACGCCGATGGCCTTGTGCCGGCGATTGCCCAGGATCACAAGACCGGGCGCGTCCTGATGATGGCCTGGATGAACCGTGAAGCGCTGGAACTGACCGCTGCCGAGAACCGCGCCATTTACTGGTCACGCTCCCGTGGCAAGCTGTGGCGCAAGGGCGAAGAGTCCGGCCACGTGCAAATCCTGCATGAGATGCGCCTGGACTGTGACGCCGACGTGATCATCCTGATGGTCGAGCAGATCGGCGACATCGCGTGCCATACCGGCCGTCAGAGCTGCTTCTACCGCGTTTTCGAAAACGGCGACTGGACAACCGTCGACCCGGTGCTCAAAGACCCGCACGCCATCTATTCCGCAGGACACAGCCATGAGTGACACTCTGACCCGTCTGGCCCAGGTGCTGGAAGAGCGCAAAGGCGCCGCCGCCGACAGCTCGTATGTCGCCAGCCTGTACCACAAGGGCCTGAACAAGATTCTGGAAAAAGTCGGCGAAGAGTCGGTCGAAACCATCATTGCCGCCAAGGATGCCGCCATCAGCGGTGACTGCAGCGATGTGATCTACGAAACCGCCGATTTGTGGTTCCACAGCATGGTCATGCTCGCCCAACTGGGGCAGCATCCACAGGCTGTACTCGATGAACTGGACCGTCGTTTCGGTCTGTCCGGACACGCCGAGAAAGCCTCGCGTCCGTCCGCCTGAACAACTATTAGAGAGGAGCAGCGACATGGGCATTTTTGACTGGAAACACTGGATCGTCATCCTGGTTGTCGTCGTGCTGGTGTTCGGCACCAAGAAACTGAAAAACCTCGGCACTGACGTGGGCGAGTCGATCAAGGGCTTCAAAAAAGCCATGAGCGATGAAGACAAGCCAGCTGATCCGACGGTGACGCCGGCCCAACCAGTTCCGCCGGTTCAGCCGCAGGCCTCGGTGAATCAGCCGCACACTATCGACGTGCAGGCACAAAAAGTCGAAGAGCCGATCCGCAAAGACGTGTGAGCACTGACTAATGTTTGGTATCAGCTTCTCTGAACTGCTGCTCGTCGGCCTCGTGGCCCTGCTGGTGCTGGGTCCCGAGCGTCTGCCGGGTGCTGCGCGCACCGCCGGTCTGTGGGTCGGGCGGTTGAAGCGCAGCTTCAACGCGATCAAACAGGAAGTTGAACGTGAAATCGGTGCCGACGAGATTCGTCGGCAACTGCACAACGAGCACATTCTGTCGCTTGAGCAGGAGGCGCGGAAGATTTTCACGCCGACTCAGCAGGAGGCCACGCCGGTTCAGCCGGTTGAGCCTGTGGCGGAGCAGACGATTCATGCTCCAGTCGCTGCCGAACCTGCACCTGTTGTAGCAGCCGTTGAACCTGCGCCCGTTGTTGCAGCAACACCGGTTGAACCTGTTACGCCTGCGGCTGCGCCTGTTGCGTCGGCCCCTCATGACCCAACACTGCCGCCGCGAGCCCCATGAGCGATCTCCCCGAAAACGACCAGCACATGCCGCTGGTTTCGCACCTCACCGAGTTGCGTACCCGTCTGCTGCGTTGTGTAGCGGCGATCTTCATCATCTTCGCCGGGTTGTTTGCCTTCACCCAGCAGATCTACACCTTCGTCTCCACGCCGCTGCGTCAGTACCTGCCCGTGGGCGCGACGATGATCGCCACCGATGTGTCGTCGCCGTTCCTGACGCCGCTGAAGCTGACGATGATGGTCTCGCTGTTCCTGGCGATCCCGGTGATCCTGCATCAGATCTGGGGCTTTATCGCGCCAGGCCTGTACAAGCATGAGAAACGCATTGCGGTGCCGCTGCTGGTGTCCAGCATCCTGCTGTTCTATACCGGCATGGCGTTCGCCTATTACCTGGTGTTCCCGCTGATCTTCAAATTCTTCGCCGCCGCCACCCCGGCCGGCGTGGAAATGATGACCGACATCAGCAGCTACCTCGATTTCGTCATGACGCTGTTCTTCGCCTTCGGCGTAGCGTTCGAGATTCCGGTGGCAGTGGTGCTGCTGGTGTGGATCGGCGTGGTCAACGTCGCTTACCTGAAGAAAATCCGCCCGTACGTGGTCATCGGCTGCTTCGTGGTCGGCATGATCCTGACCCCACCGGACATCTTCTCGCAGACACTCTTGGCCGTACCGATGTGGCTGCTGTTTGAAATCGGCATCCTGTTCGGCAGCCTGGTCAGCAAGCGTGGCGAGCACCCTGACGACCAACCGGCCGACGATCACAACGACCAGCCGCCAGCGACTCAACCGTGAACCTGCTGCTGCTCGAAGAGGCCGACTTCATTGCGGCCGACCGGGCGATCCTGCGTGATCGCCGGTTGACGCACATGCAGGAAGTCCACCGCTCGGTTGTCGGCGACAGCCTGCGGGTCGGGCGTATCGGTGGGCTGATGGGCTCGGCCGAACTGTTGCGCCTGGACGCCGATGAAGCCGAGTTGCGCGTCACCCTCGACCAGCCACCACCGGCCAAGCTCCCGCTGACTCTGGTACTGGCCCTGCCACGGCCGAAAATGCTGCGCAGGGTGTTCCAGACCGTGGCGGCCATGGGTGTGCCACGAATCATTCTGGTGAACAGCTATCGCGTCGAGAAGAGCTTCTGGCAAACGCCGTTCCTGGAGCCCGAGGCGATTCGCGAGCAGTTGATCCTCGGCCTTGAACAGGCCCGGGACAGCGTGCTGCCGGAAATCGTCATCGAGAAGCGCTTCAAGCCGTTCGTCGAAGACCGTCTGCCAGCCATTACCGAAGGCACCCTCGGCCTCGTCGGCCACCCCGGCAATTACCCGCCCTGCCCTCGTGGCCTGAACGAACAGGTGACCCTGGCCATCGGCCCCGAAGGCGGCTGGATTCCTTACGAAATCGACCTGCTGGGCAAGGCCGGCCTGCAACCGGTGCAACTCGGCGACCGCATCCTGCGGGTCGAAACCGCCGTCACCGCGCTGCTCGCTCGCCTGTTCTAAGGTCAAACACGCTCCCCTGTGGTGAGGGGATTTATCCCCGTTGGGCTGCGAAGCGGCCCCCAGCGTCTTTTCAGACAAACCAAATTGTCTGGATTTACGACTGCTTCGCAGCCGAACGGGGCGGTGCGACGTTTCGCTAAATCCCCTCACCACAGGTATTTACTCCCCCGCCCATCGTGCTGCACCTACAGATTCCCGGCTGCCAGCCGATACAGTCCCCATAAAACCAACGAATGGTTCGAGGGAGTAGCACATGCACCGATGGCTAGCCGAGAAACTGGGGAACGTCAGCGTCAATCGCAAACTGAGTGTCGGCTTCGGTCTGGTGCTGCTGCTTACCTTGTTGATCACCTTCACCGGTTGGACCGGCCTGAGCGGCGTGATGAGTCGCGGCGATAAGCTGGGGTTCATTGCCAGCCTCAATGACCTGACCAAAGACCTGCGCGTGGCCCGCCTGGAATACGAAATGCGCCGTGGCGAACAAGGCCCCGGTGCGGTCAACGACCTGCTCGGCCAACTCGATACCGGTCTGAAAACCGCACGCACGCTGATTGAACAACCGGCCGACGTGGCCATGATCGACCAGCAACTGGCCGCCGTCAGTGAGTACAAACAAGCCTTCACCGCCATGACCCAGGCCGGCGCCAACCGCGAAGACGCCCGCGGCAAACTCGGCGCCACCGCCGACAATGCCGTGGCTCGTGTCGCCGAAGTCGAAAAATCCATGCTGCAAGGTGACAGCGTCGCCGATTTCAACAGCGTGATCGACCTGAGCAAACTGATCCAGCAAGCGCGCTTCCAGGTGCGCGGTTACACCTACAGCGGCAAGACCGAGGCCGAGCAACCGGCTCTGGACGCCATCGACAACGCGCTGAAAAACCTCGAAAGCCTGCCCTCCAAACTGCCGGAACAGCACATCGCCAACCTGCAGCAGGCCACTGACTCGCTCAAGGCCTATCGCGCCGCCGTCAGCCAGTTCCGAGACTCTCAGGTTGCCAGCGCCGCAGCCCTCCAACGCATGGCCGATCAAGGTCAGATCCTGCGCGACACCAGCAAAAAACTCACCGTGTCGCAAACCATCGTCCGGGACACTGACGCCGCGCACGCCAAAAACACACTGCTAATGGCCACCGCCCTGGCGCTAGCCTTCGGCATGCTTGCCGCGTGGGCCATCACTCGCCAGATCGTGATTCCCCTGAGCCAGACCCTCAAAGTGGCCGAGCGAGTTGCCGCCGGCGACCTGACCCAAAACCTGATCTCTGAGCGTCAGGATGAACTCGGCCAGCTACAGCGCGCCATGCAGAGCATGACCCTGGGCCTGCGCGAATTGATTGGTGGCATCAGTAACGGCGTCACGCAAATCGCCAACGCTGCCGAAGAACTGTCGGCAGTCACCGAGCAGACCCGCACCGGGGTCAACAGCCAGAAGGTCGAGACCGACCAAGTGGCCACCGCCATGAACGAAATGACCGCCACCGTGCAGGAAGTCGCGCGTAACGCCGAAGAAGCGTCCGAAGCTGCCGTCGCCGCCGACCAGCAGGCCCGTGAAGGTGACAAAGTGGTCGGCGAAGCCATCGCCCAGATCGAGCGCCTGGCCAAGGAAGTCGGCAACTCCACCGAGGCCATGAGCCATCTCAAGCGCGAAAGCGACAAGATCGGCAGCGTGCTCGACGTGATCAAATCCGTGGCCCAGCAAACCAACCTGCTGGCCCTCAACGCCGCCATCGAGGCCGCCCGCGCCGGTGAGGCCGGACGTGGTTTTGCGGTAGTTGCCGATGAAGTCCGCAGCCTGGCCCAGCGCACCCAAAAATCTACCGAAGAGATTGAAGAGCTAATCGTCGGCCTGCAAACCGGTACCCAGCAAGTGGCGACCATCATGGACAACAGCCGCAGCCTGACCGACAGCAGCGTCGAACTGACCCGCCGCGCCGGTGGCTCGCTGGAAAGCATTACCCGCACCGTCTCGGCGATTCAGTCGATGAACCAGCAGATCGCAGCGGCGGCCGAGCAGCAGAGCGCCGTGGCCGAAGAGATCAACCGTAGCGTGCTGAACGTGCGCGACGTATCCGAGCAGACCTCGGCAGCCAGTGAAGAGACCGCGGCGTCCAGCGTTGAGCTGGCACGGTTGGGGACGCATCTGCAGATGCTGGTGGGCAGGTTCAAGGTTTGAGGTGATGTGAATGCCTCGGTTCGCACAGGACCGAGGTGACGCCATCGCGAGCAGGCTCGCTCCCACATTGACCGGCGGCGGACACATAATTTGTGTCTGACACGTAACCCTGTGGGAGCGAGCCTGCTCGCGATAGCGGTTCGACAGGCGCTGAGGTTAGAGGACCTGGCGCAAGAAGGCCTGAGCCCGCGGATCCTTCGGTGCATCGAAGAATTCGGCCGGTGAAGCGTCTTCCAGCAATTTGCCGTGATCGAAAAACAGCACCCGATCCGCCACTTCCCGGGCAAAGCCCATTTCATGGGTGACGCACACCATGGTCATGCCTTCCACTGCCAGGGTTTTCATCACGTCCAGCACTTCGCCGACCATTTCCGGGTCAAGCGCCGAGGTCGGCTCATCGAACAGCATGACCTTCGGTTCCATCGCCAATGCCCGGGCGATGGCCACGCGCTGCTGCTGACCGCCGGACAGGCGCGACGGAAACTCATTGGCCTTCTGCGCAATACCAACCTTCTCCAGCAACGCCAGGGCCTTGGCCTCGCGCTCCTTCTTGCCACGCTTGCGCACGACTTTCTGGGCCAGGCAGAGGTTTTCCAGCACGGTCATGTGCGGAAACAGGTTGAAATGCTGGAACACCATGCCGACTTCACGGCGGTAGGCATTCACATCGGTTTTCGGGTCGGCCAGTTGCAGACCATCGATGCTCACCGAGCCCGAGTCGAACGCTTCCAGCCCGTTGAGGCAGCGCAGGAAGGTCGACTTGCCTGAACCGGAAGGGCCGATCACCACCAACACTTCGCCCTTGGCCACCTGCGTGGTGACGTTATCCACTGCGCGAACCACGTGGCCGCGGGTGTCGAAAACTTTTACCAGATCGCGGACTTCAATCACTTTGCGCGAGCCTCCGCTCAAGCCGGCTGGCGATTTTCGACAGCGGCAGGTTGATCAACAGGTACAGACCGGCCACGCAGAACAGGATTTCGAACGGCGAGAACGAGGTGGTGATGACTTCGCGACCGCTTTTGAGCAGCTCGGTAATGGCGATCACCGACACCAGCGAGGTGTCCTTGACCAGACTGATGAACTGACCGGCCAGCGGTGGCAGCACCCGTTTGAACGCTTGCGGCAGCACCACGTGGCGCATCGACTGACCCGCGCTCAGGCCCAGGGAGCGCGCGGCTTCGTTCTGGCCACGGGCGATGGATTGCACGCCGGAACGGATGATTTCCGCCACATAAGCACCGGTGAACAGCGACAGCGCGGCGATCCCGGCGAACTCCCGGGAGAGGTTCATCACCGTGCCGATGAAGAAGTAAAAGATGAAGATCTGCACCAGCAGCGGCGTACCGCGCACCAGCTCGACGTAGATCGTCGAAAGATCGCGCAGGGTCGGGTTGCTCGACAGTCGGCACAGGCCCGTGGCCAGGCCGATCAGCAGACCGAGCACACCTGAAACCACGGACAACCACAAGGTGGTCCAGAGCCCCCACATCAGCGGTCCGGCGGCCCAATGGCGGGTCACACCGATCACGTCGCCTTCGGCCACGTCATCACCTTGGGCGACTTGCAGACTGCTGTCGTCGACGGTCAGATGCTGCTCGACGCCGGCATCGCTGCGCAGGGTGACTTCAGCCTTGTCGCCCTTGCGCACCAGTTCGCTGACGGTGGAGATGTCGGCGGCACGCTGGGATTCTTCGGCGTGGTAGGCGAAGTATTGCGGCACACGGTTCCAGCGCCATTCGTAGGACATCAGCGAGGTGGCGTAATACAACGCGCCGGCCAGGCCGATCAGCAGCAGCACGGTTAAAACGTGCCACGGCCATTGGGCTTTTTTCTGTTTCATGGGTTTAACAAAATCCGAAAGTTGTGTCGCCAGGAAGGCCGTCATCGCCAGCAGGCTGGCTCCCACAGGGGATTTGTGTACGCCACAGATCCAGTGTGGGAGCCAGCCTGCTGGCGATGGGAGCGACGCGGTCTAACTGACCGGGCCTTATTCCATGTCCTTGAGCCAAGCGGTGTCTTTGAACCACTTGTCATGGATACGATCGTAGGTGCCGTCTTCGTGAATCTGGCGCAGGAAGTTGTTGATGAAGTTGATGCTGTCGTAGTCACCCTTCTTCAGACCGAAGGCCAGCGGCTCGTAGGTGAACGGCTTGTCGAGGAACACCAGTTTGCCGTTGCCGACCTTGTTAACCGCCACAACGTTGTAAGGCGCGTCGTAGATGAAGGCGTCGGCCTTGCCGTTGACCACATCAAGCACGGCTTCCTGCTCGTTGTCGTAGCCGTGGTACTTGGCCTTGGAGATCAGCTTTCTGGCGACCATCTCGCCGGTGGTGCCGAGCTTGGAAGTGATGCGGTAGTCGGCGGTGTTCAGGTCTTTATAGGACTGGATGGTGCCTTCCAGTTCCTTGCGGATCAGCAGGGTCTGGCCCACCACGATGAACGGTTCGCTGAAGTTCAGGCGCAGGTTGCGTTCCTGGGTCAGGGTCATGCCGCTGCCGATCATGTCGAACTTGTCGGTGAGCAAGGCCGGGATAATGCCGTCGTAGCCGGTGGAAACCATCTCCAGCTTGACGCCCATGGCCTTGGTCATGGCTTTGAGGAGGTCGACTTCGAAGCCGATGATCTCGCCGCGCTTGTTGGTCATTTCGAACGGCATGTAGGTCGGGTCCATGCCGACTTTCAGCGTGCCACGCTTGACCGCGTCATCGATGGCACCGGCGTGCGCCGCGCTGACTGCAACCAATGCCGTGACGCCGACCAGCAGCATCGAGAGATACTTCTTCATCTTCAAGTCCCCAAAACCATCGCGTTGTGAGGCGCGCAAACCGCTGATTTTCCTTTGAAAACCGGCAGATACGAACAGAAAGTTGTCCGGGCGCACCAATTCGGGGACGGATGCTAACGCACTCGTTCGTTTGCACAAGGGCTTACACAGGATTTGTTACTCGACGCCGATCAGCAGCGCAAAAAAACCCCGCTTTCGCGGGGTTTCTTGTCAGGCCAACTGAGGCTGCTCACTCAGCGGTTTGAGCGGCAACAGCGGCGCATGGGGGTCGGCGTTCACCGATTTACGCCACGCTTCCAGCCACTCGGGGTGACCTTCACTCCAGATTTGCTCATGCAGACGACCCAGTGCTACCGGGTCACTGAGCAGTTGCACGCGCTCATTGTTGTTCAGACCCTCAGGCCCGACTTTCAGCGCATGACGCACCCGTTCGACCCGCAACCATTCGATCGGCTCGGCCTCACGGTGGCGTGAAGTCGCCAGCGAGCACGCCAAGGCGTTCTGCTGTGGATCGACCACTGCCCGGACAAAGCCGTCGTTCAGCGCATGCCAACGGTTTTCGTGGGTGTACTGGTCGGTCGCCAGCAACGCCTGTGGCGGATTGTATTCCTCAGGGATCAGGAACAGGCTTTCGTCACGGGACTTGAGGCCCAGGCCAACTCGACTGGAGATCACCGACACCGGAATCGACAGCATCAACGAACCGACGATCGGCACCAGCCACCAGAGGAAGCTCGGGTTCAGCCAGATCACCAGCAGGGCCCAGAAGAAGCCCAGCAAGGTTTGCGGACCGTGGCGTTTTACCGCTTCGCTCCATGGCGTGGAGTCGTCGTCACGTTGCGGCGAGTTCCACGTCGCAGCCCAGCCGAGGAACGCGGCGAGCACGAAGCGGGTGTGGAAAATCATCCGCACTGGCGCCAGCAACATGGAGAACAGCATCTCCAGCAGCATCGACAGGGTCACCTTGAACTTGCCACCGAACTCTTTCGCGCCCTTGGCCCAGATCAGGATGACGCTCAACAACTTAGGCAGGAACAGCAGCACGACGGTGGTCGAGAACAGCGCGATCGCCTTGTCCGGATGCCATTGCGGCCACAACGGATAGAGCTGACGTGGCTCAAGGAAGTACTGCGGCTCCATCAACGTGTTGACCGCCAGCAGCGCCGTCGACAGCACGAGGAAGAAGAACCACAACGGCGCCGACAAGTAAGACATCACGCCCGTCAGGAACACCGCACGGTGCACCGGGTGCATGCCTTTTACCAGGAACAGGCGGAAGTTCATCAGGTTGCCATGACACCAACGACGGTCACGCTTGAGTTCGTCCAGCAGGTTCGGCGGCAATTCTTCGTAGCTGCCCGGCAAGTCGTAGGCAATCCACACGCCCCAGCCGGCACGGCGCATCAGAGCCGCTTCGACGAAGTCGTGGGACAGAATTGCACCGGCAAACGCGCCTTTACCGGGCAACGGCGCCAGGGCGCAGTGCTCGATGAATGGCTTCATGCGGATGATCGCGTTGTGGCCCCAGTAGTGGGATTCGCCCAACTGCCAGAAGTGCAGACCGGCGGTAAACAGCGGACCGTACACGCGGGTGGCGAACTGCTGCATGCGTGCATACAGCGTGTCCATGCCAGACGCGCGCGGCGCAGTCTGGATGATCCCGGCGTCCGGGGTGGCTTCCATCAAGCGCACCAGACTGGTCAGGCAATCGCCGCTCATCACGGAGTCCGCGTCGAGCACGACCATGTACTTGTAATCACCGCCCCAACGACGGCAGAAGTCGTCGAGATTGCCGCTTTTACGTTTGACGCGACGGCGACGGCGGCGATAGAAGATCTTGCCGAAGCCTTTGGCTTCACGACAGACGTCCAGCCAGGCTTGTTGCTCGGCGACGCAGATATCGGCGTCGTTACTGTCGCTGAGGACAAAGAAGTCGAAGCGATCCAGGCTACCCGTGGCCGCAACCGACTCGAAGGTCGCCCGCAAACCGGCAAAAACCCGTGGCACGTCTTCGTTGCAGATCGGCATCACCAGTGCGGTGCGAGCGTCCTTGGGGATCGGCTCGTTGCCGGCGCTTTTACCGGAAATGCGGTATTTGTCGTGACCGGTGAGCAACTCGAGAAAGCCCATCAATGCGGTCCAGAAACCGGCCGACACCCAGCAGAACAGAATCCCGAACAAGATCAGGATGCTGGTTTGCAGCGCATACGGCAGCACTTGCGTAGCCGTTTGCGACAGCGGTTGATGCAGCACTTCGTTCAGGTCGACGAACGACCAGCCCTGGTACGGCATGATGCCCTTCATGTACCAGCCGGCGACGATGGTCTGGCCGAGCATCAGCACCAGCAGGATATAGCGGCGGATCGAACCGACGGTGCGCCAGCGAGCGGCCGGCAGCACACGCTCATCCTTCGGCGGGGCCGGCGGATTGGTGCGACCGGTCAGACGACGCCAGCCACGCACCAGAATGTTGGTGCGCCACGGCTCCGGCACGACTTTGGTCCGACGAATCGGCGGGGTTGCCCGCAGGCAAACCCGGCCGCTGGCGTCGAGCACCAGCATTTCGGCGTCGGCCAGTTCTTCGGCGGTGTTCAGGGTCAAACGACGACCCACCGAAGCTTGAGCAGCTTCGGTCGGCGCGTCGAACGTCGAGGACGAAAGGCGCTCATGCAATTCGCTGAAAGACTGGCAGCCCGCGAGTTCCGCGCGCTGCTCGTCGGTCATTGGCAGATGCGCCAGATACTCGGCAAGAGTCTCTGGCTGTACTTGAGAATTACTCATCGGCAGGCAACTGATAGCTCCAGGTCTCGGTCAAGACTTCTTCAGTCGGTACCGATTCCGGTGTGGCTGGGACCGCTTCGGCAGCGACTGGCTGCTTGGCGTCTTTGTTGTCCTTGTCCTTGGAATCTGCGGCTGGCTTGGCTGCGGCCGGTTTGGCTTCAACCTGCTTGGCCTCAGTTTGCTTGGTTTCCTTCGCGTCCTTGGCTTCCTTGTCCAGCTTCTCCTGCTGCCGAGCGGCAATCTTGTCAGCCTTGGCGACGGAAGAATTGGATGCCGGCAACGATGTTTTGGCCAGGTCGGCAGTCACGGCGTTCTTGACCAGTGCTGCACGCATCTCGGTAGGCTTGCCCGGATCCTTGATTTTCATCCGCAGCGTCAGGCGCCAGCCCTTGGTTTCAGGGTTGTAACGTACGCTGTTCTCGACCAGCTCGGCATTCTCGCCAACGCTGACCTGGCTACGAATCTCCGTATCTTCCGGCAATGCCGACAGGGACGGGCCTTCGAAGTCCACCAGATAGGCAACGCTACCGTCCGGCTGACGAATCAGGTTGGACTGTTTCACGTCACCCGTGGAACGCAGGGTCTGTTGGACCCAGGCGCTGTCCGGTGCGTGAAGCGCGGCTTCGTCGATGGTCCAGTGCATGCGATAAGCGACGTCCAGCGGCTGGCCAGGCTCAGGCAGTTTTTCCGGACTCCAGAACGCAACGATATTGTCGTTGGTTTCGTCGGCAGTCGGAATCTCTACCAGATCGACGGAGCCCTTGCCCCAATCGCCTTTTGGTTCGATCCAGGCACTTGGGCGCTTGTCGTAACGGTCGTCGAGGTCTTCGTAGTGGCTGAAGTCGCGGCCACGTTGCAGCAGGCCGAAACCGCGCGGGTTCTCGATCGAGAAGTTGCTCACCGACAAGTGTTTCGGATTGTTCAGTGGGCGCCAGATCCACTCGCCGTTGCCGGCATGGATCGACAGACCGCTGGAGTCATGCAGTTCGCGACGGTAGTTCAGCACTTTCGACGGCTGATTGGCGCCGAACAGGAACATGCTGGTCAGTGGCGCAACGCCAAGCTTGGCGACCTTGTCACGCAGGAACATCTTGGCCTTGACGTCGACAACGGTGTCGCTGCCCGGACGCAGGGTCAAGCGATAGGCACCGGTCGCGCGTGGCGAATCCAGCAGCGCAAAGATCACCAGATGTTTGTCACCCGGTTGTGGCTGTTGAATCCAGAACTCGGTGAAACGCGGGAATTCTTCGCCGGACGGCAAAGCGGTATCGATGGCCATGCCGCGAGCGGACAAGCCATAGGTGTGACCCTTGCCGACAACGCGGAAGTAACTCGCGCCGAGCATGGTCATGATTTCGTCTTGCTTGTCAGCCTTGTTGATCGGGTACAGCACACGGAAACCGGCATAACCCAGTTGTTCGGTGGCTTTAGGATCGAACTTCACGTCGCCGAAATCGAAACGACTTGGGTCGTATTTGATCTCTTCGACGGTGTTAGCTGTGATTTCGTTGATTTTCACCGGCGTATCGAAATGCATACCCTGGTGATAGAACGACAGCTTGAACGGGGTTTTCTGACCGGCCCACTCGGCTTTTTCGGTCAGGAAGCGAATTTTTTGATAGTCCGCGAATTTCATCTCGCGGAACTCGTTCGGCAGGTTACTGCGCGGAGCTTCGTATTTCTGCCCGGCCAGCTCTTTTGCCTTGACCGATACATCATCCAGATTGAATGCCCAAAGCTGACCGGCGCTGAGCAGGCAGAGCAGTGCAGAGCCCGCTACCAGAGCGCTTCGTAACCGTTTGGCAGACAATTTTGCATTACAGGGACTAACAATCACGAGCAACCCTCGCCGAAAACAGATCAAAAAACCAACGGCCAGTTAAAGTGCCTGTGAGGTTTACGGCATGAAAAAACCGACCCTACAGACCACTCTTGCCAAGTTGGCGAGCATTGTTCCGACTCCTATGGGGCTAAATGATTCCCCAAGAGGTCCAGGACAAGTCTCTACCTAAGTCAAAATGGACCAACGAACGCTGATCCCCGTAGCGCGCGATTATCTAGTAGGCCGCGTTACAACGCATCAGGGGTAACAAAGTATTTATCGCGAAAAACGCCTGTTTTCAGTCGAAAAGCCCTTAAAAACATGTTTCAAACGCTTTCAGGTCTGTAACAGGAAGGTGACCGGGCCGTCATTGACCAGGTGCACCTGCATATCCGCGCCGAATCTACCTGATGCCACAGTGCCATGCACCTGTTTCGCCTTACCTAATAGATAGTCGAAAAGCTCCTCGCCCAAGGCTGGAGGGGCAGCGGTCGAAAAACTCGGACGCAACCCGCTCTTGGTATCGGCGGCCAGGGTGAACTGCGAGACCAGCAGCAACCCACCGCCTACATCCGCCAGGGACAGATTCATCTTGCCCTCGGCGTCACTGAACACACGATAGTTAAGCAGTTTCTGCAGAAGTTTGTCGGCGCTGGCCCGAGTATCCTCGGGCTCAACCGCCACCAGGACCAGCAATCCCTGATCGACGGCGCCAACCACCTCCCCCGCTACCTCGACTCGCGCGCCACGCACGCGTTGCAGCAGGCCCTTCATGCTTCTTCAGGGGCCAGGTCGAGCAGACGATGGGCCATCTGATCGGCGGCACGAACCAGTGCGTCAGTAATGCCAGGTTCGGAGGCGGCATGGCCGGCGTCACGGATCACCTGCAATTCACTGTTCGGCCAGTTCTGATGCAGTTCCCAGGCGTTGTCCAGCGGGCAGATCACGTCGTAGCGACCGTGGACGATCACGCCAGGCAAATGGGCGATCTTGCCCATGTCGCGGATCAGCTGGTTGGGCTCAAGGAACGCATTGTTGGTGAAGTAGTGACATTCGATGCGGGCAATCGACAGCGCGCGCTGTGGCTCGGAGAAACGATCGACCACCATCGGGTTCGGGCGCAGGGTGGCGGTCCTGCCTTCCCAGGTAGACCAGGCCTTGGCCGCGTGCATCTGGGCAATCTGATCGTTGCCGATCAGGCGCTTGTGGAAAGCCGAGAGCAAGTCTTCGCGCTCGTCCAGCGGGATCGGTGCGATGTAGTCCTGCCAGTAATCGGGAAACAGACGACTGGCGCCACACTGGTAGAACCACTCGATTTCCTGCGGACGGCAGAGAAAAATCCCGCGCAGAATCAGACCGTGCACGCGCTCCGGGTGGGTTTGCGCGTAGGCCAGCGCCAGGGTCGAGCCCCATGAGCCGCCGAACAACACCCACTTATCGATGCCAAGGTGCTGGCGAATTCGCTCAAGGTCGGCGACCAGATCCCAGGTGGTGTTGTTTTCCAGGCTGGCGTGGGGCGTTGAACGACCGCAACCGCGCTGGTCGAAGGTCACAATGCGATACAGGTTCGGATCGAAATACCGACGGCTCTGGGCATCACACCCGGCGCCGGGGCCGCCGTGGATGAACACAACGGGCAAACCTTCCGGCGAACCGCTTTCGTCGACATACAGCGTGTGGGTTTCATCGACGGCCAGATCGTGCCGGGCGTGGGGTTTGATCTGCGGGTACAAAGTCTGCATTGCGCGCTCCGT
Organism: Pseudomonas sp. PDM10; assembly: GCF_014852295.1. NCBI lineage: Bacteria > Pseudomonadati > Pseudomonadota > Gammaproteobacteria > Pseudomonadales > Pseudomonadaceae > Pseudomonas > Pseudomonas sp. PDM10. Next base: position 248,185 of record NZ_JACVBJ010000005.1, on the reverse strand, counting down.
AAGGGGTCGAGGTCATCCCTGGGGGGACTTCTATTATTCTGCCGTCCGGCATCATAAACCCGAATTACGCCAATGAGCATGCCTTGCAGAGTCAGAGGTTTTTCAGCCCGTTTTTTCAGACAAATAGCCGAGCAGCGTTTCATAGAGTGCGTCGACCTCGGCGACCTGCCCCCGAGCCCGCAAACAGCCATGGACCAACCCCTCGCCGTAGTAAAGCGTCGCGGTCACGCCTGCTGCGTTCAGTCGCTCGGCGTAGAGCATGCCGTCATCACGCAGCGGGTCGAATTGCGCCACGGCGATCAAGGCCGGCGGCAACCCACTGAAGTCCTCGGCGAGCAACGGCATCGCATAGGCACTTGGCTGTCCAGTGCCGCGCAAGTACAGGGCGTGATAACAGTCCAGATCGCTGCTGCTGAGTAAGGGAGCATCGGTGCATTCACTGCGCGACGGCAAACGGTGATCGCCGCCCAGCCCCGGATAAATCAGCACCTGCGCCGCCGGCAATGGCTCGCCCGCATCGCGTAACGCCAGGCACAACGCCGCCGCAAGGTTGCCACCGGCGCTGTCCCCGGCCACCAGCGTTCGCTCGGGATCGAGCCGGAATGGCCCGGTCCGTAGCGCGCGCCAGACACCCAGACAATCCTCGAACGCCGCTGGAAACGGATGTTCCGGCGCCAACCGATAATCGACGGCGATCACCAGCACGCCGAGCGTCGACGCCAGTTCGGCGCAGATGAAGTCATGGGAATCCAGGTCCCCCACCACCCAACCGCCGCCGTGCAGATAAACGATGCACGGGCAACCGCTGGTCGGTGGTGAAACTGGCGGTTGATAAGACCGCACTGGCACGCCGGCCAATTCGAAATCCACCACATACAGCCCGCCGGGACGCGACGGGGTGAACGCCCGGCACATGTCGCTGTAGGCCTGACGCAAACCGGCGAGGCTGCTTTCGGTGCTGTTGAAGCTGACGGTCTTTTCGACGAAAGCCGTCATCTGTGCAGAAAGCGGGTAAGGAGCCATGAGTCTGATGTCAGCCTGTTCAGGTTTTTGAGACGAACCTAATGACCTGTGGGAGCGAGCTTGCTCGCGATGGCGGACTGACAGGCAACATCGATGTTGACTGTTATTGCCTCATCGCGAGCAAGCTCGCTCCCACAGGTTCTGCATACATCTGGACCAGTGTCAGTTTTTCAAACTGGCCTGAACGGTAGCCACGCCATCCTTGCCATCGAGACTGCTGACACCGGCAAGCCAGCGTTGCAAATCTTCTGGATGGTCGCGCAACCACTGTTTGGCAACATCCTGCGGCGTCTTGCGCTCCATGATCGGTACCATCAACTGGCTTTCCTGGGCGGCGGTGAAGGTCAGGTTTTCCAGCAAGCGATTGACGTTCGGGCAGCGCTGGGCGTAGTCCGGGGCGGTCACAGTGGAGACGGTGGCGGCGCCCTCGTTCGGGCCGTAAACGTCTTCGCTGCCGGTCAGGTAGGCGATCTTCATGTTGATGTTCATCGGGTGCGGGGTCCAGCCGACGAACACCACGAATTCCTTGCGATTCACCGCTCGCTGAACGGCGGCAAGCATGCCGGCCTCGCCTGACTCGATCAGTTTGAAGTCCTTCAAACCAAATTGGTTGGTCTCGATCATGGTTTTGATGGTGGCGTTGGCGCCACTGCCCGGCTCGATGCCGTAGATCTTGCCGCCGAGTTGGTCCTTGAATCTGGCGATATCGGCGAAGGTTTTCAGCCCCGCTTGGGCGACGTACTCAGGTACGGCGAGCGTTGCCTGGGCGTCGGCCAGGCTCGGTTTGTCCATGACTTTCACTTGATTGGCAGCCAGGAACGGCGCGATGTTTTTGTCCATCGCCGGTTTCCAGTAACCGAGGTAGATGTCCAGACGCTTGTCGCGGATGCCGGCGAAGATGATTTGCTGCACGGCGCTGGTTTGCTTGCTTTCGTAGCCGAGGCCATTGAGCAGTACGTCAGCCATGCCGCTGGTGGCGATCACGTCTGTCCAGTTGACCACGCCCATGCGAACGGCCTTGCAGGAAGCGTCATCACTGGCCAGGACGCTGGTGCTCAGCAGAGCCGTGCCGCAGAGGATTGAGAGACAGCGGGTAAACAGTCTTTTCATTGGGGAGGTTCTCGTGCGGCAGCGGATTATTGTCGGGCCGGTGTCTTTGTGCACCGTGGGCCAAACATTACGCAGCAGACGAGCGGTAAAAGCGACCTGTAGCGACCGTGTTTTGCACGGTGGCGACTGTTCCGGAAAGGTATCGAGAAGAACCCCAAACTGTGGGAGCGAGCCTGCTCGCGATTGCGGTGTAACAGTCAACATCGATATTGAATGTTATGACCTCATCGCGAGCAGGCTCGCTCCCACACGGGTTATGCGCTGTAGTGTTTCTCGCCCCAGGCCAGCAGGCCTTGCAGCAATTCCTTGAGCACCACCTGCGTCGGCGCCGCCAGGTCCGGGCGATAACGGAACGGCTCGAATTCTTCCATGTACGTGCACTGGCCCAACTCCAGTTGCACCGCATGGATGTTTTCGGCCGGATTGCCGTAATGCCGGGTGATATGGCCGCCCTTGAAGCGACCGTTCAGCACATGGCTGTAATCGCCGTGGCGCGCGCAGATGGCTTCCAGTTGAGTGGCCAACTGTGGATCGCAACTGGCGCCGTTGAAGGTGCCGAGGTTGAAGTCCGGCAGCTTGCCGTCGAACAGGTGCGGGATGATCGAGCGGATCGAGTGCGCATCGAACAGCAGCGCGTAGCCGAACTCGGCTTTCAGTCGCGCCAGTTCCTGCTGCAAGGTCGTGTGGTACGGCGTCCAGATCTGCTCCAGGTAAGTCGCGCGCTCTGCGGCCGATGGCTCATGCCCTTCGTGGAACAACGGAATACCGTCGAACAGCGTCGCCGGGTACAGACCGGTGGTCGCGCCGGCATACAACGGCTTGTCGTCAGACGGTCGATTCAGGTCGATGACAAAACGCGAGTACTCGGCGGCCAAGGTGCTGGCGCCCAGCTCGGCAGCAAATTCGTAAAGCTGCGGGATATGCCAGTCGGTGTCCGGCAGGCTTTTCGCGTCGGGGATCAACCCGGCTTCGACCGTCGGGGTCAGGCGCAGGCCGGCGTGGGGCATGCTGATCAGCAGCGGTACGCGACCTTGTTTGAAGTTCAGAACCTTATCCACAACTGTTCTCCTAAATGCTCACTTCAACGCCGTGACGCACGACGCGTTTTTCCAGGTCACCGCCCAGCCAGTACGACAGGTCGGCCGGACGATCGATTTGCCAGGCGACGAAATCTGCACACTTGCCGACTTCCAGCGAACCGTGGGTTTCAGCCATGCCCAGCGCGGTAGCGGCATGAATCGTTGCACCCGCCAAGGCTTCTTCCGGGGTCATACGGAAACAGGTGCACGCCATGTTCAGCATCAAACGCAACGACAGTGCCGGCGAGGTGCCTGGGTTGAGGTCGCTGGCGATGGCGATTTTCACGCCGTGTTTGCGCAGCGCCTCCATCGGCGGCAATTGGGTTTCCCGCAGGAAGTAAAAGGCGCCGGGCAGCAACACCGCGACGGTGCCGGACTTGGCCATGGCGATGGCGTCGTCTTCGGTCATGAATTCCAGGTGGTCGGCCGACAGTGCGTGGTAACGCGCGGCCAGACTCGAACCCTGCAACGACGACAACTGTTCGGCGTGCAGCTTCACCGGCAAACCGAGTTTCTGCGCGGTGATGAACACCCGCTCGACCTGCGCCGGCGAAAACGCCAGGTATTCGCAGAACGCGTCCACCGCATCCACCAGCCCTTCGGCGGCCAGGGCCGGGAGCATCTCGGCGCAGATGTGATCGATGTAGTCGTCGGCACGGTCCGCGTATTCCGGCGGCAAAGCGTGAGCGGCCAGGCACGTGCTGCGCACGCTGACCGGCAGTTCGGCGCCGAGACGGCGGATGACCCGCAGGATTTTGCGTTCGCTGGCCAGGTCCAGGCCGTAGCCGGATTTCATTTCGACGGTGGTCACGCCGTCGCGCATCAGGCTCTTCAGACGCTTGGCGGCGCTGGCGAACAGTTCATCTTCAGTGGCCGCGCGAGTGGCGCGCACGGTGCTGGCGATGCCACCACCGGCCGCTGCGATTTCTGCATAGCTGACGCCTTGCAGACGCTGTTCGAATTCACCGCTGCGGTTACCGCCGAACACTGTGTGGGTGTGGCAGTCGATCAGGCCCGGCGTCACCCAGGCCCCTTTAAGATCATTGACTGCCGGGTACTCGCCCGCCGGCAGTTCAGCGCGTGGGCCGATCCACTCAATGTGCGCTCCTGACGTCACGATGGCCGCATCCTCGATGATCGAGTAGGCGCCTTGCGCCATGGTTGCGACGTGGCAGTGTTGCCAGAGAGTTTTCATCCGTGGCCTCCGTTAGGTTATCGATGAGAAAAAGAAGGTTCCCGCTCCACCGGTACTGCCTTGCCTGCCGCCGGTTTCACCCACGTCAGGTAGGCCAGCACCAGCAATACAATCCAGACCACGCCGACGATCAGAGCCGCCTGGGTGTCCGGGAAATAGCCCAGCACGCCAAAGATGAACAGCATGAAGGCAATCGCCGCCATCGGCGCATAGGGCCAGAACGGCACCGGGAATTTCAGTTGGGCGACCTGCTCGGCACTCATGGAGCGACGCATGGCCACTTGGGTGAACAGAATCATCAACCAGACCCATACAGTGGCGAAGGTTGCGATGGAGGCGATCAACAGAAATACGTTTTCCGGAATCAGGTAATTCAGCAGCACGCCCAGCAGCAACGCGACACTCATTACCACTACTGTCATCCATGGCACGCCATTGCGCGACAAGCGGGCAAAGCCCTTGGGCGCATGCCCTTGCTGGGCCAGACCGTACATCATGCGGCCCGCACCGAAGATGTCACTGTTGATCGCCGACACTGCCGCCGAGATCACCACGATATTGAGAATGGTCGCCGCCGAGCTGATCCCCAGGTTGTCGAAAATCTGCACGAACGGGCTACCTTGGCTGCCAATCTGCTGCCATGGAAAGATCGACATCAATACGAACATCGTCAGCACGTAGAACAGCAGGATACGCAACGGTACGGCATTGATCGCCCTGGGCAGCACGCGCTGCGGGTCTTTGGCTTCACCGGCGGTCACGCCGATGATTTCAATGCCGCCAAATGCAAACATCACTACCGCAAACGAAGCGATCAGGCCGCCCACGCCATTGGGCATGAAGCCGCCATGGCTCCAGAGGTTGCTGATGTCGGTCGCCTGGGCGCCCGGCGCCGTGCTGATACCGAACAACATGATGCCGAAGCCACCGAGGATCATCGCGACGATGGCCGCGACCTTGAGCAGCGACAGCCAGAACTCCATTTCACCGAAGACTTTGACGTTGCACAGGTTCAGGCCGCCGACCACCGAAACGATGCCCAGTACCCAGATCCAGCGGGCGACTTCCGGAAACCAGAAGCCCATGTAAATACCGAATGCGGTGACGTCGGCCATGCCGACGATGACCATTTCAAACGCGTAGGTCCAACCGAGGATGAAGCCCGCCATCGGCCCAAGATACGTGCTGGCGTAGTGGCCGAAAGAGCCGGCCACCGGGTTGTGCACCGCCATCTCGCCGAGGGCGCGCATGACCATGAACACCGCCGCGCCACCGATCAGGTAAGCGAGCAGGACCGCAGGACCGGCCATTTGAATGGCCGAGGCAGAACCGTAAAACAGCCCGGTGCCGATCGCCGACCCCAGCGCCATGAAGCGAATATGTCGGGCAGAGAGCCCGCGTTTCAAACCTTTTTCTGGCTGTTGCATTGCTCGTCCTTAATTATTCTTATTGGCGACATGATCGTTCCCACGCTCTGCGTGGGAATGCAGCCCCGTGACGCTCTGCGTCACTGGACGCGGAGCGTCCCAAGAGGCATTCCCACGCGGAGCGTGGGAACGATCATCAGAGAAGGAGCCGTTACAGACTAGGCAGCAACTTCGCCGTAACCAGCTCATTCAGGCAACGCGTCGCCAACAACTCGCTCGCCGCATTGATGTCCGGTGCGAAGAAACGGTCTTTCTCATAGAACGGCACTTCGGCACGCAGGATGGCACGAGCCTTTTCCAGCTTCGCAGAGGTCTTCAGACCTTCACGCAGGTCGAGGCCCTGAGCCGCCGCCAACCATTCCACCGCGAGGACGCCGCGAGTGTTTTCGGCCATTTCCCACAGGCGTTTACCGGCAGCCGGCGCCATGGATACGTGGTCTTCCTGGTTCGCGGAAGTCGGCAGGCTGTCCACCGAGTGCGGATGGGACAGCGCCTTGTTCTCGCTGGCCAGTGCCGCAGCAGTCACCTGGGCGATCATGAAGCCGGAGTTCACACCGCCATTGGCCACCAGGAACGGCGGCAGTTGCGACATGTGCTTGTCCATCATCAGCGAGATACGACGTTCGCTCAGGGAACCGATTTCAGCGATGGCCAAGGCCATGTTGTCGGCAGCCATGGCGACCGGCTCGGCGTGGAAGTTACCGCCGGAGATCACGTCGCCTTCAGCGGCGAATACCAGCGGGTTGTCCGAAACGGCGTTGGCTTCGATGGCGAGCACTTCGGCGGCCTGACGGAACTGAGTCAGGCAGGCGCCCATGACTTGCGGCTGGCAACGCAGGGAGTACGGGTCCTGGACCTTTTCGCAGTTCTGGTGCGAGTCGGATACTTCGCTACGCTCGCCCAGCAGATCGCGGTAAGCGGCAGCGGCGTCGATCTGGCCTTTCTGGCCACGAGCGGCGTGGATGCGGGCGTCGAACGGCGAGCGCGAGCCCAATACCGCTTCAACCGTCATGCCACCAATGGCCAGGGCGCCGGCGAACAGGTCTTCGCCTTCGAACAGACCACGCAGCGCGTAAGCGGTGGACACCTGAGTGCCGTTGAGCAGCGCCAGACCTTCTTTGGCCGCCAGGGTCAACGGGGTCAGACCGGCCACTTTCAGTGCTTCGGTGGCTTCCATCCACTCGCCTTTGTAGCGAGCCTTGCCTTCGCCCAGCAGCACCAGCGACATGTGGGCCAAAGGCGCCAGGTCGCCGGATGCACCGACTGAACCTTTCAATGGAATGTGCGGGTAAACCTCGGCATTGATCAGGGCGATCAGGGCGTCGATCACGACGCGACGAATGCCGGAGAAACCACGGCTCAGGCTGTTGACCTTGAGCACCATGACCAGTCGAACCAGCGCGTCGCTGATCGGCTCGCCAACACCGGCAGCGTGGGACAAAACGAGCGAGCGCTGGAGGTTTTCCAGGTCTTCGCTGGCGATACGGGTCGAAGCCAGCAGGCCGAAACCGGTGTTGATGCCATAAGCGGTGCGGTTCTCGGCGAGGATCTGTTCCACGCAGGCAACGCTGGCTTCGATCTGGGCCGAGGCACTGTTGTCGAGGGTGATTTTGACCGGTTGCTGATAAACATCACGCAGTTGGGCAAGGCTCAGTTGGCCGGGAATAAGGTTTAACGCAGTCATTTCGTGCTCCTTTTGAGAGTTTTTATTAACTCACCAGACGCTCCGGAGATGTCCGTTGTCCGTCGCGTCTCGCCTTCTGGGGAGCCGCGCCTTGGCACGCTGGTGTGGTGGAAATCAGTTCAGGTTCGGTAACACTTTGTGCAGCAAAATCGGGTCTTTCAAAACGGCGGCGGCACTGGCGATGTCCGGTGCCAGCCAGCGGTCCTGATCGTAGGCCGGGACTCGCTCGCGCAGCAGGCGCCAGGCAGCATCGGTGCCGGCCCCGAAGCGTTGCTCTTTCAAGAACTCAAACGCCTGAGCCGCCAGCAAGTACTCGATGGCAAGGATCTGCGTGCAGTTTTCCAGCGCGCGATGAAGCTTCAGCGCGGCGTTGGTGCCCATGCTCAAGTGGTCTTCCTGCAGGCCAGAGGTCACGTAGTTGTCGAGTACCGCCGGTTGCGCTAACTGGCGGTTTTCCGCACACAGCGAAGCGGCGACGTACTGAACGATCATCATCCCGGAGTTAACCCCCGGGTTGGCCACCAGGAATGCCGGCAAACCGCTGACATGCGGGTTGATCAAGCGGTCCAGGCGACGTTCGGCGATGGAGCCGATTTCAGCCATGGCGATGGCCAGCAAATCCGCCGCCAAGGCCACGGATTGACCGTGCGGGTTAGCCTGGGACATCACGCGGAAGTCGTCCGGCGTACCCAGCAGCATCGGGTTGTCGGTGACCGAGTTGAGTTCGGTTTCGATTTGCTTTTTCGCGTGCTCGAGCTGATCGCGAGCGGCGCCGTGAACTTGCGGAATCGAGCGAATGCTCAGCGCATCCTGAGTACGAATGCCTTTGCTGCTGGCGATCACTTCACTGCCATCGAGCAACGCACGCAGGTTGATGCCGACTTGCTGCATGCCTGGATGCGGTTTGAGCGCGATGATCTCGGCATCGAACGCGGCAATCTGACCGCGCTGGGCTTCGAAGCTCATGGCACCGATCACGTCGGCCCATTGCAGCAGACGTGTCGCGTCGGCGAGTGCCAGACAGCTGAGGCCGGACATGCACGGCGTGCCGTTGACCAGGCACAGGCCATCTTTGGCGCCGAGCTGAACCGGCTGCAGACCTTCTTCGGCCAGCGCCTGCTGCGCGGAAACGATCTGCCCGCGATAGCTGACAGTGCCGACACCCAGCAGCGCAATGCTGATGTGGGCCATGTGGGTCAGGTAACCCACCGAACCCTGGGACGGCACTTGCGGGGTGATGCCGCGATTGAGCAGCGCCAACAGGGCTTCGACCACCCGGCGATGAATGCCGGATTTGCCGTGGCTGTAGTTGCGAATCGCAGCGCAGATGATTGCGCGGGTCTGTTCGTCGGCCAAGGGGGCGCCGACGCCACAGGCGTGACTGAGCAGGGTGTTGCGCGACAATTGGCTGAGTTGTTCGTCTTTGAGCGAGACATTGCACAGCGCGCCGAGGCCGGTGTTGACGCCATAGGCGCGCTCGCCGCTGACGACGATGCGCTGGACGATGGCCTGGGCATTTTCGATCCGCGCCCAGACCTGTGGTGACAGCTCAAGCTGTGCGCCATGGCGGGCGACGGCAACCACATCCTGCCAACGCAACGGGGCGTCGGCGATAACGATTTTTTCAGCCTGGGACATCTGGAGCCTCATACAAATTCTGTTGACTACTGGAACCTTGTGGCGAGGGGATTTATCCCCGTTCGGCTGCGTAGCAGTCGTAAAACCATTACACGCGTTATGCCTGAGAAACTGTGGTGGTAGGTTTTGGGGCCGCTTCGCAGCCCAACGGGGATAAATCCCCTCGCCACAACCTCAGACCACCGCAGCCCGACGCTGTACGAACCGGTCGACATACTCATCCGCCGGCGAATGCAGGATCTCTCTTGGGGTACCCACCTGAATCAGGCGGCCATCCTTGAGAATCGCAATGCGGTTGCCGATGCGCACGGCCTCGTCGAGGTCGTGGGTGATGAAGACGATGGTCTTGTGCAGGGTCTTTTGCAGCTCCAGCAACTGGTCCTGCATTTCCGCGCGAATCAGTGGGTCGAGGGCGCTGAACGCCTCGTCCATCAGTATGATGTCGGTGTCCGCCGCCAAGGCGCGAGCCAGGCCCACACGCTGACGCATGCCGCCCGAGAGCTGATGCGGGTATTTGTTTTCGTAGCCCTTGAGGCCCACGGTGTTGATCCAGTGCAACGCACGCTCGGAGCACATTTGCTTGGTCTCGCCACGCACTTTCAGGCCGTAGGCAACGTTATCCACCACAGTCTTGTGCGGCAGCAGGCCAAAGCTCTGGAACACCATGCTGATCTTGTGCCGGCGAAATTCGCGCAGGGCTTCCATGTCGTATTGCAGGATGTCAACGCCGTCCACCAGGATCGCGCCGCTGGTCGGGTCGATCAGGCGATTGAAGTGGCGCACCAGGGTCGACTTGCCGGAACCCGACAGGCCCATGATCACGAAGATCTCGCCGGTGCCGATGCTCAGCGACAGGTCGTTCACGCCGACTACGCAGCCGGTTTCGGCCAATACCTGGTCTTTGGTCTTGCCCTGGCCGATCATGGCCAGCGCATCCTTGGAACGGTTGCCGAAAATCTTGAAGACGTTTTTGACTTCGATCTTGCTGATGGCTTCGTTGTTCATTTGCTCACCTCATGCCGTGCCCGACCATACGCCTGAGTAATACGGTCGATGACCACAGCCAAAATCACGATCGCCAGACCGGCCTCAAGACCACGTCCAACGTTGAGGGTCTGAATCCCCACCAACACGTCCTCACCCAAGCCACGGGCACCGATCATCGAGGCAATCACTACCATCGACAGGGCCATCATGGTGGTCTGGTTAATCCCGGCCATGATGCTCGGCAGGGCCAGCGGAAGTTGCACACCAAACAGTTGCTGCCAGCGGTTGGCACCGAAGGCGTTGATCGCTTCCATCACTTCGCCGTCGACCTGGCGAATGCCCAGATCAGTCAGGCGGATCAGCGGTGGTGCGGCGTAGATCACGGTGGCGAAAATCGCCGGGACCTTGCCCAGGCCGAACAGCATCAGCACCGGGATCAGGTACACGAAACTTGGCATGGTCTGCATGATGTCCAGCAGCGGCATCAAGATCGAACGCAGGCGATTGCTGCGCGCCGAAAGAATGCCCAGTGGAATGCCGATCATCACCGAAATGATGGTCGCCACCATCATCAGCGCCAGGGTCTGCATCAGCTTGTCCCAGAGGCCGACCGCGCCCACCAGGAACAACAAGCCTACGATCACGGCGGTGGTCACGACTTTGCGGGTCGCGTGCCAGGCAACGCCCGCCACGATCGCCAGCATCAGCCACCAGGGCGCCGCACGCAGCAGCCCTTCAAGATTGACGATGGCCCACAACAGGGTGTCGGAGATGTGCCGGAACACGTCGCCGTAGTTGGTGACCAGCGAATCGACCCAACTGTTGACCCAGTCGGCGATGGAAAAGGTAAAGCTTTCGGGAAACATAAGAGACTCTCAATCAAGGGGTTGCGATCAAGCATCCGACTGCCGCTCAGGGCAGTCGGAGAGGCTCAACCTACAAGGCCGCGTCGATCTTTTTGGCTGCGTCGTCGCTCACCCACGCGTGCCAGACTTCAGGATGTTCCTTCAAGAAGATCTTGGCCAGTTTTGGTGACTCGATCCGCTCTTTGGCCATGCGCCCGAGGTTCTGGTTAAGCAGGTCGATTGGCAGGTTGACCTTTTCCAGCACAGCCACCAGTTCCGGGGCTTGCTCGTGGAAGGTCTTGGACAGGCCGACCTTGATGGTCACTTGCTTGTTCACGCCTGGTTTCTCATCGAGTTTGACCAGATCCACCTGGCCCATCAGCGGGGTTGGCGACCAGTAGTAGAACAGGATCGGCTCGCCACGCTTGTAGCTCGACAGCACCGCGGCATCCAGCGCCGGGCCGGTGCCCGGACGGAAGTTGGTATAGGTGCTTTCCAGGCCGTAGCTTTTCAGCATTTCACTGTTGTCCAGCTCACAGGTCCAGCCAGCCGGGCAGTTGTAGAAACGGCCCTTGGAGGGTTCTTCGGCGTCCTTGAACACTGCAGCGTATTTACCCAGATCGGCGATCGCTTTCAGGTCCGGGGCTTTAGGCTCCAGCTTGCGCTTGGCGTCGCCTTCGATCACGTAACGCGGCACGTACCAGCCTTCGACAGCACCCACGACAGGCGCGCCGACACCGACAACTTTGCCGGCCTTCTCAGCCTTGTTCCAGACTTCGCTACGGCCGACCCACTCTTCGGCGAAGATTTGAATATCGTTGCTGCTCAGGGCGTTTTCCATGGTGATGGAGTTGCCCGGCAGGCTGTCGGTCTTGCAGTCGTAGCCTTTCTCCAACACGACTTGCAGCACGTCGGTCAGCAGCATGGCGCTTTCCCAGTTCAGGCCGGCAAATTTCACCGGTTTGCCCGACTCGCACCAACCCGCCGCCTGAGTGGCGCCGGCGCTGGCCAGCAGGCCCATGGAAAGCAATGTGGTCAGCAGGGTCTTGTTCGATTTCATTGTAGTGACGCTCCTAATCATGAGTTGGCTTACGGCAGTCAAGAGGCATCCAGCCCTGTCCACGTCCAATCAGGCCTGCGCCGCAGCGCGACCGGCCCCGCTTGTTATAGGTGCTGCATCGCTGTCCTGCTCGATCGGCAGGATCAGGTGATCGGGAACTGCGCTGTGCCATTTTTTCGCACACACGTAATACAGGGCTGCGGGAATCACCAGACCGATGATCCAGGAAATATCCACATCACCCAGGGCCGCCACCAGCGGACCGGTATAGAACTTGGTGGAGATAAACGGCAGCTGCACCAGCACACCGAAGACATAGACGCTGATACCGAGGGCGTTCCAACGGCCGTAGCGACCATTCGGATCGGCCAGTGCCGGCACGTCATAGCGCTCGCGAGTGATGCAGTAGTAGTCCACCAGGTTGATCGCGCTCCATGGCGTGAAGAACGCCAGCAGGAACAGGATGAAGGACTTGAATGCACCGAGGAACGAGTGCTGACCGAGCAGCGCCATCAGGGTCGCAGCACCGACGATGACCAGCACGAAGACCAGACGCTGCAAGCGCGATACCTTCAGGTCACCACGGAAACCGCTGATGATGGTCGCAATGCACATGAAGCTGCCGTAGGAGTTCAGCGTGGAGATGGTGACCTTGCCGAACGCGATGCTGAAATACAGCAGCGCAGCGGTGGCACCGGTACCGCCCAGACCGACGATGTAGGCGACTTCGTGACCGGCAAATTGGCCGTTGGCCGATGCGGCAGCGAACACGCCGAGGACCATCGCTACCTGCGCACCAATGACCGAACCTGCGCCTGCGGCAAAAAAAGTTTTCACCGAGGAAATCTTGCTCGGCAGGTAGCGAGAGTAGTCAGCCACGTAAGGACCGAAGGCGATCTGCCAGGACGCCGCGAGCGATACCGCGAGCAGGAAACTGCTCCAGCTGAAGTGGCGGATTTGCAACAGTGCGCCAACATCAACCTGGCTCATCAGACGGCTGAACAGATAAACAAAAGCAATCACGCCAATGACACTGGCAACACGGCCGATCCAATGGATCACCCGATAACCAAGCACCGTGACCAGCACGATGACACTGGCGAAGATCAGGATGCCGACGCTGTCGCTGACATCAAACAACTGGCCCAGCGCTTGACCGGACAGCACGGTGCCCGTTGCGGTGAAACCGAGGTACATCAAACACACCAGCACGATCGGGATGGCCGCGCCATAAACGCCGAACTGCACCCGGCTGGAGATCATTTGCGGCAGGCCAAGCTTGGGCCCTTGCGCCGCATGCAGTGCCATTACGCCACCGCCGAGCAGTTGACCGATCAACAGACCGATCAACGACCAGAACACGTCACCGCCCAGCACCACGGCCAGGGCCCCGGTGACAATCGCGGTGATTTGCAGGTTGGCACCCATCCACAGGGTGAACTGGCTCAACAGACGACCGTGTCTTTCCGCTTCCGGGATGTAGTCGATCGAACGTTTCTCGATCAACGGTTTGCTGCCTGCACGATCGCTGTTAACAGCCATGATTCAACCTCTGTGGATTGTTTTAGGTATGCCGGTTGTTGGTGTTGGCTTTTGTGGGAGTGAGCCTGCTCGCGATAGCGGTTTTTCAGTCAACGCAGATGTTGAATGTTCCGCCCTCATCGCGAGCAGGCTCGCTCCCACAGGGTTGTTTACTTACCGGTAATCATCGGCAGGTTCAGCCCCTGTTCCTTGGCGCAGTCGATCGCGATCTGGTAACCCGCATCGGCGTGACGCATAACGCCAGTCGCCGGGTCGTTGTGCAGGACGCGAGCGATACGCTCTGCCGCTTCGTCAGTACCGTCGCAGACAATCACCATGCCCGAGTGCTGGGAGAAGCCCATGCCGACGCCGCCGCCGTGGTGCAGGGAAACCCAGGTCGCGCCGCTCGCGGTGTTGAGCAGAGCGTTGAGCAGTGGCCAATCGGACACGGCATCGGAACCGTCTTGCATGGATTCGGTTTCGCGGTTCGGGCTGGCTACCGAGCCGGAGTCCAGGTGGTCGCGACCGATCACGATTGGCGCGGACAATTCACCGCTGCGAACCATTTCGTTGAACGCCAGACCGAGCTTGGCGCGCAGGCCCAGGCCAACCCAGCAGATACGTGCCGGCAGACCCTGGAAGCTGATGCGCTCGCGCGCCATGTCCAGCCAGTTGTGCAGGTGCGCGTCGTCCGGGATCAGTTCTTTGACCTTGGCGTCGGTTTTGTAGATGTCTTCGGCGTTGCCCGACAGCGCAGCCCAGCGGAACGGACCGATACCGCGGCAGAACAGCGGACGGATGTAAGCCGGTACGAAACCCGGGAAGTCGAATGCGTTCTCGACGCCTTCTTCCTGAGCCATCTGACGGATGTTGTTGCCGTAGTCGAAGGTCGGAATACCCATTTTCTGGAATTCGAGCATCGCTTTAACGTGTACAGCCATCGATTGCTTGGCGGCCTTGACCACGGCAGCAGGCTCGGTCTTGGCGCGAGCGCGGTACTCTTCCCAGGTCCAGCCGGCTGGCAGGTAACCGTTGAGCGGGTCGTGGGCGCTGGTCTGGTCGGTGACCATGTCCGGGCGCACGCCACGCTTGACCAGTTCCGGCAGGATTTCAGCCGCGTTACCCAGCAGGGCGATGGAAATCGCTTTGCCTTCCTTGGTGTATTTGGCGATACGGGCCAGCGCGTCGTCGAGGTCGGTGGCTTGCTCGTCGACATAACGGCTGTTCAGACGGAAGTCGATGCTGACCTGTTGGCATTCGATGTTCAGCGAGCAGGCGCCAGCCAGGGTCGCGGCCAGAGGTTGAGCGCCGCCCATGCCGCCGAGGCCTGCGGTCAGGACCCAACGACCTTTCAGGTCATCGTTGTAGTGTTGGCGACCGGCTTCGACGAAGGTTTCGTACGTACCTTGAACGATGCCCTGGCTGCCGATGTAGATCCAGCTGCCGGCAGTCATCTGGCCGTACATGGCCAGGCCTTTGGCGTCGAGTTCGTTGAAGTGTTCCCAGCTCGCCCAATGTGGCACCAGGTTGGAGTTGGCGATCAGTACGCGCGGGGCGTTGCTGTGGGTCTTGAACACGCCGACCGGCTTGCCGGATTGCACCAGCAGGGTCTCGTCGTCGTTCAGGTTGGTCAGGCTTTCGACGATCTTGTCGTAGCATTCCCAGTTACGTGCCGCACGACCGATACCACCGTAAACCACCAGTTCTTTAGGGTTCTCGGCGACTTCCGGGTCGAGGTTGTTCATCAGCATGCGCAGCGGCGCTTCAGTCAGCCAGCTCTTGGCGGTCAGCTTGTTACCGCGTGCGGCACGGATTTCTACATTGCGGTATTTAGTAGGTTTCTGGGTATTGTCAGTCACGAAAAAGACTCCTCAGCGATCAATCCAAACCAACCCTGGCGGTGGGTAAGCCAGCCTGTGCGCGTCAACGCGACACAAGCGAATCAGTGGACGTTGCGAGGAGTCTCGATCGACTCATACGCATACGTCTTTACTTGTACATACAAGCATATGCAATCAAGCGGCCAACTTGCTGAATGCGTGCTCAAGAAAAGTTCTGAAAGGCTGGAAAGCGCCTGGATCAAGGGTTCTGGCAAAGATGAAATTTTTCGGGGGGATTTTGTGAGGGGATGACAGCTGTTACTTGAGCGGGTTTTTGCGCCACGCTGGGGCGTTCGGTAACAAAATGGTGCGCGATGGGAAACAGGGGTAGAAGGCTGCTCTGTGGTGAGGGGATTTATCCCCGTTGGGCTGCGCAGCAGACCTTTTTTGGGGCCGCTTCGCGACCCAACGGGGCGGTGCGACGTTTCGATAAATCCCCTCACCACATTAGATTGCTTCAGCAGTTAATCAGCGTGCAGTCAGTTCGATCACGCAGCATGGGCCATTGCTGGAGACTTCCAGCAGGCCGGCGTTACCGTCGAGTTGCAGGCAATCATGGCGACCGAGTTGCGAGGCACTGTTACCGACCTTCACTTCAAGTTCGTCGGTGACACTGAACACAAGCACGGAGCCTGCCGAGCTGAAAAACCGCTGCTCGCCATCCAGCCACTGCAACCGCGCGCTATAACGCTGCGGTGCATAAATCAGGTTGAAGTCGCGGATCGGCCCACCGAGCAAGGTGCAGGAAACCTGGCTCTCGCCGCTGAACGCAAAGGGCTCCAGCGGTAACAATGGCCGAGTGTCCTGACCATCAACCCGCAAGGTCATGCCGTCGCCTTGCAGCACAGTGATCACTCGCTCATAGCCGGCGAATGTCGAGAAGCCGCCCGACTCGCCGATGTCGGCAATCGACAGACGCCAGCCGAAACCCTCAAGGCCGGCACCTCCATCACGGGTGATTTCTTCAGTGCTGCCGCCGCCGTTTTTCCACGGCATGCGCGGGTAATCTTTTGCGCGTAGAACCTTTACTTGATTCATTTATGAAACCGACCTTCCAGACGATGACGGGAACCGGGGTGGATCAAACGGGCGGCGGTCACTGGCTGACGGCCGGACCAGGTGCGGCGGCGAATCAGCAGGCACGGCTCGCCCTTTTCAATCTGCAGCAACTTGCACTCGCTGGCTTCGGCCAGAATCGCTTCGACCACGTGCTCGCCTTCAGTCAGCGGCGCGACCTGGTTTAGATAGGCGTATGGCGTTTGCAGGGTGAAGTCCTGCTTGAGGTAGTCCGGTGCTACCAATGCGTTGACGAAACGGTCTTCGATTTGCACCGGGATATCATTTTCAAAATGCACGATCAACGAGTGAAAGACTTTCTGGCCTTCACGCATGTCCAGGGCCAGTGCCCGCTCGGAACCGGCAGCCTCTTCTTCGAGGGTGATGACCTTGCAGGTGTGGCGATGGCCACGGGAGGCGATTTCGTCGGCGATGTTGTGGACTTCAAACAGCGCGGACTGACTTTTCGGCTCGGCGACGAACGTGCCGACACCCTGCATGCGCACCAGCAGACCGTCGGCGGTCATTTCGCGCAGGGCGCGATTGATGGTCATACGGCTGAACCCCAGCTGGTTGACCAGCTCGCTTTCCGACGGAACGCGGTAGTGCGGCGGCCAGTTTCCACTGTCGATTTGCTGGGTGATCATCTGTTTGACGCGGGCGTACAAGGGCGCCGGACTGTCGCCCAGATTGGCGCTCAGATTGGCATTCGGCGGCAATGTGGCAGACGGAGTTGGCACGGTTAATCCTTGTTCATTTGTTAGAGATTGCTAGCTTGCCGGAGTTTACCGAGCAGGCAAACGTCTGTATATGTATATACAAATAACACACGATGGGGTGCTGAACCATGTCCGCCTTCTTTGCCGAACGCGCGCTGCTGCCTAGTGGATGGGCCAACAATGTACGTCTTGAGGTCAGCGCCGATGGCGTGTTGACCCATATCCAGGCCGATTCCAACGCAAATGGCGCAGAACGGCTTAGCGGTCCGCTGCTGCCGGGTATGCCGAATTTACACTCCCACGCCTTCCAGCGGGCCATGGCCGGACTGGCGGAAGTGGCGGGTAATCCGAATGACAGTTTCTGGACCTGGCGCGATTTGATGTATCGCCTCGTCGGAAAAATCAGCCCGGATCAACTCGGCATCATCGCCCGTCAGCTGTACATCGAAATGCTCAAGGCCGGTTACACCTCGGTCGCGGAATTTCATTATGTACACCACGACACCAACGGCCAGCCTTACGCGGACCCGGCCGAACTGGCCCTGCGCATCAGCCACGCCGCCAGTTCCGCCGGGATCGGCCTGACCCTGCTGCCGGTGCTCTACAGCCATTCCGGTTTCGGCGGCCAGGCCCCGAACGAAGGCCAGCGCCGCTTTATCAACAGCACCGAAAACTACCTCAAGCTTCAGTCGCGCTTGCAGCCGATGCTGGCGCAGCAACCGGCGCAGTCGCTGGGTTTGTGTTTCCACTCGTTGCGCGCGGTAACACCGCAGCAGATCAGCGAAGTGCTGGCCGCCAGCGACAAGCAGTGCCCGGTGCACATCCACATCGCCGAGCAGCAGAAAGAAGTCGATGACTGCCTGAGCTGGAGCGGCCGCCGTCCGCTGCAATGGCTGTATGAGAACACCGAAGTCGATCAGCGCTGGTGCCTGGTTCACGCCACCCACGCCAACCCGGAAGAAGTCACGCTGATGGCCAAGAGTCGCGCCATCGCCGGCTTGTGCCTGACCACCGAAGCCAACCTGGGCGACGGGATTTTCCCGGCAGTGGATTTCCTCGCTCAGGGCGGGCGCATGGGCATCGGTTCCGACAGCCATGTGTCATTGAGCGTGGTGGAAGAATTGCGCTGGCTGGAATACGGCCAGCGTCTGCGCGACCAACGCCGTAACCGTTTGTATGGCGCGGATCAGCCGATGGTCGGCCGCACGCTGTACGACGCGGCGCTGGATGGCGGCGCTCAAGCGCTGGGTCAGTCGATTGGCGCGCTGGAAGTTGGCAAACGTGCGGATTGGCTGGTGCTGGATGGCAACGATCCGTACCTGGCGACAGCCAGTGGCGACGGGATTCTCAATCGTTGGTTGTTTGCCGGCGGTGATCGCCAGGTGCGCGATGTGCTGGTCAATGGCCAGTGGGTTGTGCGCGACGGGCGCCATGCGGACGAAGAAGAGAGCAATCGGGCCTTCACCCAAGTCCTGCGCGATTTGTTGGGTTAACACCGGAAACAACTGTGGGAGCGAGCCTGCTCGCGAAAGGGCCGCCAGATTCAACATCAATGTTGACTGACAGGCCGCTATCGCGAGCAGGCTCGCCCCCACATTGGGTTTTCGGTGACTGTCAGTTCGAGGTCTTGGCCATCTGCGTATCTGTCGCGCGCCAGATCAGCCGCGTGGTGTCGTAACCTTGCTGACGCGCCTTGCTCAGCAGTTCCTCACGCACGACGCCATTGACCGTCGGGGTCCGTGACAGCAGCCACAGATACTTGCGGCTCGGATCGCCAACAATGGCGGTCTTGTAGTCATCACTGACGTACAACACCCAGTACTCTCCCTTCGCCGCACCCGGAATCAGCCGCGAAAACCAGGTATCGAACTCGACCCACAGCTTGTCGGTTTTGCCCGGTTCCTGTGGCCAGGCCACGCCTTTGGCCTCTTCCCATTGCCAGTCCGCCGTCAGGCAGCGATTGTGCACCAACACCGTGCCGTCAGGCTTGAGCGTGTAATGGGCTTCGGATTGCGCGCAGTTGCGCTGGAAATACATCGGCAGACGAGCCAACTCGTACCAGGTCCCTTGGTACTTCTTGAGATTGACGCTATTGGCAGTTTTCGGTGCCAACGGATCTACGCCAGAGGTGGCGCAGCCGGCCAATACCAGGCCGGCTAAAAGGACTATCAGTAACCGCTTCATTATTTTTCTCCCGTGGGCGTATAACCCCGGTTTACTTCAGGCCTTGGCCGGAAAACATCAGCACTTTGTCACCGGCGTACTGCACGCTGATAAAGCTGTTCTTGTCGCCCCAGGTACAGCTGGACATGCCAAGCGCGCCCGAGCAATCGGCGGGTTTACCCAGCAAGGCTTCTACTTCGGCCTTGGGCATGCCTGACGACAGCTTCGAGTAGTTTTCCTGATTGATCTTGCTGCAAGCGGCCAACAACACGCAGAACGAAAGCAGAGCAATAGAACGCAGCGACATGGTGTAGCTCCTGGGGCGAAGGGGAATGGCATGGCTGCCAAGCTGAAGCTTAGAAGAGAAAACCCCTATCTGGTTCCCTGGCCGGCCGGCTATTTATCAGGCCGCTCGTCTGCCTTATTTGGAAAATCTGCAACTTTACTTTCGCTATTGGGTATTTCGTCGGTTTTCGCAAAAACCACCTAATCTTTGGCGTCGGCCAGTCGACATAAAAGCAGCGCAACGCCCACGACTGTGGCAAATTGACGCCCCTTTGTTGACCAGCCCCTCCGCGGTAACTCATTTAATGACCAGAAACATGAAGTTCAGCCACAAGATCTTGTTGGCTGCCGCCCTCGTGGTGGCCGTTGCATTCGCTTGTTTCATCCTCTTCAACGACTACCGCCAGCGGCAACCCTGCGCAGCAGTACCGAATCCTCGATGCAGGAACTCGGCAGCCTGACCACCAGCAACATCCAGACCTGGCTGGAAAGCCGCATGCAGTTGCTGCAATCGCTGTCCCAGCAGATCGCCGTGGACGGCAGCGCCCAGGCCAACCTCAAGCGCGCCATCGATCTGCCGGCCTACACCACTAATTTTCAGTTGAGTTATTTCGGTGGCACCGACGGCGTGATGTTCTCGGTCCCGGCCGGCAATCGTGCAGCGGATTACGACCCCCGCGCCCGTGGCTGGTACAAGGCGGCCAACGGTGCGCAACAGACCATCGTCACCGAACCTTACATCGCCGCGTCGTCGGGCAAACTGGTGATCACCGTTGCCACCCCGGTGAAATATCAGAATCAAATGATCGGCGTCGCTGGCGCAGACATCGACCTGTCCAGCGTCAGCGCGATCATCAACTCGCTGAACTTCGGCGGCCACGGCCACGCGTTTATCGTCAGCGCCGACGGCAAGATCCTGATCCACCCGGACAGCAAACTGGTGCTCAAGAGCCTGACCGACGCCTATCCGAACGGCGCGCCGAAAGTCAGCCCGGGCATGAAAGAAGTCGAGATCGAAGGCAAGCGTCAGTTCATCTCCTTTACCCACGTCAACGGTGTGCCCTCGGCAGACTGGTACGTGGCGCTGGTGCTGGATCAGGACACCGCATTCTCGATGCTCAGCGAGTTCCGCACCTCGGCGATCATCGCCATGGTCATTGCCGTGGTGATCATCATCGCGCTGCTGGGCATGCTGATCAGCTTCCTGATGCAGCCGCTGCTGACCATGGGCCGCGCGATGCATGACATTGCCGAAGGCGAAGGTGACCTGACCAAACGCCTGACGATTCACGGCCAGGACGAATTCGGTGCACTGGGCACCTCCTTCAACCGCTTTGTGGAGCGTATTCATACGTCGATTCGCGAAGTGTCCTCGGCCACCGGCCAGGTCAACGAAGTCGCCTTGCGTGTGGTGGCGGCGTCGAACTCGTCGATGTTCAACTCCGACCAGCAAGCCTCGCGCACCAGCAGCGTCGCCGCCGCTATCAACGAACTGGGCGCCGCCGCCCAGGAAATCGCCCAGAACGCCGCCCTCGCCTCTCAGCATTCGAGCGATGCTCGCGCATTGGCCGAGGACGGCCAGCAAGTCGTCGATAAAACCATCGCGGCGATGCAGCAGCTCTCGGCGAAGATCAGCGATTCGTGCGGCAACATCGAAACGCTCAACAGCAACACCGTGAACATCGGGCAGATTCTGGAAGTGATCACCAGCATCTCCCAGCAGACCAACCTGCTGGCACTCAACGCCGCCATCGAAGCGGCCCGAGCCGGTGAAGCCGGTCGCGGTTTTGCCGTGGTCGCGGACGAGGTGCGCAACCTCGCGCACCGGACTCAGGATTCGGCGCAGCAAGTGCAGAAGATGATCGAGGAGCTGCAAGTCGGCGCCCGGGAAGCCGTGATCACCATGACCGACAGCCAGCGTCAGAGCGAAAGCAGCGTTGGCATCGCCAACCAGGCGGGTGAACGTCTGGGCAGCGTGACCCAGCGTATCGGTGAGATCGACGGGATGAACCAGTCGGTGGCCACTGCGACAGAAGAGCAGACGGCGGTGGTGGAGTCGATCAATGTCGACATTACCGAGATCAACACGCTGAACCAGGAAGGCGTGGAGAACTTGCAGTCGACGTTGCGCGCGTGTGCGGATCTTGAGCAGCAGGCGGCGCGGTTGAAGCAGTTGGTCGGCAGCTTCAGGATATAAGCTGCTTTTACTGGCCCCATCGCCAGCAGGCTGGCTCCCACAGGGGATTTGTGAACGACACAAACCAAATGTGGGAGCCAGCCTGCTGGCGATGGCGGCATCAGCTACAGCAGAAAACTAAAAGCGAGAACCAGGCCCCGAAAGAAACGCCAATTCCTCAGCCGTCGACTCCCGCCCCAACACCGCATTGCGATGCGGAAACCGCCCAAACCGCGCAATCACCTTCTGATGCTTTTCGGCGTAATTCAGGTAATCGGTAAACAGTGCCCGTTCAGCTTCCGGCTGTTGAGCAACCAGATCGATGTACCTTGAAACCGCTTCGTTCTGCACTGCCAGATTCTCGCAATGCTCAAACACCAGGTAGATGAATACCCGTTGGATCGGCTGCAACTGCCGATCGAAATCCGCAGCAATGCCTTGCGCCACCAGTGCCTGAGCCCTGAGATCGCCTGAAAAGGATTTGGGAGTGTCGCGAAAGATCATTCGCGGGAGCTGATCGAGCAGCAGCACCAGGGCCAGCCAACCTTCGGGGCGTTGCGCCCACTCGGTCAATCCGCCGGCCAGTGCCTGCTCGACCCAGTCCCCGAAACGCGTCTGCGCTTCGAGGTCCTGGCTGTCGCGCTTGCCGAACCATAACTTGCCCTTGTCAGCCGCTATTTCGCTGGGGGATTCGAATGTTCCGAACCACCATTCGAGCAACGGCTGCCAGGGCGCGGTCATGGTTTATTCCTTGTGGTAAGCCGTGACGCGCTCGACTTCTTCTTTCGAACCGAGGAACACCGCGACACGCTGGTGCAAGCCGTCAGGCTTGATGTCGAGGATGCGCTGATGGCCATCGGTGGAAGCGCCGCCAGCCTGTTCAACCAGGAACGACATCGGGTTGGCTTCGTACATCAGACGCAGCTTGCCCGGCTTGGACGGCTCGCGGCTGTCGCGTGGGTACATGAACAAGCCACCACGGGTCAGGATGCGGTGCACGTCGGCGACCATCGCGGCGACCCAGCGCATGTTGTAGTTCTTTTTCAGCGGGCCTTCTTCGCCCGCCAGCAATTCGCTGACGTAGCGTTGTACCGGCGCTTCCCAGTGACGCTGGTTGGAGGCGTTGATCGCGAATTCCTGAGTGGACTCCGGAATCTTGATGTCCTCATGGGTCAGGACGAAGCTGCCCATTTCGCGGTCCAGGGTGAAGCCTTTTACGCCGTCGCCCAGGGTCAGGATCAACATGGTCTGTGGACCGTAGATCGCGTAACCGGCAGCCACTTGCTCAGTGCCTGGCTGCAAGAAAGCCTTTTCGTTCAAGGGCTCGTTTTGGCTCAGGTATTCGTTCGGGCAACGCAGCACCGAGAAGATAGTACCGACCGGCGCGTTGATATCGATGTTCGACGAGCCGTCCAATGGGTCGAAAACCAGCAGGTACGCGCCTTTCGGGTATTTGCCCGGGATCTGGTAGGCGTTGTCCATTTCTTCGGACGCCATGCCAGCCAGGTGACCGCCCCATTCGTTGGCTTCGAGCAAGATCTCGTTGGAAATCACGTCGAGTTTCTTCTGCACTTCGCCTTGAACGTTTTCGGTGCCCATGCTGCCCAGAACACCACCGAGGGCGCCTTTGGACACGGCGTGGTTGATCTCTTTGCAAGCACGCGCCACCACTTCGATCAGGAAACGCAGATCGGCAGGGGTGTTGTTGCTACGGGTCTGCTCAATCAAATAGCGACTCAGGGTAACGCGGGACATGGAAGGCTCCGGTGGAATGGGGGGCTAAAAACCCGCGCAGTTTAACGCGAGTCAGGGCGCATTTCCTCCTATCAGACGTGTTACATCCAATAGAGTTCATGCGCCCGGTTGAGCGTAGTTCGAATCCGGGTTCTTTACCGACCGATAAACCGCCTTCGCGAGCAGGCTCGCTCCCACAGGGTCCGCATTCCACTGTGGGAGCGAGCCTGCTCGCGATTGGGTGCGCAGCACCCGCCTTCAAGGCTTGACCGGCGGCTTGCGCAACAGACTGAACGCCATCGCGCCCAGGAACAAAACACTGAGCAGCAACACCGCCCACAGCCCGATTTTCTTCCAGTTTGTGTCGATCGTCGCAGCCGTTGTCACGGTCGACGCGGGTGTGGCCACCGCCCCGCCGTCCACCGTAGCCTTGCCCAATGTCGCCAACTTTGCAGCGCTGTAATCCGGAATCAACGTCGACAGCGGCAGGCTCGCCGCCTTTACCGTGGCACTTCCCAGGGCGAGCGTATAAGGCCCCGCCCCGCGCGCCAGGAACACCAATTGAATGGAGCGCACGGCGAATCGCACTGTCGGCGCCTCTGCCCCCAGACCACCGCCGCGCTCGTCCACCGTCAGCTTCAACTGCTGAACGATTTGCCCCGACAGCTGCAATTCGTTCTGCACCACGTCCTGGCCATTCTGGGTCAAGCGATAGAGCAAACCGCTGCTCATCGGCTGCCACGGCAGGCTGCTTTCCCGACGACCGGACAAGGTCACGGGCGCCAAACTGTTGGGCTGGCTCAACTCGACCTGCAAGCGCTCGACATTCAGCCCCATGGGTAATTGCCAAGTGTATTCACCAGCCTTCACGCTGCTGCCGGCCAGCGGTTGCGACCAGACAAGCGGTAGCGGCAGATTGCGGGTCTTGGCGCTTTGCAGCTGCGCCGAAGTCAACGTCGGTGCCGATTGCGGCGTGCTCCACAGCAAGCGCAGATAGCGGGCCGACTGACCCGGCAGGGCGACTTCATGCTGCTCGACCTGTTCGTCAGCAAACGTCAGACGCGCCACCTGACCTTCACCCCAAGACTGCCAATGCTGCAAGTCGTCGCTGGCTTCGATGGTGAAACGCTGGAAGCCGTCGCGTTCGCTGGTCCAGTCGAGGATCAACTGCTGCAACGGAGCTTTGATGCTGCTGGCATCGAGCAACCAGCCGCGCAGCATTTCTTCGCCCGCCTCCAGCTGACTGGACGGTTGTACTTCGACCAGCGTGCCGTTGGCGCTCGATTGCACCCGCACGCTCGGTGCGTGCTCGGTGGAGTCTGCCGAGTTGTACAGCGGGAACCATTTCACGTCGGTCAGGGTACGGTTTTCGCTGGTCTGCGCCGGCGCGCGCGCCAGGGAATACGCCTGCGCCTCTCCGGCGGCATTGAACACGCGCACATCACTGAGATCGGTTTGCCGCGCATTCAATTGCACGCTCAACGGCAATTCGAGGCGATACCACGGGCCGTCGCCGCTGACCGACAACGGCACCTGCGTGGCGAAGTCCGCCAGTTTTTCCTGGGCACTGGCCGACAGCGCCACACCCAGCGCAACAGCGCCCAACCAGACCAGGTTCAGCTTCTGACTCAAGACGACACTCCTTCGGTTTGCGGGGCCGGTTTTTCAGCCTCCGGCTCAGCATCAAAGCGCTTGGGCGGCAACGGGGCGAAATAGCCCACTACCAACAGCAACACGCCAACGCCGATAAACGAGACGATCCGGGCGAGTCCGCCGCGGTTACTCAATTCGACAAAGAACAGTTTGGCCACCACCACACCAATCAGCGCCGCACCGATCAGCCAGACTTCACGGCGATGACGCAGATGACCGCCGATCATCAGACTCAGCGCCATCAAGGTCCAGACGATGGACAGACCGGCCTGCACCAGCATGGATTCGAGCAACGTATCCAGCTCGAACGGCACACCGCCCCAATGGTGGGCCGTGCGCATCACCAGCGCCGTGAAGAACACAAACAGCGAGGCGCCAGCGATCAGTTGCGTGGCGTGTTCAGCATAGTCCTTGCGAATCGCCAGTTGCGTCACGGCGCTGCGGGACCATACGTAGACGCCGAACAGCGCAAACAGCAGACCCAGCTCCAGCGGGTTGATCAGCGGCACGTAAGGCAACGGCTCGGCGGTGCCGTCGCTGACGATGTTCGCCAGCCAGAACCAGCCGAGCATGAGCAATGCCAATGGTGCGGCGGCATAGACACGGTATTCGCGGGCATAAGTCGACACCGGCCATGGCCAGGCACGGGGTGCGGCCGCGAGTACCAGATACAGGCTCGGCAGAATCGCCCAACCCAACCAGCGCCAGGCGTTGTACTGCTCGGACAACAGCAACAGGCCGTAACGCAGCTCCAGGGCCAACACACCGATCAACAGCCAGCAGCCGAGCACGTGCGCGGTACTGAGGGCGCGCGCCGGCAACATCGGCGCCAGACGCCGCAGGGAGATGAAGTGCACAACGAACACGGCCGCCCATACCAGCCAACCAAAATTGGCCGCCGGGTGATAACGCGAGTGCCACGCAGCCAATAACACCAAACCGGCCGCAGGCATCAGCAAGGTGCAGAGCAAGCCCAGCGACGACCATTTCAAACGCAACGCCAACACCGTCCACAGCGCCACGCTCAGCGCCGCAACGGCCAGCAACAACGTCGCTTGCAGATTCAACGGTGCGAAGCGCAGCACCTCACTGACCCACGCCAGCGCCCACCAACCCGCGCCCCACACCAGCAGCACTTCAGACAAACGCTGCAAACTCAGCCCATCGAAGGCCGACGCATGATTGCCGAGCTGCAAGCGCCAAGCGCCCACCATCGCAGCCAAACCCAACACCAGCGGCGTCCAGAAACCGCTGTGAGCCAGAGGTTTCAACCCTTCGCTCGCAAGCGGTCCGAGCAAATCCGGCCCGGCCATCAGGAACGCCGCGCCACCGATCACCTGCAACAGCAAACCGAAGACAAAACTCACGCGCTGCTTCAGGTACAGACTCAGCCAGATGATGAACAGACCGCTGGCCGCCCATACTGCACTCGCCGTTTGCCAAGGCAGGACGAACAGCACCGCCAGATTGATCAACACCAGACCGGCCAACAGCACCACCGACAAGCCGCGCAGCAATCGCACGTCGCTTCGGACCATCTCATCGCGCGCCGCCAGCAACATGCCAGCGATCAGCGCCAGACCGATCAACGACGCGCTCAGCAATCCGCTCCAACCCGCGTTGAACACAGCGCCAGACTCACCGCTCGAACCTTGCAGCCGCAGCAGGAACAACGCACCGCCGAGCAACTGCACGGCGAATGCGGTGAACAGGAAGGTGCGCGACTGCAGACGCAAGCCAACGAACAAGGTCGCCAACCCCGCCAGCGCCCAACTGATCGCCGTGCCGTGAGTGAAGAAGAACAACGGCGCCAGCAGATAAAGGAAGGTCAAACCGAGGCAGGCCAACACGGGCAGCCCTTTGCGCTCCCAGTCCGACGTCTGCTCGGGCAAGGCTTTGCGCAACTGGTAGAAGCTGAACAACAACGCCACGCCGAGCATCAACGCGCCGAGCGGCGCACCGTCGAGCAGGCTGCTCTCGCCGATTCGCAGTTCACTGAGGAAGGCCAGGGCCGAGCCCAGCTGCAACAGCAAGGCAAAGGCTCGGGCCAGCGGTCGTTGCTGACGCAGGCCCAGCCAGAAGATGCCGGCGCCTTCGACGGCCCAAGCGGCGGCAGTCCAGCGCGCATCAAGCCCCAACGGAATCGCCAGGCTGGCGAAGATCACCCCCAGCGCCAGGCAGGTTTCCGCCAACAGCAACGCTCGTCCGCCCATCAGCAGCCGCGCCAGGCCCATGTAAATCATGCCCAACGCCAACGCGCTGAAGGCTGAGGCGAATTCCAAGTGCTGGACCAACGCGAACTGCAAGCCGAAGCCCACCAACGGAGGACCGAACAGCATCGTGCCGTCGACGTAATCGCCCTTGCGCGCCGACCAATGCAGCAGCGCCTCACGGCTGCCATCCTCGGGGGCGTCGCTCATTTCCAGCAACTTGCGCCGGGCGAACAGCAGACCGATGGCCAGGTACATCAGGAAGAACACAATCAGGAACGGCTCGGTACTCCACAACAACTCCGGCGCATAGGAACGCAGGCCCCAGGCGAAACTGATGCCGAAGGTGCCGACGAAGCCGATCAGGTTGAGCAACCGCCAGGCCTTGAACCAGGCGATGGCGAGGATGCCGGCGTTGAGTAAGGCGAAGTAGCTGAACAACGCGACATGGTTGCCGGCGCCGGTGGAGGTCAGGATCGGCGCGGCAAAACCGCCCAACGCCGCAGCGGCAGCCAGGCCCAAGGCATCCTGGGTGATGGCAAGAATCGCCGAGAACACCGTCACCGCGACCAGCAGGCCTAACGCCGCCGTAGGGTCGAGCAGCGGATGCAGGCGCATCGCGGCAAACACGGTCAGGTACAGCACCGCGATCCCGGTGCCCTGCAACATCAACGCGAAATGGCTGTTGCGTGTTCTAAGCCACCAACCCAGCCCCAGAAGCCCCAATGCCGCCGCCGCAACACCGGCGTAACGCAACTCGATCGGCACCACCATGCCTTCGGTGGCGTAACGCAGCAGGAAGGCCAGGCCGAGAAACAACAGCACCACACCGACCCGCAGCACCGTGTTCCCGCCGAACAGCCAGTTGCGGGCGCCACTGATGGCGCGATCGATGAAGTTCGGGCCACGCGGGATGGCGGGTTGTTGTGGTTCGCGGGCGACCGGTTCGGGTTTCCAGGTATCGACGGGCACTGGACGACTCGCTTCGGCGGCCGCCGCGGTAATCGGTTCCAGTTCGGGAGGGAGTTCCCAGATCAGCTCCGGGGCTTCGGCAGGGATTTCGTCGAGCGTGAACTCAGGAGACGGCTCGGGCTCGTGGGATTCCTGCGTCTTGACGCCTGACACTTCCAGCAATGACAGCCGTTGCTGCACCGCATTCAGCGCGATCTGAGCCTGATCAAGTAGCTTACGTTGCTCGGCAGCCTGTGAACCCAGACGGCCAATGCGAATGGCCTGGCCAATACCCAACCCGAGCAGCGCGCCCAGCAGCGCATCGCTGAACGACTCGTCGAGTACCCAGCCCAGCACCAGCCCTATCAGCATGAACATCCATTGCATGGTCGATATCCCTAAGCGGCCCCGCTGCGGGGCGAATCCGGGTAAAGCAGCATCTGGCTGAGTTTAGTGTGAAACCACACAAACCTGTGGGAGCGAGCCTGCTCGCGATGAGGCCTTAACATTCAGCATTGATGTTGAATGTCAGTCCGCTTTCGCGAGCAGGCTCGCTCCCACAATGGATCACCATGCGTACCGCCCGGTGTAACCGGTGCTTAGTATATCGATCAGGCCCAACAACCGTCGGGCCTTGCTCGCAATTATTGCTAAAAGTTACTCCAAAGCTTTCCAGATATCCGTGGCGTACTCGCGAATGGTCCGGTCGGACGAGAACCAGCCCATCCTGGAGGTACTCAGCACTGCCGAACGCCACCATGCTTGAGAATCGTGCCAATGGGCTTCTACCCGCATCTGCGCTTCCCAATAGGAGTCGAAATCGGCGCAGACCAGGAAGCGATCGTAGTCGATCAGCGAATCGATCAATCCTGTGTAACGGGAAGGATCATCCGGCGAGAACACCCCGCCACGTATCGCTTGCAAGACGTCATTAAGCCGATGGGATGCCGCAATATCCGGCGTCGCATTGAACTCATGGTTCTGCTTGCGCGCTTCAACCTGCTGAGCGCTGAGGCCGAAGATAAACATGTGTTCCACGCCGATGCGTTCGCACATTTCCACGTTGGCCCCGTCCAGGGTGCCGATGGTCAGCGCGCCGTTGAGGCCGAACTTCATGTTGCTGGTGCCCGAAGCCTCGAAGCCTGCGGTGGAAATCTGCTCCGACAAATCCGCTGCCGGGATGATGCTTTCCGCCAGACTGACGTTGTAGTTGGGCAAGAACACCACTTTGAGCAAACCGCGCACCGTCGGGTCGTTGTTCACCACCCGGGCGATGTCGTTGGTCAGTTTGATGATCAGCTTGGCCTGGTGATAACTGGCCGCCGCCTTGCCGGCGAAGATCTTCACCCGCGGCACCCAATCGACTTCCGGCTCGGCGCGAATCGCCTGGTACAGCGCAACGGTGTGCAGCAGGTTGAGCAGCTGCCGTTTGTATTCGTGGATCCGTTTGACCTGCACGTCGAACATCGCGGCCGGGTTGACCGCGACCCCCAGCCGTTCGTGAATGATGTACGCCAGGGCTTTTTTGCTGTGCAGTCGCTGCTCGGCGAACGCCTTGCGGAACGCAGCTTTCTCGGCGAACGGCTCCAGGCCGAGCAAACGCTCTTCGGCGTTGTCCAGCAGATCCGGGCCGAGGGCGTCGACCATCATCGAGGTCAGCTCCGGGTTGGCCTGGTAAAGCCAGCGGCGGAAGGTGATGCCGTTGGTCTTGTTGTTGATTCGGTCCGGGTAGAGCTTGTGCAGTTCGGAGAACACCGTTTTGCGCATCAGCTGCGTGTGCAGCCCGGACACGCCGTTGACGCTGTGGGAACCAAGGAACGCCAGGTTGCCCATGCGCACGCGGCGGCCGTTGTCTTCTTCGATCAGCGACACCGCGCGCAGGACCTCGAAGTCATGGATACCCTTGGCCCGCAGCGAATCGATGTGCTGGGCGTTGATCAGGTAAATGATCTGCATGTGCCGCGGCAGCATCCGCTCCATCAAACCGACCGGCCAGGTTTCCAGCGCTTCCGGCAGCAGCGTGTGGTTGGTGTAGGACAGCGTATCGACGGTGACTTGCCACGCGGCATCCCACGCGACGTCATAGACATCGACCAGTTGCCGCATCAGTTCGGCCACGGCAATCGAGGGGTGGGTGTCGTTGAGCTGGATCGCGGCATGATCGCCCAGGGTCAGGACCGAGGTGTGCATGTTGCGATGGCGGCGCAGCAAGTCCTGCAAGGACGCGGCGACGAAGAAATACTCCTGACGCAGGCGCAGCTCCTGGCCCGCTTCGGTACTGTCCGCCGGGTAGAGCACCCGGGAAATGCTTTCGGCCCGGGCGACTTCTGCCACGGCGCCCAAGTGGTCGCCGGCGTTGAAGCGCTCCAGGTGCAAATCTTCCATGGCCCGGGCGCGCCACAGGCGCAGCGTGTTGACGCTCGCCCCGCGCCAGCCGACGACCGGCGTGTCATACGCAATCGCGCGAACGGTTTCCGCTGGCGTCCAGACTTGCTTGGACTTACCGGTGTCGTCGGTGACGGTTTCGACACTGCCGCCGAAACCGATCGGGTAAACGACCTCTGGCCGTTCGAACTCCCAAGGGTTACCGAAATCCAGCCAGTGCTCGGTCTGCTCCTGTTGCCAGCCGTCGACGATGGCCTGGCGGAACAAGCCGTGTTCGTAACGAATGCCGTAACCGTGGCCGGCAATGCCGAGGGTCGACATGCTTTCCATGAAGCACGCGGCCAGACGACCGAGGCCACCGTTGCCCAGCGCGGCGTCGGGCTCCAGCAGGCGGATGCGCTCGAGGTCGACGCCGAGTTCAGTCATGGCCTCGCGGGCGACGTCCAGCAGGCCAAGGTTGCTCAGGCTGTCGTAGAGCAGACGGCCGATCAGGAATTCGAGGGAGAGGTAATAAACCCGCTTTTGACCTTTGCGGTAAATCTGCCGGGTGTGATCCATCCAGTGCTCGACCATGTGATCGCGCGCCGCCAGGGCAATGGCTTCGAACCAGTCGTGGTCGAAGGCGTGATCCGGGTCTTTGCCCACCGCGTAGGTGAGTTTGGTCAAGACGGCGTCGCGAAATGCGGCCACCTCTGCTTCGCGAACAAGTGGTTCTTGAGTCATTGATAGGACCTCGAGCGAGCGTGGAGTAGTTGAGCCTAGACGGTCTGACAGGCCGTTGGAACTCTGGTTCGGCAGTTTTTCCCGTTAGTGTGAGATAGATCGACATTACCTTGCCGCGCACCGGAAAGAATGCAGGGGCCGTGCCGGGTTACAGGTGTTATTGGACGCAATACGAAAAAATCTGGCGAAAGGTTGTTCAAAAATCCACCAGTCCCGGTATGATCGCGCGCCCTGATGCACGCTGGTAACAACCGATGATGAAGTCCAACCTGATCGCCGCCGCGGAGATCGACCGCCTCGATACCTGGGCCAAGTACTCCGCCCCGATGTGTGGTTCGTGCGTTTCCAGCTGCTGCACCCTGCCGGTCGAGGTCAAGATCAAGGATCTGATCCGTATCGGCATCGTCGATGAATTCGAGCGCGGCGAGCCGCCGAAGAACATCGCCAAGCGTCTGCAGAAGGAAGGGATCGTCGAGCGTTACAACCAGAAGTCCGAGATCTTCACCCTTCAGCGCATGAGCAACAACGATTGCCTGTACCTGGATCGTAAGAGCCGTCTGTGCACTATTTATGAAAAGCGCCCGGATACTTGCCGCAACCACCCGAAAATCGGGCCGCGGCCGGGGTATTGCGCGTATAAGCCCAAAGAAGTGGCGCGCGAGACCAGCGAGAGCCGCCGCACCCTCGAAAAGTTCTGATCGAGGCTAAGGGCCGATTCTGCGTCGTTCTTGAGCCCCCCCTCACCCCAGCCCTCTCCCCAGTGGGGAGAGGGGGAAAGGGAGCAGATCTTCAAGCTTTTCAAACCTGAGTTCGACTCGATATTTCAGGTCGATGTATCTCGAAAGAACAACTCGGTCAGTCCCCTCTACCCCTTGGGGAGAGGGTTAGGGTGAGGGGTCGATCCCAAGTCATCCCAAGATTCTGAAAACTCCACCATCAATTTTCCCTTCCCCAAACAAACAAAAACGCCCCCGACCTTGCGGTCGGGGGCGTTTTTTTAGCAGTTAACTAAGTCGAAACTCAGTTACCGGCTTTCTTGGCAGCGCGGGTACGCTCGCTTTCGCCCAGGATCTTCTTACGAAGACGGATGGACTTAGGAGTGACTTCGCACAGTTCGTCTTCTTGCACGAACTCAAGCGCTTGTTCCAGGGTGAAACGGATAGGCGGAACCAGAGCGATGGTTTCGTCTTTACCCGAGGCACGCATGTTGTCGAGCTTCTTGCCTTTGGTTGGGTTAACGCCCAGGTCGTTGTCGCGGCTGTTGATGCCGACGATTTGACCTTCGTACACGTCTTCACCGTGACCCAGGAACAGTTTGCCGCGAGCTTGCAGGGTTTCCAGCGAGTAAGTCAGCGCCTTACCGGTAGCAACCGAAACCAGCACGCCGTTCTGACGGCCGGACATGTCGCCGGACTTCATCACGTCGTAACGGTCGAAGATCGAGGTCAGGATGCCTGCACCGGAGGTCAGGGTCAGGAACTCGTTACGGAAACCGATCAAGCCACGAGCCGGGATGTTGTACTCAAGGCGCACACGGCCCTTGCCATCCGGAACCATGTTGGTCAGGTCGCCTTTACGGATACCGATCTGTTCCATGATCGAACCTTGCGATTCTTCTGGCAGGTCGATGGTCACGTTTTCGTACGGTTCGTGCTTGACGCCGTCAACCATGCGGATGATCACTTCCGGACGACCAACACCCATTTCGAAGCCTTCGCGACGCATGGTTTCGATCAGTACCGAGAGGTGCAGCTCACCACGGCCGGAGACTTTGAACTTGTCGGCGGTGTCGCCTTCTTCAACGCGCAGGGCAACGTTGTAGAGCAGTTCTTTGTCCAGACGTTCCTTGATGTTACGGCTGGTGACGAACTTGCCTTCTTTACCGCAGAAAGGCGAGTCGTTTACCTGGAAGGTCATGGAAACGGTTGGTTCGTCAACGGTCAGCGGCTTCATTGCTTCGACGTTCAGTGGGTCGCACAGAGTGTCGGAGATGAACAGCTGGTCGAAGCCGCTGATGCAGACGATGTCGCCGGCAGCTGCTTCTTCAACGTCGATACGGTGCAGACCGTGGTGACCCATCAGCTTCAGGATACGACCGGTACGCTTCTTGCCGTCGGCGTCGATAGCGACAACCGGAGTGTTCGGCTTGATGCGACCACGGGCGATACGGCCAACGCCGATAACACCCAGGAAGCTGTTGTAGTCCAGAGCGGAGATTTGCATCTGGAACGGACCTTCACGGTCGACTTTCGGCGCAGGTACGTTGTCGACGATCGACTGGTACAGCGGGGTCATGTCTTCAGCCATGTCGGTGTGTTCCAGACCGGCAATGCCGTTCAGGGCCGAGGCGTAGACGACTTTGAAGTCCAGCTGTTCTTCGGTAGCACCGAGGTTGTCGAACAGGTCGAAGATCTGGTCCAGAACCCAGTCCGGACGCGCGCCTGGACGGTCAACCTTGTTGATCACCACGATTGGACGCAGGCCGGCTTCGAAAGCCTTCTTGGTCACGAAACGGGTTTGCGGCATAGGGCCGTCTTGAGCGTCAACCAGCAGCAGAACGGAGTCAACCATCGACATTACGCGTTCAACTTCACCGCCGAAGTCGGCGTGGCCCGGGGTATCCACGATGTTGATGTGGTAGCCGTTCCAGTTGATGGCGGTGTTTTTCGCCAGAATGGTAATACCGCGCTCTTTCTCCTGGTCGTTGGAGTCCATCACGCGCTCGTCGTTGAGCTCGTTGCGCTCCAGGGTGCCGGATTGACGCAAGAGTTTGTCTACCAGGGTGGTCTTACCATGGTCAACGTGAGCAATGATGGCGATGTTGCGTAGATTTTCGATCACTTGTGTATCTCGATCAGAGGATTCGGTGTGCTGACAAGTCTTGGCAGCGATTTACAGTAGAGTCAGGCCTTGCCGTTACAGCTTGACGGCAGAGTCGGGGGGCCGGTGACGCAGGCCACAGGCGTACAGCCCCGGGCTCTTAGCTCGGTCGATAAACGCGCACATTGGCATGCCCCTCACTGAGCAAATGGTGGGCATGCAGGCGACTCATCACGCCTTTGTCGCAATACAGCAGGTACTGGCGAGTAGGGTCCAGTTCCTTGAAACGAGCGTTCAATGCATAAAACGGCATCGTTTGTACCTCAATGCCAACGAGGCTCAGCGGGTCGTCTTCAGCGGCATCCGGATGACGGATGTCGATGACGATCTGACCAGCCAGCGCTTCACTGACTTCTTCGATCTGCAAGTCCTGGCCCAATTCGTCGATCACGCGATCGATCGGCACCAGTTTGGCGTTCTCGAGCGCACGCTCAAGTACTGCCATGTCGAACTGTTGTTCTTCGTACTCCACGCGTGGACGCTTGGCGTGGGTCTTGGGGTTCACCGAGATGACCCCGCAGTATTCCGGCATGTGCTTGGCGAAGTCGGCAGTCCCGATTTCGTTGGCCAGGTCGATGATGTCCTGCTTGTGACTGGCGATCAGCGGACGCAAGACCAGCTTGTCGGTCACGCAGTCGATCACGGACAGGTTCGGCAGCGTCTGGCTCGACACCTGGGAAATCGCTTCGCCGGTGACCAGCGCTTCGATCTCCAGCCGATCGGCAATACGGGAAGCAGCGCGCAACATCATACGCTTCAAAACTACGCCCATATGACTGTTATCGACTTTCCCGAGAATTTCTCCCAGTACTTCCTCGAAAGGCACACTCACAAATAACACGCGTTGGGAGCTGCCGTACTTCTTCCAGATGAAGTGCGCGACTTCCATAACGCCCAGTTCATGGGCTCGTCCGCCCAGATTGAAGAAGCAGAAATGGCTCATCAGGCCGCGGCGCATGATCTGGTAAGCAGCAACAGTGGAATCGAAGCCGCCGGACATCAGCACAAGTGTCTGTTCCAGGGCACCCAGCGGATAACCGCCGATGCTGTTGTGCTGGTTGTGGATCACGAACAACCGTTTGTCGCGAATTTCGAGGCGAACTTCGATTTCCGGCTCTTTCAGCGAGATTCCGGCGGCGCCGCACTGACGACGCAGTTGGCTGCCGACATATTTCTCGACGTCCATCGAACTGAATTCATGCTTGCCGGCACGCTTGCAGCGCACCGAAAAGATCTTCCCGGCCAACGCATCACCAAAGTGCTGCTTGCACTTGGCGACGATGTCGTCGAAGTCACCCAACGGGTATTCGTCGACCTGAAGGAAATGCGCGATGCCCGGCATGCAGCTCAGGCGCTCGGTCATCTCCTTCAGGGCTTTGGGCTCGCTGACGCGGGTTTCCAGCTCGAGATTGTCCCACACACCGTTCACCACCACGGCCGGGTCCAGGTCGCGGAGCACGGTACGGATGTTTTTGGCCAACTGGCGGATGAAACGCATCCGTACCGGGCGGCTCTTGATGGTGATCTCGGGGAAGACTTTTACGATTAGTTTCATGAAAACAGCGCGCGCTGGGCCAGCCGAAAAAGGGGGGCGCGGATTATAGCGGAAATTGCTCAAGGTTTAACCAGTTAATGTGCAGAAGGTTTTTCGCGCACCAAAACAGGTCATTTACCGAATTTGACGCTACATTACGGGGCGCTATTTCCAGCTTTGCTGCGCTTTGCACCTTTATAAGCGTGAAATTGGGGCAAAAAACCCATGGTGGGGCACTGGCATGCAATTTGCTCCCTTGTGAGGCAGGTTGCCTTGGCAGAGTATTCGCGCCGGCATCACCCACATTCTAAGGGCATCCACTACTAAGCCCGAAGCCACCCGGAGGACACTATGTCGAAGTCGGTTCAACTCATCAAAGATCATGACGTCAAGTGGATTGATCTGCGCTTCACGGACACCAAAGGCACTCAGCACCACGTGACCATGCCGGCTCGCGACGCGCTGGATGAAGCTTTCTTCGAAGAAGGCAAAATGTTCGACGGTTCCTCCATCGCTGGCTGGAAAGGCATCGAAGCCTCCGACATGATCCTGATGCCGGACGACAGCACTGCCGTTCTCGACCCGTTCACCGAAGAGCCAACCCTGATCCTGGTTTGCGACGTGATCGAGCCTTCGACCATGCAAGGCTACGACCGTGACCCACGTGCGATCGCCAAGCGTGCCGAGGAATACCTGAAGTCGACCGGTATCGGCGACACCGTATTTGTGGGTCCAGAGCCTGAATTCTTCATCTTCGACGAAGTGAAGTTCAAGTCCGACATCTCCGGTTCCATGTTCAAGATCTACTCCGAACAAGGTTCGTGGATGTCCGACCAGGACGTGGAAGGCGGCAACAAAGGCCACCGTCCAGGCGTCAAAGGCGGCTACTTCCCGGTTCCTCCGTTCGACCACGACCACGAAATCCGTACCTCCATGTGCAACGCTATGGAAGAAATGGGCCTGGTCATCGAAGTTCACCACCACGAAGTGGCGACTGCCGGCCAGAACGAAATCGGTGTGAAGTTCAACACCCTGGTTGCCAAGGCTGACGAAGTTCAGACCCTGAAGTACTGCGTACACAACGTTGCTGATGCATACGGCCGCACCGCGACCTTCATGCCTAAGCCTCTGTACGGCGACAACGGTTCGGGTATGCACGTTCACCTGTCCATCGCCAAAGATGGCAAGAACACCTTCGCGGGCGAAGGCTATGCCGGTCTGTCCGACACCGCCCTGTTCTTCATCGGCGGCATCATCAAGCACGGTAAGGCTCTGAACGGCTTCACCAACCCGTCGACCAACTCCTACAAGCGTCTGGTCCCAGGTTTCGAAGCTCCGGTAATGCTGGCCTACTCGGCTCGTAACCGTTCCGCTTCGATCCGTATTCCTTACGTGTCCAGCCCTCGCGCTCGCCGTATTGAAGCCCGCTTCCCGGATCCAGCAGCTAACCCGTACCTGGGCTTCGCTGCACTGTTGATGGCTGGCCTGGACGGTATCCAGAACAAGATCCACCCTGGCGATGCTGCCGACAAAAACCTGTATGACCTGCCGCCCGAAGAGGCGAAAGAGATCCCACAAGTTTGCGGCAGCCTGAAAGAAGCCCTGGAAGAGCTGGACAAAGGTCGTGCGTTCCTGACCAAAGGCGGCGTATTCAGCGACGACTTCATCGACGCTTACATCGCTCTGAAAAGCGAAGAAGAAATCAAAGTACGTACCTTCGTACACCCACTGGAATACGAGCTGTACTACAGCTGCTGATCCGGTAGCGCCTGCGCAAGCGGCGTGACAAATGAGGCCTCCTTCGGGAGGCCTTTTTTATGCCGCGGTTTAGAGACCAACACAGAACCCTGTGGGAGCGAGCCTGCTCGCGATAGCATTACTTCATTCAACATTGATGCTGACTGTTCCACCGCTATCGCGAGCAGGCTCACTCCCACAGGGGGTTTGCAGTGTTTGGGAGATCGATGTAAATCATGCCCAAATGTTTTCAACTTGGGTCAACCGCCGCCCCTGACCTATGCTGCAACCCAACGCCTTCGCTTCCGGTCAATTTTATGGGTCGTGGTTTTCTATTGATGCTGCTGTTGATCGCCCTGCCCGCCGCCGCGCAGATCTACAAGTACACCGACGCCGACGGCAACACCGCCTACAGCAATCAACCGCCCGATGGCGTGAAAGCTCAGCCGGTCGAGTTGCCACCGCTGAACAGGGTTGAGCCCCAAGCCCCTTCTGCGCCACCTGTCGAAGCCACCAGCCGCGAAAAGCCGCTTAGCGCTTACGAGGTGCTGGAACTGACCAACTTGCCCACCACCGAAGCGCTGCGTGCCAACAACGGCACCTTCACCGTCAACGTGCTGATCAAACCGCGCCTGCAAGGCCCCCATTTGTTCAGGCTGTTGCTGGACGATCAACCTTACGGCCAGCCGAGCAACGTGCCGATCCTGCAACTGGTCAATATTGATCGCGGCACACACAGCCTCGCGGTACAGGTGATCGACGGGGAAAACATCGTTCAACAAAGTCCCGCCGTGACGTTCACCGTACAACGGGTGCACAAGCCGTGAGGCTGTGGCTTCTGATCACCTGCCTGATCGCCCTGCCGGTGACAGCGGAGGTGTTCACCTACGTCGACGCCCAGGGCAATCGGGTCTACACCGACCAGCCAGGTTCCGGCAATGCCAAGCGTGTGCCGATGGCAACGAGCAATCGCATGTCCGCCAAGCCCGGCGGCGCAGCACCGGTGACGACTGGAAAGAAGGCCGAAGCAAAACCACTGTTCCACTACGACATGCTGAGAGTACTTGTGCCGGAGCCAGATGCCACGGTACGCAGCAATGCTGGCGAGATTATTGTCAGCGTCACCAGCGAACCCGGCCTGCAGCGAGGCCATCGCTACCAACTGCTACTCGACGGCCAACCCACCGCAGCGCCCGGCCTGAGCCCGGTATTCGCCCTGAGCAACATCGATCGCGGCAGCCATAACCTCTCGGTGGAAATCCTCGACGAGCAGGGCCGCACGGTCGAGCGCACCGCCAACCAGCCGTTTCACATGCTGCGCATCTCCCTCGCGCAGAAGCGCCAGGTCAAACCCTGCGCCCTCACCGATTACGGCCAACGGCCGGAATGCCCGCTCAAAGACAAACCCATAGTAGAAGAAAAAAATCCCTTCCTGCGCTTCTTCTAACGCCGTTCAGGTTTGCGCACTATATTGGTGCAATTGGTTGCACCGTACCCATATACCAACCCATTTTGGTTCGAAAGTACCCGTCAAAGCTGGCAGAACGCCACGCAAACGAGCGTCAAACGCCCGTTTCAGGCCTTAAACGCTTCTTTTCGGAGCCTT
This sequence comes from Pseudomonas sp. PDM10, assembly GCF_014852295.1. Taxonomy (NCBI): domain Bacteria; kingdom Pseudomonadati; phylum Pseudomonadota; class Gammaproteobacteria; order Pseudomonadales; family Pseudomonadaceae; genus Pseudomonas; species Pseudomonas sp. PDM10. The sequence continues at coordinate 208,924 of NZ_JACVBJ010000005.1, read as the reverse complement.
GGTTTGGTTTTTGCATTTTCCTCGTATCGGCGCGTTATTCATGCGCATGCCCTGCTCCAAAAGAGGTCCTGATGACCATTAGCGACGCACTGCATCGATTGCTACTCGACAACCTGACCACCGCCACCATTCTGCTCGATGCCGAACTGCGCCTCGAGTACATGAACCCGGCGGCGGAGATGCTCCTGGCCATCAGCGGTCAGCGTAGCCATGGGCAGTTCATCAGTGAGTTGTTCACCGAATCCACCGAGGCGCTGAACTCCCTGCGCCAGGCGGTCGAGCAGGCCCACCCGTTCACCAAACGCGAAGCGATGCTCACCGCCCTCACCGGCCAGACGCTGACCGTCGACTACGCGGTAACGCCCATCCTGGCCAACGGCGCCACCATGCTGCTGCTGGAAGTCCACCCCCGTGACCGCTTGCTGCGAATCACCAAGGAAGAGGCGCAGCTGTCGAAGCAGGAAACCAGCAAGATGCTGGTGCGCGGCCTCGCTCACGAGATCAAGAATCCTCTCGGCGGAATTCGCGGCGCGGCGCAATTGCTCGCCCGCGAACTGCCGGAAGAAAGCCTGCGCGACTACACCAACGTGATCATTGAAGAGGCCGACCGCCTGCGCAATCTGGTCGATCGCATGCTCGGTTCCAATAAGCTGCCGTCACTGGCGATGTGCAATGTCCACGAAGTGCTGGAACGCGTTTGTCATCTGGTGGAGGCCGAAAGCCAGGGCTGCATCACTTTGGTGCGCGACTACGACCCAAGCATTCCCGACGTGTTGATCGACCGCGAACAGATGATTCAGGCCGTGCTGAACATCGTGCGCAATGCGATGCAGGCCATCAGCAGCCAGAACGAACTGCGCCTCGGCCGCATCAGCCTGCGCACCCGCGCCATGCGCCAGTTCACCATCGGCCACGTGCGCCATCGCCTGGTGACCAAGATCGAAATCATCGACAACGGCCCGGGCATTCCCGCGGACTTGCAAGAAACCATCTTCTTTCCCATGGTCAGCGGCCGTCCGGACGGTACCGGGCTGGGCCTGGCCATTACCCAGAACATCATCAGCCAGCACCAGGGCCTGATCGAATGTGACAGCCATCCAGGCCACACCACCTTCTCGATCTTTCTGCCACTGGAACAAGGAGCCACATCGACATGAGCCGTAGTGAAACCGTGTGGATCGTCGATGACGACCGTTCTATCCGTTGGGTCCTGGAAAAAGCCTTGCAGCAAGAAGGCATGACCACGCAAAGCTTCGACAGCGCCGATGGCGTGATGAGCCGCCTGGCGCGCCAGCAGCCGGACGTGATCATCTCCGACATTCGCATGCCGGGTGCCAGTGGCCTGGACCTTCTGGCGCGGATCCGCGAACAACACCCACGGCTGCCGGTCATTATCATGACCGCTCACTCCGATCTGGACAGCGCTGTCGCGTCCTATCAGGGCGGCGCGTTTGAATACCTGCCGAAACCGTTCGACGTTGACGAAGCGGTGTCACTGGTTAAACGCGCGAACCAGCACGCCCAAGAACAACAAGGCCTGGAAGTCCCGGTCGCCTTGACCCGCACCCCGGAAATCATCGGTGAAGCGCCGGCGATGCAGGAAGTGTTTCGCGCCATCGGGCGCTTGAGCCACTCCAACATCACTGTGCTGATCAACGGCGAATCCGGTACCGGTAAAGAGTTGGTGGCCCACGCGCTGCACCGTCACAGCCCGCGTGCGGCTTCGCCGTTCATTGCGCTGAACATGGCGGCGATCCCCAAAGACCTGATGGAATCCGAGCTGTTCGGCCATGAGAAAGGCGCGTTCACCGGCGCGGCCAACCTGCGTCGCGGGCGTTTTGAACAGGCTGACGGCGGTACGCTGTTCCTCGATGAAATCGGCGACATGCCGGCAGACACCCAGACTCGTTTGCTGCGGGTGTTGGCGGACGGCGAGTTCTACCGCGTCGGCGGTCATGTGCCAGTGAAGGTCGATGTGCGAATCATCGCCGCGACTCACCAGAATCTGGAAACCCTGGTGCATGCCGGGAAATTCCGTGAGGACTTGTTCCACCGCCTCAACGTGATTCGCATCCACATTCCACGGTTGTCGGACCGTCGCGAAGACATCCCGACCCTGGCCAAGCACTTCCTCAGCCGTGCCGCGCAAGAACTGGCGGTGGAGCCGAAGCTGCTGAAAAGCGAAACCGAGGAATACCTGAAGAACCTGCCGTGGGGCGGCAACGTGCGTCAGCTGGAGAACACCTGCCGCTGGATCACGGTGATGGCTTCGGGTCGCGAAGTGCACATCAGCGACCTGCCGCCGGAGCTGCTGAACCTGCCGCAGGATTCGGCGCCGGTGACCAACTGGGAGCAAGCGCTGCGCCAGTGGGCCGATCAGGCGTTGGCTCGTGGCCAGTCGAGCCTGCTCGACAGCGCCGTGCCGGCGTTCGAGCGGATCATGATCGAAACCGCCCTCAAACACACCGCCGGCCGCCGCCGTGATGCCGCCGTTTTGCTGGGCTGGGGGCGTAATACCCTGACGCGCAAGATCAAGGAGTTGGGGATGAAGGTTGATGGCGGGGATGATGATGAAGGGGATGAGGGTTAATCGCCCCACCTGATCGTTCCCACGCTCTGCGTGGGAATGCCTCAATGGACGCTCTGCGTCCGCTTCGGCAGGGACGCAGAGCGTCCCGGGCTGCATTCCCACGCAGAGCATGGGAACGATCATCACCACCCTTCCGTGCACCGCCGCAATGCACCGTGAACCGCAATCGCGCATGACAATCGACCCAAAACCCCGCCTTCATCTGCAAGAAAACCCCTATCGAAAAAACACGAAAGCCCCGGAATACGGGGCTTTCGACGTTTCAGCGCGACATTCTGTTTCAACTTGTTAAAACCTGGCACGCCCCCTGCAATAGTCCATTCAGTGATTCAGTTCACTACCCAGTTTCGGGGACCTTGGTACAGGCAGGCCGGGGATTCCCCTCTTTACACCGGGCTCACACCGCACAAGCGACGAGCCCAAGCAGTTTTGGGGCCCTTGATACAGGCAGGTCAGGGGTTCCTTCTTTACACCGGGCTCACGTCGCAATGCGCGAGCCCTGCCGTTTTGGGGACCTTGGTACAGGCAGGCCGGGGATTCCCTCTTTTATTGCTCTCGGAGATGGATCTCCAGCCGCCAGCGGTCATCGACCTCGCTACCGGCCCACTCGCCCTGCAGTGGCCGGGCCGCAACCACCGTCAGCAACAACCCCCCATCACTCAAACGCACGCGCCAGTTCACGCTCTTGTCGTTGATTTTGAGCTGACCTTTCTGTGCCTTTCCTTCAGCCTCGAACAGCAACGCGAGGCTACCGTCGACGAACTCGCCGTGAGCCTTGGGTTCGTTGTTGAACCACACCACCAGCCCATCGTTCGTGACCTCGACCTGCTGCAATTCGCTGGGGTCGGGAGTGGTCAGGCGACCGATCATCAGCCCCACCATCACCCCGACAATCGCCAGCGAAGCCATCACTCGCGGGAATAGCTTCGAACGCGGGTCAGCTTCAGGCGTAGAATGCCGCTCATCTTTACCTTCGGAGCCGTGCATGTTTCACGTCATCCTTTTCCAACCAGAAATTCCGCCGAATACCGGCAACGTTATCAGGCTGTGCGCCAACAGTGGCTGCCACCTGCATTTGATCGAACCGCTGGGCTTCGAGATGGACGACAAGCGTCTGCGCCGGGCCGGCCTCGATTACCACGAGTATGCCACCCTGCAGCGCCACGCAGACCTCGCCAGCTGTCTGGAAAGCCTCGGTCATCCTCGGCTGTTCGCCTTTACCACCAAGGGCTCGCGGCCGTTCCACGATGCCAGCTTCGCGGAGGGCGATGCGTTCCTGTTCGGCCCGGAAAGCCGTGGCTTGCCGGCAGAAGTACTCGATGCCCTGCCCGGCGAACAGCGCCTGCGCCTGCCGATGCGTGAAGGCTGCCGCAGCCTGAACCTGTCGAACACCGTGGCGGTCGCCGTGTACGAAGGCTGGCGCCAGCTCGGCTTTAAATAACACCACATAACAAATGTGGGAGCGGGCTTGCTCGCGAAGAGGTCATAACATTCAACATCATCGTTGTCTGTTACACCGCTTTCGCGAGCAAGCCCGCTCCCACATTGGACTTGCTTTGACTCAGGACCGCTTACTGAACGGTTGGAGTCTCGCCAGCCGTCTGCATGCGTTGCAGCTCTTGTGCGTACAGCGCGTCGAAATTCACCGGGGCCAGCATCAGCGCCGGGAACGAACCACGGGTGACCAGGCTGTCCAGGGTTTCGCGAGCATACGGGAACAGGATGTTCGGGCAGAACGCGCCGAGGGTGTGGCTCATCGAAGCGTCGTCGAGGTTCTTGATCAGGAAAATCCCGGCCTGTTGCACTTCGGCAATGAACGCCACTTCTTCACCGTTTTTCACGGTAACGGACAAAGTCAGTACGACTTCGTGGAAGTCGCCTTCCAGAGCCTTTTGACGGGTGTTCAGATCCAGACCGACGCTCGGTTCCCACTGCTGGCGGAAGATTGCCGGGCTTTTCGGTGCTTCGAAGGACAAGTCACGTACGTAGATGCGCTGCAAGGAGAATTGCGGTGCGGTTTCTTCTTCGCTAGCTGCAGTGTTCTGTTGGTCAGTCATCTCAGATCCTTTCTGATCTTGGGGTCTTATAGGGAAGGCATTCAGGCCTTGAGCATGGCGTCGAGCTTGCCGGCGCGCTCAAGGGCGAACAAATCATCACAACCACCCACATGGGTGCTGCCGATCCAGATCTGCGGCACGGACGTACGTCCGGCCTTCTGAGCCATGGCGGCACGCACCTGCGGCTTGCCATCGACCTTGATCTCTTCGAAGGCCACGCCTTTGTTCTCGAGCAGGTACTTGGCTCGCGAACAGTAAGGGCAGTAATCGCTGGAATAGACGACGACGTTGCTCATATCACTTCACCAGCGGCAGGTTGTCGCCTTTCCAGCTGGAAATACCGCCGGAAAGCTTGGCGGCGGTGAAGCCGGACTTCATCAGTTCGCGGGCATGCGTGCCAGCAGTCTGGCCCATGGCGTCGACCAGGATAATGGTCTTGGCCTTGTGCTTTTCCAGTTCGCCAACGCGAGCGGTCAGTTTGTCGTGAGGAATGTTCACCGCGCCAACAATGTGACCGGCGGCGAAGTCCTTGGTCGAACGAATGTCGATCACAATGCCCGCGTCCTTGTTGACCAGCCCGGTCAGTTCACCGGTGCTCAGGCTGCGGCCGCCGCCTTGCATCTGATAGGCCAAAAGCAAGGCCGCCAGTACGACGAAGATACCCACGAGAATGTAGTGGTTGGTGGCGAATTGGATCAGATGTTCAACCATCGAAGGAAGTTCCAGGGCGTTAAAATGTCGGCCAGTATACACAGCCACTATGGTGGGCCAAACCCCGTCCGGCGGTGACGTGGCCGGAACTTCGCTTTAAACTGCCACTCCCTTTTCCATCGCCCTCTTTTAACTCAGCCACGAGTGGAATCCATGACTACCACGCCTAAACCTTTGGTCCTGATTATTCTCGACGGCTTCGGTCACAGTGAGAGCCCTGAATCCAACGCCATCTTTGCGGCGAAGAAGCCCGTACTGGACCGTCTGTGGGCCACCGTGCCGAACGGCCTGATCTCGGGCAGCGGCATGGACGTCGGCCTGCCGGATGGCCAGATGGGCAACTCCGAAGTCGGCCACATGAACCTCGGCGCCGGCCGCGTGGTGTATCAGGACTTCACGCGCGTGACCAAATCGATCCGCGACGGCGAGTTCTTCGAGAACCCGACCATCTGCGCCGCTGTCGATAAAGCCGTCGCTGCCGGCAAAGCCGTGCATTTCATGGGCCTGTTGTCCGATGGCGGCGTTCACAGCCACCAGGATCACCTGATTGCCATGGCCGAACTGGCTTTCAAGCGCGGCGCTGAAAAAATCTATCTGCACGCCTTCCTTGATGGGCGCGACACGCCGCCGAAAAGCGCTCAGTCGTCCATCGAACTGCTGGATGCGGCCTTCCAGGCTCTCGGCAAAGGCCGGATCGCCAGCATTATTGGCCGTTACTTCGCCATGGACCGCGACAACCGTTGGGACCGCGTGTCCCAGGCTTACAACCTGATTGTCGATGGCAACGGCGAATTCAACGCCGCCACCGCCCAGGAAGGCCTGCAAGCCGCGTACGAACGCGGCGAGAGCGACGAATTCGTCAAAGCCACCAGCATCGGTGAGCCGGTGAAAGTCGAAGACGGCGACGCCGTGGTGTTCATGAACTTCCGCGCTGACCGCGCCCGCGAACTAACCCGCGTGTTCGTCGAAGACGATTTCAAGGAATTCGAACGTGCCCGCCAGCCAAAACTGGCCGGCTTCGTCATGCTGACCCAGTACGCCGCCAGCATTCCCGCCCCATCGGCCTTCGCCGCGGGCAGCCTGGACAACGTGCTGGGCGACTATCTGGCGAAAAACGGCAAGACCCAGCTGCGCATTGCCGAAACCGAGAAGTATGCCCACGTAACCTTCTTCTTCTCCGGTGGCCGTGAAGAACCGTTCCCGGGCGAAGAACGCATCCTGATCCCGTCGCCAAAAGTCGCCACTTATGACTTGCAGCCCGAGATGAGCGCCCCGGAAGTCACCGACCGCATCGTTGATGCCATCGAAAACCAGCGTTACGACGTGATCGTGGTCAACTACGCCAACGGCGACATGGTCGGCCACAGCGGCGTGTTCGACGCAGCGGTAAAAGCCGTTGAATGCCTCGACCTGTGCGTCGGCCGCATCGTTAATGCCCTGGAAAAAGTCGGTGGTGAAGCCCTGATTACTGCCGACCACGGCAACGTCGAGCAGATGTCCGATGAAACCACCGGCCAGGCGCATACCGCCCACACCACCGAACCGGTGCCGTTCATCTATGTCGGCAAGCGTGACTTCAAGGTTCGCGACGGCGGCGTGCTGGCGGACGTGGCACCGACCATGCTGATGTTGATGGGTCTGGAAAAACCGGCGGAAATGACTGGCACGTCGATTCTGGTGTAACCCGCCCCTTCAAACACCACCAAAACCCTGTGGGAGCGAGCCTGCTCGCGATAGCAATCTGACAGCCAACATCTTTGTTGAATGTACTGATGCCATCGCGAGCAAGACCGCTCCCACATTGGTTTTGCGGTGTTTTTCTGTCCGGTTATCACACAACCCCAATTGGGCGTTTTTTTTGCAGCGCTTGGCGGGCATACTAGGCCCGTCCCTTTCCCTGGTGTCGCCCGCCTCTATGCTTCGCGTCCTGATAGCCCTTGCTCTGACATGCCTGCTCCAACCGGCCTTTGCTGACGAGCGCGCGCAAACCCAACAACAGTTGGACGCCACGCGTCAGGACATTGCCGAGCTGAAAAAGCTGCTGGGCAAGCTCCAGGAAGAAAAGTCCGGTGTGCAGAAAGACCTCAAAGGCACCGAGACCGAGATGGGCAAGCTCGAGAAGCAAGTCGAAGCCCTGCAAAAAGAGCTGAAGAAAAGCGAATCCGAGCTGCAGCGACTCGATGCCGAGAAAAAAAAACTCCAGAGCGCGCGCATTGAACAGCAGCGACTGATCGCCATTCAGGCCCGCGCGGCCTATCAGAACGGTCGTCAGGAGTACTTGAAGCTGTTGCTCAACCAGCAGAACCCGGAAAAATTCGCCCGCACCCTCACCTATTACGACTACCTGAGCCAGGCCCGCCTGGAGCAGCTGAAGAATTTCAACGAAACCCTGCGCCAACTGGCCAATGTCGAAAAAGACATCGCCATGCAACAGGCGCAATTGCTGGTGCAGAAAAGCAGCCTCGACAGCCAGCGTGAAGAACTCGACAAAGTCCGCAAGGAGCGCCAGCAAGTCCTGGCCAAACTCAGCGACGACGTGAAGGCCCGGGATCAGAAGCTGGCGGCCCGCGAGCAGGATCAGGCAGACCTGTCTAAAGTCCTTAAAACCATTGAAGAAACCTTGGCCCGTCAGGCCCGAGAGGCAGAAGAAGCGCGGCAAAAAGCGCTGATCGCCCAGCAGGAAGCCGAAAAAAAGCGTTTACGTGAGGCCCAGGCTGCAGCAGATGCTGAGGCCACTGATGCCCCACGCAAACCCGTTAAATCGACACCCGGCGCCCTGGTATCAAGTTCAGGTGAGACCTTCGGCGGCCCCTTTGCTTCAAGCCGGGGAAAACTTCCCTGGCCAGTCGATGGTCGACTGCTGGCACGCTTTGGCGAAACCCGTGGCGACGACGCCCGCACCAAGTGGGACGGCGTGATGATCAGCGCCTCCGCCGGCAGCCAGGTGCACGCCGTGCATGGCGGTCGCGTGGTGTTCGCCGACTGGTTGCGAGGCGCCGGGCTGCTGGTGATTCTCGACCACGGCAACGGTTTTTTGAGTCTTTATGGTCACAACCAGACGCTGCTCAAGTCTGCAGGTGACGTGGTAAAAGCCGGTGAGTCCATCTCCACTGTGGGTAGCAGTGGCGGGCAGGACACGCCAGCGCTGTATTTCGCTATTCGTCAGCAGGGTCACCCGAGTGATCCAGCGCAATGGTGCCGCGCGCAAGGATAGGCGTTGAGTCACCTACATTAGGAGTTCGTTCGACATGCTGCATTTGTCCCGCCTTACCTCGCTGGCCCTGACGATCGCCCTGGTGATCGGCGCGCCTCTGGCGTTTGCCGCTCAACCTGCTCCGGCAGTCGCGCCTGCGGGCACTGCTGCGACCACCAAGGCGCCGTTGCCTCTGGAAGAGTTGCGCACTTTTGCCGAGGTCATGGATCGGATCAAGGCAGCCTATGTCGAGCCGGTGGACGACAAGACCCTGCTGGAAAACGCCATCAAAGGCATGCTCAGCAACCTCGACCCACACTCCGCCTACCTGGGCCCGGAAGACTTCGCTGAATTGCAGGAAAGCACCAGCGGCGAATTCGGCGGCCTGGGCATCGAAGTCGGTGCCGAAGACGGTTTTATCAAAGTGGTTTCGCCGATCGATGACACCCCGGCCTCCAAGGCTGGCATTCAGGCCGGCGACTTCATCGTCAAGATCAACGGCCAGCCGACCCGCGGCCAGAGCATGACCGAAGCTGTGGACAAGATGCGCGGCAAGATCGGCCAGAAAATCACCCTGACCCTGGTGCGCGACGGCGGTGCGCCATTCGACGTAACCCTGGCCCGCGCCATCATTCAAGTGAAGAGCGTGAAGAGTCAGCTGCTGGAATCCGGCTACGGCTACATCCGCATCACCCAGTTCCAGGTCAAGACCGGCGACGAAGTCTCCAAGGCCCTGGCCAAGCTGCGCAAGGACAACGGCAAGAAGCTCAAAGGCATCATCCTCGATCTGCGTAACAACCCCGGCGGCGTGCTGCAAGCGGCGGTGGAAGTGGTCGACCACTTCATCACCAAGGGCCTGATCGTTTACACCAAGGGCCGTATCGCCAACTCCGAACTGCGCTTCTCCGCCACCGGCAAGGACGAAAGCGAAGCCGTGCCAATGGTCGCGCTGATCAATGGCGGCAGCGCCTCGGCCTCGGAAATTGTCGCCGGTGCCTTGCAGGATCAGAAACGCGCGGTGGTCATGGGCACCACCAGTTTCGGCAAAGGCTCGGTACAAACCGTGCTGCCGCTGAACAACGAACGCGCCCTGAAGATCACCACGGCGCTGTATTACACGCCGAACGGCCGCTCGATCCAGGCTCAGGGCATCGTCCCGGACATCGAAGTGCGCAAGGCCAAGATCACCAACGAGCAGGACGGCGAGTACTTCAAGGAAGCCGATCTGCAAGGTCACTTGGGCAATGGCAACGGCGGCGCCGACAAACCGACCAGCTCCAGCGGCAAAGCCAAGGCAATGCCGCAGGATGACGACTACCAATTGGCCCAGGCCCTGAGCCTGCTCAAAGGGTTGAGCATCACCTCCGGCCGCTGAGATGCGCCTGCGGTTATTACTCGGTCTGCTGTGTTGTCTGGCGGGTGTCGCTCACGCGGCGCCTGCCACAACAGCGGCCACACCTCAAAAAGCTTATCTAAGCCTGATCATCGATGACCTGGGGCAAAACCTGCCCCGGGATCGCCGCGTGCTGGCCCTGCCCGGCCCAGTCACCGCGGCGATCATGCCGGACACGCCCCACGCCACCGAATTCGCCCGCGAGGCCCATCGCGCTGGCAAGATTGTCATCCTGCACATGCCCATGGACCCGGCCACTGGCCCGTTCGCCTGGCACCCTGATTTGCCCATCGACGAACTTGAGAAACGCCTGAACGCAGCGTTCAAGGTCGTGCCCTACACCGCTGGCATCAACAACCACATGGGCAGCCGCATGACCGTTCAGCCGGCTGCCATGGCTTGGTTGATGGCGGACTTGCAGCGTCGGCGCAAACTCTTCGTCGACAGCCGCACCAGTGTGCAAACCGTGGCGGCCGCCGAAGCACAGAAGATTGGTCTGGCGAGCGTTTCGCGGGATGTGTTCCTGGATGACGAGCCCACTGAAGCCGCGATATTTACTCAGCTGCAGACGGCAATCAGCCTGGCGCACAAGCAGGGTTCTGCGGTGCTGATCGGGCATCCGTATCCGCAGACTCTGGCAGTTCTGGAGCGTGAACTGCCCAGGCTCAGGGCGCAGGGAATCGAGTGGATTGATATCAGGCAGATGATCAGCGTGCGCGGCAATCGCGCAACAGCTGCACACGGCAAGGACGGGCTTTACCGCATCCCTCCTGCCCGCTGATTGATCGGAACTTCTGATCTCACGATAACTATATATGTCTCTTGGTACTCAGCCTAATGCCACGATAGTGCTTATCTGAATTCCCAAGGAACAGTCATGAGAAATAAACTTACGATAATTAAATACTGCACTTTTTTGATACTTTTGCTGTCCCAAGCCTCGCACGCAGGTGATCTCGGCGAGGGACTGACCAACCAATCAAATTCGATACTTTTGAAAAACAATGATGCTAAATACAACCATTGGAATGGCATTGGCAAAATTTTCAAAGACAGCAAACCACAGTGTACAGCCAGCCTATTAGATACCCGAGACGAAGACAACAATGCACGGGGCCCGGCTTATCTGCTCACAGCAGGACACTGTGTAGCCCAAGGTCTGGATCACCCTGCCACCGATATACCTTTTGAGGCAAGCGTGACATTTAACTTCTTCATCGATACCTCGGATAAATACAAGAGCTACAAAATTCATAAAGCAAACTGGGCTAGCATGTCCACCACTGACATTGCTATTTTGGAGCTGGACACCCCTCTGTCTACGCTACTTGAAGATGGGGTGACACCACTGAAGCTGGCATACAGAACCTCCAGGATAGCTAGCGATATACTTATTGTCGGCGCACCAGATAATCTTCCAGAATCCGGTCTGCGCCTAGCTGCTTGCTATCAGGAATCAACAGAAGCAACGCTTGTGTTGAAATGGTGGGTCTTTCCGAACACCCTGAAAAACAGGTGCAAGGGTATTCGTCATGGCGCTTCCGGGAGCCCTGTCCTTGATCGTGAAACAGGAAGTATTGTCGGCGTGTTATTTGCTTCTACATTTGTATCGACACTAGATGAATTATGTTTCGACACCGCTTGTGAAGTGAAAAATGAAAAAACCGAATTGTCTCCTGAAACCAATTACAGCCACACGGCCGATTACTTACCAAGTTGTTTTGTAAAGGGAATTTTCAGCACCACATCTAGCTCTTGCACGCTGGAACCAACGTTCAATTTAGAACTGAACGATTACGCTCCATTGAGATACGCCACCGTACCATCTACTGAAAACCCGACGCTGCCTACATGGGGTCTGGATTTTTCGATGGACAAGCCTTACTACCGCTTTAAAACTGTCCGCGACGCCAGGGACTGTTTGTCCCCTCACTACTACAGCGACGTAATAAGCACCACCGGTGCTTTGATCAATACTCCTACAGGTCGCAAAGCAGGCATGTATTTTCTCTGCGTACTGGGCGTCGAATCAGCAGAGCAGACTCCGACAGCAGGGCTACTGAGAACCGTCTGGATTTCTCCAGCACAACTCGTAGAGGCAGAACCCGTCAGAATGGCAGAACCCATAATTACGTTGGGAGCCGACTGGAATTACAATGTCACATGGCGTCAATCGTTACCTTTGTATTTTAATAGCTTCTACTACGCCGGCCCGACAGACACAACAAACTGCGGCGACATAAAGCGTGAAGATTATACTTATGCTTATGGAAATAACGCAGTGACTTTTACTGCCGAGCAGCTTCCTCTAACACTGTGCAGCTACAATAACAGCCTGGACTCCCGATCCTCTGCGGTACGCACCGACTTGCTGACATTGCCTTGACACGATCTGACAGCTTCAACTATCCATATAACTCGACCGACCCACTAAGCACCGAAATTAACCAAATTAAATTTATCGCCAAGGAATGGCCATGAACTACACGCGCACCGTATTAATCGGCTGTTTATTCAGCAGCTTCCTTAGCCCTGCCCAGGCAGCCCCAAGAGATATTGGTGAAGGACTCAGAAATAATTCCATATCGAAAGCACTGAAAAATAGCGAACAACAATATTCGCTCTGGAATGGTATCGGCTACCTAACCACCCAAGACAGTGCTTGCACGGCGACCCTTATCGACACCAGAAATTTTGAGCACAAAGCTGTTGGACCTGCTTATTTAATCACCAGCGGTCACTGCGTAACAGCCGAAATCGGAACGTCCAAGCTAAACCAGACATTTGATGCGAGCATAACTTTCAATTATTTCTATGACACGCCCGACAATCATAAGACATATAAAGTTCGAACATCCAATTGGACCAGCATGGTCGGCACGGACATGGCTTTACTTGAAGTCGATAAACCTCTTGCACTGCTAATTGAAAACGGAATTGTCCCGCTCAAACTTGCACCCCTCCCGCCCCTGGACAGGCATGACGTACTCAATGTGGGCGCACCTGGAAAATTCGTGGAGAAGGGGCTGCGCTTGAGCGCATGCACTCAAGAAGTTTCCAGAACCATGTCCGACAGCATCTCAAGATTCCCTGGGGGCTTAACGAATCAGTGCGCTGATTTACACCCAGGAAGCTCTGGAAGCCCGATGCTGGATCGTCGTACAAACGAGATCATCAGCATTACCTCAGAAAAAGGCTATAGCTACGCGGCAAATTTTATCTCCGACTGTTTTATTAATGGAGTCTTCACAAACAACTCAGAAAACTGCACATTACGGGAAGTTGATATTACTGTCGACCTACCGAGTCTTTTCACAACACATGCATACTCTCATTGGAATTCAGCGGGGAAAGAAATTTTACCTACGTGGGATTACAAGTTCAGTATCAACAGCCCTTACTATCGCTACAAAACCACACGCGACGCCATAAATTGCCAAGACCCCAGCCGGTACAGTGCCGCTATTAGTTCGACAAGTCCTCACATAAACAGCGCTATTGGCCCTCAGACTCGCATGCACGTCTTGTGCATTATTGGTGTGGAGTCACAAGAGCAGAAGCTCTCCAGTGGATTACTACGAAATACTTTCACGCACGCTGTCTATCTGGCAGAGCCGGCTCCTGTACCGAATATTACTCTGAGCTCCAATCGGCACATTAACATCACATGGGAAAACTCATATCCAGAATATACCACCCACTTTTTTCACTTAGGCCCGGCCGACTCCACACAATGCGGCAATCATGATGATCCGCGTTACAAAACCATAGCCGGCAGCGGAGTTTTATACTCATTCTCACCTGTCAAACTCTGCAGCTACGCCCGCCGAGATACTGAACCACACCTATCCGCGATACGCTTTGACGTGATCACCCTTCCTACAATCGAGCTGAATACAACATCCACTACAAATACCGCGCCATGATGTCGTCGACCACGCCTTCCTTGCGTAACTGATCCAGCGCAGCCTGAAGCTTTGCGACCACCTCATCCGGCACGTCCTTGTTCAACGCCAGGTACAACTCGGCGCTGTTGAAGCGCAGCACAGTCTTGAGCCCGTTCACGCCGTCCTGGCGCGCCAGATAGCGGCCTGCCGGGTCACCCGTGGCCCACAGGTCGATCTGGCCGTTGACCAGTTTTTTGGCGTTGTCCTGATCGCGCAGCACAACGATCGGTTTCAATCCTTGCTTGGCCAGCGTCTCGGCAATCGCATCGCCCTTGTAGGCGCCGATCTTGTACTTGCGCGCCTGATCCAGCGTCTCGAGCGTGATCTTGCTGTCCGCATTGGCCAGCATGATCCAGTCGTCCGGACCAATCGGGCCGACCCACTTGAAGAGTTTCTCGCGGTCCGGCAAACGCGCCATCACGAACACGCCATAACCGGGTTTTTCCAGCGCGAGTTTGTAGATTCGCTCCCAAGGGAAACGCAGCGTCAAGCTGTAAGGGATGTCGGCACGTTTGAACATCTCACGGACAATGTCCACGGCAATGCCGTTGATGTTCTCGTCCTGAGCGAAGTTCTTGCCATTCTTCGCCATGTTGTACGGTGGGAAGTTTTCCGTCAGCAACACCAGACCGGTGCCGGGATTTTCTGCGGCGTGAACTCCGTTGATGAACAACAGAGAAGCACTGGCGAGGACAAGAAGAAGGCGTTTAAGCATGTCTGGCTACCGAGATCCATGGCGTACCCAAGAGTGCCCTGAGCCCGCCATGCTGTCCACTGGCCTGTACTGTTTAACGCATCACGATGCCGCGATGAGCCATGTAGGCCTTGGCTTCCTGCACGGTGTATTCGCCGAAGTGGAAAATACTCGCCGCCAGCACCGCGCTGGCGTGGCCTTCGAGGATGCCGTCGGCCAAGTGCTGCAGGTTGCCGACACCGCCGGAAGCGATGACCGGAATCCCCAGCGCATCGCTGATGGCGCGGGTGACGCCCAGGTCGAAGCCGTTTTTCATGCCGTCCTGGTCCATGCTGGTCAGCAGGATTTCACCGGCACCGAGACCTTCCATCTTCTTCGCCCACTCAACGGCGTCGAGACCGGTTGGCTTGCGACCGCCGTGGGTGAAGATTTCCCAGCGCGGGATTTCGCCCGGACCGGAAACCTTCTTGGCGTCGATGGCGACGACAATGCACTGCGAGCCGAAATGCTGAGCCGCTTCGCCGACGAATTCCGGGTTGAACACCGCAGCGGTGTTGATCGAAACCTTGTCCGCGCCGGCATTCAACAAGTTGCGAATGTCCTGCACGGTACGCACACCGCCGCCCACGGTCAGCGGGATGAACACCTGGCTGGCCATGCGTTCGACGGTATGCAGCGTGGTATCGCGGCCATCGACGCTGGCGGTGATGTCGAGAAAGGTAATCTCGTCGGCACCTTGCTCGTCGTAGCGACGGGCGATTTCCACCGGGTCGCCGGCGTCGCGAATATTCTCGAACTTGACGCCCTTGACCACCCGGCCGTTATCCACGTCCAGGCAAGGGATGATGCGTTTGGCCAGCGCCATGGTCAGTCCTCAGCCTTTGTACGAATCGCAGAAAGCTTGCGCTTCAGCGACATCGAGGGTGCCTTCGTAAATCGCCCGGCCGGTGATGGCGCCGATGATGCCTGGCGCCTTGGCGTCGAGCAGCGACTTGATGTCACCCAGATTGTGGATACCGCCGGAAGCGATCACCGGAATCTTCGTCGCAGCGGCCAGGGCGGCGGTGTACGAAACGTTGCAGCCCTGCATCATGCCGTCTTTGGCGATGTCGGTATAAACGATCGCGGATACGCCGTCGGCTTCGAATTGCTTGGCCAGGTCGATCACCTGAATGGTGCTGATTTCAGCCCAGCCGTCAGTGGCGACAAAACCGTCTTTGGCATCCAGACCGACGATCACCTTGCCCGGGAACGCGCGGCAGGCTTCAGCAACGAAAGCCGGATCTTTCACGGCTTTGGTGCCGATGATCACGTAGCTCACGCCCGCTTTGACGTAGTGTTCGATGGTTTCCAGGGAGCGGATACCGCCGCCGATCTGGATCGGCAGGTTCGGGTAGCGCTTGGCGATGGCGGTGACCACTTCGCCGTTGACCGGCTGGCCTTCGAAGGCGCCGTTCAGGTCGACCAGATGCAGACGGCGGCAACCGCCTTCCACCCACTTGGCAGCCATGCTCACCGGGTCATCGGAGAACACCGTGGAATCTTCCATGCGGCCCTGGCGCAGACGAACACAGGCACCGTCTTTAAGATCGATAGCGGGAATAATCAGCATTTGGCAAACCTTCAAATTCGATTGTTCAGCTTCGCTCGAAAATCAGTTTTTCTCGAGCGCCCACAAGTCGCTTTCGATGCTTTCGAACCTCTCTTTGAGGTGCGTCTGCACATCGAAAATCGCCCTGTTGTAATAGTGCGGAGCAATTTCGCGGGTAAATAGCTCAAGGATTTCAGCCGCTTCGAACGAACCCAGGTCCAGCTCGAAGCGGTCTTCCATGAAGCGTTTGATCTTGTGATTGGCCTCGTTCTCCTGTTCAGGAGTGAGGGTCAGGATCGGCGGCTTTTTCTTGACAGCCATTTACCAGCGACCATCCCACGCGGCGAAGTTCTGCAGCAATTGCAGGCCATGGGTATGGCTTTTCTCCGGGTGGAACTGCACCGCGAACCGCGAGCCATCGGCCAGCGCCGCAGCGAAATCGACACCGTAATGACCGCCACCCACCACTTGCCGCGGGTTGCCGGCAGCAATGTAGTAGCTGTGCACGAAATAGAAACGCGCCAGGTCCGGAATGTTGTGCCACAGCGGATGGGTGACCGTCTGCTTCACTTCGTTCCAGCCCATGTGCGGGACTTTCAGGTGTTCGCCATCTTCGTGCAAATCCTTGCCGAAGAACTTCACCTGACCCGGGAACAGGCCGATGCAGTCGACGCCGTCGTTCTCTTCACTGTTGTCGAGCAAGGCTTGCATGCCGACGCAGATGCCGAGGAACGGGCGATCCTGGCTGACTTCGCGCACCAGCGAATCGAAGCCCAGGCGACGGATCTCCGCCATGCAATCGCGAATCGCGCCGACGCCGGGAAAAACCACCCGGTCGGCTTCGCGAATCACAGCGGCATCGCTGGTGATCAGGACCTTGCCGGCACCCACGTGCTCGAGGGCCTTGGCCACCGAGTGCAGGTTGCCCATGCCGTAATCGATAACCGCAACCGTCTGCATTACAGAACGCCTTTGGTCGACGGCATCTGACCGGCCATGCGGTCATCCAGCTCCACAGCCATGCGCAGGGCGCGGCCGAAAGCCTTGAACACGGTTTCGATCTGGTGGTGAGTGTTGGTGCCGCGCAGGTTGTCGATGTGCAGGCTGACGAGCGCGTGGTTGACGAAGCCCTGGAAGAATTCCTGGAACAGGTCAACGTCGAAGCCGCCAACGGTGGCACGGGTGTAGGGAACGTGCATCTGCAGGCCAGGGCGGCCGGAGAAGTCGATCACCACGCGCGACAGCGCTTCATCGAGCGGCACGTAGGCGTGGCCGTAGCGACGGATGCCTTTCTTGTCGCCGATGGCTTTGGCAAAGGCCTGACCCAGGGTGATACCGACGTCTTCCACCGTGTGGTGGTCGTCGATATGCAGGTCGCCCTTGCTGACAATATCCAGGTCGATCAGCCCGTGACGGGCGATCTGGTCCAGCATGTGCTCAAGAAAAGGAACACCGATATCAAATCGGGCCTTTCCGGTGCCATCCAGGTTGATCGAGGCTTTGATCTGGGTTTCCAGAGTGTCGCGCTCGACTGACGCCTTACGTTCGGCCATCACCAGCTCCGCAAAATCATTGGGCGAAAAAAGGCAATCATTATAGGGGCGCGGGCGCCAAACAGAAACACGGGAGGTGATATGACTGACGGAGTGAATCCCCTGTTGTCGGGGATAGACATGTCCATACAAGCCATTTGCATACACTACAAAACAAATGTGGGAGTGACGGTGCGACGATTCGACCTGCTCGCGATGAGGCCCTAACATTCAACATCTCTGTCGACTGTCAGGCCGCTATCGCGAGCAGGCTCACTCCCACAAGGGGTGATGCGTTTACTTAACTTAGTGGAACAGTACTGCCGTTTTCTGCAGAGTCACCCAAACACCCCACGCCAACGGAATACCCACCACCAGCCATGCAGCCACTGCCAAAGGCTTGGTGCCCGCATCCGCTTTCCACTCCAGTACGGTGCTGCTGTCAGCCCCTTTGTCGTGGCCCAGCGCCTGTTCGGCGGCCAGTTCAGCGTCGGTCATGAAGTACTTGTCAGCCACCGGACGCACCAGCAGGTTGCAGATGAACCCCAGCACCAGCAGGCCCGCGAGGATGTACAAGGTGATGTCGTAAGCCGCGGCGCGTTCAACGCCGATGCTCAGCTGATACTCACGCAGGTAGTTCACCAACACCGGACCCAACACGCCCGCCGCCGCCCAGGCCGTCAGCAGACGACCGTGGATCGCGCCGACCATTTGCGTGCCGAACAGGTCCGCGAGATACGCAGGAACCGTCGCAAAACCACCGCCGTACATCGACAGGATGATGCAAAAAGCCGCCACGAACAGAGCAACGTTGCCCAGGTGACCGAGGTTCGGGATCAGCGCGTACAGGGCAAAACCCAGGGCGAAGAACACGAAATAGGTATTTTTGCGGCCCAGGTAGTCCGAGAACGAGGCCCAGAAGAAGCGGCCACCGATGTTGAACAGGCTCAGCAAACCGGTGAAACCGGCAGCAATCGCCGCGATCGAGGCCAATTGCGAAGCGTCCAGTTGACCGAATGTCAGGCCGTTACCCAACAACGTGCCAGCGAACACTTCCTGCAACAGCGGAGAAGCCATGCCGAGAATGCCGATACCCGCCGAAACGTTCAGGCACAGCACCAGCCACACCAGACGGAATTGCGGGGTTTTCCACGCCACATTCACGTGGACGTGACGGTGGGTGATCATCGCGTTGGAAGCTTTCTTCGCCGGAGCGGTCCAGCCTTCAGGCTTCCAGCCGGTTGGCGGAACGCGGTAAGACAGTGCGCCACCGATCATGAACACGAAGTAGATCGCGGCCATCACCAGGAAGCTCTGCCATACGCCGACGCTGGTTGGCGAAGCGAAGTGGCCCATCAAGGCTGCGGCCAGCGGAGCACCCACCATCGCGCCACCACCGAAACCCATGATCGCCATGCCGGTCGCCATGCCGCGCTTGTCCGGGAACCACTTGATCAGAGTCGATACGGGCGAGATGTAACCCAGGCCCAGGCCGATACCGCCAATGACCCCGGAGCCGATCCACATCAGCCATATCTGGTGGGTATAGACCCCCAGCGCTGAAATCAGCAGACCGCCACACCAGCACAGGGCCGATACAACGCCAGCCTTGCGTGGCCCGGCGTGTTCCAGCCAGCCGCCCCAGATGGCTGCCGAGCAACCGAGGAAGATGAAGAACAGGGTGTAGATCCAGCCGAGCATCGAGATCGGCCAGTCACATTGGGACGAGAAGACCTGCGAGATGAAGCTCATGTCCGGCGCGCAGGCCACGGCCTTGGTCACGCCCAGGGCTTTGGACAGTGGCAACCAGAACACCGAAAAGCCGTAAGCCATGCCGATGCAAAGGTGAATGGCCAAGGCGGCCGGTGGTACCAGCCAGCGGTTGAAACCGGGCTTGGCGATGATGCGTTCCTTGGACAGGAACGCGGGCTGGTCGGCTTTGAGGCCGTCCGCCGTGATGCTCGTGGTCATGGTGTATCCCCCAATTATTAGAATGGTTCGTCAGCGCTCCTCACCCCCAGCCTTTATGCGCACGCATGACTGTTTTTGAGGTGAAGCTCCATTTTGGTGCGACATCGCGTCGCAGAAGGACGGACGAACCAGCAAAGGTTACCATCTGTACGTGACAGAAAAACCAAAGTGATATCACCTTTTGTATGTCATCAGTTCTCGTACCACTGAAGGAGCCCTCATGCCGATCATTGTCGAGCCGCTAAACGAAGCCACTTATCAAGATCAGCAAGATCTGCAGAAGATCTACCGCGATGCTCCGGACTGGCTGTTTGCCCCGTTTGCCGGGGAATTGCAGTTGATCGAAGGCTGCCTGCTGGACGGTTCGCTGATCGCCGGCCGCTTCAACGATCGGCTTTTGGGCGCGGCACGCCTGCAACGGCACTCGGATGTCTGGCACCTGTCCCAACTATGCGTACGAAAAATTACCCGTCGTCGTGGCGTGGCCGAGCGACTGGTGAATGAAGCGCAGAAAATGGCGTCGCAAGCGGGTGCGACATTGCGCCTGTTGGCGCCTGCCGGGCATCTGGAGGCACAAGCGCTGGCGGCCAAACTGAAAATACCGCTGGATGTGTTGCCGAGGTGATCGCTGACCGGTCGTCCGCTGCGGAGCGCTATACTCCCCGGCTAAATTTCGAATTCGACTAACTACAAGGACTCGCCCATGAAAGCGTTCGGCAAAATCCTGGGTCTGGTACTTCTCGGGCTATTGCTGATCATTGTGGCGCTGGGCTTTGCCCTGACCCACCTCTTTGATCCCAATGACTATAAAGACGAGATTCGCCAGATAGCCCGCGACAAGGCCCACATCGAGCTGACGCTCAATGGCGATATCGGCTGGAGCCTGTTCCCGTGGCTGGGCCTGGAATTGCACGAAGCCACGGTCGCGACCCTGGCCAAGCCCACCGAGCCGTTCGCTGATTTGCAGATGCTCGGCTTGTCGGTCCGTGTGCTGCCGCTGCTGCGCCGTGAAGTGCAAATGAGCGATGTGCGCGTCGAAGGCCTGAACCTGCGCCTGACCCGCGACAAGGACGGCCACGGCAACTGGCAAGACATCGGCAAGGTACCGGCGCCGGCTACCCCGGCCACACCGCCCGCGACCACTGGCGAACCCGCGATCGAGACCACCACCCAAGCGGAAAAACCGGCCCAGCCGATTCGCCTGGACATCGACAGCCTGACCGTCAACAACGCCCGCGTTGAATACAGCGACGAAAAAACCGGCAAGCAATTCAGCGCCGAAAGCATCCAGCTGAGTACCGGCCCGGTGCATGACTCCACGAACATCCCGGTCAAACTCACTGCGTTCCTGGGCACCAACCAGCCGGTCTTGCGTGTCCGTACCGAGCTCAACGGCGAGCTGCGTTTCGAGCGCGCACTGCAGCGCTACAAATTCGAAGACATGAAACTCTCTGGGGAAGTGGCTGGCGATCCGCTGCAAGGCAAAACCATGACCTTCGCCGCCCAGGGCCAGTTGCTGCTGGATAAAGCGGCGAACGTCGCCGAATGGACCGGCATCAAGATCTCTGCCAACCAACTGCGCGCATTGGGTGAACTGAAGGTCAACGACCTCGACAAAACCCCGCAAATCAGTGGCGGCCTGTCGATCGCCCAGTTCGATCTGGCGAAATTCGTCGACAGCATTGGTCAGCAGCTTCCGGCGATGGCTGAAGGCAGCCTGAGCAAAGTCGAACTGGTCAGCCGCCTTGCCGGCACGCCGACCAGCGTGATCCTGGACGACATCAACCTCAAAGTCGACGACAGCACCTTCAGCGGCCGCATCGCCGTCGAGGACTTCGCCAAACAATCGCTGCGGGCGAACCTCAAGGCCGACACCTTCAACGTCGACCGTTATCTGCCACCAAAATCCGCCGAAGCCAACAGCGCGACGCAGGTGCGTAAGGCCGAAGTGGCCAACACCGAGGCCGAAGCCATGGCTGGCCCGGGCAACACCCCGCTGCCGCCAGCACCGACCAAAGACGCGTGGAGCAACGAGCGCCTGCTGCCGGTGGAACGCCTGAGCAAACTCGACGTAGACGCCGACCTCACCTTCGGTCAGTTGACCCTCGATAAATTGCCGATCCAGAACGCTGCGCTCAAGGCCTCGGGCCAGGGCGGTCTGCTGACTCTGGAAAGCCTTCGCGGCGACCTGTACGACGGCAACTTCGACGCCAAAGGTACGCTCGACGTGCGCCAACAGGTGCCAGCGCTGAACATACAGACGAGCATCAGCAAAGTACCCGTGGAAAAAATCCTCGAAAGCCAGGGTAAAAATCCGCCGGTCAATGGCCTGGTGACATTCAACAGCAACCTGACCGGCAGCGGCAACAGCCAGAAAGCGCTGATCGAAACCCTCAACGGCAATGCCAGTTTCATCATCAACAACGGCGTGTTGCTCAATGCCAACCTCGAACAACAGCTGTGCAAAGGCATCGCCACCCTGAACCGTAAAACCCTCAGCGGCGAGCCACGGGGCAAGGACACACCGTTCCAGGAGTTCAAGGGCAACCTGACCTTCCGTAACGGCGTGGCCAGCAACCCGGACCTGAAAGTGCGCATCCCGGGCATGACCGTCAACGGCGACGGCGACGTCGATCTGCGGGTGCTTGGCATGGATTACCGCGTGGGCGTTATCGTCGAAGGCGACAAGAGCGACATGCCGGACCCGGCCTGCCAGGTCGGCGAGAAGTTCGTCGGCATCGAGTGGCCGCTGCGCTGCCGTGGCCCGCTGGAACTGGGCGCCAAGGCTTGCCGCCTCGATAACGAACGCATGGGCCAGGTCGCGAGCAAACTGGCCGGCGAAAAAATCAGCGAAAAAATCGACGAGAAGCTTGGCGACAAAGTCAGCCCGGAACTGAAAAACGCGTTGAAGGGGCTGTTCAAGCGATGAGAGCCGAGCAGTTTTCATCGGCGGTGCTGGACTGGTACGACCGCCACGGCCGCCACGACTTGCCCTGGCAACAAGGCATCACCCCGTATCGGGTGTGGGTCTCGGAAATCATGCTGCAGCAGACCCAGGTCAGCACGGTGCTGAACTACTTCGACCGCTTCATGGCCTCGTTGCCGACGGTCGAAGCCCTGGCCGCTGCGCCGGAAGACGAAGTCCTGCACTTGTGGACCGGCCTCGGTTACTACACCCGTGCGCGCAATTTGCAGAAGACCGCGAAGATTGTCGTCGCCGAGTACGGCGGCGAGTTTCCGCGGGATGTGGAAAAGCTGGTTGATCTGCCAGGCATCGGCCTGTCTACGGCAGGTGCTATCGCCAGCCTGAGCATGGGCCTGCGGGCGCCGATCCTCGACGGCAACGTCAAACGGGTGCTGGCGCGCTTTACCGCGCAAGAGGGCTATCCGGGCGAGCCCAAGGTCGCCAAACAGCTGTGGGCCAACGCTGAGCGCTTCACGCCGCATGATCGGGTCAACGCCTACACCCAGGCGATGATGGATCTGGGCGCCACGCTCTGTACCCGCAGCAAACCAAGCTGCCTGCTCTGCCCGCTGGAAAAGGGCTGCGAAGCGCACATGCTCGGCCTGGAAACGCGCTACCCGATCCCCAAACCGCGTAAAGCAGTGCCACAGAAGCGTACGCTGATGCCGATGCTCGCCAACGGTGACGGCGCGATTCTGCTTTACCGTCGCCCTTCCACGGGCTTGTGGGGCGGTCTATGGAGCCTGCCGGAACTCGATGACCTCGACGACCTGCAACATCTGGCTTCGCAGCATTCGCTGGAACTTGGCAGTCAACAGGCGCTGCCGAGCCTGGTCCATACCTTCAGTCATTTCCAGTTGTCCATCGAACCCTGGCTGGTTCAGGTCCAGGAGGCCGGCCATCACGTGGCCGAGGCCGACTGGCTCTGGTATAACCTCGCCACCCCGCCGCGCCTGGGCCTTGCCGCCCCGGTCAAAACCTTGCTCGAACGCGCGGCCGCCGTATTGAACGCAGGAGAGTCGTCATGACCCGCACCATCATGTGCCGCAAGTACAAAGAAGAATTGCCCGCCCTGGAGCGTGCTCCATTTCCTGGCGCAAAAGGTCAGGACATTTTTGACCACGTCTCGGCCAAAGCCTGGGCAGACTGGCAAAAGCACCAGACCCTGCTGATCAACGAAAAACGCCTGAACATGATGAACGCCGAAGACCGCAAATATCTTCAGGGCGAGATGGACAAGTTCTTTTCCGGCGAGGAATACGCCAAGGCTGACGGCTACGTTCCGCCGGCTGAATAATCCCGCTTTTTCGAGGGTCGGAACGTAAGCGACGGTAATAATTAAAATTTTTTTGAAAACTTTCTTGACGACCCCCTGAAAAACCAGTTTAATGCGCCCCGTTGCCCAGATAGCTCAGTCGGTAGAGCAGGGGATTGAAAATCCCCGTGTCGGCGGTTCGATTCCGTCTCTGGGCACCAAATACCGAAAACCCTGAATCGCAAGATTCAGGGTTTTTTTATGCTCGCGATTTGATCAGACCTCGCGCAAGTCGTCTCTCTTTGGCTAGTTTTCACTACCCCAATGGAAGACCAGATTGCGAGCAGCACCGCTTCCTACCTCCGCCGTATCACGCCGCTCCTCACCATTACGTGTCGCGACGACGGTGTACTTGCCGGGTGGCAGCTGAACGTAGACCAGCGGACCCGCCTCACTCAGCGTCAGCACGGGCGACCCCGGGGTTTTCTGAATGACCAGATTCACATCTGGCACATACTCATCCTTCGGCCCGGTGGAAAAGGTCATGTGCAGGTTGTAGCCCTGCGTATGTTGAATGGCTTTAGCCTCATCCTCTCCGATCCCTCCGGACAGGTAAGTAATCCCGTTTTGCTGTTGCTGCTGGACTTGCACACCTGTGCTGTCAATCGGTTCAAGACTGGCGGCGTTAAGCACGACTGGAAACATCAGTACGCCGACGGCGGCGATGGGCAGCATGAATGAATGGACGTTCTTCATGATGGTGACTCCCGGGTTGCTCAGAACCCAATCGTTACTCTTCTTAGATTTGTTACAGAATGTTCAAGTTTTAGATCGATTAGCACTTGAGCTAACTGCGAATCGGACTACGTGATGTATTCCTCATGCACGCGCTGTCGTCGGCCCGGTCCTGCAAAGCAAACTCGCCTTTCCTTCCGATTTACCAGCAACGCCCGGCATCGCGGACTATCACTCTCTTGCCATCCTCTTCCGCCTGTTTCCTTCAGCCGCGGAAAATGTCATGAGTCCTCTCAAACCCGGTAACACTCAAGATTCACAGATCACTTCACTGCTCGGCAATCTTGGCGAATTGATCCGTGAAGCGCGTCAGAAGGTGCTGCGAGCGGTCGATACCGTCCAGGTGCAAACCTGTTGGCAGATCGGACGGCATATTGTGGAGTTCGAGCAGGAGGGGGCTCGGCGGGCGGGTTATGGGAAGCAGTTACTGGCGACGCTGGCGAAGAGTCTGACAGCAGAGTTTGGCAAAGGCTTTGACATCTCCAACCTTCGCTACATGCGCCTGTTCTATCAAGCATTCCCAATTCGTGACGCACTGCGTCACGAATTGAGCTGGACCCACTACCGCAGATTGCTACGAGTCGAGAACGACCACGCTCGCCATTGGTACATGAACGAATCAGCGATGCAGAACTGGTCAAGTCGCGCCCTCGAGCGCCAGATCAATACCCTCTATTACGAACGCTTGCTGGCAAGTCGCGACCGGCCGGCCGTCAAACAGGAAGCCGCCATTCATATCGAGCAAATGAACGCCAGCCCTCGGGATTTCATCCGCGACCCAGTGCTTCTGGAGTTTCTCGGCCTGCCCAATGCGGGCTTGATCCAGGAAAGCGAACTTGAACAAGCCTTGATCAATCAACTCCAGGGCTTCCTGCTCGAACTGGGCAAAGGCTTCGCCTTCATCGCTCGCCAGCAACGCATCAGTACCGAGAGCAAGGACTTCTACATCGATCTGGTGTTCTACAACTACCTGCTCAAGTGCTTCGTCATCTTCGACCTCAAGCGCGGCGTACTGACCCATCAGGATGTCGGCCAGATGGACATGTACGTGCGCATGTACGACGACCTCAAGCGCGGACCGGAGGATGGTCCCACCGTCGGCCTCATTCTCTGCGCGCAAAAAGATGAATCGGTGGTGCGCTATTCAGTGCTGCAAGGCAACGAACAACTGTTCGCCAGTACCTACAGACTGGTACTGCCGAGCGAGGAGGAACTTCGCACAGAACTGGATCGGGAATGGGCGGTGCTTGAGGAGCGATTACTCAAGCAGAGGCTCCGATAAGCACGGGCGGATTGTTCATACGCTGCGTGAAGACTATCGTTGGCAGCTACCCGCAAAGGTCCGACGCCGATGAATTTGCAGGACATGCCCTCACTGGCACCCACTCAAACCGAGTTGCCACCACGCACATCTACGGCAGGCGAACCGTTCAAGGAGCTCGCCGCAGACGGCTACAGCCTCGGCGGTTTTACCTGGAGGCACCCCCGCCAGGACGCTACCCGCCCGGTCGTCATCATCAACGCCGCCACCTCCGTCCGCTGCCGCCATTACTCGCGCTTCGCCGATTACCTGTTCGCCAACGGCTTCGACGTGATCACTTACGACTACCGTGGCATCGGCGAATCGCGCCCCGCCTCGCTGAAAGGGCTTCGGGCTTCATGGTCAGATTGGGGCGCGCTGGACTTCGAGGCGATGCTCAAGCGCGCTCAGCGTGAATTCCCCGGGCAACCCATCGATGTTGTAGGCCACAGCTTTGGAGGCTGTGCCGCGGGCCTGGGAGCTTCCGGGCATTTGATTCGACGTCTGCTGACCGTCGGTGCGCAATTCGCTTACTGGCGCGATTACGCGCCCGCCCATCGCTGGCGGATGTTCGGCAAGTGGCATCTGGTGATGCCATTGATGACATTGCTTTGCGGCTACTTCCCCGGCAAACGTCTCGGCTGGCTAGAGGACACGCCCGCCGGCGTGGTTCGCGACTGGAGCATGCCCACCGCGCACTACGAGAAACGCCCCAGCGGTCGCGTCCTTCACGCAAAGTCCGGACGACTGCCCTTCTCATCCGTCACCGCACACACCCTGGCCATCAGCATCAGCGACGATCCTTACGGCACGATTCCAGCCATCGAACGGCTGCTGGGTTACTTCACCAACAGCACGAACGCCCACCTGCGAATCGCCCCCGAAGACATCGGCGAACAAGAAGTCGGACATTTCGCCTTTTTTCGTAGCCCATACCAAGCCACACTATGGCCCATTGCATTGTCCTGGCTGCAGACCGGCAAACTGGCCCCCGACACACCAGGGCGGCTCGTGCCACGCAACTGACTGATGCGCCCACTCAACGGAATACGGAACGACGCCCATGGCATCCGCCAACAAGCAGAACAAACGCGCCACTCGCGCCAAAGCCAAGGCCAAGCAGAACCGCACCCAACGGGCTGCCGCGCCGGTCGAGCTGGACCCGAACGACGACCGCATCGACTTCGAATCGGTGGACCTGACCGACCTGTTCAAAGAAATGATCGACGCACAAAAGATCAGCCAGCAAGCCATGTGCAAGGTCTTCCTTGAACACCCGCTGCTCGCGCTGGTGCTGGAGCAGGAAGGCGAAGAAACAGCGACAGACTTTATCGTCGCCGCGCTGATCGAATACCGCCAATGGTCCACCGAAGTGGACGAAGCCGGCGCACTGGCGTGGATCGAATCCCCGGCCTTCCAGGCTGACTACGTGGCGGCGTCCGACGCCATCGCGGCCCAAACACAACCGAAAGCGAACGGAATTTAATGGCCTCCCTGAACAAGCAACAGAAACGCGCCAAACGCGCCAAGATCAAAGCCAAACAAATCAATATCCACGGCAGAAAACCCGCCGCACTGGACGATGACCTGGGCGAAATCGGCGAGCCGATCCCGGAACACACCCTGGCGATGTTCAGCAAAATGCACGACGCAGAAGCCACCAGCCGCAACGACATGCTGCTGACCTTGCTGTCGAACCTCGCCGGAATCATCAGCGACCATCCAGAACTGCTGGACATGGAAAACGCCGACAACGAAGCCATGGCCGCCACTCACCTGGCCGCCGACATGCTGATCGATTACCGCATGTGGGCCGACGGCATGGACCGCGACACCGCCCAGGCCTGGCTGACGGATCCGCAGTTCATCACTGACTTCGGCACGGCGCTCGACAGCTATCGCGAGTCGCTGGATGCTCAGGAAGAAAAGGCTGAGTAAACACTCGCCTCAGAAACAAAAACGGCCGCTTGTCATTACTGACAGCGGCCGTTTTGCGTTATGCGGTGCGAATCAGTTCAGCACCACCGCCCCCATCTTCTGCAGCTTGCGACGACGAGCCACAAACAAGCCGGCAGCCACCACCAGCAAACTCAGCAGACCGGTCGCGAGGATCTCCACGCGATGCGCTTCCTGGAACAGCATGATGGTCAGGGCCGCAACGATGAAGATGATCACCGCGTAGGTCAGGGCCGGGAACAGCCACATGCTGAAGGCGATTTTTTCACCGCGTGCCATGCGCTGCTTGCGCATACGCAATTGCGAGATGGCGATCACCAGGTACACCAGCAGCGCGATAGCGCCGGAGCTGGCCAGCAGGAATTCGAACACGGCGGCCGGGGCCACGTAGTTGGCGAAAACCGCGATGAACGCAGCACCGGTCGACAACATGACGGCCCAGTACGGCGTGCCGCTGTTGTTGGTGCGCTGGGAAACGGCCGGTGCATCACCGCGCTTGCCCAGAGAGAACATCATGCGCGAGGCGGTGTACAGCGCCGAGTTCAGGCAGCTGGTCACAGCAACCAGCACCACGATGTCGACGATCAGCTTGGCATTCGGGATGCCCATGCGCTCAAGCACAGTCTGGTAGGAGCCGACGGCTGCCAGTACCGGGTCGTTCCATGGCACCAGGGCCACAACAATGAAGATCGACACGAGGTAGAACAAGCCAATCCGCCAGATCACCGAGTTGGTGGCCTTGGAGATTTGCTGGCCAGGGTTCTTCGATTCCGCGGCCGCGATGGTCACGATCTCGGTGCCCATGAAGGAAAACATGGTGGTCAGGATCGCGCCCAACACGGCGCCCATGCCGTTTGGCAGGAAGCCCTGGGTGTCAAACAGGTGCGAAACGCCGCTGACCTGGCTGGTCGGCAGGAAGCCGAAGATCGCCAGAATGCCGAGGCCGATGAAACCGATGATCGCCACGACTTTGACCAGGGCGAACCAGAATTCGAATTCACCGTAGTTCTTCACGCTGAACAGGTTCGTCACCGTCAGCAGCAAGGTGATGATCAAGGTGAAGGCCCAGATCGCCACATTCGGGAACCAAGCGTGCAGGATGGTCGCGGCGGCGTTGGCTTCCAGCGGAATCACCAACACCCAGAACCACCAATAGAGCCAGCCGATGGTGAAACCGGCCCAGTGACCGATCGCGCGATCGGCGTACGTCGAGAAGGAGCCTGTGTCCGGCGAGGCCACGGCCATTTCGCCGAGCATGCGCATCACCAGCACCACCAGCATACCGGCGGCAGCGTAGGCCAACAGCACGGCCGGGCCTGCAGCAGCGATGGCGTGGCCGGAGCCGACGAACAGGCCGGCACCGATAACCCCGGCGATCGACAGCATGGTCACATGACGCGGTTTGAGCCCCTGTTCGAGGCCATTGGAGCTTGGGGTACTGCTCATTGAAACTACCTTTGTAAGGAAAAGCGATGACGTTCACCCGGCGTGGCGTTCCTTCTCGTAAAAAGAAACCAACGGGGCGTTCCGTATTCTGCACGCAATAATTGCGCCAAAATGTTACAGAACGCCCAAGCATGGGGCTCTCCGCCAGACCGGGCAGTCATCGCAAGTCATTGAGATTAATGGCAATTCGCCAGAGCGTTACCCTGCGACCCACTTTAAGAACAAAACAGCGCACCAGAAACACACCCAAAAATATAGCGACGCACAATAAAAGTGCGGTTCAGGAACGTTTGGCCGGTTAGCGCTTCCAACCCCCCGGCAAAGCTGGCAACATCGCGCCCTTTTTTGGAACAGCCCCAGCCTTTTTATCGACAGGCAGGGTTCAAACGGCTGTTCGGTTGATAGCAGCGCGACAGTCTGCTGTACCGATGCGACAACCTGCCACAGACCACCCGTTTACCGCCCGTAGCGCTGTTGGCTGCCATTCAGACGCTATGCTAGCTTGGCCGCCTCGCCAGGAAGGCCGCCAATAGCAGGAGCGAAATACTTATGAGGAACGCACATGGCTGAGGCCACGCCCGCGCTTGAAATCCGCAACTTGCACAAACGCTACGGACAGCTTGAGGTGCTCAAAGGCATCTCGCTGACCGCCCGCGACGGCGACGTGATCTCGATCCTGGGTTCTTCCGGTTCCGGCAAGTCCACCTTCCTTCGTTGCATCAACCTGTTGGAAAACCCGCATCAGGGACAAATCCTGGTGGCTGGCGAAGAACTCAAGCTCAAAGCCGCCAAGAACGGCGAATTGGTTGCTGCCGATGGCAAGCAGATCAATCGCCTGCGCAGCGAGATCGGTTTTGTATTTCAAAACTTTAATCTCTGGCCGCACATGAGCGTGCTCGACAACATCATCGAAGCGCCGCGCCGCGTACTCGGTCAGAGCAAGGCCGAGGCCATCGAAGTCGCCGAAGCCTTGCTGGCCAAGGTCGGCATCGCTGACAAACGCCACGCCTACCCGGCGCAACTCTCCGGCGGCCAGCAACAACGCGCGGCCATTGCCCGCACGTTGGCGATGCAGCCGAAGGTGATCCTGTTCGACGAACCCACCTCCGCCCTTGACCCGGAAATGGTCCAGGAAGTACTTAATGTCATCCGCGCATTGGCCGAAGAAGGCCGCACCATGCTGTTGGTCACCCATGAAATGGGCTTTGCCCGTCAGGTCTCCAGCGAGGTGGTGCTCCTCCACCAGGGCCTGGTAGAAGAGCAAGGATCGCCACAGCAGGTGTTCGAAAACCCGCTTTCGGCGCGCTGCAAACAATTCATGTCCAGCAACCGCTAACGGAGCTACCCGCATGCAGAACTACAAAAAAATCTTCCTGGCTGCTGCCGTCACCCTGGCCTTCAGCGCCGGTGCCGCCGCCGAGACCTTGAAGATGGGCATCGAAGCGGCCTACCCACCGTTCAACAACAAAGATGCCAGTGGCAATGTCGTCGGCTTCGACAAAGAAATCGGCGACGCCCTGTGCGCCAAGATGAAAGTCGAATGCACCGTGGTTACGTCCGACTGGGACGGCATCATTCCGGCCCTGAACGCCAAGAAGTTCGACTTCCTGATCTCCTCGATGTCGATCACCGACGAGCGCAAGCAAGCGGTGGACTTCACCGACCCGTACTACTCCAACAAGCTGCAATTCATCGCACCGAAAAACGTCGATTTCAAAACCGACAAGGATTCCCTGCAAGGCAAAGTGATCGGTGCACAACGTGCGACCCTCGCTGGCACCTGGCTGGAAGACAACATGGAAGGCGTTGAAATCAAACTCTACGACACCCAGGAAAACGCCTACCTCGACCTGACCTCCGGTCGTCTGGACGGCATCCTGGCGGACAAGTACGTCAACTACGAGTGGCTGAAAAGCGACGCCGGCCGTGCTTATGAGTTCAAAGGCGACCCGGTGGAAGAAAGCGACAAGATCGGTATCGCTGTACGTAAAGGCGATGAGATTCGTACGAAGCTGAACGCCGCACTGAAAGAAATCGTCGCTGACGGCACCTATAAAAAGATCAACGACAAGTACTTCCCGTTCAGCATCTATTGATTCTGACCTGCCGGGCCGGTGCCGTTATTTGACGGCGCCAGTCCTTGGTATTGCCTGCGTGATTTGAAAAGAAATCCATGACTATCGATCTCTACGGATTCGGCCCGGCGCTCGCCGCTGGCGCGCTGATGACTGTGAAACTGGCACTCTCGGCCTTGTGCCTGGGGCTGGTGCTCGGTCTGCTCGGCGCCTTGGCCAAGACTTCCCCGTACAAGCCGCTGCAATGGCTTGGCGGCACTTATTCAACCCTGGTTCGCGGCATCCCCGAATTGCTCTGGGTGCTGTTGATCTACTTCGGCACGGTCAACCTGATGCGTGCCCTGGGCGAGTTCTTCGGCAACCCCGACCTCGAACTCAATGCCTTCGCCGCTGGCGTGATTGCACTGGGGCTGTGCTTCGGCGCGTACGCCACGGAAGTATTTCGTGGTGCAATTTTGGCCATCCCCAAAGGTCACCGCGAAGCGGGTGTGGCGTTGGGCCTGTCGAAATTCCGTATCTTCACCAAACTGATCATGCCGCAGATGTGGCGCATCGCCCTGCCCGGTTTGGGCAACCTGTTCATGATCCTGATGAAAGACACCGCGCTGGTATCGGTCATCGGCCTGGAAGAAATCATGCGTCACGCGCAAATCGGCGTGACCGTGTCCAAGCAGCCGTTCACCTTCTATATGGTGGCCGCGTTCATGTACCTGGGCCTGACGGTTCTCGCCATGTCCGGCATGTACTTCATGGAAAAACGCGCCGCTCGCGGCTTCGCGAGGAGCACCCAATGAACTGGGAAGTCATCATCAAGTGGCTGCCGAAACTGGCTCAGGGCGCGACACTGACCCTGGAACTGGTGGCCATCGCCGTGATCGCCGGTTTGCTACTGGCAATTCCGCTGGGCATCGCGCGCTCGTCGCGACTCTGGTACGTGCGGGCAATTCCCTACGGCTACATCTTCTTTTTCCGTGGTACGCCGTTGCTGGTTCAGCTGTTCCTGGTCTACTACGGCCTGGCGCAGTTCGACGCGATCCGTAACAGCTCGATGTGGCCATACCTGCGCGATCCGTTCTGGTGCGCCACGGCGACCATGACCTTGCACACCGCGGCCTACATCGCCGAAATCCTGCGCGGTGCGATCCAGGCGATTCCGCCGGGCGAGATCGAAGCGGCGCGAGCCTTGGGCATGTCCCGGGCCAAGGCGCTGGTCTACATCATCCTGCCCCGTGCCGCGCGAATCGGCCTTCCGGCCTACAGCAACGAAGTCATCCTGATGCTCAAGGCCAGCGCCCTGGCCAGCACCGTGACCTTGCTGGAACTGACCGGCATGGCTCGCACCATCATTGCCCGGACCTACCTGCCGATTGAAATCTTCTTCGCCGCGGGCATGTTCTATCTGTTGATGGCCTACGTGCTGGTTCGCGGCTTCAAGCTGCTGGAGCGCTGGCTGCGCGTCGATGCCTGCCAAGGGCGTTGATTCCCACGTGCTGACGGGCGAGGCCCTACTCGCCCGCTTCACGGCGCTGGATGCTTTTCTGATCGAGCATCAGGCGTTATGGAAGCCTCGTCCGTTTACTCATCTGCGGCTTCCGTGGGAAGCGTCCTACCCCGAGTTGTCTGTATGGCTACGCGGCAGGTCATTGGACGATGCGGAAAATGCTCATAACCAACCCGCTCTTCTGGAGGCGCCGGAGCCATTCGCTTCACTGGCGGCGTTTTCCCTTGAGCTGAGCGCTGTAGGTGAATTGCCGCCTCATGCACTCGAAGCCGCTGGCCATCGGCTGAACGTCGATGTGCCGGGGCGCAAGTGGCAGCAAATCGAGGCGTTTGCCAGTCGGCTGGAATTTTCTGAGTCGCCGAAACATTGGCTGGATTGGTGTTCAGGCAAGGGCCACTTGGGGCGACGCCTGTTACAAACCGGTCAGCAGCTCACTTGCCTGGAATATGACCCGGCGCTGGTCGCCAATGGCCAGGCACTCAGTCAGCGTCATCAATTGCATGCGCTTCACGTCGAGCAAGACGTGCTCGCGCCGGGGGCGGCCTCTTTATTGAAGGCTGACCACACGCCAGTAGCGCTGCACGCCTGCGGTGATCTTCATGTGCGGCTGATGCAACTCGCGAGCGCCACCGGCTGCAAGCAGCTGGCCATCGCCCCTTGCTGCTACAACCGGATCAGCGTGAGCGAGTATCAGACGCTTTCCTCTGCGGGCATGCGATCCGACCTACAACTATCGCTCGAAGATCTCTCGCTGCCGATGAACGAAACCGTCACTGCCGGCGCTCGCGTCCGACGTCAGCGTGACACCTCCATGGCCCGGCGCCTGGCCTTCGACCTGCTACAACGGCAACTGCGCGGCGTTGACGAGTACCTGCCCACCCCTTCCCTCCCCAGTGCCTGGCTGGATAAATCCTTTGCCGATTACTGCCATCATTTGGCCGCGCTCAAGGAGTTATCCACAACGGGACCGCAAGATTGGCCAGCGCTCGAAGCTACCGGTTGGCAGCGACTGGCTGAAGTACGCAATTTGGAGCTAGTGCGCGGACTTTTCCGACGCCCGCTGGAGCTGTGGCTGGTACTTGATCGAGCCCTTTTCCTCTCCGAGCAAGGGTATGCGGTTCGCCTCGGCACCTTCTGCGAAAGCACGCTCACCCCGCGTAATTTCCTGATCCTCGCTGAGCGCCCTTAAAACGCCTCAACCTGTGGATAACTCTGTTGATGAAATTATCGTGGATCCAATATATACGGCTGTTTCGGGCTAGAAACACAACTGTTCAATTTTCGTACACCTATAAAAAAAGCGGGAAAACAGGTATTTGCGAGCAAATGAGAACGGGTCCACAAATTTGCCTTTAAGCAGGTGCGGTACAGATCCCGTTGTGCATAAGCATTAAGGCAAAACAGCATAACGACCTGCGAAACCTCAACTATCTTTGCCAAGCGCCAGATTTTCCTGGCGTTCAAACAGCAAGGAGCTGGGAAAATCATGAGCACATTGAACAGTGCGCAGGAAGCCGTCGATACCGTCGCCAACCAAGCCATTGATGCTGCGCTGCAACAAACCTTCGCGGTGGGCGGCGCCATCATCAACAATGCAACGGGCGAGGTCATCGCCGCGCTGCATAACAACGTGCTGATGCCTTTCCCCGGCAGCGGCACCACGTACTTTCTACCTCATGACCCGACCGCCCACGGCGAGCGGCAATTGGTGGACTGGTACTACGAAAACGTCGCGCCATTGAACCTGCCACCGCCCAATCAGTTGACCGTCGTCACCACGCTAGACCCGTGTGCCATGTGCGCCGGTTCGCTGCTGACTGCAGGATTTAACGTCGCCGTCAGTGCGATCGATGACTACGCAGGCATCAACTACAACAGCCAGTTCACCTTTCCGTCGCTACCGCCGCAGATCCGCCAACAGGCGCAGGCCACCTGGGGTTACTACGCGATTGCGGCGCCGGTCAGCCGGCCCTATCAGGGCTCGACCAGTCCGGTTTTTGCTGGCCAGACCATCGACTCGGCGGCTTACTTCCTCACCAGCTCGATTTTCTCCGCCAGCGTCAACACCGTGCGCGAGGCCAGCAACAACAGCGGTTTGCCACCGGATCAACTGCAAAACCCGGCAAACCTCCCGGCCAACAGCAAAGTCCGCCAGGCACTGACTGCGCTCAGCCCGTTTGCGCTGACCGTGCAATCGGCGAACCCGCGTGACCCAGGCGCAGAACTCGCGCCACCACTGTTACAAACCGCACAGCACAGCCCGGTGTTCAACTCGGTGGCCCTCATCGATCCGTTCGGCAACCTGCTGGTGTGCCTGGGAGGCGTCGAGAACCAGTCGCCGATTCGTACAGCGTTCATGGAAACCACCCGCAGCTATGCGGTCATGCGCTGGACCCTGATGAACGACCCCGACCCCGTCGTGCGCGCCGAGGCCGGCCAATACCTGACCCATCCGAAGTACGGCACCTTCGTCTTCCTCTACGCCCCCGACCCCACCACCCCGCAGGCCGTGATGACCTTCGGCGCGTACGGCTCGACCATGGAAGGCCCCGTGCCGCAAAGCTATCCGTCCAACCTGCAATACGTGTTGCTGCCGGGTAATACCACCCCGCAAGCCTTGTCGACACTGGCCCAGAACCTGCCGCCGTTCTACACCCAAAGCGTGCAAGTGGCGCCCGCGCAGGTACTGAGTCAGGACTTGATCAACGCAGTTAAAAACGGCGTGTAACGCTTTAAAGCAATCGCATTGGCCGGCCCCGCAGAAGCGTCCGCGGGGCGGGCCTGACGTCTACGCAAAAATAGTCTGAATTCAGGGGTTTACAGAACCAACCCAATCGCTATAATCGTCGCCCAACACGCCGGTATAGCTCAGTTGGTAGAGCAACTGACTTGTAATCAGTAGGTCCCGGGTTCGACTCCTGGTGCCGGCACCATACAAGGTTCCAGAGAAGGCTTTCAAAATCTCTGGAACCCCCGAAAAACCCGCCTTCTGGCGGGTTTTTTCGTTTTGGGGTTCTGTCGGGTTACGTCAAAATCTGGTGGATTCCAGCCGTTTTAGGGGTAATGTTAGGGGTAAGGTAATTCGATAAAGGGGGAGTACCCTTATGTCGCGCACCACTGCTCCACTCTCCGATTCGGCTTGCCGCTCAGCCAAGTCCACCAGCCGCGCCTACAAGCTTTTCGACGGCGACGGCCTCTACCTTCTAGTCCAACCCAATGGCCGTAAAGGCTGGCGTCTCAGGTATGTCAAACCTGATGGACGCGAAGGACTGACCTCGTTCGGCAGCTATCCCGTGGTCGGCCTCGCCGATGCGCGCGACAAGCGCCTGGAGGTCAAGCGGATGCTGGCGAAAGGCGTCGACCCCATAGAGACCAAACACCAAGCCAAGACGCAGGCCGCAATCAAAGGCCGAACTTTTGAAAGCGCCGCACTGGACTGGCACAAGGCGATGTCTGCCAAATGGGCACCGGGCCATGCCAAGACCGTTCTGAGCCGCCTCAAAACCCATGTCTTCCCGCTGATCGGCGCTCGCTCCATTGTCGATCTGGACACCCATGACCTGATGCAACCTCTGGAAGCGATCCAGAAGCGCGGCACGATTGACGTCGCTTTAAGGGTACAAAACTACCTGCAAAGCATCATGCGCGAGGCGAAGCGTTCACGGCAGATCAGCGCAAACCCTGCCTACGACCTCGAAGGCTTGATCAAATCCCCGAGAGTGATTCATCGCCCCGCTCTACCCTTATCGCGTCTGCCTGAATTGCAGGAACGTATCGACACCTACAAAGGCCGCGCACTTACCCGGCTGACGGTCATGCTCTCGCTGCATGTGTTCGTACGCTCCAGCGAACTGCGCTTCGCCCGCTGGAGCGAGTTCGACCTCAAGCGCGGCACCTGGGAGATACCGGACACTCGACCTGCGCTGGACGGCGTTCCCTTTTCAACAAGGGGTACGAAGATGGCCGGGGACATCCACCTTGTACCCTTATCGCCGCAAGCCGTGGCCCTACTTGAACAGATCCACGCCCTCACCGGCAAATTCGACCTGGTGTTTGCAGGCGATGCCAAGCCCTGGAAACCCATGTCTGAAAACACGGTGAACAGCGCACTCAGAAAGATGGGCTACGACACCAAAACCGAAATCTGCGGCCATGGCTTTCGCTCAATGGCCTGTAGCGCGCTGATTGAATCAGGACTGTGGTCCGAGACCGCCATTGAAAGGCAGATGAGCCACAAGGAGCGGAATAACGTCCGAGCTGCTTACATCCACAAGGCAGAGTTCATCGAGGAGCGCAGGCTGATCATGAACTGGTGGAGCCGGTATCTAGAGGCCAACCAGCAGGAGCATGTCACTCCACACGAGTTTGCAAACCAGACCGGGACGAACGTCACGCGGCTCAAGGCGAAAAGCCGCTTGAGGGAGTAGGCCGTTAGCCTACTCCTCGTCCTGCCCACCAACGTACGCTTTGTACGCCTGCCTTTCATGAGTCGGCTTGGACGGAAATGCCAACTGAATCTGCCTACTTTTCACCATTCCATTCAGGTACTGCTGACGGAGGGCATCTGGACTGCGCTTTACCAAATTAGCCAACACGTTGAGCGTCAGATAGTGCTCCTTGCATAGGGTGATAATCACCTGTTGCATACGATCCTTTTGCATGCGCTCTCGATTGCGCGGCTCCTCAGCCAGTATTTCGAGCTTTTCTCGAAACCCTGCATCAAGCCTGTCCAAAGCATCGATCAGCGGCGCGTCAATATGATCGCTCAACAAGCAGCCATCATCGTTTCGCTGCATATCCAGCTCGACCTTATGTTCGGAGCTACCTGCGTTATGTTCGGAGCTAGCCCCGTTATGTTCGGAGCTGCCGGCGTAATGTTCGGAGCTCTGTAGCGGACCTGCGAACACTTGCTCCGGCGTAGGCAGTTGCTCACCCGGCAGGTGATAAATCATGCCCCGTGAGCGCCCGTCGGGCACAAGGAATCCCTCGCGTACCAACCGCGCAAGCAGTTGGCTCAAGTCATGAGCATGAGTATCACAAATCTCAAGGAGACGATTATGGCTGACCACCCGCTCAATCGCGGCCGTGGCCAAAATCAACCTGGCAGTATGTTCCAAGCTCTCGAAACGAACCCCAAATCGCTCTCGTAACTGCTCCACCACCCCTTCAGGAAGCAAGTCCAACATGCGAAGCTCAAGAAGGGTTTGCTCGGGCTCGGGCTTTTCATAAAGGGCTGGCGGTCGCCAATGCTGGCTGCGCCACCCACTGTAGATTTTTGGAACCCCAGAACCACCACGCTCGCCAAGACCGATAAGAAGAAACATTTGGTGCATTAGCCTGTTCCGGCAATCGCTGGTACCACCTTGCAACACCTGCTCAAGGGGTAAACGTAAGCCGCCTGGATTGCGAAAGCCAAACAAGTCAGGACGCTTCACGACTAACACAGAAACCCGCCCGGTATAGTCCGCATGGACCAAGGTATTAACCAAAGCCTCGCGCAGAGCTTCATGTACCGGTGTGTCATCCTGGCGCTGATCACCTTTGAGAGCGAACGGTACCTTTAGGTCCTCAACCAACTTGCGATAAACCCGCCGGTAGAAATCAAACAGATTTCCTGACCAGGTTCCATCAGGGACGAGTCTATCCACCCAACGTAGTTCTGTTTTGGCCTGCGGCCGCTCCTGATAGTCCACAAAGTAATGCGGCACACTCTCTTGGATCGAAAGCCAGCGTCCGAACATCAGTAAACCTGCCAGAGTCAGCCCTTCGACTCCGTTCGCTCGGTCCTTTCGCCAGCCGCCTATCTGTCGAAGAAACTCAATCCCTTGGTGCTCCAGCGCTGGATGGCCTGGCTTTATGTCGCTAAGCATCTGGCGGTAGATACGCAGACTGTCCGGATCGATGTCTGCGAAGTCGTAATTTGGCAAAATCCGCTCGTCCCGACAGTCCTCCACTTGCTCTGCGAACATGCGGCGAACATCTTCCTCAGAGCAACGCCGATCACCCTCATGTAATCGACGATAAGTGTTACCTAGCGGCTGACCATTGAGAAATACCGGCTTCTGCTTACGCGAAGCCGCCGGGATTTTCACTTCAAGTACCTGCTTGCCCTCCAACTCTCTGACGACCACCTCCCGGTCAGTCAGCAGATTGACACTGACCTTGGCCGGATTGTTGAGGGTATTGAACAGGTCAGTACGTACTTTCTCGATATTTGATAGGCCTGCAACGCTGAACTGCCCATCCTTCTCGCGCACGCCAAGCAGTACTACCCCACCCTGAGTGTTAGCAAAAGCGGAGTAGGTTAACCAGAAATCCTTAGGCAACTCTCCCTTCCCATCCTGCCCCTGAGCGAGCTTGCATTCGAGCTCGACAGATTCAACCAGCGAGGGCAGGTCTTCAAGGGTGTGGGGATTGAGTGACATCAAAGACTTCCTAAATGATCAGCCTGCTTCACGTAGCTGCAAAAGGTCGAAGAAAAGACATACGTGCGGGGATTGTACTCAGTCTTCCATAGTCGCACGCAACTCGACGAGCGGAGACTGATCATGAACTGGTGGAGCCGATTCCCTGTCACGAATCAGCAGGAGGATGTCACTCACGACTCTGCACGAATGTCACACGGCCAAAAGCCAATCGCGGCGCAGCAAAGTAAGCGTACGTTCTCGAAATCTCGATGATCCGTTTGTCCACGCGGGTCCATCCAAACAGGGCTGCAAAGCCGCCCTGCTTGGATGGACCTCACTTAAAAAATCTAAAGCTCATCCAACTGTCTGTGGAAAACCACGGATTTCCACCGGTGGATAATTTCATCCACAGCCGCAGTACTCCCGAAAATTCGAGCCTTGACCCAAATTATCCACAGGCGTAGAAAAGATCGGGCAAAGCGCTGTCGTTGACAGCAACCCAGGTAGCCAGAACCTTTAAGGCTACGCCATACCGTGGTGGTTCCCCCAAAGTGCGATTAGCGTCCGGCGGCTCGCACGGTCACAGCGATGTGATGGATGCCCACTTCTACCAGAGTGCCACTGCGGCAACTCATACCCTTTTATAGCTGCCCTGCAGCAACCTATTCGCTTGGCCATTTCATTGCGCCAACCTGCGCCCGTCTCTTTCTCCCGGAAAGAGACGGGCGCTCCTACCGCTGCTGCAGCCCAACTCGTACAAGGCTTTGCGGCACTCCCCCTCGTGACAATCGGCGTGACAAACACCGAAGTAACCAACAACAGCGATGCAGATGATGGTGCCGCAGTCCAAGGAACGGACTGCACCTGACTGACAGTCAGGCATGCCCCGGTCATCGCATCACTGCCTTCACCCAACTCAGGATCTCGCGACGCTGGTCTCGTCAGCCAGCGCAGCCTCCACCCGCCCACTTCTTTGGAAGTGTTCAGGAGGCCGGATCATGAGATGCCCAAGCTCCCGGTTGTAAAGAGCCGCCAGTCCCGCGTTAGGGGACAACCCTCACAGGTCGCAGGGGCCTTGATCCCTGATAACACTCAACATTCGTGGCGGGATGACGTGAGGAAGGTTTGAAACGTTTTGGCTTCAAGAGGAGTTCGATCATGGCACTGGTAGGTAAACGTGACGGGCGTAATTTTGGCTATGGCCGGCAATTGAGTTATGCCGGGCCGCAGGCGTTGAAAGACATGTTCGGCGGAGGGCATTACGGGACCGTCAAAGCGCACAGTGATCGTTGGCTGGCATTTGTACGATGGTGTCGGTCTGAGGATGGGCCCGGGTTTAACGATGCGAGGCAAATTGATTGGCGGACCTTGCTGGACTACGCCGGTCATCTGCGTCACCAAGTTGAACAAGGCGCTATCAGCATCGCCACCGCGCAAAACCGGTTGTCCAGCGTAAACCGAACCATGGCCGCACTTCGCGGTGATCAGTATGTGAAAGTGCCGAGTCCGAGCAATACGCTGGAAATGCGGCGGAACAGTGTTCGTCGCTCGGTGCCGCAAGGCCAAGACCGCGAACACGTGAAGCGGATCGTCGACGTGCTCTGCGAACACCAAATGCCGCGTGCGGCGGCCATCGCCCAGTTGGCGCGAGCCACCGGCATGCGCTTGCGCGAGGCCATCTTGGCCGACCTTCCGCGCCTGCGAAGAGAAGCCGAACACTACGACAAGATCAACATCCAGGATGGCACTAAAGGTGGCCGCAGCGGCGCAACCGCACCTCGTTGGATCAGGGTGGATGACCATATTCGCAAAGCGCTCAGGTACGCCGAACAGGTCTCTCCCGACGGTAGCCGCAACCTGCTGGCACCGAACGAGAGCTACCTCGAT
The DNA here is from genome assembly GCF_014852295.1 of Pseudomonas sp. PDM10. NCBI lineage: Bacteria > Pseudomonadati > Pseudomonadota > Gammaproteobacteria > Pseudomonadales > Pseudomonadaceae > Pseudomonas > Pseudomonas sp. PDM10. The sequence continues at coordinate 167,658 of NZ_JACVBJ010000005.1, read as the reverse complement.
TTCCAACCGAGTGTCATACGCCCCGCCCGAAACATCCTCCATACGCACAACCTCAAAGGCTTCCACGAATTGCGCGCGGCTTATGCATGCGAACGCTATGAGCAGATCACCCATCACCTAGCGCCCATCAACGGTGGCAGGGGCAGGCGCCTCGATCCACGCCTGGATCGAGAGGCACGCTTACAAATCAGCTATGAGCTGGGACACGGTCGAATCGACGTGGTATCGGCGTACATCGGTGGTCGGGTATGAATAAACCATTCGATATGGAGATCTTCTTGGCTGGGGCACTGACTGGAGCACATGCCACACGAGAACGTCACATCCGCCAGGCCAAGACTATTCAAGCAGCCATTTCTGAACGCTGGAACCGAGATAATCCATGGACATGGCAAAGAAAGCATCTCGTTTGGTTTTTGAACCACCACATGAACTCAAACTCGAAATCGACGCGCTACTACTACCTGCTGACCACAAGCCTGATCACTCTGCGCCTAGGAAAATCCTGGAATTTTCAACGTTAGCCGAATGCCAGCAACTGCGCGCTCTGTATCCCTAACTGGCAGATTGATCCAGCCAACAATTTGATTGGGATTAGGGCGGACCTCTTGAGCCCCTGAACCTAACCTCTGTTGTTTGATAACCTCTATGTTTTACTGATGGACTGAGGGTTGTAGCTCGAGGCTACAGGCTTCACCTGAGACGTAGAGGCTGAAGGCGGTGATAGACACTAGTCTGGTGGCGAAGCTAAGGGCTGAGAATGCAAGATTGGTTGCCTTGCTGGATGCTCATGGCATCGAATGGCGCCCGCCTGCTGAGCCAGTCAAGATAGCGATTGTCCAAGCAGAACAATCACAGCAACTCGATACTGATGGAAAGCTTGCCCTATTCCGAAGCTTGTTTCGTGGTAGGACGGACGTTTATCCCATCCGCTGGGAAAGCAAGGCAGGCAAATCAGGATACGCACCCGCTTGCGCAAACGAATGGAGGCCTGGCGTTTGTGAGAAGCCCCGAATTAAATGTGGCGACTGCGGTAACCGCCAGCTGCTTCCGCTGACCGATGAGGTGGTCTATCGCCATCTGGCGGGCGAAGTGGTCGTTGGTATCTACCCCCTACTCTCTGATGACACTTGTTATTTTTTGGCAGTCGACTTCGATGAGGCCGAATGGCGTGATGATTCCAAAGCTTTTGTGCAGTCATGCCATGAGCTGAACGTCCCGGTGGCGCTGGAAATATCGCGCTCAGGCCAAGGGGCTCATGGCTGGATTTTCTTTGAGCGTAATGTTCCTGCCTGCGATGCGCGCCGCCTCGGTGCTGCAATCATCAGTCATGCCTGTGAGCGCACCCGCCAGTTGGCGCTCAGCTCCTATGATCGACTGTTTCCAAACCAGGACTATATGCCCAAAGGCGGCTTTGGAAATCTCATCGCGCTCCCTTTACAAAAGCGGGCCAGGGCCCAAAACAATAGCGTTTTTGTAAACGACTCGCTTGAGCCTCATCCTGATCAATGGGCCTTCCTGGCATCGATTCAGCGCATGAGTCCAGAAGATATCCAGCCCGTTATTATCCAGGCGATGGGTAATCGGGACCCTCTAGGGGTCGCCTATGTCGATGACGAAGGTGATGCAGAACCTTGGAAAGATCGTGAATCGAGATCACGTAAATTGACATGCCCGTTGCCTGCTGCTGTCAACATCACGCTGGCTAACTTAATTTACTTTGAAAAGTCGGAATTGCCACAGCCATTGGCAAACCAGCTTGTCCGGCTCGCTGCCTTTCAAAATCCTGAGTTCTACAAAGCTCAGGCCATGCGCATGTCAGTGTGGAACAAGCCAAGGATTATCGGCTGTGCCCAGAACTTCCCCAAACATATTGCGTTACCACGTGGCTGTTTGGATGCTGCGCTGGAGCTTTTAGAGGAAAACGGGGTTACCCCTATTCTTAAAGACGAACGCTTCGCGGGCGACCCCATCGACGTGAGCTTTCTCGGGACCCTGCGTTCTGACCAAGAGGCTGCTGTCAGCACAATGCTAAGTCATGACACCGGTATCCTCTGCGCACCGACAGCTTTCGGTAAAACGGTGAGTGCTGCTGCGTTGATTGCCGCACGTGGCATTAACACGTTGGTGCTTGTGCATCGGACGGAACTGTTAAGGCAGTGGCAAGAGCGCTTGCAGGCGTTCTTGGGAGTCGGGAATGGTGTCGTTGGTACTCTTGGGGGCGGAAAAGCGAAGCTTACCGGCATCATCGACATTGCCGTAATGCAGTCGTTATCGCGAAAAGGCGAGATCAGCGATCAGGTAAAAAATTACGGCCAGATCATCGTTGATGAGTGTCATCACCTATCAGCAGTGTCATTCGAGGCACGACTGAGGAGCGCGAGCGCGCGGTACATACTGGGACTCACAGCAACCCCAGTGCGCCGAGATGGGCAGCAGCCCATTATTTTCATGCAGTGCGGACCGATCCGACATTCTGCTGCTCGACCAGCGAGTGCGCCCCATGACCTATCTGTCGTGCCTCGATTGCTGCCCAAACCAATAGTGGTCCCCGACGGCTTTGGGATTCAGGACGTTTTTCGGCGTCTAGCCGACGACTCTGAGCGGACAGCCAAAATCGTCTCGGAGATTGAGCTGGCGTACAACGAGGGTAGAAAAATTCTAGTGCTAACGGAGCGGACGGAACATGTGGATGCCCTTGAATTAGAATTGAAGCAGCGCGTGCATAACCTTTTCACGCTTCATGGGCGAGTGCCTAAGAAACAGCGGATTTCCCGTATGCATGAGCTTGAGTCCCTTCCCCCTGATGCTCCACGAGTGCTGCTGGCAACAGGAAAACTAGTAGGTGAAGGCTTCGATCATCCGCCGTTGGACACGCTGGTGCTGGCAATGCCCATCTCATGGAAAGGAATCCTTCAGCAATATGCGGGGCGGTTGCATCGAACGCACGCCGATAAGACCGACGTGCGAGTGATCGACTTCGTTGACGAGGGTAATGTCGCGCTGCTGAGGATGTGGGATAAGCGCCAGGCGGGTTACAAAGCGATGGGCTACCGTATGGCTGATTCCAAGACCACCATGGACCTACTCTAACTCTAACGTGGTTGACGGTAGACACTTCAACGACCCCACTTCCGTAGACGAATGACCGGCCGCTGTGGGGTCGACTCCAGCCATTCGCCATTAGTCACGTCAAGCAAGATCCTCAGGCGTACGAGGACCTTGAGGTAGTTTTAGAGGTAGAGTCGCACAGGTCTTTAAGTATTAAACAGCTAATTCAATAGCTTATGAAATCGTTCGACTCCTGGTGCCGCACCATACAAAACGAAGCCCTTGTAGAAATACGAGGGCTTTGTTGTTTCTGGGGTGTGGAAATCAACTCCCTGGACGTCGCCAGATTGCCGCGACAAGACCATTGTCCTCGACAGTGCCTGTACGCCCACCCGTTACAATTTCACGTCAGTGCAACGTTGACGGGCTCTCACGTCTACCTATAATGCACCCCAACATACCCGCCAAGCCTAGGTTGACTCAGTCAGCAAGCTCAAATCGTGCGGGTTTTTTTTGCCTGGAGAAAAGCTACATGAGGCCCTTTGACAAACCGGCTCTCAGCGTAGAACAGCAATTGGAACTGCTAAAGCAACGAGGCCTACAAGTCGCCAACGACGACAGGGCCATGCGCTTCCTCGAAGTGGTCACGCTGTTTCGTCTGAGCCCCTATATGCGTCCCTTTCAGGAACAAGGGCCGGATCACACCTTCAAGTCGGATAGCACCCTGAAAGCGGTAGTCGACATTTATCGGTTCGATGGCTCTTTGCGGCGCATAACCATGGATGCCATTGAGCGGGTCGAAGTTGCCATACGAGCAACCATCAGTAACCACATGTGCCCCAAATATGGACCCGATTGGATTGCTGATGCTTCCGTATTCTCCTCGTCCTACTCGCATTGCGAGCTACTACGTCCCCTTCGCGAGCAGTTGAGCAAAGAACGAAAAAAATTCGGACGTGAGATTGATCGCATCAAAAGAGGTCGACAGGAAGATGGGCTTCAGCAACAGAGGATCGAAAACCGTATGCGCGATAACTATTTTCGGTACTACGGCGCGACCTATGCCCTTCCTGAACTACCGCCCGCATGGGCGATTCTTGAAGAACTCAGCCTCGGAACGGTATCCACCCTCTTTAATGCCATCGGCAGAAGTGCCGACAAGAAAGCTATTGCGGCCAGATTCCGCTTGCCATTCGATGCATTGGCTTCTTGGCTCCACACCCTGACCTTCATACGAAACTGCTGCGCACACCACTCGCGACTATGGAACAGAGAACTCTCAATTCGACCTTCGCTTCCGAAAGAGTGGAATATCCCAAACGCAGCAGCCGACAGACCTCAGCCGAAGCAACGGCTTTATATTGTATTGACAATACTCGCGTATCTAACCGACTTGATAAGTCCAGACAGCCTTTGGAAGCCTCGTCTCGAAGAAATCATGGACCATCTGGAATCAACGAATTTGAGCCTTATGGGCTTTCCAAGTGATTGGAAACGTCAACCGCAATGGCTCCTCGAATAAAAATACGGCACGACAACAAAGCCCTCGTAGAAATACGAGGGCTTTGTTGTTCCCGGGGTTTGAGTTTCTATGCGACCAGAGTTTCGATCAGTCGAACTCGGTCGATTCCGAAAGGTGCTCCCAAGCGTCGATTTCCGCCTGAAGATACGCAATCTTTTCGCGCACCAGCCTCACAGCATCCTTCCCCAGTAACAGATGAACCGGCGGCTTTTGCGCAGCCACCAGGGTCAACAATGCCTGGGCCGCTTTGTGCGGATCGCCGGCCTGCTTGCCACTTTTTTCTTCACGCGCCTTGCGGACCGGATCGAACACCGCGTCGTACTCACTCAATGTGCGACTCGAACGGATCATCGAACGCCCCGCCCATTCGGTCCGAAACGAGCCCGGCGCCAGGGCGGTCACGTGGATGCCCAGACTTTCCACTTCTTTGGCCAGCGCTTCACTCACGCCTTCGAGGGCGAATTTGCTGCCGCTGTAGTAGGCGATGCCCGGCAACGTGATGAAGCCGGCCATGGAGGTGATGTTGACGATATGCCCGCTGCGCCGCTCACGCATACCGGGCAGAACTGCCTTGATCATTGCCACCGCGCCAAACACATTAACGTCGAACTGGCGCTGCATCTCGGTCAGAGGTGACTCTTCGAGGATGCCCTCATGACCATAACCGGCGTTGTTCACCAACACATCGATCTGGCCCACCTCGCGCAGAATATCGGCCACCAGCGGCTCAATCGCCGGGAAATCGGTGACGTCGAGCACGAACGCTTTGGCGCGACGGGCGTCCAGTGCTTCGAACGCAGCACGCTCGGATTCGCGCCGCACCGTCCCCACCACCGTGTGTCCCGCCGCCAGCGCTGCTTGTGAAAAAGCCAGGCCGAAGCCTGAACTGACCCCGGTGATCAGGAAAACCTTGTGAACGTGGGCATTCATGGTGTGCTCTCCAATGAAAACGCCGTCGACATTGATCGACGGCGCTGGGGACAGATCAGGTCTTAGTGACCCGCGCTCTGCCCACCATCCACATGCAGGATCTCGCCAGTGACAAAGTTGGCGCTGTCCAGATACACGACCGCCTGCGCGATGTCGCTGATCTCGCCCATATGCCCGACCGGGTGCAGATTGCCCAGCGCTTCGTGGGTTTCTTCGCCATGCATTGGCGTCTTGATGATGCCTGGGGACACCGCATTCACCCGAATCCCGCGCTTGGCGTATTCAATGGCCAAGGATTTGGTCGCCGCGTTCAAGCCACCTTTAGTCAGCGAAGCCAGTACCGACGGCACACCGTCAATCGCGTGGTCTGTCAGGCTGGTGGTGATGTTGACGACGTGGCCTTTGCCTTGTTTTTCCATCTCGTTGATCGCGAGTTGGGTGATGTAGAAGAAGCCGTTCAGGTTCACCGACAGCACGTTGGCGTAGTCTTCCGCGGTGTACGCGGTGAACGGCTTGGCAACGAAGATCCCGGCGTTGTTGACCAGGGTGTCGATGCGGCCGAAACGTGCGATGGCCTCACAGATGACTTGCTGGGCGACTTCCGGATTGCCGATGTCGCCCGCCACGGTGAGGATGTCCGGGTCGGTGGACGGTTTGATCGAACGCGAAGTGGCGACAACTTTGTAATCCAGATCACGGAAAGCTTTGACCATGCCTGCGCCGAGACCTTGGGAGGCGCCAGTAATGACGATGACTTTTTTCGAATTGCTCATGATGAACCTCAACTAATAAATGATGGTTTGAAAAAGTAAGTAATCAGGCTTCGGCGGGGGCCTTCGCCATTTGTCTCAACATCTGTTCGTAGTACTCGACCGACTGCGAACCGGACACCAGGTGACGACCGTTCAGCACCATGGCCGGAACCGAATTGATGCCGCGCTGGCGGTAAAACTCTTCAAGCTCACGCACTTCTTTGGCGAACGCGCCGGACGCCAACACCTCTTGAGCCGCCGCCGCATCCAGTCCCGCTTCAGCAGCCAGACCCACCAGCGTCTCGCGATCGCTCGGGTTCCGGCCGTCGGTGAAGTAAGCGCGCAGCAGGATCTTCTTCAGTGCGACCTGCCGCCCTTCCTGCAACGCCCACATCAACAACCGGTGAGCATCAAACGTGTTGTAAAAGTGGCTGCGCTTCTCCAGATCGAACTTGAAGCCGATGGCCGCGCCGCGTTCGATCTGCATCGCTTTGCCGGCGGCGACGTCTTCGGCGGTTCGTCCATATTTGCGCATCAAGTGCTCAACCGCTTTTTCGCCGACTGCCGGCATATCCGGGTTCAACTCGAAGGGCTTGTAGGTCAGCTCCACCGCGACTTCACCAGCAACGTTCTCGATCGCCTGCTCCAACGCCGTTGCGCCCAAGGCGCACCACGGGCACACCACGTCGGAGATGAAATCGATGGAGACGGTCGCGGTCATGACTTCCCCTCCGCCTCAGCCAGCTGCTTGCGGTACTGGGTGGTGGTGATGCCGGCGTAGCCCCAGTTATCGGTGTCGACTTCTTCGATCACGATGTGGGTCAGGTGCGGGTCCTTGTTGAGAACGCGTTGCAGGGTTTCAGTGATTTCGGCGATCACCTGAGCTTTCTGCTCAGAGGTAACACCATCGCGGGTGATGCGTACGCTTACGAAAGGCATGAGGAATCTCCAAGTGACCTTCCCTTCGGAATGAATGGGTCGGCGTTGGAGTTCAATGTATGGGGTTGGCTGGAGGGGATAAAGGTGGGGGCGGGAACATCATTAGTTACGCGGTGTAATGTATATGCGCGCGGAGTAATAGCTCTGATGGTCCCTTTCAGGCGATGACTAATCTGTAGGAATCAGCCCCCCCCGTAGTCCAGTTTTTTACGTGTCGTTATTTTCCAGTTTCGGCGACACGTTCTTGTGATGTGTCGCTGACGACGACATGTACACCTCAATGCAATCCTCTGTTTGCCACGGGCGAACTTCAGAGCTCCGAACGGCGCGGCTCGCATTCATTTCGCGCGCTGACTCCAGTAGATCCTTCTGAAACTGGCGCAGTTCAACATCCATCTGATCTCTCCTCTGTGGAGCAACAAAGTATCAGCAGGCTTATCCAAATTGTGAAGAATTATGGCTGAGCAATAATTATTGCCCAGCCATAACGCTCACCAAAACCTGCAGCATTGCAGTGCGCTCAGGCCGGTTCCCAGTCTTTATGCTAAATTATGGCTGGCCAATAATTATGGCGTATCCATAAAAAGAGGTAATTGCATGAGCAGCATTTTTCAGCGCCCTGAACTGGCTGAAGAGATGGCGAACCAGCTTCTTAATCCGGGTGTGCTCGATGAAGGTTTACGCTCAGGTCTGTTTTTATCCGGCCTGCGCAGGACCGGTAAAACGACATTCCTGAGGAGCGACCTCATCCCTGCGTTGGAAGAAGAGGGGGCTCTGGTCATTTACGTCGACCTATGGAGTGACACGCTGGCCAATCCAGCAGCACTGGTGCATGACGCCATCCGTAAAACCCTGCAGCAGCTCCAAACACCAGGCTCTGGTTTGCTCGAGATGCTTAAGCGTGTCAGCGGTGTTGATGTAGGCGCTGCAGGATTCAAATTTGGTTTCAAACTCGACAGCATCGGGAGCTCAGGTGGGCCAACGCTGGCGCAGGCGCTGACAGAGGTTGTTGATCAAGCGAAAACCGATTTGGTGCTGATCATCGACGAAGTGCAGCATGCCATTTCTTCCGACGATGGCAATCAGCTGCTTCTGGCACTCAAAGCTGCTCGTGATGCGATCAATCCTCGACCCGATACGCCGGGTTACTTTCTGTTTATTGGAACGGGATCGCACAGGGCGCAAGTCAGCGAGCTCACGGCAAAGAGGAACCAGGCGTTTTCTGGTGCGACATCGACAGCGTATCCAGTACTAAAAGGGGATTACGTTGAATACCTGCTTAACCGGCTCGCTGCGACGGTGAAGAAAGAAAAGCTACCTTCACTCAAAGTCGCCATCGAAGCATTCAATACCTTGGGGAATCGGCCTGAGGAAATGCTCAAGGCGCTCAGACAACTCATGCAGCAAGACGGCGATCCCGATCTTTTCTTACCGGTTATCGCTAGCACTTTGCGCTCCGCGGCGGCCAGCATCGAACTAGAAAAAGTGGAGCTGCTAGGTAGTTTGGCTCAGGCTATTTTCAACAAAATCGCGTCAACGGAAGGTGATGCCCGGGGCATTTTTTCCATCGATGCTGCAGCTGAGTATTCGAAGATCGTCGGCCGTGAGGTGCGCGTTGAAGAAATTCAGCCAGTGGTAATTGCACTGGTTGCCGAGAACATCATCATGCGGCGCGGGCATGGAATTTATGCGATTACGGACCAGTTTGTTCAGGAGATTTGGTTGGAAGAACGAGCGCTGATTGATGCTAGCTAGCGATCTCTACGCTGTTGCCGTTGCTTGTCGAACCAATCAATTCCACACCGACGCCACCACCTAGCCACGATTGCGCATCCTGCTCCCTCAAGCTACCTTCAGACCGTCGCTGCCAATTCAGCGACCGGGCCTGAGAACTCGAATTCGATGCAGAAACCAACCGGAGTTCTCCTTATGCATGCCCGCAATCTATTCAAAATTTTCGCTACTACTACACCGGGTCACGCCCACCACCGCCCAAAAACCGGAGGTGCCCAATGACCAACCCCCAAGACCTGAAAACCATCGGCCTCACCCCTTTCTCCTTCCACGGCAACCAACCGCTGTTCCGCATCAACGGCGGTGTCCCGATCATCCAGGCCCTCTCCCACGCCTCAGATCTGCTCCACATCGCCAAACTTCTCGCATCTGACGCCGCCATGGTTCGTGATACCGACCGGCATGCCTGGGCGTCGCATTTTTTGCAGGAGATGAGTAAGGCGATCATCGATGACGTAGCGAAGGTGCTCGATGCACCGGGTAACAATCGCAGCCAGTAATATCGTCAAATAAACCTACGCCGCAAACATGGAAAAGCCCCGAATCAATCGTAATGCTGTTCACTTAAGACATTCTTCAGTCGAATAAGAACCTGTGGCGAGGGGATTTATCCCCGTTCGGCTGCGAAGCAGTCGTAATCCAGACAACTTAGTTAGTCTGAAAAGACACTGGGGCCGCTTCGCAGCCCAACGGGGATAAATCCCCTCGCCACAAATGTGGACGCCGCGCTTAAGTGAACAACGATTGATTCGGGGCTTTTTGCGTAAGTCGGTCATCGACCCACTGGCTGATTCGGGTGATATCGATCACTCACGCTACTGTCTATCGGCTCCTCCCCCCGAACCGACTCAGCCACAGCTTCGATAATGGCGGCCCAAATATCCGGCCTTGCCAGCACAGGCATTTCCTTTGCCAATACGTTGCTCAGCTTCCCTTCGTTCTGCTCTATGGATCGCAAGAGCCGATCAGCCTGTGGATCAGGCATCTCAACGACCTCCTTGATTGCCTGTCTGGCCCTTATGTGACTGCGCAAATACCGCGACTCTTCACGCATCTGTTCGGTGATGGTGCGGCGAATGACGTTAGACATAAAAACAACGTGTGGCCCCAGGTTCGGATAGCGCCACACCGGACGGGCCTGATCCTGGCCTGTGAATTCAATATTCGAGACCACGCCGTCAGGATATTGCGTACGAGTGTTGGCGAATGCTACCTGGTCTCGTATGCCCTGCATGAGTGGTTTTGAAACCTGATCCAGCACGCTGTCGTAAAGACGCCGCTCAGCAGAGTCGTCGGTGATAACTGCTGAAATCGGAAGAATCACCGGGTCTGGAATGGCCCCATCACGCCGCAAAATGTCATTGATCAGGAAGCGATGGACCCGGCCGTTGCCGTCGGCCAGCGGATGGATATACACGAAAGCGAACGCTGCTACAGCACTGCGCATGACTGGGGATTGCCCTTGAGTACGATTCAGAAAGATGCGAATGCCTTCCAGCATCCGCTCCAGATCACTTTCCGGGGGAGCGACATAATGGACAATCTCCTGATAGCGGATAGTTTCGCCAACAAACGCCGGAGATTGCCGAATCCCCAGGCGTGTCAGTGTGGTCACTGCTCCAAGGATTTCTTCTTGCATCTCAGCTAGTGCAGCATCGGTGAGCGGCAGTTCGCCCTGACCTGTTCGTCGCGCCAACACATCTGCGAAACGCTGGATACGTGTTGAACGATCTGCCTCCCCTTCAATGGCGAAGCTGGCTTTACTTTCCCTGAGCGTCATCCATGCGGCGGCGCGCAGCAGAAGCGCTTCGCCAAACTCTGCGGTCAGTTGGCCAAAGAGGTGAGGCACATCAAGGTCCGCTGCTGACTTGACTGCTGCAGTCTTGGCGACAATTGGGCAGAAGTAGTTCGAGCCAGGCAGGTTGTCATTCACTCGCCAACGCGGCACTTTCACCGCCTTTTCAGGTGAAGCCGCCACCATCAGATCGGCGTTGATGGCGTCGACATACTTACCGCCTATAGGTTCTGGCGCCTGCAACCGCTCGCCAGTGAGCCACTCAAACAAGAACGCCGACCTGCGGGCATATTGGCCGGTGGGCTCGTCATTCAACCAGCCTTGTACCGGTGCAGGCCCCACCTTGGTAAACAGTCTGGTCAAGAACTCAAGGTTCGGGACTTCATGCCGCAGGTGAAATTGCAGATGGGATGAAAAGTCCGGATCGGGGCGCATGTTTTCCGTAAAGGTCTCAAGACGAAACCCGTCTTCGACCTGAGTTGACCGTCGACTACCGACCTGACTTAACACGGATAGCCGTGCCATCGGCCGCACGTCAAATGTCGTTGCTAGCCAGGCAGCACCGATGGGATCTACGGGAAACTCGCTCACGTCACACTCCTTTTAAACCTCGGCCAAATCAAACCACTACAAATGGAGAGTAACGATCAAAATCAGATCCCGCTGCATAAAAATGATTATTTTTCGGTACTAATGCATAAAAACAAACATTCATAGCACATAAAAATTGAGCTCCGCTATTGAATTGGGCACCGTCGAACTGACCTCAAACGCATAAAAACGATTTTACTTGCTCAAAAACGATCATAAATCTGGCTTTTTGCACAAAACCGTTTCGAACCTGGACAATCCCACTGAACCCCTCACGCAATGAAACCCGCAACGCCGCCCCTTTCAGACAAAAAAAGCCCCGAATCGGTCGCAATGCTGTTCACTTAAGAGAGTCTTGAATCGGAGAAACCTGTGGCGAGGGAGCTTGCTCCCGCTTGAGTGCGTAGCACTCACAAAAATCGGCAATGATTGTCAGATTTTTGGGGCCGCTACGCAGCCCAGCGCGAGCAAGCTCGCTCGCCACATGGGTGCAATCAAGCGACGTCCACGGTTTGCACAGTGATTTGCTTGAGCGCATAAAACGGCGCAAGCGCTGCTTCATCTGCGGTGGAGCCGGTAATCAACCGCCACTCCCGCTCAATCGGCGTCCAGTGCTGTTGCCTCGCGCGGCCCAATTTATCGGTATCTGCCAGCACCACAATCTGCGCCGCCCGCTTGATGATGCATTCCTTGAGATACGCCTGCTGCGCGCTCGCTTCGCACAAGCCGAATTCCGCGACGACGCCGTCAGCACCGAGGAAGGCTTTGTCGACACTCAACCGGCTCAACGTCAACTCGGCCAACGGTCCCAAGGTGCTCATGCTCGAACCGCGCAAATCGCCACCGATCAAGGTCAGTCGTACGCCCGGCGCATTGGCCAGGGTCATCACGGCCAGCAGGTTGTTGGTGACCACATGCACGTCTTGTCGCGAGCACAAATGATGGGCCAGTGCGGCGCAGGTGGTGCCGCCGTCGAGCAAGACGGTATCGCCATCCTGGACGTGAGCCGCGGCCGCCTGCGCGATAGCGTCCTTCTGCTCCCACTGGCTGGTCTTGCGTTCTTCCAGTGAAGCTTCCGGTTCATGAACGCCCACCACCGCCGTCGCGCCGCCATAGGTGCGCACCAAATGTCGCTGTTTGGCGAGCATGGTCAGGTCGCGCCGCACCGTCGCTTCCGAGACCCCGAGCGCCGCGCTCAATTGCTCGACGTTGGCATCGCCAATGCGTACGAGATCGAGGATGGCGCGGTGGCGGTCGGATGCTTTCATGGCGGGTCTCGCACGGTGGACGGTGGTCGATCTTACACGACCGCGCCCGTGCAGCTCATCCCCGTCGCGTGGCAAGCTCCGCACCCTGGCGCAGCGCTTCGAGCAGGCTGCGTTCATCGGCGATGCCCTTGCCCGCGATATCGAAGGCAGTGCCGTGGTCGACCGAGGTGCGGATCACGTCTAGGCCGACGGTCACGTTCACGCCCGCTTCAAGTCCCAGCACTTTGACCGGGCCGTGACCCTGGTCGTGATACATCGCCACCACCAGATCGAAGTCGCCGCGTCCGGCGCGGAAGAACAGCGTGTCGGCGGGCAACGGGCCCGTCACGTCGAGGCCGCGCTCCTGCAACAGCTTCACCGCAGGAATGATTTTTTCTTCCTCTTCGCCGTAGCCGAACAGACCGTTTTCGCCGGCATGCGGGTTGATTCCGCACACGCCGATACGCGGCTTGACGATGCCGGCCTTGATCAGCGTCGCGTTGCCGCGCTCGATCGTGCGCTGGACCAGGCCCGGCTCGATCTTGCGGATCGCGTCGATGATGCCGATGTGGGTCGTGACGTGAATCACCCGCAGTTGCGGCGCCACCAGCATCATGGAAACTTCGTCGACATTGGTCAGGTGCGCGAGCATTTCGGTGTGGCCGGGGTACTTGTGGCCGCCGGCGTGCAGCGCTTCCTTGTTCAGCGGCGCGGTGCAGATCGCGTCGATCTGATCGGCCTCGGCGAGTTGCACGGCACGGGCGATGTATTGATAGGCCGCGTCACCGGCGATGGGCGACAACTCGCCAAACGGCAGGTCGTCGGGAATCAGATTGAGGTCGATGCAGTCGATGGTGCCGGCCTCGTACAACGCTTGGGAGGCGTCCTCGATACGGCGCACTTTGGCGCTGCCGCCGACGATGACATTGGCCTGCTCAAGACGACGGGCATCGCCGATCACCAGCGGTCGGCATTGTTGATAGACGACGTCATGCGTCAGGCTCTTGACGATGATTTCCGGACCGACGCCCGTGGCGTCGCCCATGGTGATGCCGATGATCGGGAGGTAATTGCTCATAGTGTTCATTCGAGTCCTTGGATTCGTGTGCGTTTGGGCGAGGAGTGATCGGCGCTGTCGCTCAGGTGTTGCCATGCCGCGTACAACGCGTGATCGCTGCCGAACGCGCCCGCCTTGGTAACAATTGCGGGACGATGGCCCTGCCGGGAAACGGTCGGTCGCGCGTAGGCGACGCCGGCTTCGATTTCCGTCAGCAATTGCAGGCTGTCGATCCCGACAGTGGTCAATATGGCCCGCGCCGTCTCACCGCCCGTGGCGATCAGGCCACCGACCTTGGCGAAGTGCGGTTCTACCAGCACGGCCAGCATCGTCGAGAGTTGCGCGCCCTCCTGGGGATCGAACGCCTCATCGCGACCGATGCGCAGCAGCAGGTCACTCCAGCCGTCCAGCTGCTCGCCGATGCGCGCCTGCCAGATCGCCCAATCGCCGTGGGTTGTGCCTTGGCGAAGAACCTCGGGCGGGACAACCAATTCGCTGACGCCACCACGTTCCTTGAGCAGTGCGCATTGCCGCTCGCAGACGCCGGAGAGGCTGCCGACGAGTATCAGAATCGGCGCCTGACTTTTTTCGATGGCGTCGGATTCGATGGCTGCGAAGCGTGTTTCGCAGAAATCGGGAAGGCTGGCTACTTCCCGAGCAAGGCCACCCGAACCGATCCAGAACAGCGGCTGGTCCATCGACGCGGTCAGGCGAGCGAGGGTTAGCAAGTCGTCTTCAGTTTGCGCATCGACGATCAGCGCCTGCGTGCCGCTGCGGGCGACCTCGGTAATGTGCTGCGCGAGTGCGTCTTCGTTGCCGCGCAAGGTGTCGAGGTCAAGCTTCGCGGTGCTCAGGCCTGCGGTGACAAGCATCGCTTCGACATCGGCTGGACGGTCGGCGTTTTCCAGTTTCCAGGTATCGGTGGTTTCCAGCGGCTGGCCATTCACGAACACCCGACCGCCGCGCAACGTACGACCTGTAGCGGGAAACGCCGGGGCCACAATCGCCAGCCCCGCAAACGGCTGCAGAGCAGCGACTTCAGCCGCCCAGTTGCCGCGCAAGGTCGAATCGATTTTCTTGTACAGCCGCTGCCCGGGCTGATGCAGTGCCTTGAACGCGGCGACGGTGCGCTCGGCAGCCTGCGCCGGTGAGAGGCGCCGAGTGTCCGTATCGGCGGCAATCACTTGAGCGTCAGCCTTGTCATTCAAGGGGTCGAGCGTGACGACCGTTTGCATTCCCGCACTCGCAAAGCCGATGGCGCAATCTGCCGCGCCCGACAGATCGTCAGCGATGATCAGCATCCTCATCGCAAGGCCTCCAGCTTTTGAGGTTCAATCTCCGCCTCGGGAACGACGTTGGGGCTGCGCTGCTGCACACGCTTGGCGACGGCGGCGGTGAGCAGCGGCGCGAGGATCGCGGTGACCACGACGCAGGCGGCCACCAGAATGGTCGCGCTCTTGGCCGCCTCCGCGTACACCGGATTGGCCGCTGCGATTAACGCAGGGACGGCGGCGGCATTCCCGGCGGTCGTGGCCGCGGCGACACCCGCGACGCCAGTGCCACCGGTCAAACGGTCAGCGAAGAACAGCGGAATACCGGTCAGCACCACAACCGCAACACCCATGCAGAGACCCAGCAATCCGGCCTGCCAGACGTTATGCAAGTCCAGGCTGGCGCCGAGTGCCAGGGCGAAGAACGGGATCATCACCGGGACAGCCTTGGCCAGAAAATCGCGCATGTCACGGTCGAGATTGCCCAGCAGCATGCCGAGCGCCAGTGGCAGGATGCTGCCCACCAGCGTCGGCCAGGGGAATGCCGACAGGCCGGCGATGCCCAGCGTGACCATCGTCAGAAAAGGACCGGACTCCAGCGACATGACCGAGTAGGCGCCGACGTCTTCGGAGCGACCGTACTGCCCCATCAGCGCCATATATAAGCCGCCGTTGGTGTCGTTCATCGCAGCGACCACTGCCAGCGTGGAAATGCCGGCGAAGAGTCCCGAGGAAATCGGCTGCTCGCCCAGGAAGTGCCCCAGCACAATACCAATGAGGACGGCGATGCCGACTTTGGTCGCGAGCAACGTGCCGCCCTTCTTGAGCAAGTAAGGCGTGGCTTTGATATTGATACTCGCGCCCATGCAGACGTAGAACACCGCGAGGATCGGTAGCGCCCCGGTGAACAGTGCATTGGTGAATGAGCCGAAAAACTTGGGCGTGTCGGGCAGGAAGGTCGCCACCAGCGAGCCAATCAGCAGGGGCACGATCATCATGCCGCCCGGAATGCGCTCAATAGTGCGTTTGATAGGAAATTGGGCCACGAGGGTCTCCTTTTATAATTGTGGGTAGACGTGCATCACCTCGAAACTGACTGAACCGATCATTTAGTGATTGTTTCAGTCAAATTTATCTTAAGCCCTCGGTTTAATTTGCGCAAAACAATCATTCAAATGATCGTTTCGATCATTTGCGATGAAAAATCTAAGCAATGACGGGCAGCTCGAATCGCCCGGAGGCGCATGCCAGAGCCATTCTGCGCCCACAAAAAAGCCCCGAACCAGTCAGGGCTTGTAGTGAGAGGCGTTACTTGAACAGCTCAGAATGACTTCCGAGATCAACAAATGTGATCAGATCGGAGCGCGTGTGCTCATAAATCATCAAGAATCTGAAGGATTTCGATCATGCCACGGCGTCCGGGCTGATGTTTTTGCGTACTGTTTGGGCAACTCAGCTCTCCTTTGCTTTTTTTTCCGGTTTCGCCATCAGCGTCCCTCAGCATGTCGTCTATCGAGTCGAACCGCTGGCGAATATCTCGTGCTTCCATCATGGCGCGGGCCGTCTTCTCCGAGAGGGCGCGTACCTCAAACGGGAGGCCCTGAGTTGCCACAACCTGACGAAGAAAAAGACGCATGGCATCACTGATGCTCAAGCCGCAAGTACCCAAGACCTCAGTAGCCCGCGCCTTCAAATCCTCATCTATGCGGCAACGCACTGTAGTTTTCAACAATATGCCCATGGTAGTAACCAAAATCAGCTGGATTCCTCACTCAGTATTTCAACCGTTTGAGCACGCAATGAATATCAGCCTGATCCCTTTCCTACTCGAGAACCGTCCTGGTTCAACGCAGGAAATAGCTGAGCGCGTTGAGCTCTAAATCGCGCCCAAAAAAAAGCCCCGAACCAGTCGGGGCTTCTCCTTTCTCAGCCTTGCATCAGGCCTCGATAGCGCAACCGATCATCAGAAAATGTTGATCGGGTAATCCACGAACACACGCACTTCATTACCGCTGGAGTTGTACTCACTCGATTTCTGCGAGACACGCAGGATCGAGCTGCGCAGTTTCACGCTCAGGTCTTTGGCCGGGCCGCTTTGCACGACGTATTTGAACTGGTTGAAGATTTCGCGCTCGGTGCCGCCTTCGCTGGTGGAGGTGGTGATGTTGTCGCCGCGCACGTAGGCGAAGTTGTAGCTCAGGCCTGGAACACCGAAGGTGCTGAAGTCCAGGCCGTAGCCCAGCTGCCAGCTGCGTTCGTCTTCGGCGTTGAAGTCGGACCAGTAGGAGTTCGCCAGGTAGATGGTGTTGCCGCCGTCGCCGACGCGACCTTGATCCTTCTGGTAGCCGCCGTAGGCATAGCCCAGGTTGCTGTCGCCGGTGCTGCGCTGGTGGGCGAGCGTGAACGAGTGCGCGCCGGTGGCGAAGGTGGCGGCCAGGCTCCAGATTTTGTTGTCGTCGCCAGTGGCACCGCTTTCGCGAACGTAGGAATCGTCCAGCTTGGTGCGGTAGCCGTTGAAGTCCAGGGTCAGGGACTGATCCTTGTCGATCGGGAACACGTAGTTGGCGTTCACGTATTGCTTCTTCAACACGTCTTCGACGTCGGAGGCGTACAGCGCAGCCTTGAACTGTTCGGTGAACTGGTAACTGCCGCCCAAAACGTTGATCGACTTCAGGCCACCGCTGTCATGGCCTTCAGCACTTTTACGCGATTCGGCGGTGAAGCGACCGGCGTTCAGCTCCAGGCCTTTGATCTCTTTGGAGGTGATCAGCGTGCCGGTGTAGCTTTCCGGCAGCAGACGCCCGTTGTCATAGCTCAACACCGGCAGCACTGGCATCTGGTCGCCGTAGGTCAGGACAGTGCTGGATACGCGGAATTTTACCGCGCCACCGGCTTTGGCCAGGTCGCCGGCCGGGTTACCGCTGTCGCCTTCCTTGAAGAAGTCGATGCCTTGGCCGCCGCTGTGGCTACCACGGTCCAGACGCAAGGCGTACAGACCGAAGGCATCAACGCCTACGCCGACGGTACCTTGGGTGAAGCCCGAGGTGTAGGTGCCGATGGCAGCCTGACCCCATTCACGCTGGTCGTCGTTGCCGTCTTTTTTGTCGCGATTGATGTAGGCATTGCGCAGCAGCACTTTGAGGCTGCTGTCTTCAACAAAACCCTTGGATTCGGCCTGGTCGTTAGCCATGACCTGTGTAGCACTCAACATCCCCAGAGCGATCAGGCTGATTCGCTTGTTCAACATTTTGTTCTTTTCCTTATGATCGGTTGATACGCGCTGTGTCGAACGGCTGAAACGGCGCTATCGCGCTCTTTTTTCACCCCAAACAAAAAGGCCCGCGCACGAAGAAATCGTGGCGGGCCTTTTTGTTATTTTTATGAGTCGTGGCGGTTGGCCACAGGCGTGGGGCGAATCCTAGCCGCGCCCTTAACGATGTGTCAATTTCATGAATCGTCTGTGAATAGGCGAAAAACGTCTAAGAAAACACTTGTCGCGCGTCAATGGGCGCAGCCGTCGAGGCCACAGGCTTGAAGCGCCGATGATGACCCTTGTGCGGGCAGCGACTGACTCAGCCATGCCGCGAAGGCTTGCGGCTTGCCGAGCCACGGGCCGATATCGATCAGGGTAAATTGGCCGTTGCGTTCCAGGGCAAAGGTCGGGAAACCCTGACCGCCGACCTCGGCCAGCAACGCTCGACTGTCCTTGATGTGGCGATCGGTTTCAGCTTCCTTGAAAGCAGCCTGGAACGCTTGAGGTTCCAGTCCGATGTCTTTCGCGAGTTCTGACAACACCGCTTCATCGGCAATGCGTCGACCTTCCTCGTAGTGAGCACTCTGCAAACGCCCCAGCAACTCCAGTCCTCGGCCGGCGACCTGCTCGGCTGCCAGCACGGCGGCAATCGGCGGTGCGGAATCGAACACCGCTGTCTCATCGCGCAGCAATCCTTCGAAATACGCCTCGCCGAACGGCTGGCCGGTGTACTCGGCAATACGTCGGTCGTGGGGCATCACGTAGTTGCGCAGTTTTGGTGAAACGGTCTGGCGGTTGGCGCCGGTCATCATGCCGCCGCCATGGGCGATCACGGGCAACACAGCCTGAGCGGCTTGCACCAGCGGTTTTGCGCCATAGCACCAGCCGCATAACGGGTCGTAAATGTAGTGAAGGATCATGGGAAGACTCCGGCAAAAGCGTAGGAAAACGAGATGCCGGCAGATTAGTCCTCCGCCCGTTTCTGAAAAACGCTGGAATGGCTTTCAGTCTGTTTCATGAATCGGTCGAATGAACCCGCCGAGTCGTTGCAGCAGGATTTACGCGCGGCGCTGAACAACATCAGCGACAAGACCTATTACTCGTCGGCCACCAGTGCAGCGCAGATTCAGCCGGGTGAACCGCGTAGCCTGGTCGTGACCGGGACATACAGGCTCTAAAAACACTGCCACCCCCACGACTTGATCGTTCCCACGCTCTGGTGTGGGAATGCCTCACCGGACGCTCTGCGTCCGCTCTTGGGACGCGGAGCGTCCCGGGCTGCATTCCCACGCGGAGCGTGGGAACGATCATCAACGGACAAAAAACTTTCGCCCATAAAAAAAGCGCCGCCATCCCGGCAGCGCTTTTACCAATCCTTTGTTTTTTCTTCTTATCCTTCCATCACATCCCACAACGCTTCCAGCTCCGCTTCGCTGAATAAACCAGCGGGGTAGCGTTCGATCATCGTCCGGCGCGGATCAGGTTCTCTGATCTGACGCGTTCCATTGGACTTCAACCAGTGCGCCAGGACCTGGAGCGATTCGCTGTTTACTGCCAGGGGATGCAACGCCCGCTCGCTCACCACATTCATTTCGGCGTTCATTTCCGCGCTCTCTCCTGGATTGTGAGCGGCTAACTTATCCAAGGTTTATGACAGAACATCGCAGTTCTCCCCCTCCCTGTTACACCCTGAGCGATACAAGAGCTGTGCCAAAGTTTCGCAACTGTCGACAAGCGGATACAAAAAAGCCCGCAGTCCTGTAGGGCTGCGGGCTTTGTGCTAAACCGTGAGCGAAAACGTTTGCCTGGACTATTTTGCAATCAACTCAAGCTGTTACAACCGCACTCACTCTTTGTGGGGGGCTGGCTGTTGTTGGGTAAGGCAGTGGATGTTACCGCCTCCCAGTAACAGTTCGCGGCCGGGCACCATCACCACTTCGTGCTGCGGGAACAGTGCCTGCAACATCTCTTTTGCCGGGCCATCCAACGGGTCGTCAAAGCTCGGCGCGATGATGCCGCCGTTCACGATCAGAAAGTTCACGTAGGAACCGGCCAGACGCACCGTCGGATTACGTTCCTGAGTCCCGTCCACCGGATCAACCCCCGCGCACTCTTCTTCGGTCGCATACAGCGGCCCCGGAATCGGCATCTTGTGCACCGTGAATGGGCGCCCCTTGGCGTCGGTGCTGCTTTCCAGCACTTTCATTGCCGCCTGGCAGCGCGGGTAGTTCGGGTCCTGCGGGTCATCGGTCCAGGCCAGCAACACTTCGCCCGGACGCACGTAGCAGCAGAAGTTATCCACATGGCCGTCGGTTTCGTCGTTGAACAAACCGTCCGGCAGCCAGATGATTTTATCCACAGCCAGATTCGCGCTGAGCACCGCTTCGATCTCTGCACGGTTCATGTGCGGATTGCGATTGCGGTTGAGCAGGCATTCTTCGGTAGTGATCAGTGTGCCTTCGCCATCGACGTGAATCGAACCGCCTTCAAGCACAAAGCCCTCGGTGCGGTAGCGCTGGCTGCGCTCGATCTCGAGGATTTTGCCGCCGACCTGGGAATCGCGATTCCACGGCGAGTACAGCCCCCCGTCGAAACCGCCCCACGCGTTGAAGTCCCAGTTCACACCACGGACTTCGCCGCCGTTATTGATGACAAACGTCGGCCCCGTGTCGCGAACCCAGGCGTCGTCGCTGGACATTTCCACCACACGAATATTCGGCACGTCCAGACGGGCGCGGGCGTTTTCGTATTGGCCGGCGGAAACCGCCACGGTCACCGGTTCGAAACGCGCAATGGCTTTGGCTACCGCGACGTGCGCGGCTTGCGCCGGTTTGCCACCCAGACGCCAGTTGTCCGGGCGCTCGGGCCAGATCATCCAGGTCTGGGTTTGCGGCGCCCATTCGGCGGGCATGTAAAAGCCGTCGGCGCGAGGCGTGCTGTGCAAAGTGGTCATGACAATCAGGACTCCAGGGAACCGTCGAGGGTTTTCAGTGTGCCATACAGGTTCGGGCGACGATCACGGAAAGAGCCCCAGGCGCTGCGGATGTGTTCCAGTTCGTCCAGATCGAAGCTCTGAACCAGTACGCCTTCTTCGGTTTCGTTGAGCTCTTGAACCTTCTCGCCGAACTGGTTGGCGATGAACGACGAGCCGTAGAACGTAATGTCGTAGCCGTCCTGCTCTTCGTTGCCGATGCGGTTGCTGGCGATCAGCGGCATCAGGTTGGCGCCGGCATGGCCTTGTTGCACGCGCTGCCAGTGATCACGGGACGAAATAGTCTTGTCGTGTGGCTCGCTGCCGATCGCGGTCGGGTAGAACAGAATTTCCGCGCCGAGCAACGCCATGCTGCGGGCGCATTCCGGGAACCACTGGTCCCAGCAGATGCCCACGCCGATTTTCGCGTAACGGGTGTTCCAGACTTTAAAGCCGGTGTCGCCCGGATTGAAGTAGTACTTTTCATGGTAGCCAGGGCCGTCCGGGATATGGCTTTTACGATAAATCCCGAGGTTGCTGCCGTCGGCATCGATGATCGCGATGCTGTTGAAACGCGCGCGGCCCGCCAGTTCGTAGAAGCTGATCGGCAGAACCACTTGCAGCTCCTTGGCGACTTTCTGGAAGTGCTTGATGGCGACGTTGTCTTCAACGGTCGTGGCCAGTTGCAGGTAATCCGGGTTCGGCTTCTGGCAAAAGTACGGAGCCTCGAACAGTTCCTGGATCAGGATGATCTGCGCGCCTTGCGCCGCGGCCTCACGGACCAGCCGCTCAGCGGTCTCGATGTTGGCTTCAAGGTCCCAGGAACAGGCCATCTGGGTGGCGGCGACGGTAACGATACGGCTCATGAATCATCTCCGGGGCAATTGCTTGAGGGTCGAGCGTGGCATCGACCAATGACAGAAATGGGAAGCACCGGGCGTGGTGAGGCCACACCGGGGCAGCGGTGACTTTATAGCCGATAAAAATCGGCTTTAGAAGTCACAAGCAAACATTTTGTCATGTTTTTTTGCTAAAAAGCCGATATCTATCGAATTAACACCGTACCAATGTGGGAGTGAGCCTGCTCGCGATTGCAGTCGAACATTCAACTTGGATGTCGACTGATCCTGCCCAATCGCGAGCAGGCTCACTCCCACAGGGATGTGTGTTTACAGACCCTCTGCGAGAACTTTCGACAGCATGTCCACGAAGAAATCCACGCTCTGACGCGAGGTCACCATCGGCGGTTTGATCTTGAGGACGTTCAGGAAATCACCCGTCGGCTGCATGAAGATCCCCAGCTCGCGCAATCGATCACACAGCGCCGAGGTTTCTTCGGTTGCCGGTTCCAGGGTTTCGCGATTGCGGATCAACTCGACGCCCAGATAGAAGCCGGAACCATGCACCGCGCCCACCAACGGATGAATATCGATCAGCGCTTCAAGCCGTTCCTTGAAATACCCGCCCACGACCTGAGCGTTTTCCCAGAGCCTTTCTTCCTCCATCACATCCAGCACGGCCATGCCGATCTGGCAACTGACCGGGCTGCCGCCGGCCGACGAGAAGAAGTAACCCTCAGCCTCCAGCGCTTCGGCGATTTCCCGACGGGTGATCACCGCGCCCAACGGCTGGCCATTGCCCATGCCTTTGGCCATGGTGATGATGTCCGGCACCACGCCTTGCTCTTCGAATCCCCAGAAAAAGTTGCCCATGCGGCCATAACCGACCTGCACTTCATCGGCGATACAAACGCCGCCCTGGGCACGAACCAGCGCATAAACCTGTTGCAAATACCCCGGCGGCAGCGAGATACCGCCGGCATTGCCGTACACCGGTTCGCAGATGAAACCGGCCAGCTGACGCTTCTGCTCGGCAATTTTCGCCAGGTTGTGTTCGACGCTGCGCACGTAGTCCGGGGCGCTATCCGGGCCACGGAATTCGCCGCGATAGGTGTTCGGCGCGGTGACCGGATGCACCCAGTCTGGACGGCTGCTCAAAGCCTTCGGGTTGTCGGCGATCGAGGTCGAGACCGCGTCCGCGCCCACTGTCCAGCCGTGATAGGCCTCGAGCACGCTGAGCATGTCGCGACCACCGCTGTAGGCCCATGCCAGGCGGATTGCCAAGTCATTGGCCTCGCTGCCACTGTTGACCAGAAACACCCGGTCCATGGAGTCCGGCGACAGTTTCAGCAAACGTTCGGAGAATTCAGCAACCGCCGCGTAGTTAAAACGCGAGTTGGTATTGAGCAGCGACCACTGACGACTGGCGACAGCAGCCATGCGCGGATGACCGTGGCCAAGCACCGCGACGTTGTTGAGCATGTCGAGGTAGGAACGGCCTTGCATGTCGATCAAGTGATTGCGCCAGCCGCGTTCGATGCGCGGCGGGTCGACGTAATAGTGCTTCTGGGTACGGGCGAAACTGGCATCACGGCGCGCCAGCAACGTCTGCGAATCGAGTTCCTCTTCGGCGTCACAGGCCAGTCCCAGCAGCACCGCCGGTGATGGGCACAACGCTTGCCAGGCAGACGCGCGAGACGGCGTGCAAAACAACGGCGCCGTGAACGAAGCGCCACGGCACAACTGCACGATCAACGGCCCGCTGACGGAACCCAGCACCTGGCCTTTGACCAGCGCTGCGCCCGTGTGCAGCGACGGCGTCACACCCCACAGGCGCACGCTCAGTTGCGGGCCGTCCAGTTGCAGCACACCCGCCGCCGGCTGATGCACCACACCGGCAAACGGTGATTCGACCGCCGTGCCGTGGGGCACTCGCAATTCGACGTGCAATGGGCAGGTGTCGGGTTCGCTGGCGCTGTCCGGGCGGGTGCGGGACAAGCGATATTGCCCATAACGACTGGCCGCCAAACCGTGAGCCGCGGCAGCTTCGGTCAGCAGCCGCTGATCGATCCCCTCCTGCTCCCAATTGCCGGCCTCGAAATGCGGACTGAGCACGCCCAAATCGATCAAAGCAAACTCACGCCCCACCAGGCTCGGCAGCAGCGGCGCAAAGCCTTCGCTGCCGATGCCCGGCAGTTTCTGGCCGACGGCGGTCAGGATCGCGGCTTCCATCAACGCCAACGGCACCGATGTAGCGACGCGGAAAATCTCCCACTCGTGGGTGAGGTTGTCGCGGCTGTATTCGTTGCCCGGATCGATGCTGACCTGCTGTTCGCCGCTGAGCACCAACACCGCCGCACGGGCGACGATCAGCGGCCAGAGCGCCAGTAGCTCTTCATGCGTGAGCGGATTGACCGCGTGATAGGCCCGAACCGCCGGCAAAATGTAGAACGGATCGCCATCAGCGTGGTGCAGCAGCGCCGCGCAGGTCACCGACAGATCAGTGATGCGCCAGGTACGAACCAGGTCGCCGAAATCAATCACCCCCTGCAATTGCCACTGACGTTGCGAATCTCGCTGCCACACCACGTTGTCGTCAGTGATGTCCATGTGAATGGCCTGCACCGGCAGCTTATCCACAAGCGGCTGCAAATGACGCTCGGCCTGTTCAGCCGCATCAGCGATCAGCCGGCGTTGCTGTTCGTCAGTGATGACCGGCAGCAAATGCGCGATCAACGCGTTGGCGTGGCGGGCGTCCCATTGAAGCGTGCGCTCGAGGCCCGGATGGTCGAAACCGGCCAGCGCCAGGTCCATTTCACCGCAGAGTCGACCAAAACCGGCTACCACTGAACCGGGCAGATGCTCCAGGTGTGTGAGCGACTGGCCTTCGATGTAATCGAGCAGGCGCACATGCACCGGTTGGCCGCCGACTTCCAGGGAGAGAAGGTCTGCACCGTTTTTGGCGGCAATCACTCGCGGCACATGCACATCAGGGTGTTCACCCAAATGCTTGAGTCCGGCGTGCTGGGCGTGCAACTCCTGCGCCGAGTAATCACCACGGCAGATTTTCAGGACAAAACGCCCCTGGTCGCTGTCGACCCGATAGTTAATATCCTGCTGGCTGCCGAGGGCCTGCAACCTTCCACTCAGGCCGTAATGTCCCTTCAACAGCTCAAGCGCTTGCTCCGCAGACACTTTCGGGCTGGGCAAACTGGCGCGATGAATCAACGTGGCGAGTGGCATACAACGACCCCTGAAATTTTATTAGGCGCTTATATCGCCACCGCTTTGGGTGATACGCAACCCCTTCGCCTGCCAGCCTCCCTCCTGAGGCTCGACAAATCAGTTAACTGATCAGAAAAAAATCACTCCACTCGCGCCAGCCGCCACTTTGCGCAAGAATGTCGCCCATCAATGCCTATTGCTGGAGAAAGCCATGAAAGTAGTCACCACCGACCTGCCCGGTGTTCTGATCATCGAACCCAGGGTATTTGGTGACGAGCGCGGTTTCTTCTATGAAAGCTTCAATGCCAAGGCTTTCAAAGAAGCGACTGGCCTGGAGACGAATTTCGTCCAGGACAACCATTCCCGTTCACAAAAAGGCGTACTGCGCGGCCTGCATTACCAACTGGAAAACACTCAGGGCAAACTGGTTCGGGTCACCTCCGGTGAAGTACTCGACGTGGCCGTGGACATTCGCCGCAGCTCGCCCCATTTCGGTAAATGGGTGGCTGTGCGTCTGTCCGCCGAGAACCATCGCCAACTCTGGGTCCCGGAGGGTTTCGCCCACGGTTTCGTGGTGCTGAGCGAGTTCGCCGAATTCCTCTACAAAACCACCGACTACTACACCCCGTCCGCCGAGCGCAGCATTCGCTGGGACGACCCGGACCTGGCCATTGATTGGCAACTGGACGAAGCGCCACAACTGTCCGGCAAAGATCAAGCCGCTGCGTTCTTCAAGGATGCTGAAGTCTTTTCCTGAAACACCGTCTGAATCATCACCGCGCAAGCGTGCCTGACCCACGGCGCGCAGACTGCGCCCGCAAGCCTAGGCATAATGCGCCTGTACCCACAGGCGCTCGATGCTCATGACTCCGACCCTCCCCCGCAGACCCCGTTGGCGCAGCCTGGCCCTGCTCGCGCTGTGCCTGGCACCGTTGCTGTGGCCGCTGGAGCATCTGGCCGAGCGTTACTACCGCAGCGAACTGGCCGGGCAGAACCGTCAGACCCTCGATCTTTACGTCGCCAACCTGCTGGGCACCCTGCACCGCTATGAAGTGTTGCCGCAGATCCTCGGCGATCTACCGGCCCTGCGAGCCGTCCTCGGTGCGCCCGACGATGGCGTCACCCAGGGCAACGCCAATCGCTTGTTGAAAAACATCAGCGCCCAGACCGGCGCCGAAGTCATGTACCTGATGGACACCACGGGCAAGACCCTGGCCGCGTCCAACTGGGACAAACACGACAGTTTCGTCGGGCGTAATTTTTCCTTCCGGCCGTATTTCAGCGAAGCCATGGCCGGGCGGCTTGGGCGCTTTTTCGGTTTAGGCACAACATCGGCCAAGCGCGGCTATTTCTTCGCCGCCGCCGTGCGTAACGGCGAAAAGATCATCGGCGTGCTGGTGGTCAAGGTCGACCTGGACCACACCGAAAGCCTCTGGGGCAAAACCCCGGAACAACTGTTGCTGACCGACCATAACGGCGTGGTCATTCTCACGTCGCGGCCCGAGTGGCGATTCCGCTCGACCCGCCCGTTGGGCGAAGAGGAAAGCAAGGCGATCACCGCGATTCAGCCTTATCCGACCCGTGATCCCAAACCCTTGCGGCTCAATCCCAACGCCTGGCTGACACAAACCCAGTCCATCGCAGAAACCGGTTGGAACGTCAGCATCCTCGCCCCACGTACTTTGATCGATCGCCCGGTACGCACGGTCGTCGCCATCGGCGGCGCGACGTTGTTGGTGTTGATGTTGCTGCTGGGTCTGATGATGCAGCGCCGCCGCCATTACCTTGAACGAATCGCCTTCGAAGCCAAGGCCCGTCGCGAGCTGGAAGGCCGGGTGGCCGAGCGGACCAGCGACCTCGAAGGCCTCAACCGTCGACTGAAACAGGAAGTGCTGGAACGCGAACAGGCCCAGCAAGAGCTGGTTCGCGCTCAGGATGATCTGGTGCAGGCCGGCAAACTGTCGGCCCTTGGCACCATGTCGGCGAGCATCAGCCACGAATTGAATCAACCGCTGGCGGCGATCCGCAGCTACGCAGAAAACGCCGAAGTGCTGCTCGATCATCAGCGCACTGAAGATGCACGCGGCAACCTCAAGTTGATCAGCGAACTGACCGGGCGCATGGCGTCGATCATCGCCCACCTGCGCGCCTTCGCCCGGCGCGATCGCCACGCCCCGGAAAGCGTCGCCCTGCAACCGGCGCTGGACGATGCGCTGGCGCTGCTGGCCAAGCGTCGACGCAGCATGGAAGTCGAGCTGATCCGCGATTTGCCGGCCGCCACCCTGTGGGTCGAGGCCGGGGAAACCCGTCTGCGTCAGGTGCTCGGCAATCTGCTGGCCAACGCCTTGGACGCCCTGACGGAAAAAGGCCCGCCGCGCAAGCTCTGGTTGAGTGCCCAATCGACTGCCGACGGCGTCAATCTGTACATTCGCGACAATGGCCCCGGGTTCTGCCTGGAGGCACTTGGCCGCGCCAGCGAGCCCTTCTACACCACCAAGACCCGCACTCAGGGGCTTGGGTTAGGGCTGGCGATTTGCGAAACCCTGATGCGCGCCTTCGGCGGTGAACTGTCGTTCTCCAACCACAAGGAAGGTGGCGCCCTGATTACCCTGAAGCTGCGTGCAGGCGCACCGGGTGTGAGCCTGCAACCGTCCGAGGACCGAAGTGCATGACCATCGACAACCGCATCCAGGTCGTGTTGATCGACGACGATCCGCACCTGCGTCAGGCCTTGAGCCAGACTCTGGATCTCGCTGGCCTGAAAATCCTGCCACTGGCCGAAGCCAAGGGCCTGGCGGCGCAACTGGAACGCGACTGGCCCGGCGTGGTGGTCAGTGACATCCGCATGCCGGGCATGGACGGCCTCGAATTGCTGACTGAACTGCATGCCCAAGACCCGGAACTGCCGGTGCTGCTGATCACCGGTCACGGCGATGTGCCGCTGGCCGTGCAAGCCATGCGCGCCGGGGCTTATGACTTTCTGGAAAAACCCTTTGCCAGCGACGCCCTGCTCGACAGTGTGCGCCGCGCCCTGGCCCTGCGCCGGCTGGTGCTGGACAACCGCAGCCTGCGTCTGGCCCTGAGCGATCGCAATGAACTGAGCGCCCGATTGGTCGGGCAATCGGCGCCGATGCTGCGACTGCGCGAGCAGATCGGTGCATTGGCGGCGACCAAGGCCGATGTGCTGATCCTCGGCGAAACCGGTGCAGGTAAAGAAGTTGTCGCACGTGCATTGCACGATCTGTCGAGCCGTCGAAACGGTCCGTTCGTGGCGATCAATGCCGGCGCCCTCGCCGAGTCGGTCGTAGAAAGCGAGCTGTTCGGTCATGAGCCAGGCGCCTTTACCGGCGCGCAAAAGCGCCGCATCGGCAAGTTCGAATTCGCCAATGGCGGTACGTTATTTCTTGATGAAATCGAAAGCATGAGCCTGGATGTGCAGGTGAAATTGCTGCGTTTGCTGCAAGAGCGGGTCGTCGAGCGCTTGGGCGGTAATCAGCTGATCCCGTTGGACATCCGCATCATCGCTGCGACCAAGGAAGACCTGCGTCAATCCGCCGATCAGGGCCGCTTCCGTGCCGACTTGTATTACCGCCTGAACGTCGCACCGCTGCGTATTCCGCCGTTGCGTGAGCGTGGCGAAGATGCGCTGATGCTGTTCCAGCACTTCGCCGATGAAGCCAGTGCTCGTCACGGTCTGCCACCCCACGAGTTGCAACCGGGACAACGCGCCCTGCTGCTGCGCCACACCTGGCCGGGCAACGTGCGGGAATTGCAGAACGCCGCCGAACGCTTTGCCCTGGGCCTGGAATTGGCCCTGGACAATAGCGCCGCCGATGGCGCTGTCGGCATGACGGTCGAGATGGTCAGTGGCGGTCTCAGTGAACAAGTGGAAAACTTCGAGAAAAGCTTGATCGCCGCCGAACTGGCGCGTTCTCACAGCTCGGTGCGCAGCCTCGCCGAAGCCCTTGGCATCCCACGCAAGACCTTGCACGACAAACTGCGCAAGCACGGGCTGAACTTCGCCGACGGTGGCAGCATCCACACCGACGAACCCGATTGAGCTACCGTCCAATCATCATCTTCAAACAAGAGATCCATGCATGAGCCGCGACAGCCGTCATCTGGAATCAGTTCTCCATCGCGACATTCCCCTGACGCGGGACATGGGCCTCAAAGTGCTCGATTGGCACGACCAGCAACTGCGCCTGCACTTGCCGCTGGAGGCCAACGTCAATCATAAAAGCACGATGTTTGGCGGCAGCCTGTATTGCGGCGCGGTGCTGGCCGGTTGGGGCTGGTTGCATTTGCGTTTGCGTGAAGAAGGGGTTGAAGGCGGGCACATCGTGATTCAGGAAGGGCAGATCAGCTACCCGCTGCCGGTGACCATGGACGCGACAGCGATTTGCCATGCACCGAGTGCGGCGGTGTGGAAGAAGTTTTTGGCGATGTATCGGCGGTATGGACGGGCGCGGTTGACGTTGCATTCGCGGATCGTCAATGCCGACAGTGATGAGGATGCGGTGAAGTTTACGGGGCAGTACGTACTGCATCGGTAGGGCTTAAGAACCACCCCTCACCCTAACCCTCTCCCCGGAGGGTAGAGGGGACTGACCGAGGTGTATTTTTGAGCTACATCGACCTGAAAGTCCGAGTCGAACTCAGGTTTTGAAAAGCGTGGAGATCGGCTCCCTTTCCCCCTCTCCCCTATGGGGAGAGGGCTGGGGTGAGGGGTGGCTCTTGAATCCGAACGATCAGCTCCGAGCCAACGCCAGCAGTTTTTCGCGCCACGCAGCCTTCGCCGGCAGCGCCAGGAAAAACGCATTCAACAACGATTCCCGCGCCGGATAACTGAACGGCGCACCGCTCAAATCCAGCACTTCACCACCCGCCCCTTCCAGCACGCCTTGCGCAGCCGCCGTGTCCCACTGCGAAGTCGGCGCCAACCGCGGATAACAATCCGCCGCCCCTTCCGCCAACAAACAGAACTTCAACGAACTGCCGATGTTAGCCAATTGCAGCTCACCCAGACTGTCGCTCAACCCGGCCAGCAGGCGCTCCTGCTCAGGACTGGAATGTCGACGGCTGGCGACCACGGTAAACGCTTCACCCTCAGCAGGAACCTCGCGAACCTGAATCGGCAAAGGCTGCGCGTCTTTATCGCCACGCCACGCGCCCAGACCCGCACCACCGACGTAGAAGCGCCCGTTGGTCGGCATCGACACCACGCCAAACACCACACGCCCCTGCTCGATCAGCGCGATGTTGACGGTAAATTCTTCGCTACCGGAGATGAACTCCTTGGTCCCGTCCAGTGGGTCCACCAGCCACCAACGCTGCCACCCGGCGCGCACGCTCTGGGGAATGTTGGCGTCTTCTTCCGACAGCACCGGGATGCCCGGGTCCAGCGCCGTCAGCCCGGCCAGAATCACATGGTGAGCGGCCATGTCGGCGGCCGTCACCGGAGAATCATCGGATTTTGCAGTCACGGCGACGTTGGCACGCCAGAACGGCAAAATCGCTTCACCGGCTTTCAGCGCCAGTTCAACAACAGGCGCCATCAACGGATGGGGGAAAATCATGGCTGGAACACTCCACGCTGAGTCAGCAGATCACGGGCCAGATACAGTGCTGCCAATGCCCGGCCCTCGGTGAATCGCGGGTTCTGGGCCAAGGCCGACAACTCACGCAGGTTGATTTTGTCCACGCCCATTGGCTCGGGCTCATCGCCTTCAAGGCTTTCTTCGTACAGATCAGTGGCCAACACCACCTGGATCTTCTGGCTCATGTAACCGGGGGACAACGACAACTCAGTCAAATGCTCCAGTTGCCGCGCGCCGTACCCGGCCTCTTCCTTGAGCTCCCGCTCGGCCGCCGCCAGCACGTCCTCGCCCGGCTCGATCAAGCCTTTGGGCAAGGACAGCTCGTATTCATCGGTGCCGCCGCAATACTCTTCAACCAGCACCGCGTGGTCCGCATCCAGCATCGCCACGATCATCACCGCGCCATAACCGGCGCCCTTGCCCACCAGTCGCTCATACGTGCGCTCCACGCCATTGGAAAAGCGCAACTTCAGCTCTTCGACGCAGAACAAACGGCTGGTGGCGACGATCTCGCGGGCGAGGACGGTGGGTTTCTGGCGCATGAGCGGCTCCTTGGCGATAGCGCGTTACTATACCCGGCCTATCCTGATTGTTTACGTCGGATATCTTTTTTACCGCTGGAGAAGTTTTTATGTCCCTGCTGCCCTGGCGCGACATCGACACCGTTCTGCTGGATATGGACGGCACGCTGCTGGACCTGCATTACGACAACCATTTCTGGATGGAGCACCTGCCCCAGCGTTACGCCGAATTGCACGGGGTGAGCCGGGCGATGGCCGAGATGGAATTGCAGCCGTTGTTCGAACGCAACGCCGGCCAGTTGCAGTGGTATTGCCTGGATTTCTGGAGTGCCGAGCTCAAGTTGCCGGTGCGCGAACTGAAACTGGAAACCGCGCATTTGATTGCCCTGCGTCCGGACGCGGACACCTTTCTGGCCGCCATCAAACGGGCCGGCAAGCGTGTGGTGCTGATCACCAATGCGCATCGCGATTCGCTGTCATTAAAACTGGAAAGAATTGAACTGGCGCCGTACTTCGAGCGATTGATCAGCTCGCATGATTACGGTTTTGCCAAGGAAAACCCGCAATTCTGGGACGCCTTGCAAGCGGACATCGGTTTTGATCCGGCGCGCAGTCTGTTTATCGACGATACGTTGCCGATCCTGCGTAGCGCGCGGAATTTTGGGGTGGCGCATCTGTTGGCCGTGAGTGAGCCGGACAGCCGTAAAGGGCCGAAGGACACGGCGGAGTTTGCGGCGGTTGGGGATTATCGGGAGTTGATTGCAGGCCTAGACCGAGTCTAGAGCCCTGATCGTTCCCATGCTCCGCGTGGGAATGCCTCATCGGACGCTCCGCGTTCGGCTCTGGATGGGACGCAGAGCGTCCCGGGCTGCATTCCCACGCAGAGCGTGGGAACGATCATCACACGGCCTTGAGACTTACTCAGGAATCCGCAACGACTGCCCCGGATAGATCTTGTCCGGGTGAGTCAGCATCGGCTTGTTGGCCTCGAAGATTTTGTTGTACTTGTTGGCATCGCCGTACTCAGCCTTGGCAATCGCGCTGAGGGTGTCGCCCTTTTTAACGGTGACGAACCGCGCCGCCTGGGCAACCGGGCCCGTTACGGTGATCTGGTCATCCACACTACCGACACCGGCAATATTGCCCACCGCCAGCAGGATTTTTTCCTTCTCTTCCTGACTGCCGACTTCGCCGGTCACGGTGACTTTGTCGCCATCCACCGTCGCCTGTACATTCGGGTTACCCAGGCCGACCTTGCTGATGTGTTCTTTCAACTGCTCGCTGGCATTGGCGTTGCCTGGCGTCAGCAAGTCGATAAGTTTTTCGCCTGCTTCTTTCACAAAGCTAAAAATACTCATAGTGCACTCTCCTTGGGTTTTGGGTTCCAGACGCAAAAGCCTAGACCAAGGCTGTTACCTGCGGTTCCAACCCGACCAATGACGCCGCTTCCCCCCAAGCGCTAGAATCCGAGCCTTCCCGCGCCCTGGAGCGAAGATGGACATCAAGCAACTTAAATTCCTCATCGCCCTCGATGAAACCCGACATTTCGGCCAGGCCGCTGCGCGTTGTCACATCACCCAGCCGACTCTGTCCATGCGCCTGCGCAGCCTCGAAGAAGAACTCGAGTTGCCGCTGGTCAATCGCGGTCAGCGCTTCGAGGGTTTCACCGCACCGGGTGAACGGGTGCTGGCGTGGGCGCGCACCGTATTGGCGGCCTACGACGGCTTGCAGGCCGAGGCGGCGGCCTGTCGCGGCAATCTGGTCGGTACGTTGCGTCTGGGCGTGGTGCCGCTGTCGAGCTTCGATCCGTTGCCGCTGATGCAACGCCTGCACGCCGAACACCCGAACCTGCGCTTCGAACTCTCGGCACTGAGTTCTGAACAAATCCTCGAACAACTGGCAAACAATCGCCTGGATCTGGGCGTGTCGTACCTGGAGCGACTGGACGGCGAACGCTTCGATTCCCTGGCATTCAGCGAAACCCGCATGGGCCTGCTCTACGATCAGCGCTTCTTCAGTTTCGGCGAGGCGCCGCTGAGCTGGGAATCGCTGATCGAACTGCCGCTGGGCATGCTCAGCAGCGGCATGCATTTTCGGCAATCCATCGACCACAACTTCCACAGTCGCGGCCTCACCCCGCAGCCGTTGCTGCAAACCGATGCCGTCCACCAATTGTTACAAGCGGTGCACGGTGGATTCTGCTGCGCCGTGATGCCGCTGGACGGTGGCCTGGAAAAACTCACCGATCATTTGCGCCTGCACCCCATCGAAAATGCTCAAACCCTCGCCCGGCTGGGGCTGATCATGCGTCGCAGCGCCCCGCGTTCGGCGCTCGCGGAAGCCTGTTTCGCGATATTTCAGCAATCGCTGCCGAGCTCTTGATCGACGCTATCTATCGGCAGATCAGTATTTGCGATTAGACGCGACAAGTTGACACGCCTAGGCTTAAAGCAGCCTAACCCTTCGGTGATACCTCATGAACGCCAAGCGCCCTGCCTGCGCGGCGCCAGCCCTCGAAACGCCAGCGCCCGCCGCAAGCCAGACATACAGTTACTGCGACCTTCAAGACACCGAATCGGCCAGCACCGCGCTGGCCGAAGAAGTCGCGTTGGCGATCGCTTATAACGGCATCAGTCAGGCGGTCATGTTGGTGACGCCGACGGACCTTGAAGACTTCATCGTCGGCTTCAGCCTCGGCAGCGGCATCATCGAAGACGCTTGCGACATTTATGACCTGCAACTCAGCGGCTCGGGTTCAGCGCAATACGCGCAAGTGACCATCGCCAACCGCGCTTTCTGGAACCTCAAGCAACAGCGTCGGCAAATGGCTGGCACCAGCGGTTGCGGGCTCTGCGGCGTGGAAGCGGTGGAGCAGGCATTGCCAGACCTCAAGGTGTTGCCCGGCGCACCCTTGCCGCCCGCCGAATGGCTTGATGGCTTGCGTCAGCGCATCGGCGCGTTCCAGCCTCTTGGCCAGTACTCCGGCGCGGTGCACGCCGCCGTGTTCATGAACAGTCAGGGCCAATTGCTGCTGGGTCGCGAAGACATCGGCCGACACAATGCCCTCGATAAACTGATTGGCGGACTGATCCGTCAGAAGATCCCGACCACCGGCGGGCTGGTGATTGTCACCAGCCGTTGCAGTCTCGAACTGATCCAGAAAGTGTTGCGCGCAGGTATCCAGACCCTGGTCAGCCTGTCGTCGCCCACGGGCCTTGCCGTGCAATGGGCCCGTCGCCACAACCTCAATCTCATCCACCTGCCGCAGAAAAGTGCGCCGCGGGTCTACAGCCCCGCGACGGAGAACCCAGCGTGAGTCAACATCAACAAGCCGACCAGAAACCCGTTCCGCGTTATAAGCCCTACAAAGGTCCAGCCGGTGGCTGGGGCGCGTTGGCCAGCGTTGCCCGGGCCTGGTTGACCAGCGACAACGCGCTGAAAAACCTGCGCATGATGCTCAAAACCAACAAAAACGGCGGGTTCGACTGCCCCGGTTGTGCCTGGGGCGATTCCAATGAAGCCGGCATGGTGGCGTTCTGCGAGAACGGCGCCAAAGCAGTGAACTGGGAAGCGACCAAACGCCGTGTCGACGGTGCGTTCTTTGCCAAACACAGCGTCAGTTCATTGCTGGAACAAAGTGACTACTGGCTGGAATATCAGGGTCGCCTGACCGAGCCATTGAGCTATGACGCCGAAACCGATCGCTACAAGCCGATCAGCTGGGACGCTGCGTTCTCCCTGATCGCCAAACATTTGCAGGGCCTGTCGAGCCCGGATCAGGCCGAGTTCTACACCTCGGGCCGCGCCAGCAACGAAGCGGCGTACCTGTATCAATTGTTCGTGCGTGCCTACGGCACCAATAACTTCCCCGATTGCTCGAACATGTGCCACGAGGCCAGCGGTGTGGCCATGGCGCAAAGTGTCGGCGTCGGCAAAGGCACCGTCACCTTCGACGACTTCGAACACGCCGACGCGATTTTTGTCTGGGGTCAGAACCCTGGCACCAACCATCCGCGGATGCTCGAACCGTTGCGCGAAGCGGTGAAACGCGGCGCTCAGGTGGTGTGCATCAACCCTTTGAAGGAGCGTGGCCTGGAACGCTTCCAGCACCCGCAACACGCGATCGAAATGCTCACCAACAGCGACAAACCGACCAACACCGCGTACTTCCGTCCGGCATTGGGCGGCGACATGGCGATCATGCGCGGCATGGCCAAGTTCCTGCTGCAGTGGGAGCGTGACGCACAGAAGGAGGGTGAGCTTGCCGTATTCGACCACGACTTCCTCAATGAACACAGTGTCAACGTGCTGGAATACCTGGGCATCGTCGACGACACCTCGTGGGAGCAGATCGTCGAACAATCCGGACTGACGCTGGTTGAAATCGAGCAAGCGGCGCGGATGTACGCCAATGGCAAGAACGTGATCATGTGCTGGGCGATGGGTATTACCCAGCATCGCCATTCGGTGGCGACCATCCAGGAAATCGCCAACCTGATGTTGCTGCGCGGCAACATCGGCCGTCCCGGCGCTGGTCTGTGCCCGGTGCGCGGCCACAGTAACGTGCAGGGCGACCGGACCATGGGCATCAACGAGCGTCCGCCGGTGGCGTTCCTCGATTCCCTGGAGCGTCGCTTCAAGTTCAAGGTGCCGCGTGAAAACGGTCACAACGTGGTCGAGGCGATCCATGCCATGGCCGATGGCCGCGCGAAAGTCTTTATCGGTCTGGGCGGCAACTTCGCCCAAGCCACCCCGGACAGCTCACGGACGTTCCAGGCCCTGAGCAACTGTGACCTGACCGTGCAAATCAGCACCAAGCTCAACCGCAGCCATCTGGCCCACGGTAAAGAGGCGCTGATCCTGCCGTGCCTGGGCCGCACCGACATCGATATCCAGACCGAAGGCCCGCAAGCGGTGACCGTCGAAGACTCGTTCAGCATGGTTCACGCCTCCAACGGCCAGTTGCAGCCGCTGTCGAAGCAGATGCGCTCGGAGCCCGCGATCATCGCCGGTATCGCCGCCGCGACCCTGGGCAGTGAACCGGTGGACTGGAACTGGCTGGTGGCCGATTACCGGCGCATCCGCGACCTGATCGCCGACACCATTGTGGGTTTCAAGGACTTCAACGAGAAGATCCAGAACCCGGGCGGGTTCTACCTCGGCAGCAGCGCCGGTGCTCGCCGCTGGAATACCGCGTCGGGGCGCGCCAATTTCCGTCCGAACGTCCTGCCTAAAGATCTGGTGCACGAACGCACGCGCGCCACCGGCGTATTGCCGGACCTGATCATGCAGTCGATGCGCTCTCACGATCAGTACAACACCACGATTTATGGGCTTGATGACCGCTATCGCGGCGTGAAAGGTCAGCGTGATGTGTTGTTCGTCAACGAAGCCGACATCATTCGCCTGGGGTTCAAGCCGGGGCAGAAGGCTGACATCGTTTCGATCTGGGATGACGGCCGTGAGCGTCGGGTGAAGGGCTTTACGCTGCTGGCGTTTGATATCCCTGCCGGGCAAGCGGCGGCTTATTACCCGGAAGTGAATCCGCTGGTGCCGCTGGAGAGCATCGGGGATGGCAGCCATACGCCGACATCGAAGTTTGTGGCGATCCGGTTGGAAGCGGCGAGTGAAACCGGACTCATCATGGCCAAGTCGGCCTGACGCAGCGTCTGATCTACCGCAATCGCGAGCAGGCTCGCTCCCACATTTGATCTGTGCCGTACACAAATCCACTGTGGGAGCGAGCCTGCTCGCGATTGCGGTGGAACACTCAACGAATCTTGCGGATCAGTCACTTTCCAAACGCCCACAAAAAAGGCCGTTTTGCATGAAAACGGCCTATCCGAAGTAGCTAAAGACCGGCGAAAAACACTTAAGTTCCAGCTAAAAAACAGTAACTTATAGAAATGTGCTCAAGTCGTGTTACTCGTCGGATTTCGATTGTCAGGACCATGACACGGCCTCAGGATCGCGCCGTCATCCCCTTGAGGTTCCTCTATGAAGTTCTCCTCGATTCTCTTGTTGTCCCTTGGCCTGGTCAGTGGCTTCGCTTCTGCTGGCGGCACCACCGAAGCAGGTGTGGGCGGCGCATTGGGCGGGGTTCTGGGCTCGGTCGTCGGTCAGTCATTAGGCGGCAGTACAGGTTCCACCATTGGCGCGGCCCTGGGCGGCGCGGGTGGTAGCGCAGTTGGCGCAGACAAACGCAGCCGTGGCGAAGCCGCCATTGGTGGTGCGTTGGGCGCAGCAGGCGGTAACGTGGTCGGCCGCAGCATGGGCGGCACCACCGGCAGCCTGATCGGCTCCGCAGCAGGCGGCGGCGTCGGTGGCGCGCTGGGTAATCACATGGGCAACAGTAGCAATGACGATGATGATGACCGTCGTTCTTATCGTGGCGACCGTGGTGATCGTGGCTACTACCGTGACGACCATCCTGGGCGCGGTCATGCCTATGGCCACCGCAAGCATCACCATCGCTATCGCGACTGAGGCTTGAATCGCCTGACTTGCCGATGCATCAAAAAATCGCAGCCCAAGGGCTGCGATTTTTTTTGCCCGTCAAACCGCCAACCGCTGAAGCGCCCCGCGCAACCCGGCAGGAATCGCCACCGGCTGATTCGATGTCCGATCCACAAACACATGCACAAAGCGCCCTGCCGCGCAGGCTTCGTCTTCCCCGGCCTTGAACACCGCCAGCTCGTATTGCACCGAACTGTTGCCCAACTTGCCCACCCGCAAACCGATTTCGATCCGGTCAGGGAAGGCAATGGAAGCGAAGTAATCGCAGGCCGAACTCACCACAAAGCCAACGACTTCGCCGTCATGGATATCCAGACCGCCGACTTCGATCAGGTAGGTGTTCACTGCCGTGTCGAAGAAGCTGTAATAGGTGACGTTGTTGACGTGACCATAGGCGTCGTTATCGTGCCAGCGGGTGGTGATGGGTTGGAAGTGGGGATAGTCGGTGCGTTGGGACATCAATGCGGTCCTTTCATGATCGTTCCCACGCTCTGCGTGGGAATGCAGCCCGTGACGCTCTGCGTCACATTCAGGAGCGGACGCAGAGCGTCCATGGAGGCGTTCCCACGCAGAGCGTTGGGAACGATCAGCATTATGAAGTCTACCGATCCGCAAACCCTTTACCCACCGCCGCCAACTCCCCGATCAACCGCGCCGGGTTCCACTGATCACCCTGCTTCGTCTCAAGCGCCAGCAACCGCTGGTGAATATCCGCCAGCCCTTGTTGATCCGCCCAGGCCATCGGCCCGCCCTTGTCCGCCGGGAAGCCGTAGCCATTGAGGTACACCAGATCGATGTCGTGCGCCGATTCGGCAATCCCTTCCTGAAGGATCTTCGCCCCTTCATTGACCAGTGCCAGCAAGCAGCGCTCCAGAATCTCCTCGGGGCTTATCTCGCGTCGCTGGAACCCTAGTTCTTCGCTGACCTTCAGCACCAGCGCATCGACTTCAACATCGTGCTCAGCCTGGCGACTGCCCGGCTCATAGTGGTAATAGCCATTGCCACTCTTTTGACCGAAACGACCCAATTCGCACAGACGATTGTCCACCTGAACTTCGGGCGCATCTTGCCCAATGCCGGCCAACTGCCGAGCGCGCCACTCCAGATCGATGCCGACCACGTCGTACATGCGGAACGGCCCCATGGCAAAGCCAAAACCTTGCAGCACCGCATCGACTTGATAGGGATAAGCGCCTTCGAGCAACATCTTGCGCGCTTCGAGCACATACGGACGCAGCATGCGGTTGCCGATGAAACCATGGCAGTTGCCCGACACCACGCTGACCTTGCCCATGCGCTTGCCCAGTCCCAGAGCCGCCTCAAGCACCACCGGTAAAGTCTGGGCACCGCGAACGATTTCCAGCAGTTTCATGATGTGCGCCGGGCTGAAGAAGTGCAGGCCCAGGACCTGTTGCGGACGGCGAGTAGCCGCAGCGATGGCATCGATATCCAGCGCCGAGGTATTGCTGGCCAGAATGGCTTCAGGTTTGAGCAAACCGTCCAGTTCACGGAAGATTTTCTGCTTGAGTTCGAGGTTTTCGTACACCGCTTCGATCACCAGATCGACCTCGCGGATCGCCGCATAGTCAGCAGCCGCCGTTACCCGTGCCAGGCGAGCGTCCGCCTCGGCCTGATCGATCCGTCCCTGACGCACGCTGTGGGCGTAGGTGTCCGCCACGCTCGCCAGCGCCTGTTCAAGCATCTGTGGATTGTTATCGACCCACTGCACCGGGACGCCGGCGTTGGCCAGGCACATGACAATGCCACGGCCCATGGTGCCTGCGCCAATGACGGCGGCGCGCTGAATAGTGAACGGTGTCTGGCTCATGGTTATTCTCTTGTTGGCGATCCAAAGACAGCCTTCACCATAGTCAGCCACCGCGCGTTTTTGAAATTTATTCCTGTGATGAGCGACATTCAGCGGATGGATGACCGCCCACTTGATCGTTCCCACGCTCCGCGTGGGAATGCAGCCCGGGACGCTCCGCGTCCCCTTCTAAAGCCGAACGCAGAGCGTCCGTTGAGGCATTCCCGCGCAGAGCGTGGGAATGATCTAGCGTGGCAAATGCGCCTCGGCCCACGTCCGGACTTCGGCATACGGATAGTCCTCCAGCGCCGCAAACCCGGGAATCGACCGTGCCTTGAGCTTGGTGAACAGCGGCACACCAATGCCGCATAAAAACCGTGTCACGCGTTCCGCCGATGGAGTGTTGCCGGTGTACTGCGCGTGCCTGTGGATAAAGTCACCGCACAACGCCTCGAAGTTTTTATCCACAAGCGCCGGTAATTCCGGTGGCGTCGGCAACCGCGCCACATCCCCGTGGCACACCGAACAATGCCCGCACTGCTGCGGCGCATTTTCATCGCCGAAGTACTCGGCCAAGCGATAACCCAGGCAATGGTCCGTGGCGAACAGATCCAGCATGGCGTGAATCCGCGCGATCTCGGTTTGTTCATGGCGGGTGAAGTAGGCGTGCAACTCTTCGCTCAAGGCTTGGGCATCAAAGTCCGTTTTCAGCAGGCTGTAGACCTCGGTCATCTGCTTGCTTTCGAGCTCGACCCAGCCCTTTTCCTGGAAATAATCCAGCGCCTTCACCACCCGATTACGCTCGGCCTGATGCTGCTCATACAGCGCATCGAAATTCACCGTGGCCCAGGTCCGTGCTCGGTTCGAGGTCTGGATGATCGCCGCGACAAAGTCTTTGCGCTCACCCTCGAAGCGGGCCAGCAACGCCTCGGGTTCCTGCAAGTATTTGAAGCGGTATTCGGCGTAATAGGCGTAACGCGGTGCAATGATTGCGCGCAGTTCCAACTGCACCAGCAAGGTCTTGAGCGGCAATTGGCGGATGTTGCTGTGGTCCGCCAACGGCCCCAACAGAAACTCCCACTGCCCCTCGGGCGCGGCGGCCTGCAACTCGTCGAGTACATGGCGGATGCCATCCAGCTCAGGCGTATCGCCGTAGACGAAGTTTTCCAGCACGTTGAGGCTGTCGCGGTTGGCCAGTACCAGGCAGTCGGACGGCTGCCCGTCACGCCCGGCGCGGCCGATTTCCTGGCTGTAGTTTTCGATGGATTTGGGCAGGTCGAAATGCACCACGTTGCGGATGTCGCTCTTGTCGATGCCCATGCCGAAAGCAATGGTGGCGACGATGCAATTGGACTGCCCGCCCATAAAGCGCTTTTGAATGGCTTCCCGTTGTTCGTGGGGCAAACCGGCGTGATACGCCTCGGCCTGTATGCCGTTGCGCCCCAGGTGTTCGGCGATGTGCTCAGCGGTTTTCTGCAAGGTGACGTAAACGATGCTCGGCTGGTCGGGACGTTCGCTCATCCATTCGACCAGGCGTCGGCGTTTGTCCTGCCCGCGCACCGGTTCCACTAACAGATTGAGGTTCGGCCGATAGAAACCGGTGGTCACCACATCGTCGGGGGCTATGCCGAACTTGGCCTCCATGTCAGCGATCACCTTGGGTGTCGCGGTGGCGGTCAGCAGCAACGCTTGAGGAATGTTGAACTGGCGCTGATAGTCGGGAAGCTTGAGGTAATCGGGGCGGAAATTGTGGCCCCATTCCGAGATGCAGTGCGCCTCATCCACCACCAGTAACGAGATGGGCACTTGCTGCAAGAAATTGCGGAAACGCTCGTTCTTCAGGCGCTCCACGGAGATCATCAAAATCTTCAACTCGCCGGACTTGGCCCGGGCCATCACATCGCTGGCGTCATCGCGGCTCTGGGCCGAATCGATACTGCCCGCCGCAATGCCATGGTGCTGCAGGAACGCCAGTTGATCCTGCATCAACGCCAGCAGCGGCGAGACCACCAGCGTCAGGTGCGGCAGCAGCAAGGCGGATAATTGATAACACAGGGACTTGCCCGAGCCGGTGGGGAAAATCGCCGCCGCCGAACGCCCGGCCAACACCGCGCTGACCGCCGCTTCCTGGCCGGGCCGAAACTGTGGATAACCGAAAACCTGTTCCAGGGTGTTGTGCATAAGCTGTCACTCCGTTGACCGCTGCGAAGCCCAAAGCCTAGCCGGCAAACGCAGCGAGTCGAGAAAAGGTCGGGGACCAAAACGATACGGGATGATACAGCTTCGAACGATCGTCAGCAGTCGATGAGGCTACGGCTTCGCACGCGAGGGCAGAAGGGTTCGCCGAGGCCACACGTAGCCATTGCATACCTAATTCCCGTTAAGCGTTGGGCGGACATTTGGAAACGTCCTACTGATTCTGGCGCGCACCCTACAGAGGTTTGATGGATTGAGCCTGACAAACCCGTAGGAAATTTGCCGTGTAAGGGGTTGGGCGTAAAAAACCTTGGGAAACACGTAGGTTCGGTCCGAAAAGGCAGGTAAACCCCCTACAAAACCTGTCCATCGAAGCCGTATTGCCGCGCAGCGCCGTGCCCTTCTATAGTCTGCGGCGCGGCTGAAATCAGGGTGTCGGCCTGCCGGCGAGATTGCCCGAATTCCTATAGGACTGACCTCAATGCAAGACCGCTATCGCCCCCTCAAAACCAGCTACAGCGAAACGCCTGTCCTCGTCATCGACACCACGGCCAGCACTGGCGCCGTCCTCGACGCCGCACACCAACGTCTGCGCGCGGCCAGCGATTTGCTCGAAACGCTTTATTGCCTGTGCTTCAAACAGGCCGATGTTAAAGACATCCCTCATATCGTGAATGCGCTTTATTTATTAACGCAGGATGGTTGCGA
Organism: Pseudomonas sp. PDM10; assembly: GCF_014852295.1. NCBI lineage: Bacteria > Pseudomonadati > Pseudomonadota > Gammaproteobacteria > Pseudomonadales > Pseudomonadaceae > Pseudomonas > Pseudomonas sp. PDM10. The sequence continues at coordinate 125,073 of NZ_JACVBJ010000005.1, read as the reverse complement.
ACTACTAGAAGTTGCCAAACAAAGAATAGGGCACTAAAACTTCTAACACACACTACAACCCCGGTAACAACTAACCACTTCATTATTTAAATAACTCAAACTAGCCTGTACGCTCTTAAACCAAACAAGAGCATTACAATGACTACATTAACTATTTTTTTTTGCGGTACCGGCTCAACCAAATTTGACAACCAAAACCCAACTTACTGGAATGGCGAACTGGTTTCGGCACTCGCCTCCCATCATGCTGGCCGAGAGTTTGCCGAATGGATCGTGGTCGACGGTCCCGGCACCAGCAACCTGCAAGCTGATGAACTGTTCACTCAATCCAAGGACTATGGCCTGAGTGGCACGCTGTTCGGCAGCGGCTGGGAGGAGAACGTCAAGCACGCCGTCAACATCATCAAAGGCCAGTGTGACTGGCAACGTGAAAAACTGACCGAGACCGAATACAACCGCCTGAAGGCTGCGGGCATTCCAATCGAAGACGTGATCGTCGAAGGTTCCTGGCTGTGGCGTAAATACAACTACGGCGACCGCAGCGTGACTCAGCAGAAGTTGCAAGAACAAATCATTAAAACGTTTCGCAAGGACGGCGTTATTCCAACCAAGGTCAACTTGGTAGGCTGGAGCCGCGGCGGCATTAGTTGCCATATGCTGGCCAATGCCATGTTCAAGGACAGCGAACTGAAGAACATCCCGGTCAATATCTTTGCGATTGATCCGGTACCGGGCATCGGTAACTTTCAGGAGGACAAAGTAAAACTGAATGCCAACGTAAAAGAATACGTCGGCTTCTACGCCCGAGACGAGCGCTCCAAAGGCTTCAGCTGCGTCATCCCGCAAACGGCCACCGGCACCCGAACCCACATTTACCCGATGCCCGGCCGCCATGGCACGCTGGTTGGCAACGCCGCAGCAGACGGTGTCAGCGGCCCTAAAGTGCTGGCCGAACCCGGCCTGATCGTCCGCCACTTTGCCGAAGTGTGCCTGAAGCGCTGGGGCGTGCCGCTGAACAAGACCCTCGACCTGAGCGCGGCCGACCTGCAAAACCACCACAACACCATGGCCAGCGCCGCAGCGAAATACAAAGCGATGGAAAAGTGCTCGTACACCTACTTCACCGAGCTGGACCAGGGCGAGCGCTACGTTTCGCTGGGCAGTAATGGGGTCAGGTTCTCGGCAGTGAAAGGCACAATCTATGCGCCGGCGACCGGGCTGAGCACTGACCTTCTGGATGTGGCTTCGTATCAGCATATTCGTTGAGGTGATGGGCGCGGGAGGGTGGAAAGCGCGAGATATTTCGTCGCGAAAATTCCTATAGAAAGGGCCTAGCCGAGGTTCGGCCCGATCCTACAAACGGGGACTCTTTATCGTCTATCGCTGCCCGGTGGCTGACACCTATAGTCGGGCTGTCGCTGCTAATTCAGCGGCTCGGGCTTGGTCACCCGAATAGCTCATATCTACGCGTCCGTTGTATGCTGCCGGCACTTCAAGTGCCTGCACGCTATATGGTGGCTGTGTTTGGGACGCCCTCGGGCGTGCCGGGATGTGAGCCTCATCGGTTGACCAACCCGAACACAGTCCGCCTCCTATCGCTTGGTCACGATAGCGCGGGTTATTGCTAACGCATTTGAGGCTACAAACAATGAAAACGTTGAACCCTTTCCCCGATCGCTACCGCCCACTCGAAACAAACCTCACCGATTCCCCACCCCTGATCATCGACACAGAAGCCAACCCGCAAGACATCCTCGAAGCCGCCCTCCAGCGAATCCGAGCCTCCGGCGACCTGCTCAAAACCCTACATTGCCAATGCTTCAAAAACGGTGACGTGGAAGACATCCCGCACATCACCCACGCCGTCTACCTGTTGACCCAGGACGGCTGCGACCTGCTGAAAGTCGCCCAACAACGCATGATGGGCTGGAAAGCACCCACCTGACGCCGAACCAGGATCGTTCCCACGCTCGGCGTGGGAATGCCTCAAGGGACGCTTCGCGTTCCAGCTCTCGAAAGGGACGCGGAGCGTCCCGGGCTGCATTCCCACGCCGAGCGTGGGAACGATCAAAACCCGGGGATAACCATGAGGAAGTTTTTTGATGAGCTGATGGAAAGCGTGCAACAAATGAACGAGATCGTACGGGGTGAGCGCCAGCCTTCCCGCGAATTCCATGTTCGCAGCTCTGATCGACATCCAACGCATCGCAAAATCAGGCTTAATCCGTCTCACGAAATGGCCCTGAACAGAAGACGCCCCATGAACCTCGCCCCCAACTTCCCCGACGACCACGCCATGCACCTGCTCATGCAGCTGCTGCACGAAGAGCTCGGCCTGCCCGAACGCAAAACCATCAGCCTCACCACCTCGATCAACTTCGACCTGGGTTGCGATGGCGCGGACGCTCGGCATCTGATGGAAGCATTGGAAGAACAATTCGCCATCGACTTCATCGACTACGACGCTTATCGGTATTTCCAGCCCGAAGGCTTTGACGTATTCCTCAAGCGCCGGGCCAAGGGGCGCGGCGATAAGGCCCCGCTGACCATTGGAATGATTTACCAAGCGATCAAGTTACAACGGTGGGATACGCAGAAATTGGAAGGCATCGAGCCTAACGCATAAGTGCCATTATTCTGGTCGTTTAACGACAATTCAGATGGAATATTGGTAGTTGTGCGTTTGACGGTTAAACCGAGCGCCCACAAAAAAGCCGCCCCGAAGGGCGGCTTTTTCATTCGCTAAATCCAAGCCTTACAGCTTAGGCCCAGCAGCCTTGATCGCGTCGCTCACTTCAAACTTCTTGAAGTTCTCAACAAACAACCCAGCCAGTGCTTTAGCCGCTTCATCGTAAGCAGCCTTGTCAGCCCAGGTGTTACGTGGGTTCAACAGGCCAGTCTCAACGCCCGGTACGGCCAACGGCACGTCGAGGTTGATGGTGTCGAGGTGTTCGGTTTCAACACCGATCAACGCGCCGCTCTGGATCGCTGCGATCACGCCGCGAGTGGTCGGGATGTTGAAGCGTTTGCCGACGCCGTAGCCGCCGCCGGTCCAGCCGGTGTTGACCAGGTAGACCTTGGAGCCGAAGCCGCGGATGCGCTTGATCAGCAGTTCTGCGTATTCGCCAGCCGGACGCGGGAAGAACGGTGCGCCGAAGCAGGTGGAGAAGGTCGATTTGATGCCGCTGCCGGAACCCATTTCGGTCGAGCCCACCAGTGCGGTGTAGCCGGACAGGAAGTGGTAGGCCGCTTGTTCTTCGCTGAGGATCGACACTGGCGGCAGTACGCCGGTCAGGTCGCAGGTCAGGAAGATCACAGCGTTTGGCTCGCCACCGAGGTTTTTCTCGGAACGCTTGGCAACGTGCTCCAGCGGGTAGGCGGCGCGGCTGTTCTGGGTCAGGCTGACATCGGCGTAGTCGGCGTGCTTGGCGTCGTCGATAACGACGTTTTCCAGGACTGCGCCGTGCTTGATGGCTTTCCAGATGACCGGCTCGTTCTTCTCGGACAGGTCGATGCACTTGGCGTAGCAGCCGCCTTCGATGTTGAAGACAACGCCTTCACCCCAGCCGTGCTCGTCGTCACCGATCAGGTAACGGCTTTCATCGGCCGACAGGGTGGTCTTGCCGGTGCCGGACAGACCGAAGAACAGGGTCACGTCGCCCGCTTCGCCGATGTTGGCGGCGCAGTGCATTGGCAGTACGTCGGCAGCCGGCAGCAGGTAGTTCTGTACCGAGAACATGGCTTTCTTCATTTCACCGGCGTAACGCATGCCGGCGATCAGCACTTTCTTTTGAGCGAAGTTGAGGATCACGCAACCGTCGGAGTTGGTGCCGTCACGCTCTGGCACGCACTCGAAGTTGGCAACGTTGAGCACTTGCCACTCATCACGGCCAGCCGGGTTGTACTTTTGCGGGTTGATGAACAGGCAACGGCCAAACAGGTTCTGCCAGGCAGTCTGGGTGGTCATCTTCACGGCCAGGTAGTGGTCTTCGGACGCACCTACATGCACGTGGGAAACGAAGTGCTCTTGCGCATTGTTGAACGCTTCAACACGGTCCCACAGGGCATCGAACTTGTCGGCCGGGAACTTGCGGTTGATCGGGCCCCAGGCGATGGAAGCCGAAGTGGACGGCTCGTCAACGATGAAACGATCGACTGGCGAGCGGCCGGTGCGGTGACCGGTGCGAACAACCAGCGCGCCGGTATCGGCAAGCTCGCCCTCACCGCGACTCAGAGCTTCTTTTACCAGATCATCAACACTCAGATCGGTGTACACGGCGTTATTGGCTTGCGTCATGAGATTCCCCGTCGGCCAGTGGCCGAGTGTGCTCCAAACGTTTTGTAGTAGAAAGTCGTGCACTACTACCGCGACAAAAAGTGGGCCGGATTATGCCAGAAAAGCCCAAAAATAGTAGGGCCCTCCCGTCGTAATGGCGTTATTCCGGCACAAACCAGTGAATTTACCTGCGCTGAACCGTTTTAGTGACGGGTATCTGACGGCGTATCGACACCCGCTCCAGCGAATAATTGAGCGATATCGGCGGCGTCGAACAGGTAGCGCTCGTTGCAAAACTGGCAATCAATCTCGATATTGCCGCCATGTTCGATCACGAGCGACTGGGCATCTTCCAGACCCAAACTGACAAGCGCATTGGCAGAACGTTCGCGCGAGCAGCTGCAACGGAAGCGCAGTTTCTGCACATCGAACAGACGAACCTGCTCTTCGTGGTAGAGACGATGGAGGATGGTTTCGTTGTCCAGGCTCAGCAATTCATCGGCGGTCAGGGTGCTGCCCAGCGCGGTGATGTGCTGCCAGCTGGCGGCGCGTTCTTCTTCGTCTTTCAAGCGATCAGCAGGCAGTTGCTGCAGCAACAGGCCACGGGCGCGACGACCATCGGCGTACAACCAGAAACGCGTACCGACTTGTTGGGACATCACGAAGTAATTAGTGAAGCACTCCGACAGGGTTTCGCCATCGAGGTCGACGATGCCCTGGTAACGCTGGCCCTGGGTCGGGTCGACGGTCAGCGCCAATACGCCGTTGGGCATCAGGTCGGCGAGGGTCGCGTCGGGGGCGATCTGGTCGGCTTCGTATCGGGCCAGGCCACGGATTTCGCGCTCGCTGGAGCACTCGATCATCAGCAGCGGGATCGGGCCTTCGGAACGGGCCTGGAGAATCAGCAAGCCATCGAACTTCAAGGTGCCGACCAACAACGACGCCGCCGCCATCAGCTCGCCAAGCAGTTGTGCAACCGGCTCCGGGTACGGGTGTTTAGCGAGGACTTCGGCGTAGCTACGCTCCAACGCAACCAGCTCGCCGCGGGTGTCGCTGTCATCGAAGATGAAGCGTTGGGTGTAGTCGGTATCCGGTAAATCGGTCATAGGTCTGGGTATCTGAAGTAATGACAAAATGATTTAAAACAGCGAGAAATTGCGCCTCTGCGGCACCATTCGGGTACGCGATGTTCAGCCGTGAGGGGCATTTTATGAACAATCCGGGTTTGTTCCAAGCAAGGTGGAACGCATGCCGGGCGCTTATGCAGTTTCTTGCCTCTGGCGCCGCTGGCTTTCTGGTTATGGCCTACGGCTCAGAAGCTGTGGGTGGTTTTCGACGAGTGGCACTTTCACCCATCCAACGTGCTGCTGGCGATTAACCCGATATGGCTACATGTTTGGGCAATTGCAAGTCTGTGGCCTTTCGATGTGGTGGTTGGGGCTGCTTTTTATCCGCATGTTATTCGCCAAATTCGCTGGCCAGGCGAGTGCTGCGCACTCGTTCGCGAGCAAGCCCGCTCCCACATTGGAATGCTGTCTCGTGTGGGAGCGGGCTTGCTCGCGAAGGCTGCCTCACAGGCAACACAGCGCTAACTGACTTACTCGTCGTTACTGCTTCCACGAAACTTGAACAAATCCCGTCGCTGCTTCTTGCTCGGTTTGCCATCAGTGCTCACGCCCAGCGCACCGGCCTTACGCATGGCCGCAGCCGCCTCGCGCTTGGCGATGCTGGCGTCGGTTTCGGCGTAGAGCGCCTGAGCTTCTGGCGCACCACGGCGTACGATCGACAGCGCCTGAACCACCACCGTGCGCTCCTCGAACCCTGTGCGAATCTGAAACTCGTCGCCGATCCTCGGTTCCTTGCCCGGTTTGCAGCGCTCGCCCCGACAATGCACCTTGCCGCTTTCAATCGCCGCCTTGGCCAAGGCACGTGTTTTATAAAAACGCGCGGCCCACAACCACTTATCGAGACGGACTTTGTCGTCCTCTTCGCTTTTTTGTGCCATGGAATTTCCTCATTCTGAAATATTGCTGAACTGTACTACCGTTTCTGTCGTGCCATGAATTACGCCGGCTCGGATTACAATGCACACGTTCCAGCGCCTCCCTTGAGGGCTGGAAATCCGGGCCGTAGATATCTGTCGCCTTTTACCCATTATTCTGCGTGAATACCGCGAATTCGGCCGCGTGCGGCCTGAGCGGTTTCTACCGGTTGAGCACCTTTGAAGACATTTGACCATTTGACCGTTGTCGGTCTGCGCGAGTGGGTGGCGCTCCCGGATTTGGGAGTCGCGGGCCTGCGCGCAAAAATCGACACCGGCGCCAGCACCTCCAGCCTGCATGCCACCGATATCGAACCGTTCGAGCGCGACGGGGAACAGTGGGTGCGCTTTACTGCTCACTTGGGCACGGTGGTGCAACTGCGTCACCGGCGCTGCGAAGCACCCCTGGTGACGATGAAAACCATCAAAAGCTCCAACGGCCACGCGCAGATGCGTTACGTGGTCAGCACCACCCTGGCCCTCGGTGATCGGGTCTGGCGGGTCGAGTTCACGCTCGCCTGCCGCAAGTCCATGCGTTATCGCCTGTTACTCGGTTCCAAAGCCTTGATCGACGGCCAGTTGGTGGTCAATCCGGGCATTAAGTACGTACAAGACAAGCCGGTGTTCCCGGTATCTACCTCCTCCACAGGTGTTGCATGAAGATCGCTGTGCTGTCGCGGAACCCGCGTCTGTATTCCACTCGTCGTCTGGTCGAAGCCGGTACCGAGCGTGGCCATGAAATGGTGGTGATCGACACCCTGCGCGCCTACATGAACATCGCCAGCCACAAGCCGCAGATCCACTACCGCGGCAAGCCGCTGGAGGGTTTCGATGCGGTGATCCCGCGGATCGGCGCGTCGGTGACGTTTTATGGCTGCGCGGTGTTGCGTCAGTTCGAAATGATGGGCGTTTTTCCACTCAATGAATCGGTGGCCATCGCCCGCTCGCGAGACAAACTGCGGTCCCTGCAATTGCTGTCACGCCGAGGGATTGGTTTGCCGGTCACCGGGTTTGCCCACTCCCCGGATGACATTCCCGACTTGATCGAGATGGTCAACGGTGCGCCGCTGGTGATCAAGGTGCTGGAAGGCACCCAGGGCATTGGCGTGGTGCTGTGTGAAACGGCGACGGCGGCGGAGTCGGTGATCGAGGCGTTCATGGGCCTGAAGCAGAACATCATGGTTCAGGAATACATCAAGGAGGCCGGCGGGGCGGACATTCGCTGCTTCGTGGTGGGCGACAAGGTAATCGCGGCAATGAAACGCCAGGCCAAGCCTGGGGAATTTCGTTCCAACCTGCATCGCGGCGGCAGTGCCAGCCTGATCAAGATCACACCGGAAGAACGCATGACGGCGTTGCGCGCGGCGAAGGTCATGGGGTTGGCGGTGGCGGGTGTGGATATCCTGCGTTCCAATCACGGGCCGTTGGTGATGGAAGTGAACTCGTCGCCTGGGCTTGAAGGGATTGAAACCACCACCAGCAAGAACGTGGCGGGGATCATCATTGAGCATCTGGAGAAGAATGGTGGGCCGAATATGACGCGCACCAAAGGCAAGGGCTAAAGCCAAGAGCCCCCTCACCCTAACCCTCTCCCCAAAGGGGCGAGGGGACTGACCGTGGCGTTCTTTCGAGCTACATCGACCTGAAAAATCGAGTCGGGCTCAGGTTTTGAGAACAACCGAGATCTGCTCCCTTTCCCCCTCTCCCCTATGGGGAGAGGGTTGGGGTGAGGGGTGGATTCAGAATTCCCTCAAATCTAAAGCCATGACCGCAGTCGTTAAACCGCATCTCTAGGCAACATTAGTCCCAAAGGCAACCGCACCCGCGCTTCCAGCCCGCCACCGGACCGATTGCGCAGTTCAACATTCCCGCCATGCATCGAAGCAATCCGCTTCACGATCGCCAAGCCCAACCCGGTCCCCTTCCCGCCCCGAGCTTGATCACCCCGGGTAAACGGGTTGAAAATCGCCTCCAGCTCCGACGGATCAATCCCCGCCCCACGGTCCATGACACTCAGCACCACATACGGCGCGCTGGTGTCCCCGGACACATAAGCCGCCACCTCAACCCCGCTGCCCGCGTGATGCAAGGCGTTGCCAATCAGGTTGTTCAGCAGCCGCTTCATCGACACCCGACGCAATGGAAACGGCTGAATCGGCTCCAGGCGCAGGCGCACTTTCTCTTCGTTCTGGTTGTAGGGCGCCGCGACTTCGCGCACCAGATCGCTCAGGTCCACCTCTTCCACCGACTCGTCACGACCATCGCGAATGAACGCCAGGAACTGATCGAGAATCGCGTCCATGTCTTCGATGTCGCGCACCATGTCGTCCGTCAGGTCGCTGTGGTCGCCCATCAGCTCCAGAGACAACCGCAAACGGGTCAGTGGCGTGCGCAAGTCGTGGGACACCCCGGCGAGCATCAGTTCGCGCTCGCGGCCCGCCTGTTCGACGTCTTCCGCCATCTGATTGAAGGCCCGGTAAACCTCGGTCATTTCACTCGGCGTGTCGCTGATCGGCAGACGCACACTGCGGCCCTGGCCGAGTTGCCTCGCGGCATAGACCAGACGTTTCAAGGGTTGATTGAGCTGGCTGACGAAGATCCACGCCGAGGCAGTGGACAGCAGACCGATAGCGAGGAACCAGCCGAGTACGTTCCAGATTTTCTGGCCGCGCAATGGATGTGGGTAAAGCGGCACTTTCAACCAGCCATCACCGAGGCTTGGCGCCCGAACCCACAGGGCCGGCGGCGAGTGCATACGCAATCGGACTTCAGTGTCGGCACCCAGCTCCGCCTGCATCTGCCGCTGATAGATCTCGCTGTAAGGCCAGTGTTGCTCACCTTCCGGCACGCCAGCACCCACTACCCGGATCAAGGTCGCGGCATCGGCAATCTTCGTGCGGTTTTCTTCATCGGCCGCCCAATAGGCGCGTAGCGTCAGGGCGACGCCGTGGCTGTATTGGCGATCCACCAGCACGTCTTCGTTCATCAACAGATAAACCAGGGTCAGCGCCTTGGAGAACAGCACGACGATCAGCACCAGCCAAAGGGTGCGGGAGAAGAAACTCTGGGGGAACCAAACGGGGGTTTTCATGGATAACCGCTACACACTTGCAGGAGCGAGCGATGCTCGCATATTGCGGATCGCGAGTCTGCGAGCAAAGTCATCTGACCCGTTGCCCGCAAGACCCGCTCCTACAAATCGCCGATCACTTGGTGGCGGCGCCATCCGGAACGAACACGTAACCCACGCCCCAGACAGTCTGGATGTAACGCGGTTTGGACGGATCGGGCTCGATCATCCGGCGCAGACGGGAAATCTGTACGTCGATGGAGCGCTCCAGGGCGTCCCACTCGCGGCCACGGGCCAGATTCATCAACTTGTCGCGGGTCAGTGGCTGACGGGCGTTCATGACCAACGCCTTGAGCACCGCAAATTCACCGGTAGTGAGCATGTGCACTTCGTCGCCGCGTTTGAGCTCGCGGGTCGCCAGGGACAGTTCGTAGTCACCGAAGGTCACGCTTTCGTCTTCGCTGCCCGGGGCGCCCGGCACCGGTGCCGCCTGACGACGCAGAACCGCTTTGACCCGAGCCATCAGCTCGTCCGGGTTGAACGGCTTGGCCAGGTAATCGTCGGCGCCCAGTTCCAGGCCCTTGATGCGGCTCAGCTCATCGCCCTTGGCGGTCAGCATGATGATTGGAATCTGGTTGTTCGCGGTGCGCAGGCGGCGGCAAGCGGTCAAGCCGTCTTCGCCGGGCAGCATCAGGTCGAGGACGACCAGGTTGAACACTTCACGCGCCAGCAGGCGATCCATTTGTTCCGTGTTCGGTACGGCGCGGGCGCGGTAGCCCTTGCTGACGAAAAAACGTTCCAGCAGGCTGCTCAGCCCTGGATCGTCATCAACAATAAGAATTTTTTCGCCTTCAGCAATGTTTGCAGTGCTGCTCATTAGATGCTCCTTTGATCTCGGCGCGCATTATGGCGTAGCTGCCGTTATACGCACCGTGTGCATTGTTAGCAGATTTTTCCTTGATCGCCAGAAATCCGGCCTTTATGCCTACAGCCTGCGATGCCCCCGAATGACAGAACGCTGGTTATAATGCGCGGCCTTTTGTGTCAGGCAACGTCTGATCATTTCTGTAGATGGCCGTTTTTTATTTTCACGGCACAGGCAGTAATTGTTCGATTTCACGGGTCAACGGGATACCTGTTGATCCAGGTAGCGGCGCAGGCCAGGCCGCTCAACCAGACTCGCCGAGCCCCTATCTCTGCGCCTGCGAGCCTGCTTTCACAATTTGTCAGGTGGTTTTATGGACAGCATCAACAGCCGCATCGCCGAGGAACTCGGCGTACGCCCACAACAGGTCGAAGCGGCCGTCGCGCTACTCGATGAAGGCTCTACCGTTCCCTTCATCGCCCGCTACCGGAAAGAAGTGACCGGCAGCCTCGATGACATCCAGTTGCGTCATCTGGAAGAGCGTCTGCGCTACCTGCGAGAACTCGACGAACGGCGCATCAGCATCCTTGCCAGCATCCAGGAACAAGGCAAGCTGACCCCGCAACTTGAACGCGACATCAAGCTCGCCGACACCAAAACCCGCCTCGAAGACTTGTACCTGCCGTACAAGCAGAAGCGCCGCACCAAGGGCCAGATCGCCCTGGAAGCCGGCCTCGGCGAGCTGGCCGACGGCCTGTTCAACGACCCGACCCTGACGCCAGACGCTGAAGCCGCGCGCTTCGTCGATGCCGAAAAAGGCGTGGCCGATGTGAAGGCAGCCCTCGAAGGCGCCAAGTACATCCTGATGGAACGCTTTGCCGAAGACGCCGGCCTGCTGGACAAGCTGCGCAGCTACCTCAAGCAGGAAGCCACCCTCAGCGCCCGCGTCATCGCCGGCAAAGAAGAGGAAGGCGCCAAGTTCCGCGACTACTTCGAACACGATGAACCGCTCAAAAGCATGCCGTCGCACCGCGCGCTGGCGATTTTCCGTGGCCGCAACGAAGGCATTCTGAGTTCGGCGCTGAAAGTCGGCGACGAACTGCCGGGCGCCATGCACCCATGCGAAGGCATGATCGGCCAGCAATTCGGCATCCAGAACCAGAACCGCGCCGCCGACAAATGGCTGGGCGAAGTGGTGCGCTGGACCTGGAAGGTCAAGCTCTACACCCACCTCGAAACCGACCTGCTGGGCGAACTGCGCGACGGCGCAGAAACCGAAGCGATCAACGTGTTCGCCCATAACCTGCACGACTTGCTGCTGTCGGCGCCGGCGGGTCCGCGCGCCACATTGGGTCTCGACCCGGGCTTGCGTACCGGTTGCAAGGTGGCCGTGGTCGATTCCACCGGCAAGCTGCTGGATCACGCCACGGTTTACCCGCACGTACCGCACAACAAATGGGACCAGACCATCGCGATTCTGGCGGCCCTGTGCGCCAAGCATGCCGTGGACCTGATCGCCATCGGCAACGGCACCGCCAGCCGTGAAACCGACAAGCTGGCCGCAGAACTGATCAAAAAATACCCAGCCATGAAGATGACCAAAGTCATGGTCTCCGAGGCCGGCGCATCGGTGTACTCGGCGTCGGAACTGGCCTCCAAGGAATTCCCGGACCTCGACGTATCGATCCGTGGCGCGGTATCGATTGCCCGTCGTTTGCAGGATCCGCTGGCCGAGCTGGTGAAGATCGATCCGAAATCCATCGGCGTCGGCCAGTACCAGCACGACGTGTCGCAGCTGAAACTGGCACGCGGCCTGGACGCGGTGGTCGAGGACTGCGTGAACGCCGTCGGCGTCGACGTCAACACTGCTTCCGTGGCGCTGCTGGCGCGCATCTCCGGCCTCAACGCGACCCTGGCGCAGAACATCGTCAGCCACCGCGATGAGCACGGCGCGTTCAAAACCCGTGCGGCGTTGAAGAAAGTCGCGCGTCTGGGTGAAAAAACCTTTGAACAGGCTGCGGGTTTCCTGCGTGTAATGAATGGCGACAACCCGCTGGATTCGTCCGCGGTTCACCCGGAAGCCTATCCGCTGGTGCAGCGCATTGCTGCTGAGACCGACCGCGACATTCGCTCGCTGATCGGCGACGCCAGCTTCCTCAAGCGTCTTGATCCGAAAAAGTACACCGACGAAACCTTCGGTCTGCCAACGGTCACCGACATCCTGCAAGAGCTGGAAAAACCTGGCCGCGATCCGCGTCCCGAGTTCAAGACTGCCGAGTTCCAGGAAGGCGTCGAAGACCTCAAGGACCTGGAGCTGGGGATGATCCTCGAAGGCGTGGTGACCAACGTGACCAACTTCGGTGCTTTCGTCGACATCGGCGTGCATCAGGACGGTTTGGTGCATATCTCTGCGCTTTCGGAGAAATTCATCAAGGATCCGCGTGAAGCGGTGAAGGCCGGTGACGTGGTGAAAGTGAAGGTCATGGAAGTCGACATCCCGCGCAAACGCGTTGGCCTGTCGATGCGCATGAGCGACACGCCGGGCGAGAAAATCGACGGTGCCCGTGGTGCACGTCCGGGTTCGGCGCCACGCCAGTCCCAGAACACCACACCGCGTAAAGAAACCACGGCGGCGGCCCCGGCCAACAACGCCATGGCTTCGCTGTTCGCCAATGCCAAGCAGTTGAAGAAACGCTGATGGAGATCCCGGCCGGGCTGACCGAAAGCGCTTTTTTCAAGTTGCTGGGGTGTCGCTTGCACAGTCTGGAGACCGGGGTGGCGCAAGTCGCCCTCGGGCTTGCGCCAGAGCTGCGCAATCGCGGCGGCAAGCTGCACGGCGGAGCCTTGTTCAGTCTGGTGGACATTGCCATGGGGCTGGCCTGTTCCAGCACCCATGGTTTTGACCAGCAGAGCGCGACCATCGAGTGCAAGATCAACTACATTCGCGCCGTCGCAGACGGTGAAGTGATGTGCACGGCGCGGGTGATCCACCCGGGCCGCCGCACGCTGGTGGTCGAAGCCGATGTGATGCAAGGCGACAAACTCGTCGCAAAAGCACAAGGCACGTTCGCTGTCCTGTAGATGAATGCCATCGATTTGAGTTAATTTCGGCGCAATGAATCCTGCGCCGGGATTTCCTGTGGGAGCGCCTGTGGCGAGGGGGCTTGCCCCCGTTTGAGTGCGTAGCACTCACAAAATCTTGAAAATCCAGAGATTTTGGGTCTGCTTCGCAGCCCAACGGGGGCAAGCCCCCTCGCCACAAGTTGCTCCCACAGGGGATTGCGCGGTTCTTACCGAATGGCATGAGGTCTGTGCTGCTCAAAAACCAGGCGAAAACGCCAGTTTCAACTTCACCCTTGTAGACCGTCTTGCCCACCCCCATATTGGGGCGACTGACGCGTGAAGGAATCCAACTTGAGCGAACTTCTCAACCGCCGCCTGGCTCTGCTCGGCGAGCGCGCTAACCTCTCTCTGCTCGAACAGTGCCTTCACGGCATCGAACGTGAATGCCTGCGCGTGACCGGCGAAGGTCGCCTGGCGCAAACGCCGCACCCGGAAGCATTGGGTTCCGCGCTGACCAACGAACAAATCACCACCGACTATTCCGAGTCGCTGCTGGAGTTCATCACGCCCGCCCTGCCCGACCCGGCGGATACGCTGGCGAGCCTGGACAAGATCCACCGTTTTGCCTACAGCAAGCTCGGCAACGAGTACCTGTGGAGTCCATCGATGCCGTGCCCTTTGCCGGCCGAGGAAGACATCCCGATTGCCTATTACGGCACCTCCAACATCGGTCAGCTCAAGTACGTCTACCGCAAGGGCCTGGCCCTGCGCTACGGCAAGACCATGCAGTGCATCGCCGGGATTCACTACAACTTTTCCTTGCCGGAAAAGCTCTGGCCGCTGCTCAAGGAAGCAGAAGGTTTTGTCGGCACCGACCGTGACTATCAGTCGTCGGCCTACATCGCGCTGATCCGTAACTTCCGCCGCTACAGCTGGCTGCTGATGTACCTGTTCGGTGCTTCGCCTGCGCTGGACGCCGGTTTCCTGCGCGGTCGTTCGCACCAGTTGGAACAACTGGACCCGGACACCTTGTACCTGCCGTACGCCACCAGCCTGCGCATGAGTGACCTGGGTTACCAGAGCAACGCCCAGGCCGGTTTGACGCCTTGCTACAACGATCTGGCCAGCTACACCGACAGCCTGCGCAAAGCGGTCGCCACGCCTTACCCGCCGTACGTCGAAATCGGCACGCATCAGGACGGTGAGTGGGTTCAGCTCAACACCAACATCCTGCAGATCGAAAACGAGTACTACTCCAACATCCGCCCGAAACGCGTGACCTACACCGGCGAACGGCCGATCCAGGCGCTGGTGGCTCGCGGCATTCAGTACGTCGAAGTGCGTTGCCTGGACATCAACCCGTTCCTGCCGATGGGCATCGATCTGCCGGAGTCGCGGTTCCTCGACGCATTCCTGCTGTATTGCGCGCTGAACGACAGCCCGCTGCTGACCAATACCTCGTGCGGCAACGCGACCTCGAACTTCCTCAGCGTGGTCAAGGAAGGTCGCCGTCCGGGCCTGCAACTGCAACGTGACGGTCATCCGGTGGACCTGAAAGAGTGGGCCAGCGAGTTGCTGGAGAAGATTGCACCCCTGGCGGCGATACTGGATCAGAGTCATGGCGGCGATGCGCATAGCAAGGCGCTGGATGCCCAACTGGCCAAGGTCAAGGATCCATCGCTGACACCATCGGCCCAGGTGCTGGCGGCGATGGCTGAGCACAAGGAGAGCTTTGCTCAGTTCTCCCTGCGTCAGAGCCAGGCGCATGCGGAGTTTTTCCGCAGTGAACCGCTTTCAAGCGAAGATCAGGCGAAATTTGAAGACCGGGCGCGTTCGTCGCTGGCCGAGCAGATTGAGCTGGAGCAGAACGAAGTCGGCGATTTCGATGTGTTTGTCGGGTCGTATCAGGCGAGCATTCTGGCCATTAGCAACTAACCTCAAGATCCACCCCTCACCCTAACCCTCCCGAAGCGTCGGACCGCCCCAAGGGGTAGAGGGGACTGACCGAGGCGTCTCACGTCATACATCGACCTGAAAGCCCGAGTCGAACTCAAGTTCCGAAAAGCATGAAGTTCGGCTCCCTCTCCCCTCTGGGGAGAGGGCTGGGGTGAGGGGTCGATCCACCTGACTGCACGCAATGCCAAAATATATGATCGTTCCCACGCTCTGAGTGGTAATGCCTCAAGGGACGCTCCGCGTCCAGGTGACGCGGAGCGTCACCGGCTGCATTCCCACGCAGAGCGTGGGAACGATCAGGGTACCTGCTTAGAATTTTCCGCTCATAAGCTCATTCTAAAAAGTTATTTATTTTCGGATTCTTAGATCATTTAGTCTTCTTTTCACGCCGGCTCTCGGTCGTCTGAAAAGGAGCTTCTCAATGAAACTGACTTTCCCCCTTCGCCTCCTGGCGGCCGCGTCTCTGGCTGCAGTGAGTTTCTTTGCCCAGGCGGCTGACGTCACCGTCGCCTACCAGACCACCGTAGACCCGGCGAAAGTCGCCCAGGCCGACGGCGCGTACGAGAAAGCCACCAACGCCAAGATCGACTGGCGCAAATTCGACAACGGCGCCGACATCATCGCCGCCATCGCTTCCGGCGACGTGCAAATCGGTTACCTCGGTTCCAGCCCCCTGACGGCGGCCATCACCCGCAAAGTCCCGGTAGAAACCTTCCTCATCGCCACGCAGATCGGCGCCGCTGAGGCTCTGGTTGTCCGTGACGGTTCCGGGATCAAAACCCCGCAGGACCTGATCGGCAAGAAAATCGCCGTGCCGTTCGTTTCCACCGGCCACTACAGCCTGCTGGCCGCGCTGAAGCACTGGAATATCGACCCCTCGAAAGTCACCGTCCTCAACCTCGCGCCGCCAGCCATTATTGCCGCGTGGAAACGCGGTGACATCGACGCCACCTACGTGTGGGACCCAGCCCTCGGAGTTGCCAAGGAAAACGGCAAAGTGCTGATCACCTCCGGCGAACTGGCCAAGTTCGGCGCGCCGACCTTCGATGCATGGATCGTGCGTAAAGACTTCGCCGAGAAGCACCCGGAAATCGTCACCGCGTTCGCCAAAGTGACCCTCGATGCCTACGCCGACTACCGCAAAGACCCAAAAGCCTGGCTCGCCAATCAATCCAACATCGACAAGCTGGTGAAACTCTCCGGCGCCAAGGCCAGCGACATTCCATTGCTGCTGCAAGGCAACGTCTTCCCGCTGGCGGCTGATCAGGTGATCACCCTCGGCGCGCCGACCACCAAGGCCATCACCGACACCGCCGCGTTCCTGAAAGAACAAGGCAAGGTTGAAGCCGTGCTGCCGGATTACGCCCCGTACGTCAGCGCCAAATACATCACCAACTGATCGGAGTTAATTGCGATGGCTTTGCTTCAGCTGGAGCGCATCAGCGCACAGTACCCAGGTAGCCCCGAACCGGTACTGGCGGATATTTCCCTGAGTCTTGGGCCCCAGCAATTGCTGGTCGCCCTCGGCCCGTCCGGCAGTGGCAAGACTTCGCTGTTGAACCTGATTGCCGGTTTCGTCGAGCCCAGCGCCGGGCGCATCACCCTCGATGGCGTCCCGGTCAGAGGTCCGAGCGCCGAACGCGGCGTGGTGTTTCAGGACGATGCCCTGCTGCCCTGGCAGGACGTGCTGGCCAACGTCGGTTTCGGTCTGGAATTGGCCGGTATTGCCCGGGAAAAACGTGAACTGCGCGCTCGGGAAATGCTCGCGTTAGTGGACCTTTCCGGCTTCGAAAACCGTCGGATCTGGCAACTCTCGGGCGGGCAGAAGCAACGTGTCGGCCTGGCCCGTGCCCTTGCTGCTGATCCGCGGGTTTTGCTGATGGACGAACCCTTCGGCGCCCTCGATGCCTTCACCCGCGAACAGATGCAGGAGTTGCTGCTGCAAGTCTGGCAGCGCACCGCAAAACCGGTATTTCTGATTACTCACGACATCGAAGAAGCGGTGTTTCTCGCCACGGACCTGATTCTGCTGGCGCCGAATCCAGGGCAAATCGTTGAGCGCCTGAGCCTGGATTTTGGTCAGCGTTACGCCGCCGGGGAGTCGGCTCGTTCGATCAAGTCAGACCCGCGCTTTATCGAAACCCGCGAACACGTGCTCGCCAAAGTGTTCTCCCAACGCAGCGCCGCCCAGCGGCAGGAGCGCGCATGAGCACCTATGAAATTCCCGCCGCGACGGTGAAACCGGGCTCGACGGTAATCCCGCTGCGTCGCAGTTTGAACACACGCTGGATCAGCGTGCTGACACTGGTCGCTCTCGTTGCCATTTGGTGGGCCGTCACCGCCACTGGAATGATCGAACCGCTGTTCCTGCCGCCACCGTCCGCGGTGCTGCAAAAAGGCTGGCTGCTGGTGACCACCGGCTACATGGATTCAACGTTGTGGCAGCACCTTGGCGCGAGCCTCAGCCGAATCGGTCTGGGCCTGGGCTTCGCGGTGCTGACCGCCGTGCCCGTTGGAATCGCCATCGGCCACAACCGCATTGCCCGCGGCGTTCTCGATCCGCTGATCGAGTTCTACCGCCCTATTCCACCGTTGGCTTATTTGCCGTTGATCGTGATCTGGTGCGGCATCGGTGAGCTGTCGAAAGTCTTGTTGATCTACCTGGCGATCTTCGCCCCGATCGCCATCGCTACGGCGACCGGCGTGCGTACCGTCGACCCGGCCAAATTGCGCGCGGCGCAGTCGTTGGGGGCGACCCGGGCGCAGTTGATTCGCCATGTGATTCTGCCGAGTGCGCTGCCGGATATTTTGACCGGTGTGCGTATTGGCTTGGGTGTGGGTTGGTCGACGCTGGTCGCCGCCGAATTGATCGCCGCCACCAGTGGTCTGGGTTTCATGGTGCAGTCGGCCGCGCAGTTCCTGGTCACCGATGTGGTGGTGCTGGGGATTCTGGTGATCGCGCTGATCGCCTTCGCCATGGAAATGGGCTTGCGCGCCCTGCAACGCAAACTGGTGCCGTGGCATGGCCAGGCGCACTAAAAAATCATCATGTGAAAAACCCTGTGGGAGCGAGACCGGCTTGCCGGCGATGGCGGCGTATCAGCCACAGCCATGTCGCCTGACACTCCGCTATCGCGAGCAGGCTCACTCCCACAAAAAGCTCGGCGCCCCGGATTAAAGAGAAGACCATGAGCAACCTGACCATCGTTCCCTTAAGCTATGCCCTCGGCGCGCAAATCAGCGGCGTCGACATCAGCCAACCGCTAAGCCTGGAACAGCGCGACGCCATCGAGCAGGCGCTGCTCAAACATCAAGTGTTGTTCTTCCGCGATCAGCCGATCACACCCCCGCAGCAAGCACGTTTCGCCGCCAATTTCGGCGACCTGCACATTCACCCGATCTACCCGAATGTGCCGGAACAACCCGAAGTGCTGATCCTAGATACAGCCGTCACCGACGTGCGCGACAACGCGATCTGGCACACCGACGTGACCTTCCTGCCGACCCCGGCTCTGGGCGCGGTACTCAGTGCCAAGTTGCTGCCGGAGTTCGGTGGCGACACGTTGTGGGCCAGCGGTATCGCGGCGTATGAAGCGCTGTCGACCCCGATGAAAACCTTGCTCGAAGGGCTGACCGCCACCCACGATTTCACCCGTTCGTTCCCGCTGGAGCGCTATGGCAACACGCCCGAAGCGCTGGCCCAGTGGGAAGAAGCGCGCAGGAAAAACCCGCCGCTGTCACACCCGGTGATTCGTACTCATCCAGTGAGCGGACGTCGGTCGTTGTTCGTCAATGAAGGCTTCACGTCGAAGATCAATGAGCTGTCGGAAACCGAAAGCGAGGTGATTCTGAAGTTTCTGTTTGCCCACGCGACACGGCCGGAATTTACCATTCGCTGGCGTTGGCAGAAGGACGACGTGGCGTTTTGGGATAACCGCGTGACGCAGCATTACGCCGTGGATGATTACCGGCCGGCGCGACGGGTGATGCAGCGGGCGACGGTGTTGGGGGATGTGCCGTTTTTCCGGTAATCCGATCACCCGATCGTTCCCACGCTCCGCGTGGGAATGCAGCCCGGGACGCTCCGCGCCCCATCAAGAGCCGAACGCGGAGCGTCCGTTGAGGCATTCCCACGCAGAGCGTGGGAACGATCAGTTAGAGGTCATTCAGCCGTCGAAGGCTTCTCCCAAAGATTGACCCCACCCTCTTGAGCAAACCGGTCAATCTCCGCCAGCTCTTCCACGCTGAAGCTCAAATTCTTCAACGCCCCGACGTTCTCGATAATCTGCTCCGGCCGGCTCGCACCAATCAACGCCGACGTCACACGCGGATCGCGTAACGTCCACGCCAAAGCCAACTGCGCCAGGCTCTGACCACGACGTTTGGCGATCTCATTCAGCGCACGCACATGAGCGATGTTGGCTTCGGACAGGTGCGCCGCCTGCAACGAACCACCTCCCGGACGATTGACCCGCGCGTCCGCCGGCACACCGTTGAGGTACTTGTCGGTCAACAACCCCTGAGCCAACGGCGTAAACGCAATCACGCCCGTACCGAGTTCGTCCGTCGTATCCAACAAGTCTTTTTCCACCCAACGATTGAGCAAGTTGTAAGCCGGCTGATGAATCAGCAACGGGACTTTCCACTCTTTCAGCAGCGCGGCCATTTCACGGGTTTTAACCCCCGAGTACGAGGAGATACCGATGTACAACGCCTTGCCCTGTTGCACCGCGGTGGCCAGTGCGCTGGCGGTTTCTTCCAGCGGCGTGTCCGGGTCGAAGCGGTGGGAATAGAAGATGTCCACGTAGTCCAGGCCCAGGCGCTGCAGGCTCTGATCAAGGCTGGCCAGCACGTATTTGCGCGAACCGCCGCCCTGGCCATAAGGGCCGGCCCACATGTCCCAACCGGCCTTGCTGGAGATGATCAGCTCGTCGCGATACGGCTTGAAGTCTTCACGCAGCAAACGACCGAAATTGATCTCGGCGCTGCCATACGGCGGGCCGTAGTTGTTGGCCAGGTCGAAATGGTTGATGCCAAGATCAAATGCGGTACGCAGCAACGAACGCTGGGTGTCGATCGGCGTGCTGTCGCCGAAGTTGTGCCACAGGCCCAGAGACAGCGCCGGCAGCACCAGCCCGCTGCGCCCCACGCGGCGGTAAGGGATGGAGTCGTAGCGGTTTTCGGCAGCGGTGTAGGTCATCGAATCCTCTCTTGTCTGTCTTGAAGTTGGTATCGACTGCTTCGCAAGTTGCCCAGCATACGCCCAGACAAACGCCGATAAACCTTGGACCCGAGAAAATGCTGAAACGTTTCACAACATTTAGGCCGACAACTCACGCAGGGCAGCAGCAGCCAAAAAGCCAGACCTTGAGCTGTACCGCTGATCCCGCCTGACTGTTTGATCGATACGCTCAAGCAACTGCTCAGGCAGTGTGGCATTGAAGCGCACCGACTTTCCGAAGTAAGGCGTGATATCAAATTCGACCACCCCCCACACGCCGCCCGCGTAATCAGGGTTATCAAGATGAGCGTCGATCTCATGCACCTGCGGCAGTGGATCGCCATCGGCCACCAAGCCTTCGTAGTGCAACGACAGCGCTTCCTTCACGTTTTCAAATGCCTGCGCAACAGTACCGCCTGCGGAGAAGCAACCCGGCACGTCCGGGATAATTACTCCGTATTCTGAGTCGGCATCCTTGTGCAGAACGACCGGGAATTTCATTTCGGTAAGTCCTTCCTGTGATGTGGCCCGCTCGGGGCTTTCGTATCCGGTGTCGGGTCTCATTTCAGACCCGCCTGTTTCAATATGCTGTTGATCGTTCCTTTTGGAAGATCCGAGTCCGGGTGCTTTATCGTCACCCTCCCTGGCTTGCATGGATGCTTGTACTGATGATGACTGCCTTTCACGGCCACCAGACACCAACCATCCTCCTCGATCATCCTGATCATTTCCCGACTTCGCATCACCTTCGTCCTTGTGGGCAGCATCTGCTGCGCACACTACGCGACGAAGCTCCACACCAATACACACCATACACACTCTGATAAATATTAGCCTATCGTGCAGAAGGCTGATTTCCTATAGACCAGCGGCTACTGAGCCCCCGCAAACACTTCCCCCAGCCAATCCACAAACACCCGAACCCGTGGCGACATGTGTCGGTTGTGCGGATACAACACCGAAACCGGCATCGGCGGTGGTGGCGTGTCGATCAGGACTTCCTGCACCAGGCCCAGGGAAATCTGCGTTTCCATTCGGTAATGCGGGCACTGGATCAGGCCCAGCCCGGCGATCGCCGATGCCGCATAAATTTCCGCGCCGAACACTGAAAGCGCCCCATCGATGGCGACTTCCTTCAGTTCGCCATCAACCATGAATTCGAAGGGGAATAACTTGGCAGTCGTGCGCGAGACGTAGTTAACGGCACGATGATGTTTGAGGTCGTCGAGGCTTTTCGGTTCGCCGTATTTGCGCAAATACGCGGGGCTGGCACAGGTGATTTGGCGCAAGTTGGCGACGCGACGGCCGATCAGCGCGGAGTCGCCCAAGGTGCCGGCGCGCAGCACGCAGTCGACGCCTTCGGCGATCAGGTCGACAAAGCGGTCGGCCTCGCTGATGGACAGTTCGATGTCCGGGTAGCGCGCCATGAACTGCGGCAACGCCGGGATGACGAAGTGCTTGGCCAGCGTGCCATGCACATCCACGCGCAACCGGCCCTTCGGTGCGACGCTACGGAATGCCAGTTCGGCTTCTTCCAGTTCCGCCAGCAGCTGCACGCAACGCAGGTAGTACGCCTCGCCGTCCAGCGTAGGCCGCACCTTGCGGGTGCTTCGCTCCAGTAAACGTGTACCGAGCCAGGCTTCGAATTGATTCAGCGTGTGGGTCAGCGTCGCCCGCGGCAGGTTCAGGTCGTCGGCCGCCCGCGTGAAGCTGCTGCGCTCGTAGATCCGCACGAAAACCTTCATCGCTTTGACTTGATCCACGTGGGTCTCCTGACGGTTGATTGTTGGCGATTATTGAACAGTCAAGGCAACTCTCGTGCATTTATCGGCCTGAGTAAACATGTGAATCTGGCTTCACCCCAAGCCATCCACTTCAAAGGATTCACCGCCATGACTACTCAGACTTCGAAAGTTGCCATCGTGACCGGCGCCTCCCGTGGCATCGGTGCAGTGATCGCCAAACAACTGGCCAAACAAGGTTTCGCCGTCGCCATCAACTACGCCAGCAGTGCCACCGAAGCTTCAAGACTGGTGGTCGAATTGCGTCAGGACGGCCACCAGGCCATAGCGATCAAGGCTGACGTGGCCAATGCCGACGACGTACGCCGGCTGTTCGACGAGACCGAAACGCAACTGGGCAAGGTCGATGTGCTGGTCAACAACGCCGGCATCCTCAAAGTCCTGCCGCTGGCGCAACACACGGATGAGCTGTTCGACCAGAACTTCAACATTCACGCTCGCGGCACGTTCAACACCCTGCGTGAAGCCGCCACTCGCCTGAACGCTGGTGGGCGGATCATCAACTTCTCCAGCAGCACCGTCGGCATGAACCTGCCGGGTTACGCGGTGTACATCGCCAGCAAAGCGGCGGTGGAATCCCTGACCCAGGTGTTCGCCAAGGAAATGCGCGGACGCAACATCACCGTCAACGCCGTCGCGCCGGGCCCGGTGGCGACCGACCTGTTCCTGCACGGCAAGAGCGAAGAGCAGATCCAGAATTTCGCCAAGATGGCCCCGCTGGAACGTCTGGCTCAGCCAGAAGACATCGCTCGCGTTGTGTCTTTCCTGGTCGGTCCTGATTCGGCGTGGGTCAACGGGCAAATCCTGCGCGTCAACGGTGGGTTGGTCTAAGGGCGGGCTCCACTCCACCGGGATGCCTGACCTATGCTCGATATGACGGTGGAGCTCTTCTCTTGATCGTTCCCACGCTCTGCGTGGGAATGCAGCCCGTGACGCTCCGCGTCACTGGACGCGGAGCGTCCCTTGAGGCGTTCCCACGCAGAGCGTGGGAACGATCATTTACTCAGGAGTACACACCCATGCACACCACGATCATCATCTCCTTCGGCCTGATCCTGCTGGCACTGATGCTGTTCATCGGCGAGAAAATCGGCTTCAGCCAACAGACACTGACTTACAGCTTCGTGGCCCTGTGGCTGGCGTTGACGTTGATCAACGGTGCCGTTGGTGTGGTCACGGCCGGCCAGTCACTGAGTACGGAACTGATGATCGGCACGGTGGTATTCAGTGTGCCGGTGGCGGCGCTGGTGCTGTTCATGGTGTTGAGCGCCGAGACCTGAAAAGGCCCGGCGCCACGGGTTCTCGATCAACGCACCAAATGCAGGAACTGCAGGTGCCGCTCGTACTGATCGAGGATGTCGTTGATGATCTGCTCCTTGCTGTAACCCACCAGATCGTAGTCCTGACTGCCCTCGCTCAAATGCACTTCGGCCCGATGATAACGACGGTTGTTGAGTTCCTTGGAACCCATACCGCCACGGGCGAAGGACGGTGTGAAGTAGCCGCGCATCTGCACCTGATAAATGAACGGACGCTCCTCGCCATGACCGATTTCCAGGCTGACGTTGTCGTTGGTCGGGTCCGGCTGAGTGACCACCTTCAAACCCTTCTCGACGAACACCGCCGAGACTTCTTCAATCGCCGGGCGCACCGCCGTATCGAGGAAGCGATAGACCTCATCCCGTGACGGGAAATGTACGGCCTGACTCAAACGCTGACGCCAGCCGCCACGCCGCGAGCCGGACACCGGGGCCAGCGAATGCAGTTGCGCGATCTGCTTCTGCGACTCCAGGTAGAACGCCTTGTGCAGCCCCCACATCATCAGCAGCAAGATCATCGAGAACGGCAACGAGGTCAGCACCACCGCTGACTTCAGCGCATCGATACTGCCGGAGAACAGCAGCGCACTGGTCACCAACGCGGTCATCGCGCCCCAGAACACCCGGAGCCATTTCGGCCCGTCTTCGTCGGGATTGCCGCCCTTGGCGGACAGTGTCGATAGCACCACGGTGCCGGAGTCGGCGGAGGTGACGAAGAACACGAAGCTGATGAACACCGTGACCGCGATCACGGTTTTGCTCCACGGGTAGGTTTCCAGCAGCAGGTAGAGAGTCATCGATGGGTTATCGATGGCCGACATGCCGAGGGCGCTCATGCCGTGGTTGAGGACTTGATCGATGGCGCTGTTGCCGAAGATCGACATCCACGCCAGGGTGAAGCCGAGCGGAATCAGCAGCACACCGAAGACGAATTCGCGGATGGTCCGGCCACGGGAAATCCGTGCGATGAACAGGCCCACGAACGGCGACCATGCGATCCACCAGGCCCAGTAGAACACCGTCCAGCCGCCCAGCCAGTCACTGGGTTTGTCGTAGGCGTAGAGGTCGAAACTCTTCATCGGCAAGGCGCCGAGGTAGTCGCCGATGTTCTGGATCAAGGTGTTGAGCAGGTGCTGAGTCGGGCCGGCGAACAACACGAACAGCAGCAGCGCGCAGGCCAGCAGCATGTTGATGTCGGACATCACGCGTACGCCTTTATCGACACCAGACACGGCAACGATGATCGCCGCGCCCATCATCAGCGTGATCAGGCCGACCTGAATCCATTGGGTGTGAGCGATGCCGAACAGGTAGTCCAGACCCGAGTTGAGGTGCAACACGCCAAAGCCCATGTCGGCACCAAGGCCGAACACCGTGGCGATGATGCCGAAGCCGTCCACCGCGTAACCGATCGGGCCGTTGATGCGTTTGCCGATCAGCGGATAGAGCGCCGAACGCAGGGCCAGCGGCAGGTTATGACGATAAGCGAAGTAGGCCAGCGCCATGCCGACGAAGGCGAACACGCCCCAGCCGTGCAGGCCCCAATGCAGAAACAGAATCTGCATCGCCTGACGCGCTGCATCCGCCGTGTTCGCGTCGCCTTGCGGCGGTTGCGCCAAATGGGTCAGCGGTTCGGACACGC
Organism: Pseudomonas sp. PDM10; assembly: GCF_014852295.1. Taxonomy (NCBI): domain Bacteria; kingdom Pseudomonadati; phylum Pseudomonadota; class Gammaproteobacteria; order Pseudomonadales; family Pseudomonadaceae; genus Pseudomonas; species Pseudomonas sp. PDM10. The sequence continues at coordinate 99,818 of NZ_JACVBJ010000005.1, read as the reverse complement.
AAAAGAAGAACAGCGTGATGCTGATCCCGGCGGCGAACAGCATGCCGGCCCAGGACAGGTAACTGAATTCGGGTTCGTCGTGGTCGGCACCGAGCTTGATCTTGCCGTAGCCGGACAAGGCGGTGACCACCACGAAGACCAGATACAGCGTCATTGCGAGCATGTAGTACCAGCCGACCGTGTTGGCCGCCCAGTTTTGCGCTTCCAGAAGCCAGGCGCCAGCCTGTTCAGGCATGGCGATGACGATGAGGCCGAACAGCAAAATGAACGTCGCCGAGAAGTAAAACACCGGCGGATTCATGCGGACCTGACCGCTGGCGGGGGTGGGCGATGCACTCATGAAAGGTGCACCTCAAGGGGGTGAAACAGGGCAATCAGTAACGGACTCGGCAAAGGCAAGCCTCCTGTTGTGAGCGGGCAGCAAACCGGCGGTTTAACTTGAATGAGCGTTCAAGTTAAACATGAATAGGGTGCTAAGGACTAATCGCAAGGCTCGGCGGTACTGTTCGTGCGCTAGCTCAAGGGTGGGTATGACGGGGGATTTGGAGGATTCGTTCAGTGAGAAATTAGCGGAATGCCAACATCTTGGTTCGCCTTGAAACCAATCGCGAGCAGGCTCACTCCTACAGTGGATTTGTGTCAGTCCACACCATTGCGAACACCATAAAAACCCTGTGGGAGCGAGCCTGCTCGCGATGAGGCCGGATCAGTCAGTCGAGATTCCGGATTTACTTCTGCGTCCCGTCATCATGCTGCAGATTCGCCTGAGTCAGGTTGCTCCCCGCCGGCACGCTGCGGGTCAGCCAGACATTGCCGCCAATGGTCGAGCCCTTGCCGATGGTGATCCGCCCCAGAATCGTCGCACCGGCATAGATCACCACGTCATCCTCGACAATCGGATGTCGCGGCTGCCCCTTCTGCAACTGACCGTCTTCATCCGCCGGGAAGCGCTTGGCGCCCAACGTCACGGCCTGATAAATCCGCACACGCTCGCCGATGATGGCGGTCTCGCCGATCACCACGCCCGTCCCGTGATCGATGAAGAAGCTGCGACCAATCTGCGCGCCAGGGTGAATGTCGATGCCGGTGGCCGAGTGGGCGATTTCCGCGCTGATACGTGCCAGCAGCGGCAATCCGGCGCGGTACAAATGATGGGCCAGGCGATGATGAATCACCGCCAGAATCCCCGGATAGCACAACAACACTTCATCGACGCTGCGAGCCGCCGGATCGCCGTGATAGGCCGCCAGCACGTCGGTGTCGAGCAGACTGCGCAGCCCCGGCAATGCGAGGGCGAAGTCCTGAATGATCTGAATCGTCTTGGCCTCGACCCCAGTGTCGGCCTGGGCACTGTGGCGAGCGGCGTAGCGCAGTTCGAGTCGCGCCTGAGCCAGCAACGCGTTCAACGCAACGTCCAGCGTGTGGCCGACGTAGAAGTCTTCACTTTCCTCGCGCAAATCCACCGGTCCCAGGCGCATCGGGAACAACGCGCCGCAGAGGGCTTCGAGAATCTCTGCCATGGCCGCTCGGGAAGGCAACTCGCGACCGCCCTGTTCGGTGCTGGCGCGGCCATTTTGTAGCCGCCACTGATCACGCGCCGTGCGCAGTTGACTGACGATGGTCTGCAGTTGCCAATGACTGGAACGCTCGCTCACGGTAAAAACTCCTCACGGGCGGCCGGACTGTCTGGCCGCGTTAACCGCGATTACTTTACGGCATGGTCTGGAAGCCGAATTAAGAACCGATTGTGCTGTGCTCAGCACTTTTTGGCATAAGGCCGATTGGCAGTTGCCCCGCTAAATAGGCGTGCCTATAGTCCTGTCATCTCCCTCCGCCAGTACGGACCCCATGATCAAACAACAGCTTGCCCGCTTTAATCGTCTCGACCTGCTCGGTCATCCCACTGCCCTGGAAAAACTCGAACGCCTGTCGGCCTGGTTGGGCCGCGATGTGTACGTCAAGCGTGATGACCTGACGCCGCTGGCGATGGGCGGCAACAAGCTGCGCAAACTCGAATACCTGGCGGCCGATGCACTGGCACAAGGCGCCGACACGTTGATCACCGCTGGCGCGCTTCAGTCCAACCACGTGCGCCAGACCGCCGCCATTGCGGCCAAGCTTGGCCTGGGCTGCGTAGCCCTGCTGGAAAACCCTCTCGGCACCGACGACGCTAACTATGTCGGTAACGGCAATCGACTGTTGCTGGACCTGTTCGACGCCAAGGTCGAACTGGTGGAAAACCTCGACAACGCCGACGAGCAATTACAGGCCCTGGCCGATCGCCTGCGCAACAACGGCAAGAAGCCGTATCTGGTGCCGATTGGTGGCTCCAACGCATTGGGCGCTTTGGGTTATGTGCGCGCCGGGCTGGAATTGGCCGAGCAGATCAAGGACACCGGGCTGACATTCGCGGCCGTGGTTTTGGCTTCGGGCAGTGCCGGGACCCATAGCGGTCTGGCGTTGGCGTTGAGTGAAGCACTGCCGGATTTGCCAGTGATTGGTGTCACGGTTTCTCGCAGCGACGAAGACCAGCGCCCGAAAGTCCAGGGCCTCGCCGAACGCACTGCCGAGTTGCTGGGCGTGAGCTTGCCAGCGAGTTTCAAGGTCGAGTTGTGGGACGAATATTTCGGCCCGCGCTACGGCGAACCGAATGCCGGGACGTTGGCCGCCGTGAAGCTGGTGGCGAGCCAGGAAGGTTTGCTGCTGGACCCGGTTTATACCGGCAAGGCCATGGCGGGTTTGCTCGATGGCATCGGCCGCCAGCGCTTCAATGACGGCCCGGTCATCTTCCTGCACACCGGCGGGGCGCCGGCACTGTTCGCCTACAAAGACTTTCTGTAAATGATCGTTCCCACGCTCTGCGTGGGAATGCCTCAAAGGACGCTCCGCGTCCAGTGAGGCGGAGCGTCACGGGCTGCATTCCCACGCAGAGCGTAGGAACGATCACTTAGCTTGAAAAGGAATAACAAACTTATTATTCATTATTTTCCAATCTAAAGGCGCCATCATATAGTCACGCCGCAGGCGAATTTGCAGCGAGACGCATACGATGCTTTAGGGCAGGATATCGCAGTCGTTCAAATCCCGAATTTGCCAACATTCCTAAAAGCGTCTTCATAAGAAAACACAGGGGCTTGTCATGAATTTTTCCGCATTACGTCGAAACCTGCTGGTTGGTTCGCTGGGCCTGGCGCTGAGCGCCGGTCTGCTGGGGCAAGCGGTTGCCGGTGAGCAGCTGCAAAAAATCAAAGACGCTGGCGTGATCAACGTGGGTCTGGAAGGCACTTACCCACCGTTCAGTTTCGTCGACGCCGACGGCAAGCTGACGGGCTTCGAAGTCGAGTTTTCCGAAGCCCTGGCCAAAGAGCTGGGCGTGAAGGTCAAACTGCAGCCGACCAAATGGGACGGCATCCTTGCAGCCCTGGAATCCAAGCGTCTGGACGCCGTGATCAACCAGGTGACCATCTCCGAAGAGCGCAAGAAGAAGTATGACTTCTCCGAGCCGTACACCGTTTCCGGGATTCAGGCGCTGACCCTGACCAAGAACAAAGACACCATCAAGACCGCTGCCGATCTGGCCGGCAAGAAAGTGGGCGTAGGCCTGGGCACCAACTACGAGCAATGGGTGAAAGAGAATGTGCCTAAGGCTGACATCCGCACCTACGAAGATGACCCGACCAAGTTCCAGGATCTGCGCGTTGGCCGCATCGACGCCATTCTGATCGACCGCCTCGCCGCACTGGAATACGCCAAGAAGGCCAAGGACACTGCCGCCGCCGGCGAAGCGTTCTCCCGCCAGGAAGCCGGTGTCGCCCTGCGCAAAGGCGAGCCAGAGCTGCTGGCCGCGGTGAACAAAGCCATCGACAAGCTGCGTGCCGACGGTACGCTGAAAAAGCTTTCGGAAAAATACTTCAGCGCTGACGTCACTAAATAATGGAAGAAGCTTTCCAACTCGCGCTGGATTCCGCGCCCTTCCTGTTGAAGGGCGCGTACTACACAGTGATCTTGAGCCTGGGCGGGATGTTCTTCGGCCTGGTGATGGGCTTCGGCCTGGCGTTGATGCGCCTGTCGCGCTTCAAACTGGTGAGCTGGATCGCCCGCATCTACGTGTCGTTCTTTCGCGGCACGCCGTTGCTGGTGCAACTGTTCGTGATCTATTACGGCTTGCCGCAATTGGGCATCGAACTTGATCCGCTGCCGGCGGCCCTGATCGGCTTCTCGCTGAACATGGCGGCCTATGCCTGCGAAATCCTCCGCGCCGCGATCAGCTCTATCGAGCGCGGCCAGTGGGAAGCCGCTGCGAGTATCGGCATGACCCGCGCGCAGACCCTGCGCCGGGCCATCCTGCCGCAAGCGATGCGCACAGCCCTGCCACCATTGGGCAACAGCTTCATTTCGCTTGTGAAGGACACCGCGCTGGCAGCCACTATTCAGGTGCCGGAACTGTTCCGTCAGGCGCAGCTGATTACCGCCCGTACCTTTGAAATTTTCACCATGTACCTTGCCGCCGCGCTGATCTACTGGGTTCTGGCCACGGTGCTTTCGCACCTGCAGAACCAGTTGGAAGCACGGGTCAATCGGCACGATCTGGAGTCCTGACCCAATGATTGTCGTGGAAAAACTGACAAAGCAGTTCAAGGGTCAAGTGGTGCTCAACGGCATCGATCTGCAAGTGAAGGAAGGTGAGGTGGTGGCGATCATCGGGCCTAGCGGCTCGGGAAAAACCACGTTCCTGCGCTGCCTGAATTTCCTGGAAGAACCCACCAGCGGCCGGATCAAGGTCGGTGACATCGAGATCGATGGCAGCCGTCCGCTGAACCAGCAGCAAGGCCTGGTGCGACGTTTGCGCCAGCACGTGGGTTTCGTGTTCCAGAACTTCAACCTGTTCCCTCATCGCACCGCCCTGGAAAACGTTATCGAAGGCCCGATCATCGTAAAGAAGATCCCGCACGCCGAAGCCGTTGCCCTGGGTAAAAAGCTGATGGCCAGGGTCGGCCTGGCGGGCAAGGAAGACGCGTACCCGCGACGCCTTTCCGGTGGTCAGCAACAGCGTGTGGCGATTGCCCGCGCACTGGCGATGGAGCCGGAAGTGATTCTGTTCGATGAGCCGACCTCAGCCCTCGACCCGGAGCTGGTGGGTGAAGTGCTGGCAACCATCCGTAGCCTCGCCGAAGAGCGACGCACCATGGTCATCGTCACCCACGAAATGGGCTTTGCCCGGGACGTGGCGAACCGCGTGGTGTTTTTCGACAAAGGTGTGATCGTCGAACAAGGCGAAGCCAAGGCCTTGTTTGCCAATCCGAAAGAAGAGCGGACGAAGCAGTTTTTGAGCAAGTTCCTGAATAACGCTCAGCACTGAAACATCGCCTCACTACTTGTTAACTTCCACGGATGGAAGTAACAACCACTCCCACCAACAAAACCCTCGATATATGCTCTTCGCTTATTCACCTCTTTGAACAATAGATAAATTTTTATAGCCGCAGGCGGTACATATATATCTCCTGCAACAGAATAACCTCGCTTAAAATCCAGCCAAGACCCGCACCCTCGCCGTACCGGGCTTCGCCGTCAGCACCCCGCCAAAAGCCCGTAGAACAAGGTCAAATTCGACAGCACGGTGCAGCTTATTAACTCCACCGCGTAGGATTTTTCTGAATAACGCTAGATCCAATACTTAACTAACAAACACTATTGACACCTATCCAAGCGCACTCTTATCTAGTCTCCAACAGGCATTTAACCTCGCACTCATTCACTCTTTAATTTCACACACAGTGAACAGTTTTGTTGCTCGGTAATTCACGCCTTTCGAACTTTCAGAAACGGACTTTCGCTGCAAGGCTTCAAGGAGAAACCCCATGACAAGCATTTCGAACAAACCCGAACTTGCGGCCCCGACCCTGGCGCAATCTCACAAGACCTGCATCAACATCACCTCGGCGGCGCACCTGCTGATCGAGGTGGCGCCCTACTCCGGCATGGACGAAGGCGACCTGATCGAACTGTTCTGGGATAACTGCTACGTGGCCTCCAGAGTGCTGACGGCTGACGATGTCGGCCAACCGGTCCAGCTGCGTGTGCCCGAGAGCTTCATCGCCAATGGCACCTCGCACGTTCACTACCGGGTCATGCAGATCGGGCAAGGGCCAACCCTTTCGGCCACCAGACGGGTGCAGATCAAACTCGACTGCCCCGGCGGCCAACCGTCGGCACTGTGCGGCGATGAAAACCAGAGTCTGGAGCCGGTGAACATCCCCGAGACCATTCGCCGTCAGGGCGTCAACCCGAACCAGATCAAGCGCGGTGTTCCGTTGACCATCGAGCCTTACCTGAACATGGCCGCCGACGACGAAATCACCTTGCGCTGGGGCGATGTGCGCATGGATCTGCCACGACTCAAGGCCGGCGATGTCGGTCAGCCGATCCAGGTCTGGGTGCCGCCGGCGATCATTCTCGAAGCCGGCGAAGACCTGCGGCTGGAAGTGACTTACTGCATCCTCGACCGGGTGGGTAACAACTCCCGCTGGGCACCACCGCGCAGGCTGAAGATCGGTTGCGCCAATCCCTATCTGCAGGTCCGGCCAAAAGAGATACTCATGGCCGCCGAACCCCGCAACCACTGAGATCCCATGTAGCAGCTGGCGAAGCCTGCGTTCGGCTGCGTAGCAGTCGTGAAATCAGACACTGCGGTCATTCAGTTAAACCGCGAGCTCAGGTTTGACGACTGCTACGCAGCCGAACGCAGGCTTCGCCAGCTGCTACATGAATCTGTGGCACCGCCTTCTATGCATATTCCTAAAAGTTAGTTTATTAATTTTTTATACACGCTTAGGGTATATGCACCGGACCACCGGACATTCTTGTTTTCGTTCGTCGCAACCCTCGCGGCGTTTTCATGAGATGTGAGGTAGGTATGGTCCGGAACACAATCACCCCAGTGCAGATCGCCAGGGCATTGCGTGCAGCCAAGGAGCGGCACTGATGTCCAGTCTGGCAGATGCAATCGTCCAGAGTGATCTGGACGTCGCCCCATTATTGTTGCCCGCGCAGGTCTTGCGTAACGACACACAAGCCATCAAGGCCGCCCATGAGCTGGCGCAAGTCGCCCGTCTGCAAGCAGCCAAACGCGACCAGCAGCGCAAGCTGCCGTGGTCGGAAATCGAACAGTTCACCCGCAGCGGCCTGGGCAGCATTTCTATCCCGCGTGATTACGGTGGCCCGCAGGTTTCGTTCGTCACGTTGGCCGACGTCTTCGCGATCATTTCCGCGGCCGACCCGGCACTGGGACAGATCCCGCAAAACCAGTTCGGCATTCTCAACCTGGTGCTTGGCAGCGCCACTGAATCGCAGAAAAAGCAGCTGTTCAAAAGCGTGCTCGACGGCTGGCGAATCGGTAATGGGGGACCAGAACGCGGCACCAAAAACACCCTTGAACTCAAGGCGCGAATCACCGCCAGCGGCGACGGCTTCGTCCTCAACGGGCAGAAGTTCTATTCCACCGGCGCCCTGTTCGCCCACTGGGTCGCCGTCAAGGCGCTGAACGACGACGGCAAGCAGGTTCTGGCCTTCGTTCGTCGCGGCACTCCGGGCCTGCGCATCGTGGATGACTGGTCGGGCTTCGGCCAACGCACCACCGCCAGCGGCACCATTTTGCTCAACAACGTGCAGGTCGACGCCGAGCTGGTGGTGGATAACTGGAAGATCAACGACAGCCCGAACATTCAGGGTGCCGTGTCGCAGTTGATTCAAGCCGCCATTGACGCCGGCATCGCCCGGGGCGCCATCGACGACGCTATCGAGTTCGTGAAAACCCGTGCACGGCCGTGGATCGACGCCAAGGTCGAACGGGCCAGCGACGATCTCTATGTGATCGCCGACATCGGCAAACTGAAAATCGAACTGCACGCCGCCGAAGCGCTGTTGCGCAAGGCCGGGCAAGTGCTCGATCAGGTCAATACCGCGCCACTCACCGCCGAGTCCGCTGCCCGCGCCTCGATTGCCGTGGCCGAAGCCAAAGTGCTGACCACCGAGATCTCGCTGCTGGCCAGCGAAAAGCTTTTCGAACTGGCCGGCAGCCGCGCCACCCTCGCCGAATTCAACCTCGACCGTCACTGGCGCAACGCCCGCGTGCACACGCTGCACGACCCGGTGCGCTGGAAATATCACGCCGTCGGCACCTATCACCTGAACGGCACGCTGCCCGCACGGCACTCCTGGATCTAACGACCAGAACACTTTTGACCAGATCTCTGGAGAAACACATGACCATTTCTCACCACGTCGCGGTCATCACCAGCGATGAGCAAGCCCTGATCGTCGCCAGTGACCTGGCCGAAGATTTCAAACGCGACAGCGCCCTGCGCGACTGCGAACGCCGTTTGCCATACCCGGAACTGGAAGTGTTTTCCCGTTCGGGTCTTTGGGGCATCAGCGTGCCAAAAGAATACGGCGGCGCCGGTGTTTCCAACGTCACCCTGGCCAAAGTGATTGCGCTGATCGCCCAGGCTGACGGCTCCCTGGGCCAGATCCCGCAGAACCACTTCTACGCGCTCGAAGTATTGCGGGTGAACGGCACCGATGAGCAGAAAAAACGCCTCTACGCAGAAGTATTGGCCGGCCAGCGCTTCGGCAATGCCCTCGCGGAACTGGGCACCAAAACCGCCCATGACCGCGTCACCAGCCTGACCCCTGATCGGCATGGAGAACGTGACGGCTATCGCATCAACGGCCGCAAGTTTTACGCCACGGGCGCGATTTATGCCCAGCGCATCCCGACGTCGGTCGTGGACGAAAACGGTGTTCAGCAACTCGCTTTCGTCCCTCGTCATGCCAAGGGTCTGACGGTCATCGACGACTGGAGCGGCTTTGGCCAGCGCACCACCGGCAGCGGTTCGGTGGTGTTTGAAGATGTTTACGTCGCCGCCGAAGACGTGATCCCGTTTCAAAGTGCGTTCGAACGCCCGACCACCGTCGGCCCGTTGGCGCAGATTCTTCATGCCGCCATCGACACCGGTATCGCCCGCGCCGCCTATGAAGATGCGCTGCATTTCGTGCGCACCAAGACCCGGCCGTGGATCGATTCCAGGAACGACAAAGCCACCGAGGACCCGCTGACCATCAAGAGCTTCGGCCACTTGAGCATTCGTCTGCACGCCGCCGAAGCCTTGCTGGAACGCTCCGGCGAATTCCTCGACAAGGCTCAGGCCGACACCAACGCCGAGACCGTCGCCGCCGCGTCGATTGCCGTCGCCGAAGCCCGCGCCATCAGCACCGAGATTTCCCTCGCCGCGGGCAGCACGCTGTTTGAACTGGCAGGCAGCCAGGCAACCTTGATTGAACACGGCCTGGATCGCCACTGGCGCAACGCCCGGGTGCACACCCTGCACGACCCGGTGCGCTGGAAGTATCACGCGGTCGGCAATTACTACCTCAATGATGAAAACCCGCCACTGCGGGGGACCATCTGATGGCCGATGCGAAAAAGAAGATCCTGCTCAACGCGTTCAACATGAACTGCATCGGGCACATCAACCATGGTCTGTGGACGCATCCTCGGGACACCTCCACTCAGTACAAAACCATCGAATACTGGACCGAACTGGCGCAATTGCTGGAGCGTGGACTGTTTGACGGTTTGTTCATCGCTGACATCGTCGGGGTTTACGACGTCTACCAAAACTCGGTGGATGTACCGCTCAAAGAATCAATCCAACTTCCGGTCAACGACCCGCTGCTGCTGGTTTCGGCCATGGCTGCGGTCACCAAAAACCTTGGCTTCGGCCTCACCGCCAACCTGACGTACGAACCGCCGTATCTGTTCGCCCGACGCATGTCCACGCTCGATCACCTGAGCCGTGGCCGGGTCGGCTGGAACATCGTCACCGGCTACCTCGACAGTGCCGCCAAAGCCATGGGTTTGAGCGAACAGGTGGAGCACGACCGTCGTTACGACCAGGCCGATGAATACCTGCAAGTGCTCTACAAACTCTGGGAAGGCAGCTGGGAAAACGGCGCGGTGCTTAACGATCCGCAACAGCGGATCTACGCGCAGCCCGAGAAAGTGCACAAGGTCGAGCACAAGGGCGAGTTCTATCAGGTCGAGGGTTATCACCTCTGCGAACCCTCGCCGCAGCGCACACCGGTGCTGTTCCAGGCCGGCAGTTCGGATCGCGGTTTGCTGTTCGCCGGGCGGCATGCCGAGTGCGTGTTCATCAGCGGCCAGAACAAACCGTCGACCAAGGTTCAAGTGGACAAGGTGCGCGCCAGTGCCGTCGAGGCCGGGCGCAACCCCGAGGACATCAAAGTGTTCATGGGGCTGAACGTGATAGTCGGCGCCACCGAAGCGCTGGCCTGGGCCAAGCACGCCGAGTACTTGAGCTACGCCAGCGCCGAGGCCGGCGTGGCGCATTTCTCGGCCTCCACCGGGATCGATTTTTCCGAGTACGACATCGATGAACCGATCCAGTACGTGAAGAGCAACGCGATCCAGTCCGCCACCAAGAACCTGCAAAACAACGACTGGACTCGCCGCAAATTACTCGAGCAACACGCCCTCGGTGGTCGCTACATCACCGTGGTGGGCTCGCCTGAGCAGGTCGCCGATGAGCTGGAATCGTGGATCGCCGAGACCGGGCTGGATGGCTTCAACCTGACGCGAATAGTCACGCCGGAGAGCTATGTGGATTTCATCGACCTGGTGATTCCGCAGTTGCAACGGCGCGGGTCGTACAAGACCGCTTACGACAGCGGCAGCCTGCGGGAAAAACTGTTTCACGCAGAGGCGCATTTGCCTGAGCAACATACCGGATCCCATTACCGACACTAACCCCCAACCCTGATCGTTCCCACGCTCTGCGTGGGAATGCAGCCAGTGACGCTCTGCGTCACCGCCGCAGGGACGCGGAGCGTCCCGGGAGGCATTCCCACGCGGAGCGTGGGAACGATCGCCTTAACTTGACTGGAAAACTCATCATGACCAGGAAACTTCTCTCCCACCCAGTCAAAGCACTGGCCCTGGCCCTCGGCCTTTTCAGCTCCGTCACATTCGCCGCCGACGCGCCGCTGAAAGTCGGCACCACCGCCGCTTTCGCCATTCCCCTGGAAGCCGCCGTCGAAGAAGCCAGGAAACAAGGCCTGCAAGTCGATCTGGTGGAGTTCAGCGACTGGATCGCGCCCAACGTCAGCCTCGCTGCCGGCGACATCGACGTGAACTACTTCCAGCACGTCCCGTTCCTGGAAAACGCCAAGGCCGCCGCCGGTTTTGACCTGGTGCCGTTCGCACCGGGAATCATCAACAACGTCGGCCTCTACTCGAAGAAATACAAAAGCTTCGACGAACTGCCGGAAGGCGCCAGCGTGGCGATCGCCAACGACCCGATCAACAGCGGTCGTGGCTTGCAACTGCTGGCCAAGGCCGGGCTGATCACCCTCAAACCGGGTGTCGGCTACAAGGCCACCGAAGAAGACATCATTGCCAATCCGAAGAAGATCAAAATCCTGCAGGTCGAAGCCGTGCAACTGGTACGCGCCTATGACGACGCCGATCTGGTCCAGGGCTACCCGGCCTACATCCGCTTGTCGAAGACCTTCGATGCCGGCTCCGCCCTGCTGTTCGACGGCCTGGATCACAAGGAATACGTGATTCAGTTCGTGATCCAGCCGAAAAGCAAAACCGACCCGCGCCTGATCAAATTCGTCGACGTCTACCAGCATTCGCCGGCCGTTCGTGCAGCGCTGGATAAAGCCCACGGCAAGCTCTACCAAGCCGGTTGGGAAAGCTGAATATGATGGCAGCCACGCAACTGCGACTGGAGATTCCAGAGCTCAAAAACGCTGAACAAACGGAACTGCACCCGAACCTGAACCGTGCTCACGTGCGCTTCATTGGCCTGGGCAAAACCTACAACGGTCAGCAAGGTCCGGTCGCCGCGCTGCACGGCATCGACCTGGCGATTCAACGCGGCGAGGTGTTCGGCATCATCGGTCGCAGCGGCGCCGGCAAGTCGTCGCTGATCCGCACCATCAACCGCCTGGAACAACCGAGCACGGGCCGCGTGCTGATCGATCAGGTCGATATCGGCGAGTTCGATGAAGACCGCCTGGTGGCGCTGCGTCGGCGCATCGGCATGATCTTCCAGCACTTCAACCTGATGTCGGCCAAGACGGTTTGGCAGAACGTCGAATTGCCGCTGAAAGTCGCCGGTGTGCCAAAGGAAAAACGCGAACAGAAAGTCCGCCAATTGCTGGAACTGGTAGGCCTGCAAGAGAAACACAAGGCTTACCCGGCGCAGCTGTCCGGTGGTCAGAAACAGCGCGTCGGCATCGCTCGCGCCTTGGTGCATGACCCGGCGATTCTGCTGTGCGACGAAGCCACTTCGGCACTGGACCCGGAAACCACCCAATCAATCCTCGGCCTGCTGCGCGAGATCAATCAGCGCCTGGGCCTGACGATCGTGCTGATCACCCACGAGATGGCGGTAATCCGCGATATCTGCGACCGAGTCGTGGTGCTGGAACACGGGCGAATCGTCGAACAAGGGCCGGTCTGGGAAGTCTTCGGCAACCCGCAGCACGAGGTCAGCAAAACCTTGCTGGCGCCGTTGCAACACGGTTTGCCGCAAGAACTGCAAAGCCGCTTGCAGGCACATCCACAGTCCTCGGACGCCGCTGTTGTGCTGCGTTTGCAGTTCACCGGCAGCGCCAGCGACGAGCCCGACCTGGCCGCGTTGTTCAGTGCCCTCGGCGGTCGCGTGCGCTTGCTGCAAGGTGGCGTGGAACGGATTCAGGGCCATGCTCTCGGGCAATTGCTGCTGGCGGTGACCGGTTCGTCCCTCGGCGCAGAGGAATTGCGTCAACGCGCCGGCAACTGGGCGCAACAGGTGGAGGTGCTGGGTTATGTGGTTTGATCGCTTGCTGCAAGGCTTCATCGACACCTTCCTGATGGTCGGCGTGTCGTCATTGATCGCACTGCTGGCGGGCATTCCGCTGGCGGTGATTCTGGTCACCAGCTCCAAGGGCGGGATCTACGAAGCACCTGCGCTGAACCGCGCGTTGGGCGCATTCGTGAACCTGTTCCGCTCGATTCCGTTTCTGATTTTGATGGTGGCGCTGATTCCGTTTACCCGGTTGATCGTCGGCACCACATACGGCGTTTGGGCGGCGGTGGTGCCGCTGACCATCGCCGCCACGCCTTTTTTTGCGCGCATTGCCGAAGTCAGTTTGCGGGAGGTGGACCACGGGTTGATCGAAGCGGCGCAGGCGATGGGTTGCCGGCGCTGGCATATCGTTTGGCATGTGTTGCTGCCTGAGGCGCTGCCGGGGATTGTCGGGGGTTTCACGATTACGTTGGTGACGATGATCAACTCGTCGGCCATGGCCGGGGCGATTGGTGCGGGTGGACTGGGGGACATCGCCTACCGGTACGGGTATCAGCGGTTTGATAGCCAGATCATGTTGACGGTGATTGTGTTGCTGGTGGTGTTGGTGGCGGTGATTCAGTTGGGCGGGGATCGGTTGGCTCGGGGGTTGAACAAGCGTTGAGTCTTGCTCAAGTCATTGGTTGTCAGCGATACCGCTTTCGCGAGCAAGCCCGCTCCCACAATGATCGCGTCGTACACAAATCTTGTGTTCACTGCAGGTCAACTGTGGGAGCGGGCTTGCTCGCGAATGGCTGCGAAGCAGTCACCGGCTTCATGGCGTATATTCGGCAAATCCCAATTGCCTGCGCAGCCGACCATGAAACAGACCCCCACCGACCTCGAGCAGATCACCTCCACCACCCTGGGCCATTACAACTCGGTGGCTGAAAGTTTTCGCGAAGGGACTCGCGATCATGATGTCAGCCAGAACATCGATGCGTTGCTGCGGCATATTCAGGGTGAGGCGCCGTTCGACATTCTCGATTTTGGCTGCGGGCCGGGTCGTGATTTGCAAACCTTCACGCGCATGGGCCATACCGCCGTCGGGCTTGATGGCTCGGAGAAGTTTGCGCAGATGGCCCTACAGGACAGCGGTTGTGAAGTCTGGCAGCAGGATTTCCTGAAGCTGGATTTGCCGGCCGAGCGCTTTGACGGGATCTTTGCCAATGCGGCACTGTTTCATATCCCGACTCAAGAGCTGCCCCGGGTGTTGAAGGCATTACACGGGGCTTTGAAACCGGGTGGTGTGTTGTTCAGCTCAAACCCTCGTGGCGAGAATCAGGAGGGCTGGAACGGGCCGCGTTATGGGGCGTACCACGATCTTGAGACATGGCAGCAATTGCTGACGGCGGCGGGGTTTGTGGAACTGGAGCATTACTACCGGCCGGCGGGGCTGCCGCGCGAGCAGCAGCCTTGGCTGGCGAGTGTCTGGCGTAAGCCGGCGTAGCCTGTCAGGACGCAAATCGCGAGCAGGTTCGCGACGGTTTTCTAACGTTGCACAGCGACTTGATAGGTTGTCACTCCCCCGTTCGCGTCAAACGCGGTGATGCTTCGATTGGCCAACTGTCGCCCATCAATCTCTCGTTCGCGCACATCAAAATTCGCCACCAGCCTGGTGCCATCGGCGAACGTTGTCTGCTGCACCTGACGATCCTCAGTCAGCCAACGGAAACCTGTCATCGCCTGAGTCGCCAGACGCTCATGCAGCGGGCGGAAGAACACATCCTGACGCGCAATCGCCGGTAACCGCTGCTTCAGCGTCGCCGCACTCAGGTGATACAGCGGCGGCACGTTGTAGAGCAATTGAGTCAGCTCATTCTCGGCGCGCACATTGCTCAACTTAAGGCTGTCGAACAGCCAATGATGGGTGGTGATCACCGAGCCATGGAACACCGCCTGATAAAGCGGCAAGCGTGTTTGCGGAGCAAAGTGAACCGTGCGGTAGGGTTCCTTGAGCGGCACGGTCTTGAAGAAAACCTGCGGCTGTTCATCAGGAAACCAGGGGCCAAGGTAATAGGGCGACTTCGGATTCTTGCTCATATCCGAATCACCCCAGCCGATCACCGGTGTCTGCATTCCATGGGCAAACAGTACCCCTTGGGCCATGGTGGCGTTGCCATCCTCGGAGCCGGTCGGTAGCTTCAACGTCTCGTTGACCCAGCGCGAGGCGTCGATGTTGCCTTCGGCATTTTGCACCTGAGTCATGGTCGCTCCCACACGGTAGCTGTCGAACAGCATGCCGGTGGCGTAGGCGTCCAGAAACCAGCTATTGAACCCGGCCTTGCTCTGTACAGCCTTGATGCGCGCCTCAAGCAATGGCCGAACACAACGCGGATCGGTGTAATGCCCCGATTGCTGAAACCCGCTTTTGAACGTCCCGGTTTCCAGCACGACCGCACATTCCTGATTGGCTCTGGAGCCCAGATGCGCAGTGGTCCAGTCCGGGTTTTCAGTGATGGTCAGCGCCGTCTCATAGGAATCATAGGGTGCCACCAGGTAACCTGCGGCAACGCCTTGACGCACCGTTTCAGGGTGCCAGAGACCACCTTCCCAACCCTCGCCAAGGCCTAACCATAATCGCGACAAGCCCGCAGCTTTCAGTTGTTCGATCGTCGTGAGTGACAAGGTATTGCCCCAGCGTTCCGGGGTTGCCGTCAAAGCATCGGAGAACGCCACTGCCAGCTCTGCACGTAAGACGCCGTAGCCGTCAGCCAGTTTTTGCATGTCCGGTTCGACCACAGACTGCCAGCCGCTGCGTGCCTTCTTGTTGAGCGCAGCATTGAGGCTGCGTAGCAACGTGATTTGCTGGTAACGATCAAGCGGTGGCTCAGCCCGGGCCAGCAACTGCGAGCTTTCAGCGTCAAAACTGGAACGTAACTCGCTGGCCAGCACGCCATTACCGCGCAACTCTTTCAGCAAAGCTGGCCAGCTTCGAACATCTTCCGGTCCGAGCAGGTCGCTACCCCACAGATAAACATGACTGGCGCCCAGGAGCTTTTTGGCTTCGGGAGTCTTCAGCAGTTTGTCGCTCAAGGTTTCGTATTGCCCGCTGTCGACCAACCATTTCCGATAGCGCCTGGCACCCGCCAACAGATCGACATCACCCAACGACAGCTTGAAAGTCAGCGGTGCATTGGGCTCAAGGGAGGTGAATTGATGATGGACAGTCAGAGCAAGGGTGTTGTTTTCGGCGCTGAAGATCAGGCGATTGTTATAAGGGTTGGTCATCAGCCAGTTCAGCGTGAAGCCACCGTGATCAACGCCCCACAGCGGCAAACTCAGGTCTTGGGTGGTATTGAACGCCCCCTGATCGAGCAGAAAAGTTTGCCACAGCGGATCACCGGCAGGCACGTAACGCCCCTCGGCCAGCGGCCAGATCAGCCCTTTTCCCATAGAACTGCCAGGCTGTTTCAGAAAGCTCAGCTCCCCGGAATCACGGGCGATGATGGACAGGGACAGGTCACGCTGATCGAGGGCGGCACTGAGCGTCCAGGCGCCGTCATCCCACTGCCAGTCCATGCGATTGGCGCTTTGCTTGAGGTTGCTGACCTTATACCCGGTAACGCCCGACGAGGCTTGCACTGGCGAATGTTGTGCGGGGGTGACGCGAATCGCCAGCGTGGCGGGATCGAGTTCGACACGCCACAGCGAATTTTCCAGCACATTGCCGGCCAGCGTCGGGGGTGAACACAACAGAGCGCCGAGCAACAGCACATAGCGCAGACAATAGGTCATCGGTGACATCGAAGCCCCTCCTCCATTTGAAAAGGGACCGTACAGCAACACACCGGCCATGTAAGTAGGACCGTTCCCAAACGTCACTCGGGAACGATCAACGCATAATTACTGCGCTTCTTTTTTCGGTTCGCGAATTTTGTACCAGGCCACATACAGCGCCGGTAAAAACAGCAACGTCAGCAATGTCGCAATAATAATCCCGCCAATCATCGCGTAGGCCATCGGCCCCCAGAACACTTCCCGGGCGATCGGAATCATCCCCAGGCTCGCTGCCGCTGCCGTCAGCAGAATCGGCCGGCGGCGATGCTCCGTGGCTTGCACCACCGCATCCCACGGTGCATGACCGTCCTTCTCCAGGGCATCGATCTGTGTCACCAGAATCACCGAGTTGCGGATGATGATGCCGATCAGCGCCAGAATCCCGAGGATCGCCACAAAGCCCATCGGCGTGCCCGTCGGGATCAGCGCCAGCACCACGCCGATCAAGCCGAGCGGCGCGACGCTGGCCACCAGGAACAGCTTCTGCACGCTGTGCAACTGGATCATCAGGAAGGTCGCCATCAAAAACAGCATCAACGGCACGACCTTGGCAATCGGCCCCTGGGCCTTGCCGCTTTCCTCGACGGTGCCGCCGGTGGCGACCTTGTAGCCCACCGGCAAACTGGCGGCGAATTTATCGATGTCGGGTTGGAGTTGTTTCACCAGGTCGGTCGGCTGAATCTCATCGCGCACCGCCGCCTTGATGGTGATGGTCGGTTTGCGGTCGCGACGCCAGACCAGCGGCTGCTCAAGCTCATAACGCACGGAAGCGAATGCCAGCAGCGGAATCGACGTGCCGCCCGGCGTGACGATCTGCAAATTCTGCAGGGTTTCCGGGGTGCCGCGTTCGGCGTCTTCCGCACGCCCCACCACGTTGATCAGGTAGATATCGTCATCGACCTGAGTCACTGGCGCACCGACCACAATGCTGTTCATCAGATTGGCCACGTCTTCTGACGACAGTCCCAATTGCCGCGCCTTGTCTTGCGCGATGTCGATGCGCAGGACTTTGCCCGGTTCGTTCCAGTCGTAAATGATCTCACCGATGTGGGTGTTTTTATCCAGTTCGGTGGCCAGGGCGATGGCGTGTTTGCGCACCTGATCGATGTCCTTGCCGCTGACCCGGTACTGAATCGGCCGACCCACCGGCGGGCCCATTTCCAGCGCCTGGACGTAGCTGCCGATACCGACAAAATCCTTGCGCAGGCGCTCGCGCAAGCGTTGGCTAAGTGCGTTACGCGATTCCAGGCCTTTGCTGACGATCACCAATTGCGCGTAGTACGGGTTCTGCAATTGTTGGTCGAGGGGCAGGTAGAAACGGATCGCACCTTCGCCGATGTAGGTGCTCCAGCGCACGATGTCCGGGTCGTCCTTGAGCGTCGCCTCCAGCTTGTCCACAGCCTTGCGGGTTTCGGCGATCGAAGCGTTTTGCGGCAGGTTCAGGTCGACGAGAATTTCCGGGCGGTCCGAAGACGGGAAGAACTGGTTCTGCACGAACTGCATGGAAAACACCGACGCCACAAACAGTGCAACGGTGATGCCGATCGCCCACCAGCGATTGCGCATGGCCCAAAGCAAGCCGTAATTGAACGACCGACCGATGCGCCCCGGTTCTGCGTCGTGAGGCTTCACGTTGGCGCTGAGGATGTGCACGCCGATCACCGGGGCGAACAGCACCGCGACAATCCACGACACGATCATGGCCACCGCGATCACCGCGAACAGCGTAAAGGTGTACTCGCCGGCCGAACTGGCATTCAGGCCGATGGGCACGAAACCGGCCACCGTCACCAACGTACCGGTGAGCATCGGGAACGCGGTCGAGGTGTAGGCGAACGTAGCGGCCTGCTCCTTGGTATCGCCCATTTCCAGGCGCGTGACCATCATTTCGACGGTGATCATCGCGTCATCCACCAGCAGCCCGAGCGCAATGATCAGCGCGCCGAGGGAAATCCGCTGCATGGTGATGCCGCTGTATTCCATGAAGACGAAGACCATCGCCAGCACCAGCGGAATCGAACAGGCCACCACCAATCCGGCGCGGACGCCGAGGCTGATAAAGCTGACGATCAGCACGATCACCACCGCTTCGAACAGCGCGCTGGTAAAGCCGCCGACGGCTTTTTCCACCACTTCGGCCTGGTCGGAAACGTTGTGCACGCCGACACCCACCGGCAGGTCGGCGGTCAGGTCATTCATGCGCTGGTGCAACGCCTCGCCGAACACCTGGATGTTGCCGCCCTTCTTCATCGCAATGGCGAGGCCAATGGCAGGATGGCCGTTAAAGCGGAATTCCGGCGTCGCCGGATCGACATAGCCACGGCTGATCTCGGCGACGTCGGCCAAGCGGTAGAAGCGATCGTTGAGCCGCAGGTTGACGTTTTCCAGGTCCTTCTCGGAAGCAAACTGCCCGGACGTGCGCACGGAAATCCGCTCGGGACCGGCCTCGATGACACCGGCCGGGGTCACCGCGTTTTGCGATTGCAGGCTCTGCACCACCTGACGCTGATCGATGCCCAACGCCGCCAGTTTGCGGGTGGAGAAGTTCAGGTAGAGGACTTCATCCTGCTCGCCGACCATCTCGACCTTGCCCAGCCCCGGCACTTCGCGGATCTCGGCGCGGACTTGCTCGACGTAATCGCGCAATTGGCGCATCGACAAACCGTCGGCGGTAAAGGCGTACACCGAGCCGAACACGTCACCGAACTCATCGTTGAATCCCGGCCCTTGCAGGCCTTGAGGGAAGTCGCCGCGAATGTCGTTGATCTTCTTGCGCACCTGGTACCAGATTTCCGGGATGTCCTTGGCGCTGGTGGTATCACGCAAGTTTACGAAGACCGTCGACTCGCCGGGGCGGGTGTAGCTTTTCACGTAGTCGAGCGAGTCGAGCTCTTCGAGTTTTTTCTCGATCCGGTCAGTGACCTGCTTGAGGGTTTCTTCCTGGGTCGCGCCCGGCCAACGGGTCTGGATCACCATGGTTTTGATGGTGAACGACGGGTCTTCCTCGCGGCCCAGGTTCAGGTACGAGAAGACGCCCATCAGCAGCGCGACGAACATCAAATACCAGACAAACGACTGATGCTTGAGGGCCCATTCGGATAAGTTGAAACTCCCTTTCATTGCGGGCTGTCCTCATCGTTTTTCACTTTCTGCCCCGGTTTCAGGCTGTTCACGCCAGCACTGACCACCCGCTCGCCGGACTTCACGCCGTTGGCCAGGACCATCGTTGAGTCAGTGCGGCTGACCAGGCTGACATCTCGCGGGGAAACGGTTTGGGTCTGCGGATCGATGACCCAGATCCGCGGTTTGCCATCGACCTCCTGGAGCGCGGTCAGGGGCAGTTCGATGCGCGGTTTGATCGCGGAGCTGAGGATCACGCTGATCGCCGTGCCCAGGCGAAACCCCGGTGGCGTGTCGGTCAGTGTCAGGCGGGCGCGACGGGTGCGGGTCGCGCTTTGCGCCTGGGGTTCGATTTCGCGAATGATGGCGGTGGTGGTGATGCTCGGGTCGAGTTGGACGGCCACCTGAAACACCACGTCTTCCGGCAACTGGTCGACCAGGGTGTCCGGCAGGTCGATCACCGCTTCCTTGATGTCCGGCTGCGCCAGAGTCACCACTTGCTGGCCGGCGCTGACGACTTGCCCGGCTTCGGCGTTCCACGCGGTGACGATGGCTTTGTGATCGGCGCGCAGTTCGACGTAGTTGAGCTGGTCCTTGGCCTGATCGACCGCAGCCTTCGCTTGATCGAGAGAGGCCTGGGTGGTTTTGAGGTCGGTTTGTGCGATGTCGAGTTGCGCCTGGGCGCCCACGCCGCGATCGAACAACTCTTGCTGACGCCGGGCATTGGCCTGGGCGTTGATGAGCTGCGCCTGGACGCTGGCCAGATCACCCTGAGCGGAGCGCAACTGGTTCTGCTGATCGGTGGGGTCGAGGGTGGCGAGCAACGCGCCCTTTTCGACTTCGGCACCGACATCGACATGACGGCTGGCAATGCGCCCCGGCACCCGGAACCCGACATTGCTTTCATACCGCGCCTGGATACTGCCGGCGAAGCGGCCCAGGCTTTCTTCGTCCAGGGACTGGACCTTGATGGACAGGACCGGACGCACAGGCTCCGGCGGCGGTTCCTTTTTCGAGCAGGCCACCAGCATCACACTGGCGCATACCAGTAACAGACGCTTCATGGCTGGGCTCCCGCGGCTAAATCCTTATAGGTGTTTTCGGCGATTTCCACCTTCACGCCAGGGTGCAGCAACTGGCCGCCGGCGATGACCACTTTTTCGCCACCCTTCAGGCCGGCGCTGATGATCACTTTGCCCGTCAAGTAGCGACCGACGGTGACGGTGTGCAGCTGTGCCTTGCCCTCGTCGTCCACCAGCCACACCGCCGACTCGCTGAGATTTTTTGTCAGTGCCGACCAGGGCAGTTCGACCGCCGATTTACCTGGCGTCTTGGCCGTGGCACTCACCACCGAACCGAGCTGCATGCCTTCCGGCAGTCCGTTGAGCGTGACTTTGACCTGCACCGTGCCGGTCTGCGCGGAGACGGCCGGGGTGATTTCCCGAACGGTGCCGGTGGTTTTGATCGCGGGGTTGTCGAGCAGGCTGACGACCACCGTTTTACCCTCTGGTGGCTCTGTCAGCAGCGATTCGTAGACGTTGAACACGGCGTCGCGCTCACCGTCCCGGGCCAGGCTGAAAATCGGCACGGTGGCCTGCACCACCTGGCCGACCTCGGCCTGACGCGCGGTAATCACCCCCGGCGCGTCGGCAATCAGCGCGGTGTAGCCCATTTGTTCCCGGGCGTTGGCCAGTTGCGCCTGGGCAGCCGTCAAGGCGCTTTGGCTGCTGCGCAAGGCGGCTTGGGCGGAATCGAACTCGCTTTGGCTGGTATAGCCCTTGGGCAGGAGTTTTTGCTGGCGAACGAATGCGGCGGCGGTCTGCTTGACCCGGGCCTGTTCGGCAACAACCTGCGCCTGGGCCGAGTCGACGCTGGTTTGCAGGTCCTTGGGATCGAGCTTGGCCAGAACCTGTTTGGCCGAAATACGATCACCGACATCGACTGTGCGCTGGATGATCTTGCCGCCAACGCGGAACGACAGGTCGGTCTGGACCCGCGCCTGAACATCACCGGTCAGGGTCACCGTCGCTGCGTAATCCGCAGGTTTTACCTCTTGTACGAATACCCGCGGACGGTCCTTTTCGACCGGTTTTTTATCGTCACAGGCGCTCAGCAGAACAAGGAGGCTCAGGCCAACCACTGTTTTCAATCCGGGACCCACCATGCAGACTCCTTTGCGTTGCACGAACGTGCCAATGGCGATACGACTGTGAGCGTAGAACAGGGTTCCAAGGGTGCGCCTCACAGTTTGAAATAAAGCCTGGCGCACGATGACGTCGACAATAAGGCAGAATCGCGCAACTCAGCAGGAAGCTCCCCATGCTCAAAACCCTCGCGGTGGCCAATTACCGCTCGATCAATAAATTGGTGATTCCGCTGGGTCGCTTGAACCTGATCACCGGCCCCAACGGCAGCGGCAAATCCAACCTCTACCGCGCGCTGCGCCTGCTGGCGGAAACCGCTCAGGGCGGCGTGGTCAATGCGTTGGCCCGCGAGGGTGGGCTGGATTCGACCTTTTGGGCCGGCCCGGAAAACATCAGCCGACGGATGCGTAACGGCGAAGTCCCGATCGAGGCGAGCATACGGCACGGCGCCAAACGCCTGCGCCTGGGGTTTACCGGGGAGGACTTCGGATACTCGATCAGCCTCGGACTACCCGACTCCAACGGCCACTTCATGCTACCCGGGCACAGTTCACCCATTGCGTCACGTTTCAGCCTGGACCCGCAAATCAAACGCGAATGCGTCTGGGCCGGGCCGTTTTATCGTCCGGCGAGCCTGCTGGTGGATCGCGACGGGCCTATGATCCGCGCCCGAGCCAACCGCAGCTGGGAGGTGCTGGCCCAGCACACACCGACTTTTGACAGCCTGTTCGACCAGGTCGGCAGCTTGCGTACTTCGCCAGAGGTTCTGGAAATGCGCGAGTTCATCCGTCGCTGGCGCTTCTACGATCACTTTCGCAGTGACGCCGATGCCCCCGTGCGCCAACCGCAACTCGGCACCCGCACGCCGGTGCTGCACCACGACGGTCGCGACCTGGCGGCAGCCTTGCAGACCATCATCGAAATCGGCGACCCCGAGGCGCTGCAAGCGGCCATCAGCGACGCCTTCCCCGGCGCGAGACTGAACATCGAATCGCTGCCCGGTGGACGCTTTGCCATCGAGTTTTATCAGGAAGGCTTGTTGAGGCCCTTGTCGGCGGCCGAGTTGTCGGACGGGACGCTGCGCTATTTGCTGCTGGTCGCAGCGCTGCTGACGCCCAGGCCGCCGACGCTGATGGTGTTGAACGAGCCGGAGACCAGTTTGCACCCGGATCTGTTGCCGGCGTTGGCGCGGTTGATTATTCACGCTTCCGAGCAGTGTCAGGTGTGGGTGGTTTCTCATGCCCGGCGGCTGATTTCGGCGGTGCAGGAGGACCCGGAGTGCAATTGCATTGTGTTGGAGAAGACATTGGGACAGACGGGGATTGTCGGGCAGCGGATGCTGGATGAACCGGCATGGTATTGGCCGGATTGATCTGCGCCTGACAAAAAGCATTCGCGAGCAAGCCCGCTCCCACATTTGATCGGGGACGGACACAAATCTTGACGCAAAAAACTATCCTCCGCATTTGCTGCGGCAACGGAAGACGACTATTTTTCTTTGCGCTGTAGGAAGGATCTTTTTTTCGGATTACCCCTCCAAGGATGCACAGCTTTTGGCCAGACTCCCCGGCCGAACCATCACAAGGAAGAGAAAAATGGCTGACGTAAAAATGCCACAGCGGCTGGATCCGCAGGACATCGTGAAGTTGTTGATGGCGTTGCGCAGGGCGTTGAATACGCGGGGGTAATTAGAACCTCCCCCAACCCTAACTCTCTCCCAAGGGGCGAGGGGACTGACCGATGTGTTTGTTCGAAATTCTGCGACCTGCAATTCCGGGTCGAACTCAGGCTTTGAAAAGCACAAAGATCGGCTCCCTTTCCCCCTCTCCCCCGTGGGGAGAGGGCTGGGGTGAGGGGTGGTTCTAAAGCCAGACCAATGCTCGAAAATTTCCGTCCTCAAACAAAAAAACGCCGACGCTGTGTCAGCCGTCGGCGTTTGAAACCTTGAAGGGTTTGATGCTGCGTCGAATCAGAACGCCGGCAATACCGCGCCGCTGTACTTCTTCTCGATGAATGCTTTCACTTCCGGGCTGGTCAACGCTTTGGCCAGTTTCTGGATCGCAGCGCTGTCCTTGTTGTCCGGACGAGCCACCAGGAAGTTCACGTAAGGCGAATCTGCACCTTCGATCACCAGCGCGTCTTTAGCCGGGTTCAGACCTGCTTCCAGCGCGTAGTTGGTATTGATCATGTCCAGGTCGACCTGGTCCAGAACACGCGGCAGCATGGCCGATTCCAGTTCCTTGAACTTGAAGTTGTGGGGGTTCTTGGCGATGTCTTTCGGGGTGGCCAAGGCGTTTTTCGGGTCTTTCAACTCGATCAGGCCAGCTTTCTGCAGCAAGATCAGGGCGCGGCCGCTGTTGCTGCCTTCGTTCGGGATCGCGATGGTTGCGCCGTCTTTCAGCTCAGCCAGGGTTTTGACTTTCTTCGAGTAGCCGCCAAAGGGTTCGACGTGCACGCCGATCACGGTCACCAGGTTGGTGCCTTTGCCTTCGTTGAAGCTTTTCAGGTACGGCAGGGTCTGGAAGTAGTTGGCATCCAGACGCTTCTGGTCGACCTGTACGTTCGGCTGAACGTAGTCGGTGAAGACTTTGATTTCCAGGTCCACGCCTTCTTTGGCGAGGGTTGGCTTGATCAGTTCCAGAATCTCGGCGTGTGGAACCGGGGTCGCCGCCACCACCAGTTTCTCGCCAGCCTGGGCCAGGCCCGCGGTCAGGGCAGCCGCCAATGCGGTGAACAACAGAACCTTTTTCATGCAGTGTCCTTATCGAAAATCACGGTCGTCATCGACGACGGCTTGTTTAGTACAGGTGCCAGTGAAGTGCTATCGCTGGCGTGACGCGGACGATACCGGGATTTTTTATTCCCGAACAATATCTTTTATTCACTTTCATATTCCATTTTGTTCATACAGCTCTAACTCACGCATCTACCCGTAGGAGCAAAGCTTGCTCGCGATTCTGGCGACGCGGTCTGTCTGGAGAACGCTATCGCGGGCAAGCCTTGCTCCTACAAGAGCGCGGTGTTTTTGAGGAGTTGTTTCAAGGCTTCTTTCTCTGCGATGGAACCATTGCCGAGGATTTGCTTCAGTTGCCGCTCAATCTGCACCAATGACGCCGGCGCTTCAGGCAGATTCAAATGCTCGGGCAAAATCTCATCGCCGGTGCTGACCAGCAACGCAAAGTGAATGACGTTTTCCAGCTCCCGGGTGTTGCCCGGCCAACTGTGTTGCTCTAACAGATGCTGCGCGGCTTCGCTGATCAGCGGCACTGGCAGGTCCAGGCGCTGGCTATAGATGCCGAGGAAATATTCGGACAGCGACAGAATATCGCCCACTCGTTCACGCAAGGCTGGCAGTTCAAGCTGGCCTTCGCTGAGGTAGTGATAGAGCCGCTCATGGAATTTTCCGGCGGCCACCGCTTGGGCCAGGTCGATGCTGGTAGCCGCCACCAGGCGTACGTCCACCGGGCTGGGTTGGTGAGCGCCGACACGGGTGACTTCGTGGTTTTCCAGCGCCGCGAGCAATTTGATCTGGATCGGCAGCGGCAAGTCGCCGATCTCATCCAGGTAGAGCGTCCCGCCGTTGGCAGAACCGAACCAGCCCGCGCGACTGCTGGCCGAACCGCTGTAACTGCCAGCGGCATAACCGAACAATTCCGCATCGGCGTAGGTCGGACTGATCGCGCCGCAGTTGACCGAGACAAACAACCCGCCACGATCACTCGCACGATGGATGTGCCGCGCGAGCAACTCCTTGCCGCTGCCGGTTTCGCCACGGATCAACACCGAGATCGAGCGCGGCGCCAATAGCTCCAGCTCCTGGCGTAACTGACGGGAACGCGGATCGACAAACACCAGCGCCTTGGCGCGAATGCTCAGGGGACTTTTTTCGGCGTCGGGGAAAGTCAGCAATGGCTGACCGAAGGCTTCAAAACTCATGACAGACTCCCGCCCTAAACCGCCGGGAGACGGTGGGCGTATTTAAAAAACAAAAGCAAAAAAGAAAAGGTTCAAGCGCGGCGCAAAGCGTGGTGTTCCATTCGGTTTTGCAAGCGATAGAGATAAGCAAAACCCTGCTCCCAGCGTTGGTGACCGGACTTCACATTGATGTGCCCGGCACCCGACAAAATCCCCGCCTCGGCACCCCAGTTGCGCGCCAGCTCCATCGCACGCGGCGTGCTGACGGCGCTGTCGTTGTCGGAGCTGACAACCTGACTCGGGAACGGCAGCAGGTGGGTTGGAATCGGTGCGAAATTGCGCAGGGCCGGTGCGCAGGCCGCACGCTCGACGTCCGCCGGGGCGACCAGCAAGGCGCCGCGAACCTGACGCAAATACTGCACGGGCGCCGTGGCGGCCCAATGCGCGACAGTGATGCAACCCAGGCTATGGGCGATCAGGATCACCGGGGTGCTGTCGGCGGCAATCGCCTCAGCCAGTGCCGCGACCCAGTCTTCACGACGCGGCGTCAGCCAGTCGGCCTGTTCCACCCGCGCGCTATTCGGCAGGCTGTTCTGCCAATGGCTTTGCCAATGATCTTCTGGCGATCCTTGCCAGCCCGGCACAATCAGGTAGCGAATTGATTCGTTGCGCATGGGGGAACTCTCCTGCTGCGTGTCTGTTCCTGAGCAAGTATAGGGAGGAGAGTTATATCCGTTAAGGAATAAGAAGCTATTTATTAAGACCTATATGGAATATTAACTCTTCACTGATCGTTCCCATGCTCCGCGTGGGAATGCCTCAACGGACGCTCCGCGTTCGGCTCTAGATGGGACGCAGAGCGTCCCGGGCTGCATTCCCACGCAGGAGCGTGGGAACGATCACTTTACTGAGGACAAAAAAAAGGGACCGCACCCTGCCAAGGAGACGGCCCCGGAAACTCAACATTTGATAGCGCGATGATTGGCTGAAATGGTTATCTAATAAAGGAATATTTAATTACTTTGTTAGATCCAAAACACATATAACAATCAACAATACTGTAACCACCAAGCACCCTGCTTGCGTCATAACGTACCGCCCTTTTGGGTCAGATTGATGACGGGCGCCTTTGCCGTTTTGAGTTTCCGGACACATCGATCAAGCCTGAGCGGCACACACCTCCTGCGCCTCTGTTGCTTCCTTGCGCACAAATCGATTCGCACGCCCAAACGTCCCGAAATCATTGAACCGCACGCCCATCTCGCGCATCACTTTATGCGCCACCGACACGGTCATCTGACGGATGTAAAACGGTTCCTTCACCACAAAATGATGAATCCCGTGCGTGCTGCCGAAGTTGAAGCAGAACGCCTGCAACGGCCACATCCACCACGGGTTCAGCACCTGGGTCTGCTGGATCACATTGCCCGGCTCCACGTCACCGTAGTAGTGCATGTTCGAGCTGACGAAATGCAGGCAAAAGGTACGCAACACGTTCGGGCCGATGATCACCACGGCAGCGATATCGATCACCTGCATCACCGCCAAAGTAGTCGCCGACCATTGGATGGGCGCCCCTAGCAGATGCGCAATGCCGTTGGCGGTGTGAAAACCGAGGAACACGTACCAGGCTCCCCAATGCGCCAACGCCAGCGGTGCGTAAACCCTCAGAAAACGTTTGATGATGCTGAATTTATGCGCCCAGGTCCTGGCCCGCAGCATACGAATGAACGCCGACATCACGTTGTCGCCGACCATCAACAGCCGCGCAAAACCCCAAGGTTCGCCGTTGGTAATGGCGCGCTCTTCCATGTCGGATTCTGTGCCGGAGACTTTGTGATGATTGAGGTGCAGATGCCGACGAATCCACGGATTGATCGTACTCGGCCGCGCCAGCCACACCAGTCCCATCATCAGGTTGTGCGGCACGCGCTGTTTGCGGAAGTACATGCTATGAATCAGGTCGTGTTCCAGCTCGTGGGTCAACGAGGCAAAAAATGCATTGAGCAACAGGCATGCCCACCATGCCATGTGCCCGGTCATGTAGAGCGTCGCCGAGCCCATCATGCCGACCAGCGCGAAGGCCAGAATGCCCGCGCCCAAGGCGTCCTGATGGTTGAGAATCGGGTAGCGCTGACGCAGTTCGACCCCCTTGGCCAGCACCACTTGGCGAATATGCGCTGATCGCTGAGCAACATTCAGTCGCTGGGGACTTGCAGAAGTACCATGCATGCTTCCATCCTCTGGTTATTGATGTTCGCATCCTGCCTTGTGAGCCCTCGCAAAGCGGTAGCCGTGAACGCCAACCTGTTGACCGGAAGCGCCAATCAGCATGACTGAACCGACCTCCCTCGCCAGCTGGACCCGCGCCCTGCGCAAGCAACTCGATGCGCTGGGCCTCGACAGCACTGCCCTGTGCCAACAGGCGGGGCTCGACCCGCAACTGATGGACGACCCGAACGCCCGTTACCCGTTGTCCGGTACCACGCGCCTGTGGGAAATCGCGGTGCAAGTCAGCGGCGACCCGGCGATTGGTTTGCGGGTATCGCGCTTCGTCAGCCCCACCACGTTTCACGCACTCGGTTATGCGCTGGTAGCCAGCGGCAGTCTGCGAGAAGTGTTCGAGCGCATCGTGCGTTATCACCAGGTGGTCAGCGATGCCCTGGACCTGGAACTGACTCGCGCCGAAGACCGCTACCGTTTCCGCCTGAAAATCCCGCCAGGCAATCCGGCCCCGGCCTTCGAAGCCATCGACGCCTTCACGGCGATTTACGTACGCACCTGCCGCAACCGCCTGGGCCGCGATTACGCCCCGCTGGCGGTGTACCTGCGGCGTCCGGAACCGGCGGACCCGCATCAATGGCACAAAGTCTTCCGCTCACCGGTGTACTTCGCCGCCGATGAAGACCGACTGGAATTCGCCGTCGTGGACTTCGACAGCCACCTGGACGACGCCAACCCGGAACTGGCCGAGCACAACGAAACCGTGCTCAAACGCACCCTCGCCCAACTCAAACCCCTGACCTGGGAACGCAAGGTTCGCGACGCCATTGAGGAGCAATTGCCTGAAGGCGAGCCCAGCGCCGAACACATCGCCCAAGCCCTGCACCTGAGTTTGCGCAGCCTGCAACGGCATCTGGCGGACGAAGGTTGCAGGTTCGATACGCTGCTCAACGAGAGTCGCGAGAACCTGGCGCTGCTGCATTTGCGCGATCCGCAATGCTCATTGAGCGAGATCAGCTATCTGCTGGGATTTGCCGACACGAGCAGCTTCAGCCGCGCGTTCAAGCGCTGGACCGGGATGACACCGGGGCAGTTTCGGGATGGGTTGCGGTGATCAGCTTTTGACCAAGCTGCGGACTACACCTGATTCCCACTGCTCGATCATCGCTTCGCCAACCCTGGCAAAGGCGCCATTTCCCCTGATGTAATCAACCATTTCCGCCTTCGCGACATCCATTCCATGAGCGACTTGCTGCAGCAGTTCATTGCACCGTCCCTCGGTCAGGTTGCAAGCCGACCGACCAAAACGCATCAGCATTTTGTATTTGGGCCACGCCTTTGATCCGCCTAACAGCAACGCCATACTGTCTGCCTTGATGTAGACCGAAGTCGTGACGATGTCATAGGCCGGAGCCAGTCTGATTTGCGCATCAGCCCCGCAATGTTCGTACAGCACACCGAAGTTCTTGAGGTGAGCATCGCCATTCTTCAGAGCGGACGACAACGCCACTATTTTGAAAAAAGATTCCAGGGCGTCATTGAGCAATGGCGGGGAGACAAACTCCTTGATCTGCCTCGCGGCACCTTCGTACGAACCATCGTATTTGGCCTTCGAAGGCCAGGCATTGAGCACGCAGAAATCCTCAAAGCCCAGATAACCTCTTTCATTCAGATCGAAACGTTCGACGACCAGAAATTTACCGTGATCGCTCAGTTCGAAAACCGGCACTTCAAGACCCGAATGCAGCGCAGCCCTCATGCAGAAGTATTCGTTGGCAGCAAGTTCCGGGTATTCATCTGGCCGAAACGATTTGACCAGATGCGTTGCTCCTCGATGGGTCAATCGATCGACAGTTGTTGCACTGTCACGGATAAGCACCTTCGGCTGCACACCGGAAACGCCCGAATATTGGCCATAAGTGTGTAGCAAGTCTTCGAACAAACCTTGCGCACCGTCATGAACCAGCAGATCCGCAAGGCTGGTTTCTGGTAGCCGGTAACTCGCCTCTTGCGCGTTTTTAATCCCCACTCGCCCAAGCTGGTGCGGGCCGACGATCGCCAACATCGCGAAGTCGTCAAACCCTCGAATCGCCTTGCTGAAGCGACGAGTCAATTCATCGCGCAGAGAACCTTCCGGTAGATTCATTTCAAAAACCGGCGGTACACCTCGCTCCCACGTGTAGCTCTCGAGGCGAGCGGGCATGGTCAACGAGACCGCGTTTTCTTCCAGCGCGTCTTCGGCGTAGGCAAACACTGAATCAACGCGAGACTGACCACGGCCCAGGGTTCCGACCGTTGTGCCGGAAACACTGATGTGCAGCCTGTCCTTTTCCTGCTGCTCATCCATGGAAGTTCACCTTTTTGAGGGTGTCCAGCGTAGGACGCGTCGACCGCCGCGGCATGGCCGTCAGTTCGTACCCGAAGCCATTGAGGATCGCTTCAACCTTGCGCAGGCCAATTTCGGAAATAGTGTTGTTCTCGATACCCGAAATCGTGGAACGGCTCATGCCGTACTGCTTGGCCAGGTCTTGTTGAGACATCTTTCGTTCTTTGCGCAGCAACCTGATCAGTTCGCCGAGGTTTTCCATCTCACCCACCTGCATCATATACAGTGCATATTTACTGAAATTACCTATTTGCATTGTATTTAATGCATAAACAAGTCGAAGTCTAGCTCATTGATTGATCGGAACCGGTCTCAGCGCCCCCGATCCCGCCGCAACAACTTGCGCACCCGCTTCACCAGTTCACTCACGGCAAATGGCTTGAGCAGGTAATCATCCTCATGCAACTCCAGATCGCGCAGGCGATCCTCAATGCCGTCCCTGGTGGTCAGGAACAGCACCGGCGTGTCACCGAGCTTGCGGATCTGCTGCAGCAACTGCCAGCCATTGAGCCCGGGCAGCATCACGTCGAGGATGATCAGCTCGTATTCGCCAGACTCGATGAAACGGCGGCCATCCATACCGTTGACTGCCACATCGACTGAGTAACTTGCCTCGTTCAGACCTTTAGCCAGGAGTTTGGCGGTCTCCGGTTCGTCTTCTACTAACAGCACTCGCATGGCACACCTCGATTGTCGTCATCACAGGCTAGGCGCCTTCGCGTCCAAAGCCCACCCCTAATGCCGGGTTTCAGATAATCGCCAACATTCGCAACCGTTGTGCATCCAGAATCTCGATCTCGCCGTACCTGAGATTCACAATCCCCTGCCCCTGCAAGTCCTTGAGAATCTGGTTGGTGGTCTGGCGCGACAGCGAGAGCATCGACGCCAATTGTTCCTGGGGCAGTTGCAACACCCGTCGCGGCGGGTCGATTTCGCCGTAACCCTCGGCGATCATCAGCAAGCGATGAGCCAGTCGAGCGGCGGTTGGCATCAGGCTCAGCTGTTCGAGATTGATGAAGGTCAGGCGCAGTTTCTGGCTCATCAGCAACGCCAGTTGCCGCCAGTACGCCGGTTGCTCATCAAGCAACCTCAGCAGCACGGTTTGCGGGATGTGCAACAGGACGCAATGACCCAGACCGAACGCATCATGAGTGCGCGGCTGACTATCAAACAGACAGATTTCGCCGAACCAGTGGGGCGACTCCACCAGGCTCAACAGCGCCTCCTTGCCCTGCTCGCTCACTGCGCCGATGCGCACCGAACCTTCGATTACCGCGTACAGCCCGCATGGTGGATCGCCGCGTTTGAACAGCCGCTGGCCTGGCGACAACCGCCGCACCCTGGCGGCGGCCAGCAGACTATCCTGTAAAGGAACAGGTAAATGGCTGAACCACTGCCCTTTGTCCAGCCGCGAACGCCAAACCTGCATGTCCATGAAAACTCCTGGAGATTGTCGCCTGCCTGACAGAGCAAAATGTGGACCCGGGGCATGATCCATCACCCAACAGGAGGAACAACAATGAAAAGCCTCGTCGACCATCTCAGTCAATACGCCGCCTACCACCGTGACCCGCGCAATATTGCCAGCCACTTTATCGGTATTCCGCTCATTGTGGTGGCGGTTGCGGTGTTGCTCTCGCGACCCCAATGGGTCGGAGGCTGGGTTTCACCGGCGGTGCTGATTGCGCTGGCGTCGGCGTGGTTTTACTTGCGCCTGGAATTGCGCCTCGGGGTGTTGATGACCGTGTTGCTCGGCCTGTGCATTTGGGCAGGTCAGGTTCTTGCGCAGCAAAGCACGCTGATCTGGCTGGCAAGCGGCATCGGGATGTTTGTGGTGGGTTGGGCGATTCAGTTTGTCGGTCATCACTACGAAGGACGCAAACCGGCGTTCGTCGATGATGTGACGGGGTTGATTGTCGGGCCGTTGTTTGTGGTGGTTGAGCTGGCGTTTTTGCTGGGGTTGCGGCGGGAGCTGAAAGAGCAGATCGAGGCGCGGGTTGGGGGCGTGCGGGTCAATCCGAATCGCGCGGCGGTTTAGACCGCAATCGCCAGCAGGCTGGCTCCCACAGGGTATTTGTGTCGATCACAGATCCAATGTGGGAGCCAGCCTGCTGGCGATGCTTTTTGCTTTAGAGGTTGGCGAGTTTCTGCCAGACCTTCGGCTTGAAGAACAGCGTCTCGCCCTTCGCCAACCCGATCAGGCTGTCGTGATCTTTCACCACTTCAGCTTCGATCAATTCGCTCTGGCCTTCGACCTTCAGCGTCACCCGTGTCGTCGCGCCCAACGGGCGAATATCCCGCACCTCGGCGGCGTGGTGATCCTCCAGCTCATGACGCGACAGCGACACTTCGTGAGGACGGAACAGCACATGGTTGTCGTCACCCAGATGCAACCGGTTCGAGTCACCCAGGAAGTGATAAACGAAATCGCTGGCCGGGTTTTCGTAGACGTCGCCCGGTGAGCCGATCTGCTCGATCACGCCCTTGTTCATCACCACGATGCGGTCGGCGACTTCCATCGCTTCTTCCTGGTCGTGGGTCACGAACACCGAGGTCAGGTTGATGTCCTCGTGCAGGCGTGCCAACCAGCGACGCAGTTCTTTACGGACCTTGGCATCAAGGGCGCCGAAGGGTTCGTCGAGCAGCAGGACCTTCGGTTCCACCGCCAAGGCACGAGCCAAGGCAATACGCTGGCGCTGACCGCCAGAGAGTTGTTCCGGGTAGCGATCCGACAGCCAATCCAGTTGCACCATGTTCAGCAGCTCGTGGACTTTCACCGCGATCTGGCTTTCGCTCGGGCGCTGGTTTTTCGGCTTCATGCGCAGGCCGAACGCGACGTTGTCGAACACGGTCATGTGGCGGAACAGCGCGTAGTGCTGGAACACGAAACCGACGTTGCGATCACGCACATCGTGGCCGGAGACGTCTTCACCGTGGAACACGATGTTGCCCTGATCCGGGGTTTCCAGACCGGCGATGATCCGCAGCAGCGTGGTTTTACCGCAACCCGAGGGGCCAAGCAGCGCCACGAGTTCGCCGCTTTGAATGTCCAGGCTGATGTTGTCCAGCGCCTTGAACGCGTGAAAATTCTTGCTGACGTTACGCACTTCAATCGACATGACTTATTCCTCCGCGGCGCTGGCGCGCAGGCGGTTAATACGGTTTTCGCTCCACTGCTTGAGCAGCAGGATGAAGAGCGCCAGGATCAGCAACAGGCTCGCCACAGCGAACGCGGCCACGTGGTTGTATTCGTTGTAGAGGATCTCGACGTGCAGCGGCAGGGTGTTGGTCACCCCGCGAATGTGCCCAGAAACCACCGACACCGCACCGAACTCACCCATGGCCCGCGCCGTACACAGCACCACGCCGTAGATCAGACCCCATTTGATGTTAGGAACGGTGACGTGCCAGAACATCTGCCAGCCATTGGCGCCGAGCAGGCGCGCGGCCTCTTCTTCCTGTGTGCCTTGTTCCTGCATCAGCGGAATCAGCTCGCGCGCCACGAACGGCACGGTGACGAAGATCGTCGCCAGTACGATACCCGGCAAGGCGAAGACGATCTGGATGTCGTGATCCTGCAGCCACGGCCCGAACAGGCCCTGGGCGCCGAACATCAACACATAGACCAGACCGGCGATCACTGGCGAAACCGAGAACGGCAGGTCGATCAGCGTGACCAGCATACTTTTGCCACGGAACGAGTACTTGCTCACGCACCATGCAGCGCTGACGCCAAACACCAGGTTAAGCGGCACCGAAATCAGCACGGCGATCACCGTGAGTTTCAGGGCCGACAAAGCGTCGGGTTCGAAGATCGCGGTGAAGAACGCACCGATTCCGAGCTTCAGGCCCTGAGACACCACGATCACCAGGGGCAGCAACAGGAACAGGGTGAACACCAGCCAGCCAAGGCCGATCAGGATTCGCCGCGATGAAGCACTGCCACGGCGGGCGGCGTTCGAGGAAGCAGCAGCAATAGACGATTGGGACATTTCTGCGCCTCCTTATGGGGTTTCGATGCGTCGTTGCAGCAAGTTGATCAGCAGCAACAGGACGAAGGAAACCACCAGCATCAGTACACCAATGGACGTGGCGCCGGTGTAATCGTACTGGTCGAGTTTGACCATGATCAGCAACGGCAAAATCTCGGTTTTCATCGGCATGTTGCCAGCAATGAAAATCACCGAACCGTACTCGCCGACCCCGCGGGCAAAGGCCAACGCGAAACCGGTCAGCCAGGCTGGCAACAGCGCGGGCACCAGAATATGGCGGAAAACCTGCAACGGTTTTGCACCCAGGCATGCCGCCGCTTCTTCCACTTCACGCGGGATATCGGCCAATACTGGCTGTACGGTACGTACTACGAATGGAAGTGTCACAAAAGTGAGGGCAAGGGTGATGCCGAGGGGGGTATACGCGATCTTGAAACCCAGGTCCGCTGCAAACTGACCCACCCAACCATTGGGCGCGTATAGCGCAGTCAGCGCGATACCGGCCACGGCGGTGGGCAATGCGAAGGGTAAGTCGATCATCGCATCGATGACTTTGCGTCCAGGGAAGGTATAGCGCACCAGCACCCAGGCCAGCAGCGTGCCGATGATGCCGTTGATGATCGCGGCATAGAGCGCGGTGCCGAAGCTGAGCTTCAACGCCGCCAGCACCCGTGGCGCCGAGATAATTGCCCAGAACTGGTCCCAGGTGAGTTGAGCGGCATGCACGAACATCGCCGCCAGTGGAATGAGCACAATCAGGCTGAGGTACACCAAGGTGTAGCCCAGCGTCAGCCCGAAGCCGGGTATGACGGGGGAGATACGACGCGACATAAAAGTCCTTGGTTGATAACGCGCTAAGCCCCGACAACAAGATCGGGGCCGTTGGCTTATGCCTGGCAGTCAAGGACTGAACACTGCAACCCCTGTGGGAGCGAGCCTGCTCGCGATAGCGCCTGGTCAGCCAACATTGATGTTGAATGTACCGCCGTCATCGCGAGCAGGCTCGCTCCCACAAGTTGCCCCCCCTAACTGACCGTTGGCATATCTATTTCAGGTTATTGCGCCTGATAAATCTGGTCGAACACGCCACCGTCGTTGAAGAATTTCGGTTGAGCGGTTTTCCAGCCGCCGAAGTCCTTGTCGATGGTCACCAGGTCCAGTGTCGGGAACTGTTTGGCGTACTTGGCGGCAACATCCTTGTCACGTGGACGATAGAAGTTTTTTGCCGCGATTTCCTGGCCGGCCGGGCTGTACAGGTGCTTGAGGTACGCTTCGGCGATCTCGGCGTTGCCCTTTTTCTCGGCGTTCTTGTCGACCACGGCGACCGGAGGTTCGGCGAGGATCGACAGCGAAGGCACGACAATGTCGAACTTGTCAGCGCCACCGTCTTCTTTCAGGGCCAGGAAGGCTTCGTTTTCCCAGGCCAGCAACACGTCGCCCTGACCGTTGTTGACGAAGGTAATGGTCGAACCGCGGGCACCGGTGTCCAGCACAGGAACGTGTTTGAACAGGGTTTGCACGTATTCCTTGGCTTTCGCTTCGTTACCGCCATTGGCTTTCAGGCCATAGGCCCACGCCGCGAGGAAGTTCCAGCGTGCGCCGCCGGAAGTTTTCGGGTTTGGGGTGATGACTTCCACGCCGTTCTTGGTCAGGTCGCCCCAGTCCTTGATGCCTTTAGGGTTGCCCTTGCGCACCAGGAACACGATGGTCGAGGTGTAAGGCGTACTCGCTTGCGGCAGACGCTTCTGCCAATCCGCTGGCAGGGTCTTGCCGAGTTTGGCGATTTCGTCGATGTCACCGGCCAGGGCCAGGGTCACCACGTCGGCACGCAGACCGTCGATCACTGCCCGACCTTGCTTGCCCGAACCACCGTGGGACTGCTGGATTTTCACGCTGTCGCCGGCGTGGTCTTTCTGCCAGAACTTGACGAATTCGGCGTTGTAGTCCTGATACAGCTCGCGAGTCGGGTCGTACGACACGTTAAGCAGTTCGTAATCCTTGGCAACCGCGGAACCCGCAAAAAGGGCACTGGCCAGGGCGGCCAAAGCGAAATGACGAATCGACGACATGGTGAAAGCTCCTGGGAATTCTGATTGTGTTGGCTTTTTATGGTCTGGAATCGGGGTTGCCTGCCAAAGATCGCAGCCTTCGGCAGCTCCTACACAAAGCCCCCCAGGAGCTGCCGCAGGCTGCGATCTTTGATCTTTGATTCAGCTCGGTTTGTTGCTTGGGTTCTGCAACCGGAATTTCTCTTTGCGTTCGATCTGGACCACCTGGGCGTTGTGCACGGTGATTTCCACTGCGCCAAAACGCAGATCGCGCAAGGCGCTCTGGATCTCACGCAAAATGGTTGCTTCGTCCTGGCCGTCAACGCTACGTAGGGATGCGCTCATGGTGCTGCTCCTTCAACTAGAGGTTGCCTGGCAGTGGCGGGACTGCTTGCGGCGTGAGACCAATAGTAGATAAGCGCAGATATTCTTAAAAAGACTATTTAAGAATTTTAATATAACCAAAAGAATGCCCGAAGACTGATCGTTCCCACGCTTTCTGCGTGGGAATGCATCCTGTGACGCTCTGCGTCAGGCTTGAGAAGGAACGCGGAGCGTCCCGGGCGGCATTACCACGCAGCGTGGGAACGATCAGTGCTGCAGAATCTGTGGAGTCCGGTACCAATCCAGCTGCCCGGCCGGCACCGGCCGTCCAAACCAGTACCCCTGCCCCAGATCGCAGCCGTGTTCGAGCAGGAAACCCGCCTGCTCGACCTGCTCGATCCCCTCGGCATGAACCTGCATCCCCATGCTCTGGGCCA
Source organism: Pseudomonas sp. PDM10 (assembly GCF_014852295.1). Taxonomy (NCBI): domain Bacteria; kingdom Pseudomonadati; phylum Pseudomonadota; class Gammaproteobacteria; order Pseudomonadales; family Pseudomonadaceae; genus Pseudomonas; species Pseudomonas sp. PDM10. The sequence continues at coordinate 62,532 of NZ_JACVBJ010000005.1, read as the reverse complement.
GCGCAATGATCACCCGCACAATCGCCGCGTCATCCTCATCCCACGGCAACCCCGCCACGAAGCCCTGATCGATCTTGAGTTTCTGTACCGGCATTCGCTTGAGGCGCAGCAACGACGAATAGCCTGTACCGAAGTCATCAATGGCCAGCCGAACGCCTAATTCACGCAACCTGTGCATCTGCTCCAGCGCGACTTCCGGGTCATCCATCACAGCGCTCTCAGTGACTTCCAGCTCCAGACAGCCAGGGTCCAGCCCGGTTTCGTGCAGCACCTTCGCCACCTGCCCAAACAGCTCACGGCGGGCGAACAGCCGAGAAGAAACATTCACCGCGACAAACGACACCACGACCCCGGCCTGCTGCCACTGGCACATCTGCTCACACGCCTGACGCATCACCCAGGCATCAATTTCGGCGATCAGACCAGTGCGCTCGGCAATGGGAATGAATTCTGCCGGCGACACCAACCCTCGCTGCGGATGCTCCCAGCGCACCAATGCCTCGACGCCGATCAGGCGCCTGGTCTTGAGGTCGTGAACCGGCTGGTAATAAACCCGCAACTCCTGCTGTTCCAGCGCACGGCGCAATTCGAATGCCGTCTCGACCCGTTGCTGGGCATGGGCGGTCAATTCTTCGGTATAGAGGGCGTAGCCGTTGCGGCCGGCACTCTTGGCCTTGAACAGCGCCGAGTCGGAGTTGCGCAACAGCTGCTCGGCGCTCAAGGCGTCGCCGGGGAACAGGCTGATGCCGACGCTGATATTGACGAACAACTGATGCCCGTCGATCTGGAACGGCTCTTTGAGGCCATCGATGATCCGCTGAGCCAACGCCGCTGCGTGCACCATTTGCGGACAGCTTTCAGCCAGCACGGCGAACTCGTCACCGCCAAGGCGCGCCAGGGTGATTCCCGGACCGACCATCGCGCTCAAACGCTCGGCCACGCCCTTGAGCAGCTGGTCCCCAATGCTATGCCCGAGGCTGTCGTTGATCATCTTGAAGTGATCAAGATCGATCATCAGTAACGCGCAGCCGCGCTTGTGGGTCTGCGCCGAAGCCAGGGCCTGTTCGGCGCGGTCGGTGAACAGCAAGCGGTTGGGCAGATCGGTCAGCGGATCGTAGTGAGCCAGGTGCGTCAGCTCATGTTCGGAGTTCTTGATTGCGCTTATGTCGGAAAACACTGCCACGTAATGGCTGCGCCGCCCCTCCTCGTCGTCGATGACGCGGATGGTCTGCCATTGCGGATAGATCTCGCCGCTTTTGCGACGATTCCAGATTTCCCCGCTCCACTCGCCGGTGCTGTTGAGTGTCGCGAACATCGCCTGGTAGAAAGCCGGCGGGTGATGACCGGACTTGAATAGACTGGGGCGCTGGCCGAGCACCTCCTCGCTCTGATAGCCGGTGATTTGCATGAAGGCCCGGTTCACATGAACGATCAGGCCCTGGTTATCAGTGACCAGCACCCCTTCACGGGTGCAATCGAATACCGCCGCCGCCTGACGCAAGCGCTCACGGTCTTCAGCACGCTCACGCAACTTGGCGCCGATCCCCAGGCAACGGAACAATCGCGCCCGGGCAAAAAAAATCAAACCGGCACTGAACACCACCCAGGCATAACCGTTGATCAGTTGCCATCGCATTAGCTCGCCAGAGCTATCGAAGAAACTGTTCAATAAATGGCCACTGAACTGCAGCCAACCGACAGAAACCAGAAGATAAAGCAGCGCTGCACGCAGAGCATCGCGATAGGTAGCAGCCATTAGGTCGTCCATGTCCCTTAAAAGTGGATGGAATTATAGTTTAAAGAAACATCCGGCCACTCTTATCTGAAAGGGCGACTGGTTTTATCTGTGGGCTCAGTGATAATGCAACGGCTGTTTTTTCTTTATCGAGGGCCCAATAGCCTATGTGGTACGAAGGTTTTCTCGGCTTGTCGCCCTGGTCACTGGTGGCAGTCACCCTGCTGATGACCCACGTGACGATCATCGGCGTCACGGTCTATCTGCATCGTTATTCAGCCCATCGCTCGCTTGAGCTCAATGCCGGCCTGAAACATTTCTTCCGCTTCTGGCTGTGGCTGACCACGGCACAGAACACCCGCGAGTGGACCGCTATCCACCGCAAGCACCACGCCAAATGCGAAACCGTCGATGACCCGCACAGCCCGGTCATCAAGGGCCTGTCCACCGTTCTGCGCAAAGGCGCCGAGCTGTACCGTGCCGAGGCGGAAAACCCCGAGACCCTGCGCATCTACGGCAAGAACTGCCCCGAAGACTGGATCGAACGCAACCTGTACAGCCGTTTTCCGCTGCTGGGCGTGGCGATCATGGGCGTCATCGACCTGCTGCTGTTCGGCACCATCGGCATCACCATCTGGGCGATCCAGATGATGTGGATCCCGGTCTGGGCCGCCGGCGTGGTCAATGGCCTGGGCCATGCCGTCGGCTACCGCAACTTCGAATGCCGCGATGCGGCGACCAATCTGGTGCCGTGGGGCATCCTGATCGGCGGCGAAGAACTGCATAACAACCATCACACCTACCCTAATTCGGCAAAACTGTCGGTGAAGAAGTGGGAATTCGATCTCGGCTGGGCCTGGATCCAGGTCTTCAGCTTCCTGCGTCTGGCCAAGGTTCAGCGGGTCGCGCCCATCGCCCATCGGGTCGAAGGCAAAGGCAACCTGGACATGGACACCGCCATGGCGATCCTCAACAACCGCTTCCAGATCATGGCCCAGTACCGCAAATTGGTGATCGCACCGCTGGTCAAACAAGAGCTGGAAAAGGTCGATCACTCGGTCCGTCACCAGTTCCATCGCGCCAAGCGCCTGCTCTCGCGGGAAACCAGCCTGCTGGATGACAAACACCACATTCGCATCCAGACCATGCTCGAGCACAGTCAGGCGCTGAAGGTAATTTACGAGAAACGCCTGGCCTTGCAGCAGATCTGGGTCAAGACCAGCTCAAATGGTCACGACATGCTGGCCGCCATCAAGGATTGGGTACACGAAGCCGAAGCCAGCGGGATTCAATCCCTGCGCGACTTCGCCGATCAGTTGAAAACCTACTCCCTGCGCCCCGCCGCTGCAGTCTGACTGTGGCGAGGGAGCTAGCTCCCGCTCGACTTCGCAGCAGTCGCAAAACCTGACGACGCGTTCTTTCATTGAAAAACGCGTCGCCAGTACCGCCCGGCGGGAGCAAGCTCCCTCACCACATAAGGCGGGAACTAAGCTCCAAATCCCCTATCTCAAAGACACTTCGCCAGGCCGCTTTCGAACCTCGAGCGGCACATGCCCTTTGAGATTTTGTGTCGATGGTCAGTAAAAACCTACAAGACTCATCCCTCCCGCAGTGGCCCGAGGCCGCGCAAACCCTCCTGGCGCTGATGCATGCACAAGGCGAAGTGGCGCGCCTGAGCGAACGCGAACAACTGTTCAGCGCTCTACTGGTGAGCGTCAATGCGGTGCTTTGGGCCTTCGACTGGGAATCCCGTCGGGTGCTCTATGTCAGCCCCGCGTATGAACGGATTTTCGGCCGCTCCGCAGGCTTGTTGCTGTCCGACTACAACCAATGGCGCGACAGCATTTACCCCGACGATCTGGACTATGCCGAACGCAGTCTGGCCGAAGTACTGGTCAAAGGCGCCGATGAAGACCGCGAATACCGAATCATTGCCGCCGATGGCCAGGTCCGCTGGCTCAGAGACAAGTGCTTCATCAACCGTCAGGCCGAGCCCGGGCAACCGGTGATCATCGTCGGCATTGCCGAAGACATTACTGACAAGAAGCAGATTGAAACCGAGCTGCAACGCCTGGCCACTACCGACGTGCTGACCCAGAGCAGCAACCGCCGACACTTCTTCGAATGCGCCCACCGTGAATTCGAACAGGCACGGCACCAACGCACGCCGCTGGCCTTTCTGCTACTGGACATCGATGACTTCAAAGTCATCAACGATACCTACGGCCACCAGGAAGGCGACAACGTGCTGCAACGAATCGCCGAGTGCGGTCGCGCGACGTTGCGGCGAGGTGATGTGTTCGGACGAGTGGGCGGTGAGGAATTCGCAGCGGTGTTTCCCGGCTGTGCGCCAGACATGGCTATGCAAGTGGCCGAGCGCCTGCAACGGGAGATTCAGCGATTGAGTTTCAGCCATGGCGACCAGACGTTCGGCATCACCGTCAGCCAGGGCCTGACCAGCCTCACCGCCGAGGACGAAAGCATCGACAGCCTGTTTGCCCGCGCAGATGCGGCAATGTACAAAGCCAAACACCAGGGCAAGAACCGCATCGTCTCCGGCTGACAGGTCCAACACAGACCCCATGTGGGAGCGGGCTTGCTCGCGAAGGCGTCGGGTCAGGCAACTCAATGTCGACTGGATGCCCGCCTTCGCGAGCAAGCCCGCTCCCACATGGGGATTTGTGTGAAGCCTATTTCTTGCGCAAACGCATCAATTCCGGCAACCCGATCTTGAGCAACCGCGCCGTCCGGCTCTTCGCCAGGTCCTCAATGCCCTCATGCTCGGTCAGTCGCGCCAGTTGCGCAGCCATGTTCATCACCAACGCTTCACGGGAATAAACCCCGCCACCGAACTGGTAGACCGCCGCAATCAGCTCTCGCAGCTCCAGTGGCAGGCGCCAGCGAGTGCGAAGCGCCGAGCCATAAGCCGCGCCGAACTCAGCCAGCGCCTCGCCGACCTCCTCCCATTCATCCAGCTCGCCTCCGGCCTGCTTCCATTCCTGCAAACACCGCAACAGCGCGAGGTCGCCGAGGCGATGCAACATGCCGGCGCAATAACAGCGCTCCTGATCCAGATCCAGCAAACGCGCCAGGGTCCGGCCATACTCGGCAGTGCGCAGCGACAGCTCCCAATAGCGCTCGGCATAATCGGCCAGAAACGGATCGCTGAGTCGGGCACTGCGCTTGAGGGCCAGCCCCAGAATCAGGTTCATGCTTTGCCCGGTGCCGAGGCGGTGCAGCGCCTGTGACAGGGTTTGTACGGCGGCGCCATGGTGCTGGGCCGCGCTGTTGGCAGCGGCGATCAGCACAGCGGTGACTTGCGGATCGGTACGGATCTCGTCATGCAGCAGTGTCAGGTCGAGGCCATTGGGATTGAGGCTGCGTTTGACCGCCAACTGTACGTCGGTCATCAGTGGTGCACCGTCGGTCAACTCACGTCGACGCTCCAGGTAAACCGCCAACGTCATGCCTGGCGACAGTGAAGGCGTTTCGCAAGACACCTCTTCACCGGCGTTCAACAGCAAATCCTGCAGGCGCTGGGTCAAGCTTTCCATGTTAAGGGGCTTGGTCAGGTACGCCGCAGGCGCCAGCGGCAGAGCTTCGCGAACGCTGGCGCTGTCGTTACGGCTGCTCATCAGAATGAACGGCAGCGGCGGGTTGCGTTTGCGCTGACGGACATTGCGCAAGACATTCAAACCATCGACGCCGGGCAGCTCCCAGTCGACGATCACCAGGTCGTAAGGATTTTCCGCCAACAGGTGCAACGCTTCCTGACCATCGGCACACAGATCCAGCCGTGCGTCGCAGCGCACATTCAACAAAACTTGCTTGAGCAGGTCGCGGGACCAGGGGTCGGCCTCGGCAATCAGCACACGCGGCGCAGCGGGTAACACCACAGCAGTCATTTACACACTCCAAAGTAGTGCTTGCACCTTAGTCAATGCTGGCCATTCGATACAGCGCATTTGCCATCGATGGGTCCCAGGGACACAAAAAAACCCGCCGAAGCGGGTTTTTTTGTCGATCAGTTCACACATTCATCAGAGCTTGGAGATCACAGCTCGGAGAAGCACTCTTCGATGATCGCCAGACCTTTGTCCAGTTGCTCGTCCGGCGCAGTCAGCGGTACCAGGACGCGCAGAACGTTGCCGTAAGTGCCGCAGGACAGCAGGATCAGACCCTTGTCGCGAGCCTTGGCCACAACAGCGGCTACCGCTGGAGCGTTCGGCTTGTGGCTGTCGCCATCAACGAACAGTTCGACCGCGATCATCGCGCCCAGGGCACGGACTTCGCCGATCACCGGGTATTTGGCCTGAATGGCTTTCAGGCCAGTGACCAGACGCTCGCCGACAGCTTTGCAGCGGTCCAGCAGGTGCTCTTCTTCGAACACTTCCATCACGGCCAGGGCCGCGGCGCAAGCAATCGGGCTACCGGCGTAAGTGCCGCCCAGGCCGCCTGGAGCAATGGCGTCCATGTATTCGGCCTTGCCGCACACACCGGCCAACGGGAAGCCGCCAGCGATGGATTTGGCGAAGGTGGTCAGGTCGGCAGCAACGCCCATCTGTTCCATGGCGAAGAAAGTGCCGGTACGACCAGCGCCGGTTTGTACTTCGTCAGCGATCAGCAGGATGCCGTGCTGGTCGCACAGTGCGCGCAGACGCTTCATGAACTCTTTAGGCGCGACGTAGAAACCGCCTTCGCCCTGAACCGGCTCGATGATGATTGCAGCGATGTCACGCGGCTCGGCGTCGTTCTTGAAGATGCGTTCGATGCTGGCGATCGAATCGTCGATGCTCACACCGTGCAGTTCGTTCGGGTACAGCGCGCGGAAGATGCCGCCTGGCATCAGGCCCATGCCGGCCGAGTAAGGCACGACTTTACCGGTCAGGCCCAGGGTCATCATGGTGCGGCCGTGGTAAGCGCCGGTGAACGCGATCACGCCGGCACGGCCAGTGGCGGCACGTGCGATCTTGATGGAGTTTTCCACGGCTTCGGAGCCGGTGGTCACCAGCAGGGTTTTCTTGGCGAAATCACCCGGCACCTTGGCGTTGATTTTTTCGCACACTTCTACGTACGGTTCGTAAGCCAGCACCTGGAAGCACGTGTGGGTCAGCTTGTTCAGCTGCTCGGTCACGGCGGCGATGATTTTCGGGTGCACGTGGCCGGTGTTCAGCACGGCGATACCGCCGGCGAAGTCGATGAACTCGCGACCTTCAACGTCGGTCACGGTGGCGTTCTTCGCGGACTCGGCGAAGATCGGGTGAATCTGGCCAACACCGCGTGGTACAGCGGCTTCGCGGCGTTTCATCAGGGATGCGTTAGTCTTGCTCATAAAGTCCTCATTCACCGCTCATCGGGCGGCGTGGTTCAAGGAAAATGCGGCGGGGAGGCAACTACGGCAGCATGCGATGATCGACTGCCACAGCTTTCCCGACCACAGAGAAAATTCCGTTTGAAGCACGCAAAGGGACAGCGCTCTCGTGCCCTTTGCGTTTGAAGCAATGCCCTGCCGGGCTTATCCCTTCGAGCTTAGATGCCCAGGCAGAGGTATTTGATTTCCAGGTAATCTTCGATGCCGTACTTGGAACCTTCACGGCCCAGGCCCGACGCCTTGATGCCGCCGAACGGCGCGACTTCATTGGAGATCAACCCGGTATTGACGCCGACCATCCCGTATTCCAAGGCTTCAGCCACACGGAACACACGACCCAGGTCGCGAGCATAGAAGTACGAGGCCAGACCGAACTCGGTGTCGTTGGACATCGCGATCACGTCGGCTTCGTCTTTGAAGCGGAACAGCGGCGCCAATGGACCGAAGGTTTCTTCCTTGGCCACGGCTGCGTTTTTCGGCACGTTGGTCAGGATGGTCGGCTCGAAGAAGTTGCCTTCCATGACCTTGCCACCGGCCAGAACGGTTGCGCCTTTGCTGATCGCGTCAGCAATGTGCTCTTGAACCTTGGCCACGGCTTTTCCGTCGATCAGCGGGCCAGTGGTGGTGCCGTCATCCAGACCGTTACCGATCTTGAGTTTGGCCACGGCCACTTTCAGCTTCTCGGCGAACGCGTCGTAGACCGAATCCTGAATGTACAGACGGTTGGCGCAGACGCAGGTCTGGCCGTTGTTGCGGTACTTGGAAATGATCGCGCCTTCGACGGCCTTATCCAGGTCCGCGTCGTCGAACACGATGAACGGCGCGTTACCGCCCAATTCCAGAGACACTTTCTTGATGTCCTTTGCGCATTCAGCCATCAGCTGGCGACCGATTTCGGTCGAGCCGGTGAAGGACAGTTTGCGCACGATCGGGTTACTGGTCAGCTCGCTGCCGATGTCGCCGGCACTGCCAGTCACCACGCTGAACACACCGGCAGGAATGCCGGCACGCTGGGCCAGTTCAGCCAAAGCGAATGCGGAAAACGGAGTTTGCGAAGCTGGCTTGAGCACCATGGTGCAACCGGCGGCCAGGGCCGGGCCGGCTTTACGGGTGATCATCGCGGCCGGGAAGTTCCACGGAGTGATTGCAGCGGTCACGCCGATTGGCTGCTTGATCACGATCAGGCGCTTGTCTGGCTGGTGACCCGGAATCACGTCACCGTAGATGCGCTTGGCTTCTTCGGCGAACCACTCGATAAAGGAAGCGGCGTAAACGATTTCGCCCTTGGCTTCGGCCAATGGCTTGCCTTGTTCGAGGGTCATCAGGCGAGCCAGGTCGTCCTGGTTCTCGATGATCAGTTCGAACCAGCGACGCAGCTTGTTCGCGCGGTCCTTGGCGGTCAGTGCACGCCAGGCCGGCAGCGCTTTGTCAGCGGCTTCGATTGCACGGCGGGTTTCGGCAGCGCCCATTTTCGGCACGGTGCCCAGAATTTCGCCCGTTGCCGGGTTGTTGACCTTGATCGTCTGACCATTGTCCGCATCAACCCAAGCGCCATCGATGAAGGCTTGCTGGCGGAACAACTGGGTGTCTTTAAGCTGCATGTCGGCTTTCCTTAACAGCACCGCGGCAAGCGCGGAGCGAATTATGATTGTAGAAAGGCGCCTTATAGGCTGCCGTCAGGGAAATCATTCACCGGGCTGAAGCACATAAATAGCGCACTGATTGAAACTCGTGCGGTTCAGCACCCAGACAAGAGCGTTTGAAATCTCAAACGAATCCTAGGATCAAAGGGGGTAAAGGACAATAGCCTGTTCGAAAAAAAGAACGAAAACGCCGCATTTGCCTAATTTTTCTGATCAACGTAGCAACCGCAGGTTACGCTTTGGAAAACCGCAGGCGATTCAGCAGCATGGACGCCCGCAGTGCATATGAGTATCATGGCGCCCGCATTGCACCAGTAGCTCAGCTGGATAGAGTACTGCCCTCCGAAGGCAGTGGTCGTGGGTTCGAATCCCGCCTGGTGCACCATACGTAGAAACGAGAAAGCCTCAGATCTTAGGGTCTGGGGCTTTTTTGTGTCCGTCGTTAAAGCCTCAGGACGCGCGCTGGAAGCAGTTGTTCGGTTTAACCGAACAACTGAGCCTGAAAAAAAACCGCCGAAGCGGTTTTTTCATTCAGTCGTCCAATCAAACTCGTCGTATTCATCATCCTCGTCGTCCTCGACCACTTCATCATCAAGAACGTCGTCCTCTACCGCCTCTTCTGCCTGCTTCGCCAGCAGAAACTCCTTACGACTCTCAGTCACCGCGCGCCGCAATTCCTGACCCTTCACCGGGCAGTTGAGCATTTGGGCGATGCGGTCGATTTTTTTTGCCATGGCTTCCTCCAACGCATCGGCTATGGGCCGATAGTGCGCGCTTTCGGGTGTCGATGCCAAATGACTGACCGCTCTGCGGCTCAGTTTTTCTGCAAATCCTTGAGTCTGGCCGTGAGATTTTCCTTGGGAAAGCGTTTGTGCAATGTCGCCATCAGGTCAGCAGCCGCTTGAGCCTGACCAGCCTTTTGCAGGCGGATCACTTCCCTTAATTGATCGTCGATAGACTTTGCCGGAGCTATCGCCGAGCGTTTGCTGACCTTCGCTTCGTCAGCCATTTCAGCGCTGATCGATTCGCTCTGCGCGGGGGCAGCAAAATCGGCCATTGGGGCCGCAGGCGCGGGGGCGGACATCGCGCCGGGCGGGGCAGCCAGAGAACGCGCAACTGATGACGATGCTTCTTTTTTGGCGACTGGCGCAGACACGTCGGGTGCAGGCGCGAAGTCGTAACTCGGCAGTTGTTCCTCCGTGCGTTGCACCAGTGCAAGCATCAGGGCCACGCCGACGAGGCTGGCAAATGCAACTTGCCAACGGGGTTTCTGGCAGGCCTGGACCCAGCGTTTCCACAGACTTGGCTTCTGCATCGGGACTTCACGGTGTGCGGCAGCCAGGAGGAACACGTCGAGATGGGCCGGTGGTTCGCCGGTCGCGTGTTCACGATAGTGCTTCAACACTTCGTCTTCTGGCGTAGGACGGGCGTCAGTCATGTCAGTACCTCCTCGGCCAGCAGCCGACGCAGTTTTTGCTGGGCGTAGCGCAAGCGGCTTTTGACGGTTTCCAGCGGTGTTTCGGTGAGGGTGGCGATCTGCGGCAGGTCGAGATCGCCGTGGGCGCGCAGCAGGAACACTTCGCGCTGGTCAGCGGGCAGGTTTTGCAGGGCCGCATCGAGGCGCTGGCTGTCGCGGCTCAGGCTCAGCAGTTGTTCGGGATCAGCAGCGTCATCGCTCAGCGCGTGGATCTGTTCGTCATAGCTGTCGTGCAAGGGGTTGTGGATTCCGTGTTTGCGCCAGTGATCGATCAGTCGATTGCGGGCAATCTGGTAGAGCCAGGTACGAAAATTCGCCCGGCCTTGTGGCTGACTGGTGCTGCGGATCAGGCTCAGCCAGGTGTCCTGGTAAACCTCTTCGGCCAGCTCGGACTTGCCGCTCAGGCCGAGCAGGAATCGGTAGAGTCCTTGGCGGTGACGGGCGTACAGAATCTCGAACGCCGGCCCGTCGCCTGCGCGATAACGGGCCAGCAGCGATTCATCGCTCGATTCAGGAGCAGACATTTCAGTTGTAGCCTCCTTTAAGCGGCTCACTGTTCGACGCCGTCGTGGTTCGCAGACTTTGCGCCAACTCCACCAATTGCACGAACTCTGCCCGCAGACCAAATCGATCTTCACCCCGCGCACCGCGCGCCAAAGCCTCGGTGTCCTTCAGGCTGAAATCGCCGGTATAACGCCCGTCCTTGAGCTGCTGGGAAAACGCCGCCACGGCCGCGGCAAATCGCAGGTCTTCACTGGCTGGCGCAGCACTGTCAGTAATCGGCCGCTCGATCAAGCGACTGTTCCCACCTTCGGGCAACTGATAGCGCACGCGCAGTATGGCCATTTCCCCAGATTTCCCGGAAGCAACTGCCCCGGAGTTGCCATACCGCAGCGGCTCCAGCCAGCCCTTCTCGCCCTTGGGCACAATTTCGTACAACGCCGTCACCGTATGCCCTGCGCCTATTTCACCGGCATCGACCTTATCGTTGCTGAAATCCTCACGTTTCAACGCACGATTCTCATACCCCAACAGCCGATATTCACTGACCTGTGCCGGGTTGAACTCCACTTGCAGCTTCACGTTTTTCGCCACGACCGCGAGGGTCGAGCCGAGTTGATCCACCAGCACTTTGCGCGCCTCGCGCAGGTTGTCGATGTAGGCATAGTTGCCATCGCCGGCATCGGCCAACTGTTCCATCAGGTGTTCATTGTAGTTATCCACACCAAAACCCAATGTGGTCAGGGAAACGCCGGTCTTGCGTTTATCCACAGCCATTTGCTTGAGGCTGTCGAAGTCGCTGATACCGACGTTGAAGTCACCGTCAGTGGCCAGCAGGATGCGGTTGATGCCCTTGGGAATTAACGCCTGCTGCGCCATTTGATAAGCCAATTCGATGCCTGACGCCCCGGCGGTGGAGCCGCCGGCGGTTAATTGATCGATGGCTGTACGAATTTTCGCTTTTTCGCGTCCGGACGTTGGCTCCAGCACTACACGCGAATCGCCGGCATAGACGACCAATGAAACCCGGTCCTGCTCGCGCAATTGATCGACCAGCAATTTCAGGGTGCTTTTGACCAGCGGTAAACCCTCGCGTCTGTCCATCGAACCGGACACGTCCACCAGAAACACCAGGTTCGCCGGGGCCAGTTGCGCAACCGCGCGATCCGAGGCCTTGATGCCAATGCGCAGCAATCGGGTATGCGGGTTCCACGGCGACGGCGCCAGCTCTGTGGTCACGCCGAAGGGCGAGCCATCGGTGGGCAATGCGTAATCGTAGGGGAAGTAATTGACCATTTCCTCCAGTCGTACCGCACCTTCCGGTGGCAGGCGCCCTTGATTGAGCAGGCGACGGACGTTGGCGTAAGCACCGGTGTCGACGTCGGCGCTGAAAGTCGAGACGGGCGCTTCGGCCACGCTGTGAATCGGGTTATCCGCCAGCGCTTGATACTGCTCCCGCTGCTCATCCCGATAGCCCTGCGGAGATGCCTCGCCCGCCAGCATCGGCGCATAGCTCGTCGCCGGTGCCGCACCGAGGCTGCGCTTGGCCATCGAAGTGTCCGCCATGACAGCCTCGCTACGCACCAGTACTTCAGCCGGCAGCGCACCTTGAGCCGGCGGCGCAGCCGAGGCGGTATCAGGCTTGGATGAAACGCCACAACCGGCAATGGCCAGCAGCAACCCGGCGGCGAAACCCTGGGCGGCCGGGCGGAGGAAATGCAGAGGGAGGGACATGGGGGCTGACCTCAGGAGGAAATTGATCCATTCATCCTCTGAGACGAGCCCCTCTTCAGGTTCGGGTTAAACCGCAGTGAAAAGAATCTTCAGCGGTGATAACGCCGCACTACGCTGCTGTTTCTCAGCACATGGTCTTTGATTTTTTCCAGTAGCTGTGCGCGGGTAAGGCCAGCAGGCAAGGCGTCCGGTGCCAGGTCCAGGGCATAAATCTGGATGATGTAGTGGTGCGCGCTATCGCCGACCGGCGGACAAGGACCGACATAACCTGTGGTCCCTTTGACGTTCATGCCCCCGACGCCTTCCAGGGCGGATTTGGCGCCGACACCTGCCGGGATCTGGTGGGTGGTCGGTTTGATGCCGTAATGCACCCAGTGATCGACACCCTGGCCTTTCGCGCCATCGGGGTCATGCATGACGATAGCGTAACTGAGGGTGCCCGCCGGGCCGGCGTTCCAGTTCAAGGCCGGTGACTGGTTGTGCCCACCACAATTGGGCGCATCGCTGGCGGCAGCCGAGGTAAACAGTCGATCGTCGGTGACACCTGGGATGTTCAGGGTAAAACGCTCCTGGGCCTGCGCCGGCAATTGCACGCAAAGGGCGACTGCAACGGCCGCCAGCCAAGGGTTCAGAGAGGTCAATCGGGTCATACCGGAGCACCTTGTGCGGGTGGGGCCGTCGTCGGCGTGCAAACTATAGCCGGACCGTTCACTCGCTGGCACTCAGAATTGGCTGAACCTCCAGATAAGCGCCAAACTCTTAAGTGAAACGCTTGCCTGGAGAGTGATCATGGCACTGCACCGTGTCGCCCGTTTCGCCGATGTGCCCGAAAACCGGGGCCTTGAAGTCCAGATCGCGGACACGAAAATTGTCCTGCTGCGGGTGGGCGATCATCTGCGTGCTTTCCAGGGTGAATGCCCCCATGCCGGGGCGCCGCTGGCCGAAGGCGCTCTGTGCCACGGACGTTTGATCTGCCCCTGGCACAAGGCTGCGTATCGGATCGAGGACGGTGCGCTGTGCGAACCGCCGGCCCTGGACAGTCTCAAGCGCTATCGGCTGGAAGTACGCGATGACGAAGTCTGGGTCGACGATCAGCCAATGTCCGACGCTCACACCCCACCGGCGGACGACGAGCGAACGTTTGTGATCATCGGCGCTGGCGCCGCAGGCACGGCGTGCGCGGCAGCATTGCGCGAAAAGGGCTTCGGTGGCCGGGTGCTGTTGATCGACCGTGAAACTGGCGCCGGTTACGACCGCACGGTCCTGAGCAAATTCGTGATTGCCGGGGAGATGCCGCCGGAAGAAGTCCCGCCGCTGCGTGATGAAGATTTTTACCGCGAACAGCGCATTGAGCGGATGAACGCTGAAGTGACGAGCCTGGACGCCGCGAACAAGACGTTGCGCCTGGCTGATGGTCAATCGCTGAGCTACGACGCTGCCCTGCTCGCCACCGGTGGCACACCCAATCCGCTTACGCTGCCTGGCGCCGACCTGCCGCAAGTGTTCGTGCTGCGTTCGAAAGATCAGGCGCAGCGGATTCTGGGCTCGGCAAAACCTGGCCAACGAGCGGTGATCATCGGCGACAGTTTCATCGCCATGGAATCCGCGTCCTCCCTGCGTCAATACGGCCTGGACGTCACCGTGCTGGCCCGCCACGCCGTGCCTTTCGCCAAACAGTTTGGCGACGCCGTCGGCAAGGCGATTCGTGCCCTGCACGAGGCCAATGGCGTGGTGTTTCATACGGATGGCAACGCAACGCACATCGAAGGAACCGCCAGCGTCGAAGCGGTGCGCCTGGACAACGGTCAACGTTTACCGGCGGATCTGGTATTGGTCGGCATTGGCGTCAGCCCGGCAACCGGCGCATTTACCGGCCTTCCCCTGGAAAAAGACCAGTCACTGAAGGTCGACGGCGGGATGCGCGTGACCGATGGGCTTTGGGCCGCCGGCGATATCGCAACCTTCCCGCTCAACGGCCAGCCCCAACGGATCGAACATTGGCGCCTGGCACAGCAACAGGCACGGATCGCGGCGATGAACATGCTCGGCGGCGACGAACATTACCTCGACGTGCCCTATTTCTGGACCTGGCACTTCGGTAAAAACTACGACTACATTGGCCACGCCGCGACCTGGGACGAGGTCGAGTTCAAAGGCGACCCTGACCACCCTCCCTTTATCGGCCTGTTCGGCAAGGAGGGATTGCTGGTCGCCGCAGTGGCTTGCGATGAAGAACGTGCGATAGCGCTGCTCGCCGAACGGATGAAACAGCCGTTGCCGGTGGATGAGGCGTGGCGGTTGATTCGGGACTTGAATTAACGGCTGCTCTCCCCACTTCAAACGCCAGACAGCAAAACGCCCGGCGTCTGCGTTGCGCAGAGGCCGGGCGTCGGTCTGTAAGCCCTGGTGTTACTCGACGGCGACATTCCCGCCGAGTTTGCTCATGACAAACCCGACAAACTCTTCGACGGTCATCTTCTGGCCGTTGAATTCCACCTGATTATTGGCGTAGTGCAGTTTGGAGACGATGTTGTTGTCGTCCAGTTTTGCCAACTGCGTACCGACTGCCATGCTGCCAAACATGTCGGCGGTGGCGGTCGCCTGATCGGCGATGAGTTTCGCGTCGGTCTGACCTTCGATTTGCGACTGCACGCTCAGCAGGTCAACGAGCATTGGCTTGGACACTTTCACGTTAACGTCCAGCAGCGCGATCAGTTGTTGGGTCAACTGGTCCGGCGGCAGGTCCATGGATTGTGGTTTGGTCAGGTCGAGCACCAGGTTGGCGCGGCTTTCACCATTGGCGGTGTTGAACGACAGATTCTCCAGGGCGACCTGCGGGCCGGCAGCCAGCAGTTTCTCCAGGCCGGTTTTGACCTGCGCCTCTTCGGCCGGGGTCAGGACCAGCTGTGGCGCCGGTTCACCCGCAGCGGCGGCCTCAGCGGCGGCCCTCTCGTACGGTTGCAGTTTGGTCTGGTAAATCTGCATCAACGACATGGTTGCCGGGATGTCGAGGTTCTTCAGGCTCATGGCCATCTGCGCAGACCCGACAGCCTTGCCGTTCAAGGACACTTCACCCACCTTGTAATCGGCACGCCCCGAAGCGCTGGTGCCGGACTCCTCGGTCTGGTTCTTCATTTCAAATTTCTTGAAACCCAAAACCGACTGCTTGGCGCCGAAGGTGGTCTTGCTGTCGGTCAGCTCGACGGTGTTCTCGCCGGTGTAGTAGCCGTAGGTACTTTTTGTCAGGTTGCTGGCCACAGTCAGGCCATTCAGTTCGACCTTCACTGGCGTCTGATCTTCAGCCACCGTGCTCAGGGTCAGGCTGTCCATGTAACCGTCGGCCTTGAGCTTCTGCGCTTGAGCGCTGGCGGCGACATCGAGGTTCAGCCCGGAGAATTTCAGGTTGGACTTGTCGTCAAGTGCCACGTCCAGCGGCAGCAATTGCAGGGTGCCGTTGGTGGCATTGTCGTAACCGATATTGACCACGCCCGTGATTGGCGATTTGTCCTTGGCAGCGGCGAACCATTTCTCGGTGTTAGGCGTTCTTTCCAGTTCGTAGTGACTGGTGGCCAGGACCGGCAGCCACTTCAGCGACATCAGGCGCGAAAACGGCAGCGGACCGTGCTCGATGCGATCGACGAACAGCAACTCCACCGGTGCTTCACCGAACATCTCGCCTTCGCCTTTGAGGCGGTAGTGCGCGGTGCTGCTGAACACATGGCGCTCCAGCGACACCAGCTCCAGCGACGCTGTGCCGTTGGAACCGACCAGCGCAGCTTGCAACTCTTTGTTGGCGTCGGCGATCGAGTTGTTCAGCACACCTTCGAGCTTGGTGCCGGTGTACCAGGCACCGCCAGCGCTGATTGCGCCGATGGCAACGACGATTCCAAGAAGCACGCCTGCTGATTTATTCATGAATTACCCGATCAATGTCCGTTGTTTGAAGGTGTGGTCGTCTTCCCTGAACCCGACGGGTTACGGTCACGACTGCGTTAAAAGTGCGATGGAGATTAGCATCAGGCGCACCGGGCGACCCAATGATTAAAGGTGAAAGAGTGTCTATGGACCATACGCAGGGGTTGAGAGTTTCGGCGGATATGAAATCGCCATCGCGAGCAGGCTCGCTCCCACAGGGTGTTGTGATCGACACATAACCCATGTGGGAGCGAGCCTGCTCGCGATGGCGTAAGTCCCGCCAACACAGAATCAGGAATACTGAACCTCGATCTCATCAAGCTGATGATCAAAACTCTTGAGCCGTGCGGTCCATGTATAGACCAGCACTTCGAAGTCGCGATTGATCACCGCCGTGCCGCTGGGGGATTCCGAGCGCGGATCGCAGAAGTCCAGTTGATAACGTTCACGGGCCATGGCGGTGGCGACATCGGAGAGTTCACGGGCGTTATTGAGCCAGTGCCAGCCCTCCTCGGCCACTTGCTTGTCCAGCGCCTGGCATTGTTTTTTCAGGGTTTCGAGGCTTTTTTCCAGCGGGGTTCCGGTGAGTTCGCCCATGACTTCCTGGAACGTACGCCCCGGTTGCCAGTAACTGCCCCAAAAATACCGATCGAACACCGTTTCGACACGGCGCAGCGCGACCTTGGTGTCCCAGATCAGCACCAGGGTCTTGCCTTGTTCGAGCTGTCTTTTTTTGATGCGCGTGCCCTGGACTGAAGCCCAGGCCACCACCACGATTGCCATCACGGCAATCAATGCCGCGGCGCTGTCGAGGAACACCAGTGCCTTGTCGATCTGGTGGGCGAGCATGATGCCGTAGAAATAGGTGGCCGACAGCAACACCAATGCCGCTATAGCGCACCAGAAGCCGGGAGCATAAGGGTTTTTCATTATTGGAATCCCCATGACCAACGCGAGCCTTGATTGATGAGTTCGACGCGCGACCTCATCAAATCAAAGCATAGCAACGGCCTCAGGGTTTGCCGGAGTTCGTGCCTTGCGTTCGTCCGCTTTCCCAGCCACCGCCCAATGCCAGGAACAAATCGATCTGGCTCATGGCAACCTGCGTGCTGGCGGAAGCCAGTTGCGCCCGCACGTCGGTGTAGGTGCGGGTCGCCTGCAAGTCCGCCAGGAACGACGCGCGGCCAGCCTGGAAGAAGCGGTGGGTCTGGTCTGCGGCCAATTGCGCCGATTGCTCGGCGTCGGCCAACGCATCGCGGCGCTGCAACAGCGCGGAGTACTGGGCCAGACCGGTTTGGGTTTCGCGGATGGCGTTGAGCACCACGCCATCGAAATGTGCCAGCGCGCCTTGGGTGGTGGCTTCGGCCTCGCGGATTCGCGCTCGGGAGCCGTTGGACGGCACGGTCCAGGTCAGCAACGGCCCGAAGCCCCAGCGATTGGTCGCCGGTTTGCCGAGGTTTTCCAGGATGCCAACGGTACCGACGGTCGCGCCGATGCTGATGTCCGGGTACAACTCGCCCGTGGCGATGCCGATACCGGCGGTCGCGGCAGCCAGCCGTCGCTCGGCCTGCCGCACATCGGGACGGCGCTTGAGCAACGTCGCGCCGTCACCGACCGGCAACAATTGCGCAATCTTTGGCAGCTGCGCGCAGCGGTCGGTGCCGGCTGGCAGTTGATCCAGCGGTTTGGCCAACAGCATCGACAAGCGGAACAACCCGGCCTGACGCGCGGCCTCATAACGCGGCATGTCGGCGCGCAGGGATTTGAATTGGGTTTGCGAGCGGGTGACCTGGGTTTCATCACCGCGCCCGGCGTCACGCAAGCGCTGGATCAGCGTGGTGCTCTGGGCTTGCAGGTCGAGAGAATGCTGGGCGATTTCCTGCTCTTCGTTAGCTGCGCAGACTTGGGTGTAGGCCCGAACAACGTCGGCGACCAAGGTAATTCGCGCCGTATCCGCCGCCGCTTGAGTCGCATCGGCATTAGCCTTGGCCGCTTCGATGCCGCGCTGTAAAACGCCAAACAGGTCGAACTGATACGAGGTGGTAATGCCAATGTCGCCGACGTTGGCCACCGGCACTTTCTCCGGCAGCAGGAATGCTTCGCCGGACTCCTGCAAACGCTGGGCGCCCATCTTCACCCCGCCGCTCCAGCCACCTGCCGCTTGAGCTTCATCGACCTGCGCGCGCGCTCGGGAAAGGTTCGCCGCCGCCACCCGTAAATCGGTGTTGGAGGCCATGGCCTGCTCGACCAATTGATCGAGGCGCGGATCCTGATACAAACGCCACCAATCGCTGGGCACCGGTGCCGAGACGACATTTTTGCCGTTCACCGCCAAGTCGCCCTGCAAGTCTTCACGGTGTACGGCGGCCTCGTCCGGCACGTGATAATCCGGCCCGACCACCTGACAGGCCGACAGCAACAGGCCTAACCCGGCGATAGCCAAACCCGAGGCCCTGCTCATTTCGCGGGCTCCTGCGGGTGGTCATCCATGATAGAAACCGTCGCCGTGCGACCGGCAATCATGCGGAAATCCGCCGGCACGTCATCGAAAGCGATCCGCACCGGAATCCGCTGGGCCAGCCGCACCCAGCTGAACGCCGGGTTGACGTTGGGCAGCAAGTTGCTGCCGCTGCTGCGGTCGCGGTCTTCGATGCCGGCGACGATGCTTTCCACATGCCCGCGCAGGCGAGCGCGGTCGCCGATCACCCGAATATCGACGCTCTGGCCGACATGAATGCCGTCCAGCTTGGTCTCTTCGAAATAACCGTCGATGTGGAATGAATTGCTGTCCACCACTGACAACACTGGCCGCCCAGCCGTGACGAATTCCTGGTTGCGCGGTGCACGGTCGTTGACGTAGCCGTCCACCGGGCTGCGGATGGTCGAGCGGTCGAGGTTGAGCTGGGCGCTGTCCACCGCCACCTGGGCTTCCATCAACGCCACTTCGGCGCGGGCCACCCGGGACTGGCTCTCTTCCAGCTGCTCGCCCGGCACCAGATTGCCGAGGCCGCGGTTACGTTTGGCTTCGCGTTGCGCCTGCGCCAGGGTTTCCTGACGGTCGGCGACCGCCGCCTTGGCCTGACGCAGGGCCAGTTTGAAACGGTCCTGATCAATGCTGAACAGCACCTGGCCACGTTTCACCAGTTGGTTGTCACGCACGTCGACCTGCTGGATCAGCCCGGACACGTCCGGCGCGATCTGCACGATGTCAGCACGGATGTGGCCGTCGCGGGTCCAGGGCGCGAACATGTAATACATCACCATGCGCCAGACCACGACAACGGCGAAGCTCACGATCAGCAGGGTCAGCACCACGCGACCGAGGGTCAAAAAAGGTTTTTTCATGTCATCAGGTATCGACTGAGTGAGTCCACGGCGCCGAGCAGCAAAGCGTAGAGAGCCACGTTAAACAATGCCCGGTGCCAGACCAGACGGTAAAAGTGCAGACGCGTCAGCAATCCGTGCACCAGCAGGAACAACACGTACGTAATGCCCATCAGCACCAGCAGCGTGGGCAGAAACACCCCGCTGATATCCAGATCACCGATCATAAAGGCGCTCCATCGATGCCATGGGGAAGCGGTTCTTCGAGCTCGCCACTGCCGACGAATTCCACCCCTGGCAGCAGCGACAGACGCAGGCCGCTCAAGGCATGCAGCAGATGCAGACGGGCGCCCTCATCGCACTCCGTGTTGAGGGCACGGCGGGTGCGGTCCAGGGTCATCAACAACGGACTCGGCGCCGGCAAACGTTCGCCAGCCTTGAGGCAGGCCTTGAAATACTCGCCGACCTCGGCCACCACCTGATGCAGCAGCACTTGCGGTGCGCCGAGGACTCGTGGTGTATAGGCGAGCAAATCCAGCAGGTTCAGCGCCACGCGCACTTCCCGCAGGGCGATGCCGGTGTCCTGGCCGGTCATGGCCAGGCGCGGCAAATGCTGCATCAGGCGATCGAGCATTTGCACGCCCAAGTGCCGGTGATCGGCCAGCGACGCCGGTTCTGTGAGGCTGACAATGTCGTGCCAGCTGAAACGGGTCAGGCGCTTGGCCGCCAGTTCGGCGCCGAACGGCCGGGCGATCAGGGTCCAGACGAAGGCGAACAACAAGCCCACGGGACCGGCTAGGTTGGAGTTGGCGAAGCTGAGAAAGTCCGCGTCGTAGGCGCCCTGAATACTGATGAAAGACGAGGTGTTGACCAGAGTCAGCAGCATACCCAGATAGAACTGCGGCTTGACCGTCAGGGTGCCGATGCAAATGAACGGCACGGCAAACGCCAGCACCAGCATCGGGAAGTCATGCAGGTTGGGCAGGACCAGAAACAAATAAAGACTGGCGAACAATACCGACATTGCCGTCCAGAAAAAGAACCGGTAAATCTGCGGCGCCGGGTCGTCCATCGAAGCGAAAAAGCTGCACGCCACCGCCGCCAGAATCACCGCGGCGCCGCCGTCGGTCCAGCCGAGCAGAATCCACAGCACCGACGCGACGATGATCGCGGTGACGGTGGACGCCGCCGAATAGAGCATCAGCCCACGGTCGAGAAACGGCGACAGCCGACCCAGTCGCCAGTGCCGATAGACCGCGCGCCAGCTGTCCTGGCTTTCGCACTGGATGGCGTACTGCAGGCTGCGGCAGTCCTGCCACACATCGACCCACTCGCCGAGGCGATACAGGGCGTTGGAGAACAGCAGCTGCTTGCGATCATCCAACGCTTCGGCGGACGGTTGCAGGGCTTCAAGTTGATCTTTCAGCGCTTGCCAGCGCTCGAGGTCGGCGTCTTTATGGCCGAGCCATTCGGTAGTCGCGGCCAGCAGCGGCGCGAACTTATCCACAAGCTCGGGCGTGCGCCGTTCAAGGGCATACAGCGCGTCGTCGAGGGCGTCGATCACTGGCAGCAGGTGAATCATGCGACCGCGCAGTTCCTTGGTATTGCGCACCGTTTGCGGCCGCGCGCCTTCGTGGGGCAACTGGCCGATCATCAATTCCAGCGTGTTGAAGGTTGCGACCATCGACGAACGCAGCGCGCTGACTTCGTCCGGCTGCACGTTGCGGCTAAGGAAACGCAGGCTGTAAGTCGAGGCATCGGCAAACCATTTGCTCACCGAATCGTTGAACACCGGCGCCAGCCGCCGGGGCCAGAACATCGCGCCGACCACCGCGGCTACGGCGATGCCGAGGAAGATTTCTTCCGTCCGCGCCTCTGCGATGTCCCATACCGCTAACGGGTTATCCACCACGGGCAAGGCAATCAGCGGCAAGGTGTACCCGGCGAGCATCAGCGCGTAATTGTTGGCGGTGCGCAGGTGCATTGAGAGGAACAGCAGAGTTCCGGTCCACAGCGCGATGACCATCACCAGCACATAGGGGCTCTGAACAAACATCGGCACGAAAAAAACCGCCGCGGCGGCACCGAGAAGGGTGCCGACCGCGCGGTACAGCGCCTTGGAACTGGTAGGGCCGACAAACGGACTGGAAACGATGTAGACCGTGGCCATCGCCCAATAAGGCCGGGGCATTTGCATGAGCATGGCGATGTACAGCGCGATCATCGACGCCGCGAACGTTCGCACACCGTAGAACCAGTCCCGCGCCGGGGGCATGCCGGTAAAAAATCCGCTCAAGGGTTGATCACCGGCAGATGATTGGCCGATTCAAAAGCCCTCAGCACCCGCAACGCTGCTTCCAGATCACTCTGCTCGATCCCTTCGAGCACTTCATGGCGCAAGCGCACCAGCTCGATTTCGACGGCTTGCACCAACTCACGACCCGTCGCGGTCAGGCTCAGGCATTTGGCGCGACGGTCATGGGCATCTTCGGTACGGCACACGTAGCCGGCATGACACAACTGATCCAGCAGGCGCACCAGCGACGGGCTCTCCATCCCGGCCGCCTGCGCCACCGTCACCTGCCGCACACCCTCGCCCAAACGCCCGATCATCAACAACGGAACGGCGCAGGCTTCGGAGATTCCATAGTTGACCAGCGTGGTCTGGCAGATCCTGCGCCAATGCCTGGCGGCCACCACCATGGAGCTGCTGATGTTCATCTGGAGAGCGTCGAGGTTCTTCGGCACGAGGGGAAACACACACTGTTAGTTTGCTAACTATCAATATGGCATTTGAGGGGAAAGTTGGTCAAGTTTTGAAACAATTCTCAGGCGGACGGACAGCTTTTTACGATCCATCAGGACGCCAGATTGAAATCACCTAGACGCACCAGCATCGCTTCATAAAGATCTGCCGAAACCAGATAGGCCTTGATCTTATTGTTTTCCAGCACCGCAATAGGCCCGTCTTGCGCCTCGCGTACCGCAGCACCTGCGTTTTTCGCGAGCTCAGAGATGCTCATGACTCTTTCTGCCAAAACACATTGCATGACTCGGTCTCATAGTCGGACTAAACGCATGAAAGCTACTGCAGCGCAGGTAACACCTTTCAGAAAAGCTGTGACAAGGTTTTGCGCTCAAATTTTTTACACCCCCCGCCCCTTCCGCAACAGCACATCCAGCTGATCCACCACCTCCGCCCAATCGGCGTCATCCAGAATGTCGTCACGCAGGAAATCCGCCTGGCTCTTGGTCCAGAAGAACGCATCCGCCAGGTGCAATTCGGGTTTGAGCGGTGAATGGGTGGCGATGAATTTGTCGATGCTTTCGGCGTCGTCAGGCAGGCCGAGTTGTTTGAACAGGTTGGGGAGGCTGTGGGTTGGGGATTCCATGTTGGGCTCCTTTTTCATGGCAAATGATTGGGTGACTGCTGCGCAGTCAATCGCGAGCAGGCTCGCTCCCACATGGAATCGCGCTCAACTGTGGGAGCGAGCCTGCTCGCGATGGCGATGTAACTGACGCCGAGAATCTACTGACTCAACTCGCACACTTCAGCATGCGGCACCATTTTCAGGAATTCCGGCACGCTCATGTGCACCAGGTTGTTGTGGTTACCCGCCTCCAGGTAGATGTCTTTTTGCCGGGTCAGCAGTGGGTCGATGACCATGTCCAGGCCATAGGATTCGCCCAACGCCGGCACGGCGCCGCGTTCGCAATCCTGGAACAGATGCGCCAGGGTGCTTTCCCGGGTGATCTGCCATTCGCCACTGCCACGTACTTTGCTCAGGTCCAGGTGACGGCTCGCTGGCAGCACAGCCATCAGGTAATGGCCGTGGTGGTCGTCGAGGATCACCGATTTGGCCACCCGTTCGGCAGGAATGCCTGCGACCCGCGCCGTTTCAAGGCTGCTGGCCGAGTGCGGATGGGTGACGACGTCAAATTCGCATTGAGCCTTGTTAAGGCTGTCCTGCACAGTTCTTGCCATACGCATGATGCACCTCGGTGTCCGCAACAACGTTTCGCGGACGATGGTTAAACCTTTCTCACCACTAAAAGTCTAGGCCCGCTGGCGCCATCGCGCGGGAAATCTGCCCGCCGGAACAACGTCAGCAACTGATCAAAATTCGTACAATTCAGAGCTCAGCTAGACTGTATAAAGAACCATCAATGACTCTCCCGGAGGGTCACGTGAACATTCGTTGTTGCGCAGTAGCGTTGCTGTTGGCCTTGAGCGGATCGGTTTTCGCGGCGGACACCGTCGTCCTGCTGGTGCCCAACCCCATCGGGATCTGGCTGATCACGTTCGGCATCGCGTTTCTGATCGCCGAGGCAGCCCTGCCCAATTACGGCGTGATCGGTCTGGGCGGCATTGTGATGTTCGTGATCGGCGCGGTGATTCTGACCAACACCGAGGTGCCGGTTCCGTTGATGATCGGCCTGGGACTGATCAGTGCCCTGTTGCTGATTTTCCTGCTGATCCGCGCCCTGAAAACCCGACCGCGCCACAACGTCAGTGGCGATGCCGAACTCATTGGCAGCGTGACCTCGGTGATGTCGTTACAAGCCGACAACGCCTATAACGGCTGGGTGCACCTGCAAGGCGAACAGTGGCAAGTACTCAGCGCCACGCCACTGCGCCCCGGGCAACAGGTCCGGGTGGTGGCACGCAAGGGATTATTGCTGCAAGTGGCCGCGGCTGACGCGGCGCCGGGTGGAGAATAACCATGGGCCTGCAACTGGGTTTTGCCGCGCTGCTGTTACTGGTGATTGCGCTGGCGGGGTCGACCTTCCGCATCCTGCGCGAATACGAGCGCGGGGTGGTGTTCCAGCTCGGGCGCTTCTGGCAGGTCAAAGGCCCTGGCCTGATCCTGCTGATTCCGGTGGTGCAGCAAATGGTTCGCGTCGATTTGCGTACCGTGGTCCTCGACGTGCCGCCACAAGACGTGATCACCCGCGACAACGTCTCGGTCAAGGTCAACGCGGTGCTGTATTTCCGTGTCCTCGATCCGCAGAAAGCGATTATCCAGGTCGAAGACTTTCTCATGGCCACCAGCCAACTGGCCCAGACCACGTTGCGGGCGGTACTCGGTAAACATGAACTCGATGAGCTGCTGGCCGAACGTGAGCGGTTGAACATCGACATCCAGCAAGTGCTCGACGCCCAGACCGATGCGTGGGGCATCAAGGTCGCTAACGTCGAGATCAAGCACGTGGACCTTAACGAATCGATGATCCGCGCCATCGCCAAACAGGCCGAAGCCGAACGGGAACGCCGGGCCAAGGTGATCCACGCCGAAGGCGAATTGCAGGCCTCGGAAAAACTCATGCAGGCCGCCGAAATGCTCGGGCGCCAGCCTGGGGCCATGCAGCTGCGGTATATGCAGACATTGAGTTCGATTGCCGGGGACAAGAGTTCGACGATTGTCTTTCCGCTGCCGATCGAGTTGCTCAAGGGGATGGCGGATTTGTCGTCCAAACCCTGACCTTTCCTACAGGCACCAACGTCCGGTAACCGCGTCGGAGATTTCCTTCAAGTTGTAGCGGCGTTGGTGAACTTGTTCCGGTCCGAAGCCGGGTCTAGTCTGGCTTTGTCACTGAATAAACGGTGACACGGACGTGCAAGTCCGACGAAACTGTTTAGGTCGCAATTGCCATATATCTCAATGAGCATTAATAGGCTCGCTGCTTTATGGCGGCTGCGCGCAGGAGATCCTCGGATCTGCTGGGTGTCCTAAACAGTCCCGGTCTTGCACACCTGCGCTCAGCTGCCACCCCATTCGCGTGCAAACGAACGGTGGCGGTTCCAACTTACTGTTTAGGGAGTTTTATATGTTCAAGGTATCTCCAAATCCGCCAGACAACTCTGGCACCCCCTCCGAAGATCCACTCGAAGCCGAAAAACTCAAAGAAGCCGCCGACCGCGCCTTCGCCCACTACTTCCCCCCGACCACCGAAAAGCCGCCCAGGCACCGCAAAGGCCACCTCTTCACTGTTGCCCCCGAGGTCAACACCGAAACCCTGCTGGCCAACGCCGCCGAAGACCTGCTGTCCATCAGCGCCATCGCGGCCAATCTGGCAGACGAAGTGGACGGGACACGGCGCTCGGTAGCCCTGGCGCTCAGCCGCATGGCCGATGGCGTGCAGTTGCTCGTAGAGCGAGTGCAGGATCATTGGGATGAATCGGAGATCATGCAGGCTCGGGTCAAGGTTTAGCCGGGTAGATTTGTGGTGAATTGACCACCGCTTTCGCGAGCAGGCTCGCTCCCACAGGGGAATGCATTCCCCTGTGGGAGATCATGCAGGCTCGGGTCAAGGTTTAGCCGGGTAGATTTGTGGTGAATTGACCACCGCCATCGTCGGAACGCCGCCCGGAGCCGGCTCGCTCCCACATTTGGAATGCATTCCCCTGTGGGAGATCATGCAGGCTCGGGTCAAGGTTTAGCCGGTAGATTTGTGGTGAATTGACCACCGTCATCGCGAGCAGGCTCACTCCCACAGTTGATCTTCGGTGAACACAACCTCTGTGTACGACTGAGATCCAATGTGGGAGTGAGCCTGCTCGCGATGGCGTCAGTGCGGTCAATACATGTCTCGGCACTTAGCGCTTCATAAGGCCCTCGCGCCCAACGTTCCACACACTCACGCAAAAGCGCCGAAGCCTCACGACGCTTGTCATCGCTATCCCCCACAAACACCTCTGAAGGCCGTTTGGCATGCTGCCCCACCGCCGCAAACACTTGCTCACGCTGTCGGGCATCCAACCCGAAAAACTCAGCTAATCGCCCCGCCATGGCATCTGGCAATTCACTGTAATTCACCGCCAACCCACCAAACTCCCGACAGTGCGCCAACCCCGACGCCAGCAACCGCCCCAACCGCCGTGCGATGAAGTCCTCTCGGCCTTCAAACGGCAATTCGTCATCCAGCACACTCGCGCCGATCATCCACGGCACCATGTGCATGCCCGGGCGGCGTAGATGTGAAACGGCAATTTCCAGCGGATCGCGATAAAGAAACAGCCACGGTGTTTCGGCAAAACACTCACGCAGCAGCGGCAGTTCACCGATGTTCCAGGCATCGAGTTTGATCACCAAACGTTGCTCGACACCGAGCCGACGCTGTCCGTAGGCCGACATCAACCCTTCGATGGCAGCGCGACGCTCGACGGCGGGCAAGTCGCTGCGCAATAGCGCATCCAGTGGCGGCGGTTCGCTGATCACGATGTGGTTATCGAGTTGTGCAAGCATCTGACTGATGAGGGTCGAGCCGCAACGAGACGCGTGAAAGATGAACGCGCTCGGGGCCAGACCGGGACTGCAGGTTTGCCAGTCAACGAGGGTCGACAATGGCGTTTCCCGGCGAAACGCCTGATTGAACGGCAACCTCAGCGCCTCTTCCACGGCATCGCGAAAAAACGGCTGATGCAGTGGCGTATCGCCGAACCAGCACCAGTCGACGCGCCATTGCCCAGCCTCTTGCCAGACCCGGATCGGCAACCAGCCTTCGAGGTTCATGCCTTTCATTGTTGGTTCCATCGTCGCCGGCCGTCGCGCATGGCTGCGCGCAGTTCTTCGCGGGAGAGCGGCAAGCCTCGCGCCGCCGCCATTTCCAGGGCTCGGGTGATAAAAGCTTCGCTGTCCTGCAAACCCTGCAAGGTTTTGCACAGCGGCGGATCGCTTTCCACCAGTGCCTTGAACTGTGCAAGGCATCCATGAAAAACATCGGTATTTGGCGTGGTCAATTCGCCGTCGATAATCGTCTGCTCCAGCCAGGCGCCGGGTCGACAATCGAGTACCAGATGAATGCGCGCCCGAGTACCACGATTGTCCACACGATGCGGTCGTGACAGGTCGAGAAACCAGCATTCACCAGCAGCCATCGGCATACGCTGGCCGTCCAGTAGAAAGTCCACTTGAGGCGCGCTGACCAGCGGGATGTGCAGACGCAGATCGGCGTCCGGTTCGCCCAGGTCGTAGTCGCGATGTTCGTGAATCTGCCCACCCGGCCCGAGCCGCAACAAGCGCGCGCTGACGATCTCCAGCGGCAGATCGCGCAAACCTTGCTGCCATCGGACATCCCGCAACCAAGGCGCGCGCAGCAGCGGTTTGCCGCGACCCGGCGACAGTTCAGTCAACGCATCCGCCGCCGAAATCAGCGCAACACCGCTCCAGTCGCCAGCGTAATAAGCGTTGTTGAAATGCCCCTGCCAGCTGTCCTCGTCAACGGCGGCCAACGCCTGCAACAGCAGCGGCAAATCCACGGCCACCGGCAAGCGGGAGAACGCCGGTCGGCTCATCGTTTCGGCAACACCGCGCACTCGCCGAGCCAGGTCAGCAAGTGATCAAGACTGGCCTCCACCGATTGCACGCCGGTATCGAGCACCAAAGAGGCGGACGGCGGCGGTTCATACGGTGCAGACACGCCAGTAAAACCTGGCAAATCACCCCGGCGTGCACGGGCGTAATGACCTTTCGGATCGCGCTGTTCGCAGACGGCGAGGGAAGCGCTGCACCAGACTTCGCGGTAATCCTCGCCCAGTCGCCGGGCGAACACCTCACGCAACTCCATCAGCGGCGCGATCATCGCCAGGATGACGATCTGCCCGTTCTCCACCAGCAGCGCCGCGACTTCGCTGGCGCGACGGATGTTCTCCAGACGATCACTGTCGGTAAAACCGAGATCACGATTGAGCCCGACCCGCAGCCCGTCGCCATCGAGCACGAGGCTCTGTACGCCGTGCTCGAACAGCTCGGCGTGCAGCGCCTGGGCCAGGGTCGATTTGCCCGCCGCCGGCAAACCGGTCAGCAAAATCGCCGTGCCGCGATGGCCGTTGCGCGCCTCCCGTTGTGCGCGGCTGATGCTCGCCGTCGGCGCCAGCAGGTTATTGGGCATGGGCCACCGGCGTCGTGATGTTCCCGGCCGCCCACGCCGATTCGCGGTTGGCCAACGCGGTGGCAATGGATTGCACTTCGGTGGATTGCACCTGATCTGGCAGCGGGTCGAGCCCCGCACTGGCAAAGATCTGGCCGTAAGCATTACGCAGATCGGCGTACGACAGGTCGCGACGCAAATCGGCCTGCAAAGTGTTCAACTCGCCCTGGATGAGGTCCAGCTCACCCAGCCCAGCCGCCTGATAACGGTTGCGCAGCTGGCCAACGATCTGCCCGTCGATGTCCGACAGTTGCTGATTGGTCTTGAACTGTCGCAACGCCTCGCGGTAGTTGGCGTTGGCCACATAAAGCTGCGCCAGCACCGCGATCGACATCGCCTGGCGGCGCGCCGCGGCGACTTCTTCGCCGGCCTTGGCAACGTTGATCGCCGCCGGGGCGGAGATCACGTTGAACAGATTCCACGTCACTTTCACGCCGTAGTCGGCCCAACCCTGCTCCACCAGGAACGAGTTGCTGTCGTAATGCCCGCCGGCCGAGAACTCCAGCCCCGGCAGCAGCCGCAACATGGCTTTGCGGGTTTCGGCCGCGCTGATGCGGCTTTGGTAATCCTGTTCGCGCAGCTCGGGACGACTGGTCAGGGCTTCCTGTTCCAGGCTGGCGAGGTCAACTTTCAGTTCCGGAATGTCATAGTCGTCCTGGGTCGCCAGGGTCAGCTGAGTGCCCAACGGCAGGTTGATCAACGTCGCCAGTTCGGTTTTCGCCAGCGACAACGCACGACGCTGTTCTTCCAGTTGGCGCGTGGCTTCGATCAGCGAGCGTTGATAACCCAGCGCCTGAACCGGATCGCCGATTCGCTGCTGGCTCATGCTTTGACTGTTGCCGCGCGCGGTGTCGACCCGGGCCATGAGGCTGTCGATCTGCTTGAGCAAACGCTCAGCGGCCATGGCCCGCCAATAGGCCGAGCGCACGTCCTGAACGATGGTGTTGATCACCTTGCGCCGACGCTCCTGAACGATCAGTCGCTGGTCGCCTTGTTGCTTGGCGCTGATGTAGCTGACGCCAAAATCGAGCACGTTCCAGACCATGGTCAGGTCGGCGACGTCACGGTCGCGGTCCTGAGAGGTCGATGGCTCCAGAGACTGGGTGCCGGTCCGTACGCTCTGGCTGCTGGAGGCGTTGACGTTGTTGCGGCCGACGTACCCGGCGTCCAGCGCCATGCGCGGCAGCATGTCGAAACTGGCGAGGTCGAGTTGGCGCTTGGCCAGGGCCTCTTCCATGATCTTGAGCCGGCCTTCGAGGTTGTACTTCACCGCGCGGGCCATGGCTTGATGCAGGGTCAGCGGACCGCTGAGGGGCTCCTGATCCTTGTACATGTTTTGCAGATCGCTCCTGGCGCGCTGTTGGCTGACGCTGCGTTCGATCGGTTCACTGGTGACTGCACATCCGCTGACTGCAAGCGCCAGCAGGCTGGCGCCGAACAACTTAGAACTTCTATTCATCCTTGACTGCCCCTGGGCACAGCATTGTTTTAGGTGTTTTTTCAGGCCTGCATTTCGCTGATGCCGACCTGTCGCAAAGCCGCGGCCAGGCTGTCGACCTGCCGTTGCTCGGTGTCTTTGAGCTGTTGCAATTGCTGGACGAGACTCGGCGCGCCAAACACGCCGCGCAGCCCCTGTGAAACATCCCCGGCCTTGATCGAATGACTGCCGAATGAGTTCAGCGAGTCTCGTTCGTTGCCGACGTCCTGATTGAACAGGCTCGACAACGTGCTGGTGCCGAACACCCCGCCATCGCCACCGCCGAAGCCGAGGAAGCCGTTGCCCGAGCCATCGCCACCGCTGTCACTGCTGCTGAACACCTGGGCGATGAAGCTGGGCGCCAGCGCACCGTGGTTCATGAAGATGTCGCCCAGCGGCCGGATGCCATTGCCGATCACGCGGCTTTCGAACAACGGGGTAAAGGTCAGCGGTGAGCCGAGATCGCCGGTCGGGGGCGTGAAAATGATCGGTTGCAGCGGTACGTTGGGCTGATCGGAAACGGTGACCGGTGGCGGGATCCGGGCCAGTGGGTCAGGCGTTACGACCACGGCAGGCGTCTGCACCGGCACGGTGTCGATCACGTAATTGTTGGAGACCGCCACGCTGCTACCGGCATTGCCCGAAAGGTCGCTGACGTTGCTGGTGTCCAGCGCGATGAAATTGCTCGGGTCGGTGATGCTCGCGGTCGGCGTGAAGGTCGCCGTCCACGTCTTGCCGCCGTCGCTGCTGGCCAGGTGGGTCAGCTCGCCGTTGGTGACGCTGAGGTCCGACAGGTCGAAATCGCTGACCACTTCGCTGAAGGTGATCGTCACCAGCGTGGTTTGACCCACGCCCAGGTTCGGGTTGGCGACCACGATGGTTGCCGTCGGCCGGGTGGCATCGAGCGCGTAGTTGTTGGAGATCGCGATCCCGGCACCGACGTTGCCCGCGGCGTCCGCCACATTGCTGCTGTCGAGCAGGATCAGGTTGGTGGTGTCGTTGATGTTGGCGGTCGGGGTCAGCGTGGCGGTCCAGGTCTTGCCGCCATCGCTGCTGAGCAGGTTGGACAAGGTGCCATTGGCGACGCTGAGGTCCGACAGGTCGAAACCTGAAACCGCCTCGGTGAAGGTGATGGTAACCGTGGTCGTCTCGCCGATGCCCAAGCGGTTATCCGCCACTACGATGGTCGCCGTCGGCCGCGCTGTGTCGATGGCGTAGTTGTTGGAATCGGTCACGCCCACGCCACTGTTGCCCGACACGTTGGTCACACCGCTGTTGTCGAGACTGATCAGGTTGGTGGTGTCCGTCACGTTGACGGTTGGCGTGAACGTCGCGGTCCAGGTGATGCCGCCGTCACTGCTGCTGACGTTGCTCAAGGTACCGTTGGCAATGCTCAGGTCCGCGTTGGTGAAACCGCTGACCGCTTCGCTGAAGGTGATGGTCACCCCTGAGGTTTCACCGGCCTTGAGGGCGTTGTCGGCCACCACGATGGTTGCGGTCGGCACTTGAGTTTCCACCACATAGTTGGCGGAGTTGGTCGTGCCCGTCCCGGCGTTGCCGGCCAGGTCCGTGACACCAGTGTTGTTCAGGGTGATGAGATTGGTGGCGTCGGTAATCCCGATAGTCGGGGTGAAGGTCCCGGTCCAGGTGATGCCGCCATCGCTGCTGCTGACATTGCTCAGCGTACCGTTGGCGACGCTCAAATCGCTGTTGTCGAAACCGCTCACCGCCTCGCTGAAGGTGATGGTCACCAGCGCGGTTTCGCCCGGTTTCAGGGTTGTATCGCTCAACACAATGGTCGCGGTCGGGCGTTGGCTGTCGATGGCGTAGTTGTTGGAGTCCGTCGTGCCGCTGCCAGTGTTGCCCGCCCCATCGATCACTCCGGTGTTGTCGAGGGTAATCAGGTTGGTCGAATCGGTGACGCTCGCTATCGGCGTCAGGGTGGCGGTCCAGGTGATGTTATCGCTGGTGCTCAGATTGCTCAGAGTACCGTTGCTCACCGTCAGGTCGGCTGTAGTAAAACCGGTTACCGCCTCGGAGAAGGTGATGGTCACCATCGATGTTTGACCCACACCCAGCGCCGCGTCCGTCACCACGATGGTCGCGGTTGGGCGCTGTGTGTCGATGGCGTAGTTGTTGGAGTCGGTGGTGCCGCTGCCGGTGTTGCCCGAGACGTTTTGCACGCCAGTGTTGTCCAGGGTGATCAGGTTGCTGGTGTCGGTAATGCTGGCCGTCGGCGTGAACGTTGCTGTCCAGGTAATGCCGCCATCGCTGCTGCTCACCGCCGTCAACGTGCCGTTGGCGATGGTCAGGTCGGCGTTGCTGAAACCGCTGACCGCTTCGCTGAAGGTAATGGTGACCAGCGACGTTTCACCGACGCTCAGCGCATTGTCGGCGACGACGATGGTGGCGGTCGGCCGCACGGTGTCGATGGTGAAGTTGGCCGAATTGGTGATGCCGCTGCCTGCGTTGCCGGCAATGTCGGCCACGCCGCTGTTGTTCAGGGTGATCAGGTTGGAAGTGTCCCTGACGCCGACTGTCGGGGTGAAGGTCGCCGTCCAGGTGATGCCGCCGTCGCTGCTGCTCACCGCGCTCAAGGTGCCGTTTGGAATGCTCAGATCACTGTTGTCGAAACCGCTGACCGCCTCGCTGAAGGTGATGGTTACCAACGACGTTTCGCCGGCACTCAGGGTTGGGTCGGCGACGACAATGGTGGCGTTCGGACGCAGACTGTCGATTGCGTAGTTGTTGGAATCGGTAGTGCCCGCGCCAGTGTTGCCGGCCGCGTCCGCCATGCCGGTGTTGTTCAGCGTGATGATATTGGTTGCATCGTTGATGCTCGCCGTCGGCGTGAAGGTCGCGGTGTAGGTGATGTTATCGCTGGTGCTCAGGCCGGTCAGGGCGCCGTTGGCGACCGTGAGGTCGGCGGTGGTGAAACCGGTCACCGCCTCGGAGAAGGTGATGGTTACCACCGTGGTTTGACCCAGCGCCAAGGCGGTATCCGTCACGACGATGGTCGCGGTTGGGCGCACGGTGTCGATCGCGTAGTTGTTGGAATCGGTGGTGCCGCTGCCGGCGTTGCCCGAGGCATTTTGCACACCGCTGTTGTCCAGGGTGATCAGGTTGGTTGCGTCGGTAATGCTGGCCGTCGGCGTGAAGGTCGCTGTCCAGGTGATGCCGCCATCGCTGCTGCTCACTGCCGTCAACGTGCCGTTGGCGATGGTCAGGTCGGCGTTGCTGAAACCGCTGACCGCTTCGCTGAAGGTAATGGTCACCAGCGACGTTTCACCGATTTTCAGCGCGTTATCGGCGAGCACGATAGTGGCCGTCGGAGCGACGGTGTCGATGGTGTAGTTGCCGGAGTTGGTCGTGCCGCTGCCCGTGTTGCCAGCCAGATCGGCCACGCCGGTATTGTTCAGGGTGATGACGTTGCTCGGGTCACTCACACCGACGGTTGGCGTGAAGGTCGCGGTCCAGGTAATGCCGCCGTCGCTGCTGCTCACCGCCGTCAATGTGCCGTTGGCGATGGACAGGTCGGCATTGGTGAAACCGCTCACTGCTTCGCTGAAGGTAATGGTGACCAGCGAAGTTTCCCCGGCACTCAGAGTCGGGTCGGCCAGAACGATGGTCGCCGTAGGGCGAACCGTGTCGATCGCGTAGTTGTTGGAATCGGTGGTGCCGCTACCGGCGTTACCCGCCAGGTCGGCGACGCCGGTGTTGTCCAGGGTGATCAGGTTGGTCGTGTCGTTGGTGCTGGCGCTCGGCGTGAAGGTCGCCGTCCAGGTGATGCCGCCGTCGCTGCTGCTCACCGCCGTCAAGGTGCCGTTGGCAATGGTCAGGTCGGCGTTGGTGAAACCGCTGACCGCTTCACTGAAAGTGATTGTCACCAGCGAGGTTTCGCCGATTCTCAGCGCCGTGTCCGCGACCACGATGGTTGCCGTCGGGCGCACGGTGTCGATGGCGTAGTTGTTGGAATCGGTGGTGCCGCTGCCCACGTTGCCGGTGGCGGCAGCCTGCACGCCGCTATTGTCCAGGGTGATCAGGTTGGTCGCATCGGTGGTGCTGGCCGTCGGGGTGAAGGTGGCGGTCCAGGTGATGCCGCCGTCACTGCTGCTGACCGCGCTCAACGTGCCGTTGGCGATGGTCAGGTCGGCGTTGGTGAAACCGCTCACGGCCTGGCTGAAGGTGATGGTCACCAGCGAGGTTTCACCGATTTTCAGGGCGTTGTCCGCTACCACGATGGTCGCGGTCGGCGGGGCGGTGTCGATGGTGTAGTTGCCCGAAGAACTGGTCCCGCTGCCGGTGTTGCCCGCGATGTCGGCCACGCCGGTATTGGCCAGAGTAATTACGTTGGTGGTGTCGTTAATGCCTGCGGTCGGCGTGAAGGTCGCCGTCCAGGTAATGCCGCCGTCGCTGCTGCTGACCGCCGTCAGGGTGCCGTTGGCAATGGTCAGGTCGGCATTGGTGAAACCGCTCACCGCCTCGCTGAAGGTGATGGTCACCAGCGAGGTTTCACCCTGTGTCAGCGTCGAATCGGCCAACACAATCGTGGCGGTCGGGCGCACGGTGTCGATCGCGTAGTTGTTGGAATCGGTAGTGCCGCTGCCGGCGTTACCGGCCAGGTCGGCGACGCCGGTGTTGTCCAGGGTGATCAGGTTGGTCGTGTCGTTGATGCTGGCGGAAGGTGTGAACGTCGCGGTCCAGGTGATGCCGCCATCACTGCTGCTCACCGCCGACAAGGTGCCGTTGGCAATGGTCAGGTCGGCGTTGGTGAAACCGCTGACCGCTTCGCTGAAGGTGATCGTCACCAGCGAAGTTTCGCCGATTCTCAACGCCGTGTCCGTCACCACGATGGTTGCCGTTGGCCGCACCGTGTCGATGGCGTAGTTGTTGGAATCGGTGGTGCCGCTGCCGGCGTTGCCCGCCACGTCGCTGACCCCGGTGTTGTCCAGGGTGATCAGGTTGGTCGTGTCGGTGATGCTGGCGGTCGGGGTAAACGTTGCCGTCCAGGTGATACCGCCGTCGCTGCTGCTCACCGCCGTCAAGGTGCCGTTGGCGATGGTCAGGTCGGCGTTGGTGAAACCGGTCACCGCCTCGGCGAAGGTGATGGTCACCAGTGAGGTTTCGCCGATTTTCAGCGCATTGTCCGCCACCACAATGGTTGCGGTTGGACGAAGTGTATCGATCGCATAGTTGTTCGAATCGGTGGTGCCGCTGCCGGTGTTGCCGGCCAGATCCGCTATGCCGGTGTTGTTCAGGGTGATCAGGTTGGTCGTGTCGTTGGTGCTCGCGGAGGGTGTGAAGGTCGCGGTCCAGGTGATGCCGCCGTCGCCGCTGCTCACGGTGGTCAAGGTGCCGTTGGCGATGGTCAGGTCGGCGTTGGTGAAACCGCTGACCGCTTCACTGAAGG
This sequence comes from Pseudomonas sp. PDM10, assembly GCF_014852295.1. Classification (NCBI taxonomy): domain Bacteria; kingdom Pseudomonadati; phylum Pseudomonadota; class Gammaproteobacteria; order Pseudomonadales; family Pseudomonadaceae; genus Pseudomonas; species Pseudomonas sp. PDM10. The sequence goes on along the minus strand of NZ_JACVBJ010000005.1, from coordinate 27,014 downwards.
TGATCGTCACCAGTGAGGTTTCGCCGATTTTCAGCGCATTGTCTGTCACCACGAGGGTCGCCGTTGGCCGCACGGTATCGATGGCGTAGTTGCCCGAATCGGTAGTGCCGCTGCCGGCGTTACCGGCCAGATCTGTGACGCCGGTGTTGTCCAGGGTGATCAGGTTGGTCGCGTCAGTGATGCTGGCGGTCGGTGTGAAGGTCCCCGTCCAAGTGATGCCGCCGTCGCTGCTGCTCACCGCCGTCAAGGTGCCGTTGGCAATGGTCAGGTCGGCGTTGGTGAGATCGGTGACCGCTTCGTTGAAGGTGATGGTTACCAGCGAGGTTTCGCCGATTCTCAGCGCCGTGTCGGTAAACACGATACTGGCGGTCGGGCGTACGGTGTCGACCGTGTAGTTGTTGGAGTTGGTGGTGCCGACGCCGGCGGTGCCCAGAATGTTGATCACCCCGGTGTTGTCCAGGGTGATGACGTTGGTCGTATCGGAAATACTGGCGGACGGCGTAAACGTTGCCGTCCAGGTGATGCCGCCATCGCCGCTGCTCACCGAGGTCAACGTGCCGTTGGCGATGGTCAGGTCCGCATTGGTGAGACCGGTCACGGCTTCGGAGAAGGTGATGGTCACCAGGGACGTTTCGCCGATGCTCAGTGTGGTATCAGCGACCACAATGGTCGCGGTCGGTGGTGGTGAATACGCGGTGTTGAGTATGCCACCGTCGTTGTAGATGGTCGCGACGGAGGTTGGTGAGGTGCCGGTGCTGCCTCCGCCCTGCGCGGTACCGCCTGCACCACTGGCCGCGGCATTACCGGCCAGGGCCGCGAAGTTGGCAGCGGTGATCAGCAGCGTGCCTTTGTTCCAGATCGCACCGACGCCCCGGCCACCAATGCCGCCATTGCTGGCATTGCTGCCTTGGCCACCACCACCGCCGCCACCGCCGCCGGCACCAATGTTGTTGCTGATGGTGGAGGTGCCGACAATGGTGATGGTGCCGCTGCTGGCGTTGTAGATCCCGCCCACCGCGTTGCCGCCGGCGCCACCCACCTTGTCCCAACCGGCCCCGCCGCCACCGCCGCCAATGGAAATCGTGCCATTGGTGGCCGTCGAACCGTTACCGCCGTTGCTGTAATCGAAAGCGCCCAGCCCGCCAGCTCCGCCAGTGCTGGTGCCACCGTGACCGCCCATGTCGATCCCGTTATAATAACCGCCGTTACCACCGATACCACCGCTGCCCGCCTGACCCTCCATGGTGCCAGTGCCCGGCCCTACCGAACCACCATGCCCGCCGCCCTGGCCGCCCAAGCCGCCGCCGCCACCACCACCGCCGCCGTACCAAGCGCCCGTGACCCCGCCGCCGCCACCGCCACCGGAAGCGCCGTTGGAGGTTACGCTAACGTTGTTCAGGGTCAGAATCCCTGCGTTGAAAATGCCCCCGGCCATCGCGCCCGTGGCACCGTAGCCACCGTTGCCGCCCGTGCCCGACACCAGGCCACGGGTGATCACCAGGCCATCGAGCGTCACGATGCTGCCAGACGACACTTCAATCACTCGGGTCCGGTACTGACCGTCGAGAATCACGTCAGCCGCGCCGTCGTTGTTCAAGTCGCCATCAACGGTGATGTTCTTGTTGATCAGCAGTTCGGACGTCAGCTGCACCGTCATGCCGGTGCTGAAGGTGACGAGATCGCCGTTCTGCGCCGAGGCGATCGCCGCGCGCAACGAACCGACGCCCGTGTTGGCGTTGTTGGTGGCCGTCCAGGTCGCCAGGCCCCACTGATACTCGCTCATGGCCGTGGTCGAGAGGACGTTGGCGCTTTCGATGTTGCCGGTGGCAATTTCCAGATTCCAGTCGCCACCGATCCCGGTGCGATTACTGGAAGCAGCCACATCGCGGCCGGTCAATTGAGCCAGCGAGTCGACAAAACTCAAGCCGCGCTCACCTTCGGCGGTGTAGCAGCCGTAGATCAAAATGTCGCCGCCGACGTTCATGTCCTTGCCGATTTCCGCCAGCACGGCACTGCGGGCCGCGACGTTGTCGGCGGACAGGTAACTGTCGCCCAACCACAAGTCACCCGCGTTACCGTGGGCAATGATCTGCACCGAACTGATGCCCTGATGTGTGTCCAGATAGGCGGCAATTTGCTGCAAGCCGTCCTTGCTCGCGTCCAGCTGGACCACTTGGGTGCCAGGCGCCACGCCCTTGAGCAGGCTATCGGCATCCTTGACCCGCGAATCGACGAACACCACGCTCTGGCCCGGCACTGCAACGGGGGCTGGTGCAGGTGTGGCATCGGCCTGGCCGTGGGTGTCCTTGCTGGCGACCGGTTGGTCGGCCGTTGGCGTCTTGGCGGCATCAGCCGTGGTGTGGCTGTCCGCCTGAGCGGCATCGGCCACCGTGGCCGCCACCGCGCCGTCGAACAGCATTCGCGGTTCCAGGGACATGATCATGGGCGAGGCCAGCGCCCGTGCGCCTTCGGTAACTCGCGACTTGCCGTTGCTCCACCACATGCTGCTCACCCGGACTCGAACTTGCTTGACGCGTCAATGAAAACGCCGCGATCAACTGATCGCGGCGTCGGCCTTCATACGAATGACATTGGCGGCGCTGGCTGAGCCATCGAGCCAAAAGGATAATTCTGCGTATTGCTTGAACAAATCCGGCGGCAGGATCGTGCGCCGCGATTGCAGCTCGACCTTGGGTTTGACTTTGTGCAGACCGGAGACGCCGAGTGCTTGATCGAACTCTGGCGCATCGTAGGCGAGGTTGTTGAAGTCATGCTCGAACCACGGCTCGCCAATGAAGTCGTAGACCAGCCGCATGACCCGATCGGGGGCCTGGGTCAGCAAGTCGTAATCGACAATCAGCAATGAGTCGGCGTGTTCGCCGTAATAGGCTTCCTTGAGCGCTGCCCAGGCAAACCCCACCAGACGATTGCGCTGCGCCAGGGTTTCGCAACGGCTGTAGACCGTGTTGCGCTCGACCGCGTCGCCGAACAGCTTGGTGTTTTCAAAGGGATTGGCGCGATACAAACGCTCGATGCTGTCCATGACCCAGGCAACATTGCGCACGCAGGCAATGACCTTGGCTTGCGGGAACAGATCGCTGATGGCGGGCAGGCGCGAGCTCCATAACCGATTGGTGTCGAACACCACCGGTTTGTCGGCCTTGTCGGCGTAGAAGGAGTCGAACAGTCCGCGAAGCAAACGGCGGCGCAGATCGGTATCGATCACCGCACCGAACTCGCTGCCGGCACTGCACTGTTCCAGAACACCGGAAAACAGGGCGCCAACGGGGCTGGTCATGCCGGCATGAAAGCGCGGGTTCTGCAAAAGGATCGCAGAAAGCAGGGTCGAGCCTGAGCGCGGCAAGCCGGAAATAAAATGGAACTGTGACAATCCCTTCACCCTGATCAGAAATCCTTTATCTACGACGGAGCGTAGACCATGAACAGCCTTATGGGTAATGGTGTTTTGATATCAAATCGAAATTAATCGTCTGAAAAACGCGATTTTGGTTACAGGCTCAATGCAACACGAACAAGCGCGCATTGGCACCACCCGCCTGTGTTTCGCCAACGTTCTGCCAGCCTGCGGGCAACGGCGCGAATTCGTCCGGCACATCGACGGTACCGATCAACCACACTCGGCCAGTGCCTTTGGGTAAATCGCCGAGGCTGTCGAGGTAAATGTCCTGGGTCACCAGCGTGCCGAAACCATAGGCATTCGGCCGACTCGAAACACCCTTGGCCGACGGTGGCGTGTACAGCAGCGGTTTGGCGTCGGTGCGGTTGTAATAGACGTAACTGAGGTACCAGAGCAAGTCGCTGGTGACGATCCGGTCACCGGCAACGAAGTGCTGATTCACGTAGTCGACCATGACGCTGATCTGATCGTTGGTATCGACCGTGGCGTTGTTGTTCAGGCCCACCAGTTCGACACCGACAAACAACACCAACACCGTCAACGCCAACACCCGGAAGACCGCGTACAGGCGATCGATGGCCAATGCGGCAATCATCGGCAGGCCGAGGGCATACGCGGTGAGGTAACGCTCGATGAACACCGGCGAGATGAACGACACCAAAAACACCAGCAACAACGGCAAAACGGTATAGATCACCATCAATGCACTGCCACGAATGACACTGCGATCCCGCGCCAGCGCCACCCACACCAAGGCCAGCGACGCCAAGGGCAACGTGCTGAACATCGGTGTAGTCAGGGACTCGCCATCGTCCTGGATCAGGAACGACCAGATCATCGAAGGCAACGAGGCGAACGTCACCGGTGTCTCCCACCCCACATCGCCATTGGCTTTGAGTAGATCCATGTGTTGAATCAGATCGATCAGGCTGGGCACCCACGGCAAGTACACCAACACAATCGCCACGTTCGCCCACCACCAGCCGGGCTGCTGGATATGCCGCAAACGATAGCCAGGCTGTACGCGGATCAGCCCCAGATACAGCCAGTGACACAGCACGCACAGGGCGGTGAAGTAATGGGTGTAGAACGCCGCACTCATCAGCAGTGCGTAAATCACCAGATAGCGCTTACGTCCGGGGTGTTTGATCCAGTAGACCAGGGCAATCGTGGCACCGATCAGCCACAGCCCCAGCAACGAATACATGCGCACTTCCTGGCTGTAACGCACGGCGGTAGGCAGCAGCGCCAACAGGACACCGGCCAACAACGCGGCGCGGCGAGTGGCGAGCAAGTCCACCAGCCAGACGCCCAACGCCACGGTGGCAATCCCCGGTAGCGCGCTCAGGCTTCGAATCGAAAAAATGCCATCGCCGAACAGCTCGATCCAGCCATGCAGCAGCATGAAATACAGCGGCGGATGCACATCATGGGCGGCATGCAACCAGATCCCGGCCAGCGAATACTGGCTCAGCAGCAGACTGGAACCTTCATCGCCCCATATAGCCGCCGCGGTCAGGTCATAAAAACGTACCAGCGCGGCCAATGCCAGGATCGGCAGCAGCCAATGTTCGCGCACCCATCGCAGCAAGCGCTGAACACTCGCCCAGGCGCCGGGTGCCGCGTGGGAGCCTTGGGTGCCGTCAATCGGCGTTTCTCTTCGCGCCTCCATTGCCCCCCCTCGAGACTGCCGGTGAAAAATCTTGAAGCTTGCAATCACTGTAGGACAGCGACAGCGCCGTCGTCGATGCTGGCTTTGCGACCAACGACATTCGGCAGCCATGTGGATCTACTACGCTCTGGCTTGGCGTGACCCAGCCACGGAGATGAAAGGAATCGGCTGTTCGCAACGATCTGCCCGGGGGCCCGGGCCACCCGCGTGGCGCGCCAGACAACTAACCCTGAGGGATGAGGAACTATGGAAGTATTCATGGGCACTGTTCAGTCTTTCGCCTTTAACTTTGCCCCCAACGGCTGGGCCCTGTGCAACGGCCAGACACTGGGGATCTCGCAATACCAGGCGCTTTTCTCACTGCTGGGAACCTACTATGGAGGCAATGGCACCACCAATTTCATGCTACCCAACCTGCAAGGCCGTCTGCCGATGGCACAGGGCAACGGCCTGGGCCTGACCCCGCGCGTCATCGGTGAATTCTCCGGGACCGAAAACGTCACCGCCACCATCACCAACCTGCCCAATCACACCCACGCCTTGTCCGGGCTCACGGCCGCCACCACCCTGCAACTGGCCAGCCCGGCGAGCAACCCGGTCACCAACCCGACCGCGACCAACTCGTACATCGGAGCCTCGGGCGGCGGCCCGGGTTCGGCGAGCATCTACTCCGACGCGCAAGGCGCTTCAGCCGTGCCACTCAAAGGCGTGGCCACCACGGTCACGGGAGAAATTTCGTCCGCCGGTAACGGCCTGCCCATGGAAACGATGAACCCCTTCCTGGTGCTCAACTTCAGCATCGCCTTGAACGGGTTGTTCCCTTCGCGCAACTGAGGAGCCGCCGGGGGATTCAAATCCCCCGGCCACTTTCAATTCTGGAGTAACACCATGCTGCATCAGGTTCAAAGCCAACACTTTCAGGCGCTGCTGGGCAAGACGGGGATGCTGCGGCTACCGGATGGAAGTGAATTGCCGATCCATATCGACAGCCTTGAAGAAACACCCCGCTCGCGGATGCCCAACAACGAGCGCATGCCGTTCAGCGTCGAGTTCAATAGCTTGAAACCCACAGAGTTTGTCGATGGGTTGTGTTCGCTGGAATTGCCGGAACTGGGTCAGGTGGAAAACATCTTTGTCTCCCGGGTGCCGGCCATGGGTCGTGACCCGGGCTTGGGGTATTTCTACATCGCGTTCAACTGAACACACATAATCTGAAAATGTGGGAGCGAGCCTGCTCCGGGCGGCGTTCCGACGATTGCGGTGGATCATTCAAAGTTGATGTTGAATGTGATGGCCCTATCGCGAGCAGGTTCACTCCCACAGGGGTTTAGTGGTGTTTTCAAACTATCGGATACCACACCAACCGCTCCGCCGCCGGGTTGCGCTCTTCGACCTGAAACCCCAGCGCCAGGTAATGCTGGCGCGCGTGGGGATTGTTAGCCCAAACCACCGTCGCTACCGGGCAACGAACCTGTTGCGCGGCTTTCTGCACACCTTGCAGCACCTTGCGGCCATAGCCCTGGCCGCGAGCCTTTGGAATGAACGCCAGGTACAGCACACGAATTTCATTCGGGCCAAAATCGGTGGTCAGCGCACCGATGGCCGTGTCGAGCTTCTCGATCACGTAATGCATGGCGTTGGGGAAGTGGTCCCCCAGACCTTGCTCCTGCACTCGAAACTGCTGGGCCACCACCTGCTCAACCACCTCTTGCTCACCATCAATCCATTGCAGATCCGGCCGCGCCGACTGATAGAGGCCGTGCAGAAAAGCCCCATCGCTGGCCCGTGAAGGCCGAACCACCAAGCCATCGGCCGCCACTGAATCGGTATTCGCCATCGCAGCGCTCCTTAAAAACCGCTTTCCCTTACGCCCAGCGCCGCCAGACGCCGCCAAGCGACACCCAGCAACGACTCGCCTCGCCCCTGCAGCACCACAATGCCGCGCAAGGGTTGCACCGGCGTCGGTACCTCTTCGAGGACGCTCAACCGTGCCCCATATTGAGCCTGTACCGGCTCCGCTCTTTGATGCTGATCCCGGCGCACGGCAATCGGCCCATGGTGATCGGAGGTCAACGCTTCCTGATCGACAAATTCCGCGCCGTTGGTGTCGATTTCGCTCAGTTGCACGGCGATCGCCGGGTGCATCGGATCGTCGGCGATGAAGCGTCCGCTGGCGCCCGTGGCGACGCGCCAGAGCTCGACTTCGGCCAGATAACCACGCAACCGCGCGCCGTCTTCGACCACCCGCGCCAGCGGATCTTTGCTCGACAACCAGCGACCGACTGCCAACTGCGGCAACAGATCGCGCGCCTTGCCCGCGTGGGGCGCCCGCAGCAGCAGGCGCTCACGCTGGGCGGCCAGGCCTCGGTATTCGGCGACCGCTTCGGCCAGGCGCTGTTCGACGATACCGGCGTCGGCGGCGGTTTCACTGCGGCTGGCCTGGCGGCGCATCTGCAACTGCTGGATCTGGATTTCGCGACGGACGATGGCCTGGCGCGAATCCAGGTCCGGGGATTCCAGTTCGATTAGCACCTGGCCCTGGGTAACCGCTTCACCATCGTGAACATTCACCGTTTTGACCCGCGCCGCGACGGGCGCGTGCAAGGCACTGGCGCGGCCCGCCTCCAGCATCGTCGGCAACTCCACGGCGCTGCGCCACGGCACCACCAGCATCAGCAACAGCCCAAGCAAGGCCAGGCCGCTGAGCAGCACCCGAGGCGCATGCGCCTGTTCGCGGCGCGTCCACCATTGCCGCCACTCATTCATGATCGGCAGGAAAATGAACCACACCAGTTCCACCAGCATCAGGAAAATCCCCAACACCTTGAAGAACAGGTGGTAGACCGCCAGCGCAATTCCGAAAAACAACGCGGCGCGCCACAGCCACGAACCGTAACCCCAGATCAGCAAACGCCGTTGCATCTTCGGCGACCAGGGCTCCGGCGCCGGCGCACCATAACCAAATAAAAACTCACGCAAGCGCCAGCGACAAAGGGCAAACGCACGCCCTTGAAGGTTGTCGACTTGCCAATAGTCGCTGAGCAAAAAATAGCCATCAAAGCGCATGAACGGGTTGAGATTGATCACCAACGTGGTCATCCAGGTAGCACTGGCGAGCATGAAAGCCGCCGTGCGTCCGGGACCGTCTGGCAGCAGCGACCAAGCGAGCAGCGCGAGGCTCGCCAAAAGCAATTCCGCCAGCACGCCACCGGCGCCAATCAGTAGCCGCGCACGGCGATCATTGACCCGCCAGGCGTCGCTGACATCGGTGTAAAACATCGGCAGCAACACCATGAACGCCACGCCCATGCTCTGCACTCGACAACCGGCGCGCTTGGCCATGAAAGCGTGACCGAACTCGTGACAGAGCTTGGCAAAGAACAGCGCCACGCCGAACGCCAGCGCGCCGCCGAGGCTGAACAAATGCGGGAAGGTCGCGATAAAGCGCTGCCAGTCCCGGGACACCAGAAACACGCCGAGCCCCAGGGTTGCTGGCAATCCGTAGCGTAATGCTCGCGGGCCGAAGCGCTCCAGCCATGGCCGGGCGCGATTGAGAAAAGCGTCCGGGCGCCACAGCGGAATACGAAAAAACAGGTATTGGTGCAGCAAGATCTGCCACAGCGACTGGCGTTGAGCGGCCGCTTTGAGGCTGTAACTGGCGCGCTGTTGCGGATCGAGGGCGGTGATCAGGTCGTGGCTGCGCAGAAAGCCCAGCAATTGCTCAAGCTCCGCGCTATCGAGCGGCAAACCTGGCTCGCGGTTGGCGGCACGCAGCACCTGTTCGGGATCACCCAAGGACCAATGGCGCAGCAGGCGCATCGCCGCCACGCCGAGTTTGAAGTATCGACCGCGCACCGGATCGGCCAGGGTCCAGCGCGGCGAGCCATCGAGCGCCGGTGATGCAGGCGTCAGCTGCAAATCTGCGCGCAGGTTCGGCAGGCTCATCTAAAGCCCCACGCTCTGGCGCAAACCGGCCAGGGGTTTACGTAACAGGTACAGCGCCAGCGGCGCACGGTCACCGAAGACTTTCGCCGTCCCGCGCAACCCGATACGCGGTGGCGTCTGCTGGAAACTGGCGTCGAGACGATAAGCCAGCTGACCGCCGGCCGTGGGTTGTGCTTCATAAGCTGCGCGTTCGAGCCGGGCCAGATGCCGTTGCAACGGATCACTGTCGAGAAACAGCGCGACCTGCGCGCCCGGCTCCAGCGAAATCGCATCGCCCACCGCCAGTTCGATGCGCAACTCAGCCTGGGTCGGGTCGGCGATTTCCATCAGCCGCTCGCCGGTCTGCACCGGTTTACCGGTCCAGCGTTCCGCGTCGGCGAACACCGCAATACCGTCCCGTTCGGCGCGTACTTCGCTGCGCTTGAGCAGTTCGCGGGCGTAATCCCGTTCAGCGCGTTTTTGCTCGACTCGCGCGGCCAGCAGATCGATTCGCGAGCTCGATTCAGCATCAGCGAACGAGCGTTGGGAATTGGCCTTGAGCTCAGCTTCTGCAACGCCCAAGGCGCGCTCAGCCACGTCGGCCTGGGCCCTGAGCGTGGTGCTTTCAAAGCGCAACAACAGGTCGCCGGCTTTCACCGTCTGATTGGGTTTGACCAGGAATTCGGCGATCACCCCGTCCAGCGGCGCCGCAACGACTCGACCACCCAGCGGAACGACTTCGGCCGGTGCCAGCACTGATTGGCGCACCGGAATCAGCAGCCCGAGCAACACCACCGCGACCAGCGCCACCTGCCGTTTTCGCGTCCAGCGCAGTCGCCACGGTTTGCGTGGTTGCAGCGCCAGCCAGGCATGGCTGTAGGTGTCACCCAATTGCGACAGCAACACTTGCTCGGAAGGGTTCCACGGCAGATCCCGCGCCAGCCACAGACCGCCAAACACCTCACCTTGGTGATCGATCAGTGGCAGCCAGAACACCTGAGCCGCGCAAAGACTTTGCCAGTCCGCCTGAATCGATTCGCTGAGAATATTCGCCGGAATCACCCGCGCCTGTTTCAGCACCTCGAGCTTGAACAACTGCGCCGCTGCCTGCTCGACAAACGCCACGAACGGCGCATTGGGCTCCACCGCACTGACGCCCGTCACGGCCTGCACCTTGCCGGCGATCAACAGCGCCGCGTGGCGAAAGCCGAACAGCGCCTGACCGTCATTGACCAGGCTGTAGGCCAGTTGCGCAGGCGTGCGAGCAGCGCGGGTCAGGCGTTCGAGATCCAGAAACCTTGCGAACACCTGTTCGGCGCCACCTGTGACCGGAGCGTTCACTTGAACTCCGCGAAACGCGCCGTGCCACTCATGCCGGCCAACAAACCGTTGGCGCTGGGAAGCGTCGCCACCAGCAGCAAGGTCTGACTGCCTTCGTCAATCCGCGCGCCGAGGCGTTTGACCGTGGCATCCAGTGGCTGACCGGTTTCATCGGGAACAAAACTGAAGGTCTGGCCAGGCTTGAGCCGGGCCATCCAGCGTGACGGCACCAGCAGGTGGATTTCCAGGGTGCGGTTGTCGACCACGTCCAGTAACGGCGTGCCGGCAGCGACGCTTTCATAACGCTTGACCTTGCGCTCGACGACCTGACCATCGAACGGCGCCAGTACGCTGCAGCGTTTGACCTGAACCTGATAAACCTGGGATTGCGCCTGAGTCTCGCTGACCTTGGCCTCGGCCCGCGCCACTTCAAAACGCCCGACCGAATTCAACGCCGCCAACTGCTTGTTGTGGGACAGCTCTTCACCGGCGCCACGGCTGGCAGCCTGGGCCGCATTGAGCTGGGCCTGATAAGCCGAACAATCAAAACGCGCCAGGATGTCGCCCTTCTTGAACGACTCGCCCTCACTGAACGGCAACTCGACAATACGCCCGGACAACTCACTGGCGAGCACCGCCTGATCCCGGGCACGCAGCACACCACGGGCCTCGCTGCTGGCGTTTGCACTGGCGCTGCTGTCCAGCAGCGGATCATCGGGCGCAGACGTTTGCGCCTGTACTACGCACGTTACAAAGGTCAATCCAATAACCCACAAACAAACACGCCGCATAACCGTAACTCCCTGACGGATGAGCGGAGTCTATGACAGCGTGGGTGGACGTCAAGCGGATGGGTGTCATTGGATAGAAATGTGATGTTTCAAAAAGGACAAAATTTTCAGAGTGCTGAATTGTTCTTCCCGTTATGTGGTGTGGGTACTAAATCCCACACGAAATCGGGAACAACCGTTCAGTCGAAATTGAAGAGAGTGATAGACGTTTGCGCTGTTGCTTGCCCTGCATCACGTCTTACCTTCTGTCGTAACAATCATTAACAGATGAGGCTATTCACACCTTGACCCTCGCCCCGGTAACTGCACAAAACTGGCTCGCCGGAGCTGGAAAAGATCCAGTTGAGCGGAGCCTTGATGAGTCGATGGTTGACGTGCGTAACGCACTCAATTTAGGATCAGCGCACTACTCAACCCCGTACGCAGAGATTCAGTTCTCTGGCAGTTGGGGTGAAAAAACCGGCTTCGGCCGGTTTTTTCGTTTCTGAGGATTGGATTTGTGCGTACTGCGTTCTTCGTTGATGGCTACAACGTGTTCTACGGGCTACTGGCAGACACACCTTACAAATGGCTGAATCTGCCGCAGTTACTGGTGTACATCGCTCGTATTGAAAATCCTCAGAGCTCGCTAGTCTCAATTGACTACTTCACATCCTCGGTTAAACCGCATCGGCGGATGCGAAACAACAGCGCGGCCTGTTCCACCGCGTCACGCACCTGCTCTCGCAACGCCAGCGCCTTGGGCGTCGGCACCAAACCACGACCGGCGCGCACCAGGATCGGATCGCCGATGGCCTCGCGAATGCGCGTCAGCGTCCGGCTCATCGCCGCCGGGATGAGGTTCATCCGCCGTGCGGCGCCCACCACACTGCCCTCGTCGAGCAAGGCGTCGAGGGCGACCAACAGGTTCATGTCCGGGAGTTGCATGCTGAGCACTCGTGTCTGATCTGGATTGATGCAGACGCAATGCTAGCAAACATACCCGAACCACGTGGTGGCAGGTCTGGCCTCATCGCGAGCAGGCTCGCTCCCACAGGGTTATGTGTCGAATACATGGTCTGCATCCACTGAAGATCACTGTGGGAGTGAGCCTGCTCGCGATGGCGTCAGACCTGTCACCGCAAATCTTACCGCTGCATCCCCCACCGCTTCACGGTAACCCGCTCCAGCGTGCTGAACACCAGATTTTCCACCAGCAAACCGATCAGGATCACCACCGCCAACCCGGCAAACACCTTGTCGGTGTACAACTCATTGCGGTTCTGGAAGATGTACCAGCCCAAGCCGCCCTTGCCGCTGGTGGCGCCGAACACCAATTCAGCGGCGATCAGCGTGCGCCAGGCGAAGGCCCAACCGATTTTCAGCCCCGCGAGAATCGATGGCAGTGCTGCCGGGATCAGAATGAACAGCACGAAACGCATGCCCTTGAGGCCGTAATTGCGCCCGGCCATGCGCAGGGTTTCCGAGACACCTAGGAACCCGGCATAAGTGTTCAACGCCAATGCCCAAAGCACCGAATGCACCAACACGAAAATCAGACTGTTCTGCCCGAGGCCGAACCACAGCAGCGCCAACGGCAACAGCGCAATCGCCGGCAGTGGGTTGAACATCGAGGTCAACGTACTCAGCAGGTCGCGGCCGAACTGCGTCGACACCGCCAGCGTGGTCAGGGCAAACGCCAGGACGATGCCGATCAGGTAACCCTTGAGCAACACCACCAGCGAAATCCACACCTTGCCCAGCAACTCGCCGCTGAGCAAACCTTCATACAGCGCGCTCCCGGTTTGCAGAAAACTCGGCAGCAGCAGGTCGTTGTTCTGAACGCGGGCAACCACCTCCCACAGGACCGCGAGCAAAATCAGGATCAGGCTTTTACGTAACCAGCCTTGTTGCCACAGACGCTGAGCGAGGGGTAATTCACGCTGCAGCGGCACACTCGTCAGCGGCTGCAACACCGTTTCAAATTCTTCACGCGGGGATGATAAAAGGCTCATCGGGCACTCCTCTCAATGGCTCAATAAGCGATGCGGATGTCGGAGAAGTCCAGCTCACGCCCGGTTTCCGGGGACTGACCTTCATCGAACAATAACCGATGAATGCGCCGCGCCGACTCCTGAAAGGCCACGCCGCCGAGGCTGTGCAAGTCGTATTGATGGCTGTGGACTTCCGCCCGCACCCGCCCCGGATGCGGCGACAGCAGCAGGATTCGATTACCCACCACCAGCGCTTCCTCAATGGAGTGCGTGACGAACAACAGTGTGAAACGCACCTCTTCCCAGAGCAGCAGCAATTCTTCCTGCATCTTGCGGCGGGTCAGTGCATCGAGGGCGGCGAAGGGTTCGTCCATCAAGAGGATTTTCGGCTGCATGGCCAGTGCACGAGCAATCGCCACCCGCGCCTTCATGCCGCCGGACAAGGTATGCGGGTAGGCGTCGGCAAACGCCGCCAGACCGACCTTGTCCAGGTAGTGCAGCGCTCGTTCCTCGGCTTCTTTGCGCTTGAGGGTTTTCGAGGCCAGCAGCGCAAACATCACGTTCTGTTTGACGGTTTTCCACGGCGGCAGTTGATCGAATTCCTGGAACACCACGATCCGGTCCGGCCCCGGGGCATGAACGGTTTGCCCCTGGAGACGAATTTCCCCCTCACACGGCTGGATGAACCCGGCAACCGCCTTGAGCAACGTTGATTTGCCGCAACCGGATGGGCCGAGCAGCACAAAGCGGTCTGCCGGATCGATTTCAAAGCTGACCTGATGGGTTGCACGAACCACCCGCTGAGGCGTGCGGTATTCCAGGCTGACATTGTCGACCGACAGCAGCGCTTGGGCTGCCGCGATCGGTTTGCTGACCGTGTGGCCTTGCAAAGGGGCGTTCATCTCGGTCAGCTCCCTTGCAGCGGTTTGGCGTCCTGGAAGAAGTAGTCCTTCCACGAATCCGGTTTGTTTTTGATCGCGCCGACGCGATAGAGAAATTCGGCCAGCGGGTAAGTATTTTTCGGCGTGACGCTGAATTCGAACTGCGGGTTATCGATGATTTTCAGCAACGCGGCACGGTCGATTTTGGCCTTGGTGACGCGGATGTACGTATCAGCCGCCGCGCCTTTGTCGTTCTGGGCAAACTCGGCCGCCTCAGTCAGCGCCTGGACGAACGCCTGATAGGTTTTCGGGTTCTCGTCACGGAATTTCTCGGTAGCGAACAGCACCGTCGGCGAGTTCGGGCCGAGCACTTCATTGGAATTCAGCACAACGTGGACGTTAGGGTTGGCCAGCTCTTGATCCTGGAACGGCGGGTTGGAAAAGTGCCCGGTCAACTCGGTGCCGCCGGCAATCAGCGCCGCCGTGGCGTCGGGGTGCGGAACGGCGATGGTGTACTTGTCGAGGCGATTGAACTCCTTGTCGCCCCACTGCTTGGCGGCCGCATATTGCAGGATGCGCGACTGCACCGACACGCCGACCGCCGGCACCGCGATGCGGTCCTTCTCGGTGAAGTCGGCGATGGTTTTGACCTTGGGATTGTTGCTCACCAGGTAGTACGGGAAGTTGCCGAGGGAAGCCACGGCTTTGACGTTTTGCTTGCCGTGGGTGCGGTCCCAGATGGTCAGCAGCGGACCGACGCCTGCACCGGCAATATCAATGGAACCGGAGAGCAACGCATCGTTGACCGCCGCCCCGCCGGAGAGCTGGGTCCAGTCGACCTTGATGTCGATGCCTTCCTGCTTGCCGTACTTCTCGATCAGGTTTTGATCTCGCACAACATTGAGCAACAGATAAACAATGCCGAACTGCTCGGCGATACGGATTTCACCTTCAGCGTGGGCCACGGTCGGCGCCACCAGGCTGCCGGCGATCAGGCTGAAACCCAGGCCGATGGCCGCGGCCAGCGGTGCAAATGGAAGACGTTTGGACATGAGAGTTTCTCCGACAAATCAGAAAGGCGCGTCGCCCTGGATGGTGGTGCGATACAACTTGCGGCGCAGGTAGCTTGGGCATCCGGCGGCGAGATGAATCAGCGAACGGTTGTCCCAGAACACCAGGTCGTGGGCCTGCCATTGATGGCGGTAGATGTTTTGCGGCAGCACGCTGTGGGCGTAGAGCTCATCGAGCAGTTGCTTGCTCTCGTCTTCCGGCAAACCAACGATGCGGGTGGTGAAACCCTCGCTGACGAACAACGCCTTGCGGCCGTTTTCCGGGTGAGTCCGAACGATCGGGTGGACGACTTCTGCGACCTGAGCGAGCTGCTCAGGCGTCAGCGTCGGGCGCCAGTTACCTTCGAATTTGGTTTCGCTGTACCGCGCCGTGTAGGAGTGCGCGGCCGAGCGGCCTTCGACGGCTTTGCGCAGCGCTTCAGGCAGGTTGTCCCAGGCTTTGTGCATGTCGGCGAAGAGCGTGTCGCCGCCCTCGGACGGCAGCTCCTGGGCGTGCAGCATCGAACCCAGGCTTGGCAGCTCTTTATAGGAAAGGTCGGAATGCCAGAACTTGCCGGCGTCGCCGAGGCCGATGGACTGGCCGTTTTCGATGATGTTGGAAACGATGAGGATTTCCGGATGCCCGGCCAGCAGGAATTGCTTGAGCACGTGGATCTGCAACACGCCAAAGCGGCGGCTGAAGGCAATGTGTTGCTCGGGGGTAATGCGCTGGTCGCGGAACACCACGACGTGATGATCCAGGTGCGCGCGGTGGATGCGGGCGAAGTCCTGATCATTGATCGGGCGGGACAGGTCGAGGCCGATGATTTCGGCACCGACGGCGCCACTGAACGGGCGGATGTCGAAGGTTTGCGGCGCGATGTTCGCGGCGCTTGGGGAAGCCGTTGCTGCAGACATAAATCACTCCCACGCACGGCACGCTCAAGGGCGCGCGCGTCGATCAAGAAACTCACGGAGGTCCCGTGTTGGTTCGTGTCGTGCGGCGCGCCGATTGGTCGGCAGGTACGCAGGAGAGTGACTTTATAGATATAAGAACTGAAATTTAAATACCGTTAGCGAATAACGATATGGCTTTTGGCGTACTCAGACGAACGCATAGCGTTTTTCCAGCCAACAACCCAAATCCTCCGCCGCCAAGGGTCTGGAGATCAGGAATCCTTGCGCGATCCGGTAACCCTGATTTTGCAGAATGCGCTGTTGCTCGAATGTCTCGATCCCCTCAGCCACTACTCTTAATTGCAAACTTTCGCCGATGCGAATGACGGCCTCGCTCAGTGCCTGACTGGTTGCGTCGCTTTCCAGGTCATGCACAAAACTACGATCAAGCTTAAGTTCCTGAATCGGCAAACGACGCAAGTAACTCAGGCTGGAATAACCCGTACCGAAATCATCCATCGCCAGGCTGATACCCAGCGCATGCACCTCTTCAATCGTGGTCAGGGTGTCGGGGTTGGTGTCCATCAGAACACTTTCGGTAATCTCCAGCGTCAGGTCCTTTGCCAGCAAACCATGTTGTTCAAGTGTCCTGGCGATGATGCTCGACAGATTGCGATTATGGAAATTGGTCGGCGACATGTTCACCGACACGGTCGGCACCCGCAGCCCTTGCTGCCGCCACGTCGCCAATTGACGGCAGGCTTCACGCAATACCCATAAGCCGAACTCACCGATCAAGCCGCATTCTTCCGCCAGCGGAATAAAACACGCGGGCGAGACTTCCCCTAATTGAGGATGAGTCCATCGCGCGAGGGCCTCAATGCCATAAAGCTCGGATCCGCCAAGGTCGATCTGCGGCTGATAAACCAAATGCAGGGCTTCGCCATCAATGGCTTCACGTAAAGCTGCCTCCAGACGCAAACGCCCTTGGGCCAGTTGATCCAATCCGTCGCTGAAAAAACAGACACGCCCGCGGCCGCTGGTCTTGGCTTGATACATCGCCATATCGGCACGATGCAGCAACACCTCCATCGTACGACCGTCATCCGGAAACATACTGACGCCGATACTCACCGACGGTTTGAGGGTCACACCTGAGATCTGGCACGGAGCGCTCAGTTGCCCTCTCATCTGTTCTATCAAGTCGGTGGCATGCGCCAACGTGCACTGCGGCAGGACCAGAACGAATTCATCACCTGATAGCCGGCTGACAATATCGCTTCCTCGCCGACGTTCGGACAATCGTTGAGCAATGACGCGCAAGAACTCATCCCCGGCGGGGTGTCCAAGGGAGTCGTTGACCTGCTTGAATCGATCCAGATCGATAAACACCACAGCCAGACTCGATTGATGCCGCGAAGCTTGAGCAATGGCCTGTTCCGCCCGGGCATGCAACAAGTTGCGATTGGCCAACCCCGTCAGGTCGTCATAGAACGCCAATTGGCGTATGTGCAGGCGCGACTCCTCACGCTCCAACGCCAGGGCGCACAAATGGATGCACGCATCGACCAACAAATAGTGAAGTGGGCTCGGCTCGCGCGAGTCGCGGTAATAAAACGCGAACGTGCCCAACACTCGTCCGTCGCTGGATTTTATCGGCGTTGACCAACAGGCCTTCAAACCGAGTGGCAGCGCCAGATCACGGAATTGCTCCCAGAACGGGTGAGAAGCGATATCGCTGACCATGACCGATTCGCCACTGAACGCCGCCGCCCCGCAAGAACCGGACTCGGGCCCGACTACCGTCCCATCCAGCGCCTTGGAATAAGCGACCGGAAGACCAGGAGCCGCCAACGTATGCAGCAACCCCTGCCCATCGACCCGCAATACCGTCGCAATCACTTCCGGTGCAATTCGCTGCACCTCCACACACGCCAGGTTCATCAAGGCTACCAGCGACTCTTCACGAACCATCGCTTCCAACATTTTATGGCGCAGTACTTCATGCATCCGTGTGTGGGTCACATCAATCATCACACTCACGGTATTGGTCAGTTGCCCGTGAGGGTCGTGAACCGGGTAGGTGGTGACGTTACACCACACGCGTTGGCCGCCCCGGTCATAACCGAATTCCTGCCCATGATAAGCATCATTCTTGACGAGCTGACGGCGGATCGCTGCAATGCGCGAAGGCGTGAAGTACGGCGCCAACACTTCGGTTGGCGTCCTGCCGACAACTTCTTGCGCGCTGTAACCGAACATTTGCGTGAAGCCATCGTTGACGTAAATGATCGCTCCTGACGCGTCAGTAATGATGATCGCGTTCTCGGTGGTATCGACCACCAATGACAACAGGTACAAGCGGCGCTGCTCTTCATGTTGCCGGGTAATGTCTTTGATAAACGCGGCGTAGAGGATCTGCCCCTGAGTGTCGATCCTGGAAATGGACATTGACCCCCATCGCCGGGAGCCGTCCTTGCACTCGATCAACACATCGCGACTGGTGCCGACGATTTTGTTGATGCCGGTACGGCGGTTCGCTTCGATATAACCGTCGTGCAGGGGGCGAATCAGTTTCGGGACCAGTTGCTCGACATTTCGGCCCAAGACCTCGTCACGGCCGTATCCCCAGAGCTTTTCCGAGGCCTCATTAAACAAAATGATCCGGTTTTGACTGTCGATGACCACGACACTGTCAACGCTTTGCTCCAGGGTCTGGATGAAGACTTGCGAGAGATCCTTACGGTTCGACATGGCGGTGATCTACTGAATGGGAAGCGATGAAGGGCTGGGATCCTTCCCAAATATCAGGCGCTCGGCGAGGCAAACCCAGCCGATTTCCGTATGCGGTCGAGTAATCGAAATGAGGGGTCAATAACTGGCTGGATGAAATCGCAACGGCCCGCAGAAAGGGTTGAAGCGTGCAGCAGGATGTTGCGAAGACATTTGAAATATCTGCATGCGGCCTGTCTCTTTATTAGTAGAAGTATCGGTCTTATGCCGATATCAATATGCCGCTACTGCGCCTTTGCATGCTTGATTCAAATCAATGGGCAAGTCGAAAAGGGATATGACTTTTTCACAAACGACGCCATTTGGCGCCGCTTGCTCGCGAAAAAGGGCCGTCAGCCCCAGACAGAAATTACCGCTCGTGCAACGCCTCGGCCCGCGCACGAATAATCGGCTTGAGCAGGTAGCTGAGAATGGTCTTCTTGCCCGTGATGATATCCACCGAAGCCACCATCCCCGGGATGATCAGCAACGGCTTTTCATCCGTCCCCAAGTGACTGCGATCAGTGCGCAGCTTGATGATGTAGTAAGTGGTTTTCTTGTCTTCATCGGTAATGGTGTCCGCGCCGATCTGCTCAAGCTTGGCCTTCAGCCCACCATAAATGGTGTAGTCATACGCCGTGAACTTCACCGTCGCTTCCTGGCCCGGATGCAGGAAGGCGATGTCTTGCGGGCGAATTTTCGCTTCCACCAGCAAGGTGTCGTCCAGCGGCACGATTTCCACCAGATCGCTGCCCGGCTGGATCACACCGCCAATGGTGTTCACCAGCAATTTGTTGACGATGCCGCGCACCGGCGATGTCACCAGCGTCCGGCTGACCCGATCTTCCAGCGCCTTGCCGGTGGCCTGAGCCTTGTTCAGATCAGTGCGTGCTTCATTGAGTTGAGTCAGTGCTTCGCTGCGGAATTTGCCACGAGTCTCGTCGATCTTGCGCTGCACTTCCTTGATCGCCGATTGGGCGCGAGGAATGGCCAGGGTGGTCGCGTCCAGTTGCCCGCGGGTTTCAACCTCGGCGCGCTTGAGTCGCAGCACTTCAACCGGCGATACCGCGCCCTGGGCCACCAACGGCTCGGACATGTTGATTTCCTGACGCTGCAACGCGAGACCGCTACGGTACTGCGACTGTTTGGAGGTGAACTCGCGCAGCTCTTGCTGACGCTGGATCAACTGCTCCTCCAAACCACCAATCTCATCGTGCAACTGCTGACGGCGGCTGATGTACAGCGACTCTTCGCTGGCTGCCTGACCGGGCACAGCCTTGAGCACATCCGCCGGGAAATTCAGCGGACGGTCGTCGACTTCCGCGCTCAAGCGCTCGACTCGCAGCAGCATCGACAGCCGATCGGCCTCGGTTTCGCCGACATTGGAGGCGAATCGCGTGTCGTCCAGGCGAATCAGCGGTGCGCCGGCCTCGACGATCTGCCCTTCGGTCACGAACAACTCGGAGACGATACCGCCCTCAAGGTTCTGGATTTTCTGGATCTTGGACGAGGGAATCGCCTTGCCGTCGCCCTTGGTGACTTCGTCGATCACGGCGAAGTTGGCCCAGAGCAGCAGGAACACGAAGAAGCCGATGATCGCCCAGATGGTCAGCCGCACCACACGGGGGGCGTCTTCGATCAGCGCTTTGTTGACCTCGGGAAGTGGCTGGCCATGCAGCGAATCGGAGCCTTTGAAATAACGGCCGATCGAATTTTTGAAACCCGACTTAAGCAACACTGATCTGCCCCTTCTTCAACGCTTCCATCACCGCGGCTTTCGGGCCGTCGGCGAGTATCTGCCCGCGGTCGATGACGATCAGACGATCCACCAGCGACAACAGCGAAGCCCGGTGCGTCACCAGCACCACGGTTTTGTTTTCAACCACCGCCGCGAGGCGTTGCTTGAGGCGTTCTTCGCCGGTGTTGTCCATGGCGCTGGTCGGTTCGTCGAGCAGCAGGATCGGCGGGTTGAGCAGCAACGCACGGGCTAGGGCAACGTTCTGGCGCTGACCGCCCGACAGGTTCTGCCCACGCTCGCCGACTTGCAGCTCATAACCCTGTGGGTGCAGACGGGCGAATTCGTGGACACCGGCCAGTTCGGCCGCTTGCAAAACCATTTCGTCTTCGACATAGCGCGCGCCCGACACCAGGTTGTCGCGCAGGGTCCCGGCCAGCAGCTGGATGTCCTGGGCCACGTAGCCAATGTTGTGGCGCAATTCGCTGACATCGATCTGACGGATATCGACGCCATCCACCAACAGCGCGCCATCGTCCGGCTGGTAGAGGCCTACGAGCAGTTTGGCCAGAGAGCTTTTCCCCGAGCCGCTGCGCCCGATGATGCCGATCTTTTCGCCAGGCTTGATGATCAGGTTGATGTTCTTCAGCGCTGCGTTCTGTTGGTTCGGGTAGGTGAAGTTCATCTGCCGGCATTCGATGGCCCCTTGCAGCACATTGCGGCTCAGTGGGCGTTCATCGAAGTTGCGCTCTTGCGGCAGCTCCATCATCTGATCGACCGAGGTCATGGTTACCCGCGCTTGCTGGTAACGCGTCAGCAGGCCAGACAGCGAGGCCAGCGGGCTGAGTGCGCGGCCACTGAGCATGTAGCAGGCGATCAAGCCGCCCATGCTCAGGTGACCGTCGATGATCTGGTACACGCCGAAGACGATCATGATCACCCCGGCCAGTTGCTGGATCAGCAAGGTGATGTTCATCGCCAGACCGGAGAGCATTTTCACCCGCAGCTCGAGGCGGCTGAGGGTGCCGATGGTTTGCTCCCACTGATATTGGCGTTCGCTTTCGGCGTTGTTGACCTTTACTGCATCGAGACCGGCGAGGGTTTCGATCAGGCTCGACTGCCGCTCGGCGCCCAGGGCCATGGTTCGCTCCATGGTCGCCACCAGCGGCTTCTGCAAGGCATAGCCGATCAGCAGGGCAATCGGGAACGCCAGCACCGGAATCCACACCAGATGCCCGCCGAGAATGGCGATGACCATGAAGATCAGCAGCGTAAACGGCAGGTCGATCAGGCTGGTGAGGGTCAGCGAAGCCAGGAAATCGCGCAGGCTCTGAAACTCATGGATGTTCTGGGCGAAGCTGCCGACCCGCGCCGGGCGGTACTTCATGGCCATGCCGACAATGCGCTCGAACAACGTGGCCGAGATGATCAGGTCGGTTTTCTTCCCGGCCAGGTCCAGGCAGAGGCTGCGCAGGCTCTTGAGGATCAGGTCGAACAGGTACGCCCCGGTGATGCCGATGGCCAACACCCACAGGGTCGATTCGGCCTGGTTCGGCACGACGCGGTCGTAGACATTCATCACGAACAGCGGCGCGGCCATGGCAATGATGTTGATCAGGAAACTGGCGGCGATGGCGTCGGCGTACAGCCAGCGCGAACGCTTGAGGGTGTCGCGGAACCACGAGCGCGCGCGCGGAATCAGCGTGCCGTGATTGACGTCGAATTTGTGCTGGGGTTGAGCGAAGAACACTTTGCCGATGTAGTCATCGGCCAGCAGTTCGCGGCTGACGACACTTTCGCCACCATCGCTTTCGCTGAGCAGCAGGCGCGCCTGGTCTTCACCGTGCCAACCAATAAGGACGGCACTGCGACCATCCTTGAGCAGCAACAGCGCCGGCATGGCAATCGCCGGAATCTGCTCCAGTTTGCGCACCAGCACCCGCCCTTGCAGGCCGGCGCGAGCGGCTGCGCGGGGCAGCAGTTCAACAGTCAGGCGCTGCTTGGGCAACGGCAGGCCGGTGGTCAACATCGCGGCGCTGGCCGGTTTCTGATGCAGGATGCAAAGAGCCAGCAAGCCGTCCAGTAACGGATCGTCGTGCAGCGCGCGTGGATCATGAATGAGTTGAACTCGACTGACTTCTGATTCCACGCTCGGCACTCTTGGCTAACAATTGAACAATGAAGGTTCTGCTCAGTTCAGACCGGGCAGTTGAACCTTGGGCTTCACGTCGTTTTGCACAACGGATGCCAACGGTGCGACCACTCCCTGGCTTTTGAGCAACTCGCCCATGGTCGCCTTGATTCGGTATTGAGTAAATAACTGAATGTTCTTGATCTCCGCCAGACGACGAGAAGCCGAGAATAGCTCGTTTTCACTGTCGAGCAGGTCGAGCAAGGTGCGCTCACCGAGACTGAACTGCCTCTGATAGGCGGTGCGCACGCGGGTGCTGTGATCGACATATTGCTGGGCGATCGGCACTTGGGCATTGGCGTTGTTCAAGGCATTCCAGGCCAGGCCCAGATCTTCGTTCAACACGCGCAAGGCATTGTTGCGAATATCCAGTGCCTGGTTGGACAGGTAAGACTTGGCTTCCAGATCAGCCTTGTTGCTGCCGCCGGAATACAGATTGAAGCGCATGCGCAACATGGCCTGCCATTCATTGCTGTGACCGTTCTGGCCGTCGATATCGTTGTCGGCAGTGCGACCCAATTCAGCATCGAAGCGCGGGTAGAAGGTCGACTTGGCGGCTGCGTACTGTTTCTCGGCAGCGGCAATGTCGGATTCGGCGGAACGCAGGATCGGGCTGTTTTCCAGCATCTGCGCCCGGGCTTCATTCAGGCTGGCCGGCAACAGCGCCATGAAATCGGAAGGACGCTCCAGTTGATCGGGCATCTGGCCAACGGCGCTGAGGAAGTTGGTCTCGGCGTCAGCCAGGTTGGTCTGTTCGGTAATCAGGTTGTTGCGGGCCTGGGCCATACGCGCTTCGGCCTGATCGAGGTCGGCGCCGCTGCCCACGCCACGCTGGGTGCGCAACTTGATCTGGTCGAAAGTCCGTTCGTGGTTCTTCAGGTTATCGGTCGCCAGACGCACGAACTCACGGCGGGTCAGTACGTCGAGGTACACCTGAGCGACAGTGAGCGCGGTGCGTTCGGACGTGCCCAGCAAGGAGTAAGCGCGGGAATTAACGGTGGCTTGTTGACGCCCCACTTCACTCGACGTCGCAAAACCGTCGAAAACCATTTGCGACAACCGCACGCTCGACTCGCTGCGATTCAGGTTTTCCCAGTGATTGTTGTTGCCGGCGCCACGGGTGGTGACGTTGTCAGTGCCTTCGCGACCGTAGCCGCCCAGCAGATCGACCCGCGGGAGGTATCCACCTTTTGCGGCCTTTAACTGATAATCCGCGGCCAATCGACTGTTAACGCCTGCCTGGATCTCCGGATGGACATCCAATGCCTGTTGCATGGCTTCCGGTAGGGATTGCGCCTGAACGAAACTGGCGGCAAGGGCGAAGGGTAAAGCCTTGAGCAGGTGCAAACGCATGGTTGGAATTTCCAGGATTTACTTGTCTTGAGTCACTGCAGATCGTGCCGCTGCATCGGATGATGACATCCGGAATGACCGTATGTCGGAAAGTTGCATTTTGGAACTGCATCACACTCTCTGGCACGGGCCAGCACTTAAATATCAATGTGACATTACGGAGGGGAGTGTTTAGGATGGCGTGCACAAGGTCAATAGTTTGGCATAAAGTTTATATCGAAAAAATATAGCCAATTTATTGACTAATACCCGCGTCAAAGTTGTGCCTCTAATCTTGAAAGAACGTCCAGACTGTATGGCAAACACGCCGCCAGGTTCATGGAAGTCAAACTGAATGCGACACCCGGAGAGTCTTATGAGCAGTGTTGTGGCCATCGTCAAAAGCATTGTCGGTCAGGTTTTCGCGGTGTCCCCAGAGGGCATTCGGCGCGTACTCGTTGAAGGCGATCGGTTGTTTGTCGGCGATCAGGTAGACACCGGCGCGGCGGGCGCCGTTACGCTTGAACTGGCTGACGGCCGAACCCTGGACCTGGGCCGCGACACTCAGTGGAGCGGCAGCGCGCCGGATTCCAGCGCTGACCTTGCCCAAGCCACTGAACAAGCCGCGCCATCGGTTAAAGAGCTGCAGCAAGCCATCGTTGCCGGCGCCGACCCGACCACCGATCTTGAAGCCACTGCGGCCGGCCCGACGGCCGCCGGCACAGGCGGCGCGGCAGGTGGCGGCCACAGCTTCGTGATGCTGGATGCAACCGCTGGCCGGGTCGACCCGACCATTGGCTTCCCAACCAACGGTCCTGATTCCACTGCCACAGCCAACACACTCAATATCGGCAATCAGAACACGACGGCCACCAACGCTCCGGGCGTACTGACCGCGGATACTGGCACACAGGCCGAAGACAGCGTCGCGACCGGCAATGTACTGAACAACGATAGCGATGCCGACACGCCACTCAGCGTCGCCAGCTTCACCGTCGCCGGCATGGCCGGCAGTTTCACCGCAGGCCAGACCGCAACCATCGTCGGCGTCGGTACGTTGACCATCGGCACCAATGGCGACTACAGCTTTACTCCGGACGCCAACTACAACGGCGCTGTACCGCAAGTCAGCTACACCACCAACACCGGCTTGACCAGCACGCTGGATCTCACCGTGACGGCGGTCGATGATCCGAGCGTTTTGACTGCAGACACACAAACCATCGCAGAAGACACCCCTGCGATCGGCAATGTGCTGAGTAACGACAGCGACATAGACAACGTCCTGAGCGTGTCCACCTTCAGCATCGCCGGCGTCAATGGCACCTTCACAGCCGGCCAGACCGCCACCATTGCCAATGTCGGCACCCTGGTCATTGCGGCCGATGGCGCCTACACCTTTACCCCGGCGGCCAACTACAACGGCACGGTGCCGACGGTTAGCTATACCGTCATTGACGGCTCTGGCTCTGGCGTCACGTCGACCTTGAACATTGATGTTACCCCTGTGGATGACAGCTTCATCGACGTCAGCGAAACCGTGACCACCAGCGAAGACGCTCCAGTCAGTGGCAGTGTGCTGGCGGGTACTTCCAGCGTCGACGGTGCGGTCAGCGTGGTCAACTTCACCGTCGGTGAGACCACCTATGCCGCTGGCAGCACCGCGACTATTGCCAACGTTGGCACCCTGGTCATCGGAGCTAACGGCGCTTACACCTTCACTCCGGCGGCCAACTACAACGGTGCGGTGCCGACGGTCAGCTACACCGTCACCGACGGTTCCGGTTCTGACGTCACCTCGACCCTCAACATCAGCGTCACCCCGGTCGACGACAGCTTTACCGATGCCAGCGAAACCGTGACCACCAGCGAAGACGCTCTGGTGACCGGCAGCGTCCTCACCGGGACCTCGAGCGTCGACGGTCCGGTCAGCGTGCTCAACTTCACGGTTGGTGAAACCACCTATGCCGCTGGCAGCACCGCGACTATTGCCAACGTTGGCACCCTGGTCATCGGAGCTAACGGCGCCTACACCTTCACCCCGGCGGCCAACTACAACGGTGCGGTGCCAACGGTCAGCTATACCGTCACCGACGGTTCCGGTTCTGACGTCACCTCGACCCTCAACATCAGCGTCACCCCGGTTGATGACAGCTTCACCGACATCAGCGAAACCGTGACCACCAGCGAAGACGCTCTGGTGACCGGCAGCGTCCTCACCGGGACCTCGAGCGTCGACGGTCCGGTCAGCGTGCTCAACTTCACGGTTGGTGAAACCACCTATGCCGCTGGCAGCACCGCGACTATTGCCAACGTTGGCACCCTGGTCATCGGAGCTAACGGCGCCTACACCTTCACCCCGGCGGCCAACTACAACGGTGCGGTGCCAACGGTCAGCTACACCGTCACCGATGGTTCCGGTTCTGACGTCACCTCGACCCTGAACATCAGCGTCACCCCGGTCGACGACAGCTTTACCGATGCCAGCGAAACCGTGACCACCAGCGAAGACGCCCCAGTGACCGGCAGCGTCCTCACCGATACGTCGAGCGTTGATGGCCCGGTCAGCGTAGTTAATTTCACGGTCGGCGGTACTCAGTACCAGGCCGGTGACACCGCGACTATCGCCAACGTCGGCACCCTGGTGCTTGCGGCCAATGGTGCCTACACCTTCACCCCGGCGGCCAACTACAACGGCACGGTGCCGACGGTCAGCTACACCGTCACCGACGGTTCCGGCGCTGACGTCACCTCGACCCTGAATATCAGCGTCACCCCGGTCGACGACAGCTTCACCGACATCAGCGAAACCGTGACCACCAGCGAAGACGCCCCAGTGACCGGCAGCGTGCTTACCGATACGTCGAGCGTTGATGGCCCGGTCAGCGTGGTCAATTTCACGGTCGGCGGTACTCAGTACCAGGCCGGTGAAACCGCGACCCTCGCCAATGTCGGCACCTTGGTGATCGGAACGAACGGCGCTTACACCTTCACTCCGGCGGCCAACTACAACGGTGCGGTGCCGACGGTCAGCTACACCGTCACCGACGGTTCAGGTT